>NZ_JBHXOX010000004.1:62342-329269 GCF_042718795.1 Streptomyces cyaneofuscatus
GCGGGTGAGGCCACCACGGGTGAGGCCACCACGGGGGAGGCCACGACCGGTGAGGCGACCACGGGTGAGGCCACCACGGGCGAGGCCACGACGGGCGAGGCCACCACGGGCGAGGCCACGACCGGTGAGGCGACCACGGGCGAGGCCACGACCGGTGAGGCGACCACGGGCGAGGCCACGACGGGTGAAGCCACCACGGGTGAGGCCACCACGGGTGAGGCCACGACCGGTGAGGCCACCACGGGTGAAGCCACCACGGGTGAGGCGACGACCGGTGAAGCCACCACCGGCACCACCGGTTCCACCACCGACGGCGCCGGCACCACCGGCTCTGCGACCGGTGGCGACGACGCCTGCACCGTCGAGTCCGGGGTCGTCGAGTGCGACGACAACACCGGCCCCAACAGCGTCGGCAACCAGCCGGTCGAGCAGAGCAAGGGCAAGGAAGAGCTCGCCGAGACCGGTGCGGCCGAGACCACCTTCCTGGTCATCGGTGCCGCGACGATGATCGCCGGCGGCATCGGCTTCCGCATCCTGCCGCGTCTGGTCGGCGGCGCCCGTACGGTCGCCTAGGACCCGCTGAGGACCGCGTACGGGCGCACCTGAGCCCCGTACACGGTCCGGCACGGCACAGTGAAGGGCCCGGGAGGCCGTACAACGCCTCCCGGGCCCTTCTACGCGTGCGAACCGCTCCGGCGGCCGCACGCGGACGTTCTGAGGCGCCCCTCAAGGCGCGGCGGCCCTTCTCACCGGGTCCGAGGGCGGCTCAGGCGGTCTGGTGGGCCACCAGCGCCAGCGCCGCGAGCAGCACGACCATCAGCGCGATCAGCATGGCCGGATTCATCCCGGCCAGCGGGCCCTGCCCCTGCTCCTCCAGCATCTGCTGCCGGACGGCACGGCAGACGCGGCAGCGTCCCTCGCTCACGGGGGCCGCGCAGTTCGCGCACACCAGTCGGTCGTAGGTCATGCGCATTCCTCCTCCCGCGCGGCGGAGCCGCTGACTGCTTCTCTCTCCGCACAACGCTCCGGGAAACGCAACCGTTCCCCCCACCACTGTGCCAGCTCCCGCCGTTTTCGGCGCGGCCCGCCGGACAAGGGCCGGACAAAGGCCGGACAAGGGACGTTCCGCCCCGATGCGTTCCGTACGGCGATCCACCATAAATCGCCCATTGCCGGACGCCGCCTGCACGCGTGAGCCCGGTTCGCGTATGGTCACGCTCACCTACTCCCGGCCGACCATGGTGCATCCGTGATCCGATTCGACAACGTCTCCAAGACCTACCCGAAGCAGACCCGACCGGCTCTGCGTGATGTCTCGCTGGACATCGAGAAGGGTGAGTTCGTCTTCCTGGTGGGCTCCTCCGGCTCCGGCAAGTCGACCTTCATGCGGCTGATCCTGCGCGAGGAGCGCGCCAGCACGGGCATGGTCCATGTGCTCGGCAAGGACCTCGCGCGGCTCTCCAACTGGAAGGTGCCGCAGATGCGCCGCCAGCTGGGGACGGTCTTCCAGGACTTCCGCCTGCTGCCCAACAAGACCGTCGCGCAGAACGTGGCCTTCGCCCAGGAGGTCATCGGCAAGCCGCGCGGTGAGATCCGCAAGGCCGTGCCCCAGGTGCTCGACCTCGTCGGCCTCGGCGGCAAGGAGGAGCGGATGCCCGGCGAGCTCTCCGGTGGTGAGCAGCAGCGGGTGGCGATCGCCCGGGCCTTCGTCAACCGCCCGATGCTGCTGATCGCGGACGAGCCGACCGGCAACCTCGACCCGCAGACCTCCGTCGGCATCATGAAGCTGCTGGACCGGATCAACCGGACCGGCACCACCGTGATCATGGCGACCCACGACCAGAACATCGTCGACCAGATGCGCAAGCGCGTCATCGAGCTCGAATCGGGCCGTCTCGTGCGCGACCAGGCACGCGGCGTCTACGGCTACCAGCACTGACCGAGGGTGCCCCCGGGCCCCTCGTGCATGTCGAGCATCGAGTACTGAAAGGACGCCATGCGCGCCCAGTTCGTCCTGTCGGAGATCGGCGTCGGTCTCCGTCGCAACCTCACGATGACCTTCGCCGTCGTGGTCTCCGTCGCCCTCTCGCTCGCCCTGTTCGGGGGCGCGCTGCTGATGCGCGAACAGGTCAGCACGATGAAGGACTACTGGTACGACAAGGTCAACGTCTCGATCTTCCTCTGCAACAAGAACGACGCCAAGGACATGCCCAAGTGTGCGAAGGGCGCGGTCACGGCGGAGCAGAAGGCCCAGATCAAGGCCGACCTCGAGAAGATGGAGGCCGTGCAGAAGCCGGTCCACTTCGAGACGGTCGACGAGGCGTACAAGCACTACCAGGAGCAGTTCGGCGACTCCCCGATGGCGGGCAACATCACGCCCGACCAGATGCAGGAGTCGTTCCGCGTCAAACTGAAGGACCCGCAGAAGTACAAGGTCGTCGCGACGGCCTTCGCGGGGCGGGACGGGGTGCAGTCCGTCCAGGACCAGCGGTCCATCCTGGACAACCTCTTCGAGCTGATGAACGGCATGAACGTCGTCGCGATCTACGTGATGATCCTGATGCTCGTCATCGCGCTGATCCTGATCGTCAACACCGTGCGCGTCTCCGCGTTCAGCCGGAGACGTGAAACAGGCATCATGCGCCTGGTAGGGGCCTCCGGCTTCTACATCCAGGCCCCCTTCATCATGGAGGCGGCCGTCGCCGGCCTGATCGGCGGTCTGCTGGCCTGCGCGATGCTGCTCGGCGGCCGGTACTTCCTGATCGACGGCGGACTCGCGCTCCAGGAGAAGCTGAACCTGATCAACTTCATCGGCTGGGACGCGGTCCTCACCAAGCTTCCGCTGGTGCTCGCGATCGGCCTGCTGATGCCGGCCGTCGCCGCTCTCTTCGCGCTGCGCAAGTATCTGAAGGTATGACTTATGCCTCCTGGGGCGCGCGGTCAACTGCCCGTGCGCCCCAGGAGGCTTGTCCTAGACTCGGCGCCATGTCGGGTTGTTCGCACCGCTTCCGGCCCCGCGGCCTCTGCCGCGGGGTGACCCTGACTTTGGTCTTCGGGTGTGTCCTCGCCACCGGCGCGGCAACCGGTTCGCTGCCGCAGGACCCCGACCCCGTACCCGAACTCCCGGCCCGTACGGTCGCCTCCCGCCACGCCCCGGTCGACCGCGAGGAGATCCGCGAGGAGATCGAGGACGCGGCGGCGCGGGCCGAGGCCGACGGGAAGTCCGTGAAGGACGCCGCCGGGGAGGTCGTCAGCCGCAGCGGGGACCGCTGGGGCGCGGTCTACGACGAGCGGGAGTACGAGGAGTTCGAGCAGGCCCTGGACGGCTCGTACCTGGGCGTCGGCCTCTCCGCCCGCCGCACCGCGAAGGGGGGCGTCGCCGTCTCCCGGGTCCAGCCCGGGGGCCCCGCCGACCGGGCCGGCATCCGCGAGGGCGACCTGCTCCGCACGATCGACGGCCGCCGGGTCGACAAGCGCCCCGTCCCCGAGGTGGTCGCCTTACTGCGCGGTGACGGTACGGGGGCCGAGGAGGGCACCCGAGTCGTCCTCGGTGTCGTACGGGACGGAGAACCCACCACGCAGACCCTGGAGCGAGCCCGGCTGACCCCCGAGGCGGTCACCGTGAGCCGTCTGGGCACCGGCCCCTCCGCGGCGCTCCTCGTCAAGGTCGCCGCCTTCACCAAGGGGACCGGCCAGGAGGTACGGGACGCGGTCCGCGGGGCGCCCGGGGACGCCGGGATACTCCTGGACCTCCGTGCCAACTCCGGCGGCCTGGTCACCGAGGCCGTCACCGCCGCCTCCGCCTTCCTGGACGGCGGCCTGGTCGCCACGTACGACGTACGCGGGGAGGAGCAGGCCCTGTACGCCGACCCGGGCGGCGACACCGATCGGCCCGTGGTGGTCCTGGTCGACGGCGGCACGATGAGCGCGGCCGAACTGCTGACCGGCGCCCTCCAGGACCGCGGCCGCGCGGTCACCGTCGGCTCGCGCACCTTCGGCAAGGGCTCGGTGCAGATGCCGAGCGAGCTGCCGGGCGGTTCGGTGGCCGAGCTGACCGTGGGCCACTACCGCACTCCGGCGGGCCGGAGCGTCGAGGGCCGGGGCATCACACCGGACCTGGTGGCGGGCGAGCGGGCCCAGCAGCGGGCCCAGACGGTATTGAGTGGCCTCGGGGGTGGGTCGTAGTGCGAAAATGACCGCACTATGGCTAAGGAAAAAGACACCGGGCGCAAGATGATCGCGCAGAACAAGAAGGCGCGGCACGACTACACCATCCTCGACACCTACGAGTGCGGCCTCGTCCTCATGGGCACCGAGGTGAAGTCGCTGCGCATGGGC
Source organism: Streptomyces cyaneofuscatus (assembly GCF_042718795.1). Lineage (GTDB taxonomy): Bacteria > Actinomycetota > Actinomycetes > Streptomycetales > Streptomycetaceae > Streptomyces > Streptomyces cyaneofuscatus_A. The sequence goes on from NZ_JBHXOX010000004.1 coordinate 66,681, forward strand.
CGGGCCTCCCTGGTTGACGGGTTCGTCCAGATCGACGACCACGAGGCGTGGCTGCACAACATCCACGTGCCGGAGTACGTCCAGGGGACCTGGACCAACCACGCGGCCAAGCGCAAGCGCAAGCTGCTCCTCCACCGCGCCGAGATCGACAAGCTGGAGTCCAAGTCCTCGGAGACCGGCCACACGATCGTGCCGCTCGCCCTGTACTTCAAGGACGGCCGGGTGAAGGTCGAGATCGCGCTGGCGAAGGGCAAGAAGGAGTACGACAAGCGCCAGACGCTCCGCGAGAAGCAGGACACGAGGGAGACGAACCGCGCGATCTCGGCGGCCCGCCGGCGGCAGCGCAGCGCCTGAGGGGCCCCTGCGGGGGAATACGCTGGCATCGTCCGGCGTTGGTCACGTACGATGGGCCGTGCACCTCAGCGAAGGTGCGCGTTTTGAAAAATCAACATGGGGATGATCGGTTTCGACAGCGGATGTCGAAGCAGGGGAAGCGAGTCGAGGAAGCGGCAATGATCTCGTAAACCATATGTCGCAAACAATAATCGCCAATTCCAAGCGCGATTCCTCCGCCTTCGCCCTCGCTGCCTAATTAGCAGCTAAGCGAAGACTCTGCGGAGTGTCAGCCCGGGGGTGATCCCGACCCGGATCCTGGCATCAACTAGGGATCTAAACTTCTAGGCCCGGCCACGGGGCCCAGAAGGAAATCAAACAGTGGCTGGGCCTGTCGGAGGCTTGTTCGCGTGACCTCCGGGGCCGAGAAAAGCGTAGCGAACTGCACTCGGAGAAGCCCTGGTTCCGCACCGTTGGACGCGGGTTCGATTCCCGCCATCTCCACAATTCCCATGTAGGCCGTTGCCCCGCGAGTTCGCTCGCGGGGCAACGGCTTTTTCATGTCGTTCTTCAGGTCAGCGAGCGCCTGAGCCACACCACTTCTTTGGCGCCTTCCATGGAAACGCGGTCCTGCGCGAACCCGATCTTCTCCAGGACGCGGAGCGAGGGCGTGTTCCAGGAGGCAACCGTGGACCAGAGCCGCTTCCGCCCGGTCGCGCCGGCGGCACCGAGCACCGCGCGGGCCGCCTCGGTGGCGTAACCGCGCCCGTGCGCGTGCCGGAACAGCTCGTACGCGTTCTCGGGCTCCTCCAGGGTGGAGCGGCCGACCGATGACCAGCCCGCATTGACCATCCTCGCCCCCATAAGTAAGGGCGATTCCCTTCAGCTCGCGTGAGCGGGCTTCGGGGCTTCACGCATCCGCCTCCGGCCGGTGGCCGGGACTCGCGCCCTGTGGACGCTGCGCGTGCTGTTGGTAACCGCGCCACCGGTCCGGCGGGCACGGGCCTCGATCTCTACCGAGGCGTTGTGGTCGGCATCGTCCTCGTGTCCGCAGTGGACACAGGCGAACAGCCGTCCGCATCCCTTGCGGGATTCGGGGTCGACCCGGCCGCAGGCGGCGCAGGTCTGGGAGGTGTGGAACGGTGGTACGACCCGCAGTTCGGAGCCGTACAGGCGGGCCTTGTATACGAGCTGGCGTCGTCGTTCGCCGGGGGTGTTGTCCAGGATCGACCGGTTGAGTCCGGCCTTCTGGCGGACGTTCTTGCCCGGCTTGTCGACGGTGCCCTTGGCGGAAGCCGTCATGTTCTTCACGCGCAGGTCCTCGGTGCCGATCCAGCCTTGGTTTTTGGCGAGGTCGGTGGTGAGCTTGTGCGTGAAGTCCTGACGCCGGTTGGCCTGCCTGGTCCTGAGCTTGCCGATGCCCGTGATCGTCTTGCGCAGGCGGCGGCTGTACTTCCCTCCGTTGTGCTTCTTGGCGTACGTGAGCTGGCGGGCCTTCCTCTGTTCCAGGTGCTTGAGCCGTTTCCGCTCGCTTTCCGTCAGTGACGGCGGCATGAGGCGCGGTGCGGACTCGGTGGAGACATAGGCGGATGCGGAGACGCCGAAGTCCACGCCGCAGCCGGGCTTGCCGTTCGGGGCGTCCGGCGTGCGGCCGGTGTGGATGCCGAAGGAGATGTGCCAGCCGTTGCCGTCCCGCGAGATGGTGGCGTTGCGGATCGTCCCCCCGAGGGCACGGGACAACCGGAACCGGAGCCGTCCCAGCTTCGGGATGCGCGCCTCGGCCCACTTGCGGTTGAGCTTGCGGACCTCGACGGCCTGCCCTGGAAACGGGACGGACAGACGGTGGCCGCGCTTCTTCCGCGCCGGGAACCTCGCCGGGTGATCCGGGTTCCAGAAATTGTCGTACGCGGCGTCAAGACGGCGAAGGATCTGCTGTCCGGCCTGTGCGGGCAGGTCTCCCACCCAGTCCAGCTCGGCGCGGGCCGTAGTGAGGTGCTTGCACTGTTCGACGGAGCGCAGCGTGTAGCCACGCTGCTCCCACAGGTACACCCGCTGTTCCAGGGCGACGTTCCACAGAGCGCGCCCGGTGTGCCCCCACCCGGTCAGGACCGACTCCTGCTCCTGGGTGGGGTACGCACGGTACTTGCGCCCCATGTCCGCCTTCATATCGCTCAACGTACTCAGGGAACACGACAACTGCCGCTGGCGTATCAGACGTTCACGCCCACGAGAGCATCTGAGAACACTTATTCGAATGAAGTGAAGGAGCGGACATCTCCGCATGAGGTAGCCGTCGACCGGCACTCGACTCCGCGGGCTCCGCAAGGAGTTCCGCGACCTCGTCCAGCACTACCACGGGGCCGACACACCTGGCCTGGCACCTACTTCGTCGGGTCGGCGGGCGGAGCACCGCTGAGCCTCGTGAAGCAGTACTACATCGAGCAGTAAACCCATCCGCTGTGGCCTGCGGGTCAGAGCACTTCTCAGAAGCACCTCACCATCGGGCTGAAGCCCGATGCGCCGCAGTCAAGCCCGGCAGCCGATGAAGTCGCCCTCGGCCCGGCGCTGGATGGGCAGCAGGGCGATTCCCGTGGTCCCGGTCGCGGAGAGCAGTTTCGCGATCCTTTCGCGGCCGTGCTCGACCGTGTACGTCTCGTCGCCGCGTTCGGAGAGGAGGGCGCTGAATTCCGCCGCGTCCGACTCCGCCCACGGCCGCAGTATCAGCCGCTCGGTCTCCAGATGGAACGCCATTGGTCTCGTAGCTCGACATCCCCCGCCCTGCCCCATGAGCGGGCCGGGCCGCAGCGGTCATCCCATGCGGCCCGGCCCTGTGTGCTGGTGTTGCGTCCGAGTCAGCTCCCGTACGCGTCGCTCTTCACGCTGTCGGTGAAAGCGGCCCACTGGGCGGGGGTGAAGTGGAGCCGGCCGCCGTGCTGGTCCTTGCTGTCGCGGACTGCCCGGCCGCCGTCGGAGAGGGGGGCCACCTCCACGCACGCATCCTGCTGGCCGCTTGCGGTGGCCTTGACGAACGGGCCGACGACGGTGGGGGTGGCGCTGGTCATGATGCAGGTGAACTCTGGTGTCCAGCGAAGAGCCGACCCTTACCTTTCCCGCCGTCGAAGGGTCCGTCCGGGTGGCTAGGAAATCTGTGCGCGGGGTGATGGCGGGCTGGGGGTTCGGTGACGAGCTCTCGGAGACCGCCGAGCTTCTCGTGAGCGAACTCGTCACCAACGCCGTCCTGCATGCCACCGGCAGCCCCTTCTGCCGCGTGACTTGTGCGCGGTCCTCAACCACGTTCACGTGACCGTCGTTGACCAGGGGAAGGGCTTCCCGGTCGTGCGGCGCGGCGACCTGAACGCCACCTCGGGGCGCGGACTGCTCCTGGTGGAGAGCCTCGCCGACGACTGGGGCGTACGTCCTCTGCCGTACGGCAAGGCCACCTATTTCGTCCTCTCCGTGCCGCAGCCGCAGCCGCAGCCCGGCGTGCCTGCGGTCGGAGGGCCCCGCGCTCTGGAGGAGCCCCGTGACAGACAGGTCCGGACCGGCGCCGGGCACGACCCCGGGGCTCCGAGTGCCGCTGATCCGGGGAGAGCCGGCCGCGTACGTCCTGCTCTTCGGCCCGCACGGGGAGCGGCGCGAGGCGCCCACCACCGCTCAGCTCATGTCGCTCGTCGTGGACGCCGCTGGGGAGCTGGGCTTCGTGCTCTCGGCGCCCCCACGCGGCTTGTGAGGGGGCAACTTGCCTCCCACGTAACCCTTTTACCGTCGAAAGGCTGATCCCCCATGCTTCTCCGACCGCAGTACGCCGCCGCCCTCGTGGAGGGCAACCAGGCGGCCCACGACCTCGCCGAGGCGCTGAAACTGGCGGGCTTCTCCCTGCCCTCCCTCTACGGCGCCATCCCCACCATCACCGACGGGGCCCTGGTCCACCTCGGCGGCGCTTCGGCCGAACTCGTCCGTGAACTGGCCGCGTGGATCCGGCAACGGGCCTGAAATGCCGGTCTCCGGGGGCGCGTTCTGGTAGGCGTGGGCATGCCTGGATCTCTGTCCGCCTCACCGGGAGTCCCGATGACCGTTCGCCGCGTCATGCCCCTCGTCCAGTCCGAAGCCGTGCAGGAGAGCCGGGAGTTCTACGGCCTGCTCGGCTTCGAGGAAGTCATGAACCACGGCTGGATCATGACGCTCGCCCCGCCGTCCAGCCCGTCGGCACAGATCAGCATCGTCACCAGCGACGCCACGGCCCCTGTCACGCCCGATCTGAGCGTGGAGGTCGACGACGTGGACGCGGCGTACGCGGTCGTGCGGGAGAGCGGGGCGGAGATCGTCCATCCGTTGCAGGACGAGGAGTGGGGGGTGCGGCGGTTCATGGTCCGCGACCCCAACGGCCGTGTGGTCAACGTGCTGAGCCACCGCTGACACCCTGCCGCCGCAGTGCTGTCCCCGCCGCCGCGATGACCAGCGCCAGGGCCGCCGCGCCCGTCGGAGCGGCGTAGCCGGAGACCGTACCCGCGTGCTCCACCAGCCAGCCGCCCGTCGCCGCGCCCGCCGCCACCCCGCCCAGCAGGGCGGTCACCGAGAGCGTCATGCCCTCGTTCAACTGGCCCGGTGGGGTAGCGCGTTGGACCAGCGTCATGCCCGTGACCATGGTGGGGGCGGTGGCCGCGCCCGCCAGCAGCAGGCAGAGCGCCAGGACCGGCAGGGAAGCGGTCGAGGTGGTGGCGAGCAGCGGCAGGGACATCAGCGCGGTCATCGCGGCCAGGCAGAGCAGCAGCCTGCGGCGGACGTCGCGGGCGGGCCGCAGCGAGCCGTAGAGCAGCCCGGCCGCGCAGGACCCCGCCGCCTGGAGCGCCAGGATCGCACCCCCGGCATGGGCGATGGAGACGACCTCCAGCGCCCCGAACACCGCCCCGGTGGCGAGGAAGACCGCCAGCAGCGCGGGCATCCCCGGCGTGCGGAGCGGGGAGACGGCCGTGCGCGTACGCGGGGTCGGCGGCGGTTCCGTCGCGCGCTGGGCGGCGAAGATCAGGACCCCGGTCATCAGCAGGAACGCGCCCACCAGCGTGCCCGCCTCCGGGAACAGCGCCCCGCAGAGCACCGCCGCGATGACCGGGCCGAGCATGAAGCAGAGCTCGTCGGCCGCCTGCTCGAAGGAGTTCGCGGTGTGCAGGGCCGCCGGGTCGCCCCGGTGCAGGTGCGCCCAGCGGGCCCGGGACATCCCGCCGGTGTTGGGGGTGGTCGCGGTGGCGGCGTACGCCACGAAGAGCGTCCAGGCCGGGGCGTCGTACCGTACGCAGAGCACCAGCGCGAGGGAGCCGAGCACGGCGAGGGCGGTCGCGGGCACCGCGATCCTGGCCTGCCCGTAGCGGTCCACCAGCCGGGCGGTGAAGGGCGCGACGACGGCCGTCGCGGCGAGGCCCGTCGCGGTGACGGCCCCGGCGAGCGCGTACGAGCCCCGGGACCCGGCGATCATGATGACCGCGCTGACGCTGAGCATCCCCATGGGGAGCCGGGCGATGAGGTTCCCCGCGGTGAAGGCGCGGGCGCCGGGGGTGGCGAGCAGCCGGAGGTAGGGGTTGGGGGAGGCGGGCCGCTTCCTCCGTACGCGCTCCGGCGCGTCGCGCGGGGCCGCGACCAGGTGGCCGCCGGCGACGGTGAGCAGCGGGGTGGAGGAAGGGAGCGTGCGGGTGGCAGGGGATTTCGGCATGGGGTCCAGCCTCGCCGCGCCCGGCCGCCCCGGTCCAACACCTTCTGCGGGCCCATTCACGCACTGCTGTTGTGAATCGCCCGCCGCGCCGTGGAGCCCGCGTTGTAGATTCGCCGTGTGCCCGCCCCCGACACCGACCCCCGGCTCCTCCGTGCCTTTCTCGCCGTCGCCGAGGAGCTGCACTTCACCCGGGCCGCCGCCCGGCTCTTCGTCGCCCAGCAGGCGCTGAGCCGGGACATCCGCCGACTGGAGCGCGAGCTCGGCGCGGAGCTGTTCGTCCGCACCACCCGGCAGGTCGCGCTCACCCCGGACGGCGAGCGGCTGCTGCCGTACGCCCGCCGGGTCCTCGACGCCCACGCCGAACTCGCCGGAGCCTTCGGCGGCGGGTCCGCCCGGCCGCTGCTGGTCGACCTGAACACGGACGGGATGACCGCCGCCCGGGTGCTGGCACGGGCCCGGGAGATCGCCCCGGAGTGCGAGCTGATGGCCCGATTCGAGTCCGGGCTCACCTGGGCCGCCTCCGAGATCCTGGCCGGGCGGCTCGACGTCTCCTTCGGCCGGGCCGCCGGGCTGGCCCCCGCGGTGCGTGCCGGGCTCTCCGTACAGCCGGTGCGGTACGAGCCGATGGCCCTGATGCTGCCCGCCTCCCACCCCCTCGCCGGACGCGCGGCCATCCCCCTGGCCGAGCTGTCCGGGACGACCGTCTACGCGGGGGCGGGCAACGAGCGGACGAGGGAGTGGACGGAGCTGGCGGCGCTGCTCTTCGCCGCCTGGGGGATCGCGATGGCCCCGCCCGTGCCGCTCGCCGTGGGGGTGGCCGAATTCCAGCGGGTCATGGCGAAGGGCGGACACCCCGTACTCGCGGTGACGGACTTTCCCCCGCTGCCGGGGACCGTGCTCCGCCCGCTCGTCGATCCCGTTCCGCTGTCGCCGCTGATGCTGGTCTGGCGTAAAGGCCTGAACCACCCCGGAGTGGACGCGCTGCGTACGGCATCGGACCGGTTGGGTACGGCCCAGGGCTGGCTCGCACCTCCGCCCGGCGCCTGGCTGCCGGAGAGGGATCTTGCGCTGATGCGGCAAGGGCGCTGACGTATCAACGGCGCTGACGTATCAACGGCGCTGACGTATCAACTCAACGGCGCTGACGTGTCATGGGCGCTGATGCGTCAGGCGGTTCCGTAGCGGCGCATCTCACCGGGCCGCCTCCGCCCCGGTGAGAGCAAGGTTGCCCACCGGTCACCTCACGGCACTCCTCCGAAACGCGCGCTCCCTAGCGTCGGGACGACACCCCGCAGCGACGGGGACACCACCCCGACCCCCCTGTGGAGGCGCGTGATGGCAGGCCGCTGGATCGAGACCTGGGAGCCGGAGGACGGGACGTTCTGGAGGGAGAAGGGCGAGCGCGTCGCCCGCCGCAACCTGTGGTTCTCCGTGCTCTCCGAGCACATCGGATTCTCCGTCTGGACGCTCTGGTCGGTGATGGTCCTGTTCATGGGACCGGAGTACGGCGTCGACCCGGCCGGGAAGTTCTTCCTGATCTCCACCGCCACCCTGGTCGGGGCGCTGGTCCGGGTGCCGTACACCTTCGCCGTCGCCCGCTTCGGCGGCCGTAACTGGACCATCTTCACCGCGGTCAGCCTGCTCGCCCCGACGCTCGCCGCCTTCTGGGTGATGGAACCGGGTACCTCGTACGGCACGTTCGTGGCGGTCGCCGCGCTCACCGGGATCGGCGGCGGCAACTTCGCCTCCTCGATGACCAACATCAACGCCTTCTTCCCGCTCCGCGAGAAGGGCTGGGCGCTCGGCCTCAACGCGGGCGGCGGCAACATCGGCGTCCCCGTCGTCCAGCTCATCGGCCTCCTCGTCATCGGCACCCTGGGCGCGGCCCACCCCCGCCTCGTGCTCGGCGTCTACATCCCGCTCATCGTGGTGGCCGCCGTCTGCGCCGCGCTGTACATGGACAACCTCCGGCCCGTACGCAACGACACCGGGGCGGCCAAGGAGGCGGTCCGGGACCCGCACACCTGGATCATGTCGATGCTCTACATCGGCACGTTCGGCTCGTTCATCGGCTACAGCTTCGCCTTCGGCCTGGTCCTCCAGACGCAGTTCGGCCGCACCCCGCTCCAGGCCGCCTCGCTCACCTTCATGGGCCCGCTGCTCGGCTCCCTGATCCGGCCCTTCGGCGGCCGCCTCGCCGACCGGCACGGCGGCGCCCGGATCACGCTGGCCGCCTTCGCCGCGATGGGCGCCGCCACCACGGTCGTCATCCACGCCTCCGCCACCGCGTCCCTGCCCGTCTTCCTCGTCGGCTTCACCGCGCTCTTCGTCCTGACGGGGCTCGGCAACGGATCGACGTACAAGATGATCCCCGGCATCTTCCACGCCCAGGCCATCGAGAAGGGGCTCGACGGCGAGGCGGCCGCCGCTCACGGACGGCGGCTCTCCGGCGCCGCCATGGGCTTCATCGGGGCCGTCGGCGCGCTCGGCGGCCTCGCGATCAACCTCGCGTTCCGTCAGTCCTTCCAGACCTCCGGCACCGGCACCGCCGCCTTCTGGTCCTTCCTCGCCTTCTACGCCGCCTGCTCCGCCCTCACCTGGGTGGTATACCTTCGCCGCCCCGCGCCCGTGCCCTCGAAGGCCCAGGTCGGTTACGCAGAGGTGTAGAGAGACGACCGCCGGGCCACGGGCGACGTAACGGCAGGGAAATGCGGGGGAACCGAGCCTGTCACGCACCGTTGGCAGTCTCGGGCCTCCGCACCGTCGCGTAACAGCGGGACCGCGTAACAGCGGGACACAGAAGCCGGGGACACGCCATGCAGGACGACGACACCACCCACGGCCCCCTCGCGGGGTTCACGGTCGGAGTGACCGCCGCCCGCCGCGCCGAGGAGCTCGCCACCCTCCTCAAGCGGCGCGGCGCCGCCGTCCAGCACGCCCCCGCCCTGCGGATCGTCCCGCTCGCCGACGACAGCGAACTCCTGCACGCGACGAAGGAGTTGATCGACCACGCCCCCGACGTGGTGGTCGCCACCACCGCGATCGGCTTCCGGGGCTGGGTGGAGGCCGCCGACGGCTGGGGCATCGGCGACGCGCTCCTGGAGCGGCTGCGCGGGGTCGAACTCCTCGCCAGGGGCCCCAAGGTCAAGGGCGCGGTCCGGGCCGCCGGGCTGACCGAGGCCTGGTCACCCGGGTCCGAATCGATGGCCGAAGTCCTCGACCGGCTCCTCGGTGAAGGCGTCGAGGGCCGCCGCATCGCCCTCCAGCTCCACGGCGAACCGCTCCCCGGCTTCATCGAGTCCCTCCAGGCGGCGGGTGCCGAGGTCGTCGGTGTCCCCGTCTACCGCTGGATGCCGCCGCAGGACATCGCCCCGCTCGACCGGATGCTCGACGCCACCGCCGCCCGCGCCCTGGACGCCGTCACCTTCACCAGCGCCCCCGCCGCCGCCTCGTTCCTGGGCCGGGCTGAGGTGCGCGGGCTGCTCCCGGAGATCCTGGGCGCCCTGCGCGACGACGTCCTGGCCGCCTGCGTCGGACCGGTCACCGCCCTCCCGCTCCAGGCCCGTGGCATCCCCACCGTCCAGCCCGAACGCTTCCGCCTGGGCCCCCTCGTCCAGCTCGTCTGCGCCCAACTCCCCACCACCGCCCGGGTCCTGCCCATCGCCGGCCACCGCGTCGAGATCCGTGGCCACGCGGTGCTGGTCGACGATGAACTGCGCGCGGTGCCGCCCGCGGGCATGGCCCTCCTGCACACCCTGGCCCGCCGCCCCGGCTGGGTGGTGGCCCGCGCGGACCTGCTGCGGGCGCTGCCCGGCAGCGGCACCGACGAGCACGCGGTGGAGACGGCGATGGCCCGGCTGCGCTCCGCGCTGGGGGCGCCGAGGCTGATCCAGACCGTGGTCAAACGCGGCTACCGGCTGTCGCTGGACCCGACCGGGGACACACCGGGCGCGCACTGAGTGAGGGCCGTGCTGTCAGGCGTCAACGGCGTCAATGGCCTCAACGGCGCCTCGTGCACATGTAGATGGCGGCAGTGCCGGTACGTCCTCCTCGCGCCAGGGGCGCATCAGCGGCGGGCCGGCGGCGAGCGTGACACCTGGCCCAGGTGTTCCCCCGTGCGTCGTTGCCCCGTGATCGTTCATGCCGTGACGGTAGCGGGGGTTACGGCCGGGCCCCGCCGGGGGCACTCTGGAGGGTGGCATCCGACCGGTGACCCCGAGGCGGTGACAGGCGCATGGCGGCGGGCAGGGGCGCGTACGTGTGGCGGTTCGACTCCGGCCGGATCTGTCTCGACCTGGTGGCCACCGGGCCCGCGGGCGGGACGCCCCGCGCCCGGGAACAGCTCGACGGACCGGGGCGGCTCGCCGACTGGCTGACCGCCGCCCGGCTCGTCCCGCCGGGCACGGCCCTGAGCGCGCTGGACGCCACCTGGCTGACCCGGTTCCGTGAGCTGCGGGCCGACGTGGACCGGCTGATGTCGGCCCAAATGGCCTTGGCAGGCGGCATTGTTGGCCCGGCGACAGCCCAACTCCCCGACTTAGGCGGTGGAAACGCCCTGGATCGGGTCAACTCCCTTGCGGCAGAGGCGCCGCCGGGACCGCGCGCGGTGCGCGGCGAGGGCGGGGCGCTGGTGCGGACCCTGAGCGCCGAACCCGGCTGCGCGGGGCTCCTCGCGGTCGTGGCGCGGGACGCGGTGGACCTGCTCACCGACCCGGTGGCGCGGGGAGCGCTGCGCCGCTGCGCGGGCGGGGCGTGCCACCGGCTCTACCTGGACACCTCGCGCGGGGGCCGGCGCCGCTGGTGCTCCGGCGAGGTCTGCGGCAACCGCGAACGGGTCGCCCGGCACCGGCGCCGGAGGATCTCCGCGAAAGAAATATGAAGCGACGTTGAATGATCCGCCGCCCGACCCCGTATCCCTCCCCGAAGAGCTCCATTCAGGGTCTCGACCAGGAGGTTCGGGTGCGCAAGGATGCGGCCGTGGCCGATGACCGTCCGCACAGGGCTCGACATCGCAGTGAGCCGCCCACGCCTCCGGACGGAATACCGGACGAGGAGCTGATGCGGGCGCTCTACCGCGAACACGCCGGGCCGCTGCTCGCGTACGTCCTCCGGCTCGTGGCGGGCGACCGCCAACGGGCCGAGGACGTGGTGCAGGAGACGCTCATCCGTGCCTGGAAGAACGCCGGCCGGCTCAACCGGGCCACCGGCTCCGTCCGCCCCTGGCTGGTGACGGTCGCCCGGCGCATCGTCATCGACGGCCACCGCAGCCGGCAGGCCCGGCCGCGCGAGGTCGATCCGTCGCCGCTGGAGGTCATTCCCGCGGAGGACGAGATCGACAAGGCGCTGTGGCTGATGACGCTGTCGGACGCGCTCGACGATTTGACGCCCGCGCACCGGGAAGCATTGGTCGAGACCTACTTCAGGGGACGTACGGTGAACGAGGCGGCCGAGGTGCTCGGCATCCCCAGCGGCACGGTGCGGTCCCGGGTCTTCTACGCACTCCGCTCGATGAAGCTCGCACTCGAAGAGAGGGGGATCACGGCATGAGCGACCAGCAGTGGCAGCCGTTCGGGTCCCGGCCTCCGGGACTCCGCAGGCCCACCGGTCCCTCGCACCCCCCGCACTCCCCCTATCCCGCGGGTCCTGCACACCCCTCAGGGCCCGCGTACCTCTCCGGCCAGGGTCAGGGCCATAGCCAAGGCCAGGGCTACGGGACCGGCCACGGCACCGGCCAAGGCCACGGCTACGGGACCGGCCCCGGGCAGCCCACCGGCCCGGGGTATTCCGCTGCCCCCGGGCACCCCACCGGCCCCGGGCCGTCGTTCGGCGGTGAGCACGAGGGCGGCGAGCACGACGCGGCCGCCGCCTATGTCCTGGGCATCCTGGACGACGACCAGGCGAGCGCCTTCGAGGCCCACCTCGCGGGCTGCGCCCAATGCTCCGCGCATCTGGACGAGTTCGCCGGGATGGAGCCCATGCTCGCGATGCTGGCCGAGGCGCCGGCGGCCGCGCCCGGGGCCCGTCCCGTACCGCACGTTCCCGAGCGGCCCGCGCCCAAGGTGCTCGGCGGGCTGATGGACGAGGTCGCGCACCGGCGGCACCGGCGGACGAAGCGGAGCAGGTATCTGATCGCGGCGGCGGCCGCCCTGATCATCGGCGGGCCGGTCGCGGCCGTCGCCGTCACGGCGGGCGACGAGGGCGGCCGCAGCGTCGCCATCGCGGACCCGCACCCCACCAGCCCGGCCGAGGACGCCTTCTTCCAGCACATGACGGAGAAGGTGACGGCGACCGACCCCACCACCCGGGTCGGCGCGACGGTCGGGATGGAGGAGAAGGCGTGGGGCACCCACACGGTCCTGGAGCTGAAGAACGTCAAGGGTCCGCAGAAGTGCACGCTCGTCGCCGTCTCCAAGACGGGGGAGGAGGAGGTCGTCACCTCCTGGTCCGTCCCGCAGTGGGGGTACGGCATCGAGGGCTCGACGCACGAGTCGGCGAAGAACCCGCTGTACGTGCACGGCGGCGCCGCGATGGCCCGTGAGGACATCGACCGGTTCGAGGTGCGGACGTTCGACGGGGAGCGACTGGTGGAGATCGGCGCCTGAGCGGACCCGGCCGCCCGGACGCGCAGCCTTCCGACGCGTAATCGCAACACGCGTAACGGTGGACGGCAGGTGCGCCCGGGCCCCCCTTCGCATAGGGTTGACGGCTGCCCGATGCACGTCAGAAGGGGGCCTCGGTGGCCGCGCAGGATGCCGCTGTCGATTCGCTGCGGGACCGGGAAATCGGTGTCGAGCAGGATCATCTGGACCGCGTTTACCACCGTCTCGAAGAGAAGATCGACGAGGCGGAATTTCTCATGCACGACGCCGTCAAACGCGGGCAGGTCGGCACGCCCGGCGCCCTCGCCGAACGGGACGCCCAGGTCTTCCGGGCGGGCGTCCACCTCAACCGGCTGAACAACGAGTTCGAGGACTTCCTCTTCGGGCGGATCGACCTGCTCCTCGGCAAGGACGGTGAGCGCGGCCCGGACGGCGCGTACACCTCCGTCGAACCGGCCGACGACGCCGTACGGGAGGACGCCGTCGCCGACATCGCCGAGACGCTCCACATCGGTCGGATCGGGGTCCTGGACTCCGACTACGCGCCGCTGGTGATCGACTGGCGGGCCCCGGCGGCCGCCCCGTTCTACCGCTCCACCCCGAAGGAGCCGGGCCGCGTCGTACGCCGCCGGGTCATCCGCTCCAAGGGCCGCAAGGTCCTCGGGGTCGAGGACGACCTGATGCGCCCGGAACTGACGGCGTATCTGGACGGCGAGAAGCTGCCGGTGATCGGCGACGGCGCCCTGATGGCCGCCCTCGGCCAGGCCCGCAGCCACACCATGCGGGACATCGTCGCCTCCATCCAGGCCGAGCAGGACCTGGTGATCCGGGCCCCCGCCGCCTCCGTCACCGAGGTCACCGGCGGCCCCGGCACCGGCAAGACGGCCGTCGCCCTGCACCGGGCCGCCTACCTCCTCTACCAGGACCGGCGGCGGTACGCGGGCGGCATCCTGATCGTCTCGCCGACGCCGCTCCTGGTCGCGTACACCGAAGGCGTGCTGCCCTCGCTCGGTGAGGAGGGCCAGGTCGCGATCCGCGCGATCGGCTCGCTCTCCGACGACGCGGCCGGTGTGGCGGGCGCCACCGTGTACGACGAACCGGCGATCGCCCGGATCAAGGGCTCCTCGCGGATGCTCCACGTGCTGCGCAAGGCGGCCCGGGGCGCGCTGGAGACGCCGAAGCCGCCGAGCGGCGGTGGCCAGCTCTCCTTCGGCGAGGAGCCGGCGCAGAGGGACACCGGGGCCACCCCGACCCGGCTGCGCGTCGTGGCCTTCGGTGCCCGCATCGAGCTGGAGGCCGACGAGCTCCAGCGCATCCGGCACAACGTGCTCAGCGGCACCGCCCCCGTCAACCTGCTGCGCCCGCGCGCCCGCAAGCTGCTGCTGGACGCCCTGTGGAGCAAGTCCTCCGGGCGCGGCCGCTACACCGACCCGCAGTTGGTGGCCGAGCTCCGCTCGTCCTTCGACGAGGACGTCTCCACCGAGACGCCGTTCCTGGAGTTCCTGAACGCCTGGTGGCCCGAGCTGACCCCGCGCCGGGTGCTGGCCGCGATGGCTGACGACAAGCGGCTGGCCCGCTGGTCCCGGCGCATCCTCAACCAGGGCGAGGTGCGCCGGCTGGCCCGCTCCCTGAAGCGGCTGGGCGCGGATGGCTCCGGTCCGCTCTCCGTCCACGACGTGGCGCTGCTGGACGAGCTCCAGGCCCTGCTGGGCACCGTGGTCCGGCCGAAGCGGAAGCGCGAGGCGGACCCGCTGGACCACCTCTCCGGCCTGGAGGAGCTGATGCCGCAGCGCGAGGAGACCCAGTGGGAGCGGGCCGAGCGGCTCGCGGCGGAGCGCACGGAGTACGCGCACGTCATCGTCGACGAGGCGCAGGACCTCACCCCCATGCAGTGGCGGATGGTGGGCCGCCGGGGCCGCCACGCCACCTGGACCATCGTCGGCGACCCGGCGCAGTCCTCCTGGTCCGACCCGGACGAGGCGTCCGCGGCCCGGGACGAGGCGCTCGGCTCCCGCCCGCGCCGCCGCTTCACCCTCACCGTCAACTACCGCAACCCGGCCGAGATCGCGGAGCTGGCCGCGAAGGTGCTGGCGCTCGCCATGCCCGGCATGGAGTCCCCGTCGGCGGTCCGCTCGACCGGGGTGGTGCCGCGCTTCGTGCCGGTGGAGGGCGGCGACCTGGCCGGCACGGTCCGCGAGGAGGCGCGCCGGCTGCTGGCGGAGGTGGACGGCACGGTCGGCGTGGTCGTGGCGATGGACCGGCGGGCCGAGGCCCGCGAGTGGCTCGCGGAGCTGGGGGAGCGGGTGGTGGCGCTGGGCAGCCTGGAGGCGAAGGGCCTGGAGTACGACGCCACGGTGGTGGTCTCCCCGGCGGAGATCGCGGACGAGTCCCCGGCCGGGCTGCGGGTGCTGTACGTGGCGCTGACGAGGGCCACGCAGCAGCTCACGGTGGTGTCGGGGGAGCGGGACATGCCGGACGGGGACGGGGTACCTGACCTGCTGCGGGAGTGATCCGGACCTGCCGCCCGTACGACGGGATCAGGTCGGCCCGTCGTACGGGAATCACTTTTCCGGGGTCTTTGTTACCGTGGTACTGGCACCGGCTCGATCCAAGCCCCCGGGCCCAACCTTCGTCGCTTCGAGCGACCACTTGCCGCGAGGCGAGCATGGCGGGTCGGTGCCACCTGACTGAAGAAGACAGACCCGCGTCACCTGATGGTGGCGCGGGTCTGTTCTTGTTTACGGGACTCTTGAGGACTCCTGGAGGACTCCTGAGGACTCTCGAGGGCCCTTGGGGGTTCCGCCGAACGGGTGACTTCTCGTATGGTGGAAAACACTTTCCGAAAGAAGATGCTCATTACCGGCTACCAGTCGGTAGGTGCGACGATCGGGAAGCGTGACCGGAACGAGCGTTCCGGATACGAAGCAATGAAGCTTGAGGAAAGTGAAGGACTCGGCCATGGCAACGGCGCCCAGCGTCTCGTACTCGATGACGGTCAGGCTGGAGGTGCCCGCGAGTGGCACCGCGGTCTCCCACCTCACCACCGCGGTCGAGTCCTCCGGAGGGTCGGTCACCGGCCTCGACGTCACCGCGTCGGGCCACGAGAAGCTCCGGATCGACGTCACGATCGCCGCTTCCTCCACCTCGCACGCGGACGAGATCGTCGAAGGTCTGCGCGGCATCGAGGGCGTCGTGCTGGGCAAGGTCTCCGACCGTACGTTCCTCATGCACCTCGGCGGCAAGATCGAGATGGCGTCCAAGCACCCCATCCGCAACCGTGACGACCTCTCGATGATCTACACCCCGGGGGTCGCCCGGGTCTGCATGGCCATCGCCGAGAACCCCGAGGACGCCCGCCGCCTCACCATCAAGCGCAACTCCGTCGCAGTCGTGACGGACGGCTCCGCGGTGCTCGGCCTCGGCAACATCGGCCCGATGGCCGCGCTGCCCGTCATGGAGGGCAAGGCGGCCCTCTTCAAGCGCTTCGCCGGCATCGACGCCTGGCCGATCTGCCTGGACACCCAGGACACCGACGCGATCGTCGAGATCGTCAAGGCGATCGCCCCCGGCTTCGCGGGCATCAACCTGGAGGACATCTCGGCGCCCCGCTGCTTCGAGATCGAGGCCCGGCTGCGCGAGGCCCTGGACATCCCCGTCTTCCACGACGACCAGCACGGCACCGCCATCGTCGTCCTGGCCGCCCTGACCAACGCCCTGCGCGTGGTGGGCAAGAGCATCGGGGACGTACGGGTCGTCATGTCCGGTGCCGGAGCCGCCGGTACGGCCATCCTGAAGCTGCTGATCGCCGCCGGTGTCAAGCACGCCGTGGTCGCCGATATCCACGGCGTCGTCCACTCCGGACGCGAGGACCTGGTCGCCGCCGACCCCGAGTCGCCGCTCTGCTGGATCGCCGACAACACCAACCCGGAGGGCGTCACCGGCACCCTCAAGGAGGCCGTCGTCGGCGCCGACGTCTTCATCGGCGTCTCCGCCCCGAACGTCCTGGACGGCGCCGACGTCGCGGCGATGGCGGACGGTGCGATCGTGTTCGCGCTCGCGAACCCGGACCCCGAGGTGGACCCGGCGATCGCCCGCGAGACCGCCGCCGTCGTCGCCACCGGCCGCTCCGACTTCCCCAACCAGATCAACAACGTGCTGGTCTTCCCGGGTGTCTTCCGCGGTCTGCTGGACGCTCAGTCCCGCACCGTCAACACGGAGATGATGCTCGCCGCCGCCGGAGCCCTCGCCGACGTGGTCGCCGAGGACGAGGTCAACGCGAACTACATCATCCCCTCCGTCTTCAACGACAAGGTGGCCGGCGCGGTCGCCGGAGCCGTCCGCGCGGCCGCCAAGGCCGCCGCGGGCACCGGGGCGGCACCCTCCGACGCCGTCTAGGCCACCCGGGCCACCCGGGCCACCCGGTTTCGCGGGGTCCATCAGGGGTACGCGCGAAACACCCCGGGCCGCACCCGCCCGCGCCGTACGGCGCGTCGCGGGTCGCGGCGCCCCAAACGCCCCTTTAGGGTGGGCGGGCAGTGGGCCCCGCAGGGCCCGGCATCCGCTGCGGACCGCTAAGGGAAGCCGACGGAACGTCACCACGAGCAGACAGTGGCGCTTTTCGTTGACCCTGAAGGGTTCCGGATTGGCTTTCCCGCCGCAGGTGGGGGCAGGATGCGTAATCGGGCGCGAGGGTCTGACATCAGACCCGGGTCCGGGGACTGTCAGAGGGCCCTGGCAGCATCGGCTTCGATCTCACGCCTCACAGGCAAGAAGAACACGGGAGTAACAACATGAACCGCAGTGAGCTGGTGGCCGCCCTGGCCGACCGCGCCGAGGTGACTCGCAAGGACGCCGACGCCGTGCTGGCCGCGCTCGCCGAGACCGTCGGTGAGATCGTCGCCAAGGGCGACGAGAAGGTCACCATCCCCGGCTTCCTGACCTTCGAGCGCACCCACCGTGCCGCTCGCACCGCCCGCAACCCGCAGACCGGCGACCCGATCAACATCCCCGCCGGCTACAGCGTGAAGGTCTCCGCGGGCTCGAAGCTCAAGGAAGCCGCCAAGGGCAAGTAACCCCAAAGGCGCAAGGAGGGCGGTCACCCCGGACCAGGGGTGGCCGCCCTCGCGTATGCCACGGGCACATGCGCTCCGCTCAGGCGCTCGTACGCCGCAGGGGCCGCCCGGGGGTCAGGGATGCATCCGCGCGCCCTTGAGGGCCTTGTCCACGGCGTTACGGGGCCCGTACACGAGCAGCCCCACCAGATCCAGCGCGTCCCGCCCCACCGCCCGCACCGCCGCGCGGTTGTCCCGGTCGTTCCCCGTACCGAACAGGTCCGAGGTGAACACGGCCGTCGTCAGCGACCGCGAGAGCGCCTTGGTGTGCGCGGCGGTCAGCGTCTCCTTCGCCCCCTCGAAGACCAGCACGGGCTGCCGGATCATCGGGAGGTACGGGGTGGCGTCGGCGTCCTCGTACGGCTCGCCGATCACCTCGGGCGCCGCCGTCCCCAGGCCGCTGACCAGGAAGGCGGTCACGTTCAGGCGCTGCCAGGTCTCCAGGTCGTCGCGGAGCAGCACCGCGACCTTCGTGTCGAAGCGGACGGGCGCCCCGCCGTCGGCTGTGGTCCCGCTCCCGGTCTCGTGCGTGTTTCTCATGGTCCGAGACTGGCCGGTCGCCCCCGGCCGTTTCTTGTACGTTCTATGCGTGGTGGCACGTCAGGAGGTCTCGGCCTGGCGTCCGGCGGTCCCGGGCGTCGTGGAGGTCTTCCACGCCCGCTTCACCGAGCACGCCTACCCCATGCACGTGCACGACGCCTGGACGCTCCTGATCGTCGACGACGGGGCCGTCCGCTACGACCTGGACCGCCACGAGCGCGGCACCCCGGGCGGCACGGTGAGCCTGCTGCCGCCGCAGGTCCCGCACAACGGTTCGCCCGCGACCGCCGAAGGCTTCCGCAAACGGGTGCTCTACCTGGACATGACGCAGCTCGACGCGAGCCTCATCGGGCCCGCCGTGGACACCCCCGACCTCGCCGACCCGCTCCTGCGCGGCCGCGTCGGCCGCCTCCACACGGCCCTGGCGGACCCGGGCGGCGCCTTCGAGGCGGAGAGCCGCCTGGCGTTCATCGGCGAGCGGCTACGGGGCCACCTGCGCCCCCGTACGGCCCCGGCGGGCCCGCCGCCCGGACCCGGCGTCGCCCAGGACCTGCGCGACCTCCTGGACGAGCGGCTGGCCGAGCGGCCGGGCGAGGGCCTCACCCTGGCCGAGGCCGCCCGGCTGCTCCACGCGCACCCCGCCCATCTCGTACGGGCGTTCAGCGCGGCGTACGCCATCGCGCCGCACCAGTACCTGACGGCCCGCCGGATCGACCGGGCCCGCCGCCTGCTGCTCGACGGGGTGCCGCCCGGTGAGGCGGCGGCCGCCGTGGGCTTCCACGACCAGTCCCACCTCACCCGGCACTTCAAGCGGATCGCGGGGACCACCCCGGGGCGGTACGCGCGCTCCCGGGAACGCACGGTGCCCCGGTCCCTGTGAGGGACCGGGGCACCGGGTCGCGCAGTGCTGTGTGCGGCAGCGCTGTGCGGGGTCAGACCAGGGAACCGCCCGGCAGCTCCACCTTCGCGCCGAGCTTCTCCAGCTTGTCCATGAAGTTCTCGTAGCCACGGTTGATCAGGTCGATGCCGTGCACCCGGGAGGTGCCCTGCGCCGCCAGCGCCGCGATCAGGTACGAGAAGCCGCCGCGCAGGTCGGGGATGACCAGATCGGCGCCCTGGAGCTTCGTCGGTCCCGAGACGACCGCCGAGTGCAGGAAGTTGCGCTGGCCGAAGCGGCAGTCCGAGCCGCCCAGGCACTCGCGGTAGAGCTGGATGTGCGCACCCATCTGGTTGAGCGCGGAGGTGAAGCCGAGCCGCGACTCGTACACGGTCTCGTGGACGATGGACAGCCCCGCGGCCTGCGTCAGCGCCACCACCAGGGGCTGCTGCCAGTCGGTCTGGAAGCCGGGGTGCACGTCCGTCTCCAGCGCGATGGCGTTGAGCGCGCCGCCCGGGTGCCAGAAGCGGATGCCCTCGTCGTCGATCTCGAAGGCACCGCCGACCTTGCGGTAGGTGTTGAGGAAGGTCATCATCGACCGCTGCTGGGCGCCGCGTACGTAGATGTTGCCCTCGGTCGCCAGCGCCGCCGACGCCCAGGAGGCCGCCTCCAGGCGGTCCGGGATCGCCCGGTGGGTGTATCCGTCGAGCCGGTCGACACCGGTGATCCGGATGGTCCGGTCGGTGTCCATGGAGATGATCGCGCCCATCTTCTGCAGTACGCAGATGAGGTCCTCGATCTCCGGCTCGACGGCCGCGTTGGACAGCTCGGTGACGCCCTCGGCGAGGACGGCGGTGAGCAGCACCTGCTCGGTGGAGCCCACCGAGGGGTACGGCAGCCGGATCTTGGTGCCGCGCAGCCGCTGCGGGGCCTCCAGGTACTGGCCGTCGGCCCGCTTCTCGATGGTCGCGCCGAACTGGCGGAGCACCTCGAAGTGGAAGTCGATCGGCCGGCCGCCGATGTCGCAGCCGCCCAGGCCCGGGATGAAGGCGTGGCCGAGGCGGTGCAGCAGCGGGCCGCAGAAGAGGATCGGGATGCGCGACGAACCCGCGTGGGCATCGATGTCGGCGACGTTCGCCGACTCGACGTGCGAGGGGTCGAGGATCAGTTCGCCCGGCTCGTCGCCGGGGCGGACGGTGACGCCGTGGAGCTGCAGCAGTCCGCGGACCACCCGTACGTCACGGATGTCGGGAACGTTGCGGAGGCGGCTGGGCCCGCTGCCGAGCAGCGCGGCGACCATGGCCTTCGGCACCAGGTTCTTGGCGCCTCGGACGCGGATCTCGCCCTCCAGCGGGGTGCCGCCGTGGACAAGCAGGACATCGTCTGTGCCGGTCATGTATCTCGCGTTCCGGAGTGGTCGGGCAGGGGGCCAACGAAAAGGGTAATGGCCTCCTACCCCCGTTCCGTAAGGCGAAGGGGGGTGTACGAACGTCATGAATCCGCCACAACACCCTCCGCGCACCCGATCTTGCGGAGGGTCACCGTCCGGATGGCCCCCGGATCCCGCCCGTACGGTGCGCTCCCCGTGCCTCCGTGCGCCCTGAGCTGCGCTCGCTCTCCTGAGGTGGTCATCACGGCCGTCGGACCCCCGCGAAGGGTGAAGATGCGGGATCATTTCTGCCATGACGGAGGTGTCCTCGCTCACAGGGCGACTGCTCGTGGCCACACCCGCCCTCGCGGACCCGAATTTCGACCGCGCGGTGGTGCTCCTCCTCGACCACGACGAGAAGGGTTCCCTCGGCGTGGTCCTGAACCGCCCGACCCCGGTCGGCGTCGGTGACATCCTCGGCTCCTGGGCCGCGCTGACCGGTGAGCCGGACGTCGTCTTCCAGGGCGGCCCGGTCTCGCTCGACTCGGCGCTCGGCGTGGCGGTGATCCCCGGCGACGAGGGCCCGCTCGGCTGGCGCCGGGTGCACGGGGCGATCGGCCTGGTCGACCTGGAGACCCCGCCGGAGCTGCTCGGACCGGCGCTCGGGTCGCTGCGGATCTTCGCCGGGTACGCGGGGTGGGGGCCCGGTCAGTTGGAGGACGAGCTGACCGAGGGCGCCTGGTACGTGGTCGAGTCGGAGCCCGGTGACGTCTCCTCCCCGCGCCCGGAGAACCTCTGGCGCGCGGTGCTCCGGCGGCAGCGCGGCGAGCTGGCGATGATCGCCACGTATCCGGACGACCCTTCACTCAACTGAAGCCCGTTCTCTTCAGTACCCTTGGCGGTTATGAGCACTCTTGAGCCCGATCGCGGGGCAGGTACGGGGACCCTCGTAGAGCCGACGCCACAGGTGTCGAGGGGCGACGGCGACCACGAGCGCTACGCCCATTACGTCCAGAAGGACAAGATCATGGCGAGCGCCCTGGAGGGCACTCCCGTGGTCGCGCTGTGCGGCAAGGTCTGGGTGCCGGGGCGCGACCCCAAGAAGTACCCGGTCTGTCCCATGTGCAAGGAGATCTACGAGTCCATGGGCGCCGGCGGCGACAAGGACAAGGGCAAGGGCGGCAAGGACAAGGGCAAGAAGTAGGGCCGGGCTCCCACTCCGTCTTCCGAAGGCCCCCGGCACACGCGTCGACCGCGTGTGCCGGGGGCCTTCGGCATGCCCGGGCGCAGGCCTCCCCCCGCCACCGGTGACGGAACGTGACCGAACGTTCTCGCGTTGCGCGGGCTGCGTCACCGGGTCACAGAGTGGTGGAGACCACTTGTCGGGCGCCGGAACCGGACTTACTCTCCTGCCAGTTGTGCAGAACGAAACGCACGTTGCACATGATGCAACGCATGACCGGTAGGGGTTCCCGGATGAAGCTTTCTGCCCGAATTGCCGCCCCGGTTGCGGCGCTTGTGCTGGCGGGCCTCACCGCCACCGCCTGCGCGCCGCAGACCTCCGACACCAGTGCGAAGGGTGACGAGAAGAGCGGCACGCTCCGTGTCTGGCTCTTCCAGGAGGTCGGCAACAAGCCCAAGGAGAAGGTCGTCGACACGGCCGTCGCCGCGTTCGAGAAGAGCCACGAGGGCGCGAAGGTCGAGGTGGAGTACATACCCGTCGACACCCGCGCCCAGCGCATCAAGGCCGCCTTCAACGACCCCAAGAGCGCGCCCGACCTCATCGAGTACGGCAACAGCGACACCGCCGGATACGTCAAGGACGGCGGACTCGCGGACGTGACCGAGGAGTTCGGCGCCTGGGACGAGGCCAAGGACACCGACCCGATCGCCAAGCAGTCCGTCACCGTCGGCGACAAGGTCTACGGCGCCCCCTTCTTCGTCGGCGTCCGGGCCCTCTACTACCGCACCGACGTCTTCAAGGACCTCGGCATCGAACCCCCCAAGTCCCAGGCCGAGCTGATCTCCACCGCCAAGAAGATCCACAAGGCGAAGCCCGACCTCTACGGCCTCGCGGTCGGCGGCGCCTACACCTACGGCGCGATGCCCTTCATCTGGTCGCACGGCGGCGAGATCGCGGGCGAGAGCGGAGGAACGTACAAGTCGGCCATCAACAGCGAGAAGTCCCGCAAGGGCATCGAGGCCTACACCTCCCTCTTCGGCGACGACAACTGCCCGGCCGCCAAGTGCGCCTCCATGGGCGGCAACGCCACCGTGACCGCCTTCGCCTCCGGCAAGGCCGCCATGGCCATCGGCGGCGACTTCAGCCACGCGGCCGTCGAGGCAGGGTCGGTCAAGGGGAAGTACGCGGTCGTCCCGCTGCCCGGCATCGCCCCGGACTCCATCGCCCCCGCCTTCGCGGGCGGCAACAACATCGGCGTGCTGAAGAGCAGTTCGCACCGCACCCTCGCCGTCGACCTGATGAAGTCGCTCACCGGCAAGAAGACCCAGGCCGAGATGTTCGACGCGATGGGCTTCCTGCCCACCTACACCGACGTCCTGGGCAACGCCGCGAAGAAGCAGCCTTTCGTCGCCCCGTTCGTCCAGACCCTCGGCGCCGGCGCCAAGTTCGTCCCCGCCTCGCCCGCCTGGGGCCAGATCGACGCCTCGCTGGTCCTGCCGAACATGTTCCAGGAGATCGTCTCCGGCCGTAAGGACGTGGCGCAGGCCTCGGACGACGCGGCGAAGAAGATGGACGCGGCCTTCACCGACGCGGGCTGACGATGACCACGCCCACCACCGCTCTCAAGGCCCCTGCCCCCGGTGCGTCCGGGGCGGGCGCGGGCACTCCCGCCGCCCGCCCGCCCCGGCGCGGCCGCTCGGTGTCCCCCCGGGGCCACTCCGGCTGGACCCCCTGGCTCTACC
Organism: Streptomyces cyaneofuscatus; assembly: GCF_042718795.1. Taxonomy (GTDB): domain Bacteria; phylum Actinomycetota; class Actinomycetes; order Streptomycetales; family Streptomycetaceae; genus Streptomyces; species Streptomyces cyaneofuscatus_A. Next base: position 90,139 of record NZ_JBHXOX010000004.1, read on the forward strand.
TCCTGCCCGCCCTCGTCCTGCTCGCCGGGCTGCTGGTCTACCCGATCTACCAGCTCGGCCTGATCTCGTTCCTGGAGTACACCCAGGCCCAGGTCAGCGGCGGCGAACCGACCACCTTCAAGGGCTTCGGCAACTACGCCACCCTCTTCAACGACAGCCAGTTCTGGCAGGTCCTCCTCGCCACCGTCCTCTTCGCCGCCGCCTGCGTGGTCTCCACGCTGGCCGTCGGCTGCGCGCTCGCCGTCCTGCTCACCCGCATCCGCGCCCTGCCCCGGCTGGTGCTGATGATGGCCGCGCTCGGCGCCTGGGCCACCCCCGCGATCACCGGCTCCACGGTCTGGGTCTTCCTCTTCGACCCAGACTTCGGACCCGTGAACAAGGTGCTCGGCCTCGGTGACTTCTCCTGGACGTACGGCCGCTACAGCGCCTTCGCGCTCGTCCTCCTCGAAGTCCTGTGGTGCTCGTTCCCGTTCGTCATGGTCACCGTGTACGCGGGCATCCGGGCCATCCCCACCGAGGTGCTGGAGGCCGCCTCGCTGGACGGCGCGTCGCAGTACCGGATCTGGCGGACCATCATGGCGCCGATGCTCAAGCCGATCCTGATCGTCGTCACCATCCAGTCGATCATCTGGGACTTCAAGGTCTTCACCCAGATCTACGTCATGACCAACGGCGGCGGCATCGCGGGGCAGAACCTGGTGCTCAACGTGTACGCGTACCAGAAGGCGTTCGCGTCCTCGCAGTACAGCCTCGGCTCCGCGATCGGCGTCGTGATGCTGGTGATCCTGCTGGCGATCACGCTGGTCTATCTGCGCCTGGTGCGGCGCCAGGGGGAGGAACTGTGAGCGCGACGACCGAGAGTGCCGTACGTGATCGTCCTGGAGGCGACCGTCCCGTACGCGAGCGTCCTGGAGGCGGTGGTCGCGTACGTACGGCGCTACGCGTCAAGCGGCCCGGCAGGCTGGCGGCCGAGGCCGTGGCCCTGCTGATCGCCGTGGCCGTCGCCTTCCCCCTCTACTGGATGGTGCTCTCCGCCTTCAAACCGGCCGGGGAGATCCAGTCGACCGAGCCCCGCCCCTGGACGCTCGCCCCCTCGCTCGACTCGTTCCGCCGGGTCTTCGAGCAGCAGGACTTCGGCCGCTACTTCCTCAACAGCCTGCTGGTGGCGGGCACGGTGGTCATCCTCTCGGCGCTGGTCGCCTTCCTGGCCGCCACCGCCGTGACCCGCTTCCGCTTCAAGTTCCGCACCACCCTGCTCATCATGTTCCTGGTGGCGCAGATGGTGCCGGTGGAGGCGCTGACCATCCCGCTGTTCTTCCTGATGCGGGACTTCGGCCAGCTCAACACGCTCGGCTCGCTGATCCTGCCGCACCTCGCCTTCTCGCTGCCGTTCGCCATCTGGATGCTGCGCGGCTTCGTCAAGGCGGTCCCCGAGGCCCTGGAGGAGGCCGCGTACATCGACGGGGCCAGCCGCACCCGCTTCCTGTGGCAGATCCTCTTCCCGCTGGTCTTCCCGGGCCTGGTGGCGACGAGCGTCTTCTCCTTCATCACCACCTGGAACGACTTCCTGTTCGCGAAGTCGTTCATCATCAGCGACACCTCCCAGTCGACGCTGCCGATGGCGCTGCTGGTCTTCTTCAAGCCGGACGAGAACGACTGGGGCGGGATCATGGCAGCCTCGACCGTGATGACCATCCCCGTCCTCGTCTTCTTCGTACTCGTACAGCGGCGCCTGGTCTCCGGACTCGGCGGCGCGGTTAAGGACTGACGTCTCATGACATCCGACGACACGACGGCTCCCGACGACATGGCGGCTCCCGGCCTGGTCCCCAAGCCGCGCGACGTGAGCTGGGCGGGGCCCGGGCAGGGGCCGTACCCGCTGGACGAGGCGACCGTGCTCAGCGCCGCGCCGGGCGCCGAGGGCGTCGCCCGCTGGCTGCGTGCCACGGTCGGCGCGGCCACCGGGCTGGAGCTGCCGCCGGGTACGGAGGGCTCCCGCGTGGAGCTCTCGCTCGACCCGGCGCTGGCCTCCGAGGCGTACCGCCTCACCGTCGGCGCCGAGGCCGTGACCATCACCGGCGGCAGCGCGGCCGGCCTGTTCTGGGGGGCGCAGACCTTCCGTCAGCTCCTCGGCCCGGACGCCTTCCGCCGCGCGCCCATCGCCCCGGGGCGCACCTGGCACGTCCCGGCGGGGGTCGTCGCGGACGAACCCCGCTTCTCCTGGCGCGGCCTGATGCTCGACGTCTCCCGGCACTTCCTGCCCAAGGACGACGTGCTGCGCTATCTCGACCTCCTCGCCGCGCACAAGCTGAACGTCTTCCACTTCCACCTCACCGACGACCAGGGCTGGCGCGTCGAGATCAAGCGCTACCCGCGCCTCACCGAGGCGGGCGCCTGGCGCTCCCGTACCAAGTACGGCCACCGGGCCTCCGAGCTGTGGGACGAGACCCCGTACGGCGGCTACTACACGCAGGACGACATCCGCGAGATCGTCGCCTACGCCGCCGAGCGGCATATCCGCGTCGTCCCCGAGATCGACATCCCGGGCCACTCGCAGGCCGCCATCAGCGCATACCCCGAGCTGGGCAACACCGACGTCATCGACACCACCACCCTCTCCGTCTGGGACACCTGGGGCATCAACCCGAACGTACTCGCCCCCACTGACAACACCCTCCGCTTCTTCGAAGGCGTCTTCGAGGAGTTGCTCGACCTCTTCCCCGCCGCCACCTCGCCGTTCATCCACGTCGGCGGCGACGAGTGCCTCAAGGACCAGTGGAAGGAGTCCCCGACCGCCCAGGCCCGGATCGCCGAACTCGGGCTGAAGGACGAGGACGAGCTCCAGTCCTGGTTCATCCGCCACTTCGACGGCTGGCTCACCGCACGCGGCCGCCGCCTCATCGGCTGGGACGAGATCCTGGAAGGCGGACTCGCCGAGGGTGCCGCGGTCTCCTCCTGGCGCGGCTACGCGGGCGGCATCGCGGCCGCGGAGGCCGGGCACGACGTGGTGATGTGCCCGGAGCAGCAGGTGTATCTGGACCACCGTCAGGACGGCGGCCCCGACGAGCCGATGCCCATCGGGTACATCCGCACCCTGGAGGACGTCTACCGCTTCGAACCCGTTCCGCCGGGCCTGAGTGAGGACGCCGTACGGCACATCCTCGGCACGCAGGCCAACGTGTGGACCGAGGTGATGCAGAACAGGTCACGCGTCGACTACCAGGTCTTCCCGCGCCTCGCCGCCTTCGCCGAGGTCGCCTGGAGCGCCCTGCCGGCCCCGGCCGACCGGGACTTCGCCGGGTTCGAGGAGCGCATGACGGACCATTACGCCCGCCTTGACGCCCTCGGCGTCGACTACCGCCGGCCGGGCGGCCCGCTGCCGTGGCAGCGGCGGCCCGGCATCCTCGGTCGCCCGATCGAGGGGGCGCCGCCGGTGGTGTGAGCCCGTGTTCGGCCCGCGCCGGAGTGTGTACCGGCGCGGGCCGGACAACCTCCGGACGAACAGCCCGTGGAACGAACGGAGTAAGTCGTACAAACATCGCTGAAGAGTGGCAATTCACCCTCCACTCCGAAGAGGTGCGAAACCGGATCATCCCCCAGGTCAGGGACGGATCCACCCTTCGCGGACCCTCGCGCCGGTCCCATCGGAAGATGTGCCAGAGTTGCCACGTCCGGCCTGTGAACACGTACCGTACGGCGGAACAGGCGGACCAGCCGGGAGACCGGGAAGGGGCAGCTGGGTTGACCACGCACGCACCGCAGGCGCTGCAGTCGGTGACGCTGCCGGCCTCGCTCGACGAGGCCGTGGCGGCGCTGGAAGCCATGCCTGCCGCCGTTCCCGTGGCGGGCGGGACGGACCTGATGGCGGCCGTGAACAAGGGGCTCCTGCGCCCCTCGGGACTGGTCGGCCTCGGCCGGATCAGCGAGCTGCGCGGCTGGCACTACCAGGACGGCCACGCCCTGCTCGGCGCCGGCCTCACCCACGCCCGCATGGGACGGCCCGACTTCGCCGCCCTGATCCCCGCCCTCGCCGCCTCCGCGCGCGCCGCCGGCCCGCCCCAGATCCGTAACGCCGGAACCCTCGGCGGCAACATCGCCACCTCCGCGCCCACCGGCGACGCCCTGCCGGTGCTGGCCGCCCTGGAGGCCGAGCTGGTCGTCGCGGGACCCGGCGGGGTCCGCCGCGAGATCCCCGTCTCCCACCTGCTGGCGGGGCGCGAGATGCTGAGCCCGGCCGAGCTGATCGGCTTCGTCCGGGTCCCGCTGCTGCACGCCCCGCAGGTGTTCCTGAAGGCCACCGGCCGCACCGGCCCCGGCCGCGCCACCGCCTCGGTCGCCATCGTCCTCGACCCGGCCCGGCGCGGGGTGCGCTGCGCGGTGGGCGCCATCGCCCCGATGCCGCTGCGCCCGCTGGAGGCGGAGCGCTGGATCGCCTCGCTGATCGACTGGGACGGCGAGCGGGGCCTGGCCCCCGACGCGCTGGCCGCCTTCGGCGAGTACGTCGCCGCCGCCTGCATCCCGGACCACGAACCGCCGGCCGACGGATCAGAGGCCCCGCCGCTGTCCCCTGCCGTGCTCCACCTGCGGCGCACCGTCGCCGTGCTGGCCCGACGCGCACTGGGGAGGGCACTGTCGTGAGCAATGAGGAACACCCCGACCCCCGGTACGAGGGCTGGGAGCCGACGCCGCAGAGCGGTGAGTACGACGCCGACGCCACGGCCTTCGTCCAGCTCCCGCCGGAGGACCTGGCCAACATCCCGCTGGCCGCGCCCGGCCACGGGTACGTACCGCCGATGATCGTTCCGCTGACCCCGGCCGCCGGTCTGGACCCGGCCGCGACGGGGAGCTGGGTCGTGCAGACGCAGAGCCAGCAGCAGGCGCAGGCCGAACGCCGCGCCCAGGAGCAGCCCCCCGGCGCGGTGCACTGGCCGGACCCGAACGAGCAGGGCGGCTACGCGCAGCCGTACCAGGAGACCTCGCACTCCACGGCCCAGTGGAACTTCACCGAGGCGATGGGGGAGCAGGCGGGGCAGTCCGGGCAGCCAGGGCAGTCCGGGCAGCCCGATGCGGGGGCGGCCTCCGCGGAGTACCAGGACCACACGGGCCCCGGCGACCACTCAGGCCACCCTGACCACACCGGCCACCCTGACCGCACCGGCCACCCTGACCACACCGGCCACACCCACACCTCCGCACAGGCGGGCCACACGGGCCACACAGGCCAGTGGACGATCCCGGTCGCGGACGGGGATCTTCCGGACGAGTCGGGCGAGTTCCTGGCCTCGGCGGCGGCCTCGCAGCCGTGGTACGCGGACGACACGCGCCCGGCCACGCTCCCCGGCGGCGCCCCCGCCCCTTGGGCCACGCAGCCGCAGGCACAGCCGGAGCCGCAGCCGGAGCCGGAGGAGCCCCCGGCACCCGTGCGCCCCGGCCCGGACGAGGAGCACACGGCGGCCCACCCCGCCGCGGACCCCGGCCCCGAGACCGACGGACACCCGTTCCCCGCCCCCGAAGCGGAGGAGCCGCCGGCGGAACCCCCCGCCGGGACGGACGCGACGGACGCGGCGGAAGCGGAACCGGAAGCGGAGCCCCCGACCACCCCCGCCCCGGAAACCGCAGCCACCCCCGAGGCGGAAGCGGAACAGACCCCCGAAGCGGAACCCGAGCCGGACCCGTCCCACGACCCGTCCCACGACACCGCACTCGACCCCGCGCACGACCCGTCCCACGACCCGGTCGCCGCACCCCTGGACGTACCGAGCGAGCACCCCGCCGCCGCCTACGTCCTCCACGTCAACGGCGTGGACCGCCCGGTCTCCGACGCCTGGATCGGCGAGTCCCTGCTCTACGTGCTCCGCGAGCGCCTCGGCCTCGCCGGCGCCAAGGACGGCTGCTCGCAGGGCGAGTGCGGGGCGTGCAACGTCCAGGTCGACGGCCGCCTCGTCGCCTCCTGCCTGGTGCCGGCCGCCACCGCCGCCGGGAGCGAGGTCCGTACGGTCGAGGGGCTCGCCGTCGACGGGGAACCCTCCGACGTCCAGCGGGCGCTCTCCGCCTGCGGGGCCGTCCAGTGCGGCTTCTGCATCCCCGGCATGGCGATGACCGTGCACGACCTGCTGGAGGGCAACCACGCCCCCACCGAGCTGGAGACCCGCCAAGCCCTCTGCGGCAACCTCTGCCGCTGCTCCGGCTACCGGGGCGTGCTCGACGCGGTCGCGGACGTCGTGGCGGCCCGCGAGGCGAGCGCGGAGGCGGCGGCCACCGCTCAGACGGCCACCGCCCAGGACGAGCCCCGCATCCCGCACCAGGCCGAGCCCGGCGCCGGCGGCGTACAGCACCAGCCCCAGCACCACCCGCACCATCCGCACGAGGGAGGCGCGCAGTGATCAACGCGCGCAGACCCGTGCCATCCGGACAGCACCCCGCGACACCACAGGTCACCCCCCGCCCCCGTAGCGGCGGGGCGAACGACAAGGAGGCGGCGTGAGCGGCGACGCAGCCACCGCGGCCAACGCGACCAGCACCACCCTGCCCCGGATCGACGCGGCAGCCGGCCCGGGCGACGGCCCCGGCCAGGAGCCGCCCCTGATGGGCCTGGGCGCCTCGCTGCCGCCCACCGACACGCGCGCGAAGACCGAGGGCACCTTCCCGTACGCCGCCGACCTCTGGGCCGAGGGGCTGCTCTGGGCCTCCGTGCTCCGCTCGGCCCACCCGCACGCCCGCATCCTCTCCATCGACACCTCGGCCGCCGCCGCGATGCCCGGGGTGCGCGCGGTCGTCACGCACGAGGACGTCCCCGGGGACAGCAACTACGGCCGCAGCGTCGTCGACCGCCCGGTCTTCGCCGCCGACCTGGTCCGCCACCACGGCGAGCCGATCGCCGCCGTCGCCGCCGACCACCCGGACACCGCGCGTCTCGCGGCCGCCGCGATCGCCGTCGAGTACGAGGTGCTGGAGCCGGTCACGGACCCGGAGAAGGCGTTCGCGGCGGAGCCCCTGCACCCCGACGGCAACCTGATCCGGCACATCCCGCTCCGCTACGGCGACGCCGAGGCGACCGGCGAGGTCATCGTCGAGGGCCTCTACCGCATCGGCCGCCAGGACCCGGCACCCATCGGTGCCGAGGCCGGCCTCGCCGTCCCCCGCCCCGACGGCGGCGTCGAGATCTACACCGCCTCCACCGACCCGCACACCGACCGCGACCTGGCCGCCGCCTGCTTCGGCCTGGAGCCGGACCGGGTCAAGGTCGTCGTCACCGGCGTCCCCGGCGCGACCGGCGACCGCGAGGACCCCGGCTTCCAGATCCCGCTGGGCCTGCTCGCCCTGCGCACCGGCTGCCCGGTGAAGCTGGCCGCCACCCGCGAGGAGTCCTTCCTCGGCCACGCCCACCGCCACCCCACCCTCCTCCGCTACCGCCACCACGCGGACGCGGACGGCCGGCTGGTCAAGGTGGAGGCCCAGATCCTGCTGGACGCGGGCGCGTACGCCGACTCCTCCTCGGAATCACTCGCGGCCGCCGTGGCCTTCGCCTGCGGCCCGTACGTCGTCCCGCACGCCTTCATCGAGGGCTGGGCGGTCCGCACGAACAACCCGCCCTCCGGCCATGTCCGCGGCGAGGGCGCGATGCAGGTCTGCGCGGCGTACGAGGGCCAGATGGACAAGCTGGCCGCCAAGCTCGGCATCGACCCGGCCGAACTCCGCCTCCGTAACGCCTTGTCGACGGGCGACATCCTGCCCACCGGCCAGACGGTGACCTGCCCGGCCCCCGTGGCCGAACTGCTCCGCGCGGTCCGCGACGCCCCCCTCCCCGCCCTCCCCAAGGACACCCCGGAGGACGACTGGCTGCTGCCCGGCGGCCCCGAGGGCGCGGGCGAACCCGGGGCGGTGCGCCGGGGCGTGGGATACGGGGTCGGCATGGTCCACATGCTCGGCGCCGAGGGCGCGGACGAGGTCTCCACGGCCACGGTCCGGGTCCACGACGGCGTGGCGACGGTGATCTGCGCGGCGGTCGAGACGGGCCAGGGCTTCACCACCCTCGCCCGCCAGATCGTCCAGGAGATCCTGGGCGTGGACGAGGTCCATGTGGCGGCGGTCGACACCGACCAGCCCCCCGCCGGCCCGGCGACGCACGGCCGCCACACCTGGGTCTCCGGCGGGGCGGTGGAGCGGGCGGCGAAGATGGTCCGCACCCAGCTCCTCCAGCCGCTGGCCCACAAGTTCGGCATGTCCACGGAGCTGCTCCAGATCGCGGACGGCAAGATCACCTCGTACGACGGTGTCCTGTCCACCACGGTCATGGAGGCGATGGACGGCAAGGAACTCTGGGCCACCGCCCAGTGCCGCCCCCACCCCACCGAGCCGCTGGACGGTTCCGGCCAGGGCGACGCGTTCGTGGGCCTGGCGTTCTGCGCGGTACGGGCCGTGGTCGACGTCGACATCGAGCTCGGCTCGATCCGCGTGGTCGAGATGGCGGTCGCCCAGGACGTGGGCCGCGTCCTGAACCCGAAGCAGCTTGCTGTCCGCATCGAGGCAGGCATCACCCAGGGCATCGGCGCGGCCCTCACCGAGAACCTCCGCACCGCCCGCGGCCTGATCCGCCACCCCGACCTGACCGGCTACGCGCTCCCGACCTCGCTGGACGCCCCGGACATCCGCATCGTCAGACTGGTCGAGGAACGGGACGTCGTCGCCCCCTTCGGCGCCAAGCCCGCCTCGGCCGTCCCGGTCGTGACGGCCCCGGCAGCGGTGGCCTCGGCGATCCGCTCGGCCACCGGCCGCCCGGTCAACCGCCTGCCGGTACGCCCGCAGGCGGCGGTCGTGACCCCGAAGGCCTGACGGGGCCCACGCGTTCGTCTGTTTTCTTGACCAGGGGGAGTGCCGGACATGATCTCCGAGCCGGAGCTGATAGGCGATTTCGGACCGGAGCACACCGCGGAGACGGTGGGCGACGTCGACCGGAAGCCCCCGTCCGGACGCCGGCGCGGCCACGGCCTCCTCTGGGGCGCGGCCGGAGCACTGGTCGCGTCCGCGGTGTGGGCGACGGCCGTCTTCGCGTACGGGGACGGCGTCGCACGGAGCCCGGACGCGCGCGGCTACCGGGTGGACGGCCGCTCGTGCTCCGCGATGCAGCTGAAGGCGCTGACCGCGTCCGTGGGGAAGCGCGAAGACGCCCCCGCCCTCGCTCCGGGCCGCATCGAACACCCGGCGCTCGACCAGGTCCGCTGCTCCATCGGAATCGCCTCCGAGGAGGGTGCCGAGACGTACGCCAAGGGCTGGAGCCTCTACGTCCAGGTCGGGCTGACGGTCGACCTGTACAAGGAGACCGACCCCCGGTCCGAGTTCGAGGCCCGCGAGGGCCCGTCGGTCCTGACGGACGGCGAGGAGAAACGGCCCGAGCTGGTCCCCAACCTCGGGGACCGGGCCTATCTGCTGGTCGATGACGGGGAAGGGACCCGGCTGAGCGTCCTGGACGGCGCCGCGGTCTTCACGCTCACCACCTCCACCTCCATGAACCTCGCGGAACCCGAGGCCGAGGAGAGGCCGGACGAGTGGCCCGACGGCCCCGCGCCGGAGTCGTTCCACGCCGACATGATCAGTGACCTGCGCGATGTGATGGAGAAGCTGAAGACGGCGGCCTGAGCGCCGCCGACCGCTCAGCAGATCAAGGGGGAATTCCATGACGTTCGACGAGGAATGGGCCGAACTGCGCACGGCGGCGGCCGAACGAGCCGCCATGCGGAGCAACGGCGTCCCGGCCGAGGGCGGCGGAGGCGGGGGCGGCGCACCCGACCTGGTGGTGCACCGGGACGACCTCGGAGCCATCGGAAACGACGCCTATGACCTGAGGACGAGGCTGTCGAAGGAGGGCGACCACGCCCGCCCCGCCACCTTCGACGCGGCGATCGCACTCACCAACGGCAACTTCACGAGCGGCGCGGCGGTGCTCAAGGTGCACGACCGCTGGCAGACCCAGCTGAAGACGCTGCTGGATTCCTGCGCGCACATCTCGAACCACCTGGACTACACGAAGGCGCAGCACGCGAAGGACGAGGTGAAGGTCGTGGGCGACCTGCCACCGATCTCCAAGCTCACGGAGTATCTGCAGTAGGACTCGGGGGAGAACACGCACGTGCTGAGTTACCGGGACATCGTCGACGCACCCGTGGGGAAGCTGAAGGCCGCGGCTGACGACTGGTCGGAGATGGCGCAGAAGCTGGACAGACTTGCCACCCAGGCAGCCGACGGAATGAAGACGAGGGCGGACAAGGCCGGCTGGGAAGGGCTCAACGCGGGGGTCACCAGAGCATTCATCGGCAAGACCGCCAAGGAGTTCGCGGACGCCGCGGCTCAGGCCAAGGGCGTGAAGATGATCCTGGAGGACGGCCTCGCCACCATCAAGAAGGCCAAGGACGATCTGACCGGTATCCGGGACCACGAAGGGCACGCCGCCGCCATCCGGGTCGACGCGGACGGCAAGGTGTCCGCGCGCCGGCCGCTCGCGGACGCGCCTCCCGCGCAGCGGCACGATCCCGACTACCCGCAGTTGGTGCGTCAGGAGAAGCAGAACATCGCCGCCTGGCAGAAGAAGATCGACCTGATCGTGGACAACTGCAATGACGCCGATGTGTCGTTGAAGAACGCCCTGGAAGCGAACGCCACCGACCGCAAGGACTTCAGCGCCCCCAAGTACACGAAGCTGGACCATGAGGAGGCCACCAGGGCCGCCGCGCTGGCCGCCAAGGGGCGTGACCTCACACACACCGAACTCCAGGCGCTCAACGAACTGCTGAGGGACAACAGCAAGTCGGTGGAGTTCTCGAAGAACTTCTACGAGAAGCTCGGCCCGGAGAAGTCCTTGTCCTTCTTCGGGCAGCTCGCCACGGACACGCACCGGAGCATGAAGGTGGACAAGGAGCGGCTGAAGGACGTCCAGGCGCTCCAGAAGAACCTCGGGCTCAACCTGGCCACCGCCTCGTACGACAAGGCGTTCTCGGCGGAGTGGGGGCCGGAGCTGCGCAAGCTCGGGACGCAGCAGATTCCGCTCACCAAGTACGACACCACCGGCGATCCGTACGGGTACCAACTGCTCGGCGGCATCATGCGGTACGGCACACACGACGCCAAGTTCCTCAATCCGATCGCCGAGCATGTTGCGCAACTGCATCAGAAGGATCCGTACAGGTTCGCCGACAACAAGCAGGTGCACAGCTTTCTGGGAAACCCTTTCAACCCCTCGGGCAAGAACGGTTCCGGCTACGACCCGGTCACGGCCATGCTGGAGGCTCTGGGAAACAGCCCGGACGCGGCGAGGCGCTTCTTCACCGACGATCCGACGGCCTACAACGAGGACGGCACGGCCGACAAGGGAGCCACCGCCGACCTCGGCAAGCAGGACGGCGAGGTCATCGACAACTACCTCGACTTCTTCGGAAACGAGAAGTGGGAGTCGTTCCCGGACATGGGCTCCACCGACCCGAACAAGCTGGGTGTGACACGGCAGTACATGCCGGACGCGCTGGGGCATGCGCTGGAGGCGGCGACGCTGGGCTATCCGGCGGGTCATCCGGACGCGGGTGTTGTGCGGGACGCCGACAACGCGGCTGTCATGCGGCAGGTCATGGAGAAGTACGGAGAGGACGCCGGGCTGCTCAAACGGCAGGAGGGTCTGGCCGACAGCCTCGGGGTCATGGGGGCCGGGTACATCGACGACATCAACTGGGCATTGGACAAGGGAATTTCGGACAGCGTCTTCGCTCCGGCCAAGAATCTGGAGGGACACGTCTCCTTCGATGGCGAAGAGGAAGAGGGCAGGAGCACCGCCCGCCGCTTCCTCAGCGCACTCGGTCAGCACCCAGATGCGTACGCCACCCTTTCCGCTGCTGAGCAGGTCTACACGAGGAGTGTGCTCGAAACGCAGGTGGGGCCCGACGGGAAGATCGATACGGGGTCGGCCCGATCCACCGTTCATGTCGGAGCCGAGGTGCAGGGCATGCTCGACCAGTCCCGGGCCGACCAGGTCGCGGCGAACCACATGAAGACGCATGAAGATTTCGAGAAGGCAGTGGCCAACCGTGCCGGATGGGTGGAATTCGGTGCGGCGGCGGGAATCGCGGCCGGTGTCGCGTTCCTGCCGGCGACGGCCGCCGTAGGAGCTGCCGCTGTGCTGATCCCCTTGGCGACCGATACCGTCGGCGGGGCCGCGGAGCAGGTCATCGGTCAAGTCGTCGGCGATATCTCGGACAACTCGGTCGACAGGAGCAAGGAGAAGGCTGAGGAGCTCACCGAAGGGGACTGGAAAAGGATCTACCGGTCCGGCGAAGCCTTGGCGGAGGCTCCGATGGAGGAGTTCCTGGCACGTCATACGACCAAAGAGGATTCCGGATTCCGCCAGGACATGAAGGAATCGATGCGCTCGGGCTACTCGACCGGAAACAACCGTGAGAACCAGCAGGGCACAAGCCCGGAGACAGGCTGAGAGGCGTGGCTGTGAGTGAGTTGCGGTACAGGAGGGTGCTGACGGCTGCCCTGGTCATGACGGTGGGTTTCGGCGGAGCGGCCTGCGGATCGGAGCCCGAACCCGAACCTGCTTTCGTGGGTGCGGGCGAGGTGTGCGAAGGCGTCTTCCCGGCTCGCCTGGGGAAGACGGTGGAAGCCGTTGCCGGAGCCACGTCCTTCGAGTGGCGCGCCGGAGGAGGCATGGCCCGGGTGATCGAGAAGATCAAGGAGGGGTATGCGTCGGACCGCACCTGGTCGACCAGCGAGAAGCTCTGCCAGATACCCGTAAAGGGAATCAGCTCCCGTGAGAGGACCGCTCTGTCCTTCAGTATCTACGCCCCCCAGGATGTGGGGGACCCCCGTAACCCTGAGGGCACTCGGCTGTTCCCGCTGGGCAAGGAAGCAGTGGCCCGCGCGGGTTCGGCAGGTCTCTACTTCGAGTGTGTGAGTCCGCGGATCGAAGGGTCGGAGCGGGCTCCGGCCCGTATCCGTGGAGGGCTGGGGAGGGCGCATGACCGGGGCGATGCCGTGAGCGATCTGGTGGCCAACCTCACGGTCCTGCACGCTGCCTCTCTCGCCGTGGCGAAAGAGCTCGAATGCGAGGGAAACGGCGGGCTTCCCGAGAAGCTGGACCCCGAACTGAAGCCTCTGCCCTGAGCTGGGGTGCGCCGGCCAGGAGCCGGATGCGCGGCGGGCCACCGGTGGCCTCGGCCGTCCCCCGGCCCACCGGCCGTCCGGTTCAGCAGGCGCCGTCCGCGACAGGCGCGGTCAGCTCGTACACGACAACGGCCGCCCCGCGGAACAGGGGCGGCCGTAGCCTTTCGGTGCCTCAACTGGAGGCCGTGACCGGAATCGAACCGGTGTAACTCGAGTTGCAGTCGAGCCCCTGAGCCTCTCGGGCACACGGCCATGCGTTTGTTTCTTCGTCCTCGACGTTAGGGGGCGCGGGCAGCGGGCCACAAGGGAAGCGGCCGGTACGCAATACGACTGCCATACGCCGTTCACGCCCGGCCCTGCGGCCTACGACCAAGGGACGACCCCGGGCGGGGCCGGGGACAGGGCTCAAACCGCTCGATGCCCCTTACTCTGGGGCCATGACCGCCCCCGAACGGCGCGACGGCACCGATGCCGCGCGCCCCGCGCCGACCGATCCGCCGCATGACCACCGCCAGGCCGGCCCGCCCCTCGACCACCGCGGGACCCGCTTGCCGCACGACCTGCCGGGCGGCCCCACCGACCCGGCGACCGGGCTGCCGGCGGACCTCCCCACCGACCTGAAGACCGGCATACCCGGGGACCTGCGGCCGGGGATGCCGGACGCGCTGCCCGAGGATCTGGCCGGGGCGGTCACCGAGGCGGCCGCCGAGGGGGTGCTCGGGCGGACCTACCGGGCGCTCAGCATCGGCATCGTCTCCGTGGTGTTCCTCATCGCGTTCGAGGCGACGGCGGTCGGTACGGCGATGCCGGTCGCCGCCCGCGAACTGCACGGCATCCCGCTCTACGCGTTCGCCTTCTCCGCGTACTTCACCACCAGCCTCTTCGCCATGGTCCTCTCCGGCCAGTGGGCCGACCGGCGCGGACCGCTCCAGCCGCTCGCCACCGGGATCACCGCCTTCGGCGCGGGGCTGCTGCTCTCCGGGGCGGCCGGCTCCATGTGGGTCTTCATCGCGGGCCGGGCGGTCCAGGGGCTCGGCGGCGGGCTGGTGATCGTCGCCCTGTACGTGGTCATCGGGCGCGCCTACCCCGAACGCATCCGGCCCGCCATCATGGCCGCCTTCGCCGCGAGCTGGGTGATCCCGTCCGTGGTCGGGCCGCTGGCCGCCGGCACGGTGACCGAGCACCTCGGCTGGCGCTGGGTCTTCGTCGGCATCCCCGCCCTCATCGTGATCCCGCTGGCCCTGGCCCTCCCGCAGATCCGCCGGATGGCCTCGGGCCCGGCGGGCCCGGACGCACCGGCGCCGCCGTACGACCGCCGCCGTATCCGCCTCGCGCTGGGGATCTCGGCGGGGGCCGGGCTGCTCCAGTACGCGGGCCAGGAGCTGAACTGGCTCGCCGTGCTCCCCGCCGCCGCGGGCGTCGCGCTGCTCGTGCCCGCCGTACGGGGCCTGCTGCCCACCGGCACCGTACGGGCGGCGCGCGGGCTGCCGTCGGTGATCCTGCTGCGCGGGGTGGCGGCCGGTTCGTTCATCGCCGCCGAGTCCTTCGTACCGCTGATGCTGGTCACCCAGCGCGGCCTGACCCCGACCATGGCGGGCCTCTCCCTGGCGGTGGGCGGCGCGACCTGGGCGCTGGGCTCGTACGTCCAGTCCCGGCCGCGCCTGGAGCCGTACCGGGAGCGGCTGATGGTGAGCGGGATGGTGCTGGTGGCCGCGTCCATCGCCGTCGCCCCCACCGTACTGATCCCGGCCGTCCCGGTCTGGATCGTCGCCGTGGCCTGGGCCTTCGGCTGCTTCGGCATGGGCATGGTGATCGCCTCCACCAGCGTCCTGCTGCTGAAGCTTTCGGCCCCGGAGGAGGCGGGCTCCAACTCCGCCGCCCTCCAGATCTCCGACGGCCTCTCCAACGTCCTGCTCCTCGCCCTCGGCGGCGCCGCCTTCGCTGCCCTCGGCGGCGAGGCTCTGGGCGCGGCGGCGCACGGCATGGTGGGCGGAGCGGCCACGGGCTCGCACCCGGCGGCCTTCGCGGCGGTGTTCGTGCCGATGGCGGTGGTGGCTGTGGTGGGGGCGTGGGTGGCTACGCGGGTCGTCGTACGGGAGAAGTGATCGGTACCACTCTGGCCCCACCCGATGGTACCGTTCTGGTATGGCTATGAACCTGCGTCTCCGTGACGACCAGACCGAGGCCCTCAAGCAGCGTGCCGAGCAGGAGGGCACCAGCATGCACGCGATACTGCTCCAGGCCGTGGACGACTACCTCGCCAGGACGGCGCAGCAGGCCATCGTCCGCAAGACGGCGAAGGAGCAGGCGGCCAAGTGGAGCGAGCTGATGGAGCGGCTGAAGTGAGCTGCGTCTATCTGAGCTCCGAGGATGTGCTCGTGATCGCCGGGTACGCCTGCGACGACATGCAGATCGTCGTACGGGACGCCGGTCTGCTGGAGTCGGCGGTCCATCGCCCTTCGGCCGCCATGTTCGGCGAGGAGGCCTATCCCGACCTCCTCGACAAGGCTGCGGCGCTCCTCCAGTCCCTGGCGGTCAATCATCCCTTCTTCGACGGCAACAAGAGGACGGCCTGGCTCTCCTGCGTCACCTTCCTCGCCATGAACGGCGTCGACCTGCGCCCGGACATCGACGCGGCGGAACGGCTGGTCATCGACGTCGCCACGGGTGAGACGGACGAGATCAAGGTGATCTCGCAGGGGCTGCGGGACCTGGTCGTCGACGCGATGTGAGCACGGTCTCGTCGGCTCTCGGCGCGGCTCGTTCGTACCGGGTTTCCACCGGGCCCCCGGTAGGGTGGCCCGGTTGTCGTATCGCGGGCCGGGTCCTTCGGGCCGGGTCGGCAGCGGCAGCGATCCACGTACCCGAGCGCCCCGAACCGGAGACCGTGACTACTACCACCGCCTCCCACCACCTCTCTCCCGCCTTCCCCGGCCGCGCCCCCTGGGGCACCGCCAACAAGCTGCGAGCCTGGCAGCAGGGGGCCATGGAGAGGTACATCCAGGAGCAGCCGCGCGACTTCCTCGCCGTCGCCACGCCCGGCGCCGGCAAGACCACCTTCGCGCTGACCCTCGCGTCCTGGCTGCTGCACCACCATGTCGTCCAGCAGGTCACCGTGGTCGCCCCGACCGAGCACCTCAAGAAGCAGTGGGCGGAGGCCGCCGCCCGGATAGGGATCAAGCTCGACCCGGAGTACAGCGCCGGTCCGCTGAGCAAGGAGTACCACGGCGTCGCCGTGACGTACGCCGGTGTCGGCGTCCGGCCCATGCTGCACCGCAACCGGTGCGAGCAGCGCAAGACCCTGGTCATCCTCGACGAGATCCACCACGCCGGTGACTCCAAGTCCTGGGGCGAGGCCTGCCAGGAGGCGTTCGACCCGGCGACCCGGCGGCTCGCGCTGACCGGTACGCCGTTCCGGTCGGACACCAACCCGATCCCCTTCGTGCAGTACGAGGAGGGCAACGACGGCATCCGCCGCTCCTCCGCCGACTACACCTACGGCTACGGCAACGCGCTCGCCGACGGCGTCGTCCGCCCGGTCATCTTCCTCAGCTACAGCGGCAACATGCGCTGGCGCACCAAGGCCGGCGACGAGATCGCGGCCCGGCTCGGCGAGCCGATGACCAAGGACGCCATCGGCCAGGCCTGGCGCACCGCGCTCGCGCCCACCGGTGAGTGGATCCCCAACGTGCTGGCCGCCGCCGACAAGCGGCTCACCGAGGTCCGCAAGGGCATCCCCGACGCGGGCGGGCTCGTCATCGCGACGGACCAGGACTCGGCCCGCGCGTACGCGAAGATCCTGAAGAAGGTCACCGGCGAGACCCCGGCCGTGGTCCTCTCCGACGAGAAGGCGGCCTCGAAGAAGATCGACAAGTTCAGCGCGGACGAGTCGCGCTGGATGGTCGCGGTCCGGATGGTGTCCGAGGGCGTCGACGTGCCACGGCTCGCCGTCGGCGTGTACGCGACCACCATCTCCACGCCCCTCTTCTTCGCCCAGGCCGTCGGCCGCTTCGTGCGCTCCCGCAGGCGCGGTGAGACGGCCTCCGTCTTCGTACCGACGATCCCGATGCTCCTCGACTTCGCCAACGAGATGGAGGTCGAACGCGACCACGTCCTCGACAAGCCGAAGAAGGGCAGCGACGAGGAGAACCCGTTCGCGGAGGAGGACCAGCTCCTCGCCGACGCCGAGCGGCTGGAGGACGAGGAGACCGAGGAGCAACTGCCCTTCGAGGCGCTGGAGTCCGACGCGGTCTTCGACCGGGTGCTGTACGACGGCGCCGAGTTCGGCATGCAGGCCCACCCGGGCAGCGAGGAGGAGCAGGACTACCTCGGCATCCCCGGGCTCCTCGAACCCGATCAGGTGCAGCTCCTCCTCCAGAAGCGCCAGAGCCGCCAGATCGCGCACAGCCGCCAGAAGCCGGCCGAGGAGGCCGACCTCCTGGAGAAGCCCGCCGAGGCGCGGCCCGTCGTCACGCACAAGCAGTTGCTGAGCCTGCGCAAGCAGCTCAACACGATGGTCTCCGCCTACACCCACCAGAGCGGCAAGCCCCATGGCGTGCTCCACAACGAGCTGCGCCGCGTCTGCGGCGGCCCGCCGAGCGCCGAGGCGACCGCCCACCAGATCCAGCAGCGGATCGCCAAGGTCCAGGAGTGGGCCACCCGCATGTCGTGAGACCCCTCCTCCGTGCGGCTCGTTCCGGTCCGTCCGGGGCGGGCCGCACGCCCGTTTCCGGCCACGCGGCGCCTCCCGCCGCCCCCGGGCCGGAAAATTGTGCAGGCTTCAATTCACGGTGAGTTAACGGTAGTTCACATGGGGTGCACGAAGGGTCACGATCACGTCTGTCCTCCTGGACGCGCGTAGATGTTCGCGTTTCGGACGCCACCGCGCTGACCGGCGGTTATGTCGTACGGTTCGGGCCCCGTCCGGCGAAGCGCCCGGATTCTGGACGAGGGCTTCCGCTGAGCGGACTGGCTCGCTACTGTCCCCGCCATATGAACGCCCCGTGGCAGAGCCGCCGCGGAGCGCAGCCGGTGCCTATGGCCAGACCGGCGGCCTCTCCGTGCGTCGCCGCTGGGACCGGTGCCGCAACCCCCGGAGCAGGGCCGCCGTCGCTCACCCGAAGAGGAGAGGGCGTCGTGACAGCGGAGACTTCCCAGACGCTCGACCGAGGACTGCGGGTCCTCAAACTGCTCGCCGATACCGACCACGGTCTGACCGTCACCGAGTTGTCCAACAAACTCGGGGTCAACCGCACCGTCGTCTACCGGCTGCTCGCCACCCTGGAGCAGCACGCCCTGGTCCGCCGTGATCTGGGCGGCCGCGCCCGGGTCGGACTCGGTGTGCTGCGCCTGGGCCGTCAGGTGCACCCCCTCGTCCGGGAGGCCGCGCTGCCCGCGCTGCGCTCGCTGGCCGAGGACATAGGGGCCACCGCCCACCTCACGCTCGTCGACGGCAGCGACGCCCTCGCGGTCGCCGTCGTCGAGCCGACCTGGACCGACTACCACGTGGCCTACCGGGCGGGCTTCCGGCACCCGCTGGACCGGGGTGCCGCCGGGCGGGCCATCCTCTCCGCCCGCCAGCACACCGCGGCCGGGCACCCCGGCTACACCCTCACCCACGGCGAGCTCGAAGCCGGTGCCAGCGGGGCGGCCGCGCCGCTGGTCGGGGTGTCGGGGGTGGAGGGGAGCGTCGGCGTGGTCATGCTCGCCGACGCCGTACCGGAACGGGTCGGGCCCCGGGTGCTCGACGCAGCCCGGGAAGTGGCGGACGCCCTGCGGTAGCGCCTCACGCGGCGGCGCCCCCTGCGGCAGTGGTACGGCGGCGGTACTGCGGGGGCGTGCGCGCCGGCGGTACGGCGGGGGCGTGCGCCTGGCGCGTTCCCGCTCCGGCGCGGCGGTTAGATTGGACGGGTGCTCACTCGTCTCTCGCGCCCCCGCGCGCTCGCCCTCTGCGCGCTGCCCGTCCTCGCCCTCCTCGGTACGGCGGCCCTCGCGCCGCTCCCGTTCACCGTGGCGCAGCCCGGGGTGACCGCCGACGTGCTCGGCAAGGACCGGGGCAAGCCGGTGATCACCATCACCGGCGCGGAGACCCGGCCCACCGACGGGCAACTGCGGATGACCACCATCGTCGCGACCGGGCCCACGGCGGACATCCGGATCGGCAACGTGCTGGACGGCTGGTTCCGTACGGACCGGGCGGTCATGCCCCGGGACTCCGTCTACCCGACGGGCGGCTCCGAGCAGGAGATCGAGAAGCACAACCTGAACGACATGAAGCAGTCCCAGAACGTCGCCGTCGACGCGGCCCTCAACCAGCTCAAGCGCGAGCCCGGCTCGATGCGCGTCACTGTGGACCTCGGCGACATCGGCGGGCCCAGCGCCGGCCTCTTCCTCTCCCTCGGCATCATCGACAAGCTCGACGGCGACGGCAGGGGCGGCGACCTCACCGGCGGCCGCACCATCGCCGGTACGGGGACGATCAGCGCGGACGGCACCGTCGGCGCGGTCGGCGGGGTCTCCATGAAGACCCAGGCCGCCCACCGCGACGGGGCCACCGTCTTCCTCGTCCCGAAGGCCGAGTGCCGCGAGGCGGAGGCCGAGCGGCCCGACGGGCTGCGGCTGATCCCCGTCACGACGCTCGGCGGCGCGGTGGACGCGCTCAAGGCGCTGGAGCGGGGCGGGAAGGTGCCGAGCTGCTGACCTCCTCCTCGTACGTGTCATCCGGCGGCGGTACGGAGGCCTCCTGGGCCGCCGCCCCCGGACCCGCGACGGCTTCCGCCCGGCCCGCCTCCTCCGCCGGCCCCTCCATCGTCCGCCACGACGGGAACACCAGCGGGCTCAGCGTCGCCACGAAGTACACCCCGCCCATCGCCAGCAGCGCCCCCGACGAGCCCACCCCCTCCACCAGCAGCCCGGCCGCAAGACCGCCCAGCGGCATCGCGAACTCGCAGCCGGCCGTCAGCGCTCCCGACACCCGGCTGCGCAGCCGGTCCGGCACTCGCTCGTAGAGCACCGTCGTCAGGATCGGGTTCAGCACCCCGCCCGCGATCCCGCCCAGCAGCATGGTCACCGCCAGCGGCAGCGTCGTACCGGTCACCGCCGCCACCAGGAACCGCGGCGCGCCGCACAGGATCACGCACACCGTGAACACCGCCCGCCGCGAGAACCGGTGCCCCACCGCCCCGTACAGCAGCGCGCCCGTCAGCCCGCCCGCCCCGAACAGCGCGGTGAGCAGCCCGATCGCCTTCGCCCCGCCCAGCTCGGCCTCGGCGTGCACCGGGAGCAGGACGGCGTTCCAGCCCTGGTCGGTGCCGTTCATGAACATCACCATCACCACGACCGACAGCAGCAGCCGGTTGCCCAGCAAGTGCCCGTAGCCTTCGCGGAGTTCGGTGCCGTACGTGTGCAGCGAGACGGGCGCCCCGCCCTTGCGGGGCTCGGCCGAGGCCAACCCCCGTACCCCGACGGCGATCAGCAGGGCGGAGAGCCCGAACGTCCCGGCGTCCAGGAGGAGTACGGTCTCCGATCCGGCGAAGGCGATGAGCACTCCGGCCAGCGCCGCGCCGACCATCCTGGCCCCGCGCGAGACCGCGTCGAAGAGGCTGGCGGCCCGGGGGAGCGTGGTGCCCGCGTGCTCCGCCAGGTCGGGGATGAGCACGTACCGGGCGGTGTTGCCCGGGGTGTGCGCGAACCCGTTCAGCGCCATCAGCGCGCAGAGCATCCAGAATTCGAGGGCGCCCACGTGGTGCAGCACCGGGATCGCGGCGATGGCGAGACCGCACACCGTGTCCGAGGCGATGGCGACCCGGCGGCGGCCGATCCGGTCGATGAACGGCCCGCCGATCAGCGCGGCGAGGACGATCGGCAGGGTGGCGCAGAACGCGACGACGCCCGCCCGGCCCGCGCTGCCGGTGGTCTCCAGGACGAACCAGGGCACCCCGATCAGGGTGAGCGAAGTCCCGGCGGTGGAGATGGAGTTGGCCGCGAGCGTGGCGGCGAGCGGTATGCGGTGGCGGTGACGGTGACGGTGACGGAGCATGGCCGTGCTTCCCCCGGAGGCGGTCGGCTAAGCGGTACGGAACGGGCGGGCGCGGTTCGTCGTCGGACCGCTCCGGGCCAGCCGGAGGCCGATCTCGACCATCGTCCAGCCGATCCGGGTGCGCAGGCGGGTCCGGGGGAGGCGGAACTCGCTTGCCTCGTGCCGGAGTTCGGCGACCCGGGTGGCGTGCAGGGCGAGATGGATGTCGGCGTGCGGGTCGGCGTGCATGAGTAATTCCCTTCGTACCGTCGGCTGGTGGAGTGCGCTGCTCATGCGGAGGGCCGGGGGAAGGTGTGCAGATGGGTCCGCACGACCGCCGAACCCTCGGTGTCCTCCGGGACGCGGTCCCGGTAGCTCTCCACGACGGCGTGGAGCTTCTCGGACAGCTCCTGCGCCAGCTCGGGAGTGAGGCGGAGCTTGAAGTCGCTGATGTCCCAGCTCCGCTGCCACTCCTGCGGCCACTCGTCCATCGTGCCGAGCCAGGTGTTCATCTCCTGGGCGTGGGTCGTGGCCGTCTCGTGCAGGACGACGTCGATGGCCCCGCGTACCTCCGGGTCGGCGTGCGTCCGGAAGTCGGAGGTCTCGAACATCGTTCCGTCGTGCACCGACCGCCACCACCGCTCCCGGCCCTTGCCCAGCTCCGGAGCGTCCTCGACCAGCCCGCTCTCCGCCAGTTGGCGCAGGTGGTAGCTGGTCGCGCCACTGGACTCGCCCAGCCGCTCGCCCAGCCCGGAGGCGGTGGCGGGGCCGAACTCCCGCAGGGCGTTGAGCAGTCGGATCCGCAGGGGGTGCGCGAGGGTGCGCAGCGTACGGGCGTTGATGTTGTGGATGTTCCGGTCGCCGACAGGGGCAGGGGTGGTCCGGCCGGGCTCGTTCTCCGTCATGGTCCGACCGTAGGCTTGCAAAGAATGCTTTGCAAGCTATTTTTTGCAACGACTTCTTTGTAACTCGCCCCGCCCCCTCACCCCTCCTCGATGAACCCCTCCGCCACCAGCCACTCCTTCGCCACCTCGTGCGGGTCCTCCCCGTCCACGTCCACCTTCGCGTTCAGCGTCTGCGCGACCTCGGTCGTCAGCTTCTTCGTCAGCGGGGCCAGCAGCTCCGCGATCACCGGGTACTTCTCGAAGGTCGCCAGGTGGACGACCGGGGAGGCGTTGTAGTTGGGGAAGAAGTCCTTGTCGTCCTCCAGCACGTCCAGGTTCATCGCCTTGATCCGGCCGTCGGTGGTGAACACCTCGCCCAGCAGGCAGGAGTCGGACCCGGAGACCTGGGTGTAGATGATCCCCGCGTCCATCTTCTGGATGTTGGCGGCCGGGATCTTCATCCCGTACCGCTTCTCCATGCCGGGCAGCCCGTCGTCCCGTGAGGCGAACTCGTTCTCCACGCAGATCGTCACCGCGCCCGGGTCCTTCTTCGCCAGCGCCGCCACGTCCGAGAGGGTCTTCAGCTTGTACTTGGCGTTGTTCTTCTTGCTGATGGCCAGCGCGTACGTGTTGTCGAGCGGGGCCGGTGGCAGCCAGACCACCCCGTTGCCCTTGTCCTCGTCCCGTACCGCCTCGTACTGCTCCTGCGGGTCGACGATGGGGTCCGCGTGGCCGAGGAAGGTGATCCAGCCGGTGCCGGTGTAGTCCCACTGCGCGTCGGCGTCGCCGTTGATGATGGCCTCGCGGGCGCTGATCGAACCCGGCAGGTTCGTCCGGTCCAGGACCTCCGCCCCGGCCGCCTTGAAGACCAGGCCGGTCATCTGGCCGAGGATGATGTTCTCGCTGAAGTTCTTCGAGGTCACCGTCAGCGTGGCGCCCTTCAGCGGCTCGCCCTGCCCGACCGACCCGGGCGACACGTCGTCCACCATCGGCGAACCGCTCTTGAGCCCGCAGCCGCCCACCAGCAGCACCAAGGACACGGCCGCCAGGGCCCCGCGCCGGATACCGTACGTCACCGTCCTCACCGCTCCTCCAGCCCGCGCGGCGTCAGCGCCAGTTCGGCCAGCGAGGCCAGCCAGTCCACCAGCAGCGCCAGCACCACCGTCAGCACCGAGCCGATGATCAGCACCGGCATCCGCTGCGTCTGGATCCCCGAGGTGATCAGGTCGCCCAGCCCGCCGCCCCCGCCGAACGTGGCCAGCGTCGCCGTACCCACGTTCAGGACCAGTGCCGTACGCACCCCCGCCAGGATCAGCGGCACCGCCAGCGGCAGCTCGACCTTCAGCAGCACACCCCGCCCGGACATCCCCATCCCGCGCGCCGCCTCGATCATGTTCGGCTCGATCGCGCGCAGACCCGCCACCGTGTTGGAGAGCACCGGCAGCACCGCGTAGATCACGATGCCGATGATCGCCGTACGCGGGCCGATGCCCAGCCAGATCACCAGCAGCGCCAGCAGGCCGATCGCCGGGGTCGCCTGGCCGATGTTGGCCAGCGCGGTGAACGCCGGGGCGGCCTTCCGCAGCCGCCGCCGGGTCAGCGCGATGCCGAGCGGGATCGCGATGATCAGCACCCAGAAGGTGGAGATCGCCGTCAGCCGCACGTGCTGCCACCAGCGCAGTTGGACGTTTCCGCCGGAGAGGGAGTTCTCCGCGATCGAGTCCAGATGGATGTTGGTGATCCAGATGTACGTGACGACCAGGATGACGGCGAGCACCGCCGGCAGGAGCACCAGCTTCCGCCAGGTGATCCGGCGCTGCGGCGCGGCCGGGGCGGGGGAGGGGTCGCTCTCCTCGTCGTGGAACGCGTGGCCCTTGACGTCGTGCTCGCCCGGCGGCCGGGTCGGAGTGGCCGGGCCCTTGCCGGAGCCGGACTGATGGCTGGGGCTCATACTCCGCCGCCACCCCCCTCCAGCTCCTGCTCGGTCTGGTGGACGCGCTGCTCCGCCAGCTCGTGCTGGTGCTCCATCGCGGTCAGCCGGTCGGCCTCCAGCAGCTCCTGCACGTTGTCCATCAGCGTCTTCATGTCGACGACCCCGATGAACTCACCGCGCCGCCCGGTCACCGCGACCCGCCCCCCGCTGTCCGTCAGCACCGCCTCCAGCGCGTCGTGCAGCGTGGCGTCCCGGGTCACCGTGTCGTGCACCAACTGCCCGGCCCGCGCCAGCGAACCGCGCGCCCGCATCAGGTCACCGCGCCGCAGCCATTTGTACGGGCGGTTCTGCCGGTCCAGCATCAGCAGCTCGTTGTGCGGGCCGTTGCGCAGCTTGTTGAAGATCGCCTGGAGCGGGTCCTCGACCGTCACCGTCGGGAACTCCGCGATGCCCACATCCCGTACGCGGGTGAGGTTGAGCCGCTTGAGGGCCGCGCCCGCACCGACGAAGCCCGAGACGAAGTCGTCCGTCGGGTTGGTGAGGATCGCCTCGGGGGTGTCGAACTGCGCGATGTGCGACCGCTCCCGCAGTACGGCGATCCGGTCGCCCAGCTTGATCGCCTCGTCGAAGTCGTGGGTGACGAACACGATCGTCTTGTGCAGCTCGTGCTGGAGCCGGATCAGCTCGTCCTGGAGGTGGTCGCGGGTGATCGGGTCGACGGCCCCGAACGGCTCGTCCATCAGGAGTACGGGAGGGTCGGCGGCCAGCGCCCGCGCCACCCCCACCCGCTGCTGCTGGCCCCCGGAGAGCTGGCGCGGATAGCGGCCGTGGAACTCGCGCGGGTCCAGGCCCACCAGGTCGAGCATCTCCTCCACCCGGTCCTTCACCCGGGACTTGGACCAGCCGACCATCTTCGGGACCAGGGCGATGTTGTCGGCGACCGTCATGTGCGGGAAGAGGCCGGAGGACTGGATCGCGTACCCGATCTTGCGGCGCAGCTTCACCGGGTCGATGTCGGTGACGTCCTCGTCGCCGATCCGGATGCGGCCCGAGGTCGGCTCGATCAGCCGGTTGATCATCTTCAGCGTGGTGGACTTCCCGCAGCCGGACGGGCCGACGAAGATCACCGTCTCACCGGCCTTGATCTCCATGGAGACGTTCTCGACGGCCGGGTTCGGGCTGCCCGGGTACCGCTTGGTCAGGTTCTCCAGCTCGATCGTGGCCCCGGAGGTGGCCGCGGCCCCGTCCGCCGAAGCCACAGCGCCGGTCTCGGTCTCGGTCTCAGGCACGGATCCCCCTCGGGATGGTCAGCCGCCCCAGCAGGACGTACGCGGCGTCGAAGAGCAGGGCGAGGACGACGATGCCGAGCGTGCCCGCCAGGACCTGGTTGATCGCGTTGGCGCTGCCCAGCGAGGCGATGCCCCGGAAGATCTCGTTGCCGAGGCCGGGCCCGGAGGCGTACGCGGCGATGGCGGCGATCCCCATCAGCATCTGGGTCGCGACCCGGATCCCGGTCAGGATCGGCGGCCAGGCCAGCGGCAGCTCCACCCGGCAGAGCCGGGCCACCCGGGACATCCCGATGCCCGTCGCCGCGTCGACCAGCGCCGGATCGACGCCCCGCAGCCCCACGATGGAGTTCCGGACGATGGGCAGCAGCCCGTACAGCGTCAGCGTGATCACGGTCGGCGCGACGCCCAGCCCCACCAGCGGGATCAGCAGGCCGATCGCGGCGAGCGAGGGGATGGTGAGGATCGTCGCCGTGGAGGTGATCGCCAGCGAGCCGCCCCAGCCGCTGCGGTAGCTCACCACGCCGATCACCACACCCAGCACGGTGGCGATGACCATGCACTGGAAGACCGCGCTGACGTGCTGGAACGCATCCGTCAGGAGCTGCTGGTGGCGGGTGTTCAGATACTCCCAGAAGCTCACACGGCACTCCCTCGGCCCGGGCCTGCCGCGTGGGTCAGGCGCTAGTCCCGCTGGTCGGTGTCCTGGGCCGCCTGTTCCACCAGCGGGATGATCCGCAGCGGAACCGGGTTCTCCATGACGATCGCCGTGGAGGCCCGGACAATGCCATCAAATCCGACAACCCGGTCGATCACTCGCTGAAGATCGGCGTTGGAACGGGCCACCAGGCGGCAGAACATGTCCCCGTGCCCGGTGGTGGTGTGCAGCTCCAGCACCTCCGGTACGCCGCCCAAATGGGCCCGTACGTCGGCCCCTTGCCCCTGCTTGATCTCCAGCGTCGCGAACGCGGTGACCGGATACCCGAGCGCCGCCGGGTCCACGTCCGGCCCGAACCCCCGGATGACGCCATTCGACTGAAGGCGGTCCAGCCGCGCCTGTACGGTCCCGCGCGCCACGCCGAGCCGCCGGGATGCTTCGAGGACGCCGATGCGCGGCTCCCGCGCGAGCAGCACGATGAGCCGGCCGTCCAGATGATCGATCGCCATGAGCCCGCCTCCGGTGGTCACCCTGTACGGATAGTCCGGCCATCATGGCGAGCCACTGCACACATTGACCAGTGATTGCGCGAACTATTGCGCACCTTGCGATGCGGGGAGAGCCTTCGAACATGACTGAGACTCTGCACACCAGCCCTGACACCGCCGCGCAGGCCGACCGCTTCCCGGTCAAGGGAATGGACGCGGTCGTCTTCGCCGTGGGCAACGCCAAGCAGGCCGCGCACTACTACTCGACCGCCTTCGGCATGAAGCTCGTGGCCTACTCCGGACCGGAGAACGGCAGCCGCGAGACCGCGAGTTACGTCCTCACCAACGGCGCCGCCCGCTTCGTCCTCACCTCCGTGATCAAGGCCTCCACCGAGTGGGGCACCTTCCTCGCCGACCACGTCGCCGAGCACGGTGACGGCGTCGTCGACCTCGCCATCGAGGTCCCGGACGCCCGCGCTGCCTACGCGTACGCCGTCGAGCACGGCGCCCGCGGTCTCACCGAGCCGCACGAGGTCAAGGACGAGCACGGCACCGTCGTCCTCGCCGCGATCGCCACCTACGGCAAGACCCGCCACACCCTGGTGGAGCGCTCCGGCTACGACGGCCCGTACCTCCCCGGCTTCACCGCGGCCTCGCCGATCGTGGAGCCGCCGGCCAAGCGGACCTTCCAGGCCATCGACCACTGCGTCGGCAACGTCGAGCTCGGCCGGATGAACGAGTGGGTCGGCTTCTACAACGAGGTCATGGGCTTCACCAACATGAAGGAGTTCGTGGGCGACGACATCGCCACCGAGTACTCCGCCCTGATGTCGAAGGTCGTCGCCGACGGCACGCTGAAGGTGAAGTTCCCGATCAACGAGCCGGCGATCGCGAAGAAGAAGTCGCAGATCGACGAGTACCTGGAGTTCTACGGCGGCGCCGGCGTCCAGCACATCGCGCTGGCCACCAACGACATCGTCGCAACGGTCCGCTCGATGCGCGCGGCCGGTGTGCAGTTCCTGGACACCCCCGACTCGTACTACGACACCCTCGGCGAGTGGGCCGGCGAGACCCGGGTGCCGGTCGATACCCTGCGCGAGCTGAAGATCCTGGTCGACCGCGACGAGGACGGCTACCTGCTGCAGATCTTCACCAAGCCGGTCCAGGACCGCCCGACCGTCTTCTTCGAGATGATCGAGCGCCACGGCTCCATGGGCTTCGGCAAGGGCAACTTCAAGGCCCTGTTCGAGGCGATCGAGCGCGAGCAGGAGAAGCGCGGCAACCTCTGAGCCCGGTCCTTCCGCGGATACCTGCGCCACCGCGGCCCGGGGCAGCACCCCGGACCGCGGTGGCGTACGCCGTTCCCCGGTCAAGGGTTACGGCGTCTTCGACTCAAGGGTTACGGAGACTTCGACGCGCCGGCCTCCACCGCCGCCGGGCTGCTCGGGGCCGCCTTCGACGGGGCCGGGGCCGTCTGGGAGGGCGCCGGCGCCGGGGCCTCCGGCTCGGGGGACTCCCGCTTCGGCTCCTTCTTCGGCTCGGGCTTCGGCTCGGGCTTCGACTCCGGCCTGGCGTCCCGCTTCGGCTCCTGCGACGGGGCCGGAGCCGGAGGCGGGGGCGGCGGCTGCATGTCCCCCGGCCCGCCCGGCGGCGGCTCCCCGAGCGTCTCCAGCGCCTCCCGGGCCTTCGGCGCGTCCAGCGGCGAGAAGGCCGGGTTGGTGCGCAGCGCCTCCTCCAGATGGCGGCGGGCCGGACCGTACTGCGCCAGCTCCCGTTCGATCACGCCCAGGTGGTACGCGTACGAGGCGTTCCGCACGCCCGTGTCCACCGCCTGCCGCGCGTACTCCAGGCCCTCCTCCGACTTGCCCGCCCGGTGCAGCGCCCAGCCCAGCGCGTCCGCCACCGCCGCACTGCGGTGCTGCTTCCTCCACTGGCCGCGCAGCAGCTCCACCGCCACCGCCGGGTCCCCGTGGTCGCTCTCGTAGCGGGCCTGGACCACGGACTCGTCGACCCCGGCCGCCTTGGCCTGCTCCAGCAGCTCGCCCAGCTTCTCGTACTGGCTCCGCGCGTCACCGTCGAGGTCCAGGGACGCGTACAGCTCGCCCAGTTCGAGGGCGTACGCCGGGCGCGGGAGCTTGGTGAGGGCACTCTGGTACGCGGACACCGCCTCGTCCGCGCGGTCCAGCGCCACCAGCGCCCGGGCCTTGCCCGCGAGCGAGGCGTGGTGGCCGGCGTCCGTGCGCAGCGCCGCGTCGAACTGCGCCACCGCCTCCTCCGGCTCGCCCCGCTCCCAGGCCAGCTCGCCCAGCCGGTGCAGCGCCTCGGCCTTCTCGGCGGGCGTCGTCGCCCGGTCCGCGGCCTCGCGGGCGGTGGCGAGCGCGTCCTCGCGCCAGCCCTGGCCCCGGTAGAGGTCGGCGGTCCGGGCCAGCGCGGGGACGCCCTTGCGCAGCTCGCCGAACTTCTCCGTCGCCGCGGTCGCCGCCTTGACGTCCCCGAGACCGGTGTAGGCGTCGATGAGGACCGGGTACACGCTCCAGGTCTTCGGGTCCTGCTTCCGTACCGTCTCGCCCCATCGCTTCGCCGCCAGGAAGTCGTGCCGGGCGTTGGCCAGCGCCGCCATCCCCACCCACGCCTCCCCGTTCCCGCGCTCACCCGGCCGCTCCTCCAGCGACCGCTTCAGCGCCTCCTCCGCGCGTCCGAAGTACGCCGCGTCCGCCGAGCGCCGCCCCCACTCCACGTACGCCGAACCGAGCGTCGCCCACGACGGCGCGTCCTTCGGATGCGCCTCCACCCACTGCTGCCGGTCCCCGATCAGCGCGGTCAGGTCCGAGAGGGAGGCGGGCGAACCCGCGGTCGACGCCGCCTCGGCCCGCTCCACCGGACCCGGCTCCTTCGCCCGGTCGTCCTTCCCGTCCGGCACAGCCACCAGCGCCCCGGCCAGCAGCACCCCCGCCGCCAGCGCCCCGAACGCGGCCCGGCGCAGGGTCGTCCGCAGCGTGGGCGGGGGAGGCGGTACGGCGGTGGCGCCGTCGGCTGGCATCACGTAAGGGGCGTGCGGATCGTGCTGGTCGTGCGGGTCCTGCGGGGCGTACGGATCGTGCTGGTCGTGCGGGGCGTGCTGGTCCTGCGGGGACGGCTCGGGCGGCCGGCGGGACTCGGGATCCTGCTGGGGCATGACATCCATGGCCATCACTGTGCGTCAGTCATACGAGCACACCGCCCCTTCGGGATCGCCCCCGCCGACGGGTTCACACCATTGGCCCCCGAGTGCCAGGCTGGAACCATGAGCGATCTTCTCGAACGCCTGCGCACGGGCCTCCCCGCCGAGGCCCTGATCACCGATCCGGACGTCACCGCGTCCTACGCCCACGACATGGCGAGCTTCTGCGAGGCCGGCACCCCGGCCGTCGTCGTGCTCCCGCGCACGGTCGAGCAGGTCCAGCACGTCATGCGCACCGCCACCGAACTCCGCGTCCCGGTCGTCCCGCAGGGCGCCCGGACCGGCCTGTCCGGCGCGGCCAACGCCTCCGACGGCTGCATCGTGCTCTCCCTGGTGCGGATGGACCGGATCCTGGAGATCAGCCCGGTCGACCGGATCGCCGTCGTCGAGCCGGGCGTCATCAACGCGGTGCTGTCACGCGCGGTGAACGAACACGGCCTCTACTACCCGCCGGACCCCTCCAGTTGGGAGACGTGCACCATCGGCGGCAACATCGGCACGGCCTCCGGCGGTCTGTGCTGCGTGAAGTACGGGGTCACCGCCGAGTACGTCCTCGGACTGGAGGTCGTCCTCGCCGACGGGCGGCTCCTGACCACCGGCCGCCGAACGGCGAAGGGCGTCGCCGGATACGACCTGACCCGGCTCTTCGTCGGCTCCGAGGGCAGTCTCGGGATCGTCGTCAAGGCCGTCCTCGCCCTCAAACCGCAGCCGCCGCAGCAGCTCGTCCTGGCCGCCGAGTTCCCCTCGGCAGCCGCCGCCTGTGACGCTGTGTGCCGGATCATGGAGCGCGGTCACACCCCGTCACTCCTCGAACTGATGGACCGGACGACCGTGCGTGCCGTCAACAAGCTGGCCTCCATGGGACTGCCGGAGACCACCGAGGCGCTCCTCCTCTGCGGCTTCGACACCCCCGACCCGGCCGCCGACCTCGCCGCCGTCGGCGCGCTCTGCACGGCCGCCGGAGCCACCGAAGTGGTCCCGGCCGATAACCCGGCCGAGTCCGAACTCCTCCTCCAGGCCCGCCGGATGTCGCTCACCGCGCTGGAGGCCGTCACGTCCGCCACGATGATCGACGACGTCTGCGTACCGCGCTCACGGCTCGGCGAGATGCTCGCGGGCACGGCGGCCATCGCCGAGCGGTACGACCTCACCATCGGCGTCTGCTCCCACGCCGGCGACGGCAACACCCACCCCGTCGTCTGCTTCGACCACACCGACCCCGACGAGTCCCGCCGGGCCCGGGAGTCCTTCGACGCGATCATGGCGCTCGGTCTGGAGCTGGGCGGGACCATCACCGGCGAACACGGCGTCGGCGTCCTCAAGAAGGAGTGGCTCGCCCGCGAACTGGGCGAGACCGGTATCGAATTGCAGCGCGGTATCAAGGCCGCCTTCGACCCGCTCGGCCTCCTCAACCCCGGCAAGCTCTTCTGACACCCGCTGCTCACGGGGCCCTCACGCCCGCTCGTCACGGGGGCCCTCACGCCTCACCGTCCGAGGACGGCGACTCGTCCGCCGACCACGGGTCGCTCAGCCACAGGTCGTCCGCCGGCAGCGGGGCCAGCAGCTCCGCCAGCGCCTCGTCGATCCCGAGCCGGTCGCTCTCCGTGCCCGGCGGCACCACGCGCAGGGTCCGCTCCACCCAGGCGGCCACGGCGGCCGAGGGGACCTCAAGGAGGGCGTTGCCGTCGGGGGAGGTGAGGGCCACGCAGATCACGCTGCGGTTCTCGATCTTCGTCGGCCAGATCCGTACGTCCCCGTGCCCACAGGGCCGGAACACCCCTTCCACCAGCAGCTCCCGGGCGAACGTCCAGTGCACGGGGGCGTCGGAGGAGATGTGGAAGGCGATGTGCACGGCGTACGGGTCGTCCGTGCGGTACGTCAGCCGGGCGGGGACCGGGATGGACCGCTCGGGGGAGAGGACGAGCTTCAGCTCCAGCTCACGTTCCACGATGTTCATCATGAGAATGCACGACCTTCCGGTGCTCCTGGGCCGGTCCCGCTGACCGTCCCGCACAAGGAGAGAGCGCCCTCCCCGCCACCTATTACGCGACTTCTCAAAAAAACTTCGATCCGTCGCGAAAGTGGTCCCAAACAGGTGGACCGGCCCGGGGATACGTGGCGGTCTGATAGATGTGGACCCTTGTATGGAGGCCGTCCGCCCTCCCGGCGCCGTACGGCCTGAGGCCTCGAAGAGATACGGGACCCGCTGATGAGCGCGCCAACTCCGGCACCCGGTGACGACAGCCCCCGTGAGGGCTACTACCCCGACCCCTCCATCCCCGGGTACGTCCGGTACTGGAACGGCGGGGCCTGGGTGCCCGGAACGAGCCGGCCCGCGCCGCAGCAGCAGGCAGCGCCGGTGGAGGAGACCGGGCCGATCTTCTTCGACGAGGAGGACGGGCACCCGGACGGCTCGGGCGGTTCGGGCGGTTCGGGTGGAGCTGACGCCGGGGCCCAGGGCGAGGCCGGGTCCGTCTGGCAGGCGGACTCCGCGCGCCAGGCCGGCTTCGGCGGTGAGCGGGACCGCCGGGTCGCGTGGGGCGGCCCGGCCCCGGAGCCAGCCCCGGCCCCGGCCGACCCGCGCACGCCTCTCGCGCAGGACCCGACGCGCGGCGCGCTGCCGGGGATGCGGGACGGTGGCGGCGGGACGGTGGAGGAGGCCGGAGCGCGCCCGCCGACGGAGGGCACGGTCACGATCCGCGCGGTGGGCCCGCAGGCCGGTGCCGTACAGCCGAACGCCGTACGGGGGAGCGCCCCGCGCCCCGACCCCGTACCGCCGAACACCGGTACGCCGCAGGGGCCGCAGGGACTCCCGGCCGCTCCCGCCCCCGCCCAGTCCCTCCCGGTACCGGCCCCCGCGCCCGCCCCGCAGGAGGCGCGGCAGGGTCCGGTCCAGGTCCCCGCCGCCCCCGCCGTACCCACTCCGCTCACCCCGGGCCCCGGCGGCGGTTCGGCGTCCTGGGCGCAGCAGGTCCACCAACTGGCCCAGCCCGAACAGCAACAGCAGCAGCAACAGCAACAGCAGCAACCGGCACCCCAGCCCTTGCATCAGCAGCACCCCCACCCCCTGCCCCACCAGCACCAGCAGCCCCCCTTCGCACAGTCCGGGTCCGGGGCCGGGCCTGGGGCAGGGACGGCGGCAGCGGACCAGCCCGTCGTGCCCTGGAAGCCCCCGGCGGCCGACGACCCCTTCCAGCAGCTCGTCCGCGCCCAGGCGGCGGCCCGGCCCGCCGGGCTCGGCAAGCGGTTCGCCGCCCGGCTGGTGGACAACCTGGTGCTCTCCACGGTCGTCGGGGCGGTGGCCATCCCCCTGGCCACCCAGGCGATGGACCACATCGACCGGAAGATCACCGCGGCGGAGCAGACCGGCGAGACCGTCACCGTCTGGCTGCTGGACTCCACCACCGGGACGCTGCTCGGGGCCCTGATCGCGGCCTTCCTCGTGCTCGGCTTCCTCCTGGAGGCGCTGCCCACCGCCAAGTGGGGCCGGACGCTCGGAAAGAAGGTCTTCGGGCTCGACGTACGGGACATCGAGTCCCACGACGCGCCCTCCCTCGGAGCGGCCCTGCGCCGCTGGCTCGTCTACGGGGTGCTGGGACTCCTCGTCATCGGCGTGGCCAACGTGCTGTGGTGCCTGATCGACCGCCCCTGGCGCCAGTGCTGGCACGACAAGGCGGCCCGCACGTTCGTAGCCGGCTGAGCGGAGACAGGACCCGGCTGAGCGGAGACAGGACCCGGCTGAACGGGCTGGACCGGCTGAACGGGCGGCCCCCGGAGGCCAGCCGTAGACTCGTATGCCGCTCCGCGTCCCCCGAACGCACCTGAGCCGTTGCGGGCCCCGGTGGCACGGGATGCACTGCCCCCATGAGCAACGACCAGCCGACGCCCGGCCAGCCGCCCGAGGACGACGATCCGTTCCTCAAGAAGCCGCAGGAGCCCCCGCCGCCGTCAGACGGTCAGCCTCCGTCAGGCAGTCAGCCGCCGTACGGGAGCGCCCCGCCCCCTCCGCCGCCGCCCCCGCCGAACGACCCGTACGGAAGCGGCGGCGGTTTCGGGGCGCCGGACCCGCTGGCCGGGATGCCGCCGCTGGCCGAGCCGGGCAAGCGGATCCTGGCGCGGCTGATCGACTTCCTCATCATCTCGATCCCGCTGTACCTGATCTCGCTGCCGTGGGGCGGGGCGATCGATGTCGACGGGGACGGGGGCGACGGGTTCGACGGCGCCTACAGCGGCCACCAGTTCCTGTGGTCGTTCATCGGCCTGGTCGTCTACGTCGCGTACGACACCTACTTCACCCACAAGGACGGCCGGACCCTGGGCAAGCGGCTGCTGAAGCTGCGCGTGGCCATGCTCAACGACGGCCGGGTACCCGACACCGGGGCGGCGCTGATGCGGGCCGTCGTCCTGTGGGCTCCGGCGCTGCTGTGCTGCCCGTGCCTGTGGTGGCTGATCAACATCGTGCTGATGTTCACGGACAAGCCCTACCGGCAGGGGCTCCAGGACAAGGCGGCCAAGACCGTGGTGGTCACGGCCAGGTAGGAACACCAGGCATGCCGACAGCCGGGCGGGTACGGTACGTCGTTCCGCCCGGCTGCCGGAGGCGCGGCGGGACTCAGTGGCGCAGCGAGTGCTGCCGGTCCGTCTGCTGGTGCTGGTGCTGGTGCTGGGACGAGCGGGCGGCCGGCACCCGCTCCCGGGCGCCGAGGCCGTCCAGGGCGTGGTCCGTCCGGGCGGCGGAGGCGTGGGCGGTCCGGTGCGGGTGCGCCGTCCGGGCCGGGGCGGTCCGCCGGGGCTGGGGCAGGCGTACGGCCACCAGCAGGCCGAGCGCGAGCGCGGTGACGGCGGCGATGCCCACGCCGATGCCCGACTCCGTACCGGAGAGCAGCAGCAGGGCGAGGGTCGTACAGATGACGGTGGCCGAACCGTAGACGAGCTGTGCGGCAGTCGGACGCGGCATGGCGGTTTCCGTCCTCGGGACGTCGGATGGCTGGGCGGTCGGCACGTGCACACGGATGCCTTCCGACCTTACGACGGTGGATGCCCGACAGGGACCGGTAGTAAGCGTGACCTAACCCACGGTACCGGTGCACAGGGGGCGCACGGAGTCACGTCTCTCACCAACCGGACGGTGTGGCGCGCCCGTTGGCGGTGATCCTGTCCGCATATCGGGAAAGCGCTCCTGCATAGTGCACTTGGTCTGTTCAAGTCAAGGTCTGTCTTTTCTCTCGCAACTCCGATCGAATGTCGTCACTTGTGACGCGTTGCGCGCGCGGCCCTCTCCATACCCCCCTGGCCGCTGCGCGGACGCCCGGGGAGGACTGCAATCAAGTGACCAATCAGAGACGGGCGCTTCGCGCCGCTGCTGTTGTCGTGGCCATGGCCGCGACCGCCGCGACGGCCTCGACCTTCGCCACCGCCCAGGCGCATGACACCACGTCAGGTTCCGCCGCTTCCGCCGCTTCCGCCGCTCCCACCGTCGACCGCCATGACCCGGCGCCCGGCAAGGGACACGTGGAGCACAACCTCGAAGGCCCCTTCAGCGAGCAGCAGGCAGCGCAGCGGGAGGCCGCGCTGGAGCAGGTGCTCGCCGGGGACAAGAAGGTGACGACCAAGGCCGGTTCCAAGGTCGTCAAGCTCGGCAACAAGAAGTACGTCGAGCTCGGCCGGGAGAAGACCGACAAGATCTTCACCATCCTGCTGGAGTTCGGCGACAAGGTGGACGACACCACCCTGTTCGACCCGGACGGCGACGGCCCCAAGCCGCCCGTCAAGAAGTACGGCGGCACCCCCGGCCCGGCGCACAACGAGATCGCCAAGCCGGACCCGAAGAAGGACAACAGCACCGCCTGGAAGGCCGACTACAACCAGGAGCACTTCCAGAAGCTGTACTTCGGCGAGGGCAAGAACGTCCACTCGCTCAAGACCTACTACGAGAAGACCTCCTCGGGCCGCTACTCGGTCGAGGGCCAGGTCTCCGACTGGGTGAAGGTCGACTACAACGAGGCCCGTTACGGTTCCAACTACTGCGGCCAGTCCAACTGCGCCAACGTCTGGGACGCGGTCCGCGACGGTGTCAACGCCTGGGTCGCCGACCAGAAGGCCAAGGGCCGCACGGACGCGCAGATCAAGGCGAACCTGGCCGAGTACGACCAGTGGGACCGCTACGACTTCGACGGCGACGGCAACTTCAACGAGCCGGACGGCTACATCGACCACTTCCAGCTCGTCCACGCCGGTGAGGACGAGTCGGCCGGCGGCGGCGCCGAGGGCCCCAACGCCATCTGGGCGCACCGCTGGTACGCGTACGGCACCAACGCGGGCGCGACCGGCCCGGCCGGCAACAAGGCCGGCGGCGCGCAGATCGGTGGGACCGGCATCTGGGTCGGTGACTACACCGTGCAGCCCGAGAACGGCGGCCTGGGCGTCTTCGCCCACGAGTACGCCCACGACCTCGGCCTCCCGGACCTGTACGACACCTCCGGCGGCGGCGAGAACTCGGTCGGCTTCTGGTCCCTGATGTCGGCGGGCTCCTGGCTCGGCACCGGCAAGGGCGAGATCGGCAACCTGCCGGGCGACATGACCTCGTGGGACAAGCTCCAGCTCGGCTGGCTGGACTACGACAAGGCCAAGGCGGGCAAGACCTCGCTGCACAAGCTGGGTGTCTCGGAGTACAACACCAAGGACCCGCAGGCGCTCGTCGTCGAACTGCCGGCCAAGGCCGTCACCACCACCGTCGTCAAGCCCGCCCAGGGCACGAAGCAGTGGTGGAGCGACCGGGGCGACAACCTGTCGAACACGCTGACCCGCTCGGTCGACCTGACCGGCAAGTCCTCGGCCAAGCTGGACCTTTCGGGCTGGTACGACATCGAGGCCGACTACGACTACCTCTACACCGAGGTGTCCGACAACGGCGGCACGAGCTGGACCGCGCTCGACGGCACCGCCGACGGCAAGGCCATCCCGCGCGACGCCAGCGACAAGCCGGCCCTGACCGACGTCTCGGGCGCGTACAAGAAGCTCTCCTTCCCGCTGGACGCCTACGCGGGCAAGAAGGTCGACCTCCGCTTCCGGTACCAGACGGACGGCGGCGCGGGCGGCAAGGGCTTCGCGGCCGACGAGATCACCATCACCGCCGACGGCGCCACCCTCTTCTCGGACAACGCCGAGGACGGTGACAACGGCTGGACGGTGAAGGGCTTCTCGCGGATCGGCGAGTCGTTCACGCAGGACTACCCGCAGTACTACATCGCGGAGAACCGCCAGTACGTGTCGTACGACGAGACCCTCAAGGTCGGCCCGTACAACTTCGGCTTCTCCACCACCCGCCCCGACTGGGTCGAGCACTACGCGTACCAGAAGGGTCTGCTCGTCTGGCTCTGGGACACCTCCCAGAAGGACAACAACACCTCCGTCCACCCGGGCGAGGGTCTGATCCTGCCGGTCGACGCGCACG
The DNA here is from genome assembly GCF_042718795.1 of Streptomyces cyaneofuscatus. GTDB lineage: Bacteria > Actinomycetota > Actinomycetes > Streptomycetales > Streptomycetaceae > Streptomyces > Streptomyces cyaneofuscatus_A. The sequence goes on from NZ_JBHXOX010000004.1 coordinate 127,227, forward strand.
CCAAGCCGCTCAAGTGGAAGGACGGCTCGCTCCTGCGCAACAAGATCCAGCCGTTCGACGCCCCGTTCAGCTGGTACCCGAACAAGGGCTTCACGCTCCACAACGCGGACGTGCCGCTGAAGATCCAGCCCTCGCTGGGCAACCCGGTGTTCGACGACCGCAAGGGCACCTACTGGTACAAGGAGAACCCGACGGGCAGTGTCAAGGTTTCTGACACCAACACCCGCATCTCCATCCTCCTGGAGCCGGCCAGCGGCTCCTCGATGACCGTGCTGGTCAGCCCCTCGGGCCGATAATTCCATAGAATCGCAGGTCAGAGCATGATCGGCCGTCGCCCTCTAGCGGGCGGCGGCCGATCGTGTTTAGGTGCGTCTTGTTCACATTCTTATTGACACGACGTCTCACGGGGGAGTGCGGAGCATGGCAGGCGGAGGTTTCTGCAGGTTGCCGAACGGCACGGTGGTGGTGGCCCTCACCCTCACCAGACCGTGTGGCGGTACGAGTACGGGTACGGGTGCGGCTACGGGTACCGGGACGGGCCCGGGCGCCCCGGTACGGGTGCTGGTCCACGCGGCGAACCGGGCGCGCGCCCTGACCAGGCTGCGCAATCTGGGGCTGCGGGCGGTGTACCTGCGCGGCAACGACCGGCCGCCCACACCGGACGAGATCACGGCGGTGCTGCACCACCCGGACGGCCTGCTGTGGCGGGCGGCGCCCCAGGCGGGCCAGGAGCTGTGGCACCCGATCAGAGCCCTGCTGGGCCCGGCGGGCCACGCCGGCCCCGCCCGCCCGGCGGCGTAGGGGCCGTGGGGAGCTCCTGGGCTCCCTAGGCCACGACCGGCTTCCCGGAGAGCTTCACGCCCGCCGTCCGGAGCTCGTCCAGGGCCTTCTCGGTGGTCGCCGGCGAGACCCCGGCGGTCAGGTCGAGCAGCACCTGGGTGACGAAGCCCTCACGGGCCGCGTCCAGGGCGGTGGCCCGTACGCAGTGGTCGGTGGCGATGCCCACCACGTCGACCTCGGTGACGGACCGCTCACGCAGCCACGCGGCGAGACCGGTCCCGTTCTCGTCGGCGCCCTCGAAACCGCTGTACGCGGCCGAGTAGGCACCCTTGTCGAAGACGGTGTCGATGGCCCCGGAGGCGACGGCGGGCGCGAAGTTCGGGTGGAACCCGACGCCCTCGGTCCCGGCGACGCAGTGCACCGGCCAGGAGTCCACGAAGTCCGGCGTCTCGGAGAAGTGGTCACCGGGGTCCACGTGGCAGTCCCGGGTGGCCACCACGTGCCGGTAGCCGGGCTGGGCCTCACCGATGAGATCGGTGATGGCGGCGGCGACATCGGCACCACCCGCCACCGCGAGGCTGCCGCCCTCGCAGAAGTCGTTCTGAACGTCCACGACGATCAATGCGCGGTGCATGGCGGGTGTCCTTAGGTGGGGAGAGGGGGGAGCGGCGATATTCCAACGTTCACGGGGATGCCAACGAGCGTAGAGACTAGGCCCTGACAATCAACCCCTACCCACTCCAGCCCGTCCGGGGGCCACCCCAGCCCGTCCGGCGTTTGAGGACGGAACCGACGCGGCGAGGCTCCCGCACCTTCCGAGGCCCCAGGGCCTCACACGTACTCCGTCCCGATCACCGGCTCGCCCCGAGACAACTGCATCGCCGACATCGGCAGCCCACCCCGGGCCACCACATGCCGCTCCCGAGCCGCCTCCAACGGCTCCCGCGCGACCACCTCCCCACCCCGCACCAGCTCCACCAGCAGCTCCCGCCCCACGAGCCCCTCCGGCACCGCCCCGGTCCCGATCACCTCGGCCTCGGCGACCCCGCCCTCGTCCACCCGGCGCGCGGCCCACTTGCGACCCCCCACCGACGACTTCGCCCCCATCGACTTCTTCGCCACCGGCACCAGCGGAGCATCCGCACCCGCATCGGCCGCCCCACCGGCCCGAGCCACCAGCTTGTAGACCATCGAACACGTCGGGTGCCCGCTCCCGGTGACCAACTGCGTCCCGACCCCGTACGCGTCCACCGGCGCCGCCGCCAGCGAGGCGATCGCGTACTCGTCCAGGTCCGACGTCACCACGATCTTCGTGCCCGTCGCCCCCAGCTCGTCCAACTGCTGCCGCACCCGGTGCGCGACCAGCAGCAGGTCGCCCGAGTCGATCCGTACGGCCCCGAGCTCCGGCCCCGCGATCTCCACCGCCGCCCGCACCGCCTCGGTCACGTCGTACGTGTCCACCAGCAGCGTCGTCCCGCGCCCCAGCGAGTCCACCTGCGCCCGGAACGCGTCCCGCTCGCTGTCGTGCAGCAGCGTGAAGGCGTGCGCGCTGGTGCCGACCGTCGGGATCCCGTACCGGAACCCGGCCGCCAGATCCGACGTGGCGTCGAACCCGCCGACGTACGCCGCTCGCGCCGAGGCCACCGCCGACAGCTCGTGCGTCCGCCGCGCCCCCATCTCGATCAGCCGGCGCCCCCCGGCCGCCGCCGACATGCGCGAGGCGGCCGCCGCGATCGCGGAGTCGTGGTTGAGGATGGAGAGGATCACCGTCTCCAGCAGCACGCACTCGGCGAAGGACCCTTCCACCCGCAGGACCGGCGAGCCCGGGAAGTACACCTCGCCCTCCGGGTAGCCCCAGATGTCGCCGCTGAAGCGGTAGCCCGCCAGCCATTCGAGGGTCGGCTCGTCCACGATGTCCTGCTGGCGCAGGAAGCCGATCATCTCGTCGTCGAAGTGGAAGTTCTCCACCGCGTCCAGCACCCGCCCGGTGCCCGCGACGACCCCGTACCGCCGCCCCTCGGGCAGCCGGCGGGTGAACGCCTCGAAGACCGAGTGCCGGCCGGCGGTGCCCGCCTTGAGGGCCGCCTGCACCATGGTCAGCTCGTACTGGTCGGTGAAGAGCGCGGTCGACGGAACGCCGACCCGTCGCCCGAGGTCCGCTGAGTTCATGGCAGGGATGCTACCCTCTATTCGTCAAAGTGACGAGATGTGGGGTCCGTTTGTGCGCCCGGGCCGCCCGGGTGGCAGCATGGGACAGGTGAGCGTTGCTACCCCCGTAGAGATCGAACGTCCTGATTCGGCCGAGGAGACCTTCGCGGTCCCCGAGCCGGACGTCCCGTGGGTGACGCTCGTCCACAACGACCCGGTCAATCTCATGAGCTATGTGACCTATGTCTTCCAGGCCTACTTCGGCTACTCCAAGGACAAGGCCCACAAGCTCATGCTCGACGTGCACCAGAAGGGCCGCGCCGTCGTCTCCAGCGGGAGCCGCGAGGAGATGGAGCGCGACGTCCAGGCCATGCACGGCTACGGGCTGTGGGCCACCCTCACCCAGGACCGCAACTAGCGGCCTCGCCGCCGTACGCACCCCCTGCCCCGTTCGACCCACCATCGGAGAATCCATGGCCGGCCACTTCGAGGCCACCCCCGGCGGCGGCGCGGCCGTCGCGCTCGACGAGGTCGAGATCTCGATCCTGCGCTCCCTCGCCGTGCAGCTGCTCGAACTGATCGGCCCGGGCGAGACGCCCGCCGACGGCGAGGACCCGCTCGCCGCGCTCTTCGCCGAGGGCCCCAGCAAGCCGCCCTCGGACCCGGCCCTGGCCCGGCTCTTCCCCGACGCGTACGGGGGGCCCGACGGGCCCGCCCCCGAGGGGAAGTCCGAGGGCAAGTCCGAGGAGGAGCTGCGGGAGCTGTCCGCCGAGTTCCGCCGCTTCACCGAGAACGACCTGCGCTCCCGCAAGCGCGAGGACGCCCTCGCCGTCGTCCGGACGCTGGACGCGCTCTCGCCCGACGGGAGCGGCGCGGCCGTCCTCGCCCTCACCGCCGAGGAGTGCCGCTCCTGGCTCGGCTCGCTCAACGACCTGCGCCTCACCATCGGCACCCGGCTGGACGTCTCCGACGAGGACGAGGGCGAGGACGGGTCGCTCTACCGGCTCCCCGACAGCGACCCGCGCAAGCCGATGGTGATGGCTTATCTCTGGCTCGGCGCGCTGCAGGAAACACTCGTCGAAACACTGATGCCGTAATCCTCCGCCCCCGACCGGTGAGGCGTCCGTGTTCGCTCAACGGACGCTCAGATCCGGGTAATGATCCCGCCAAGACATAAGCGCCATTCATGGTGGATGGCGCTCCTTGTCCGCTTTTATCTGTGGGGTGCGCCACAGAATGTCCCATGGTGTCCTGTGACAGCCGTGATAAATCTTCACGATCGCCCGGGGACGCCACCCCTGTTCCCGGGGCCGCCACCAGCCGGCCGAACGCCGGTGGCACTCCATCCATATCCGGGGGGATCAGGACCTGATCCGCTGCCTTGACGGCGCGGATCGGCGTGGAGAAAGGCGCACCACACATGACATCGGCACAGGTCGACGAGGGACAGGCCGACAAGGGCAGGCCCGGCGCGGAAGCCGGGGCGGCCGAGGCCGGTGGCGAGGGGTACCAGCGAGGTCTGGGCGCCCGTCAGATCCAGATGATCGCCATCGGCGGAGCCATCGGAACCGGGCTCTTCCTCGGCGCGGGCAAAGCGATCGACCGGGCCGGACCCAGCCTCATCCTGGCCTACGTCCTCGCGGGCCTGGTCATCTTCTTCATCATGCGGGCCCTGGGCGAACTGCTCATGTACCGCCCGGTCTCCGGCTCCTTCTCGGAGTACGCCCGCGAATTCATCGGGCCCTTCTTCGGATTCGTCACCGGCTGGACGTACTGGCTGTTCTGGGTCGTCACCGGAATCACCGAAGTCACCGCCGCCGCCACCTATATGACGTACTGGTGGGACATTCCGCAGTGGCTGTCCGCACTCGTCTTCACCGTCATTCTGTACGGCGCCAACCTGATCTCCGTGAAGCTCTTCGGTGAGCTGGAGTTCTGGTTCTCCATGGTCAAGGTCACCGCGATCGTCGGCATGATCCTCATCTGCGCCGGCGTGCTGACCCTCGGCTTCTCCGACGCGGGCGACACCGCCACCGTCTCCAACCTCTGGAACGACGGCGGCTTCTTCCCCAACGGCGTCGGCGGCATGCTGATGACGCTCCAGATCGTCATGTTCGCCTTCCTCGCCGTCGAACTCGTCGGCGTCACGGCAGGGGAGTCCAAGGACCCCAAGACCGTGCTGCCCAAGGCCATCAACACCGTGCCGTGGCGCATCGCCGTCTTCTACGTCGGCGCGCTGATCATGATCCTGTCGGTCGTCCCGTGGTCCACCTTCAAGCCGGGCGTCTCGCCGTTCGTGAAGGCCTTCGAGGAGATGGGACTCGGCATCGGCGCCGCCATCGTCAACTTCGTCGTCCTGACCGCGGCGCTCTCCTCCTGCAACTCCGGCATGTACTCCACCGGCCGTATGCTCCGCGACCTGGCCCTGAACGGACAGGGCCCGCGCGCCTTCACCAAGCTGACGAAGAACGGCCTGCCGCTCACCGGCACCACCTTCTCCGCCGCCCTGATGCTCGTCGGCGTCTGGATCAACTACCAGTGGCCGGGCGAAGCGTTCAACTACGTCGTCTCCTTCGCGACCATCTCCGGCATGTGGGCCTGGATCATGATCCTGTTCAGCCAGATCCGCTACCGCCGCCTGGCCGACCGGGGCGTGCTCCCGCACTCCTCGTTCAAGGCCCCCGGCGCCCCGTACACGAGCTGGTTCGCGCTCGCCTTCATCGGCATGGTCATCGTGATGATGGCGGTCGACAAGGACGCCAGGATCTCGCTGTACTGCGCCCCGGTCTGGGCGCTCCTGCTGGGCATCTCCTACCTGGTGCTCAAGTCGCGCAACCCGGAGAACACCGCCTTCGCCAAGCGCTGAGCCAGGGCTTCGCCCGGCGCTGAGCCAGGCTCCGCCCAGCACCGACCCCGAGGGCGGACCCGGCGACCCCGGGCCCACGACCGGCCCTCCTTCCGGGCGCCCCGGCCACCCCCCCCACGGCCCCGGCGTCCACCATGCGGCCCTCTCCGTACCACCCACCGGTACGCGGAGGGCCGCATGCCTATCCTCTTGCCATGCTGACCATCACCCAGGCGCTCCACGACCAGATCGTCGCCCACTCCCGCGCCGACCACCCCGACGAGGCGTGCGGCGTGGTGGCGGGCCCGGCCGGAACGGGGCGCCCCGAGCGCTTCATCCCGATGCTCAACGCCGCCCGCTCGCCCACGTTCTACGAGTTCGACTCCGGCGACCTCCTCAAGCTGTACCGCGAGATGGACGACCGGGACGAGGAGCCCGTGGTCATCTACCACTCCCACACGGCGACCGAGGCCTACCCCTCCCGCACCGACGTGACGTACGCGAACGAGCCCGGCGCCCACTACGTCCTGGTCTCCACCGCCGACACCGACGGCTCCGGCCCCTTCCAGTTCCGCTCGTACCGCATCGTGGACGGCGAGATCACCGAGGAAGACGTGCAGGTCGTCGAGGCGTACTGAGCCGCACCGAGCACCCGGGCAGCCCGCGGAGCCGCCGCACGGGTCTGGCACACTGCACCCCAGACCCGACCACAGGGCAGCAGGAACCAGGAAGCCGGTGCGAATCCGGCACGGTCCCGCCACTGTGACCGGGCCGCCCTCCCGTACGGACGGATCCCCAGCGGACCCCCCCGTACGCGGACGGCGGCCCGGAAGCCAGGAACTGGCCCGCTGCCTTCTCCGCATCGACCAGGGGACGCGGAAATCCCCCGGAGAGGCCCCGCCATGTCCCGGCGCACCCCCGCGCTCATAGCCGCCGCCGTGCTGCTCCCGCTCGCCCTCACCGCCTGCTCCACCCCCGAGGGCGACGAGCCCACCGGGAACAAGGCCGCGGCGAAGAGCGACGGCTTCCCGTACACCGTCACCAACTGCGGTGTCACCACCACGTACAAGGCCCCGCCCAAGCGCGTGGTCACCATGAACCAGCACGTCACCGAGATCATGCTGGAGCTCGGCCTCACCAAGTCCCTCGTCGGCACCGCCTACCTCGACGACAAGGTCCTGCCGAAGTACGCGAAGGACTACGCCTCCGTGCCGGTCATCGCCAAGGAGTACCCCTCCTACGAGCAGGTCCTCGCAGCCAACCCCGACTTCGTCTACGGCGGCTACGCCAGCGCGTTCGCGGCGGGCGACGGCCGCGGCCGCGAGGCGCTGAAGAAGTCCGGCATCCAGACCCGGCTCAACACCGAGAGCTGCGCCAAGGCCGACACCCCGATGGAGACCCTCTACGAGGAGATCCGCGAGGTCGGCCGCACCTTCGGCGTCACCGACCGCGCCGAGGCCTGGATCAAGCAGGCCAAGGCGGACAACGCGGCGACCGCCGAGAAGCTCAAGGACCTCGAGGCCCTCCCCGTCTTCGTCTACGACAGTGGCGACAAGACCGCGTTCACGGCCGGCGGCAAGGGCATCGGCAACGAGCTGATCACGCGCGCCGGCGGCACCAACATCTTCGCCGACCTCGACAAGTCCTTCGGGGACGCCTCCTGGGAGAACGTCGTCGCCCGCAAGCCCGAGGCGATCGTGATCTACGACTACGGCTCCACCACCGTCGCCCAGAAGAAGAAGCGGCTCCTCGACGACCCGGCCCTCGCCGACGTCCCCGCCATCAAGAACAAGCGCTTCGCGGTCATGCCGCTCTCCGACGCGGTCCTCGGCGTCCGCGTCCCCGCCGCCGTCGAGAAGCTCGCGGCCCAGCTCCACCCGGCGGCCACCACCTCGTGACCTGCCGCACCCCCGCACCGCGGCGGCTGCTGCGCTACACCCTGGTCGTCGGCGTCCTCGCCGTCCTCCTCGCAGCCGCCGTGGTCGCCGCCCTCGCCCTCGGCTCCGTCCGCATCCCGCCCGGCCAGGTCATCGACATCCTGACCGGGCGGGCGGACGCGAGCCCGTTCCGCACGATCGTCCTGGACGTCCGGCTGCCCCGGGTCCTCCTCGGCATCGTCGTCGGCGCCGGACTGGCCGTCATCGGCACGGTCCTCCAGGCCCTCGTACGCAACCAGCTCGCCGACCCGTTCCTCCTCGGCGTCTCCTCCGGCGCCTCCACCGGCGCGGTCCTGGTGATCGTCCTCGGCATCGGCGCCACCCTCGCCACCACCGTCACCATCCCGGCCGCCGCCTTCGCCGGTGCGCTGCTCTCGCTGCTCCTCGTCTACACCCTGGCGCGCGGCGGGGGAGGCCTCACCACCAACCGGCTCGTCCTCGCCGGGGTCGCCGTCTCCTACATCCTCTCCGCCCTCACCAGCCTGATCCTGGTCACCTCCGCCCGCGCCGACCACCTCCAGGAGGTCCTCTACTGGACGCTCGGCGGCCTCGGCGCGGCCCGCTGGGACATGCTCGCGCTCCCGACGACCACCCTGATCGCGGGCACCGCCGTACTCCTCACCCTGGCCCGGCCGCTCGACCTGCTCCTGGTAGGAGAGGAGGGCGCGACCGTACTGGGCCTGGACACCGCCCGCTTCCGGGCCGCCGTCTTCGTCCTCGCCTCGCTGATGACCGGGGCGCTCGTCGCGTACAGCGGGGCGATCGGCTTCGTCGGGCTGATGGTCCCGCACATGGCCCGGATGGCGGTCGGCGCCGCGCACCGCGCGCTGCTGCCGGTGGTCGCGCTCGGCGGGGCGGTCTTCCTGGTCCTCGCCGACCTGGCCGCCCGGACGCTCGCGGCCCCGCAGGACATCCCGGTAGGCGTCCTCACCGCCCTGACCGGCGGCCCGTTCTTCCTGTGGATGCTGCGCCGCAGGCCGGAGGGAGCACCCGCGTGACCACACCGCTCGAAGGAGCCCGCCCGTGACGACCCTGCGCACCGAGGCACTCTCGTACGGGACCGGCGAAGGCCGCCACCTCGTCGACGCGGTCGACCTCATCGCCGCCGACGACGAGACCGTCGGCCTGGTCGGCCCCAACGGCAGCGGCAAGACCACGCTCCTGCGCTGCGTCTACGGCACCCTGCGCCCCACCCACGGCCGCGTCCTCCTCGACGGCGACGACCTCGCCACCCTCCCCGTGAAGGCCCGCGCCCAGCGCATCGCCACCGTCCCGCAGGACGGCCACGCCGGGTTCGAGCTCACCGTCGGCCAGGTCGTCGCGATGGGCCGCGCCCCGCACAAGCGGTTCTGGGAGGCCGACAACGCCGCCGACACCGCCCTCGTCACCGAGGCCCTGGCCCGGGTCGGGATCGCCGCACTCGAACCCCGTACGTTCGCCTCCCTCTCCGGCGGCGAACGCCAACGCGCCCTGGTCGCCCGCGCCCTGGTCCAGCAGCCCGCGCTCGTCGTCCTGGACGAGCCGACCAACCACCTGGACATCCGCTACCAACTGGAGATCCTCTCCCTGGTCCGGGGCCTCGGCACCACCAACCTCCTCGCCCTGCACGACCTCAACCTCGCCGCGTACTACTGCGACCGCCTGTACGTCCTCAAGGACGGCCGCGTCGTCGCCTCCGGCACCCCGGAGGAGGTCCTCACGGCGGAGCTGCTGGGCGAGGTGTACGGCGTCGCGGCCGAGGTCAGCAGCCACCCGAAGACGGGCGCGCCCACGGTGATCTACCTGCCGGAGGACCGCACCAGGCGGCGCCAGTCCACATAGCGGTCGCTCACCATCCACGATGTGGGATCACACTCGGGTTTCCGGACGGGGAATCGATACGATGCCCGCATGGTTCCCCATGACGTGAGCGACAGGACGCCGGGCACGCTGCTCGTCGCGCGGCTGCACGTCGACCTGTGCAGGCTCAAGAGCGCGATCTGTCCCCCGCCCGCAGCCTGCCCGTGAGCCGCACGGCCTGAGTCATGGCCCGCGCGCCACCCACCTGCTCCACCCCCTGCGCGGGGGAAGAAACGCGCGCGCCCCACGCCACCACCGCCCCACGCCACCACCTCCCCGCTTTCGACAGGAGCCCACGCCATGGCCATCGAGGTCCGCATCCCGACCATCCTCCGCACCTACACCGACGGCGCCAAGGCCGTCGAAGGCAACGGGGACACCCTCGCCGACCTCTTCGCCGACCTGGAGAGCCGCCACACCGGCATCCGTGAGCGACTCGTCGACGGCGCGAACGGCGACCAGCTCCGCCGCTTCGTGAACGTCTACCTCAACGACGAGGACGTCCGCTTCCTCGACGGCATCTCCACCAAGCTCAGCGACGGCGACAACGTCACCATCCTCCCGGCCGTCGCCGGCGGCATGCGCTGATGCGGTACGACTCCCCGCTGGCGGCCGTGGGGAACACCCCCCTCGTCCGCCTCCCCCGGCTGTCCCCGTCCGAGGACGTCCGCATCTGGGCCAAGCTGGAGGACCGCAACCCCACCGGCTCGATCAAGGACCGCCCCGCGCTCCACATGGTCGAACAGGCGGAGAAGGACGGCCGGCTCACCCCCGGCTGCACGATCCTGGAGCCCACCAGCGGCAACACCGGCATCTCGCTCGCCATGGCGGCCAAGCTCAAGGGCTACCGCATCGTCTGCGTCATGCCGGAGAACACCTCGCAGGAACGGCGTGACCTGCTCGCCATGTGGGGCGCCGAGATCATCTCCTCCCCGGCGGCGGGCGGCTCCAATACCGCGGTCCGCGTCGCGAAGGAACTGAGCGCCGAACACCCGGACTGGGTGATGCTCTACCAGTACGGCAACCCGGACAACGCGGGCGCCCACTACGCCACCACCGGCCCGGAGATCCTCACCGACCTCCCGTCCATCACGCACTTCGTGGCGGGCCTCGGCACCACCGGCACCCTCATGGGCGTCGGCCGCTACCTCCGCGAGAACCGCGAGGGCATCCAGATCGTCGCCGCCGAACCGCGCTACGACGACCTGGTCTACGGCCTCCGCAACCTGGACGAGGGTTTCGTCCCCGAGCTCTACGACGCCTCGGTCCTCACCACCCGCTTCTCGGTCGGCTCCGCCGACGCGGTCACCCGCACCCGCGAACTCCTCCAGCAGGAGGGCATCTTCGCGGGCGTCTCCACCGGCGCCGCGCTCCACGCGGCGATCGGCGTGGGCAACAAGGCGGTCAAGGCGGGGGAGAGCGCGGACATCGTCTTCGTGGTGGCGGACGGCGGCTGGAAGTACCTGTCGACGGGCGTCTACACGGCGGAGACGACGGAGGCGGCGATCGAAACGCTCCAGGGCCAGCTCTGGGCGTAGCCACCGCTCCCGTGGGCGGTGCCACTCCAGCCGCCTCCGGCGCTCCTCTCCAGCAGGTCCGGGCGCACCACTCCAGCCCGTCCGGCGCTTGAGGACATCTTTTCAGCCCCTCCGGCGCTTGAGGAGCGGGGCCCGGGGCAGCGCCCCGAACACCGGCCCCGCCCTCACCCCGTCCCCAACCCCCGCACCCGCTCCCACAGCTCCGCGTCCACCGCCCCCACCCGCCGCCGGAACCCGCCCAGCGCCACCTCCCGCAGCTCATCCGTCTCCAGGAAGCTCTGCCGCCCCCGCTGATCCCCCACCGTCCCCGCGGGCAGCGCGATCACCCCGGGCCGCTCCTCGTGATGCTTGCTGGTGATCTTGGCGACGATCACCGTGCGCCCCCGGCCCCGCCCCCGTACCGAAAGCACCAGGCACGGCCGGTCCTTGGACCCGGGCCCGTCCTCGTACGGCACATCGGCCCACCACACCTCACCCGCCCGCGGCGTACGCCCCTCCCCGCGCCCGCCCGAGCCGGAAGGCCTCGACGGCTTCCCCGAGGGCCGCGAAGGCCGTGACGGAGGCCGGCTCGCCCCCTCCGGCCGCCGCGACCGCCGTGACCGGGGCCCCCGGTCCGAGCGCCCCCGCCCGTCCACCACCGCGGCGACGAGGGCCAGCAGAACCACGGCGACCAGCGCCACCCACCAGAACATGTCCATCCCCCGACCGTACCGGCGGCCGTCGGGGGCCCCGCCGTGGGCGCGCTTCCATCGAACCGGTGACAGAGCAGGTGAGTTCCCCCACAACGGCAGGCGGCGGAGGAGCGACGCGGAGTTTTGCGCCTTACGCTCGACAAACCGCAAAACGTTCCGGCAGGAATTGCACGACCTCAGCCGCAGGACCCCTCAGCCGCAGGACCTCACCCGCAGGACCGTCACCCGCACGAACCCTCCCCGTCCCACGTCTCGGAGGTTCACGCTCCATGAAGCTCACCGTCGTCGGCTGCTCCGGCTCGTTCCCGTCCCCGGGTTCGGCATGCTCGAGCTACCTCGTAGAGGCCGACGGCTTCCGGCTGCTCCTCGACATGGGCAACGGCGCCCTCGGCGAGCTGCAGCGCCACGTCGGTCTCTACGACCTCGACGCGATCTTCCTCAGCCACCTCCACGCCGACCACTGCGCCGACATGTGCGCGTACTTCGTCGTGCGCTACTACCGCCACGACGGCGCCCGCCCCGTCCCCCTTCCGGTCTACGGACCCGAGGGCACCGAGCAGCGCCTGACCGCCGCCCACGGTGACACCCCCTCCGAACGGGCGATGAGCGAGGTCTTCGACTTCCACACGCTCAAGGCGGACTCCTTCGAGATCGGCCCGTTCACCGTTCGTACGGAGAAGCTCCGCCACCCCGTCGACACCTTCGGCATCCGGGTCGAGCACGGCGGCTCCACCCTCGCCTACTCCGGCGACACCGGGACCTGCGACGCCCTGGAGGAGCTGGCCCGGGACGCGGACCTGTTCCTGTGCGAGGCCTCGTTCGTCGACGGCAAGGAAGACATCCCCGACCTGCACCTCAACGGCCGGGAGGCCGGCGAGGCCGCCGCCCGCGCGGACGCCCGCCGGCTCGTCCTCACCCACATCCCGCCGTGGACGGACGAGAACCGCAACCTCGCCGACGCGCGGGCGGCCTACCCGGGCCCGGTGGAACTGGCGGTCCCGGGAGCGGTGTACGAGTTCTGAGGACGACGAAGCCCCCGCCTTCCGAGAGGGAAGGCGGGGGCTTCGTGCGTACCGAGTACGGGTGCGGCTGAGGGCTACTTCGCCTCGGCCTTCTGCAGCTCGGCGAGCTCCTCGTCCGACTCCCGGCCAGGGGTCGGGATGTTGAACTTGGTGATCGCGAACCTGAAGATCACGTAGTAGACCACCGCGAAGCAGAGGCCGACCAGGACCAGCAGCCAGGGCTTCGACGCGATGCCGAGGTTCAGCCCGAAGTCGATCAGGCCGGCGGAGAAGCCGAAGCCGTCCTTGATGCCGAGCGCCCAGGTCAGGGCCATCGACACACCGGTCAGCACCGCGTGGATCGCGTACAGCACCGGGGCGATGAACATGAACGTGAACTCGATCGGCTCGGTCACACCGGTGACGAACGAGGTCAGCGCCAGCGAGAACATCATGCCGCCGACGACCTTGCGGCGCTCCGGGCGGGCGCAGTGGACGATCGCGAGGCAGGCCGCCGGGAGGGCGAACATCATGATCGGGAAGAAGCCGGTCATGAACTGCCCGGCGTTCGGGTCACCGGCCAGGAAGCGGGCGATGTCACCGTGGGCGCCGTTGTACTCGCCCGCCTGGAACCACGGGAAGGAGTTCAGCAGGTGGTGCATGCCGACCGGGATCAGGGCACGGTTGGCGACACCGAAGATGCCCGCGCCGACCGCGCCGGAGCCGACGAGCCACTCACCGAAGTTGTGCAGACCGGTGCCGAGGACCGGCCAGATCAGACCGAACACGATACCGATCACGAGACCCGCGAAGGCGGAGAGGATCGGGACCAGGCGGCGGCCGCTGAAGAAGCCCGCCCAGTCGGGCAGCTTCGTCCGGTAGAACTTCTGGTACAGCAGGGCCACGACTACGCCCATCACGACACCGCCGAGGACACCGGCGTTGACGGGGGCGTCGCTCATCACGATCTTGCCGTCGGCCACGCTCGCGACCTGGGGCAGGTTGCTGTCCGTGAAGGTGGCGAGCACCTTCTGGAAGACGAGGTAACCGGTGACGGCGGCCAGCGCGGTGGAGCCGTCCGACTTCTTCGCGAAGCCGATCGCGATGCCGACGGCGAACAGCAGCGGCATGTTGTCGAGAAGGGCGCCACCGCCCGCGGCCATGTAGCCGGCGAGCTTCGTGATGAAGGTCGGGAACGAGTCGCGGCCCAGCATGTCGCTCTGGCCGAAGCGGACCAGGAGCGCGGCGGCCGGCAGCACGGCGACCGGCAGCATGAGGCTGCGGCCGATGCGCTGCATGACGGCCATCGCGCCGGCGCCCTTCTTCTTCTCGGCCGCGGGTGCGGTCTCAGCCGTGGTCATCAACTTCCTCCATGGGACACGGTGCCGCCCAGGTCGTTGATGCGGGGAGGCGGCGACTCGACAGACCCTGCGGCAGAGCGCCGTGGTCTGGACCACTCAGTGGTGTAGACCAGTTTTAGCACGGTGAGGGTTAGATAAGGAACCTTCAATTCCCTGCTGATTCGCGGTAGCAGACCCGGCACGTTCGGTGACATGCCGAAGGCCCCCGGACCGGGCGGTCCGAGGGCCTTGCGCGACCGGGGTGAAACCCCGCTCACCTGCTACTTCGTCAGATCCTTCTCGATCTCCCGCTCGACCTCCTCCGGCTCACGGCCCGGCGTCTTGAGGTCGAACTTGGTGATCGCGAAGCGGAAGACGATGTAGTAGATCACCGCGAAGCACGCGCCGATCGGGATGATCAGCCACGGTTTCGTATCGAGATGCCAGTTGACGACGTAGTCGATCAACCCGGCCGAGAAGCTGAACCCGGCATGCACCCCCAGCAGCCAGGTGATGCCCATCGAGGCCCCGGTGAGCACCGCGTGCACGCCGTACAGCAGCGGTGCGACGAACATGAACGAGAACTCCAGCGGCTCGGTCACCCCGGTCACGAACGACGTCAGCGCCACCGACACCATCAGCCCGCCCACCTCCTTGCGGCGCTCGGGCCGCGCGCAGTGGGTGATGGCCAGCGCCGCGGCCGGCAGACCGAACATCATGATCGGGAAGAAGCCCGAGGTGAACTGGCCGGCCGACGGGTCCTCGGCGAAGAACCGGGAGATGTCGCCCTGGACGGTCTGGCCGTCCGCCCCGGTGAACTCACCCGCCTGGAACCAGAAGAACGTGTTCAGGAACTGGTGCATACCGATCGGGATCAGCAGCCGGTTCGCGAAGCCGAAGATCGCCGCGCCCCACGAGCCGAGGTCGATGAGCTGTTTGGAGAACCAGGTCAGCCCGTCACCCACCGGCTGCCACAGCAGCCCGAAGAGCACGCCCAGGATCACGCAGAGGAACGCCATCAGGATCGGCACCAGGCGCCGGCCGTTGAAGAAGCCGAGCCAGTCCACCAGCTTGGTGCGGTGGTAGCGCTGCCAGACCACCGCGGTCAGCAGGCCGATCAGGATGCCGCCGAGGACCCCGGGGTTCTGCGGTTCGCCGGCGGGCAGCTCGTCCGTCACGGTGCCGTCCACGGGGAACGCCCCGAGGACGCCCCGGTAGACCAGGAAGCCGACCACCGCCGCGAGTGCGGTGGAGCCGTCCGCCTTCTTCGCGAAGCCGATGGCCACGCCGATGCAGAAGAGGAGCGGCAGGCCGACCTGGCCGTCGAGGATCGCGGTACCGCCGTTGAGCAGGACCTTGGAGGTCTTGTCCCAGAAGGCGCCGTGGAGGTAGGAGGCGAACAGGTTCCCGAGGCTGACGAGCAGACCCGCCGCCGGGAGGACGGCCACCGGGAGCTGGAGGGAGCGGCCGACCTTCTGCAAGCCCTGGACCGGCCCGTTCCACCATTTCGGCTGCGGTGCCGCAGCGGCGCTCGAACTCATCGGCGTCCTTCCCGGAACAAGCCTCGTTTGGCGGTCGTCGGAAACTGGTGTAGACCAGTTGCGTCACGGTCCGGGCCCGCCCCGAAGTCAGGGCACCGGTGATCGTTATCTTTGGTGATAGTCCGGTTACCCGCCCGCGAAGTTGGGCCAACCGTGCGTTACCGTGACGAAACGGACCCGCAGCGGGCGGCCCGTCTGCACGCGAAAACCAGGGAGAAGGCATGGCCACCAAGGCTGAGAAGATCGTCGCCGGGCTCGGCGGCATCGAGAACATCGACGAGATCGAAGGCTGCATCACCCGCCTCCGCACCGAGGTCCACGACGCCAGCAAGGTCGACGAAGCCGCCCTGAAGGCCGCCGGCGCTCACGGCGTCGTCAAGATGGGCACCGCGATCCAGGTCGTCATCGGCACCGACGCCGACCCCATCGCCGCCGACATCGAAGACATGATGTGACCGGCTGACATCCCGCCGCCGCGCACCGCAGGCCCCGCACCCCACCAGGTGCCGGGGCCTGCGCCGTACCCACGCCCCCAGGCTCCGCCGCCGGCCCCACCGCACCCGGGCTCCCGGCCCCAACCGCACCCGGGCCCCAGCCCCGCCGCACCCGAACGCCCGGCCCACCGCACCTGAGCGCCCGGCCCCACCGCACCCGAACGGACCCACCCCCGCCACCCGATAAAGTCGGCCCCATGTCTCGCATCGACGGCCGCACCCCCGAACAGCTCCGCCCCGTCACCATCGAACGCGGCTGGAGCAAGCACGCCGAGGGCTCAGTCCTCATCTCCTTCGGCGACACCAAAGTCTTCTGCACCGCCTCCGTCACCGAAGGCGTCCCGCGCTGGCGCAAGGGCAGCGGCGAGGGCTGGGTCACCGCCGAGTACTCCATGCTGCCCCGCTCCACCAACACCCGCGGCGACCGCGAAGCCGTACGCGGCAAGATCGGCGGCCGCACCCACGAGATCAGCCGCCTGATCGGCCGCTCGCTGCGCGCCGTCATCGACTACAAGGCGCTCGGCGAGAACACCATCGTCCTGGACTGCGACGTCCTCCAGGCCGACGGCGGCACCCGTACGGCCGCCATCACCGGCGCGTACGTCGCCCTCGCCGACGCGGTCGCCTGGGCCCAGGGCAAGAAGATCGTCAAGGCCGGCCGCAAGCCGCTCACCGACACCGTCGCCGCCATCAGTGTCGGTATCGTCGACGGCACCCCGCTCCTCGACCTCTGCTACGAGGAGGACGTCCGCGCCGAGACCGACATGAACGTCGTCTGCACCGGCGACGGCCGCTTCGTCGAGGTCCAGGGCACCGCCGAGGGCGCCCCCTTCGACCGCAAGGAGCTCGGTGCGCTGCTGGACCTGGCCACCGCGGGCTGCGTGGACCTGGCCGCACTCCAGCGCGAAGCACTGGCGAGCACCGAAAACGCGTAGCGACCCACTCCCCTCGGGTAAAGAAGCAACCAAATACGCACCACAGAGCGTCGTTACGAGCACGGGCGCACGGGTCGAACCGTGCGCCCGTCCGCGTACCGATCCCCGGGGAGGGACCGCACCATGGCTTCGCGCCGACACCAACGCCTCGCACTCGCCACCGCCGCCGCCTTGCTGACGCTGACCACGGCCGTCGGCTGCGCCGGCCTCGACAAGGCGCTCGACTGCGTCCGCACCGCCGACGCCATCGCCACCAGCGTCGGCAACCTCCAGCAGGCCGTCTCCAACGCCTCCGAGGACATCACCCAGGCCTCGGAAGCCCTGGACGACATCGACCGCGAGCTCAAGAACCTCGACGACACCACGGACAACGCCGACCTCTCCAAGGCGGTCGACGACCTCCAGGCGGGCGTCACGGAGGTCCGCCGGTCCATCGAGGCCGGCGACGCCACCCCGGACATCACCCCGGTGACGGACGCGGCGACCGAGATCGGCAAGGTCTGCTCGCCGTAGGACCTGCCCGCCGCGGGAGGGGACAATGGGCGCATGACGCGCCTGATCCTCGCCACCCGCAACGCCGGGAAAATCACCGAACTGCACGCCATCCTCGCCGACGCGGGACTCGACCACGACCTCGTCGGCGCGGACGCGTACCCGGACATCCCCGACGTCAAGGAGACCGGCGTCACCTTCGCCGAGAACGCGCTCCTCAAGGCCCACGCCCTGGCCCGGGCCACCGGCCACCCGGCGATCGCCGACGACTCGGGCCTCTGCGTCGACGTCCTCGGCGGCGCCCCCGGCATCTTCTCGGCCCGCTGGTCCGGCACCCACGGCGACGACCAGGCCAACCTCGACCTGCTCCTGGCCCAGCTCGGCGACATCGCCGACGCCCACCGCGGCGCCTACTTCACCTGCGCCGCCGCGCTCGCCCTCCCCGACGGCACCGAACGCGTCGTCGAGGGCCGCCTGAACGGCACCCTGCGCCACACCCCGTCCGGCAGCCACGGCTTCGGCTACGACCCGATCCTCCAGCCGGAGGGCGAGACCCGCACCTGCGCGGAGCTGACCCCGGCGGAGAAGAACGCGATCAGCCACCGCGGCAAGGCGTTCCGGGCGCTGGTGCCGGTGGTGCGGGAGTTGGTGGGGTGACAAACAGAGCGGGGCGGCTGCTTCCTTCGAAACGAAGGTTGCAGCCGCCCCGCGCCTGTGGGCCCGGTGGGACTCGAACCCACGACACACCGGACCTAAACCGGCGCCCTCTTGGCCAGCTGGGGTACGGACCCGCGCGCACCACTCTACTGTGCGGGCTTGCGCGGCTTCGAGAAGGTTTGCGTCTGGCTGTGACACGAGGGGCAGAGGTAGCGGAGGTTTTCGCGGCGATTGTCGAGCCGGTCGCCATTGACGTGGTCGATCTCCAGGACGAGCCGCCTGCCCCGCCAGGTGTCTCCGGTGCCGCATCTCGCGCAGGCATGGGGAACGCCGATGTCGTCCAGAGCCCGTCGTAACTGAGCCGTTTTCGTCCGGGACGCTCCGGTGTCCAGGCGCGTGAGTATCTCCGCCGCAGACTTGCGGTTCGGGGAGCGCGTCCCACGACGGTGACCTTGCCCGGTGAAGTGAGCCAGGGACAACCCGTACGTTTCGATGTCCCGCTTCACGCGAGCGCGGGCGGTGCCGTTGTTGCCCAGCCCCAAGGAACTCAGGACGCCAGCCAGACTGCCGGACGCGGCGACGGCCTCGGTCAGTGCGGTGCGTGGTGTGGAGGGCGTTCCGTACCTGCGTCCGCTGGTGAAGTGGGAGGTGTCGATGCCGAGCCGGTCCATCCTCCCGCGTAGGTAGCCGTAGGGACTGTCGCTCGGCGGTAGGCCCATGTACGTGAACATTTCCCGGATGCTGTGGGAGTGAGCCGCTGCTTCGGCGAGGAGTTCGCGCGGAAACGCGCAGCGCTCCCGCGCGGGGAGCTGCTCCTCCACGAAGTGCGACGTGTCGACTCCGTAGTGTGCGAGTCGATTGTGTACGTAACGCAGTGTCCGGCTGCCCAGGGGCGCGTTCAAGCGGCGCAGGAGATCGACGAGACTGCTCGCCTCCGCGGCCCTCCGCACCAGCAGGTCGCGCGGGTACTTGGCGCTCACGCCGTCCTCCTGCGCTTACGGCCCCGATAGGTGTCGGTCGCCGCGTGGCAATTGGGGCAGAGGAGACGCAGGTTCTCCGGGCGGTTATCCCACCAGTCGCCGTTGAAGTGGTCCACTTCGAGCCGGAGAGGCTCCCCCAGCCACTCCCCGTGGTTGCCGCATTCGGTGCACTTGCTCTCAACTCCCTTGCGCACGAGCTCTCTGCGGAGCCGTTCGCCGGGCACTCGGCCGTCCGACGGCGTACGGAGCGTCAGGAGATCCCCCAACGACCCCTTGGGCCTGCGTCCGCCCGGAGGCGCTGTTCTGAAGTGCGAGGTGTCGATCCGCAGAGCGATGATGCGGCGGCCGATGTGAGCCTGGTTGCCGCCTACCGGACTGATGCCCAGCTTGCGCACGACTTCGGCCACGCTCGTTGAGCGGGCGACCAGTTTGCGCAGCGTCTCTTCCGTGTGGCGAACCCGTGTGTCGGCGAAGTGCGAGGTGTCTATGCCCGCCTCGGTCATCTTCTGACGCAGATAACGCCGACTGCCGGACGTTGGTGTCCTTCCGCACCACCGCACGGCGTCGGTGGCGTTCGTCGTCATCCGCGCCGCCTCTTCAAGCAGCTCACGGGTATAGCGAGCCAGTCCCATGCCCCCTCCGATTCCGGCCGCACGTTCGCGGCCTCGTACGGAGTAACGAACCGCTTATCGGATGGTTACGTCCGGAATCCGGAGGGGGCATCCAGGATGGGGCACCGAAAAGGAAAGGCCTCAGAACTTCGGCTCGGGCGCCTGCGCCTGGACCAGTTCCGCCGCCTCCTCGTCCGTCTCGACCGACGGCGGGGAGCCGATCAGGGGCTGCTGGGCGGTCTCCTTCATGCAGGCGACCGCGATCACGCCGACCAGGGCCGCCGCCATCGCGTAGTACGCCGGCATCAGGTTGGAGCCCGTCCAGCTGATCAGGGCCGTGATCACCAGCGGGGTCGTACCGCCGAAGATCGACGCGGAGAGGTTGTAGCCCACCGACAGGGAGCCGTAGCGGACGTGGGTGGGGAAGAGGGCCGGGAGGGCGGCGGACATGGTGCCGAGCATGCAGACCAGGGAGAGGCCCAGCAGCAGCATGCCGACCGTGATCGGGAGGATGCCGTCGATGCGGATCAGGAGGAACGCGGGGAGGGAGAGGAAGAGGAAGCCCAGCATGCCGGTCATGAGGAGTGGCTTGCGGCCGAACCGGTCGGAGAGCTTGCCGACCTGGCTGATGATCGCCATCAGGAAGAGCATCACCGCCAGCAGGATCAGCAGCCCGTGCGTCTCGCTGTAGCCGAGCTCGTCGGAGAGGTACGTCGGCATGTACGACAGCAGCATGTAGTCGGTGATGTTGTACGCGCCGACCAGGCAGATGCAGAGGATCAGCGTCGGCCAGTAGACCCGGAAGATCTTGGCCAGGTCGCCCTTGGCGGTGGACTCGACGCCGTCCGCCGCCTCGGTCGCGTGCGCCGTGCCGCCCTCCAGCTTCTGGAAGGCCGGGGTCTCGTCCAGGCGCAGTCGCAGGTAGAGGCCGACCAGGCCCAGCGGGCCCGCGACGAGGAACGGGATCCTCCACCCCCAGGCCTCCATCTGCGCGTCGTTCAGCAGGGCGTACAGGGCCGTCACGAGGCCCGCCGCGCCGACGTAGCCGGCCAGGGTGCCGAACTCCAGGAAGCTGCCGAAGAAGCCGCGGCGCTTGTCGGGGGCGTACTCGGCGATGAACGTGGACGCGCCCCCGTACTCACCGCCCGTCGAGAAGCCCTGCAACATCCGGAAGAAGATCAGCAGGACCGCCGCCCAGACCCCGATCGTCTCGTGCGAGGGGATCAGGCCGATGGCGAACGTGCCGACCGCCATCAGGATCATCGTCAGCGCGAGGACCTTCTTGCGGCCGACCTTGTCACCCATCGGGCCGAAGAACATGCCGCCGAGCGGTCGTACGAGGAAGGCCACCGCGAAGGTCGCGAAGGAGGAGAGGAGCTGGGTCGTCTCGTTCCCGGAGGGGAAGAAGACGTGTCCGATCGTCACGGCCAGGTAGGAGTAGATACCGAAGTCGAACCACTCCATGGCGTTGCCCAGCGAGGCCGCCTTCACCGCGCGCTTCACCGCCGCGTCGTCCGTGACGGTGATGTCCGTACGGCGCAGCTTCGGGTTCCTGCGCTTGCGGACCGCCCGGAAGAGCGTGGGGTGGCGCTTGACCGCTTGCGGGTCGGCCGCCTGGTGGGGGTCGGGGGCCGCCATGGCCGGGTCCTTTCCTCGGAGGGTGTTCCAGGAAAGGCTTCTGCGCGGTCGTGGCGGTCGCAAACCGACTTCATGGGCCGATGCGATGTCCCTCACATGTTCTCGACATCGTTTCGGGGCAGGCGTAGGGGCTGCGCGTCGTCGGCCTCCTTACGGGGGCGTCCGTGGCGCACCGCCCCGGATGGCCCATCCGGGGCGGTGCTGAGCCGGGAGAGGGCGGGTCAGATGCCCAGGTCCCTGATGATCTTGGCCACGTGGCCGCTCGCCTTGACGTTGTAGAAGGCGTGCTCGACCTTGCCGTCCTCGTCGACGACGACGGTGGAGCGGATCACGCCCGTCACCACTTTGCCGTAGAGCTTCTTCTCGCCGAAGGCGCCGTACGCCTCCAGGGTCTCCTTGGACGGGTCGCCGACCAGGGTGACCTTGAGGTTCTCCTGCTCGCGGAACTTCGCGAGCTTCTCCGGCTTGTCGGGGGAGACGCCGATGACGTCGTATCCGGCGCCCGCGAGGAGGTCGAGGTTGTCCGTGAAGTCGCAGGCCTGCTTGGTGCAACCGGGGGTAAGAGCAGCCGGGTAGAAGTAGACGATGACCTTGCGGCCCTTGTGGTCCGCGAGCGAGACCTCGTTGCCGTCGGCGTCGGGAAGGGTGAAGGCGGGAGCGGGGTCGCCGGGCTTGAGTCGCTCGCTCATGGGTTCTCCTCGGGTGGTGCACGGGTCGGACGGGACCGAGCGTAATAGGGGTGCCGCCGGGTGCGTGGGGGTTCGAGCTGACAGACTGTCGACGAAGGTTCAGAAGAAGGTTTACCGGAGACACGACCACGGAGGCGGCGCAGTGTCGGATGCCAGGACCCCTGCGCAGATCGAGGCGGACATCATCAGCAGGCGTGCGCAGCTCGCTGTGGTGCTGGACGAGATCGGTGTGCGGGTACACCCGAAGACGATCGTCGGCGACGCGAAGGCCAAGGCGGCCCAGACCGTGGACCGCACGGCCGGCCGCGCGTTCGTCGCGGTGAATCGTTCGGTGTCACAGGTGAAGGCGCAGTTCGTCGCGGTGGACGGCTCGCCGCGGCTGGAGCGGGTGATTCCCGCCGCGCTGCTGGTGGTGGGCGTGGTGGGGCTGATCACGGTCTCCAAGCGCCGCGGGTGACGGACCCGACCGCCCGGGAGGCGTACGGGCGGCACGGCCCCCTCGGGCGGGCGCGCCGGAGCGGTGACGGTAGGTTGCGGGCGTGAGCGACAAGAATCACGACGATGACAAGCTGCCCATCCGCATGCTGCACGACCGTGTCCTGGTGCGGAACGACTCCGCCGAGGGGGAGCGGCGTTCCGGCGGCGGCATCCTGATCCCGGCGACGGCCGCGGTGGGCCGGCGGCTCGCCTGGGGCGCGGTCGTCGCGGTCGGTCAGAACGTGCGGACGGTGGAGCCCGGGGACCGGGTGCTGTACGACCCCGAGGACCGTGCCGAGGTCGAGGTGCGGGGGGTGGCGTACGTGCTGATGCGCGAGCGCGACCTGCACGCGGTGGCGGCGGACCGGTTCGAGGGGTCGGTGGACTCGACCGGGCTGTATCTGTAGGACGGACTGCTGGGACGTATGGCAGAGGGCCTGGTGACCATGGTCACCAGGCCCTCACGCCATTCCTTGCTACGGTGGAACCACCCCGACGAGACGCGCCGTACCGGGCAGGCAAAGACGACGCATCCGTGTTCGTTCGCGTGTTCGCGTGATCATGCGCCCGCGTGTTGTCGTCGGAGGTTTCCATGGCCTGGGTTCTGTTGATCGTCGCCGGTCTGCTCGAAGTGGGCTGGTCGATCGGGATGAAGTACACCGAGGGGTTCACCCGGCTCTGGCCGAGCGTGTTCACCGGCCTCGGGATCGCGGCGAGCATGGTGCTGCTGTCCCATGCCGCGAAGACGCTGCCGATCGGTACGGCGTACGGGGTGTGGGTCGGCATCGGCGCGGCCGGTGCGGCGATCCTCGGCATGGTCGTGCTGAACGAGCCGGTGACCGCCGCCCGGATCTTCTTCGTCTGTCTGCTGCTGGTGGCCGTGGTCGGCCTGAAGGCGACCTCCGGGCACTGAGGGGTGCCCGGAGGGGGCGGGTTCACTCGCCCGGTTCGCGGGCGCCGCGGACTCCTTCGATGAGGCTGCCGCCGAGGGCTCCCGTATCGCCGCCCCCGTCGCCGTCGCCGTTGTCCCCGTCGGTGCCGCCCTCGGTGCCCGTTCCGTCGTCGCCGTCACCGCCGGTCGCGCCGTCGCCGTCCGTCCCTCCTGTCGCGTCGCCCGTGGTGCCCGTCGTGCTGTCGCCGTTGCCCGGCGGGGTGGGCGTGGCGGGGGCGGTGGGGGCCGAGGGGGTGGTGGGGTCGGCCGGGGTGCTGGGGGAGTCGGTGTCGTCCGGGGTGTCCGGGTCGGTCGCGGTGTCGGTCCCGTCCTCGCCCGGCTCCTGGGGTTCGTCGGAGCCGGGGGCCGTCCGGAGGTCGAACTCCTGGGCGGGGGAGGAGCGCAGGGCCGCTTCGGTGTAGGCGGCCCAGGTCTCGGCGGGGGCGCCGCCGCCGTTGACGCGGTCCAGGCCGAGGGCTCCGTACAGCGGGGTCTGGGTGCCGGAGTCGGGGTCCTGGCCCATCACGGCGACGACGGTCGCGAGGTCGGGGGTGTACCCGGCGAACCAGGCGGCCTTGTCCTCCTCGGCGGTGCCCGTCTTGCCGACGGCGGGGCGGCCAGCGGCCTGGGCGGCGGAGCCGGTGCCGCCCTCGACGACGGAGCGGAGGAGGGCGGTGGTGGTGTCGGCGGCCTCGCGGCTGATGGCCTGTTCGGTCTTGCGGTCGGGCAGTTCGATCTCGGTGCCGTCCTTGGTGACCTTGTCGACGAGGGTGTACGGGCCGTGCCGGCCGTGGTCGGCGAGTGTCGCGTACGCCTCGGTGAGGTCGAGGACGCTGGCGGTGGCGGGGCCGAGTGCGATGGAGGGGGAGGCGGTGAGGTCGGGGGTGGTCTTGGGGATGCCGAGGGCGACGGCGGTCTCGCGCACCTTCTCCGGGCCGACGTCCTGGGCCATCTGCGCGTAGACCGCGTTGACGGACTTGTCGGTGGCGGTGCGGACGGTGATCTGCCCGTAGTCGACGTCGTCCTCGTTGGCGGGGTCGTAACCCGTGGAGCCCTGGGGTCCCTGGACGGTGCGCTTGTTGGTGCCGTCGTAGTACGTCTCCGGGGTGATGCGCCGGCCGTCCTGGGTGGTGGAGTCGTTGGCGACGGCGGAGGTGAAGACGAAGGGCTTGAAGGTGGAGCCGACCTGGTAGTCGCGGCGGGTGGCGTTGTTGACGTACTGCTGGGTGTAGTCGATGCCGCCGTACATCGCGACGACCTCGCCGGTCGCCGGGACGATGGAGGCGCCGCCGACGCGGACGTTCCTGTCGGGCTCGCGGTCGTCGCTGCGCTTCTTCATCACGTTGTCCTTGACCGCCGCGACGAGGGCGTCCTGCTTCTTCTTGTCGAGGGTGGTGGTGATGCGGTGGCCGCCGGTGGCGAGGGTCTTCTCGTCGATGATCCCGTTGCCGGTGAGGTACTGCTCGACGGCCTGCACCAGGTAGCCGCGCTGGCCGGAGAGGCCGGTGGAGGGCTTGGCCTCGCCGGGGACCGGGAACCCGGTCGTGGAGCGTTCGCCGGAGTCGAGCCAGCCCTCCTTGACCATGCCGTCCAGGACGTAGTTCCAGCGGCTGAGGGCGGCGGGCTTGCTGTCGGGGTGGGCGACGACGTCGTACGCGCTGGGGGCGTTGAGGAGGGAGGCGAGGTAGGCGGCCTCGGCGGTGGTGAGGTCCTCGACGTTCTTGCCGTAGTACGCCTGGGCGGCGGCCTGGATGCCGTAGGCGTTGCGGCCGAAGTAGCTGGTGTTGAGGTAGCCCTCGAAGATCTGGTCCTTGCTCTGCTCGCGGTTGAGCTTGATCGCGATGAAGAACTCCTTGGCCTTGCGGACGACGGTCCGTTCCTGGCCGAGGTAGTAGTTCTTGACGTACTGCTGGGTGATGGTGGAGCCGCCCTGCTTGCCCTTGCCGGTGGCGGTGTTCCAGCCGGCCCGGAACATGGCCCGTACGTCGACGGCGGGCTGGTTGTAGAAGTCGCGGTCCTCGGCGGCGAGGACCGCGTGCTGGACGTCGGTGGGCACCTGGGCGAGCTTGACCTTCTCCCGGTTCACCTCGCCGTCGCGGGCCAGGACGGTGCCGTCCTGGTAGAAGTAGACGTTGGACTGCGCGTCGGCGCCCGCGTTGGCGGCCGGGATGTCGACGAGCTGGTATCCGGCGAAGAACCCGCCGATGAGGAGGAGGCCGGCCACCAGCACCGACCCGAGGAGCATCCGCCAGGTCGGGACGAGGCGGCGCCAGCCGGTCCGCCTGGGGCGCTTCGTGCGCCCCTTCTTCTTCTTCCCGTTCCCGGATGAGCTCCCCTGCGCGCCCTCGTCGTTCCCGGGGTCGGCGGGGGCGGCTGAGGGGTCCCTGGGGGTCCAGGTCTGGTGCTCGTCGCTCATGTCGGTGCGGGCTCCTCGGGTGCGGTCGGTGCACCCATAGTGCCCGTTTCGCCGGGAAACCCTCGTATCATCCTCCGATCTCCCCCGTTCTCCCGCCTCCGCGCCCCTCGAAAAGCCGTCGCGGTGGCCTCCGTCCGTGCACTAAGGTCGTGCGCTTTGGTGTCCGGAGCCGGGAGCGGGGCTTCCGGTGACGGCGGGTGCGGGGGAGAGGGGACGGCGTGCGGCTGTACGCAGTGGTGGCGGCGGGCGGGTTCCGGCGCTACGCCACCTACCGGACGTCGACGGCCGCGGGGGTGTTCACCAACACCGTCTTCGGCTTCATCCTGGCGTACACGTACATCGCCCTGTGGGACGCGAGACCGCAGCTCGGCGGGTACGACATGTCCCAGGCGCTGGCGTACGTCTGGATCGGGCAGGGCCTGCTCGCGGCCTGCGCCATGATGGGCGGCGGCTTCGAGGACGAGCTGATGGAGCGGATCCGCACCGGGGACATCGCGGTGGACCTGTACCGCCCGGCCGACCTCCAGCTGTGGTGGCTGGCGGGGGATCTGGGCCGGGCGGCGTTCCAGTTGATGGGGCGCGGGGTGGTACCGATGCTCGCGGGGGCGCTCGCCTTCGATATCGCGCTCCCCGGCTCGGCGTGGATCTGGCCGGCGTTCCTGCTCTCCGTGCTGCTGGGCGTCGTCGTGAGCTTCGCCGTGCGGTACCTGGTCGCCCTGTCGGCGTTCTGGCTGCTCGACGGTGCGGGCGCGACCCAGATGGCCTGGCTGCTGGGGCTGTTCTTCTCCGGGATGCTGCTGCCGCTGCCGCTCTTTCCCGGGCTGCTGGGCGAGGTGGCCCGGCTGCTGCCGTGGTCCTCGCTGCTCCAGATCCCGGCCGATGTGTACCTCGGCAGGCACACGGGGTGGGGGCTGGTGGAGGCGTACGCGTTCCAGGGCGGCTGGGCGGTGGCGCTGCTGCTGGCGGGGCGGCTGCTCCAGTCCGTGGCGACGAGGAGGGTGGTGGTGCAGGGTGGCTGAGACGGTGGCGGTGCGGCCCGAGGAGAGCCGGGGGTCGGGAGGCTCCGCGTACTTCGCGTACGAGGAGCGGCCCCGGCTGCTGGAGGGGCTGCGGGCGTACGGGCTGATCGTGGCGATGTGGGTGCGCTCGACGATGGCGTACCGGGCCTCGTTCGTCATGACGACGTTCGGGAACCTGGCGGTGACGGCGTTCGACTTCCTCACGATCGTGCTGATGTTCACCCACGTCGACGCGCTGGGCGGCTACACGCTTCCGGAGATCGCCCTGCTGTACGGGGTGTCGGCGACGGCCTTCGGGCTGTGCGATCTGCTGCTGGGGTCGATGGAGCGGCTGGGGCGGCGGGTGCGGGACGGGACGCTGGACACGTTGCTGGTCCGGCCGGTCCCGGTGCTGGCGCAGGTGGCGGCGGACCGGTTCGCGCTGCGCCGGATCGGGCGGATCGTCCAGGGGCTCGCCGTGCTGGTCTACGCGCTGGTGACGCTGGACATCGCGTGGACGCCGCTGAAGGTGGCGCTGCTGCCGGTGATGGTGATCAGTGGGGCGGCGGTGTTCGGGGCGGTCTTCGTGGCCGGGGCGGCGTTCCAGTTCGTCGCGCAGGACGCCTCGCAGGTGCAGAGCGCCTTCACGTACGGCGGGGCGACGCTGCTCCAGTACCCGCCGACGATCTTCGCGAAGGACCTGGTGCGCGGGGTGACGTTCGTGGTGCCGCTGGCCTTCGTGAGCTGGCTGCCGACGCTGTACGTGCTGGGCCGCGACTATCCGCTGGACCTTCCGCGGTGGGTGGCGTTCCTGTCGCCGGTGGTGGCCGTGGCGGTCGGTGCGCTGGCCGGGCTGACGTGGCGGGCGGCGCTGCGGACGTACCGGAGTACGGGCAGTTGAGGGAGTGGGAGAAGGAGTTGGAGAGGGAGAGGGAGAGGGAGTTGGGCATGGTGGACGGGGTCACACAACAGGGCGCGGGCGGTGACGGCTTCATCACCCTCGACGGCGTCGAGAAGGTCTTCCAGGTCCGCCGCAAGGCCGGTCTGCTGCGCCGCGAGCGGCATGAGGTGCGGGCCGTGGACGGCATCAGCTTCCAGGTCGCGCGCGGCGAGATGGTCGGCTACATCGGCCCGAACGGGGCCGGCAAGTCGACCACGATCAAGATGCTGACGGGCATCCTCACCCCGAGCGGCGGCAGCCTGCGCGTGGCGGGGATCGATCCGTCCCGGGAGCGTACGCGGCTCGCCCACCGCATCGGTGTGGTCTTCGGCCAGCGGACGACCCTCTGGTGGGACCTGCCGCTGCGTGACTCGTACCGGCTGATGCACCGCATGTACCGCATCCCGGACCGGCGTTACCGGGAGAACCTGGACCGGTGTGTCGAACTCCTCGACCTGGGCGATCTGTTGGAGGTGCCAGTGCGCCAACTCTCCCTGGGGCAGCGGATGCGCGGCGACATCGCGGCGGCCCTTCTGCACGATCCGGAGGTGCTCTACCTGGACGAGCCGACGATCGGGCTCGATGTGATCTCCAAGGCCAAGGTGCGGCAGTTCCTCAAGGAGTTGAACGCCGAGCGCGGGACCACCGTCCTGCTGACGACGCACGACCTGACCGACATCGAGCAGCTCTGCCGCCGGGTGATGGTGATCGACCACGGTCGGCTGATGTACGACGGCTCGCTCGCCGGTCTCCATGAGGTGGGGGAGAGCGAGCGGATGCTCGTGGTGGACCTGGAGCGCGAACTCCCGCCGATCGAGCTGGAGTCGCAGGGGCCGGGCCTGGTGGTGCGGGCGGTCAGGGTGGAGGGCCCGCGCCAGTGGCTGGCCTTCCCCGCCTCGGCGTCGGCCGCCCCGCTGGTGGCGCGGATCGCGGCGGAGTACCCGCTGATGGACCTGTCGGTGCGGGAGCCGGACATCGAGGCCGTGATCGCGCGGATGTACGAGGCGGCGGCGCCGTGAGGGGGTATGCGAGGGGTTACGCGAGGGGGGCCGGGTGAGCCGGCGCGTGCAGGTCGGGGGCCTGCACGTCTGTGCCGGGACCGGGTGCGTTCAATAGGGTGCGTGGTATGACAAGTGAACGGCCGGACATGCGTGCCTCCGATGCGGAACGTGAGCGGATCGCCGAGTTGCTGAGGGAGGCCGTGGCCGAGGGCCGGCTGGAGATGGACGAGTTCGAGCAGCGCCTCGAAACGGCCTACACGGCCCGTACGCACGGGGAGTTGGAGCCGCTCGTCCAGGATCTCCCGGCACCCGGCACGGCGGTGGCCCCGGTGGGCTCGTCGGCGCCCGCCCCGCTGCGGGGCTCCGCCGCGAACTGGCCCGCCCGGATCGGTGGCACGGCCACCTCCACGGGCGGGTTCGCCCTGTGGGGCGGCTTCAACCGGAAGGGCCGCTGGACGGTGGCCCGGAAGTTCACGGCGTTCGCGCTGTGGGGCGGCGGCGAGATCGACCTGCGCGAGGCGGACTTCGAGGACCGCGACGTCGTCATCCGCTGCATCGCGATCATGGGCGGCATCCATGTGACGGCCCCGCCGGAGCTGAACGTGGACGTCCGGGGCGTCGGCATCATGGGCGGTTTCGGCGAGGGCCCGAACGAGGACGGGGAGACTCTGCCGGAGGCCCCGCGGGTACGGATCACGGGTCTGGCGCTGATGGGCGGCGTCGGGGTGGAGCGCAAGCGGACGAAGGCGGAGCGCCGCCGCCTGAAGGAGGCCGGGGAGGCCGAACGGGCGGTCCGCGAACGGCAGCGGCTGGACGGCCCGGACCCGGGGCCGGGAGGCGGCGGCCGCAAGGAGCTGGGCTGAGCCGGGCGGCCTGCCCGGCTGCGGGGACCCGGGCGGAGCCGGCCGCCTGCCCGGCCCCGAGGACCCGGGCCGAGTCAGCTCGCCGGCCCGGCCTGCCCGTCTCCGTACGTCACCCCCCGTCCCTGCCCCCGTTCCCGCACCCTCAGAGCTCGTCGGACTCCGGCGTGCCGGCCCGCTCCAGGGACCGCAGGTCGATCCGCTCGCCCAGTGCCCGGTACCCGGCGTCGTTGAAGTGGACGCGGTCGCCGGAGTCGTAGGCCGCGAGGAGCCGGTTCGGGGCGGCGGGGTCGCGGACGACCTCGTCGAAGTCGACGTACGCGTCGAAGACGGTGCCCGTCCGGATCTGCTCGTTGACCGCGAGTCGTACGGCGTTGCGCTCGGGCGTCCAGGTGCGGTAGCCCTCGAACGGGGTCAGGGTCGCGCCGACGACCGTGAGACCGCGGGCCCGCGCCTGGTCGGCGAGGGCGCGCAGGCCGGCCACGATGCGCCCGGCGTCGGTCTCCTGCGGGGCCTGCTGAATGTCGTTGATGCCGATGGCCACGATCACGGTGCGCACCCCGGCGACCGAGAGCGCGTCGCGCTCGTACCGGACGAGACCGGCCTGGCCCGCCGGGCCCTGGATGAGGAGCCGGTTGCCCGCGATGCCCCCGTTGGCGACCCCGTAGCGGCTGCCCAGCCGGTCCGCGAGGACGTCGGGCCAGCGGGTGTTGGCGTCGGTGGTGGAGCCGCTGCCCGCGGTGAGGGAGTCCCCGAGGACCACGATGGTGCCGGGTGCGGACTTGTTGTGGACGTCCACGGCGGTCAGGTAGCGCCAGGTGGTGGTGGACCAGGTGCCGCGGCTGTCGGCCCGGTAGGACGTCTGGTGGCTGTTCGGGTGGTGCGTGACCGGCCCGCCCGGGCGCGGGGTGCGGAGGCTGACCTCCAGGTCGGAGTCGGGTGCGACCGGCACGACGACCGGGTCGCTGACGACCTGCGCGCCCGGCGCGATGGTGATGGAGGAGGCGCCGTCGAAGGTCACCGGGCGGGTGTTGACGGTGGCCCGGTCGACGAGGAGCGGGACGGTGCCGAAGAGGTTGGAGAGCGTGATGCGGGCCGCGTTCCCGCCGACGCTGGTGTGCACGACGTTACGGATGGTGCTGCCGGGGAAGCCGTTGCCGGTGTTCGGCTCCGGGCCGACGGGTGCTGTGGTCCAGGTGGCGATCCAGTTCCCGCCGACGTTGGCGGGCGCGACGGGGTTGCGGGCCGCCGCGTGCGTCTCGGCGGGGGGAGCCGGGGCCTGCCGGTGGCCGGAGAGGAGCGTCGTACCGAGGACGGTGGCTGCGGCGAGTACGGCGGTGCCCGCCAGTAGGGCGATGAGCAGGGCGTACCCCTGGCGCCTGGGCATGTGCGGTGGTTCTCCTTGTGATGATCGTGCTGGTCCCATGATGCGACAGGCCGCGGGGAACTCGACGTGCGGCCCGGGAGTAGGGGAAGTAGGGACAATGCGTACGTCGCGGGGGCGAGGCGTACGCGGACGGCTGGAACGGGTGGGATGGGTGGGACGGGTGGAGCGCATGGGACCGACCGGTTCCGGAGAGCAGGACGCGGTGCAGCAGCCAGGGCAGGAGCCGGACCCCGGGGAAGGCGGGTCCGGGACGCGGACCGGGGCCCGTAAGGAGCTGGGACCGGCCCCGGGGGCGTCGGGCGCCCCCGGGGGCGGGGCGGGCGCATCGCCGAGCCCAGGCCCGTTGGCCTCGTTCGCGTACACCGCGGCCGACGAGGAGAAGCAGCGCGGCGTGCGGCGCATGAAGCTCACGGCGACCGGCCTCCTTCTGCTCGTCGCGCTGGTCTACGTCCTGGCCACCTGGGCGGAGCACTCAGGTGTGAAGGGCTGGCCGGGCTACGTCGCAGCGGCTGCCGAGGCGGGGATGGTGGGCGCGCTGGCGGACTGGTTCGCCGTGACGGCGCTCTTCCGGCGCCCGCTCGGCCTGCCCATCCCTCACACCGCCATCATCCCCACCAAGAAGGATCAGCTAGGACAGTCCCTCGGTTCCTTCGTTGGCGAAAACTTTCTCTCCGGAGACGTCATTCGTGACCGAATTCACGCTCTGGGGGTCGGCCGGAGGGTCGGTGCGTGGCTTTCGGAGCCCGCCCACGCCGACCGGGTGACCGCCGAGTTGGCGACGGCGCTGCGCGGCGCGCTGACCGTGCTGCGGGACTCCGACGTCCAGGCGGTCGTCGGCGAGGCCATCACCCGGCGGGCCAACGCGGCGGAGGTCGGCCCCGGTCTCGGCAAGATGCTGGAGCGGGTCGTGGAGGACGGCGGCCACCGCAAGGTCGTCGACCTCATCTGCGTACGGGCGCACGACTGGCTGGTGGAGCACGGCGACTCGGTGATGGACGCGGTGCAGGGCGGGGCGCCGGGCTGGACCCCGCGCTTCGTGGACAAGCGGGTGGGCGAGCGGGTCTACAAGGAACTGCTGCGGTTCGTCACGGAGATGCGGGACATGCCGGGCCACCCGGCCCGCGGCTCCATCGACACGTTCCTCACCGACTTCGCGGCCGACCTCCAGAGCGACGCCGACACCCGGGCCCGGGTGGAGCGGCTGAAGTCGGAGATCCTGGGCCGCGGCGAGGTGCAGGACGTCATCGCCTCCGCCTGGTCCTCCGTCCGTACGATGATCCTCGCGGCGGCCGAGGACGAGCGCAGCGAACTCCGCCTGCGGGCCCGGGCGTCGCTGATGTCGCTGGGCGCCAAGCTGGCGGGTGACGAGCGGCTCCAGCGCAAGGTCGACGGCTGGCTGGAGGACGCGGCGGTTTACGTGGTCACCCGGTACCGGGCCGAGATCACCTCGCTGATCAGCGAGACGGTGGCGAGCTGGGACGCGGATCAGACGTCGAAGAAGATCGAGGCGCACATCGGCCGTGACCTGCAGTTCATCCGCATCAACGGCACGGTGGTCGGAGCGCTGGCGGGCCTGGCGATCCACACGGTGTCGCGGGCGCTGGGCGGCTGACCCCGGCCCCGGCCCCGACCTCGACTCCGGCTCCCGGTGCCTTTCGGAGCCCGGGGTTCCGGGTGCGTACCCGTCCTGTCGTACGGGTACGCACCCGGCTTACACGGGGGAGTTGCCCGGTGGTACGGGCGCGGCGGCCCCCGTGTTCAACGCGCCGCGGCCTTTTTCAGACGTCGCCCCGGAGCCCGGTCAGGAACCGGTGTTCACGTGCCGGGCGTAGGCGGCGGCCAGCCTGCCCCCGGTCTCGGCGGTGGAGATGAGGACCGCCATGTTGGCCTGGGCGGTCCGGCCTCCGGTCGTCCGGTCGACGGCACGCATCAGGTACTTGGTGAGACCCTGGCCGCTCACCCCGTCCTGCTCGGCCTGGGCGAGCGCCTCGGTGATCGCCTGCTCCGCCTCGGCGGAGTCCACCGCGTCCTCGGGGCGCGGGGGTGTGGTGATGACCACCGAGCCGGGGTGGCCGGCCGCCCAGTGGGTGGCCACGATCCGGGCCAGCAGGTCGTCGTCGTCCACCCGGTGCGGGGAGCGCACCCCGCTGGAGGCGCAGTAGAAGGCCGGGAAGTCGTCGGAGCCGGTGGAGATCACCGGGACGCACTGGGTCTCCAGGTACTCCATGGTCAGCTTCAGGTCGAGGATCATCTTGGCGCCCGCGCAGACGACCGCCACCTTGGACCGGGTCAGCTGGATCAGGTCCGATGAGACGTCCATCGTCGTCTGCGCGCCCCGGTGGACCCCGCCGAGGCCGGCCGAGGCGAAGAAGGGGATCCCGGCGAGCTCGGCGGCGACCAGGGAGGAGGCGACGGTGGTGGCGCCCCGTCCGCCCCGGGCCAGGACGACCGGCAGGTCGCGGCTGGAGACCTTCGGGATGCCCTGTTCGGAGGCGAAGCGTTCGATGTCGTCGTCGCTCATGCCGACCCTGATCGCGCCGCCGTCCAGGCAGATCGTGGCCGGGACGGCGCCGCCCTTGCGGACGGCCGCCTCCACCTTGTGCGCGGTCTCCGCGTTGTCCGGGTAGGCCAGGCCGTGCGTGATGACGTTGGACTCCAGGGCGACGACCGGGCGGCCCTCGTGCAGGGCCTCGCGGACCTCTTCGGAGTGGACGACCGGGATGGGGGATGCCGCGTGGCTCATCGGGTTCCTTCGGTGGTGGTGTTCGGGGTGTATCCGGGCTGCTTCCACAGCAGGTGCGGGCGGGCCTCGATCTGCGGTTGCCAGACCTCCTCGGTCCACCGGGACGGGTCGACCGGCTCCACGGCGATGGACACCGCCTCCGCCCCGGTGCCGAAGACCCGGGTGATCGTCTCGGTCAGGGCTTCGACCAGGTCGGCCTTCTCGGCCTCGGTGAACGTACGGCTGAAGTGCTGGATGCTGACGTGCGGCACGTGGCGGGTTCCTCTCGGTCTCGGTCTCGGTCTCTGTCCGGCTCCGGCTCCGGCTCCGGTTCCGGCTCCGGTTCCGGCTCCGGCTCTGGTTGCGGGGCTTACGCGAAGACGTCCAAGGCTCGTATTCCGGCGATCAGTTCCGCGACGCCTCGCTCTTTCAGCACCTCGTAGTGGTCGCCCGTGAGGGTGGTCACCCGGGGCGGCTCGGCCGAGTAGCCGGAGCTGTCCTCCAGGAACGAGTAGTCGTCCCCGCGTGCCTTGAAGATGGTCACCGGGGCCTCGACCCTGCGCTCCCGCAGTTCGCGGAAGGAGTACTCGAACTCATAGGTAGCAGAGACCACTTGGGTGATGCGGCGGATCGTCCCCTCGCTGAGCGCGGGCATCCGGCGGTGCACGAACGCGACGAAGGAGTCCTCGTCGGTGGCCTCCCGCAGGCAGGCCTCCACGGCGGGCCCGTGGGTGGTCCCCGCGAAGACGGAGTGGAGGATGGTCACGTAGACCGGGTTGGCGAACGAGGCCTCACGGCCCCACCGCCGGCCTTCCTGCGTCCGGACGTGCGGATTGCCCGGGCAGATCAGCAGCAGGTTCTCCACCTTCTCGCCCGCCTGCTCCAGTTGCCAGGCGGCCTCGAAGGCGACCCGGGCGCCGAAGGAGTAGCCCCAGAGGGTGTACGGCCCGGTGGGCCGGACGCGGCGTATCTCGGCGATGTCCGCCTCCGCCATCTGCCGGATGGTGGCGTGGGGGGTCTCGCCGGTGTTGATGCCGTACGCCTGTATCCCCGCCACCGAGCGTTCGCCGTCGAAGCCCAGGGCGAGCGTACGCAGGTTCATGGGGTATCCGCCCAGGCCGGGCCAGACGAAGACCTGGGCCGGGGCGCCGTCGGTGTTGAGGCGCAACAGCCTGGAGGCGGGCGCCGCCGCGCGGTCCTCCACGCGTGCCGCCAGCTCGGCCAGGGTCGGTGCCTCGAACACCGTCTGGAGCGGGAGCCGGGTCCCGAACCGTCTGTTGATCCTGTTCACCAGCGCCACGGAGTGCAGGGAGTTGCCGCCCGAGGCGAAGAACTCGTCCCTGGTGGAGACCTCTTCGTAGCCGAGGAGGCGGCCCCACTCCCCGGCCAGCCACCGCTCGGTGGGCGTCGCCGGCTCGACGTGCGGGGCGGTGTTCCGGCCGGCGGCCACCTCGGGCAGGAGGGCGGTGGCCTTGAGGTCCGTCTTGCCGTTGGCGGTGACCGGCAGCCGGTCCACCACGACCACCCGCGCCGGGACCATGTAGTCGGGGAGGAACTGGGCGGCGTCGTCGCGGATCATCTCCGCCGGCCCCCTGGTGTGTACGGCGTCCTCGTTCATGCCCGTGTGTGCGGCCTGTTCCGCGGACACCGGGCCGCCCACGAAGAAGTACGAGGCCGGCGCGGCCGGGACCGCCGCCCGGTCCAGCAGGTCGTCCAGGCGCTGGGCGGCCGGCAGCGGGTGACCGGTCCGCGAGGAGTACCCGGCCGACATCAGCCCCACGCCCGGAACGCGCTGGAGGCGGTGCAGCAGGGTTCCGAGCACCATGTAACGCCGCCAGTCGTCGGCCGTCCGCGAGACGGCGCTGACGCCGAAGGAGGCCCGGTCGTACACGCCCTGGTTGATCGCGATGACGTGGCGCCGCTCCACCACCTCGTCCCCGAGCCGGACCAGCATGCCGTCCTGGTGGCGGTAGAGGCCGCCGGGCAGTCCGTCGACGCGGTCGCCGTGCGCCTGGACGAACAGTTCCACCTCCTCGGGGCGGGGCAGGCCGTCGTGCGGGACCACCGCGAACGTGCCCAGGTAGTGGTCCTCCGCCGCGACATCGAGCCGCGCCGCGGCGTCCGGGACGAAGCCGTGCGGGCGGACCATGAGGCCCAGGCCGGGCAGCACCTCCTCCAGGACCCCGAGCATGTGCCCGGCCTCGAACTCGAGCACCTCGACGATGTTGTTCTTGTAGACGGGCTCGATGGCCCTCCGCCTGCCCAGGAAGTGGATCTTCAACTCGGTGGTGCGGCCGGGGGCCGGGTGGTCCCCGACGCGTACGAGGGTGTGGTCGACGGGGTGGTGGTAGTAGACGCCCGACAGCCCGGCCACGCCGTCGATCTCCAGGTACAGCTGGGTGGCGTACAGGGCTCCGGGTGAGGCGTAGGCGTACTTCGGCAGCAGCCGGTCGGGGCTGCGGTGCGGACCGAGCCAGCGGAGGAGGGAGCCGAGCTCCCCGGCGGTGAGCTCACCCGGCTCGCGCGCGGCGGCGGTGGCGGGGGGCGGGGGTGGGGTGAGCAGGGCGCTGAGCCCCTCGACGGTGGCCCGTCCCCCCTCGTAGAACCGGTACGACTTGCGGGCGAAGGCGGCCCGCCGCTGCTCCGCCGTCGCCTCGGCTCCGGCCAGCGGGACGACGGGCCGGCCCGCCAGTCCGGCCGGCTCCCGCAGTCCGGGGTCGGCGAGCTGGGCCTTCACCTGGAGCTTGGAGGACTTGGACTGGTGGTGCCCGGCGTCGGAGCGCCCCTGGTCCATCACCGCCGCCGTGTGTTCGTTGAGTTCGACGGCGGCCACCAGGACCTGGGAGCCGGTCCTGGGGTTGTCGGTGACCACCGCGGCGGCCCTGCGCACCCACGTGTGCTCCTCGACCCGTGAGGCGACTTCTTCCAACTCGACGCGGTAGCCGCGGAGTTTGACCTGGTTGTCGGTGCGGCCCTCGTACTGGATCGTGCCGTCCGCCCGCCACCGGGCGAGGTCGCCCGTGCGGTACAGGCGCTCGGCCGGGTCGAACGGGGAGGTGATGAAGCGCTCCCGGGTGACCTCCGGCCGTCCGGCGTAGCCGCGGGCCACCTGGACCCCGCCGATGAACAGCTCCCCGCTCCGCCCGGTGCCGGCGGGGCGGAGGTTCTCGTCCAGGATGTGGCAGGTGACGCCGTCCGCCGGTCTGCCGATGGGCAGGATGTGGAGGTCCTCGTCGTCGAGGGTGTCGGGGGAGACGTGGAGGGACGTCGCGTTGATGGTGGCCTCGGTCGGGCCGTAGAGGTTGACGAGCGAGACGCCCGGAAGGGTGCGGAACAGCTCCTGCGCGAGGGCCCGGGTGAGGGCCTCGCCGCCCGAGAAGATCCGGGTCAGTGTGGAGCAGGTGTCGAGCTCGCCGCTGTCGACGAGAGCCCGCAGCAGGGTGGGTACGCCCTGGAGGGCGGTGACGCCGTACGTGTGGATCGCGTCGATGATGGCCTGGGGGTCGCGGAACGATCCCGGCGGGCTCATGACCACCCGGGCCCCCGCCGCGCAGGCGAGGACCTCCCACTGCGCCGCGTCGAAGCTGATGGGTGTCTTCTGCAGGATGGAGACCGCCGGGCCGAGGTAGCCGCTGCGCTCCAGCCACCGTAACTGCGCCACCACGCCGCGCTGTTCGATCATCACGCCCTTGGGGCTGCCCGTGCTGCCGGAGGTGTGGATGACGTAGGCGAGGTGGTCCTCCCGGGGCTCGGGAAGAGGGTATGAGGAACCGGTGGCCGTGGCCTCGTCCACGGTGACGACCAGGGTGCCCGCGGGAACCAGGCCGTGCAGCCTGCCGCGCAGGTGGCTCTGGGTGACGACCACGCCGACACCCGCGTCGGCCGCCATGTAGCGGAGCCGGGAGTCGGGGTAGTCGGGCGAGAGCGGCAGATAGGCCGCGCCCGCGGTGAGGATGCCCCACACGCCCGTCACCAGTTCGGCGGAGGGCTCCACGAAGAGTCCGACGCAGGTGTCGGGCGAGACACCGGCGCCGGCCAGGTGGGAGCCCATCCGCACGGCGGCGGAGTGGAGTTCCGCGAAGGTGAGGCGGCCCTCGGCCGATATCACGGCGATGTCGTCACCCCGTTCACGGGCCTGGTGGCGCAACAGCTCCGGCAGGGAGGCGCGTTGCTGGAGTACGGCGGGTACCGACGTGCTGGTGCTCATCTCTGAAGATCCCCCGGGAAGTGTGATCTGCGATGGATACGGCCGCGTCGGCCGGGTGTGCCGACGCCGGCTGGTGCTGATCGTGCAGGTGAACTCATGGGTGAAGTCAGTCCTGTTGTGCCCTGGGACCGGCGGGGCGGTATCAGGGCATGGCCCATCGGCCGGTCGGCCGGGGCTGGTCGAAGGGCGGGCCGGGGGAAAGGGCTGGCCACCCCCGGCCCGGGGGTGAGGGGTGATGGCGGACGCGTGTGGCGCCGCGGCTGCGCGCGGCTAGTCGGCGCGGAGGATCACTTCGACGACGGCGGGGAAGTCCGGGACCGTCCAGGTGGGCCGTACGGAGGCCAGTTGATCGGCCGAGTGGATGCCGTAGGTGACCGCCACACTGCGCATGCCGGCGTTGTGCGCCATGGAGATGTCGTGCGTCGTGTCGCCGACCATGATGGCCCGGTCGGCGGGGTGGCCCAGCTCGGCCGCGATGAGCAGGCCGGTCTCCGGCGCCGGCTTCGGCTCCGTGACGGCGTCCGCGCCGACGACCATGGCGAACCGGTCCCGGATGCCCGCCGCCGTCAGCAGCACTTCGGCACTGGCGGTGTGCTTGCTGGTGGCGATGGCGAGGAGCAGCCCGGCGTCGGACAGCCTGGCCAGACCGTCGACGACTCCGGGGTACAGCAGCGACTGCGCCTTCGGCACGATCAGCTCGCGGTACAGCCGCTGGTAGCACGGCACGGCCGCGTCGACGGTGGCCGCGGGTGCGGAGACGCCGATGAGCTGGGTGAACGCCTTCTCCAGCGGCAGCCCGATGGTGGACCGGATCTCCTCGGGGGAGGCGGCCGGAACGCCCAGTTCGGCGAGGGTGGCGGTGAAGTTCTCGACGATGGCGTTCGGGGTGTCGACGAGGGTTCCGTCGAGGTCGAACAGGACCGGCCGCGTCACGACTGCTCCCTTTCCGTGGTCTGCCGGCTCTCTGCGATCGGCCGGGAGGAACGCGCGGCCGATCGGTTACCGGCTTGCGGCGAAGGTGGTGCCGGGTGGGCGGGTCCGGCGGCGGTGGGAGTCTCCGTGCCCGTCCCGGCCGTCTCCATCGGTGGGTCCGGCTCCAGGGGCTTCCGCGCGCTGGAGCGCTGGGCCAGCAGGACCGCGCCGATCACGGCGATGGCTCCGGCGCCCTGGACGGGTGTCAGGCCCTGTTGGAGGAAGAGGAAGCCGAGGACGGTGGCGGCGAGCGGGCTGGCGAAGCCGAGCAGCGACACCGTCAGGGCGGGCAGCCGCTCGATGCCGCGGAACCAGACGGCGTAGGCGAGCAGGGCGCCGATGAGGCTGAGGTAGCCGAACCCGGCGACATTCGACCAGGTCAGCCGCTCGGGAAGACCTTCCGCAGCCAGCGCCACCGGAGCGATGAGCAGGCCGCCCACGGCCAGTTGCCACCCGGTGAAGGTGAGCAGTCCCACCCCTGGGGGGCGGCCCCAGCGCTTGGTCAGGACGATGCCCGACGCCATGCACGCGGCGCCACCCAGACCGGCGGCCACCCCGATCGCGTCGAGTCCGGCCTCCGGCCCCAGGACGAGCATGCCCACCCCGGCGGTACCGAGCACACAGGCGCCCACCTGCCGGCCTTGGACCACCTCGCGCAGCAGCAGCGCGGACAGCAGGAGGACGAAGACCGGCTGGATGGAGCCGACCAGCGCGGCGACACCGCCGGGCAGGTGGTAGGCGGCGACGAAGAGCAGGTAGAAGAAGACCCCGATGTTCAGGGCTCCCAGCACCAGGATGCGCCACCACCAGTGGCCCTGCGGAAGTCTCCTCCCCGCCAGCGTGAGGATCAGCCCGCCCGGCAGGGCGCGCACGGCGGCGGCGAGAAGCGGCCGGTCCGGCGGAAGGAACTGCGTCGTCACCAGATAGGTGCTGCCCCAGACGACCGGGGCCAGGACGGTGAGTGCGGAGTCGAGCCCGGCACGCTGCCTCATGAGGCGACCGTGGGAACGGTACCGAAGAACCTGTCCCCGAAGTCGCCGATTCCGGGAACCATGAACGCGTGCTCGTTCATTCCGTCCTCCACCGAGGAGGTCACGATCTTCATGTCCGGGGCGGCGTGGCTGACCCGCTCCAGTCCCGTGGGGGAGGCCAGGAAGTTGATCAGAACGATGTTCTCCTCCGGAACTCCGGCGTCGCGCAGCACGTCCAGGGCGGCGAGGGCTGATCCCCCGGTGGCCAGCATGGGTTCCAGCAGCAGTACGTGACTCGAGCCGATGTCATCGGGGAGGTGTTTGTAGAACAGCTCGGGCTGCTTCGTCCGCTTGTCCCGCTGGATCAGGATTTTTCCGATACGGATGCCGGGGACCATGTCCCGCAGCTCCGCCTCCATGCTCTCCCCGGCGCGGACCACCGAGACCCCGCAGACGCGCGGAGTGAATTGGAGCCCGTGGTAGGTCTCGCCGACCGGCGTGGTGACCTCGCGCTTCTCGAAGGGAAGCAGATCGAGGCCCGCCTCCAGCAGCAGCCGGATGATTCTCCGGGAGTAGACCTCGAAGTCTCTGGCCGACGCGTTCTTGTCGCGTATGACGGTGTGCAGCGCGCGTAACTGGTTCGTCTGTGGCAGCAGTAACATATTTCGGGCAGAAATCACGACGACCCCCATGGAAGATGGAACGGCGAACAGGTACGCCGCAATACCACACTTGGGGCTCGATGCCATCTCCCCCCAAGTAACATCGGACGTTCTGGAGTCCAGCCTTCCGACTCCGAACGGTCCGGAACACTAGGTGGCCGAATAAGGACCTGTCAATCGTTCGCCTGCCGGGTCGGCGTGTGCGCCGGGAGGGCAGGATTATTTCAAGGTTCTTTCAACAACGCGCCTGAAATGCGGCTGGTTTGGGTCTTCGCCCGTGGGGCAGCGGTGCTGTGTCGGTCTGCGTATCGGCGCTTTCCGCCTGGATGGACAAGAGGTGAACATTCGCGGCGTGTATATCGCGGAGTTCGACATTCCGGTGATGCTCGGTCTCCTCC
Source organism: Streptomyces cyaneofuscatus (assembly GCF_042718795.1). GTDB lineage: Bacteria > Actinomycetota > Actinomycetes > Streptomycetales > Streptomycetaceae > Streptomyces > Streptomyces cyaneofuscatus_A. The sequence continues at coordinate 168,326 of NZ_JBHXOX010000004.1, forward strand.
TGCCAAGGGAAAATGAACATTGGCCGCCGGGGTCTGACGGCGGTGTGCGGGAGGGCTCGTGCCTCAGCTGGGGGCGACGGTGGGCGGGAGCGGCGGTGGCCGGACAGGGAGGGGCTGCGCATGGGGACGACAGCGGTCACGGTTGCGGGAGACGGGGACGATGCCCCGCCCGTACACCTGCACGGCACCGACAGCGGCGGTGACGGCCCACCCCTGCTCCTGCTGCACGGCCTGGCCGGCCACAGCGGCGAATGGGACGCGCTGGCGGCCCGGTTCACGCCCACCCACCGGGTGGTCGCGTTCGACGCGCGGGGCAGCGGTGCGAGTACGCGGCGCCCGGGGGACGTCTCCCGGGCGGCCCATGTGCGGGACGTGGTCCAGGTCGCCCACGATCTCCGCCTCCCCGCCGGCCGCGTTCTTCGGCGGGGGAGCGGCGGGCCGCGCCTGGGCGGCCGGCCTCGCCCCGGGCCCCGGGGGCCTGCACCCGCGCGTGGACCGGGACGTCATGGTCGCCACGGTGCAGGAGAACGCCCAACGCGACTTCTGGGACGCGTGGGACGAGGTGCGCTGCCCGGTGCTGGTGGTGCGGGCCGGAAAGGGGATGCTGAAGCAGCGGGAGGCGGACCGGATGGCCGAGCGCCGTCCGGGGACGCGGATCGCCGTGGTCCCGGAGGCGGGGCACGACGTCCACCTGGACGACCCGGGGGCGGTGTTCGGGGACATGGCGGCGTTCCTGGCGGAGGTGGACCAGGCGGATCAAGAGGGCCAGGCGGCGGTATAAGGTCTGGACCCATCACACGAGGGGGGCCTCATGTCTGTACGTACGACTGCCCGCAACGGCATAAGCAGAACCGCGACCACCACCGCGACAGGACTCCGCGCCACGGCAGTTGCGGTCCTGGCGGCGGCCGCCCTGGTCTCGTGCAGCCAGGGTCAGACCGAGGGCGGCCTCGGCGCCGACCTCTCCGCCACGGCGTCGCCGTCGGCCGACCAGGCCGAGAACGCCGACTCCGTTGAGGACGCCGAGCCGGCGGCGGACGAGGCCACGGAGGAGCCGACCGCACCCGCCGAACCGGCCCCCGAGCTCGTACGCGACGCCTTCGCGACGCTCCAGGCCACGCTGAACGACACCTGCACGCCGGGCGCGGGGGACTGCGCCTACTTCCTCGGCCGGGTCACCCGGGAACTCACGGAGCTGGACGAGGCGATGCGGGCGGACCAGAAGGGGCCCGGCCACTTCAAGCAGCCGCTCGCGGACATGAAGGTCCTGTTCGGCAAGCTGGGCGAGGACCGGTCGACGCCGCACCTGGAGAAGCACTTCTCCGAGATCGTCTCCACCCGCGACGGCATCAACACCTGGATGCAGGACCACCCGGACGACTACCGCTGAGGCGGACGTCGAAGGGTTCCCGGGGTGCCGCGCACGCACGCACCCCGGAGGTCCCCCCACTCCGATTCCGCGCAAGCGACCCAGGTCGGGGTGCACTTGAACGGGAGAGGAGTGGGTCAATTCTTGATGTCCGGCAGCTCGGCCCTCCGCACCGTCCCGCAGGCCAGTGCGACCACCACCCCCACGCTCCCGAACACCCCGCACCCGATGAAGACCGGCGCGGACCCCCACACCCCGATGGCCGCCCCGACCACCGGGTAGCTCATCGGCGCCAGGCCCACCGAGGTGAGCATCACGACCGAGGTGACCCGCCCCAGGTACGCGGGGTCCGCGGCGGTCTGTACGAGGGCGTTGGCCAGGGTGCCGTAGATGCCCATGGCCAGGCCCACCGCGCCGGCCAGCGCCACGGCGAGCGGCAGCGCGGGGACCAGGGCGATGGCGCCCGCGCCCGCGCACCCGACGAGCAGGGTCCCGGCCAGGGTCAGCCCGGCCCGGGGGAGCCGTCCGGCGACGGCGAGCAGGACGGCCCCCACGGTGGCCCCCGCGCCGAACCCGCTGATGATCCAGCCGTACCCCGAAGGCCCCCAGCCGCGCTCGCCGTTGAGCAGGATCATGCCGACGTTGAGGGTCCCGGTGAGCCCGAGCTCGCTGACGGCGATGACCGCGATGAGCGGGCCGATGAGGGGGTGGCGGCGGAGGTAGCGCAGCCCGCCGAGGAGGTCCTGCCAGGCGCCGGCGGGGGCAGGCGCGGGTGCCGCCTCATCGCGTACGTCATCCGCGTCAGGCACCCCCGACGGCCGGAGCCGTACCGTCAGCAGGAGCGGCAGCGACAGGGCGAAGAGCACCCCCGCCACGGCGAACGCGGCCGGCGCGCCGCCGAGCCCCATGGCCAGGCCGCCGAGCGGCGGGCCGCTGATCTGGCTGACCCGCATCGACAACGTACGCATGCCGGTCACGCGCGCCAGTTGGTCCGGGGCGGTGATGCGTGGCGGGAGCGCCCCGACGGCGGGGACGAACAGCGCGTCGACCGCGCCGAACGCGAGGGCCAGCGCCACCAGGATCCACACCGCGGGCGCGGTGACCGCGACGCCGGCCGCCACCGCGAGGATGAGGACGCACCGTACGGCGTCGCTGCCGAGCACGATCCGGCGCACCCCGAACCGGTCGGCCGCCACGCCCCCGCCCAGCATGAGCAGCGCCCGGGGGAACGCTCCGGCGGCCATGACGAGACCGACCTCGGTGGGCCCGGCGACCTTCTGCGCCGACCAGGCGAGGGCGGCGAAGTAGACGCTGTCGCCGATGAGCGAAGCGGTGTACGCGGCGAGCCAGCGAAGGACGTTGGCGTCGCGGTGAGCGGGCCGGGGCGCGGCGGGGCTCTCGGGTAAGGCGGTCTTCGCTGCGGACACGGGGTCTCCCTGGGTGAGGGGTGAGGGGTGAGGGGTGAGGACCGGGCACAGCGCGGGAACGGGAACCCGTACGGGCTCAGGGCCAGGAACGGGAACCCGTACGGGCTCAGGGCCGGAACGGGAACCCGTACAGGTGCACGGACACATGCTCGCGCCCCTCGGTGTCGCCCGCTTCCCGCGCAGCCTTGCCGCGCTCCCGCCACCGCCGCGTGACGACCTCCAACTCGTCGCTCATCTCGGCGAGTTCGGCGGAGGTCAGGGCCATGAGCCACTCGGAGCTGAAGGCGGCATCGGTCCACTCCTCGCCCCAGGCGGTGCTCTGGTCGAGGTAGGCGCGGTACTGGGCGGAGCGGTTGTCGAGGATGCCGCGCAGCACCGATCCGACGGCGGCGGCTCCTTCCGGCGTACCCGTGAAGTCCGCGTCGCGGAAGCCCCACCCCTTCTCGGAGGCCACCTGCCACCACCGCTCGCGGCCGTCCGTGCTGTGCCCGCTCGCCTCGGCCACGAAGCCGTGCTCCGCGAGCTTGCGCAGGTGGTAACTGACCAGCGACGGGGCCTGATCGACCTGCTCGGCGAGTTGTGAGGCGGTCGCGGTCCCGGCGGCGTACAGCAGTCGGTAGAGCTGCATGCGCAGCGGGTTGGTGAAGGCCTTCAGCCGGGAGAGGTCGGTGATCTGCTCGGGCTCGCGCTGAGGTCGCATGCGGCCACCGTAGATGCGAAAGATTAGTTGCGCAATAAGTCTTTCCTATCTTCAAGCGCGCTCGTACGTGCTCCGCCTGACGAGGCGACAGCTCCAGCGCAGGCGCATCTACTTAATCCAAGCCGAAAGAAAAGTCGTGTCGGGATTCTTGACCGTGACCGATGTGGCGGGCAAGGTTCCGGGAGAGCGCTCTCCCACCGCAGTTCCACTTCGAGGAGCACCCGCATGCCCGCAGTCGGCATATCCCCAGCGGTCCCGGTGTCCCACGGCACCGGCCGCCGTACCCCCGGACCGAGACCGGTGACCCGCGGCATCGTCGCCGCGATGGCCACCGCTCTGGCCGCCACCCTTCTCGCCTTCGTCCCCGCCACGAAGGCCGAGGCCGCACCCGTACTGCTCTCGCAGGGCAAGCCGGTCACCGCGTCCAGCGAGGAGAACTACGGCACCCCGGCCACCGCGGCCGTCGACGGCAACGCCACCACCCGTTGGTCCAGCGCCGCTTCCGACCCGCAGTGGATCCGCGTCGACCTCGGTGCGACCACGCGGCTCAGCCAGGTGGTCCTGGACTGGGAGGCGGCGTACGGCAAGGCCTACCGGGTCGAGCTCTCGACCAACGGCTCCACCTGGTCCACCGCCTACCAGACCACCACCGGCGACGGCGGCACGGACACCCTGAACATCAGCGGTGACGCCCGCTACGTCCGGGTCTTCGGCACCGCCCGCGGCACCGGATACGGCTTCTCCCTCTGGGAGTTCAAGGTGTACGGCGAGTCCGGCGGCACCGGCGGCCCGCAGTTGCCCGGCGGCGGCGACCTCGGCCCGAACGTGCATGTCTTCGACCCCTCCACGCCCAACATCCAGGCCAAGCTGGACGAGGTGTTCGACCAGCAGGAGGCCTCGCACTTCGGCAACGGGCGGCACCAGTTCCTCTTCAAGCCCGGCACCTACAACAACCTCAACGCCGAGATCGGCTTCTACACCTCGATCTCCGGCCTCGGCCTCAAGCCCGACGACACCACCATCAACGGTGATGTGACCGTCGACGCCGGCTGGTTCAACGGCAACGCGACGCAGAACTTCTGGCGTTCGGCCGAGAACCTGGCCGTCAACCCGGTCAGCGGCACCAACCGCTGGGCCGTCTCGCAGGCCGCTTCCTTCCGCCGTATGCACGTCAAGGGCGGCCTCAACCTGGCCCCGAACGGCTACGGTTGGGCCAGCGGCGGCTACATCGCCGACTCCAAGATCGACGGCCAGGTCGGCAACTACTCGCAGCAGCAGTGGTACACCCGCGAGAGCTCGATCGGCGGCTGGTCCAACTCCGTCTGGAACCAGACCTTCTCGGGCGTCGAGGGCGCACCCGCCACCTCGTTCCCCGAGCCCCGCTACACCACGCTCCAGACCACGCCGATCTCGCGCGAGAAGCCGTTCCTGTACCTGGACGGCAACACGTACAAGGTCTTCGTCCCCGCCAAGCGCACCAACGCGCGCGGCGTCTCCTGGAACGGCACCCCGCAGGGCACGTCGATCGACCTGAACCAGTTCTACGTCGTCAAGCCCGGCGCCACCGCCGCCACGATCAACCAGGCGCTGTCCCAGGGCCTCAACCTCCTCTTCACGCCCGGCATTTACCACGTCGACCAGACCATCAACGTGAACCGCGCGAACACGGTCGTCCTCGGCCTCGGCCTCGCGACGATCATTCCGGACAACGGCGTCACCGCGATGAAGGTCGCCGACGTCGACGGCGTCAAGCTCGCCGGATTCCTGATCGACGCCGGTACGGTCAACTCGCCGACCCTGCTGGAGCTCGGCCCGCAGAACTCCTCCGCCGACCACTCCGCCAACCCGACCTCCATCCAGGACGTCTACGTCCGCATCGGCGGGGCGGGCGCCGGCAAGGCGACCACGAGCATCGTCGTCAACAGCGACGACGTGATCATCGACCACACCTGGGTGTGGCGCGCGGACCACGGTGAGGGCGTCGGCTGGGAGACCAACCGTGCCGACTACGGGGTCCGGGTCTACGGCGACGACGTGCTCGCCACGGGCCTCTTCGTGGAGCACTTCAACAAGTACGACGTCGAGTGGTACGGCGAGCGCGGCCGCACGATCTTCTACCAGAACGAGAAGGCGTACGACGCACCCAACCAGGCCGCCATCCAGAACGGTGACACGAAGGGCTTCGCCGCCTACCGGGTCGACGACTCGGTCGACGTCCATGAGGGCTGGGGGATGGGCAGTTACTGCAACTACAACGTCGATCCCACCATCCGCCAGGACCACGGCTTCAAGGCCCCGGTGAAGCCGGGCGTGAAGTTCCATAGCCTCCTCGTGGTGTCGCTCGGCGGAATGGGCCATTACAACCACGTCATCAACAGCACCGGAGCCTCCACGGTCCCGGCCGGCACCTCCACCGTGCCGTCCACCCTGGTCTCCTTCCCCTGATCCGTCCCCCGCGGGGGCAACGCCCTGCGGTGGCCCGCAGGGCAGGGGACGACTCCCCGGGCCGGGCCTGACCGTCGGCTCGGGGTGACGACCTCCCGCCCCGGCCCGACCGTCGGCCCGGGGCGACGACTCCCCGGGCCGGGCCTGACCCCGGCCCGGGGGCAGTTCCCCGCTCACTCCTCCCGGCGCTCTCCCCACGGACGGCCGCCGTCCTCCCCGACGGCGGCCGTCCGCGTATCCGCACCCAGTCCTATCGCCCTCACCCACCCATCCCCCTCACCCACCCATCCCCCTCACCCCCTTCAGGAGCCGCAAGTGCCTTCCTTGCCCCACCTCCGCAGACCCTCCCTGCCCGCCCTCCGCAGACCCGCCCTCACCCTGACCCTCGCCGCCCTGCTCGCCTCCACCCTCACCGTCATCACCGCGCCCACCGAGGCACGCGCCGCCGACCCCCTGATCTCCCAGGGCAAGCCCGCCACCGCCTCCTCGCAGGAGGGTGACGGCCTCTCCGCCGCGCAGGCCGTCGACGGCAACCTGACCGGCACCCGCTGGGCCAGCCAGTGGTCCGACCCGCAGTGGATCCGGATCGACCTCGGCAAGCGGTCCGACCTGAGCCGGGCCGTGCTCACCTGGGAGGGCGCCTACGGCAAGGCGTACGAGATCCAGGCCAGCAACAACGGCACCGACTGGACCACCCTGAGGAAGGTCACCGACGGCGACGGCGGCACCGACGACCTCGCCCTCACCGGCTCCGGCCGCTACGTCCGGATGCTCGGCACCGCCCGCCCCGGCGGATACGGCTACTCCCTCTGGGAGTTCCAGGTCTACGGCACCCAGGGCGACACCCCGCCCCCGGCCGGCGGCGCCGTCAAGGTCACCGGCGGCCAGGGCGCGTGGCAGCTCACCGTCGGCGGACAGCCGTACACCGTCAAGGGCCTGACCTGGGGCCCGTCCATGGCGGACGCGCCGCGCTACATGCCCGACCTGAAGTCGATGGGCGTCAACACGGTCCGCACCTGGGGCACGGACGCCGGCACGAAGCCCCTGCTCGACGCCGCCGCCGCGAACGGCCTGCGCGTCATGAACGGCTTCTGGCTCCAGCCCGGCGGCGGCCCCGGCAGCGGCGGCTGCGCGAACTACGTCACCGACACCGCGTACAAGTCGACGATGCTCACCGAGATCGCCAAGTGGGTCGAGACGTACAAGAACCACCCGGCGACCCTCATGTGGAACGTCGGCAACGAGTCGGTCCTCGGCCTCCAGAACTGCTACAGCGGAGCGGAGTTGGAGGCGCAGCGCAACGCGTACACGACCTTCGTCAACGACGCCGCCAAGAGGATCCACGCGATCGACGCCGACCACCCGGTGACCTCCACCGACGCGTGGACGGGCGCCTGGCCGTACTACAAGCGCAACGCCCCCGACCTCGACCTGTACTCGATGAACGCGTACGGCGACATCTGCGGCGTCCGCCAGGACTGGGTGGAGGGCGGCTACACCAAGCCCTACATCATCACGGAGACCGGCCCGGCGGGTGAGTGGGAGGTGCCGGACGACGCCAACGGCGTACCCGACGAGCCCACCGACGTACAGAAGCGTGACGGCTACACCAAGGCCTGGGACTGCACCATGGGCCACCAGGGCGTGGCGCTGGGCGCGACCCTCTTCCACTACGGCCTGGAGCACGACTTCGGCGGGGTGTGGTTCAACCTGCTCCCCAGCGGCCTGAAGCGGCTGTCGTACTACTCGGTGAAGAAGGCGTTCACGGGCTCCAACGCGGGTGACAACCTGCCGCCGGTCATCAGCGGCATGACGGTGACACCGGCCGGATCGGCCCCGGCGGGACGGGAGTTCACGGTCCGCGCGGACATCCGCGACCCCGAGAACGACCTGCTCACGAACAAGATCTTCCTCAGCGGCAACTACGCCAACGGCGACAAGGGGCTGATCCCGGCGCAGTTCCGGGCCACGGGCAACGGCACGTTCGCGGTCACCGCACCCGAGAAGCTCGGCGTGTGGAAGGTCTACATCCAGTCGGAGGACGGCAAGGGCAACGCGGGCATCGAGACGAAGTCAGTCAAGGTCGTCGCCCCGCCGATGACGGGCACCAACGTGGCCCTCGGCAAGCGCACCACGGCCTCCAGCTCGCAGGCCTCGTACGGCGACTGCCCCTGCCCGCCCGAGCGCGCGACGGACGGCCGGCTCGACACCCGCTGGGCCAGCGACTGGAGCGACCCGCAGTGGATAGCGGTCGACCTCGGCGCACGGACGCCCGTCCGCAACCTCCAGCTCGTGTGGGACCCGGCGTACGCCAAGTCGTACGAGGTCCAGGTCTCGGACGACGGCACGTCCTGGCGTACGGTCCACACCACGACGACCGGCAACGGTGACGTGGACACCATCACCCTGGCCGAAACGGCCCGCCACGTACGGCTCCACCTGACGGCCCGCGGCACGGGCTGGGGCTACTCACTGCACGAGTTCGGCGTCTACAGCTGACCGGATCCAGGGCCTGATCAGGCCCATCTCAGGGGGGCCGTTCCCACGTGGAGCGGCCCCCGTTCCGTACGCCGGAAAGCGCCCTGCACGCTCGGCGTCCCTACATCGGCAGAGCCCGTACCCGCCCGTCGTCGTCACCGGAACGGGAGGAGCGGCCGAACGCGGAGAACGCCCGCTCCTCCCGCTGGGCGGCGGCGATGCGCACACTGCTCCAGTCCAGCACCTGCCGTGCCTCGTCGTGGATCCGGTGGGCGGCGGTACGGGCCTCGGCCAGGGCGTCCCCGCGCTCCTGGACGAGGAGGTCGTATATCGGCGTGCTCGTGGATATCGCTGAAGTACTCACGACAGATCCTCCTGCCCGATCTTCCCCGTTTCACCGCATCATGCGTGCCGACAGGCATGAAGGTCGAAGCCGGGGAATCGAGCGACATCTTCTACCTGGCCGAACTGAAGATCACCCCACCGCCGAAGGAATCGGCCCGCTGGTGCCGCTTCGACTACCGCCAGGCCGGCCGGGCGTACAGCCGGACCATGGACTGCGAAGTCGAGCTGACCGTCGCCAGGTAGGCGCCCTGATCGTGTGCACGACGCGCTACGGGGCAGGACGGCCCGAGGGCGGGAGCGGGTCCAGGGCGACGCGGGCGGCGACGGGCAGGTGGTCGCTGCTGGTGGCGGGCAGCGTACGGATATGGCTGACGCCGGCGGAACGGGCCAGGACCTGGTCGATGCGGGCCAGCGGAAGGGCGGCGGGATAGCTGAAGGCGAACCCACGCTCGGCCACGTTCAACTGCGAGGTCAACGGCCCGAGTCCGCGATCGTCGACGGTGCTGTTCAGATCCCCCATGAGGATCACGGTCCGCACCTTCTCGCCCCGGACGAGATCCCCCAGCATCCGGGCGCTCTCGTCCCGACGTGAGGAGGCCAGCCCGCCGGCCCCGAGCCGCACGGACGGCAGATGAGCGACGTACGCGGCGACGTCCCCGTACGGCGTCCGCACGACGGCCCGCAGCCCGCGACTCCACCCCGCCTCGAACGCGCGAGGCCGGATGTCCACCAACCGCTCCTCCTCGATCGGGTACTTGGACCAGAGCCCGACGGTGCCGTGGACGACGTGATGCGGATAGTCGGCGCCGAGGACGTCCTCGTACACACCCAGCGCGGGCACGACCAACTCCTCCAGCGCAACGAGATCACCCCCGGCGGCGAGGAGCGCCCGGGCGGTCCCGGCCGGATCGGGGTTCACATCACTGACGTTGTGCTGCACGACGAGCAGCTCCCGCGCGCCGGGTTCGGGCGGGGGCAGGAGCAACTCTCCGAAGCTGTGCACCCACACGCCCATGGGCAGCAGCAGAGCCACCAAGCCGACACCGGACCGCCGCGCGAGGGCTACGGCGAACAACAGGGCGACGACGACCCCGCCCCACGGCAGAAGGGACTCGACCAGACTCCCGATCCGCCCAGGGGAGTTGGGGATCACCCCATGAAGCCCCATCACCCCGGCCAAGCCGACGGTGACCCCGCCGACCACCACCCCGCGCCGCCCCCCACCGACAGCCGGGTGCCCCCGCTTCGCCGCCCTCGCCGCCTTCGCCACCCTCGCTGTCACGTCACCGTCTGCCCGCTCCACCATGTCTTCCCGTCCCTTGGCCTTGCCTCACAGGACGAGTGGCCGGGGAGATCAGTTTCCGAGCGCGGGGAGAGCGTCTACGGCGATAGAGGGCGGAGCCCGGCAGCCGACGATCTCGGTGGCCACCACGTCCTGCCCGGCCCATAGGGTCGGAGGCATGACGAAACCCTCTGCCGGCAGTGCCTTCGACTCGCTCCGCCTCGACGCGATGCGCGACCAGGAGGCGCTGCGCCGGGCGTACGAGCTCCCCGGCGCCGCCGCCGTACGCAAGCAGATGACCGAACTCACCGAGCAGACACGGCGGTTGATCGGCTGCTCATCGCTGGTCCTGGTCGCCAGCGCGGACGCCGAGGGCAACTGCGACGTCTCCCCGCGTGGCGGCCCCGCCGGGTTCGTCTCCGTCCTGGACGCATGGACGGTGGCGATACCGGACGCGACCGGCAACAAGCGGCTGGACACCCTCCAGAACGTCATCGCCACCGGCCGGGCCGGGCTTCTGTTCCTCATCCCCGGGCGCACCACCACGCTCCGGGTGAACGGCCGGGCCTGCGTCTCTACCCGCCCCGAGCTGCTGTCCCAGCTGACCGCCGTGGGCAAGCCACCGGCCAGTGCGCTGGTGGTGGGGATCGAGGAGGTCTACCCGCACTGCCCCAAGTCCCTTCTGCGCGGCGGGGCCTGGAAGCCGGAGCAGTGGCTGCCGGCGGACGCCCAGCCCACCTCGGCCGAGGTCACGCTGGCCCAGCTACGGATGCCGGAGCTGACCATCGCCGACATCGAGCAGGTGGAGGCCGACTCGCTGAAGTACCGGTACGAGTAGGAGGCCGTCAGGCGGACGCGATGGCGTGCGGCGAGCCGTACTACGACAACGGTGACGGGGTCATCGACGCGGTCTGCGAGGGCGGCAAGGGCTCCAACGGCTTCCACGGGGCCGGGGAGTGTTCTCTCCGGCCCCCAGATGTGTGGGCGTTCAGCCGCATCGGTGGATTCAGGTGGTGTATTCCCTCTCCGAGACGGCGGCTCGGTGAAGGGACCGCGCGAAGTCGTCGACGTCAAGACCGGCCAGGTGCTCGACAAGGGCCTGTCTGACCTCCCGTACGTGCTGCGAAAGCCGATGCCCGCCGATGTCACCGGGGAGGATGACGCTCCGGAAGGCCTCCTTCTCGATCACACAGCCGATGAGCTTTTCCGCAACCCAGACCGGCGTGCGTTCCCGGATGGCGAACGTCAGGTGGATGCTGCGGACTTCGGAGTCGAGTGCGTGGGGATGGTGGACCCACCCCCTCGGCAGGAGCAGGGACTGGCCTGGCCGGAGATCGACCTCCAGGTCGGGTCCCATGGCTTCCCACCGAGGAATGAACCCGGGATCCCAGACGCGGAAGGATTCCTGGTACTCCCGCATCGGGGAGGGAAACACCGGGCGCCAGAGCCGCCACCGCTTGCTGCCCGCGATCTGCACGATGACGGCCATCTGCTGGTCCCAGTGGTGGAGCAGGCCCTGACGGCCGGGTGGGGTCACGAAGGCGTGCAGATAGTTGCTGTAGCCGGTCTCCCGCTGAATGCCGCGCGAGACGTCCGCCAGGAAGGGGACGACCCGCTGGAGGTTGCCGAGCCGGATCGTGTGGCCGTCCTCGTAGAGGCTCCGTAGCTTCGCCGGGTCGGTGCGGCCCGCAGTCCGGTGGCGGTCCGGGTGCAGCGCGGCGCCGTCGCTCACGACGGCGATCTCGTCGGCGGGCACGCATCCGGTGTCCAGGTAGTGGTCGATGCTCTCCGCATTGACCACGCGGTCCAGCTCGCCGGCCTCGCGTTCGTACACGCGTGGCTCGTCCGGCCACGAGGTCAGGAGCGCCGTCACACCGGTATCGGGCAGTAAGAGGCGGAGGGACATGGGTGTACTTCCTCGCTTCGGGTCGCTTCGCTTGCCTTCGCCGATCGGTCAGGCGGGCGGGAGGGGGCACGGCAGGCCGGGATGGTGGTGGTTGAGGCAGCACACCACCGAGAAGGAGATCAGGCTCTGGGACTTCGTGTAGTGCACCCAGCAGACGTCGACGCCTCGGGGAAGGGCGTCCATCGCGTACGCGATCTTGTGTTCGAGGGTGACGTATGCGCGACCGCCGTCATCCCTCTCGCCAGGAGGGTTGGCCTCGTAGGTGCTCTTCAGCCACGTGACGGCACCCATGACGCGGGTCCAGGTGCGCCCGACCGCGGTCTGTTCCGGCCGCATGAGCGAGTGCCCGGTCATGAGGGGCGGCAGCGTAGAGGCGAGGAACACGCGGGTCTGCTCGGAGTTCGGTTCTGCACCCGGACGGCGTAGGGCCTCCTGGCCGTACGCGTCCCTGCTGCCGGTCCACGGACCGTATCCATGCCAGTGCCCTGACCAGGTCATCTGCGCCCTTCGCTAGGGGAAGGCGGGGCCGGCCCGGAGGATGTCCGTTCCGGCCCGCTGGGTGGTGCTGCGTGCTTCGCGCTCAGAAGGCGGCCAGGTCAGAGCGTCAGGCCCCGCGTCCTGACCCACCCGGCGGCGAAGTCGTCGAGCTCGGCCGCGGTGAAGCGCAGCTCCTTGCCCGCGCCTTCGGGCTTGCTGTCGCGGATGACGAAGGAGGCCGCGGCGCCGGGGATGGCGGCGAGGCTCACGCAGGTCTCGTTGGAGCCGCCCGCGTTGCCTCCGCAGTAGGTGGCGAAGGCGTCGGCGGCCGGGATGGGCAGCGCGTAGAGGTTCCCGTTCACGCTCATGGGAGAGTCCTTCCGGTGCTGATATGGCGGAGATACGGTCTCCGCACCGTCGTGCTCCTGGCCCCGCCCGGCTGCCGACCGTCCATGGAGACAGCCGGGCGGGAGTCTGTGGCCCCATACGTGGGGCTTGAGCGCGCGTACGCCGACGGCGTCACCGCTCGAACCACACCGCCGCGACGATCGACGAGCCGATGGCGGCCAGGCAGACGACGTACGCGATCTGCCGGGCCCGTTCACTCATCGCGCTGCCTTCCGGCCCGGAATCGGCCGTAGGGGAAGAGGCGGCCGGGCCGAAGCTGCTGCCCCCTTCATGGCGACAAGCTTGCGGAGCACCCGGGCCAGAGCCCTCACGTGGGAGAAGACCTCATGGGACAAGGCGTGCGGGCCCGGAGGATTCTCGATGAGATGAGCGACCTCCAGGAGGAAGCCATGGTCGGCGCTGCCCCCATGCGTCTTCCCCTCCTCGGTGGACGGATCGCCGAGGAGGGCACTGACTCGACCGCGCAAGGAGTCCGCGGCATCGTCGAGTTCCGAGCGGGTCGTTGTACCCAGTTGGAACGTGAGGACACGCCGCGCCTCACGTTCTGCCTGCTCTGCCTCTGCTTCCATGCTCGCTACCGCGTCGGAGGAGCGGTCCGTGCCGGTAGCGCTGCTTGTGTTCATCAGGTCGGTCACCACGCATCTCCGTCCATGGCCGCTTTTGATCGCGGTCTGTGTAGAGGTAACTGCGCGGCGTGCCCATCCCGGTACCGTTGGAGGCGGTCGTAACCGTGAAAGCCATGAATTTCCGGGGAGTTGGTGTGGGCGTGGCACCCGAAAGCAACCGCGATTCCGGCCTTGAGAACCTCCTTGAACAGGCGGGATGGTCCAGGACGCAGCTTGCGAACGCCGTGAACCGCACCGCTCGCGAGGCGGGTATGGAGCTGAAGTACGACCAGTCCGCCGTATCGCACTGGCTGAGCGGGACGCAGCCGCGGGCACAGGTCAGGCCGGTGATCATCGAAGCGCTGGAACGGAAGTTGGGCCGCCCGGTGACTTTCGCCGAGGCAGGGCTGCGCTCGCCGAGGGCGGACTCGGCGGCGGATGCCGGAGACACCGCCTCCGCCCTCTTGGATCTCGGAAGGGCTGACATGGATCCGTCGCGACGTGGAGTTCTCGCAGCAGGCTTGTACTCGGCCGCCTTGACCGTTCCTCTCTTCGCCGGTGAGGCCTACGCCGATGAGCGGGAACGCTCGGTCCGGCCGACCGGTCGCATCGGCGCGGCCGAGGTCGCGACCGTCCGTACGATGACCGACCGCATCGCGGACATCCTCGACGAGCTCGGAGCCGGACATGCCCGTCCGATGGCCGCCGCGTTCCTGGTCAACACGGTCGCGCCTTACTTGCGCGCCTCCGCCGCCGGACCGGTCCGTCGCGACATGCTCTCCGCCGCGTCCGACCTGACGTACCTGACGGGCTGGATGGCTATGTACGAGCGGGCTCACGGTCTCGGGCAGCAGTACTACGTGAAGGCCCTGCGCCTCGCCCAGGAGGCGGCCGACCACGTCACGTACTGCCGCACGCTACGCGGCATGAGCCTTCAGGCATCCAACCTTCGTTACGGGCAGAAAGCCCTGGAACTGGCGGACTCGGCAGCCGAGGCAGCACCGGACGCCGGCCCGCGCCTGGTGGCCTTCCTCCGCGGGCAGCAGGCTCACGCCTCGTCCATGGTCGGTGACCGCCGCCAGGCGTTCGGGAGGCTGCGCGAAGCGGAGGTGGCGCTCTCGAAGGCCGATTCGCGGCGGGAGTCGATCGGTGGGTACGACCGGTCCGCCTACCAGTTCCACGTCGCCCATGTCCTGTACGAGACACGCGACCTGCCGGGCTCCATCGACGCCCTGAAGGCATCGCTACGCGTTCAGCCGAAGCAGGAGCGGCAGGGTCGCCTTCACGCCAACGCGGTCATGGCTCAGCGGCAGTTCGAGTTCGGCCATATCGAGGAAGCCTGCACCACGTGGGGCACCTTCCTCGACGACTACGTAGGGCTCTCCTCGGCACGGGGCGACGAGCACTTCGAGACCATGCGCAAGCGCATCGCGCCTTACGGCAAGCTCCGCGCGGCGCGTGAGCTCCAGGAGCGGTCGCGGCAGGTGGCGGGGATGAAGGGGTAGCCGCTCGGGCCCGCCCGCGTACCAGGTCGTTGGTTCGCGGTTGGGTGACCGGGGCGATGGTCACGGGCGGTATCCGCGAACATCCTCGCGAGGGAAGCGATCATCTCTCGACGTCCATGCGGGGCAGCGGGCTACGTCGGAGCGCTGGATAAACCTACTTCGGGATGAGAGGCCGCGAACGATGGCACGTCAATTGCCCCTCGACGCTTCGGACAGTGAGGGTGCGGAATCTCCCTCTGTCCATGATGACAGGGAGAGTGGAGAGGTCATCGTCCACGGAACGCCGGATGCTGACGTGGGTGACACTGCCCTGCTGCAACACTTCTCCGAGGGAACCATCGACCTGGGAGAGTTCGAGGAACTGTTCCGCACATTCGACCACTCGGCCTGGAGACTGGAATCCCGACAGCGCTTTGCCAGCGACGAAGCCACGGATACCTACCGGCAGTTCATCGAGAACGGCACCGTCGACTGGGACGAGGATGATCCGTACTGCGAGCTGATCCGGTCCCAGACCGCGCAGGGCAAACGCGTCGAACGAGTGCGGATCGTCGATCAGCCGCCGACCACGGGCCAGCGTTACCTCCTGGACAACGCCAAGCGGAACAGCGCTCTGGGAGAAGACATCCGGAACCTTTGGCGGGCAGATGCCGAGCGGCTCCGGCTTCCCTCCGAGGACTTCTGGTTGTTCGACAGCCGACTTGCCGCGAAACTGCGCTTCGATGACGAGGACAACCTCGTGGACGTCGAGTTGATCACCGAGCCGGTCGAGATCGTCCGATACTCCGTCATCCGTGACACGGCATGGCATCACGCCGTTCCGTACGAGGAGTTCGCGGTGAAGCTGAGCAACGGCGAGTAGGAGCAGTAGGAACAGACGCGTACCGGTGAGCACGGATTTTCAGAAAGCTCGTGAGGATTTGGGACGACGGCTCCACGCTCTCCGAACGGAGAGCCCTCACGTCCCTGTACCTGATACGGACAATCTCACAGCCGCTTGAGCCCGACGTACTGAAGAGCGGCGAAGCCGCCGACCGTCAGGCTCTGCAGCACGATCCAGACCGCGCCGACGCCGGTCGGAGACAGCACGCCGGAGATCAGCACGACCAGGCTGAGCACCACCCACAGCAGGTTCATCACGATGACCGCCGTCAGTCCTGTGCGGTTGACCTCCTTCCGCGTCCCGATGGCGAGCACTCCCAGCGCGTAGAGGAGCAGGAACGCGCCGACCGGGTACTGAACCGCCGTCGTGACGCCGAAGAGGGAGTCGAGGATCGTGGCGAGTGCCAGGTACGCGATGCCGTTGAGGCCGGTGGCCACCGCGTCCAGCGTGAGCGCCATTCTCGCGAAACCGTCGGATCCCGTCGCTCTCGCGTGGGAGGTATCCGCGTCGTACCGCGTCGAAGCCATGGTCGTCTTCCTCTCGTGCGCACCAGGGAGTTGCCCGAATACGAAGGCGACCCCTCCGCGGGGCCGCCGGACAGTGCTGAAGGTAGGCGGCTCCGGGGAGGGCCTCAATTACCTCCGAGGTAAGCGGCCCGGCGCATTCAGCGGGCAAGAGAATCCACAGCGTTCTCGGATCCTTGGTGTACAGGAGGGTCTTACCCGTGACCCGCCACGCCGGCGACGAACCCGGCCCAGGCTGCACGGCCGACGGATATGTGCGGGCCCTGGGGTCTGGTCGAGTCGCGTACGCCCACCGCTGCGGCCAGGGCGGCGACCTCCACGCATTCCGTGCCACTGCCCCCGCTGTACGAGGACTTGAACCAGTGGCCGATCCCGTGATCCATCAAAGCTCCCTGCTCACGTGTCTCAGGAGCGCGGCAGACCGCTCGATGTCCAGGGCCTGCGCACGCAGGTACTCGAACGCCAACTTATAGCGTGCCAGTTCCGCCGGCTTCTCCATGAAAAGTCCACCACCGATGATGTCCACGTAGACCACGTCGAGTTCGGGGGCCGGGCCGCCGAGGATGACGAAGCTCCCGACCGCGGCCGCGTGGGCGCCCGCCGCGAACGGGAGCACCTGCACGGTGATGTGCGGCCGGTCCGCTTGGTCGAGGAGGTGGCTCAGTTGGTCACGCATGACGTGGCGGCCTCCCACGGCCCGCCGCACGACCGCCTCGTCGATCACGGCCCAGAGGTGGGGTGGCTGCGCCCGCTCCAGGAGTTCCTGGCGCTTCATGCGGATGTCCACCATGTGCTCGATCTCCTGCTCCGAGCACCGCATCTCCGAGGCGCGATGTACGGCTTCGGCGTAGGCGCGGGTCTGCAACAGGCCCGGCACGTACATGCAGGCGTAGTGATCCTCGCTGACCGCCTCGTCCTCCAGCGTCAGCATCAGGTTCATCGACTCGGGGACGGGATCGGCGAGGGAGCGCCACCAGCCCTGGATCCGGGCTCCCTTGGCCAGGGCGACGAGTGCGGCGCGTTCCGCGTCCGTGGCCCCGTACTCGCGGCAGAGGGCGTCCACCGCCGGCCACTTGACCCCGCCCTCCTTGCGCTCGTAGCGACTCAGGGTGGCCTTCGAGATGCCGACCAGGGCGCCTGCCTCCTCCAATGTGAGGCCCGTGCGCTCACGGAGGCGGCGTAGATCGGCGCCGAGTTGGCGCCTACGGGTGGTGGGTCCGACTGCCATGACGGTGATTCCTCACGTTGATCCCTCAGAGGGTGCACGGCGATGTCTTGTCCGAGCAAGGCGGCGTACGCCGGGGGCGCGTGCTGGTGGGCATGCTCCCGAGGCTTCAGGGTGAGAGTTCCAAAATGAGAGTTCCAGTGCCATTCTCTTCTCATGGTGGTTGCGATGGGTGACCGCGCGTGTGGCGAGAGTGGTGATCGGCGTGGATGGCTGCCGCTTCGGTGTGGTTCGCCGAGCCTGGGACATCTCGTTCCCGGCGGAGCCCGAGGAGCTCGCCGGTCTCAGGCGAGTGATCGGGCTGCGCCTTAACCTGTGGGGCCTGGCGGACACCGTGCGGGACGCCCAGCTCTGCGCGACGGAGCTCGTGACGAACGTGATGCGACACGTCGGCGTGGGGACGCCGACTCGTCTGGCCGTCTCGATGAGCGGCAGCCGGCTTCGCCTCGAAGTCAGCGACCCGGAGACCCGGGCGCTGCCCACTCCCGGCCCGGTGGGTAAAGAATGCGAGCGGGGGAGAGGGCTGATGCTCGTGGAGGGTGTGGCTGAGCGGTGGGGCGTCGTCCTCGGAGGTGATTCCAAGGTCACCTGGTGCGAGCTCGCCACCGGGCTGCGGTCGTCGATCGACCACGTCGAAGGACCACAGGTCGCCAAGGCCGAGGCGGTGCTGGGCCTGGTGGGGCTCGCCTCGCGGACCGAGAAGGGCTCGCAGGGACCGCTGAGCGTGGCCCAGGCGGAGGAGGCCGCCATCGACGTGATCGCCGACCTCCTCCACTGGCTCCGGGCCCACGGCTGCGATCCGGACAGCGCTCTGGACCGTGCGCAGATGCACTTCGAGGCGGAGCTGCCCGAAGCCGTATGACCGTGTGCTCAGGGGCTCAGAACGGCGCTGAAGAATCCGATCGACGGGTTCTCCGGGGTCCCGATGAGAAGAGCGCGGTCGAGCAGCCCGTTGTTGTGCTCGCAACTCGTCTCCGGCAGGAGTACGCAGGCGTGGCAGGCCGCGAGGTTGATGCCGCCGACGCCGCTCCCCTCGGACTCGACACAGAGAGGATCGGAGGAACACCAACGAGCCCTGTCGAGGGCCGAGTCCAGCGACTCTCGGAGACGGCCGGGTTCGCCCTGTGCGACCAGGCCACCGAGGCTTCCCGCGGAGTCGCTCGTCGCCGTGCAGATGAGCATGCCGGCCATGGTCTCGCCCGCGTACAGCCGTTCCCGGAGGGAGGCTGCCGGATAGCCGCCGTCCAGACTCCACTCGTTGATCAGTGCGTGAGCGAGGGTGTGGAGGAGGACCATGCGGGGGGTGGCCGGCGATTCGGGGACGGAATCCGGGTCCTGGGACCGTTCGCGCATCATGCGGGTGTGGTTGTCCCGTATGGCCTCGGCCCGTGCGGCCACCGCCACGCTACGGGCCCAGGTGTCCACCCGTTCCTCGTCGAGCCGGAGGAAGACCCCCTCGCCCTGCACTTCCATGGCGGGCAGCCAGTCCATGTCCTTCAGGGACAGGGCTGCTTCCTGGATGTCCGTACGAGTCTCGGGGGTGTCGACCCGCGAGAAGGCCTTGAGGGCGCGGACCTCACGCAGTCGCTTCACCAGCATGGGGCCCGTGACCCCGTACGGCGTCAGCACGGTCGGGGAGGACCGGGGCGGCTCGCAGACGAACTGGTCCTCGTGATCCGAATCGCTCTCGGCCTGCCCCTCGATCAGCCGCTCGTACTCCTGCTTCCGAAGGGCGACGAAGGCGCTGTCGGCGGTGGCTGCCTCTTCGGCGCCCGCGTCCTCCTGGTTCTCCGCTTCGAGCAGCGCTATGACCTTGGCGGCCGAGAAGTCGTACTTCTCCGTCAGCGCGAGGGCCTTGAGGTAGATCTCTATCCCGCTGTCGTTCCCGGTCGCGTACAGCTCACGGAGCTGATCCATGTGGCCCTGAAGCCGGGTGAAGTGACCGTCGCTCCACGGGGGGATCGACAACGCGGTCCGTACGATCGGCTGCCAGGCGACGGACGAACCACGCTGCAGGGTGCGTGGCCTTTCCGAGCAGGGATCGGCCGGTGCGTCCTTGAGCCAGGGGCGTCTGCCGCTGCAGAAGACCTTCAGCTCGGACAACGCCGTACCGCTGAAGGCGCCCTCCATGGACACCTCGGGAACACCGCAGGTGCAGGAGATCAGGATCGAGCGGAGGGAGGCCGTCTTGCCGCTCGTGCGCAGCCGCATCTCCCCGCCGCAGAAGCCGGCCTCGCCCTCCTGCCGATTCTTGCGGTGCGCCCACTTCCAGTACGGGAAGTCGTCGATGTGGCCCTTGGCGCAGGCCATGACGAAGCGCGAGGGGACGAGGTCCTCCTCGCAGTCACCGCATTCGTTCTTCCCCGGTGGGGAGTTGAACTGCCTCACGTGCTGGAGGACGGTGCACTTCGGGCACGAGTGCCACAGGGGGAAGCGGCGTACGTGCACGCCGTCCTTGCTCGTGTCGTCCGATGCCGGAGGCAGACGGAACGATTTCACGCCGAGGGCCCGGGCCAACCGGTGCTCGAAGATGGTCGGTGCGTCGCTGATGTTCCACGAGTCGATCCCGGTGACGATGAACGATTCGTTGTCCACGGCGACGAGCGAGCCGACGCCGTAGGTCGTGATCATCTGGGCACGGCGTACGGATCCGCGGCGAGGGTAGCTGCGCTCCGGCGCTCCGGGCCTGCGGCGTCGGGCAGGGGGAGGAGTCATCGGGTTGCCTCCATGAAGAGGGCGGACTCGGCGTCGACATCGCGCAGGCTCCACAGGGTGGGCCAAGCGTCCTCGTCGATGTCGTCGAAGCCGCACAACAGGGACGGTGTCCTTCGGCCACGCTTCGGCTCGTAGAGCAGACCGCCGTTGCTCTCGGCCTTCTCCACCCACCATGCGACGAACTCGTCGAACGCGTCGGCCGTCGCGGTGCTCTCGTCGGGATCGACTGCCTCGACCCGGTCCAGCAGGGCCTTTCGGACCACCTGGTCCAGTTCGTCGCGGAACTCCTCGATCCGTCCGGCGCCGTCGTTCGGGCGGGCCGCCGGGATCAGGATGCGAGCGAGCGCGACGACGACGGCATGGAGGCCGCGGTCGCGGGAGCGGGAGGAGAACGGTGTCACGCTGGTCGACTCGACCTCCCGGTACAGCGCCGAGTGGTAGTGCTGGAAGCTCTCGTAGTGCGAACGGTCCCGTGAACGGTTCGCGTTGAGCATCACCGCCACCAGACCGGGGTGGCGGCGGCCCACGCGGCTGGTCGCCTGGATGTACTCGGCCGTGGTCTGCGGCTGTCCCATGACGGCCATCAGACCGAGACGGTCCACGTCGACGCCGACCGAGATCATGTTCGTGGCCAGCAGGACGTCCACGGCATCGGGGTGCGGCAACCGTCGCTCCACCTGCTTGAGCCGCTTCGGCACCTCGCTGGAGTTGGCGCGACTGGTCAACTCGGTCTGTTCCAGGATCCTTCGACGCTCGCCACCGTCCCGGTCCGCCAGAAAGCCGAGCTGGGCGTCGACGTCGTCGTGGACCTGCAACTCGGCGGCGGCCAGAAGCCGAAGGCTGTTGAAGTAACCGACGAGCGTCCAGTACGCGTCACGAACGTCATCCGTTTCCTCGCCCTGCGCGGCCCGGTGCAGGAGGTTGGCGTAGGTGCGGATGAGCAGGGTCGACTGGCTCGTGCTCGGCGTGAGCAGCCCGACGTACTGTCGACTCGCCTTGCGCTCCTTGGGCGTCTCCACGGCGAACCACGAGTCCCTGGCGTCGATGCCCGCCGGCGGGAACTGGGCCACATCACGGGCGAACAGCTTCTTGCCCTGCTGCGAGGCCCGACGGATCGTCGCCGTCGACGCGATGACCTTCGGTTCGTTCGCGAGCAGGTCCACAGCCGTCTCGTACAGACCGGTGAGAGTGCCCAGCGGTCCCGAGATGAGGTGGAGCTCGTCCTGGACGATCAACTCCGGAGGCGGGGTGTCGTCCTCGCGGTCCAGGTTGAACAGCGCGGCGGTCTGCTCCCGCCACGGCATGGCGGCGAACTTGTCGACCGTGGCGATCACCAGTGTGGGGCGTGCGTCGTAGACGGCTTCGTCGACCAGGTGGACCGGCAGGCCGCCGTGGAAATCGCACCAGGTGTCGGGGCAGCGGACGTGCATCCGCTTCGCCGCCTCGTCGACCTCGTACTGGTACGCGTCGATCCGACTGCCGCACCAGGGGCAGGCGTGCAGTTGGACGGGGTTCTTCTCCTGGAGCTCCTTCTCCTTGCGGAGCTCCACCAGGCTCTCCTCGGCGACCGACAGCTTGTTGGGTGTGGCCGACTGTCCCACCCACATGCCGATGGAGATGGTCTCCGTCCCCAGTGTCCGTTCGTCGCCGAGACGGATGCGCTCCATGGCGCAGATCAGCGACGCGGCACGCTCGAACTGCTGCAGGGTGAGCAGCCTCAGCGTGTAGCGCATCAGGACCGTCACGCCGCCGCCGTGCTCCTTGAGCCGCATGCGGCGGAGGAAGGTCGTGAAGGCGATCAGGCCGAGGTACGCCTCGGTCTTGCCACCACCTGTCGGGAACCACAGGAGGTCGGCGGTACGGCGATCGTCGTGTTTCGGGTCCACGATTCCTTCGAGGCAGAGAAGCATGAAGGAGATCTGGAACGGGCGCCACCTGCCCGAGGCGGTGTCGGGAGAGCCCTCACGTCCCTTCTTCACCCACTCGCTGCGGGCCCGCTGTTGAGCCATCGCACGGTTGGCGAGGCGGAAGGCCCGCATCGCCTCGTTGTCCGTGCCGAGAACCTTGATACCGCGACGCATGCGGGCCAGAGCCGTGCGACAGTGCTCGATCTGCCCCTGGGCAGGGGCCTCGTGCGGGGTGCCCCGGAACGCGGCGGCCTCCGCCTCCTTGCGGTCGATCCACTCCCCGTACCCGGCCATCAGGTCGTTGAGCGCGGACAGAACCTCGGTCTCGGGCCGGCTCGCCAGGTCCTCCATGCAGAGGGCCGAGTCGTCGATCTCGGGATTGGAGTCGGTGAGCAGCACCTCGTGTGTCGGTACGAACTCGGTGCGTACGGTGGTGATCGCCGCGCGCTCGACGTTCGGGGCGCCGATGGGGGGCGGAGTCCAGTCCCAGTGCGCCGAGCAGCCGTGCCCGACGGCGAAGGTGGGGGCGTGCCGGTGCAGCAGTCGTCCTGTCGCGATCTCGGGGTCGGTCACGCTGCGCTCGGACGGGCGGTCGACCACGCCCGGTGTGCCGGACTCGGTGGTCACGGTCAGGCGGGGTTGGTAGAGACAGAAGGCGTCCTGGAAGGCGTGCTTGCCCACCAGGTTCGTGTTGATCAGCGTCACGGTCACGGTGACCGTTCCGCTCGACGGGGCCTTCGGCCGGACGACCACGTCCAACTCCGCGCCCTCGTGGAGGTCCTCCACCCGGTAGCGGCGGGGAACCGTCACATCCACGGTCACCGGGCGCAGGGACAGCTCGCGCCGACGCCAGCGCTCCTTCTGCTCCTGGACGGTCCGCGCCTCCGCGCGCTCCGCGGTCACACGACCCCCGTCCCGGTCGACGGGATCGTAGGCCGCGGCCTCGGTCCGGACGACGAGACGAGCGGCGACCTCCGGGTCCACGGCGAACGTCAGCCCCATCGACGAAGGACGCCGGTCACCGACATGGGCCGTGCCGAGGTCGGGCAGCGCGTCCTCGACGTCCCGCCCTCTTCGTACGAGCGGAGCGTCGTCGAGCCCGTCGTTCTCCGCGGCGTCCTCCGCCAGCACCCTCTCCGACTCACGATCGGCCGCCCTGGGGAACAACACCCCTATCGGGTACGTGGTGATCGGCGGATCCTGGGTCAGGATCTCGTCGGCGGATCGCGGGCCGAGAAGGTCCTTGCGGAGCTGCTCGACGAGCCCTTCCCGGAGTGTGTAGTGAGCGGCGTGAACGCTCGTGTCGTCCGTCATCCGACGATGCCTTCCTGCGTGGTCCCTCTGACGCGCCTGTAGCGCCCGAGCCCCGACAGACGGGGCACCGTCCAGATGCCGTGGTCGCCGAGCCCGGCACGGGCACCGGAGGCGCTGCTGCCCGCGACACTCTCCAGGCAGTCGACCCGGAATCCGTTGATCTCCACCGGCCAGTTGATCTCCCACGTCTTGTTGATCTTCAGGGACGTGTGGAGATCCTTGCGGAACCGCTCCGAGACGACGGAGATCGGCCGATCTCTGTGGAAGATCGTGTACGGAGGGCTCTGGTCGGCGGCCATGGGCATCTCGTGCTGCGGCCGGAGAACCAGCTCGTCACCGGGAGAGACCGACGCGGCCAAGTAGTCCTGCAAGGACGGGGCGTCGTCGGTGAAGCCGTCCGTACCGGGCGGATGCTCGCGACCCACGTCCTGCCCGGAGGCCACGATGCCGTCGCGGATGTACGACTTCCAACCGCCGAGGTACCAGCGCTCGGTGACCTTGTCCCGGCGTACGAGTGCGGTGTCGGGGGCCGGGATCCGGAACAGGTCGTCCCGGGCGCGGGTCATCGCCACGTACAGCGAACGCGCCTCGGCCGCCGGGTCGACGTGGGTGTGCTGCTTGCGCAGTTCAGCCGTCGTGGCCGGTTCCACCACGATCACCCGATCGAATTCGAGCCCCTTGGCGCGGTGCACGGTCGACACCACCAGCTTCGCGGGCTCCACGGCCGCCAGGTCGTCCGGGAAGCGCCCTTCGGCGACGAGCCGCCGCACCGCCGCCACATCCATCAACCCTCTGGGGGCCCGGGCCGCGCCGCGCAGAGAACGCCAGATCCGTGCGCGGTCCCCGACGGGGGCGGTCGGTCCGGCGGAGAGCAGCTCCTGGAAGCGCTCCTCGGTCAACGTGGTGGTACCGGTGTTGCGCAGGACCGAGGTGACCCAGGCCGGAACAGGGCGGTCCTGGAGGGCTCGCTGGACGCGATGTCCCACCCCGAGGGAGAACAGCGCCTCGGACAGCACCAGAACCTGCCGGTTGTCCCGGCAGAGAATGGCGCAGGTGCCCGGGTAGGCCCGGAGCGACTCGACGGTGAACGGGTCGTCCGGAGGGCCGAAGTCGGGGCACGAGCGCAGCAGGTCGGTCAACCGCCGGTGGAACTTCTCGCCCGCCGCGTCGGACTCGGCGGGCTCCGACGGCAGCCTCTTGAGCTCGGCGCCGAGAGCGAGAGCGGTACGGGCCTCCTCCGTACGGGCCCGGAAGTTGGCGGTCAGGTGCAGTTCGACCAGGTCGTCGGGGTAGGAGGCCCGGAGCCAGTCGAAGAAGTAGTTCGTCTCCGCGGCACGGGCGTCCTGGTCGGTGACCTGGAAGCCGAAGATGGCCTGGGCCCCGTCCCCCACCACGGTGAATCCGCAGCTGTCCTGGAAGCGGTCCAGCAGCGTCTCCACCATGTCCCGGCGGTCGCCCACCAGGTCCTGGACCTCGTCGATCACCACATGGGTCGGGGGCCCTTGCTCGCTCTCCTCGACGGCTCCCCGCAGGATCGCCTCGGTCGTCTCCCTGATCCGCTCGTCGAAGCGCAGCGCGCCCCAGTCCCGGTCGGGCTGCTCGTCGCGCAGCACCGAATAGGCCCAGGAGTCGAAGGTCTGCACCCGGACCCGACGGGCCTGACGGGCATGGAGCGCGATCCGCTCGCGCAGCTCACGGACCGCCGCGCGGGAGAAGCTCAGCACCAGGATCTCGCCGGCTTCGAGTGCCTCCTCCTCGTGGCCCATGAGGGCGTCGAGACGGCGGACCAGGGTGTGCGTCTTGCCTGCTCCCGCGCCGGCCGTGACCAACAACCGGGCGTCCCAGGGCTGCTCGACGACAGCCCGCTGTTCTCCGGTCAGGGGCGGGCTGTCGTGGTACGCGTCGGTCACTTGGCCCTCCACAGGTGCTCGAACTGCGTGAAGGCGAGCGCCTTGCCGTAATTGGTGATGTTGTCACGCACGTTGAGGATCAGGCAGGTCTCCTTGCCTCCGTTGCCGGGACCGCGCAGACCGCGACCGATCATCTGTTGGTAGACGTTGGGGCTGTAGGTGGGGCGGGCGACGACGACGGCCCGGGTGGCCGGGGCGTCGAAACCCTGTGTCAGGACACCGTAGTTCGTGAGCACGCGCACGCGACCGCGGCGGAAGTCCTCGATGCTCCTGCGGCGTTCGCCCGTGGAGGTCGCCGAGTCCACCGAAGCGGCGGTGATGTCGCGGTCCTTGAGTTTGGCGGCGAGGAACTTGGCGTGCGCCACGGACGTGGCGAAGACCAGGACCGGCCAGTCGGCGGGCATGTCGGTGATCTCTTCCAGGATGCGCTTGTTGCGGTCGTGGTCGTCGGCGAGGCGTTGCTCGGCGGCCTTCGACAGCAGGCTCATCTGGTCGGCCCGCTCCTTCTCGTCGTTGGTCAGCTCGATGGTGCCGCCCATGAGCACCTGATGATCGACCTTCGCCAGCATGCCGAGCCTCTGCAGTTCCCCGTACGCGTCGTCGGAGGGGAAGATCCCGTCGTCGAGACGTTGGGCGCCGAAGCGTTGGACCAGGCGCCTCGTCTCCTCGTCGTTCGTGTTGCGGAAGGGGGTCGCGGTGAGCCCCAGCAGATGGCGCTGCGTCTCACGAGCGGTCAGGCCGAGTTGCTCGAGAATCTTCGTGTACTGGGGAGAGATGGCGACATGGGCCTCGTCGACGATGACCAGACTCGCCTTTCGGAGCCATGCGTATCCGTCGGTGCCGAGGCAGTTGCGGAGCTTCGCGTCGGTGGCGATCACGAGGTGCGGTCGGTCGCTCACCGGCCCCGCCTCGTTGGTCGTCCACAGCCTGCTGATGGTGAGAGAGCTCTCCGCGCCGACCTTCGACCACACGAAGCTCCAGCTCTGGACGGCCTGCTCACAGAGTTCCTCGGTCTGGGCGATCCAGAGGATGGGGCCGTCCAACTCTCCCACGGACTTGACCCAGCGGATCACCGCTTCCGCGGCCACCCGGGTCTTGCCCGCGCCCGTGGGCAGGGACAGCATTCCGCGTTGGGGCGCGAACCGGTCGAGCATCGCGAAAACCTTGGTGGCGAGGCGCTCCTGGTAGTCGTGCAGCCGCGGGAACTCGGTGGGGCCGGGGACATCCACCCTCGGCGGCAGCGAAGGCGCCTTGGTTCCGGCGAAGGAGTCGGGGAAACCGAATTCGGAGACGAACTTCACCGCGGGCGAGGAGCCGGTGAAGCTCGACGGCGCGTGGCTCGGATAGGCGGCCAACAGATCACGGGTGTGCATGTGCAGTACGCCATCGCCATGGGCGTTGTACGCCATCCGTGCGATCCGGCGGGCCGACGGGTCGACACCTCCGAGTTCGGCTCGTTCGCTGTCCAGCAAGCCGGGCGGCAGGCCTGCGCGGAGCGCGGCCTCGCCGACGAGCAGTTCCAGCTTCTCCTCGACGCTCTCCGCCTCGCGGACCTGGCGCAGGGCCGCCTGGAGCTGCTGGTCGGCCTCCTGCCGCTCCTGGGCGTCGAGAACCGCGCGGCAGCCTGCTTCCTTCAGCCCCCAGCGCAGCTCACGGTCGACCGCCACGAGAGCGGCGAGTCGGTCCTCGGGCTCCAGGACGAGCACGGTGTTGCCCTGGAGGGCGCTCCTGAGGGGCGTGGACCGGGTGCCTTGGGGGGTACGGGTCACCTCCTCCAACTCGGAGCACGGCAGCAGGCGATAGTTGTTGACCGCATTGCCCATACGCTGACGGAGAGTGGGGAATTCGTCGTGCAGGGCGGCCGGTTCACCGATACCCACATGACGGGTCTCCTTGCTGACGACGTCGGCGTAGCGCAACATCCCCCACGTCTTGACGAGCAGCGCCGCGTCCTCGGTGCTACCTGCCGCCAACGCCGGAATCTGCTCCGCGCGCAGCGTGCGGTACTCCGCCTCGGACGCCGCGACGGCGATCTTGTCGTCCTCCTGCGCGGACCACTGCGACCCGATCCGGCAACGGGTGAGCTCCCCTTCGGGGAAGTCGACCTCGAGCCGGGTCAGCATCACGTACGTACGTCCGACGAAGGTGTCGTCGTCGCTGGTGCGGAGCTGTTCGAGCAGACGGTCCCACTGCTTCACCGGAACGTCGTCCACGACGGTCGGCAGATGGAGCTTGCGGGCCTTCTCGGCGCTGATGTCCGCCACCGGCAGGACATCCGCGTAGGCGTGCAGCTGAGGGCCCACCGCGTCGGAGACCGGGACGACACCCTGCGAGGTGGGGACGCGGCCGTGGCGGGCGAGCATCCAACGCAACGGGGAGTGAATGGACTTGCGCGTGCCCACCTGGACGCCGAACTGCATGGTCCAGGTGTCGATGACGCTCGCTTCGGGCAGCGCCTTCACGAAGGCTGCCCGGCCCTCGTCCGACAGCCGCTCCAGGAGATGCAGCGGTCCGCCGATCGGGGAGCCGTCCAGCTTGAGCCTGGCGAAGGCCGGACGGGAGGCGTTGCTGCTCAGGGTTCGGCAGTAGCTGTCGTAGATCGCCGTTGCGTATTCGGCGAACCAGGCTTCGTCCGACGAAGGGCGGTGACCGGCGGTGGGTGTCGCGCGCAGGCCGAACTCGTGGAAGACCATCCTGTCGTCGGAGTGGAAGTCCAGATCCACCGCCACCGAGCCGTCCCGACTGCCGTCGGCGGGCACCACGGCCCCGGGGAGGAGGCAGTCCCGCATGCGGTGGAACCGCTTGTCCACCGTGCGAACGTAGAGAGTGCCCATCGGGTCGGGCACGCGGGCGATGACTTCACCGCTCACCTGACTGCCGCCGGCGCTGTGGAACAACTGCCAGAAGCGGGCCCAATCCTGAGGGCCGTATCCGACGAAGCCCTGCTCCAGGACGCCGATGAACCGGCCTCGGGAGTCCGCCTCCCGAATACCGATGGTGTTGAGGTCGCGGATGAGTGACTCGTCCTCGGAGAGAACGGGGTCCACGTACGTCGTGCCGTCCCGCAGACCGTCCTGGACGGCCCGGCGGAAGACCTTGCCCACCACGGCGGGCACCAGGCCGCTCTCCTCGGTCAGCACGATGCGCGCGGTGCGGGCCTCGTCCGCGAAAGGCGAGCCGTCGCGGATCATCCCGGCGACGATGCGGATCGCGACGGCCGAAGCCTCGGCCGTACCGTCGCTGACGAGCGCTTCCAACCACTCACGGACGGTCGCCCGGCCCTGTCTCGTCTGTTCGAGAACGTGCGCCACCTTGCCTGCGCGGAACTCGCCTGCCTCCACGGAGGGATGTACCCAGTTCGAGGGACGACCCGGGTACGCGTTCCACATCCGGAGCCAGTCGACCTTGAGCGGGCTCTTGCCCGTCGGCGCCGGGTGTACGCGCAGCTCCCTGGGGGTCCGGAGGACGCCGTCCTGGTCGGGAAGGGACGGCAGCTGCGCCGTCAGCTTCCAGATCTGTTCGGTCAGATACCTGTCGGCCCAGTTGAGGGTCTCCGACTCCCTGGTCCGACCGGGCAGCAGCGGAAGGTACGCCCCGGGGTCCTCGGCGGGAGCCAACCGAGGCAGCGATTCGACCACCAGCCTCGCGGCGACCTGGATGATCTCCTCGTTGAAGGGACTGGAATCCAAAAGGTTCTGGCGGTCCTCGTTCGTCTTCCAGGCACCGTTGAGGATGCCCGCCAACGTCATCGGATACTTGGTCGGGAAGAACGACCAGAACTCGCCGCGCCCCTTGGGAACGGTGAGGACGGTGTCCCCTGTGTACTCGGGAACGGCCCACGAGATGTCGATCGTCCCTCGGTCGTGCATCTCTCCCGCACTGGCGCGCGCCCGTTCGGTGGGTCGGTGGGCGTGGGTGAAGACCTTCCAGGTGGCGTGGGACTCCGGTTTGCCCGTGCGTACCTCGTGGATCGTGTGCACGATGTCCTCGTGCTCGACCGTGATCTCCCGCCGTATCTGCGGCATGGCGCGACGGTTCTCCAGGACCACCGTCCCCACATGGTGGGAGAAGAGCTGGAAGCGCGCAGGGAACTCCCGCTGGATCTGCTGGCCGGCGGCCGTGTGGATGTCGTGTCCCAGACGATCGGCCGCACCGGGCAGAAGACGAAGCCGGACGACGGTGGTGGCCCAACCGAGCAGCTCATCCAGAACGGGATCCGCCGCACGTTCCTTTTCCGCCTCCAACGGGCGGGCCATGCGCAGGACAGGTGCTTCGAAATCGCCACCGACCGTGTGGCCGCCGGCCTTGCGGATCTCTTCGAAAGACCACGCCCGGTCGAATCCGAAGGCCCCGGATGTGCTGAAGAATTGAGGAGCGTCGGTGACGGCGAGGACCGACTTCACCCCGACCCCGAAGCGGCCGATCTGCCCACCGCGCTTCTTCGACACACTCATCCGAAGGATGGTCTCGGCTCCTTCGGCCGTGACTTCCTTTCCCTCGTTCGCGCAGTACAGGTGCGTGTTCGTGAGGACGACGTGCACCTTCCCGCCGGGAGAATGCGCGATCTCGTCCGCGGCATTCTGGACGAGCTCGAACAACTGGCGATCCCCGTAACCACCCTGCGTGATCCGCCGCTCACCGTTGGCGTGTTCCAGAATCAACCCCGGGTCGACGCGGTACGTCTCCAGGACGCGCGCCGACTGCTCGATGATCGTCTGAATGACGGACGTTTCGCCTGAACTTTCCGTCACATTGGGGTGGTTCAAGGTGTTCCCATTCCGTGGCTGTGAGCTGAACGCGGGGGAGTCGGAGGCCGGCCGCTGCGGGGATGCGGCCGGCCTCCGACTCAACGATAGGAGTTCGAAGCCCGACGAGGTACCGGGTCAGTCAAGCCGGATGATGATGACGAGGAACTTCGCGGGACGCTCACGCCGCCGACGCTGCCTGCTCCGAAACGTTTCGCCCGTGTTGTTGGGCGGACGGGTGACGGTGGCGCGGGAGCGCTTCCGCAGCCGGGGCGGACGCGGCTTCCTGTTCTTCCTGGCGGGGATTTCCTCGCGAGGCTGCGGAGGTACTTCGTCCGGTTCGGACGCCGCAGACCGGCGGGAGGCCTTGATGTGCCGACTCCTCTGGGCGTTGATGTGCGGGCGCGTGGTCCCCATGGCGTCGAGGAACTCGGACCGCAACTCGGGGTCCTCGAAGGAGTCGTACTGCCCGAAGAGGTCGTCGGGGTCGGGCGGGCTGGCGTTCAAGGTCGGAGGCCTCCTGGGTTCGGCGAACGGGCAAAGGGCGTGATGGGAAAGTGGCGCACGTGCAGAGGGGCGGAAAGCGCACGGAAGGGTGTGCTGGTTCGCCGAGGAGGAAGGTTTTTTCGGGTGGATGGGAAAGGGGTGGAGAGGTGCTGAACTGAGAACGTGGAAGAAGCAAAGCGTATGAGGTCGGTCGATGGCAACCCGGTTGGTCATCTTTATTTTCGAAGAATTTTTCCCGACCGTCGTGAATTAATTTCGGGCATGCAAAATAGGCCTTCCCGAAGGTAGGGCCGGTTGCGCCTGGTGAGGCGTTTCCCGATTCCACGCTACCTGCTCGAAAGGTGCCGTCGCAAGCCTCCGGGAGGGCTGCGACGGGAGTTTCTTCGCCGCTCCCGGCGTGGGCATTCGGGGTGAATGGTGCGAAGGTGATCCCGGGTTTCAATCCGGACCAATCCGTCCTTTCGGTGCATCATTGGGCAATTAGCCAATGAGGTGAGTCAGGCCAATCGAGGCTCCGCGGTGCTGTGTCAAACGTTGTTGTCGGACGGAGTGTCAGTGTCAAACAGTAGGTGTATCGTGCAGTTCATGGGCGACGCGGCGGCTGAGGAGTGATGACGTTGGACACCGGCATGGACTTTGGTCCCTGGCTGGCCCGGCAGCTGAAGCAGTCGGGCATGAGCCAGGCTGATCTGGCCCAGCGGATCGGCCTGACGCGAGCCGCGGTCTCGGCCTGGATCACCGGTCGGGCTACCCCCCGCGAGGAGACGATCAACAAGATCGCCGAGGCGCTCGGCACCGATCTGGGGACGATCCACACCCGGACCGCCGACACCTTGGCCGGCTTGCCGATCTCCTGGTATCACCGCCCGGGCCACGCCGACGGCGGCCGCGAGTTCGGGAACGCGGCAGCTTTCGCCTTCGAGGCCGACGTCGAGGTCCTGGCTCGGGAGGCGACCCAGAACAGCCTCGACGAACGACTCGACCTCGCCCAGCCGGTCCGGGTCCGATACACCTTGCACGAACTGTCGGGCGAGGCCTTGGCCCGGTTCCGCGACGAGATTCGCTGGGACGACCTGCTGCCCCACTACGAGGCTGCCGCAGAGCAGGACCAGAAGGTCGGGCGCATGATCGCGGCCGGCCTGAGCGACATGTACGACCGGGACCGGCTGGTACTCCTCCGCATCGACGACTACAACGCCTCCGGCCTGACCGGCGACGACTACGAGACCGGCCGTTTCGCCGCGGTCGTGCGTCGCCAGCTCGACAGCCAGAAGTCGATGAGCGGTGCCGGTGGGTCCTACGGCCTGGGCAAGGCGACGCTCTGGGCGACCAGCCGTCTCGGCCTGGTCCTCATGAACTCGACTCTGTCGGAGCCGCACGAGGGGCGGACCGAGCGTCGGCTCGTCGGGCGCCTCGACCTTCCCTGGCGCAAGGTGGGGGACAGGACCTGGGCCGGTCCCGCCTGGTTCGGTCGGCCCGACCCGGACGCGGAGGACGTGAACGTGGCCCGCTCGTGGTGGGCCGACGAGGAGAGCGTCGAGCGTCTCCATCTCACGCGGGAGAGCGCCGAGCCTGGCACGTCCTTCCTCATCGTCGGCGCGCACGATGTCGCGAGCCTCGTCGAAGGGACCGACGGCAACGCCGACGTCGAGGACGACGACAGCGTGCACCGCATGCACCACCGCCTCAAGGACGCCCTCGGTCGGAACTTCTGGGCGGCCATGACCGGCGGGGGCAGACAGCGACCGCTGCTGGAGGCCTCCGTGAGAACTTTCCGCAACGGAGTGGAGATCATTCCGGAGGCGCGTGTCGACCCTCGGGAGACCCAGCCCTCGCGAACGCGCGCCCTGCAAGCCTTTCTGGACGGCACGACCGTCGACAGACTGACCGAGGCCGGGCAGGTGGCCATGACGACTGTGCCGCTGATGGTGCCGGGGCGTGCCGGTCGGGGAAGTGGTGGAGAGCACCGAGCGGTCGTGCTGGTCACGGAGGCAGATGACCGCGACCACGGAAAGCCGAACAGAGTGACGACGATGCGGGGCAACCGTATGACGGTCAAGATCGGTTGGGTATCCGGCCTGCCGGTGGGCACCAACCTCTTCCAGGCTGTCCTGCTCGCCGGTAGGGCCGCTGGGGACGACGCTCCCTTCGCGGACGAGGCCGAGGCTTTCCTGCGCGCCGCCGAACCACCCGAGCATGACAAGTGGGGGCAGACGGAAGAGCTGCGCATGCTGTACTCGCCCTCCGCGTACCGACGGATCGGTGCGCTCACGTACGAGGCGAACAAGGCTGTGCGGGATCTGGTCGCCCTG
The DNA here is from genome assembly GCF_042718795.1 of Streptomyces cyaneofuscatus. GTDB lineage: Bacteria > Actinomycetota > Actinomycetes > Streptomycetales > Streptomycetaceae > Streptomyces > Streptomyces cyaneofuscatus_A. Next base: position 201,315 of record NZ_JBHXOX010000004.1, read on the forward strand.
CCGAAGAAGAGTCGCAAGGTCGGCTCGGAGCGTCTGCGTAAGCGCCTGACCGTGGGGGGACGTAAGACGGCCCGCCCCGCTCCCGCGGCAGGGCCGCCGACGCTGGAAGAGCTGGACGCGCGGATCGACGCCAGCGGTGCGTGGTGTGTCACGGCCGAGATGAAGATCCCCGCGGGCGGTGATTCCTGGCGCCCCACACCTGTGGCCAAGCTCGACGTGCGCTCCGGCCCCAGGCCGGTTCTGGCATGGTCCGAACTCGTCGCCGTGCACAACTGCGAGATCGTCGACGGCACCGTCCGCTTCGTTCCCGGTTCGCGCACCGCGACCTTCCGGGGAACCACGGACGTGTCCACCCATCCGGTACGCGCCCAGTTCAGCGGCCTTGTCGTGGAGCTCCGGACGGACAAGGGGGCCCAGGCGTGAAGAGGGCATACCCGTACCAGCGTCTTCCCGGTGTGGTCTCGCTCCGGGTCACCGCCGTCGAGCTGCGGGGCCCGGACGACATCAGGGACCCCCTCGACACCAGTGCCTTCTCCGCCGTCGAGCAGGTCGTCGCGCCCGGTGCGACAGGACGGGACGACTGGGAGTGGCTCCGTATGAAGGTCTCGGCCACCGTGCCGGGCAGGGCTACCGCTCCCGACAGCCCCTGGACCGACCTGGCGGTCGTCGTGGTTCTGAGCGAAGCGGCCACCAACACGAGGATCACCACGGCTCTCACCCCCGGGACGGAGGGTGGCCGACAGTGGGTGGGACAGCTCGACCTGTGGCGGGCGGACCATCTGGACCGGGCCACCATGTCCGTCCATGTCGTCGCCACGGTGGACGGCGTGGCGGGACGCGAGATCGCCGCGTCGACCAAGGACTGGATCGTCGACCTCAAGGCCGCGGCGCCGCTGCGTGACCGCGAGCTCGACGTCGTCGAGGTCGGCTTCCGCGACGGCCCGCAATGGCTGCGTCGGTTCCGGGAGGTGCCCTGGGCCGTGGACACGTCCGGTGACCTGCCCGTCGTGCACATCAACACGGATTTCGAGGGAGTCTCCGACCTGATCGGTGGCAACGGCACCTCGGTCGACAACATGGTGCGGGATCTGCTCCTCGCCCAGATGTGTACAGACGTGTGGACGGCCGTCTTTCACACCGCCATCGGAGACCTGGAGATCGAGGACGACGGAACTCCCCTCTTCCCTCGTGACTGGAGAGGCGAGGTGCTGCGCGAGATGCTTCCCGACATCGTGCCCGACCGCCCTGTCGAGGACGCGCTGGGCGAGGTCCACCGACGACGGACCGGAACGTCCGGGTGGACCGACCTCCAACCACGCATCCACTACGCCGCCACCCGCAGGGCGGACGTGCCCAAGGTGCTGAGCACGACGATCCGTGGCCTGAACAGCATCCATCGGGGGACCGACGCATGACCGACAAGCCGAACCTCCTCCCGGAGCGCCTGGCGTTGCTCGCGGACCTCAACGCGGCGCAGTACCTCACCGATGGGCTGCTCTCGGGCAAGGAGGACGTACCCGCCATAGCGCTCAACAAGACCACCGAGCCGCTGTCGTACGACGGTGAGAGCCGCGCGGAACTGGACCCGGTGCGCGCCTTGGTCGAGGACGCGATGTACAAGTTCCGGGAGGACAGGCCGACGGCTGCCGACGGCTGGCTGGCACCTCGCCTGCACGCGACGCTCAGGCTCACCCGGCGGGAGGCGGCCGACCGGCGGTTCTGGAACTACTTGGCTCTGGGGGTGGCTCCGGATTACGTGGTGTGGCGCCACCTGTCCGAGCCGAAGAAGAAGCGGGAGGAAAGCGGCAGCTCTCCGAAGGTCGCTGCCGCACGGTTTCGAGGCCCGGCGTACACCCAGGCGTTCTCCCGGCTGTGGTGGGCCGCGGAGCTGTACCGCGACGGCCCCGATTACGGGCCGGTCGTGACCGCGTGCGGCAACCAGGAGATGCTCAACACCGCACTGCGGATGGACGTCATCGAGCATCGGCCGACGGCGCAGGCGATGGTGCGCCTGATCGGACGTGGGACGGTGACCAGCACCCGCGAGGCGAACGCCCTGGCAGCGGCCGTCAACGCCTCCGCCGCCACCCTCATGTACGACGTCGTTGCGCCCGATGCCGAACGGGACGGCAAGCCACTACGAGACTGGATCGAGGCGGCGGAGTCGGCCCCGGCCGTCCCACGCAGGGACCTGCCCATCGGGCCGTACGAGGAGAAGACTCCGGAGCATTCGGTGGACGTACTCGTCGATCACTTCACGGAACTCTTCGCCGAAGCGCCGGTGAGGGGACGCCCGGACGCGGACGAGCGGGACGGCGCCGAGACCTGAGGAGGCGCCGACCGGACGGTCGTCGCCTGCGGCGCTTCGCCCTGGGGGCTCCATTTCTCCAACTGCTCGTACCACTCGTCCCGCGGAGGCTTGTTGAACAGCGCCATGCTCAGGATGTGCAGCGACAGCCTCGGTGGGATGGCGTTCCCGATCTGCTGGGCCACATCGGTGGAGCGCCAGGGATATTCCGCGGGGAAGGACTGGAGCAGGCCGGCCTCTCGAGGGGAAAGGCGTTCCAGTTCGTCCTCCGGCCTGAGCACGATCTCGCCCGCGCTGTCCTTCCGCAAGGTGTACAGGCGGTTGCGTCGTACCTTGCCGGTGACTGTCGGGGCGGGCTCCCCGGATTCCCGGCGACCCCGCTTCTTCGGGTCGCCGCCGGACCCGTAGTTGGAGACCATGACGAACTCGGCCGTCCGTGTGTCACGGAGCGCGTCTCCCATGGAGACCCACGGTTCGACGTCGTCGAACAACGATGCCTTCTGAGCGGCATCTGCGGGCGGAAGCCGTACGGCGCCCTTCCGGTACCTCTGGTGCGTCGCCTCGGGGAAGAGGACCCTGCGGTGCACGTTCTCCGGATCGTACTGGGCGATCAGGACCGCCCTGCGTCGTGTCTGCGGAACTCCGAAATCCTCGGTGTGCAGCACGTGGGCCTCGGCGGCGTAGCCGACACCTCGGAGGAGTTCCGCGAAGTGCTTCCACACCAGAAGCACCGTCGGCACCTGCTCCAGCACGATCACCTTGTACGGCCGCTCGCGCTCGAGCATCGCCTCCATGATCCAGCGCAGTGGTTGCAGCACGAAACCGGTCCGGTTGTCCGACATCGCGTCGGTCTCGCGCTTGACCTTCTTCCAGGCCGCGTCGAACGAAGCCTTGTCCTTCTGCTCCATCAACCGGGAGGCCAGCCGCTTCACGTCCTCCAGCGCCTGATGCCCTTCGCGGTTGCCCGCCACCGAGAACGACTGGCAGGGCGGCCCGCCGGTGAGCACGGTGGCCTCGATGACCGAGGGGTCGCACGGGCCGAGCTCGGCGACATCCTTCACGTCGGTGGTCAGGAGGCCGGCCGCCGCACGTGTGGCGCGAGTGGCGTCGTCCCACTCGACGCCGATGCTTTCGACGCCCTCGTCCCTCATGATCGTGGCGGCGATGTCGAGGCCGCCGGGCCCTGCGAAGAGATCGACGATCCCGAAATCCGCAGAGGGGAGTGAAGGGGGAGAGGGGTGGGTCATGGTGTGCAAGTGTAGCCGGCCGATCAGACCGGGGAGGGCGCTTCCTCCGGCGCCCTCCCCGGGGAGTGGATCAGCCCTTCAGGGCGTTGGCGACGGCCCGCCCGAGCGCTGTTCCGACCGGCGGGGGCGAGGCGTGGCCGATCTGCCGGTAGCGGGCGGTCTTCTTTCCCGCGAACCGCCACTCCTGGGGAAACGCCTGCAGAATCGCCGCCTGCGCGTCCGTGAGCTTGATCAACCCTGAGACGTCGTCGTTCGGGCCCGGAACCTCGTCGGCCACCGTTCCGCCGTTGACCCTCATCCGAGCCCATGCCTTCTTCGAACCCGTCGGCCCGAGGTCCGCGCCTCCCCGCTTGTCCGAGCCACCCACCAGTGTCGGAGCGACGCTGATGGCCTGTGCCGCCCAGGCGTCGGTGCCGGGCCAACCGCGGGCGCCCACCGATCTGCGAAGCGCTCGACCCACCGGCAGATGCTCCGTGACCGTCGGCGCCGGAGGTTCGAAGGCGTCGAAGTACTGGTCCTTGAGCGCGACAAGCACTCCCTGCTTGCGATCCTGCGGCACGCCGAAGTCGGCGGCGTTCAGAACGAACCAACGGAAGCGGTAGCCCAGGTGCTCGAGTTCCTTGCGGATGAAATCGCGGATGCTCTCGAATTTCGGGGAGTCGACCAGCCCCGGAACGTTCTCGATCACCAGCGCGCGCGGTTGGATGGCATGGGCGAGGAGGACCGCGGCCTCCAGCAGCCGCTGCTCCTCATCGGTCTCGATCCTCGCCACCGTCGCGCTGGACTTGACCCGGGGAAGTCCGGCCGACAGGAGATCCACGTCATAGGTCTGCCGGTGCTCGGCCGGGTCGAAGTCCAGGAGATCCGTCTCCAGGACGTTCCAGGCCGGCCGGTTCATCCGGAGCGTCTCGCAGGCGATCCGTTTCTTGTCCAGCAGCAGGACGGGCTCGAAACCCGCCTTCTCGAACCCCAGGGCCAGCCCCCCGGCGCCCGCGCACACATCGACGAACCGCAGCTTGTTCATAGGCCCCCGCCTTCGTTCCGTGCCCGCCGTTGTTCGACGGCCGCCGCGACCAGCTCGGCGGCACCGCTCGGCGCCTCGTGCTCCCAGAATCGCAGTACGGTCCATCCTGCCGCAGCCAGATGCTGGGTCGTCTCCCGGTCCCTGGCCATGTTGCGGTCCAACTTCTCCCGCCACCACTGAGCGTTCGACTTCGGTTGCGTGGCGTGCTCGGGGCAGCCGTGCCAGAAGCAGCCGTCGATCATCACGGCGACCTTGGCCCGGGTGAAGGCGATGTCCATGGTCCGCCGGGGCATGTCCGGCACCCGCGCGTTGACCCGGAAGCGGTAGCCGGCCGCGTGGAGGAGCTTGCGCACGGCTACCTCGGGTGCGGTGTCGCGTCTGGCCTGGCGGCTCATGCGGGCGGACACGCTCGGGGATGAAGGCTTGGCCGTGCTCATTACTTCCAGTGTCCTATGAACTGCATCGGTGCCATCGGTGATCGAAGGGGTCTGCGTGACGGCCCGGCTCGGAGCCCGTACGAGGATCGGGCCGTGGCCGTCGCGCCGGAGGCTCAGCCTCCGTGGCACCCCCCGTAAGCCTCCCCCGACCCGCACCAGCAGGCAGCCGTGCGGGACGGGGGCCACGGGGTGGCTCGGCCTCGGGCGGCGAGGGTGGTGGCGTATTGGGGGAGGAGGCCCGGGTCGGCGGGGGAGGCGGCTTCGGAGGCGGCGAAAGCCTCGTACGAGGGGACCGTGCCCGTGACGATGCCCAGGTTCGGGGTGCCCGTCGCGTGGAGGTCGCGCAGGGACGCCTCCAGGCGGGACAGGTGGGTCGCGCGGTCCACGTACTCCTCGGTCAACTCCGGGTATGCCGTGAGTAGTTCGCGGAGTTCTCCGTCGGGCCAGTGCAGCACCGCCACCGGGAACGGGCGCGACAGCGCCGTACGGTACGAGCCCAGCTCCGCCCGCAGGCGGGTGATCTCCGCCTTCAGCTCCACCGGGTCCGAAGAGCCCAGCGACCACACGCGCCTCGGGTCGTGGAGCTCGTCCAGCGGGACCGGGGCCGTGTGCAGCGCGCCGGCCAGCTCGTCCCACGCGTCGTGGGGGAGGGCCATCAGCCGGCGCACCCGGTGGCGGCCGGTCAGGAGGGACTGCGTCGCGTACGGGACCTCCTCGCCGGGGGCCAGCAGCAGCGTCAGCGCGGTCGAGAAGAAGTCGTGCGCCGACTCCAGCTCGTCGTGCGCCTCCAGGGTCTCGGCGGCGACCTGCCAGGGCGCCGCGTCCAGCGGGCCCGCGGCGCGGATGCCCTCGATGATCGCGCGGGCCTCGGCCTCGTGCCCGTACTCCCAGAGGTTCGACGCCTTCAGGGCCTTGATCAGGTGCGGGTTCTCGACGGTGGACTCGGGGGCGGCCAGCAGGTCGTCGTAGAGCGTGCTCGCGCGGGAACGGTCACCGGCGAGTTCCAGATGGGCCGCGGCCTGGAGGACCAGCGGTTCCTGGTCCTCGGGGTACTGCACCGCGGTGCGCAGCAGGCGCTCGGCTTCGGTGGTGTGGTCGGCAGGCGTGTCGGGGCGCATGGATCACACGGTACTGCCGGACAGCGGCCGTCGGGAGGAGAGGTCGGAAGCCGCCCTGGGAGGGGAGGCGAGTGAGTTGGGTATGGCTAGTTCGGTGCGTTGGTTCTATCGTGCCCGCCGTGTGGGGACGGGAGCGCGGTCGCGGGCGGGCGCCGATCCGCCGTGTCACGGTACGGCCTGGTGGGCGGGGGCCGGGATCGTGGCGTGCCGGCCGAGGGCGGGGCCTTCTCGCGTGGGGGCTCTGGGGGGCCGCCGAGCTTGTCGTCACCCTCGGGCTTGTGCTCCTTCTTCTTGTCGTCCATCAGCTGTGGTGGACCAACCGGGAGGCCCGCCAAGAGGCCGGGCGTACCGTCCAGGCTCTTCAGCGGGAGTGGGGCCCGCCTCCGTCCGCCGTCCCGAGCGGAGCTCCGAGTGGCGAGCCCGTGGTGCCTGAGCCCCTGCCCTCCGCCACCGGGGCCGGCACCACCCGAGGGTCCGAGGCGCCGGCCGCCCGACAAAGCCAAAGCCACAGCCGAAGTCAGAGCCAAAGCCACGACCAGGCCTACGCCGTCCTCCGCATCCCCCGCATCGCCCTCACCGCCCCCGTCGCCGAAGGCACCAGCAAGGGCGGGGTCCTCGACCGCGGGTACGTCGGGCACTACACCCGTACCGCCCAGGCCGGGCGGGCCGGGAACTTCGCGCTCGCCGGGCACCGCAACACCCACGGCGAGCCCTTCCGGCGCCTCGACCGGCTGCGGCGCGGGGACCGGATCACCGTCGAGACCCGGGACGCCGTGTACACGTACACCGTCGACAAGAGCCTCGCCCGGACCGCGCCCTCCGACAGCGGGGTCATCGCCCCCGTCCCCCGCTCCAACATCACCACCTCCGCCGGCTACAGCGAGCCCGGCTACTACCTGACCCTCACCACCTGCACCCCCGAGTTCAGCTCCCGCTACCGGCTCGTCGTCTGGGGGAAGCTCACCGCCATGCGTCCCCGGTGAGGACCGAGGACCGAGGACCGAGCACCGAGGACCGAGACCCTCGAACGCAACCGGGCCCGTCCGATCATCGTGTATAACGAAAGGAACGGATGCCGTACGGAGAGGAGACGCCCATGCCCGCCACCAGCCGGCTGCGCGGCGCCTTCGCCCGGTTCCTCCGGCCCGTCGGCCTCCTCGTCCTCCTCCTCGCCGAGTTCGTCCTCGCCGAGGGCGGTGGCCTCTCCGCCGCCGTCGCGCTCGCCGCCACCGCCGCGGCCGGCTCCGCGCTCCTCGCCTGCTCCGTCATCAGCGCCCGCTGCGCGCCCCCGGTGCCCCGCACCCGGGTCCGTACGGCGATCAGGGACCGCGAGAAGCGCACCGCCTTCCTGCCCCAGCGCGACCCCGACGCCCGCGGCCGGACCAGGCCCCGAGCACCCGGGCAGGCCCTCCTGACGGCCGCCGCCGCGTAGGGCAGCAGGGCACTTCTCCACGTCTGCGCTTCTGCACTTCCGCACGTCGAACCCCGTAGCGCCCCCGCGCCGGTCGTCGTCATGCCGCGTACCGCGTACCGCGTGCCGCGTACCGAACATCGCGTACCGCGTACCGAACATCGCGTACCGCGTACTGAACACCGCGTACGTCCCACTCCCGGCACGACGAGACCCCCGGAGGGCTCACCCATGTCCGCCTTCATGTCCGCCTTCGCGAACCTGGTCGGCTCCCTCGCCGATCTGCTCCAGCCGCTGTTCCACGGCGCGTCCACCGCCGCCGCGATCGTCCTCTTCACGGCACTTGTGCGGCTCGCCGTCCACCCCCTCTCGCGGGCCGCCGCGCGCGGGCAGAAGGCCCGTACCCGGCTCCAGCCGCAGATCGCCGAGTTGCGGAAGAAGCACGGGAAGAACCCCGAGCGGATGCAGAAGGCGATCATGGAGTTGCACGCCGCCGAGAAGGTCTCGCCCCTCTCCGGCTGCCTGCCGAGCCTGCTCCAGATGCCCGCCTTCTTCCTCCTCTACCACCTGTTCTCCAGCGGTTCCATCGGCGGCGAGCCCAACGCCCTCCTCAGCCACGACCTCCTCGGCGCCCCGCTCGGCGGGCGCTGGCACGACGCCCTCGCGGACGGCGGGATGTTCGGCGGGCACGGCCTGGTCTACCTGGGGCTCTTCGCGCTCGTCGCCGCCGTCGCCACCTTCAGCTACGGGCGCACCAAGCGGCAGATGGCCGCCAACCCGGTGGTCCCCGCCACCGGGCCCGACGGGCAGGCCGTGCCGGGCATGGGCGCCATGATGAAGATGATGCCGCTGCTGTCGTTCGCCACCCTGATCACCGTCGCCGTCGTCCCGCTCGCCGCCGCCCTGTACGTCGTCACCACGACCACCTGGACCGCCCTGGAGCGGGCCTGGCTCTACCGGGACGTACCCGTGCCCGGCGGCGCCATGGCCAAAGCGGCGTAGTCCGGGCCGGTCAATGCGCCGGTCCAGTGTGTGAACGAGGTCTTGCGGAGTGTCCACGACTCTTGGAGGATCAGCCAAGTCCTTCGTCGGCCGCAACCCGCCGAAGGGCCCCACCTCGAACAAGAGGAGTTGGACCGTTGAAGCTGCTTCGAGTCGGTACGGCGGGCGCCGAGCGCCCCGCGCTTCTCGACCGCGACGGGACTCTGCGTGATCTGTCGGGAATCGTCCCCGACATCGACGGCGATCTGCTCGCCGATGCCTCCGCCCTCGCCCGGGTACGGGAGGCCGCCGACGCCCCCGGCGTCCTGCCCGCCCTCGACCCGGCTGGGCTGCGCGTCGGGCCGCCGCTGGGGCGCATCGGCAAGATCGTGTGCATCGGGCTGAACTACCACGACCACGCCGCCGAGACGGGGGCGGCCGTTCCGGACGAGCCGATCCTGTTCTTCAAGGCCCCCGACACCGTCGTCGGGCCCGAGGACACCGTGCTCGTGCCGCGCGGCAGCCGGAAGACGGACTGGGAGGTGGAGCTCGCCGTCGTCATCGGGCGCACCGCCCGCTACCTGTCCTCCGCCGAGGAGGGGCTCGCCCATGTCGCCGGGTACGCCACCGCCCACGACGTCTCGGAGCGCGAGTTCCAGATCGAGCGCGGCGGCACCTGGGACAAGGGCAAGAACTGCGAGACGTTCAACCCGCTGGGCCCCTGGTTCGTCACCGCCGACGAGGTGGACGACCCGCAGGCCCTGCCGCTGCGGCTCTGGGTCAACGGCGAGCTGAAGCAGAACGGCACCACCGCCGACCAGATCTTCCCGGTGGGGGAGGTCGTGCGCTATCTCAGCCACTTCATGACGCTCTACCCGGGCGACGTGATCAACACCGGTACGCCCGCCGGGGTGGCGATGGGGCAGCCCGAGCCGAAGCCGTATCTGAAGGCGGGGGATGTCGTGGAGCTGGAGGTGGAAGGGCTCGGCCGGCAGCGGCAGGAGCTGAAGGGGGCGTAAGCCTTCCTTGTACGTGAAGGGGCGCCCGTGTACGTGAGGGGCCTCTCTTGTACGTGAAGGGGGCGCCGTCACTCGCACGGTGACGGCGCCCCCTTCACGTACCTCCCTCAGCCCGCCGGCGTCGCCGCGAACTGCTCCAGCGCCTCGACCACCATCGCGTGGTCCTCCGCCTGCGGCAGCCCCGAGACGGTGACCGTGCCGATCACACCCGCCCCCTCCACCGCGATCGGGAACGAACCGCCGTGCGCCGCGTACGCGTCCGGGTCCAGACGGGACGACTCCTCGAACGTGGTCCCCTTCGCGCGGAACCGGGTGCCGACCAGGTACGAGCTCTCCCCGTACCGCTCGACCACCGCGCGCTTGCGGTCGATCCACGCGTCGTTGTCCGCACTCGAACCCGGCAGCGCCGCGTGGAACAACTGCTGCGTCCCGCGCCGGATGTCGATCGCGACCGGCGCGTGCCGCTCCCGGGCGAGGGCGACCAGCAGGCTGCCGAGCGCGAACGCGTCGTCGTAGGAGAAGTGCGGGAGCGTGAGCCGGCGCTCCTGGGCGATCAGCTCGGAGATCGTGGGGGAGGTGGTCGTCATGCGCTGTGCTCCTCGTCATGGTGGGGGAGGAGGGTGACGGAGACGCCCTCGCGGGCCGAGCGGCGTGCGGCCTCCAGCACGTCCAGGGCCGCTGCGGCCTGGAGCGCGGTGACCGGGTTCTCACCGGCGCCGCGCACGGCGGAGGCGACGGCGGCGTAGTACGCGGGGTAGTCGCCGGGCAGCGTACGGACCGGGGTGCCGCCGCCGGTCAGCGGGGACTCGCCGGAACCGATCCGGCCCCACACCTCCTCGGCCTCCTCGCCCCACGGCTCACCGCCGGACCCCGGGCGCCTGCCCTCGCGCAGGGCCGCCTCCTGGGGGTCCAGGCCGTACTTCACATAGCCCGCCGCCGAGCCGAGCACCCGGAAGCGCGGGCCGAGCTGGGCCGTGGTGGCGCTGACGTACAGGTGCGAGCGGACCCCGTTCGCGTGGGTGATCGCGATGAACGTGTCGTCGTCCGCCGCCGCGCCCGAACGCCGTACGTCGGACTCGGCGTACACCTGCACCGCCGGGCCGAACAGCACCAGCGCCTGGTCGACGACGTGGCTGCCCAGGTCGTAGAGCAGGCCGCCGATCTCCTCCGGGTCGCCCGACTCGCGCCAGCCGCCCTTCGGCTGCGGACGCCAGCGCTCGAACCGGGACTCGAAGCGCTGGACCTCGCCCAGCTCACCGTCGGCGATCAGCGCGGCGAGGGTGCGGAAGTCGTTGTCCCAGCGGCGGTTCTGGAAGACCGAGAGCACCAGCCCGCGCTCCTCGGCCAGCGCCGCCAGCTCGCGCGCCTCGGCGGCGGTCCCGGCGATCGGCTTGTCCACGACCACCGGCAGACCGGCCTTGAGCGCGGCCGTCGCGAGGGCGACGTGCGTCTTGTTCGGGGAGGCGATCACGACCAGGTCCAGCTCGTCCGCGCGCTCCCACAGCTCGTCCGGCGAGGCGGCGAACCGGAGGTCCGGATACGCGGCGCGGGCCTCGGCCCGGCGCTCCTCGTTCGACGTGACGACCGTGTCGAGGACCAGGCCCTCGGCCGCGGTGATCAGCGGGGCGTGGAAGACGGAGCCGGCCAGGCCGTAACCGACGAGGGCGACGCGGAGAGGGGCGCCGGGGGCTTTGGGGGTCATGCGATCCACTTAAGCAACGCTGTTGCCAAAGTGCAAGCGACCGGCACAATGGGGTGGGGACGGGGCGGTGACGGGGTGGTGAAGGGGAGTGAACCGTTGAACGGGAGCCGGACGAGGACCCAGGCCGGGACGGCTCTGCCGCGCCGTGCGGAGAGCCAGGCTGCCGGTGTGGCTCCGCCGGGCCAGGCGCAGGGCCAGGCTGGGGTGGCGCTGCCCGGTCGGGCGAAGAGCCAGGTTGCCGGGGTGGGTGTGCCCGGTCGGGCGAAGAGCCAGGCCGGCGTCAACCTGCCGGCCCTGCGCCACCACAACGCGGCGCTGGTCCTGGACCTGCTGCGGGCGGCCGGGGCGGACGGCATCAGCCGGCTGGAGCTCGCCGAGCGCACCGGCCTCACCCCGCAGGCCGTCAGCAAGATCACCGCCCGGCTGCGGTCGGAGGGCCTGGCCGTCGGCGCGGGCCTGCGCCCCTCCACGGGCGGCAAGCCGCGTACGGTGCTCCGGCTCGTCCCCGACGCCCAGTTCGCCGTCGGCCTCCACCTGGACCGCGACGGGCTCACCGCCGTCCTGGTCGACCTCGCCGGGCGCCCGGTCGCCGTCACCACCGCCCCGCTCGACTTCGGCGCCCCGGCGGAACAGGTCCTCGCCGACGCGGCCGACGCCGTACGCGACCTGAGCGCGGCCGAGCCGCACAAGCCGGTGCTGGGTCTTGGCGTCGCCGTCCCCGGCCCGCTCGACCACCGGGACGGCGTACTGCACCGGGTCACCGGCTTCCCGCAGTGGGACGGCTTCCCCTTGCGTGAAGCCCTCGCCGAGCGGACCGGGCTGCCCGTCACCGTCGACAAGGACACCAACGCCGCCGCACTCGCCCTGGCGCTCTCGCCGAGCGAGCCGCCCGGCGACTTCGCCTACCTCCACCTCGGTACGGGGCTGGGCGCCGGGCTCGTCCTGGGCGGCGAGGTGCACCGGGGCGCGCGGACGGGGGCCGGCGAGTTCGGCCACCAGACCCTCCAACTGGACGGGCCCCTGTGCGGGTGCGGCGGGCGCGGCTGCGTCGAGGCGCTGTGCCTGGCCGCCGAGGCCCGCGGCGACCGGGCGGAGGCGGCCCGGGTCCTGGGCGCGGGCGCGGCGAACCTCGTCGGGCTCCTCGACATCGACCGGGTCGTGCTGGGCGGCCGGACGGTGGCTGCCGACGAGCACGCGTACGTACGGGGCGTCCGGGCCGTGATCGAGGAGCGGGCCGCCCGGGGCGGCGGCGGGGGCACTGTAACCGTCACCGCCGCGAGGGGCGGGGACCGGCCGGTCGCGGAGGGCGCGGCCCAACTGGTGCTCGCGCCGGTGTTCGGGCGGGTGGGGGAGCGGGGGTAGGAGGGGGAGGAGGGGCAGGGGGAGCCAGGGGTCCGGTCAGGCCGCGGGGGTGTCCCGGACCGGCGGTCGTACGGACGTGGCGACGGGTGTGTCCCGGACCGGCGGTCGTACGGACGTGGCGGCGGGTGCGGCGGGTGCGTCGGGCCCGGGGGGTGCGGGTGCTTCGGGCCCGGGGGACGCGGTGGGCGTACGTACCAGCAGTGCGGCCATCAGCAGGGGAGCCGCCGTCAGGTATGCGATCCACAGCTCGCCCCCGGCCGTGCCGCCCTGCCACGCCACCACCAGGGCGAGGGCGCTCGCCACCATCCAGCCGATGTCGTAGGTGATCATCAGCCGCAGGCAGGTGGCCATCGGGCGGCGCCGGACGAAGACGACCTCGATCCCGCCGCCGATCAGCAGGGCCGCGCCCGAGACGACCATGAGCCGGGCCGGCACCCCGAACACGTCGCCCAACCAGGCGCTGCCGACGGCGAAGGCGGCGCCCAGCACCACCTTGAACGCGCCGTCGCCGATGGCTCCCGCAAGCATGCGTGACATGACTGCTCCTCTCCTCCTCGGATCTCACGTCCCGTGCATTTCCGTAATCTGGTTACTAGAATAATTGAGTTATGAGAATGACGAGAGCCGAAACCAAGGAACGTAACCGCCGCGCCCTGCTGGACGCCGCGTTCCACGTCGTCTCCCGGGACGGGCACCGCGCCCGGCTCGACGAGATCGCCGAGCGGGCCGGGCTGACGACGGGGGCCGTCTACTCGCTCTTCGGCAGCAAGAGCGGGCTGCTGGGCGCCCTGGTCACCGACTACCTCCAGCCGCACTACGAGGAGATCGAGCAGGCGATCCCGGCGGACGCGGATCTCCTGGGGGCGGTCGACGCCTTCGCCCGCTACTACCGGCGGACCTGTGATGCCGCCGACGCGCCGGCCGGCCAGTCGCTGCAGTTCACCCTGCTGGACATGGCCCTGCACGACGCCGAGGTGGGCCACCGGCTGGCCGCGTCGGTCCGGACGGAGGAGGGCCGCCTGATCGCCCTGTTCACTGGGCGGCGGCATGAGGGGGCCCTCGTGACGGAGGGGCGGGCGCACCGGCTGACCACCGCGCTGAGGGCCGTACTCATCGGCCTCAGCCAGGGCGTCCTGCTCGGCCTCGCCCCGGGCGCCGACGAGCAGTACTTCGCCGACACCGCCCGCGCCCTGGTGTCCGGCGCGACCCTGCTCGAAGAACCCGAAGCCGGTCGGGTGATCGTATGAGCTGTGTCGGCATGTCGACTCTCTGAGTCCGCGCGCGCGTGCTTGCGTCGGAGGCCACAACCGGCGGCCCCCGCCCCGGTCGTTCGCGAGCAGCGAAGGGTGCCCCCATGTCCCCCACCTCCTGCGCGCGGCTGCGTGACGCCCGTGCGCTCGCCGCCCTCGGGCTGGCCGCCGGGATCGCGGTGCCCGCCGCGCTCCTCGGCGGTCCGCAGGCCGCCGCCCACCCGGCCTCCGCCTCCTTAGCGGCAGCCGGGACAGCAGCCGGGACAGCAGCCGGGACAGCAGCCGGGCCGGCCTCGCGGGCAGCCGATGCCGCCGGCGAGCAGCCCACCTGCGGTGACCCGGGCGCCGAGGAGTTCCCCATCGAGGCACGGATCCAGGACGCCCCGACGACGTACGCCTCCGGCGGCGGCTACGGCACCTGGTTCCTCGACCTCACCAACACCACCGACACCGCCTGCCGCGCCCTGCACCCGGTGCTCGTGCTGAACGACGAGGACCGCAAGCTGACCACCGAGCAGATCCAGCTCAAGTTCTCCGAGCCCGGCCGCCCCGGAACCGAACACCGGGTCACCTGGGAGACCACCGACCGCCACGAACAGATCGGCGTCTTCGACGGCGACCCCGGATCGGCCCCCGCCGAAAGCTCGGAGAGCTCCGGAAGCTCCGGAAGCTCCGGAAGCTCCGGCAGCTCCGCCGACTCCGACGAAGCATCCGACCGCTCCGACGACGGCTTCCTCGGGTTCACCGTCCCCGCCGGCGCCACCGTCAGCGTCCGGGTCCGGATGGCCTTCACCTCCGACACCGCACCCGGCCGGGTCACCGCCCACGCCGCCGTCGTCCAGCGCCGCCACCAGGACAAGGCCAAGGGCGGCGGGCGCGAGGACGGCGACTGGGTGGGGGAGTCGGGGGCGTACCGGTTCGTGATCGCCGACGGTGCCACGGGCGAGGTGCCCCGGCCGGAACGCACCGAGGAGGACAGCGGCGATAGTACGGACGTCCCCGCGGAGCCCCGCCCCCGTACGGACACGTCCTCCGCCGCACCCACACCACCCTCCGCCGCGCCGACGCCCCCACGCACCCACACCCCCACGCCCCTGCCCACTTCCCCCCTCACTCCCCTCCCCACCCCCGACTACACCGGACCCGGCAAGGAGCCCGCCCCGGACCCCGGCCACCTTCCCCGCCCGGACGGGGCGACGGCCGACCAGGAAGCAGGCGGCGGCAAGGAGCGGCCCGCACGTCCGCCCCACTACGCGACCGGCCGCCCGCTCCCCGAACTCGCCCGCACCGGACCGGAACTCCTGCCCTGGGCCGGGGCGGCCGCCGCCGCGCTCGTCCTCTGCGGCGGCGCCCTCATGAGGAAGGGCCGCCGGATGTGCCGCCCCACAAGCTGACCGCGACCGCGACCGCGACCGCAACCTCAACCGCGACCGAGATCGGGACCACAACCACAACCACAACCGCGACCGCGACCGCAACCACAACCGCAACCAGGCCGTTCACCTGCATCTGCCACCATCGGGCGGTGGACTACCCGAACGACCAGTCACCTGGCGCACCCATCCGCTCCGGCATCCCGGAGCACGGCCGCATTCCCAAGTACTACGCGGTCAAGGCCCGGATCTCGCTGCTCCTCGACGAGTTGGGCGAGGGCGGACTCCTGCCCACCGAGCGGGATCTCGCGCTGCGCCACGAGGTGTCGCGCGAGACCGTACGGCAGGCGCTGCGCGAGCTGCTGCTGGAAGGGCGGCTGCGGCGGCAGGGGCGCGGGACCGTCGTCGCCGGGCCCAAGCTGGAGCAGCCGCTCTCGCTCGCCAGCTACACCGAAGGGGTCCGCCGCCAGGGCCGGCGGCCCGGCCGGCACCTCATCGGGCTGGAACGCTTCCCCTGCCCCGACGCCCTCGCCGCCGAGATCGCGGTGACGCCCGGCGAACCCGTCTGGCACCTGGAGCGCGTGCTGCTGGCCGACGACGAGCGGGTCGGGCTGGAGAGCACGTACGTCAGTGTCGCCCGACTCCCCTCGCTGGACCTGGAGTTCGACCCGGACTCCTCCTTCTACGCCTACCTCCGCGACCGGCTCGGCATCGCCTTCGGGGACGCCGACGAGCGCATCGAGACCGTGCTCGCCACGCCCCGCGAGGCCCTGCTCGTCGGGACCCCGCCCGCCCTGCCGATGCTTCTGCTCCACCGGCTCTCGCGGGACACGGAGGGACGGCCGCTGGAGCGGGTGCGGACCCTGTTCCGGGGGGACCGGTTCTCCTTCACCACGCATCTGGGGGAGCCCGCTCGACGTGAGGCGCCTTAGCGGAGCGCCTCAGCCGGACGGTCCCGGCACCCGAAGTGCACCGCTTCCTGCCTGCGTAGAGCCCGGGCGCGCGTTGAGAGAATGCTTTGCGCTCCGCGTACGCTGGTAAAACAAGGGGTAGGCAGTCCACATCCTCTTACTTTCTTTCGAGTGTGCACACCTGAGAGTGCATTAAGCGCCACGGTTCATCCATTTCCGGCCATCTGGCTGAATAGATGAAAACCTCCGTCGTGGTAATTCGTCCAGGTCGCATTTCCTCAACACGGGCTCTGATGAATACAGTTGGCAAAAGAATCCGCCATGCCGCTGGTCGCCCCCCGCTTTCGCCTAGTGGATTTCCCGCATGAGTGTCGAGCGGCCAAGTCAGTGATTGCGCGGCTTGCGCAAGAGTGAATAGCTTCTCGGTAACGCCACTTTTGCGTGACGGCCTATGAGCCGATTTTTGGTCCGCGCCCGACTGCAGGCCGCAGTGGGCAGCGCGAGGAGCTTCGCAAGCGCACGCGAAGTGGCGCCCCCCACGGCCCGCGGTCCCGCGTCATGCCGGATCGCATTTCCCTCAGGAGTGGTCCACTGATGACCATCACAGAGCAGCCCTTTCGCGGCTGGTCCCCCGAAGCCGTCGTCTTCGACTGCGACGGCACCCTCATGGACACCGAACAGCACTGGCAGGACGCCCGAGGCCGGGCGTTCCGGGACTTCGGCCTGCGGCCGGCGCCGGGGTTCGCCGAACGCGCCAAGGGAGTCCACTACCTCGACTGCGGCCGGATGATGGCCGAGGAGGCCGACAAGCCCGACCTGGCACCGGAGCTCACCGAGTCGCTGCTCGCCCACTTCATGGAGTGTGTCGCCGATGACCCGGTGACCATGCCCGGGGCGGCCGAGTTCGTCCAGAGCCTGTCCGGCCGCCTTCCCCTGGCGGTCGCGAGTAACTGCCCCCTAGAGGTGGTCGAAAGGAGTCTGGAGCAGGCCGGCCTGCTGTCGCACTTCGGTCACATCGTCGTCCCCAGCGACCCAGGGTCGGCCGGTGCGGCCACCAGCAGCGCGGACGGTGGGACGCTCATCAGGCCCAAGCCGTGGCCGGACGTCTACGCCACCGCCGCACAGCTGTGCGGCGCCCGGAGCGAACGGGCGCTGGCCGTGGAGGACTCGTTCACCGGCATCGAGTCGGCCCGCCGGGCGGGGCTGCGCGTGGTAGGGGTCGGCAAGCGGCCCGCCGACGGCCGGGAAAGCACGGTCGATCTCTGGGTGCCCACCCTCCACGCCCCCGAGTTGCTGGACCTGGAGTGGGTGCGTGCCGGGTAGCGGCCGGAGTGCGCTGACTCAGCCGGTGGCGCGTACGGCGTCCAGGCGTGCGCCGAGGTCGGGGGTCTCGGCCTGGGCGCAGGACAACAGGAGGGCGACGCCGACGGCCCCCGGGTCAGGAATTCCTTCGGTACGTCCACCCAGGTAGCTGGAGCGCCCCATACGAGCCCGGAGCCTCGCGGTCGCGGCCACACCGTCCCACGCGGACTCGGCCGCGATCGCGAGCGCGGCCGCCGCGGGAGTACGCGGGGCGGCCGAGCGCAGGGCGTCGGTGGCGGGAGCCAGGGCGTCCACGAGGGTCTTGTCGCCTGGCTGGGCGCCACCGACGCGTTGGATCGCGGCGAGGCCGGCGGCGAAGCCGTCGGCCAGCGCGGTGGTGGTGAGGCCGTCCCCGGCGATCGCTGTCGCCAATGACTGCAGCAGTAGGCCGAAAAGGGGGCCGCTCGTACCGCCGACCTCGTCGAGAAACGCCTCGGCCGTAGCCAGCAGCGGTGCTGAGGGATCGGAGTCCGGATCCGGGAGCCGGTCCCAGCGGGCCCGGGCGGCGTCCACCCCGGCGGTGAGGTTGACTCCGAAGTCCCCGTCGCCGACCTGCTGGTCAAGGGCGGTGAGCAGGGGCTCGCCACGGTGGGCCGCTTCCGCGAACCGTCGCATCCAGCCGTAGGTGAAGCGGGCGCTGCTGGCAGGTTCGGCCATGGAGGTCCTCCCGGTGTCGGCTGCGGTGGAACGGGCCCGCTCCTCACCAGCGCAGGGCCGGGGTGTGGACCGGGGCGTCGTAGAGGCTCAGGGTCTGGGGGTCGACGGCCATCAGGGTGATGGAGAAACCGTGCATGTCCAGGGAGGTGATGTAGTTGCCGACCAGGCTGCGGGCGAGCGGCACTCCGGCGCCCCGCAGTACATGGGCGAGTTGCCCGTGCGCCGCGTACAGCTCCAGCAGGGTGGTGGCGCCGAGGCCGTTGACCAGTGATATCACCGGGGTGTCGACGGGCAGCGCCGCCAGTAGTTCCGTCGTCATCCGTTCGACCAGGTCGGGCAGCGGCCGATGGGGAATGGTCGAACGGGCGCGTTCACCGTGAATGCCCACCCCGTACTCGAGCCGGCCTGCCTCCAGCGTGAAGGCGGGCTCACCGGTGACGGGGGACGTATGTGCGGAGGTGGCGATGGCAAGGGAACGGCAGCGCGCCACGAGTCGCTCGCCCAGATTCCGGAGCTCGACGAGTCCCATGCCGGTGTCCGCTGCGGCACCGAGGATCTTCTCCACCAGGACGGTGCCACCCGTTCCACGCCGTCCGACGGCGATGTCCGCCGCGTCGGAGGCGAGGTCGTCGTCGATGAGGACGCGGGCGCACGGTATGCCCTTGTGGGCCAGGCGCTCGCCGGCGATTCCGAAGTTGATGCGGTCGCCGGTGTAGTTCTTCACGAGATGGAGGACCCCTCCGGAGCGGGCGACCGCGAGAGACGCCTCGTACACCTGCCGGTTGTGCGGGGAGGCGAACACCCGTCCGGGGACGGCGGCGTCGAGCATGCCCCGTCCGACATACCCGCAGTGCAGGGGCTCGTGACCCGATCCCCCGCCGGAGAGCAGACCGACGGTGCGCGACGCGGATGTGTCGCGTGCCGTGAGAAAGCCGAACCGGGAGTGCGCCGATACCACTTCCCCATGGACATCGGCGAAGGAGCGCAGCGCTTCGGAGGCGAGGTCACCGGTGGCGGTCTCGAAGTACGCGGACATCTCACTCCTCGGATATCCAGGCGCACCAGCGGACCGACGGGCCGCAGGGGCGGACACGGTTTCACCAGGTTGCGATGGCAGCTGATGCCGCGCAAGTCCGAGGAGAGATGGCATGTGGGTTCGAATGCCCAGGTGTCCTCGACCGAGCCCTCCGGTTGTGCGCGGCGATCGAGGTGCCGTTCACCAAAGGGTTCGGTGTCCCGGCCCTGCGGACAGGGCGCGGCCGCTCGTAGCCGCGTACGCATACGGGGCGCAGCGTTCTCAGGGTGTGGCCGGCCAGGGACCGCAGGCCGCGGGTGCCCACCACCAGCGGGTCGGCCGAGCACTCCCGGTCCACCTGCATGAGCGCCGCGAACGGTTCACCCTCCACATCTCCCCTCCTGGAGGCCGCCGGACGAGTGGAGGGCGCCGAGGGGGAGGCCATCAATAGATCACGAATGCATAACGGGTCTAGTCCAAACTTGCGGGGTCGTTCACCATCCCGTTGTCGACCGGATGTGTCCGGGACACCCGACCCGAGGAGCGTGGCCGCCGTGAGAGTCATCGTCGTAGGAGCCGGCGTGGTGGGAACCATGCACGCCTGGCACGCAGTCAGCCGCGGCCACGAGGTCGTACAGATCGAGCGCGAGAGCGAGGCGCGCGGGGCATCGCTCCGCAATTTCGGACAGATTTGGGTCAGCGGCCGGGCCGGGGGCGAGGAGCTGGAGACCGCCCTGCGGGCCCGGGAGCTGTGGGAGGGGATCGGGCGGCGGGTGCCGGGGCTCGGGTTCCGGGCCTGCGGCTCGCTCACCCCGCTGCGGACCGGGGCCGAGGTCGCCGTCGCAGAGGCGGCGCTCGCCCGGCCCGACGCGGCGGCGCGCGGCTACAAGCTGCTCACCGCCGAGGAGGCCCGCGCCCTCAACCCCGCCCTGCGCGGCACGTTCACCGCCGCCCTCTGGTGCGAACGGGACGCGGCGGTCGAGCCGCGCACCGCCCAACTCGCCCTGAAGGCTGAGTTGCTGGCCTCCGGGCGGTACACCTTCCTCGGCGGCCGTGAGGTTCGCGAGGTCGTCGGTACCGCCTCCGTGCGCGACGACCACGGTGACGTCCACACCGGAGACGCCGTGATCCTCGCGACCGGCGCCTGGCTCGGCGGGCTCGTCCGCGAACTGGCCGGGCCCGGGCTGCCCGTGCGCCGCGTCCGCCTCCAGATGATGCAGACCGACCCGCTCGGCGAACCCCTCACCACCTCGGTCGCCGACGCCGACAGCTTCCGCTACTACCCCGCCTACCGCGGCGAGGCTCTCGACGCCCTCAACGCCCACCAGCCCCAGGACCCGGTCGCCGCCGAACACCGCATGCAGCTCCTCATGGTCCAGCGGAACGACGGCGGGCTGACCATCGGGGACACCCACGAGTACGAGCACCCCTTCGCCTTCGACACCGTCGAGGAGCCGTACGAGCACCTCACCCGGGTCGTGGAGGCCTTCCTCGGCCGCCCGCTGCCCCGCATCAGGCACCGCTGGGCGGGCGTCTACGCCCAGTGCACCGACACCTCACGCGTCGTCCACCGCCAGCAGGTGGCCGACGGGGTCTGGCTCATCACCGGACCCGGCGGGCGCGGCATGACGTGCTCGCCCGCCATCGCCGAAACGACCGCCGACGAACTGGGCTGGTGAACCACATGACTTCAGCGACACAGACACACGCGACCGACCGCACCTCCTTCGACCTCGTCGTCCTCGACATGGCCGGGACCACCGTCGCCGACGGCGGCCTCGTCGAGCAGGCCTTCTCCGCCGCCGCAGAACGCCTCGGTGTGCAGCCGGGATCGGTGGAGCACGAGCGCCAACTCGCCTACGTACGGGCCACCATGGGCGAGTCCAAGATCTCCGTCTTCCGGTACCTCTTCGGGGACGAGGAGAAGGCCCGGTACGCCAACACCGCCTTCGAGGAGGCGTACGGGGAACTCGTCGACGGCGGCCGTGTCGCTCCGATCCCCGGCGCCCGGGAAGCCGTCGAGCGCCTCACCGGCGAAGGCCGTACCGTCGTCCTGACCACCGGGTTCGCCCGCACCACCCAGGACGCCATCCTCGCCGCCCTCGGCTGGCAGGACCTCGTCCCCCTCACCCTCTGCCCCGCCGACGCGGGCAGCCGGGGGCGCCCCTACCCGGACATGGTGCTGGCCGCCTTCCTGCGCACGGGTGCGGTGGACGACGTGCGGCGGATCGTGGTGGCGGGGGACACCTCGTACGACATGCTCAGCGGCGTACGCTCCGGCGCCGGGCTCGTCGCGGGCGTCCTCACCGGCGCCCACGACGCCGGTCAGTTGGACCGGAACGGCGCCACCCACGTCCTCGCGTCGGTCGCCGAGCTGCCCGACCTCATCGCGCGGGCCGAGGCATGAGCCCCGAAACCCTCGCCGCCGCCACCGGCCCGACCGTTGAGCCCACCGCCCCCAGCGGCATCCGCTTCGACGGGGTCAGCGTCGCGTACGGGGAGAACACCGTCCTGGACCGGCTCGACCTCACCGTCGAACCCGGCGAGGTCATGGCCCTCCTCGGCCCCTCCGGCTCCGGCAAGACCACCGCCCTGCGCGCCGTCGCCGGGTTCGTCCGGCCCGCCTCCGGGCGCGTGTTCATCGGCGGGCGGGAGGTGACCCGACTGCCGCCCCACCAGCGGGGGATCGGGATGGTGGTCCAGCAGTACGCCCTCTTCCCGCACCTCAAGGTCCAGGACAACGTGGCCTTCGGCCTGAAGGCCCACCGCACCCCCAAGGCCGAGATCGCCGGGCGGGTGACCGAGGCCCTCGAACTCGTCGGCATGGCCGCGTACGCCACCCGCCACCCCCGCGAGCTCTCCGGCGGCCAGCAACAACGCGTCGCCATCGCGCGCGCGTTGGCCATCCGCCCCGGCGTCCTCCTCCTCGACGAACCCCTCTCCGCACTCGACGCCCGGCTCCGCTCCGGCATGCTCGCCGAACTCGCCCGGCTGCACCGCGAGTTGCCCGACGTCTCCATCCTGTACGTCACCCACGACCAGGTCGAGGCGCTCACCCTGGCCGATCGGATCGCCGTCATGGACCGGGCCAGGCTCCAGGACTGCGGCACCCCCGAGGAGCTCTACCGCCGACCCCGTACGGAGTTCACCGCCTCGTTCGTCGGCAACGCCAACCTCCTCCCGGTCACCGTCACCGGACCGGGGCGCGTGGACCTGGCGGGCACCGCCCTCGACGTGTACACGGAGACAGCCGCCCTCCCCGGGGCCGCCGTCACCCTCTGCGTCCGGCCGCACCTCGTCGGCCTCGGCGCCGGGCCCAACGTGCTCACCGGCACGGTCACCGAGGTCCAGTGGCGCGGCTCCACCCACCGCGTCCACGCCGACGTCGCCGGCCACCGCCTCATGGCCGACCTCCGCGAACTGCGCGACCCCCCGGCCCTCGGCGACCCGGTCACCTTCCACTTCGCGGCGGAGGACGCGGTGCTGCTCCCGGCCGGCGCCGCACCGGACACCCGGACGCGGGAGGTGGCCAGTGGCTGACACCGCCGCCCCCGCCACCACCCCGAGCGCCACCACCGTCCGCCGGAAACCCCTGAGCCTCACCAGGACACCCACCTGGGCCTGGGCCCTCCCGCCCGTCCTGGTCCTCGCGCTCGGCTTCCTCTACCCCCTGGCCCTCGTCGTCCGGCAGTCCTTCACGCCGGAATCACTGGACGAAGGAGGCGCCTCCCTCGCCCCCTACACCGAGGTCTTCGCCTCCACCGCCTTCCGCGAGGCGCTCACCACCACCGTCTGGCTCGCGGTCGGCGCCACCGTCGGCTGTCTGGTCCTCGGCTTCGTCCTCGCCCTGGTCATCGCCTTCGTCCCGTTCCCCGGCGGCAAGGCGGTCGCCCGGTTCATCGACGTCTTCCTCTCCTTCCCGTCCTTCCTCATCACGCTCGCCCTCCTCTTCATCTACGGGTCGGTCGGCATGGCCAACGGGGCCTGGACGGGCGTCACGGGAGCGGCCGACGGCCCCTTCCACTTCCTGACCACCCCCTGGGGCGTCCTGCTCGCGGAGATCACGTACTTCACGCCCTTCGTGATGCGCCCGCTCCTCGCCGCGTTCTCCCAACTCGACACCGCTCAACTGGAAGTGGCCTCCTCGCTCGGCGCCGGGCCCTTCCGAATCGTGCGGCAGGTGATCCTGCCCGAGGCGCTCCCCGCGCTCGCGGCGGGCGGCAGCCTGGTCCTGGTGCTCTGCCTGAACGAGTTCGGGATCGTCCTGTTCACCGGGGCGAAAGGGGTCACGACGCTGCCGATGCTCGTCTACAGCAAGGCGATCCTGGAGTCGGACTACCCGGCCGCCTGTGTCGTCGCCGTCGTCAACATCGTCCTCTCCGTGGGGCTTTACAGCCTGTACCGGGTGGTGAGCCGTCGTGCTGGTGCATAGCCGAACGGGAAAGTGGGCCACCTGGTCCGCGTTCGCCCTCCTCTTCCTCCCCCTCTTCGCCGTCCCCCTCCTCGTCATCCTCGCCGCCTCGCTCTCCACGAACTGGTCCGGCGCCCTCCCCTCCGGCCCGACCACCACCCGCTACGCCGCCGCGACCAGCGGCGACTCCCTCCAGGCGCTGACCACCAGCCTGGTCACCGCCCTCTGCGCCAGCGTGCTCGCCCTGGCCCTCGGCGGCTGGGCCGCGCTCGCGGCCGACTCCCTCGGCAGACGCGTAAAGCGGTTCCTGGACGCGCTGTTCATGCTGCCGGTCGCCGTGCCGTCCGTGGTCGTCGGCCTCGCGGTGCTCGTCGCCTTCAGCCGGCCGCCGGTCCTCCTCAACGGCACCCGCTGGATCGTGATCATCGCCCACACGGTGCTGGTCACCGCCTTCGCCTACCAGTCCGTCTCGGCCGCCGCCCGGCGCCTGGACCCGATGTACGAGCAGGCGGCGGCCAGCCTCGGTGCGAGCCCCGCCCGCGTCCTGTGGCGGGTCAGGCTGCCGCTCCTGCTGCCCTCGCTCACAGCGGCGGCCGGGCTCTGCTTCGCCCTGTCCATGGGGGAGTTGAGCGCCACGATGATGCTCTACCCGCCGGACTGGACCCCGCTCCCGGTGCAGATCTTCGCCGCCACCGACCGCGGCTCGCTCTTCACCGGCGCCGCACTCGCCGTGGTCCTGATGGGGACGACGCTCCTCGTCCTGACGGCCGTCTCCCGCATCCGGACCCGCGCCTCCTACCGCTGAGAACCCGAATCCCGATACCCCGATACCCCGTCACGTAACCGCTCCAGGAGAAGACATCCCATGCGCACCCCTGCCCTCACCCAGCCCCTCGCCGTCCTCGGCGCCCTCTCCCTCGCCGCTGTCACCCTCACCGCCTGCGGCGGAACCTCCGCCGCCTCCGACGAGAAGGTCGTCACCGTCTACAGCGCCGACGGCCTCAAGGGTGAGAACGGCGACGGCTGGTACGACAAGGTCTTCGAGGAGTTCGAGAAGGAGACCGGCATCGAGGTCAAGTACGTGGAGGGCGGCTCCGGCGAGATGGTGCAGCGCACCGTCCGCGAGAAGTCCAACACCCAGGCCGACGTGCTCGTCACCCTCCCGCCCTTCATCCAGCAGGCCGACGAGAAGGGACTGCTGGCGGCGTACGAGCCGAAGGGCGCCGACCAGGTCGGTGCGGCGGACAAGGCGCCCGACGCCAAGTGGACCTCCGTCGTCAACAACTACTTCGGCTTCATCTACAACAAGCAGCGGCTCACCACCCCGCCCCGCACCTGGGAGGAGCTGCTGGACGCCTCGTACAAGGAGAAGGTGCAGTACTCCACTCCCGGCGTCGCGGGCGACGGCACCGCCGTCCTCATCAAGGCGATGCACGACTTCGGCGGCAAGGAGCCGGCGATGGAGTACCTGAAGCGGCTCCAGACCAACAACGTCGGCCCGTCCGCCTCCACCGGCAAGCTCGCGCCCAAGGTCGACAAGGGTGAACTCCTCGTCGCCAACGGGGACGTCCAGATGAACTACGCCCAGTCCAAGGACATGCCGAACCTCGCCATCTGGTTCCCGGCGAAGGGCGACGGGAAGCCCACCAGCTTCGCTCTCCCGTACGCGGCCGGGCTCCTCGCCAAGGCCCCGCACAGCGAGAACGGCAAGAAGCTGCTGGACTTCCTCCTCTCCGAGAAGGCCCAGCGCGATGTCAGCGCGGTCGGCGGAGGGTTCGCCGCCCGCAAGGACATCAAGGCCACCGACGCCAACGCCAAGGAGCTCAACGGGCTGTTGGAGGGCGTGGAGATCTTCGAGCCGGACTGGTCGGACATCGGCACCAACCTGGACACGTACGTCGACGCCTGGAAGACGGCCACCGGAAGCTGACCGGCCACCTCACGGCCACCGTTCCCTGCGAAGGTCTGTTCCCGCACAGCTCTGGACCCGGCTCCATGGTCTCGCCAACATAACGGGTCTGGTCCAGAAGGCAGTTCACGAAGTTCTCCCGCCACCCACCCCGTGTCACCGTCCCCTCCGGAGGATCACGTGTCCCGAACCCTCTCCCGGCGCTCCGTGCTCGCCACCACCGCGGCCGCCGCCTCCGCCGCGGCGGTCGGCTCCCTCGCCACTGCGACCACCGCCCACGCCGCCCCGCCCACGCTCCCGAACGGCACCAGCAAGGACAAGGTCCTCGTCGTCGGCATCGACGGGCTCCGCCACGACGTCATCGCCGCCGCGAGCGCCCCGCACCTCAAGGGGATGATGGCGAACGGCACGTACGGCACCTCGCTGCTGTACGCCAACCCGATGGCCGCCACCTCCTCCGGCCCCGGCTGGTCGACCATCTCCACCGGCGTCTGGCCCGACAAGCACGGCGTGAAGGACAACTCCTTCGCCGGCAAGAACTACACGCGCTACCCCGGCTTCCTCGCCCGCCTCGCCCAGGTCCGCCCCCAGCTCTCCACGTACGCCGCCGTCGACTGGAAGCCCCTGGACGCCCAGGGCACGGTCACCGCGGGCGCCGACGCCAAGCTCGTCCTGGACGGCGACCGCGACGGCTACACCGGCCACGACGCCACCATCGCGGCCGACACCGAGTCGATCCTGCGCAACCAGAACCCGGACGTCGTCTTCGCCTACCTCGGCCAGGTCGACATCGTCGGCCACAACCTCGGCGCGGCCAGCGCCCAGTACCGCCAGGCGATCGACGTCATCGACGGCTACCTCGGCCGCCTCCTCGCCGCGATCAAGGCCCGACCCTCCTACGCCACCGAGCGGTGGACGGTCATCGTCGCCACGGACCACGGCCACACCGACGCGGGCGGCCACGGCGGCAGCACCGTCGAGGAGCGCCGCACCTTCGTCCTCGCCCAGGGCCCCGGCATCGCCGCCGGTGCCACGCCCCGCGACACCCGCCTGGTCGATGTCGCCGCCACCGTCTTCAAGCAGCTCTCCATCACCCCCGACCCCGCCTGGGGCCTGGACGGCAAGCCCATCCAGGAGCGCTCCACCGACGCCTTCGAGGCCCTCTACCCGGCGCTCGCCGGACGCGTCGACGAGACCGGCATCCCGGCCGGAGTCCTCGGCTGGACCCACACCGCGCCCAGCGGCTGGTCGGTCATCAACTCGGCGATGGGCACCGGGGGCGTGGCCGAGTGGCGCGGCTGGTCCTTCGCCACCGACGAGTTCTGGAGCCGCTCCCAGCGCGACCAGTCCCGTGAGCTGAACGTCCGCTCGCGCGGGATCTTCGCGGTGGCCGACTCCGACGAGTGGGACGACAAGGCCTCCTCCGGCCCGTTCGACTCCACGCTCGTCACCCCGGCGTACGCGGTCGGCGGCAAGTCCATCGTCACGCTCGACTTCACCACGCTCTACCGGCAGGAGGGCAGCCAGAGCGCCCGCGTCCTCGCCTCGTGGAACGGCGGTACCCCGACCGTTGTCCGCTCCTTCACCTCGGACGTGATCTCCCAGCCGCAGTCGCTCGGCCTGAGCGTCCCGGCCGGGGCGACCAGCGTCAGCTTCCGGTTCCACTACACGGGCGCCAACAACTGGTACTGGGTGATCGACGGGGTCAAGATCACCACCAGCTAATTATGCTGGGGGTGCCGGGACGGCGTGGTCCGGGCACCCCCAGCACGCAGTACGTACGGCAGGAGTCCCCGCACATGGCAGACCGCAAGCCGATCACTTCCTGGCTCACCGACATGGACGGCGTCCTCATCCACGAGGGCATCCCGATCCCGGGCGCCGACGCCTTCATCAAGCGGCTGCGGGATTCCGGGCTCCCCTTCCTCGTCCTCACCAACAACTCCATCTACACCGCGCGCGACCTGCACGCCCGCCTCGCCCGCATGGGCCTGGACGTGCCCGTGGAGAACATCTGGACCTCCGCGCTCGCCACCGCCCAGTTCCTGGACGACCAGCGCCCCGGCGGCACGGCGTACGTCATCGGCGAGGCCGGGCTCACCACCGCGCTGCACGACATCGGGTACGTGCTGACCGACCACGCCCCGGACTACGTGGTGCTCGGCGAGACCCGTACGTACAGCTTCGAGGCGCTCACCAAGGCGATCCGGCTGATCAACGCGGGCGCCCGCTTCATCTGCACCAACCCGGACGAGACCGGGCCGTCCGCCGAGGGCCCGCTGCCCGCCACCGGTTCGGTCGCCGCCCTGATCACCAAGGCCACCGGCAAGGAGCCGTA
Source organism: Streptomyces cyaneofuscatus (assembly GCF_042718795.1). GTDB lineage: Bacteria > Actinomycetota > Actinomycetes > Streptomycetales > Streptomycetaceae > Streptomyces > Streptomyces cyaneofuscatus_A. The sequence goes on from NZ_JBHXOX010000004.1 coordinate 229,150, forward strand.
CTTCGCGGGCAAGCCCAACCCGCTGATGATGCGGACCGGGCTGAACGCCATCGGCGCCCACTCCGAGACCAGCGCCATGATCGGCGACCGGATGGACACCGACGTGCTGGCGGGCCTGGAGGCGGGGATGCAGACGTTCCTGGTCCTCACCGGCCTGACGGGCCTCGCGGACGTCGACCGCTACCCGTTCCGGCCGTCCCACATCGTCGACTCCATCGCGGACCTGGTCGACCTCATCGACCTCCCGGACCAGGCGGACCGCCCCTGAGCTGCGTGAACCGCGTCCGCAGTCCCTCGGGTATCGCTCGAATGGAGGACTGCGGATGCGGGCCCCGGGCCCAGGCGTGAACCTTCCCATAGGAGGTTCACGATGCGTTCCACGTCCATCACGTTCTGTGCCGCAGCGGCGGCCGCGCTCATAGCCCTGCCGGGGTCCGCCGCCCAGGCAGCCCCGGCCACATCCCCGGCCGCATCCCTGGCCGCAGCCCCGGCCGCCCGGGCCGGTGACGACGACCGGAGAACCGGCACCGTCTCCGTCACCCCGTCCACGATCGCCCCGGGCGGACAGGTCGAACTCTGGGTCGACATCTGCGGCAAGGGCCGCCGCGCCAAGGGCAACTCCGACGCCTTCGTCTCGGAAGCCCACTTCGCCCCGGCCGACGACAAGGGCCTCTACGCCGAGGCCACCATCCGCTCCGACGCCGAACCCCGCTCCTACGACGTCTGGGTGACGTGCGAGGACGGTAAGGGCAAGGCCACCGGCACCCTCACCGTCATCCACCACACCCGCCCCTCGCCCGTGGCCCCCGTCAAGGCGGGCGGCGGAGGCACCGCCGTCCTCGCCGAACGGGGAGCGGAGTCCGAGGGCCCCGGCACCCGGCACGCGGTGATCGGCCTCGTCCTCGCCGCCGTCGCCTCGGTGGCCTTCGCCCTGCGCACCTCGCGCCGCCGCCGCGACCCGGCCGCGGACTGACGTGTCCGCCCCGGACCGCCCGGCAGGCACCGGGCGACTACTGACCGGTGTGGCCTGGGCCGTGCTGCTGCTCGGCCTCTGGCTCTGGGGGCGCGACGCGTCCGGCGCGATGTCGGCCCCGACCACCGGGGACGTCGCCGCGGTCGGCCGCCCGCTCGGGGCCCCGCTGCCCCCGGCGCACGAACCGGTGGAGGGCGCCGCCCCGCGCACCGTGGAGGTCCCCTCCGTCGGGATCGACGCCCCGGTCGTCCGGCGCGGCCTCGACCAGGACGGGGCCATCGACCCACCGCCGTACGACCTGCCGCAGACGGCCGGCTGGTACGGCAGGGGCACCGAGGTAGGCGCCGAGGGGGCGGCCCTGGTTGTCGGCCATGTCGACACCGAGACCAAGCCCGCCGTCTTCTACGGGCTCAGCGCGGTCCGGCCCGGCGAGAAGGTCGAGGTGGTCCGGGAGGACGGCAGCGTCGCCGAGTTCACCGTGGACGACGTCCAGGTCGTCACCCGGGAACGCTTCGACGCCGAGAAGGCGTACGGGCCCCGCGTGGACGGCCGGGCGGAGCTGCGGCTGATCACCTGCGGCGGAAAATACGACCGGAAGTCCCGCTCGTACACGGCGAACGTGGTCGTCTCCGCCTACCTCACGGGAGTGCGCGACACGTAGGGCGTGTCCGGCGGAGCGAAGAACATCCGGCCCGGCCGACCGCCCCGCGAGGGACGCGCCGACCGGGCCGGCCTCGACCGTGTGCACCGGGCCGCGGGAGTTGCCCGGCGCGGTACGGGAGGACCGTGCGGTACGGGGTCGATCTGTGCCGCCACTGTAGGGGGACGGGTACCCCGCAGGAGCGGTTTCGAACAGGATGTCCGGAACCCGGTGCCCCTGGGCGACCGTGGAGAGCGTCGGCACCGCCGCCGGACCGCCCCGGCCCCTGTGCCAGGATGACCGGGACCGGCAGCACAGAGGTGCGGCCCGTGAGAACGGGTGCAGAGCGGTACGGGCACAGTGCACCCAAGGGGGAGTGGATGTACGGCAGTTACACCGGCCTCAGGTCGGCCGGTACGGCGGCGGTCTGCGCCGCCCTCCTCCTGACCGGCTGCTCCGGCGACGGGGGCGGCGGGGGCGACGGCGACGGCGACGGGGGCACGGACGGAGGCCCGGCGGTCGTCGGCCAGCAGCCCAAGGCGAAGGCCCCGTACTGGGTGAACCCGGACGGCACCGCCGCCCGGCAGGTCGCCACGTACGAGAAGGACGGCGACCAGGCGAAGGCCGACCTGATCCGGAAGATCGCCGAGCAGCCGGTCGGCGAGTGGATCGGCCCCGACGCCCCCGAGAACGAGGCGCGCCGGGTCACCGAGGCGGCCGCGAAGGCGGACCGGTACGCGCTGCTGGTCCTCTACAACATCCCGCACCGCGACTGCGGCCAGTTCTCCAAGGGCGGCGCCGCCGACGGCAACGCCTACCGGGCCTGGGTGGACGGGGTCGCCAAGGGCATCGGGGACCGCCAGGCCACCGTGATCCTGGAGCCGGACGCCCTCCTCCACCTGGTCGACGGCTGCACGCCCCAGGAGCACCACGACGAGCGGTACGCCCTGCTCAAGGGGGCCATCGAGCGGCTGAAGCAGCAGCCCGCCACCAAGGTCTACGTGGACGCGGGCAACGCGGGCTGGCAGTCGCCCGAGGCCCTGCACGAGCCGCTCTGGCGGGCGGGCATCGAGAAGGCCGACGGCTTCTCGCTCAACGTCTCCAACTTCCGTACGACGGCCGTCAGCACGGAGTTCGGCAAGAAGCTGTCGGTGAAGGTCGGCGACAAGCCCTTCGTCATCGACACCAGCCGCAACGGCAACGGCCCCTACGAGGGCGGCGACCCGGCCGAGACCTGGTGCAACCCGCCCGGCCGCGCCCTGGGCGAGCCCCCCACCACGACGACCGGGGACGGCGCGGTCGACGCCTACCTGTGGATCAAGCGCCCCGGCGAGTCCGACGGCGACTGCAAGGGCGGCCCGAAGGCGGGCGACTGGTGGCCGGAGTACGCACTCGGCCTGGCCCGCGCGACGAAGTAGGCAGCGGGAGGGCCGCCGCCGGGGAGCGGGTCTCCCGGGCGGCGGCCCTCTGCCATCACCTGCGTGCGTACGCCTACGGCACCTCCACCCACGTCCCCTCGGACGGGGTGCCCTTCTCGTCGGTGACGAACAGCATGTACCAGCCCGACGGCACCAGCGCCCGGTTCTTCGGCACGGTGACCGTGATCCCGTCCGCCGACCTCTCCAGGTCCAGCGCGATGGACCGCTGGTCGGTGTCGGTGACATGGGTGACCGCCGAGAGCGGTAGCGGACCTTGTACGGCTTGCCCGCGGGCGGCCGCGTCAGCGGACCGGCTAGCCGGCTGTAGTCGGCATCCGAAGCTGTGCGGTCCGGGAAGCGTCGGCGTCCTGCCGGTCGCCTGGCGGCGTCGACGTCATGGGGCATCCCCCCGCACGCACGCTGGTGCGTGATTGGTCGGTCGCTCGGTGCCCGGTGGTTCCCCGTCCCTCACCGCGCACGCCTGCTGCGCGGGCCGTGGCCCGCGCAGATGAAAAGGTGCATTCCGCTTGCATGATGCCCCCTCGGAATCCGTCCGCGAACGGGGCCCCGCCCCGAGTCCGCCGGGCGGCGTACAAACGGAACATCACGCTCTGCTTACCCAACTGTACGGATGAGCCGCCCCCTTGGAGCTGAATGCTTCCGGATGGATTGTCCGACCGCCGATCCCTTCGCAAGGGCGAAACGGGACCATTGTCGGCGATGCGTGCGATGTGGGTGGTCCTTGTGGCAGGGGCGTGACGAGGTGGTGATATGCGCCCCGTAGCCTCCCCGTCACCGATCTGTGACTCTCCGCACCTCTGCTGTTGCTGTGCGTTGAAGCCCTGTCGGTGTCGGTGGCCATGGGGCGGGGAATGATCAAGGCCCCCTCACGCTCGGTGAGGGGGCCTTGATGGTGCGTGCGCCGTCAGGGACTCGAACCCCGGACCCGCTGATTAAGAGTCAGCTGCTCTAACCAACTGAGCTAACGGCGCCTGCTGACCTGGAGAACTCTACCCGACTCCGACAGGTGCTCCGGACCATTTCCTGGCCGCCACGCCATGCCAGATAGTCGTTTTTTCCCATTGATCCGTCAAAATGCCTTATGTCGGGAGAGTTGAGACAGTGACGCCCGTCGCGGCTGCGCCCAAAGATCTTGACGAGTGACGAGTGCGGAGGGGAATCGCATGACTGTGCCGGTCTTCGAGGAGTACGAGCCCGCCATCGACTGCACCTGTGCGGGGTGCGCCCTGCGGCGGCGGACCGCCGCGCGCGCGGTCCCGGTGCGGTACGGCGGGCACCCCGCCGCCCATGGCGCCCGCCGCGCCCTGGTCCTGGCCACCGCCGCCGGGGTGGTCCTCTCCTGCGGGGCCGCCGGAGCCGCGGCCGCCGCCGGCCGGACCGCCGGAGCTCCCCGGGCCGACCGGGACCCCGAACCCCTGCCGGACACCCCGCAGGGCGAGAAGGGCCCGCTGAAGGGATCCGGCGCCTCCGGGCCGCCGTCGGACAGCGCGGTCCCGCGCAAGACCACCCGGGCCGAGATCATCAACCGGGCCAAGAAGTGGGTCGACGCGAAGGTCCCGTACAGCATGGAGAAGTACTGGTCGGACGGGTACCGCCAGGACTGCTCCGGCTACGTCTCGATGGCCTGGAACCTCGGCACCAACGAATGGACCGGCAGCCTCGCGAGCTACGGGACCCGGATCGCCCGCGCCGACCTCCAGCCCGGCGACATGCTCCTCTTCCACAACCCCGCCGACCCCTCCAAGGGCTCCCACGTCACGATCTTCGGCGGCTGGACCGACTACACGCGCACCCACTACGTCGCCTACGAGCAGGCGCGCCCGAAGACGCGGAAGCAGTCGACGCCCATGGCGTACTGGAGCAACTCCGACCAGTACGTCGCCTACCGCTACAAGGGCGTCAGCGGCGGCTCACCCGGCTCGGGCTCCGCCACGGCCTTCCCGGGCGCGGGCCAGTTCGGCCCCGGCGCGGACAACGCCCATGTCACCCGGCTCGGCGAGCTGCTGGTCGCGCGCGGCGCCAAGCGGTTCTACGCGGTCGGGCCCGGGCCCGTGTGGGGCGAGGCCGACCGGCGGGCCACGCAGGCGTTCCAGCAGGCCCAGGGGTGGAAGGGTGCGGAGGCGGACGGCCTCCCCGGCCCGGACACCTGGCGCCTGCTGACGACGGGCACCGGCCGCGACATCCCGCCCGCCGCCACGGGAGGCAGCCCGAACACCTCGGTGGCCTTCCCCGGGCGCGGCTATTTCCAGCCGGGTCGGTCCAACAGCCATGTCGACCGGCTCGGCAGACAGTTGGTGAAGAAGGGGTACGGCAAGCACTACGTGTCGGGCCCCGACCCCCGCTGGACCGAGGCGGACCGCCGCAACGTCGAGGCGTTCCAGCGGGCCCAGGGCTGGCGCGGCGGCGAGGCGGACGGATACCCGGGCCCGGAGACGTGGCGCCGGCTCTTCGCCTGAGGTGTGAGACCTGACGGACCCGACGGACGACGGATGACGGATGACGGAAAGGAACCGGGAACCGGTGAGCCCAGACCAGAACCCCCACCCCCTGACTGACCACGACGGCCGCACCCCTGGCGGCGAGACCCCGATGCCGCTGGTGGACGACGTGGCCCTGCACCGACCGGCCCTCCCCACCCCACCACCCTTGTTCCGCCCGAAGGAGGAGGTGCGGGCGGTGAGGGATCCGCTGCCGGGGGAGGACCCGCTGGGGGCGGGGGGCCGACCGGCCGTGGAGAGCCTTCTGTGGGAGGAGGCCCGACTGATGGGGGAGGCCCCGCTGGCGGGGGAGGACCCCCTGTCGGTGGGGGGCGGCCCGCCGGCCGGGAAGGGGCCTCTGCCGGTGGGGGACGGTTCGCCGGCGGGGAAGGATCCCCTGCCGGTGAGGGTCCGGTCGGCGGGTGAGGGTCCGTCGACGGGGGAGGGCCCCCAGTCATGGGAGGACCCGCTGCCGGCGGAGGCGAGCCCGGAGGGCCCGGATGACCTCGCTGCCCCGGGACCGGACTCGGCCCAGGCCCAGGCCCCGGACCTGCACTCGGACTCGGACCCGGCTCCGGAGTCGGCCCAGGCCCCTGCCCTGCACCCGGACCCGGACTTTCACCCGGACCCGGACTTTCACCCGGACCCGGACTTTCACCCGGACCCGGCCCTGGCCCCGACCCCGGAGTCGGGCCCCGCCCCCGCCTCCTCCCCAAGGCCCCCACTCAAGCCCATTCGCCTGGTCCACCGGGGCCGAAGCCTCCACCTGGACCAGTTCAAGCCCGACGCGCGGCAAGGCCCGGAGAACCCTGCCGCCCCGGCGCCCTCCCGGCCCGTCCGGCTGGAGAGCCCGGAGGACCTCGCCCGCCCCGAGCCCGCCCCGGCGCCCTTCCAGCCCGTCCGGCTGGAGAGCCCGGAGGACCTCGCCCAGCCCGAGCCCGACCTGCCGCCCTTCCAGCCCGTCCGGCGTTTGAGGACGGAACCCTCGGCGGAGTGGACCCCGCTCCCCGCTTACGGCGAAGAGGCAGGGCCCCGCCCGACCCCGGCCCCCGGCGCGCATACGGACAGGGACAAGCAGACGGCCCCCGGCCTCGGCGCCAGCGGCGCCAGCGGCGCCAACGGCCCCCACGCCGACCTCGACCTCGTCCTCGACCTGGTCAACGGCCCCCGCGCCACCTCCGCCACCGTCTCCGTCTCCGTGCCCGCCCCCCAGCCCCCGCCCTCCCCCCGCCGCCACTCCGTCATCGCGGGCGAGTCCACCGCCGCCATCCCCGTACACCTGCTCTTCCGAGACGACCCCGAGCAGCCCGAACCCACCGCCCTCCCCACCACCGTGGCCCGACCCGCCACCACCAGGACCACCCCCCGCCCCCGCTCACCCCACCCCCGCGTCGAGCCCCCCACCCGCCCCGCCCCCCTCGCCGACCCGCGCCTCGTCGAGCGGCCCGGTCCCGCCCTCCCCGGGTGGGCCGCCGTCCTCATCGGGGCCGCCGGACTCCTCGGCGTACTGGCTCTCCTCTGGTGGCGCGGCGCCCTCCCCGCCGCCGCGCAGAGCGCCGTCGGCCTCGCCCCCCGCCCGTACGAGTCCATCGGCGCCGGCGTCTGGGCCGGTCTCGCCCTTCTGGTCACCGTGGTCGTCCTCGCACTCGGCGGCCTCGGCCGCGGCCGCGTCGGGCACGCCTGGGTGCTCACGCTCTTCGGCGACTACCGGGGGAGCGTCCGCCGCACCGGCCTGGTCTGGGTCTCGCCCCTGCTGCTGCGCCGCCGCGTCGACGTACGTCTGCGGCACTGGCGCAGCGAACCGCTCCCCGCCGTCGACGCGAACGGCACCGCGCTGCGCGTCGTCGTCCTGGTGGTCTGGCGGATCAAGGACACCGTGCGCGCCGCCCTCGGGATCGAGGACCACGAGGCGTACCTGAGCGCTCAGGTCGAGTCCGCCATGGCCCGGGTCCTCTCGCAACTGCCCGCCGACGCCTTCCACGAGGACGCTCCCACCCTCCGTAACGCGGAAGCGGTCGGCGACGCGCTGACCCGGATGCTCAAGGCGGACTGCGAGCCGGTCGGGGTCGAGGTGTACTCGGCGCAGCCGACCGGGATCGAGTACGCCCCCGAGGTCGCGGCGGCTATGCAGCGGCGGCGGATTGCCGCCATCGACGCCAGGCACCGGGACAGCGTGCTGACCTCGGTGGTGGACGCGGTGGACGACACCGTCAACCGGCTGACCACGCGCGGCATCGTCGACCTCGACGACTACGAACGTAAAGCGCTGGTCAAGGACTTGACGGTCGCCTTCTACACCGGCCGCACCGGTGGAGGCGACAGCGTCTGACGGATGATCAGCGCCGCGTCAACGTCGCGAGGGGCCCGGAGACTTCACTCCGGGCCCCTTCCGTCGCTCCGGAATCCACTCCGGAATCCGATGCCGATTGGTCTGGACATGTTCATGTGGCGTCAATAATCTAAGACTTGGTCTAGACCGCAGTACCCACCCACCACGCACCAAGCGCGCAGCATGTCGAGCAATGCTCATGGAACCTCCCCCACGTTCTAGAGGAGCGACAGCAATGCGGAAAAAGGCAAGCGCGGCCGTGATCGGCCTGGCGATAGCGGGCGTCTCCGTCCTCGCGACCACCAGCGCCAGCAGTCACGGCTACACGGACTCCCCCATCAGCCGGCAGAAACTCTGTGCCAACGGCACGGTCACCGGCTGCGGCAACATCCAGTGGGAGCCCCAGAGCGTCGAGGGGCCCAAGGGCTTCCCGTCCTCGGGTCCCGCCGACGGCAAGCTCTGCTCCGGCGGCAACGGGCAGTTCGCCCAGCTCGACGACCCGCGAGGCGGCAACTGGCCCGCCACCCAGGTCTCCGGCGGCCAGGGCTACAGCTTCCGCTGGCAGTTCACCGCTCGTCACCGTACGAGCGACTTCCGCTACTACATCACCAAGAACGGCTGGGACTCCACCAAGCCGCTCACCAGGGCCGCGCTCGAATCGCAGCCCTTCATGACCGTGCCGTACGGGGGCCAGCAGCCGCCGGCCACGCTGACCCACCAGGGCACGATCCCCACCCAGAAGAGCGGCAAGCACGTCATCCTCGCCGTCTGGGACGTGGCCGACACAACCAACGCGTTCTACGCGTGCTCGGACATCAAGTTCTGATGTCCCGCGGGTAGCCCGTAGGGCGCCTGTGCGTTTCCGCTGTGGCTCGACACGGCGGCCCTGAGCCGGGGCCGCCGTTGCGGGTGGGCGGCTGCTGAACCGGGCCGGGAACAGCACTGTGGGCGGTCTCCGCGAGGGAGACCGCCCACAGGCATGGTGTCGTGCGCCGTCAGGGACTCGAACCCCGGACCCGCTGATTAAGAGTCAGCTGCTCTAACCAACTGAGCTAACGGCGCCTGCTGACTCGAAAATAATACCTGGTCCCGAGGGGTGCTGATGACACCCCTCGGTCCGGACCCCTCCCCGTGACTACAGCGCCAGCGACAGCAGCACCGGGGCCGCGCGCCGGTTCAGCGTGTCCGCAGCCTCGCGGAGCCGGTGGGCGTCCTCGATCGGCAGCGACAGGGCCAGGCATCCCGCGGTGGCCCCGGCCGTCAGCGGTACCGCCGCGCAGACGGTGCCCACCGCGTACTCCTGGAGGTCCAGCACCGGGACCGTGGCGGGCTGCGCGTCCAGCTTGGAGAGGAGGACCTTCTCGCTGGTGATCGTCCGTGAGGTGAGCCGGGCGATCCTGTGCCGGGAGAGGTGGTCGCGGCGCGCCTCGTGGTCGAGCTGGCCCAGCAGGCACTTGCCGACCGCACTGGCGTGCGCGGAGGAGCGGAAGTCCACCCACTCGTTGACCGCCGGGGTGAGCGGGCCGTCGGCGACCTGGGTGACGCTGATCTCACCGTCCACGTACCGGCTGAGGTAGACGGCGGCGCCGACCGAGTCGCGGAGCTGGTCCAGCGCCTGCTGGAGCCGGCCCTCCAGGGCCTCGCGGCGGGCCGCCCCGGAACCGAGGAGCAGCAGGGAGGCCCCTATGACGTACGCCCCGTCGCTGACCTGCTCCACATATCCCTCGCGGCGCAGCGTCAGAAGGAGGGCGGCGAGGTGGCCGGGCGGCAGGCCCGTCTCGCGGGAGAGCTGCGCGTCGGTCACCCCGTCGCCGTGCTGCGAGACCGATTCGAGCACGCGCAGGGCGTACTGCACCGAGTGGAACGGTGCGGTCGGCTCGGGCTTCAACGCCACGGTGTCCCCCTACAAGGTTGTGACCGCAAGCTTCGGACCCACGATAGCCGCCGGGCCCCGTATGCGGGGTGGCAGTTGACGAGTCAGTAGGGGCGCCCCATCCCTGTCAACTGGGGTGCATCCGTCTGGCATATGCCAGTGTCATGGGCGGTGGTGCAACACCGAGGTCACAGCACCACGTCACAGCACCGCGTTGAGGAACTCGCGCGTACGTTCGTGCGACGGATCGGAGAAGATTTTCTCCGGGGTCCCGGACTCCACGACCCGGCCCGCGTCGAACATCAGCACCTTCTCGGAGACGTCCCGGGCGAAGTTCATCTCGTGGGTCACGCAGAGCATGGTGATGTCGGTGTTGCGGGCGATGTCGCCGAGCAGCTCCAGCACCCCCGCCACCAGCTCCGGGTCGAGCGCGGAGGTCACCTCGTCCAGCAGCAGGATCTCCGGCTCCATCGCCAGCGCCCGCGCGATGGCCACGCGCTGCTGCTGGCCGCCGGAGAGCTGGGAGGGGTGTGCGTCGACCTTGTCGGAGAGCCCCACCAGCTCCAGCAGCTCCCGGGCCCGGGTCTCCGCCTCCTCGCGGCTCTTGCCGAGGACGCTGATCGGGGCCTCGGTGATGTTCTGGAGCACCTTCATGTTGGGGAAGAGGTTGAACTGCTGGAAGACCATGCCGATCTTCTTCCGGGACTCCCGCAGCTCCTTCTCGCCCGCGGGCTTCAGCCCGCCGCCCGGGGTGCGGACGTGCGACAGCGGGGAGCCGTTGACCCAGATCACGCCGTCGCTGACCTTCTCCAGCGTCATCAGCAGCCGCAGGATCGTGGTCTTGCCCGAGCCGCTGGGCCCGATCAGGGTGACGTGCTCACCGCGGTCGACCGTGAAGTCGAGCTGGTCCAGGACCACATGGTCGCCGTACCGCTTGACCACCTTCTCGAAGCGGACCAGCGGCTCGCCCGTGCTCCCGGCCGCCGGGACGGCGTCCTCGGGCGCGGCGACCGGACCCGGGGACTCTGTCTTCTGCAAGGGGAGGGGTTCAGTGGCCAAGGCGCTTCTCCAGCTTTCTCATCAACAGCGACGTGGGGTAGCTCGCGACCAGGAAGATCAGGCCGGCGAGGGTGAAGACCTCGGTGTACGCGAAGTTGTCGGCGCCGTACTTCCGGGCCTCGAAGACCATCTCCTGCACCGTGATCACGGCGAGGAACGGGGTCTCCTTGAACATCGAGATCGCGTAGTTCCCGAGGGCGGGCAGCACGTTGCGGACCGCCTGCGGCAGGATCACGGCCTGCCAGGTGCGCCGGGGCGGCAGCGACAGCGCGCGGCACGCCTCCCACTGGCCCTTCGGTACGCCGTCGATCCCGGCCCGGTAGACCTCGGAGGTGTACGCCGCGTAGTGGACGCCCAGCACCGCGATGCCGATGTACAGCGGCTCCACCGTGTTGAACAGGGCCGCCGCGCCGACCAGTTGGACCAGCAGCGGGGTGGAGCGGACGAACTCCGTGACGACCCGCACCGGGACCGTCACGAACCTGCTCGGCGCGCGTCCGGCCACCGCGACGGCCAGCCCCAGCACGGCCGCCACCAGCGTGCCCAGCACGGTGGCGAGCAGGGTGACCCTGAACCCCTCCAGCAGGAGCGGCAGGGACTCCCTGGCGGCGTCCCAGTCGAAGCCGTCGTTCATCGGGTACCTCCCACGGCGGCGGTGGACGCGCTGCGGCTCTTGAACAGGCTGCTCGCGCCGGTGGCCAGGCCGAGCCGCCGCTTGGCGCTCCGCTCCAGCAGGTTCATCAGCATCGTCAGCGCGTAGGCCAGCACGAAGTAGACGGCCAGCAGGGTCAGATAGGCGGTGAGGGTCTCACCGGTGCGGTCGCGCAGCGTCTGCACCACCGTCATCAGGTCGGCCGCCGAGAGCAGCCACAGCAGCGGGGTGCACTTCAGGAGCTGGATCAGCAGATTGGTGAAGCTCGGGATCATCTGCACCCACGCCTGCGGCAGGATCACCTTCCACAGCCGCCTGGCCGGGCTCAGGTTGAGCGCGATCGCCGCCTCGTACTGCGCGCGCGGTACGGAGTTGATGGCGCCGCGCACCACTTCGGCGCCGTACGCACCGTAGTTGAGGCCGAACGCGACCACTCCGCAGGCCACCGGCGCCAGTTCGTAGCCGGTCACCAGCGGCATCGCGTAGTAGAGCCAGAAGAGCTGGATGTAGAGGGAGGTCCCCCGGAAGAACTCCACGACCACCCGGGAGACCCCCCGGGCCAGGAGCAGCCGGCTGCCCGCCATCAGGCCGAGCGCGAAGGCCAGCACCCCGGCCAGCAGCGCGCCCAGGACGGTGGCCTGGAGCGTCACCCACAGGCCCGAGCGGACCTGGGGGAACTCCTCGACGAGGAGGGAGAAGAAGTCACTCATACGTGTGCGTCCGCCCCGTCAGCCCTTGCACAGATCCGCGGTCTTCAGATCGACGGGCGGGATCTCCGACTCCCCGAACCCGTACTCCTTGAGCAGTCCGACATAGCGGGAGCGGTCCGACACGATCTTCTTCAGTTCGCGGTTGAAGGAGTCCCGCAGGTCCTCGTTGCCCTTGCGGAACACCGCGCCGCCGGGGGAGAACTGCGCGTTGCCGTCGATCTGCGGCACGAACGCCTCGGTCACCTCGGTCTCCGGGTTGGTCTTCGCTAGCCAGCGCAGCGAGATGCCGGTGAGCAGGAACGCGTCGACCCGGCCGCCCTTGACGGCGTCCGCCCCGTCCTGCGGCTTCTGCAGGGTCTTGATCTTGCCCTCGGCTATGCCCGCGCCCTTGGCGTAACTGCCCTCCACCGCACCGGACATGACCCCGATGGTGATCCCGGCCTCCTTGGCGGACTCCAGGTCGGTGACCTTCTTCGGGTTGCCCTTCCTCACCATCAGCGCGGTCGGTGAGATGAACTCCGGCTCGGAGAAGATCGCGTTGCCGCAGCGCTCCGGGGTGATGGCCATACCCGCGCTGACCACGTCGTACTTCCCGGCCTGGAGCCCCGGGATCAGCCCGTCCCACTCGGAGAGCGTCGGCTTCAGCTCCTTGACCCCCAGCGCCTGGAAGATCTCCCGGTGCAGGGTCGGCGCCTCACCCTTGAGCTCCTTGCCCTCCATGTACCCGTACGGCGCCTCGTTGGCGTACGCGACCCGTACGAAGCCCTGCTCGCGGAGCTTGTCGAGGGCCCCCGCTCCGGTGGCGGCACCCGAGTCGGTCTTGCTGCAGGCGGTCAGGAGGCCGGGAACGACCAGGAGGCCACCCACGGCCGCCGATCGATTGAGGAAGCCCCGGCGGGAAAGGTGAGGAAAGTCAGCCATGGTTCGCGGTCTCCTGGAGGTCGAACAGTCCGGACAGGGTGAGCGCCTGCCCGATCCCGTACGTCTATGCAGGAAGCCGGTCCATGTGACCGAACGGTGGCCGGAGGGTGACCTTCCCGTGGCCTGGCACGGGCGGAGGGTGACGGGGTCACTCCGGTGAGGAGCCTTCTGCCTCTGCGGAGTTGTCGGTGGACGGGACGTAACCGCGTTCCTTGTCCAACATGTTGGGCAACGGGCAGCCATCCGCCCATAGTTCGTACATCGCCACGAACTGCTCACCCAGCCGGTCGCGCCAGCCGACCGTGTCCCCGCTCAGATGCGGGGAGACCAGCAGACCCGGAACGTCCCACAACGGGCTGTCCTCGCCCAGCGGTTCATCGTCGAACACGTCCAGCGCCGCCCCCGCCAGCCAGCGCCGCTCCAGCGCCGACACCAGGTCCGCCTCCACCACGCTCGCCCCGCGCCCCACGTTGATGAACCGGGCCGAGGGCTGGAGCAGCCCGAAGAAGCGGGTGTCGAACATCCCGTACGTCGACGGGGTCAGCGGCACCGCCGAGATCACCCAGTCCGCGCGGGCGGCCAGCGGCCCCAGGTCCTCGATGCCGTGGATCGTGCGCCGGGCACTCCGGCCCACCAGCGCCACCTGGACCCCCAAGCCGTGCAGCAGCCGGGTGATCTCCCGCCCGATCGGCCCCGCGCCGACGACCACCGCCCGTGAACCGGCGACCTGCTGCCCCTCCCGGTGGTGCCAGCGCCGCTCCCGCTGGAGGGCGAGGGTGGTGGGCAGATCCTTGGCGAAGGCCAGCACCAACCCGGCCACGTACTCCGCGATCGGCCGCTCGAAGATGCCCCGCGCGTTGGTCACCACGGTGTCGGAGGCGACCAGCTCCGGGCAGAGCAGCCGGTCCACGCCCGCGCTCGCCGTATGCACCCAGCCTGGTCGCGGCCCCTCGCCCGGCCAGGCCTCGCGCACCGCGTCGGAGGTGAAGTCCCACACCAGCAGCACATCGGCGTCCGGCAGCCGGGCCGCGAGCCCCGCCGCACCCGTGCGCAGGACGCGGGCCCGGCCGGTCAGCCGGCCGAGGCGGGGGGACGGATCGGCATCGAGGACGAGAAGGACGGGTTCCGGCATCGGGGGCTCATCACTCCGCAACGTCGCAGGTCGGCGCAGGTGCCGACAGGAACATGATCTCCGTACCGCCCACGCTCGCAGCCGCTCCCGCCCCCGTCAACACGGCCCGCGGCGCGCCCCACCCACCCGCCCTCACCGCCCCGGCGGAGGAATACTTGACAGGGGCAGGGGCACCAGTGGCTTTCCGCGCCCGACGCGAAGGAAGGGTGAACATGACCACGACCGTAGGACTCCTCTACCCGGGCCACGCCGCCGAGGACGACTTCCCGCGCATCGAGATCACGCTGGACACGGACATCAGGCTGCCGCTGTTCTCCACCGAGGCGGCCGAGGACTCCTACCGGCGGGGCGCCCTGCTGGAGTCCGGGGCGCCGGACCGGCTCTCCGAAGGCGTCGAGGAGCTGCGGCTCGCGGGCGCGGAGGCACTCGTCTGGGCGAGCCCCGGCGGCAGCTTCGCGTACGGCTGGGCGGGCGCCCACAACCAGATCGCCACGTTGGCCCGGAGCGCCGGCCTGCCCGCCTCCAGCACCGCCTTCGGCTTCGTCCACGCCGTACGGGAGCTGGGCGCCGGCCGGGTCGCGGTCGCCGCCGCCTGGCCCGAGGACATCACCGCGCTCTTCGCCGAGTTCCTGGTGGCGGGCGGTGTGGAGGTGGTGGCCTCGCGGAGCGCCGGTCTCGCCACGGCCGCCGAGGTCGCGGCGTGGGAGCCGGGCCAGGTCAAGGAGCTCGCCCTCGCCGCGGACCACCCGGACGCCGAGGTGCTGCTGCTCCCGGACGCGGCCCTGCACACGGCCGCGTCCATCCCGGAGCTGGAGGAGGCGGTGGGCAAGCCCGTCCTCACGGCGAACCAGGTGACGGTCTGGGAGGGCCTGCGGCTCACCGACCGCCGGGTCTGGGCCCCGACGCTCGGTACCCTCTTCGCCACCCGCCCGCCGGCCCCGGGCACGGTGGAGCCGAAGGGCATCGAGGTACGGGAGTAGCGCGGCCGGGTCCGGCAGCCGGGCCCCGGCTCCCGGAGCAGCTCCCGGAACATTTCCCCGAGCAGCTCCCGGAATAAGCGGAGACCCCCTCCTGTTGTACGCCTTCGGTACGCAGACGTATACGCAGCCGCAGGACGAGCAGCACCGGGAGAGGGCCGACACGTGGACGACATCCGAGGCGGGAACACGGGCGACGGGACGGACGGCGACGGAATCCGGGGTACGGCGGCGGGCACCGCCCCCGTACCGCTCTCCGTGCTCGACCTGGTGACCGTGGGCCAGGGCCGCACCGCCACCCAGGCCCTGCGCACCGGCGTCGAGATCGCGAAGCTCGCCGAGAGCCGCGGCTTCCACCGCTACTGGGTCGCCGAGCACCACTCCATGCCCGGGGTCGCCTCGTCCTCCCCGGCCGTGATCCTCGCGCACATCGCCGCCCACACCGACCGCATCCGGCTCGGCTCGGGCGGCGTCATGCTGCCCAACCACGCCCCGCTGGTGATCGCCGAGCAGTTCGGCACCCTGGAGGCGATGGCCCCGGGCCGTGTCGACCTCGGCCTCGGCCGGGCCCCCGGCACCGACGGCGCGACGGCCGCCGCCCTGCGCCGCAGCGACCGGCTCAACGAGGGCGCCGACGACTTCCCGCAGCAGCTCATGGAGCTGATCCGGTTCCTGGACGACGACTTCCCCGACGGCCATCCGTACGCCCGCATCCACGCCGTACCCGGCCCGGTCCAGGCGACCGCCCCCGGCGGGGTGCAGTCCGCGCACCGGCCGCCCGTCTGGCTGCTCGGCTCCTCCGGCTTCAGTGCCCGGCTGGCGGGCACGCTCGGCCTGCCGTTCGCGTTCGCCCACCACTTCTCGGCGCAGAACACGATCCCGGCGCTCGACCTGTACCGGGAGTCCTTCCGGCCCTCCGCCGTGCTGGACGCCCCGTACGCCCTGATCGGCGTCTCCGCGCTGGCCGCCGACGACGAGCGCGAGGCCCGCCGCCAGGTGCTGACCGGCGCGCTGTCCATGGTCCGGCTGCGCACCGGGCGCCCGGGGCTGATCCCGAGCCCTGAGGAGGCGGCCGCGTACGACTTCTCCCCGATGGAGCGGGAGTTCGTCGACGGCTGGCTCTCCAACGTCATCCACGGCACCCCCGACGAGGTCCGCACCGGCCTGGACGACCTGGCCAAGCGCACCGGCGCCGACGAGCTGATGATCACCGCCAACGCGCACGGCGGCGACGCCCGGCTGCGCAGCTACGAGCTGATCGCGGACGCGTACGGGCTGCCGCGCGGCGCCTGAGCCGCTAGCCGTACGGGCTGCCCGGACACGCCCTATGGGGTCTCGGCCGCCGGCCGGGCCGTGATCAGCGCCGCGATCAGCTCCGGCGCCACGGCCCGGGAGTACAGCCACCCCTGCCCGGTGTCGCAGCCGATCCGGCGCAGCCGCTCCGCCTGCCCGGCCGTCTCCACGCACTCCGCGGTGACGGTCAGGCCCAGGCGGTGCGCGAGCTGCACCATCGCCTCCACGATCGTCTCGTCGGCGGGGCTCGGATGCGTACCGTCCTCGTACCGGAAGCCCTTCACGAACGCGCCGTCCAGCTTCAGTACGGAGACGGGCAGCCGGCTCAGGTAGGCGAGGTTGGAGTACCCCGTCCCGAAGTCGTCGATGGCGATCCGTACGCCCATGTCGCTCAGCGCCTGGAGCGCGCGCAGCGGACGGCCCCCGGAGCCCATCACCGCCGACTCGGTCAGCTCCAGTTGGAGCAGGCCGGGGGCGAGGCCCGTCTCGCTCAGGATCTGCGCCACGTCCGCCACCAGGTCGGAATCCCAGACCTGGCGTACGGCGACATTGACGCTGATGAAGAGCGCGGGCTCGTCCGGGTGGTCGAGCTGCCAGCGGCGCGCCTGGCGGCACGCGGTGCGCAGGATCCACCGGCCGAGCTGGACGATCGAGCCGTCCTCCTCGGCGATCCCGACGAACCGATTCGGCGAGAGCACCCCGAACTGCGGGTGGTTCCAGCGCACCAGCGCCTCCACACCGCGCACCACGCCGTCCGCCATCCCGACGAGCGGCTGGTACTCCAGCGTGAACTCGCCGCGCTCCACGGCGGGCCGAAGGGTCGAGGAGAGGGCCTGGCGGGTCATGCGGTGGGCGTTGCGTTCGGGGTCGAAGAGGGTCCAGCGGGCGCGGCCGTCGGCCTTCGCCCAGTAGAGCGTGGTGTCGGCGGCCTGCATCAGGCCGGTGGGCGAGGTGCCCGCCACCGGCCGCTCCACCACCCCGATCGAGGCGGAGACGGAGAGCCGCTGCCCGGCCAGGTCGAAGGGGTGCTGGAGGGCGGCCAGGACCGAGCGGGCCAACTCGGTCAGGGCCTCCGTACCGCCGGAGTCCTCCACCAGGATCGCGAACTCGTCGCCGCCCATCCGCGCCACCAGCCGGCTGCCGCCCGGGCTGCGGCTCGCGTCGCTCTCGGCGCAGTCGGTGAGCCGGGACGCGACGGCGGCCAGCAGCCGGTCGCCGATCCGGTGGCCGAGCGTGTCGTTGATGGCCTTGAAGCCGTCCAGATCCAGGTAGCAGAGCCCGATCCGGCCGTGCCGGGGGAGCATCGAGTCGTCCTGGTACGGCGGGGTCTCCAGGGCCACCGCGAGCCGCTCGAAGAACAGGGTCCGGTTGGGCAGCCGGGTCACCGGGTCGTGCATCTGGAGGTGGCGCAGCCGGTCCTGGAGTTCGCGCCGGTCGCTGATGTCCGCCACCGTCAGCAGGACCCGCGCGGGCTCGGCCGCCGACGTGCCCGTCATCGGTACGACGGTGACCTCGGCCCACAGGGTGCGCCCGTCGGGGTGTTTGAGGCGGCGGGTGCAGCGGAACCGGGAGCGACGGCCCTGGAGCACCTCGCGGTAGGCGTGCCAGGTGCGGTCGTCGGAGGCCAGGTCGACCAGCTCGCACGCCTGCCGCTCGGCCAGCGCCGCGGGCGGCGTGCCCAGGAGCCCGCCGAGGGCGGCGTTGGCCCGTACGACGTGTCCCCGGCCGTCCACGACGGCCATCGGGAGGGTGGCGGCGTTGAAGGCGGCCCGGTGGTCGCGCAGCTCGGTGGCGGCGGCGTCCGCCGCACTCCGGATCGCGGCGGCGACCCGCGCTGCCGGGCGCGTCCTGCGTTCTCCGGCGGGTCCTGCCGTATGACGCTCCGTGACCGGTGGGTCCACGGCGTCCGGGGATGTGCCTGCCGGGGCCCGGGGCCCTTCGGAGGTTCCGCTCACCGCTCGCTCCCGCTGTGAAGGTTGTCGTGAACAGGTGGGGTCGGACAGGACACCGGGTGGTGAACCCGTGAAGGGGCCCGATCCACGCGGGAAAGCGTGGTGAAGCATAGAGGGTGGCGCGTCGGGCGTTCCAGCTCGCATCCGGCCATGGCTCGACCGAACGGCCGGTCTGCGCCCTTCCGCTTTGCCCGCTCCTGGTGGTTTCTGCGCGGTTCTGTTGCATCCGTCCGCCGGTCCGGTGCATCCGTCCGCCGATCCGGCCGATGGTGACGTTCCGTAAAGGTATGGGGTGGGGTGCTGCCGTCGGCGCATCTGCCCTGCGACCCGTGGGGCGCATGTGACCCGTGTGGGGCAGCACAACAGGGCGTACCGCCAGGAAACGGCACAGGGTGGACGAGACGTACCGCGTTCCCATCCGGAGGTCGATGTGCAGCGTGAGCCCGGACCCGGGGGAGCGGAGCGGCTGACGCTGCGCAGTCTCGCGGCCGCCCTGACCTCCCTCCTGGCGCTCGCCGCCACCTCGCTCGTGGCCGGTCCCGCCGCGGCAGCCGTGCGCGACGCGACCCCGTGCGCGCTCCCCAGGACCTCCGCGCACCACTCGCTGGGCCTGGACAGTTGGAACGGGGCCTACCCCCAGCCCGACCGGCGCCTCGACGCGGTGATGATCTTCCTGTCGTTCCCCGACTCCGAGCCCGAGCTCACCCCCGAACTGCTGACCGCCGACCACTTCCCCTCGACCACCCGCTTCTTCGAGCGCGCCAGCTACGGCAGATTCACCCTGCGCCCGCACCCGCGGCGGAGCTGGACGCAGATGCCGCGCCCCTCCACCTGGTACGGCATAGAGCGCGACTGGGACGCCAGGAAGCGCACCGCCTACCTGCGCGACGCGATCGCCGCCGCCGACGGGGACGTCGACTTCTCGGCGTACGACATCGTCTATCTGGTCGCCGACCCGGACGCCCCGGGCGTGGACTCCGACGCCACGAAGGTCGTCAACTTCGAGCGGCCGCTGCGCGCCGACGGGACCGACATCCGGCGCGTCGTGACCGTCTTCGAGCAGCACCCGCCCGACCGCAACGTCCTCGCCCACGAGACCGGGCACGTCTTCGACCTGGCCGATCTCTACCACCGGCCCACCGACGGCAAGGGCGACTGGGACACCTACGTCGGCGACTGGGACGTCATGGGCAGCCAGTTCGGCCTGGCGCCCGACCTCTTCGGCTGGCACAAGTGGAAGCTCGGCTGGCTGGGCGGGCCGCAGGTCGTCTGCGTACGCGGCTCCGCCGACCTCACCCTGGAACCGGTCGCCGCCGCCCCCGTGCCCGGCGGGTCGATCGGGACCCGGCTCGCCGTCGTCCGGACCGGGGAGGACAGCGTCCTGGCCATCGAGGCCCGCAGCGCCACCGGCAACGACCGGGGGACCTGCACCGAGGGCATCCTGATCTACCGGGTCCGCAGCCACACGGCCTCCGGCGGCGGCCCGGTCGAAGTGATCGACACCCACCCGGAGACCGGTTCCTGCTGGGACCGCTCGGTCTACCCGCCGCTCGCCGACGCCCCGCTCACGGAGGGCGAGACCTACACCGTGCCGGGTGAGCGCACCCGCGTGGAGGTCGCCGACCGCACGCCGTCCGGCTCCTGGACGGTCAGGGTCACGGCCGGCCTCTGAAAACGTGTACGTCACGGAACACGAAGAAGCCCCCCGCTTCCGCGAGGGGCTTCTTCCGTCGGTGCGCCGTCAGGGACTCGAACCCCGGACCCGCTGATTAAGAGTCAGCTGCTCTAACCAACTGAGCTAACGGCGCCTGGTGACGTCGTAGACATTAGCACCCTGATCCGCCCGAGGAAAAATCGAATGCCCGGTCCCCTGCGACACCGCCGACCGGCTCACCCGGACACAGGCCCAGAGCAGCACATCGGGCCCGGGCAGCCAGGGATTGCGGGTGTCGGGCGCCACCAGCCAGCGCGGCCCGGAACCGCCGGACGGGCAGGTCAGCGGCGGTACGGTGACGGCGTCGCCGGTGCCGTGACACAGCAGCGGGGGCACCTCGCCGCGCAGCGGGCGGGACGTCCCGGCGCCGCCGGATCCCCACTCCTCCCAGGCCAGCAGCGAGGGCAGCCGCTGGGCCGTCCCGGGGGCGGCGAAGAGCAGCATCCGGCCCCGGTGCACGGCGACCGGACCGGTGCCCGGGCCCTCGGCCCAGAGCCGCTCCAGCATCCGCCGCCCGAACAGCGCGGGCACGTTGACGACGTCGAACTGGGAGCCGCAGGGGAGCACCCCCGGCGAGGACGGGCGCTCCTGCCACTGCGCGAGCGTGGAGCGGGGGTAGGCGGCGGCCCCCGCCAGCCAGGCGGCACCGGCGGCGGTCACCTGGGCGGCCTGCGCGCCGGTCTGGTCCCGCAGCAGGGCGAAGATGTCGACGGCGTGGGGCCCGGCGGCTCCGCCGGCCCGCAGGGTCGTTTGGTCTTTCAGCCAAGCGCTCATGGAGAAAAGGTCTACCGGGAGTGACGGAGCTGATTCCGAGAGTTGCCGGAAACCGGGACAGGGCGGGAGGGGAGGGAGTATCTTGCCCGCCCGGAATATGCCACGGGACCTGACCTCCGGCCTGAGGGCATCGTCCGCCCCGTCCACGCGAGGCTCAGGCGCCGGACACGTTCTGCGCGCGAGGCTCAGGCGCTGGACGCGTCCAGCAGCGACCGCCCGAACTCGATCATCTTCTTCGCGTAGTCCTCGGTCCACTCCGCGCGTTCCGCCACGTCCGCCGCCGTCAGCCGGTCGAACCGGCGCGGATCGGCGAGCTGTGCCGCCGCCATCGCCTGGAACTCCACCGACCGGTCCGTCGCCGCGCGGAAGGCCTGCGTCAGCTCGGTCGCCCGGGCCAGCAGCTCGCGGGGGTCGTCCATCGACTCCAGGTCGAAGAAGTGCTCCGGGTCGGCCACCGCCTCCGACGGCTCGAAGAGCAGAGGCGCGGGGCGCAGCCGCTGCCGCTGCCGTTCGTTCCGCTCGGACTGTGTCATGTGCTGTTCCTCCTTGAGGGGCGTCCTCGGGGGCGTCTTTCCGGACGGCCACCCTCCATTGTCCAACCCGGCGCAAGAGGGCCGGAGGCCTTGTGGTGCCTGAGTTCCGCTACGGCTCCCACCGCACCCGCTACGGCTTCCACCGCACCCGGTGCTCGGCGAGATGGGCCAGCACCGCGTGGTTCGCCTCCCAGCCGTCCGGGAACTTCACCGTGACGCCGAGCTGGACCGGCTCCGTGGACGGGTGCTCGTCCAGCAGGTCCGCCACCCCTTCCCGGCACACCACGATGCAGGCGTGCCGGTGGCGCGAGGCCAGCACGCAGAGGCGGCCGGTCTCCAGGTGGAAGGCGGTCGCGTCGGGGCGGCCGGACAGCGGGTGCAGGACCACCGTGACGTCGAACTCGCGGCCCTGGAGGCGGTTCGCCGTGTCGACCGCCACCCCTGTGACGCCCAGCTCGGCGAGGGCCGCCCGCACCGCCGCCGCCTGGTCGCGGTGGGCCGTGCCGACCGCCACCCGGTCCGCCGTCACCGGAACGGGCTGCTCCGCCCGCTCGCTGGTGGCGACGCCGCCCCGGTCCAGCAGCCGGCGGACCACCAGCGCCACCGCCCGTACCGCCTCGGGGTCCGTACGCGGGGTGTGCCGGGCCGGCAGCTCCAGCAGCCCCCACCCGGCCTCCGCCGCCTCGTCCAGCACCCGGTCCGGGCCCGACCCGTCCGAGGCCACCCCGAACGAGAGCTTCCGGTCCCCGTGGCCCGTACCGCTGCGGAACGGCGTGTACGGGTAGAACGCGTCCGACACCAGGGGTGCCGCCGACGCCGGGAGCCGCCAGGAGACCGGCAGCCGGTGCTGCGGCAGCTCCGGATTGTGCGCGAGCAGCGTGGAGACCGCGCTCGCGGAGGGGTCGTAGCTCAGCCCCGCCCACTGGTCCGCGCCCACGATCGAGAACGGGTCGAGCTGCCCCGGGTCCCCGACGAACAGCGCCCGCTCGAACAGCCCGGCCACGGCCAGCAGTGCGTCGGAGCGCATCTGGTACGCCTCGTCGACGATCGCGTGCCCCCACGGCTCCACGTTCTTCACGTGCGCCCACTTGGCGGCCGTCGAGATCACGATGTCCAGCCCGGCCAGATCGGCCGCCTTCGCCGACTTCGTCACGTTGTCCAGGCCGTCGAGCACCTTGTCGTACGGGTCGGAGTCGCTGCTGTGCAGCCGGCCCACCGGCAGCTCCGGGTCCTTCTCCGCGAGCCGCACCACCAGGTCGTCGACCTGGGCGTTGGTCTGCGCGATCACCATCAGCGGGTGCCCGGCGGCGGCCAGCTCCAGGGCCGCCCGGACCACCAGGGTCGACTTCCCGGCGCCGGGCGGGGAGTCCACGACGATGCCCTTGCTGCTGCCGCGCAGGGTGTCGTCGAGGATCGCCCCGGTCGCCCGCGCCGCCTCCGCTCCGGGGTCGAAGCCGGTCCTCACAGCGGTCCCTCCGGGGTGACGGGGGCCGAGGCGGGGGTCGCGGTCACAGCAGGTCCTCCGGGGTCACGGGGTCGGGGTGCTCGGCGCGGGTGGCCGCGTCCGCGCCCGGCGGGCCGCCGTGGGTCCACGGGGTCTCCTCCGGGTCGGGCAGCTTCGGCCCGCCGCGCTGGTCGTGCTCGAACAACGTCCAGGCGATCCGCTCACCCGGCTCCGGCAGCGAACCGGGCGCGGGCTCCTTGCCCCGCCCCATCCGGTCCATGATCCGCAGGACGAGCAGGATCTCGCCGTCCCGGTCCGCGTCCTCCTCGGACCGGACGAACTCCGCCGTCTGCGGCTTGCCGTCCAGCGAGCGGTACACCTTGGTCCGCTCGCCCAGATGCGGCCGCTCGTCCGTGCGGAGGGTGACCAGCGGGCGCGGAGAGGGCCGCTTGGACTCGGTGTACGCCATCTCGATGCCGGTCACGTCCGCCAGGAACGCCTCGCCCGCCAGCCGCCGCCCCGCCAGCACCAGCGGGTCGTCCAGGGCTTCCTGCGCCTCCAACTGGGCCTGCGCGGTCTCCCGGGAGGCCAGCTTCTGCGCGGCCGTCACCGCGTCGTCGCGGCGCGGCTGCGGCGGCTCGCCGGAGGTCACCCGGTCCCGGTGGGCGGTGAACGACCAGCGGTCCCGGGTCCAGCGGTCCTCGGCGCGGGCCCCCTCGGGCAGCTCGCGCAGCAGGTCGAGCCCCTGCCACACCCTGTCCCAGGTCGGCAGCATGACGTTGGCGAGGAGGGAGCGGATCTCGCGCTCGGCGGTGCTCAGCTCGCCGAGCCGCCCGTCCGCCGCGAGCCCGTCCTCGGCCGCCGCGAGCGCCTGACGGGCCCGGTCGTACGTCTCGATCGCCGGGGCGAGGAGCCGGTTGTCGAAGGCCGGGTCGGTGGCGGGTCCGGCGGGCGGGCAGAGGAGCTGCCCGTGCTGGTCGCGGCCCAGCTCGGCGGCGAGGGCGGCCTCCGCGCCGCTCACGTCCCCCGGTGGGTCGATCCAGGCGAGCAGCGCCCCCAGGTGCTGGTCCTCCAGGCTGCTCTGGCCGGTCGCCCAGTGCCGGTTCAGCAGGTCCGTGGCGGCGAGCAGCAGCGAGGAACCGGGCACCCGGGCCCGCTCCCCGTAGTGCGTGAGCCAGCGGCCGAGCAGCGGGACGCGGGCCGGGGCCGGGTACGGCGTCTCCGGGTCGTCCTCGGCGGTCCGGCGGAACCGCATGGAGCGGCCGAGGAGGCGCACGAACTCGATGCCCGCCCGGCTCGGCACGATCAGTTGCGGGGCGTCCGTGCACAGCTCGACCTCGACCTTGGTCTTCTTGCCGGTCGCCGGATCGGTCTCGTTGCGCTCGGCGGGCTCGACCACGTCCGCGTACGCCTCGATGTGCGGAAGCACCGCCTCCGCCAGCTCGGCCAGGAACGCGAACCGCAGGTCCCGGTCGCGCGGCTGGGCGACCGCCAGGAGGCGGGGCTGCTCGCGATCCGTGCCGACCAGGGCGCCGAGCGGGGCCCCGGCCTCCCCGGCGGTGGTGAGCGGCACGATCACCAGGGGCCGGTCGGTGAGGTGGCGGTGGCGGACGGTGGCCAGCGGCTGGGCGCGGCCCGAGTCGACCGCCTCCAGCCGGGCGAGGGTGGTGATCAGCGACATGCGACGCCCACCTGTCCGTGTACGGGCGCCACGCTCTCCGGCACCCCGGCCCGCAGGGCGGCGGCACTCTCCAGCGCCTCGGCCCGCAGGGCGGCGGCCCGGCGCAGGGCGGCCACGGTCGGGTCGGCGGGGTCACCCTCCTTGCCCGCGGCGGCGGCCAGCACCCCGGCGACCGTGGTCAGCCCGCCCAACTCCCCGCGCACGCTCCTGCCGAGCGTCTCCACGGCCCCCTCGGCCCGGGACCGCGCCCGGCAGTGGAAGGCCAGCTCGCAGGCGGCCAGGCACTCGGGGGCGTAGGCGGCGGTGACGGAGGAGACGGCGGACTCCAGCTCCCGCCGCGAGCACGCGGGATCGAAGGTCGTCCCCTCGGGAAGGGCCTCGGCGATGTCCTCGATACGCGTCAGCCGGGTCAACTGGCGGCGGGTCACGGCGCGCTGCTTGCGTACGTCGACGACGGAGGCGGTCGGCAGGTTGGAGAAGTCCTTCGGGCAGACCAGCAGCACCTGGTGGCCGACCTCGGCCCCCTCGGTCACCGCAGCGACCCGCTCCAGCGCCAGCACGTACACCGCCGCCTGGCGGGCGGCGGCCCCGACCTTCGCGGCGTCGGCGGAGGCGTCGATCATCGGGAACGACTTGATCTCGACCACGGTCCAGCGGCCGTCGGGGTGGACCACCACCGCGTCCGGCTCCAGATAGGCGGGGGAGCCCGCCACCTCCAGGGCCAGCATCGGGTGGTCCAGCAGCGCCCAGCCGCCCGCCGCCGTCGCCTCGCGCAGCGCGAGCGCGGTCCGCGCGGCCCGGCCCTCGGGCCCGGCGGCGCTCAGATCGGGCGTGGCGGCGTCCGGGCCGGGGGCGGGGGAGGAGCCGCCGAGCCGCTCGTACAGCAGGCGCAGCAGCTCGGCGCCGCCGTCCGCCTTGACCTTGGCCTCGAACGCGTTCCCCCGCATGAAGGCGAACTGCGACTGCCCGAAGGGCGCGGGCGAGCCGAGCGCCTCGGCCAGCACGCCCTTGTCGACCCCGGCGCCGTCGAGCAGGGCGCGGCGCTTGCAGCCCGGGTTGGCGGCGAGAGCGGCGAGCGCGCGGGCGTCGAGCGGGTGCGGTGCGACGGAGGGGCCGCGCAGCTCAGCGAGCCGCTGCCGGAGCGTCGTCGTGGGCCGAGGCGCCGGTCGCTCTGCCTGGACCTGCGCCGTCGGCTGCCGCACCGTCGGCTGCCGCGTCGGGGGAATCTGCGGAGGAGGTCCGCTGGCCGGGGATTCGCTCACCCGCGGAAGTCTTGCATCCGGCACTGACAATCGGGGACTTCACCGGCTCGGAGGCGGTACGCACGGTGGCGAAGGCGGTCCCCAGACGCCCCTTCACCCGGTCGGCCAGCCGCATGACCGGCCTGGTCAGCAGGGCTCCGAGCCCCATCACGGCCGCGCCGGCGACCGCGTCCAGGAAATAGTGGTTGGCGGTACCCATGACGATGACCGTGGTGATCAGCGGGTACGCGACGCCGGCGGCCCGCAGCAGCGGGTGCCGGGCGTGGCGCCACAGGAGGATGCCGCACCACAGGGACCAGCCGACGTGCAGGCTCGGCATGGCCGCGTACTGGTTGGTCATCCCGCTCAGCCCGCGCGGGGCGCTCGCGCCGGCGCCCCACCACCCGTACGCGCTGTACTGCGCCATCGTGTCGACGAACCCGTGGCTCGCGTCCAGCAGCCGGGGCGGGCAGGTCGGCACCAGGGTGAAGCCGATCAGGCCGAGCAGGGTCGAGTTCATCAGCCAGACCCGGGCCGCCCGGTACGCCGCCGACCTGCGCCGGAACATCCAGATGAGGACCGCTGGGGTGACCAGGTAGTGCAGGGAGGCGTACGCGAAGTCGGCGGGTATGCCCAGGGAGGGCGTGCTGGTGAAGAGACGGTTCAGCGGGTGCTCGGCATTGAGGTGGAGCGCCTGCTCGAACCGGAGGATCGCCAGGCCGTTGTCGACCGCCATCGACACGTCGCCGCGCACCAGGAGGCGGCCCATCGAGTAGAGGCCGTACACCACCGCGATCAGTGGGAGTTCCGTCCACCAGCGGGGCCGGTGACCGGTCGCGGGCAGGGCGGTGGCGTGCGGCATCCGGTGGCTCCCCCAGTGTTCATGCGGCCGACAGCGGGCGTTCAACCGTAAGGCGGCGGTCGGCCGCCTGTTCCCCCGGGGCCCCCTTGCCGGACGCCCTCCACGCAGCCTGCCCCGTCGTGGCTCCGGTACCGCGGCGGTGGGCTGCGCAGTGAGGGACGCCGGTCCGGCCCCGGAGGTTGCCTGTCGGGGTGGTACGGGATGATGGAGGGCCCAGCACCACCGTTCCAGGGAGAGCCTTCATGGCACCGCGCATCCTGCTCGCTCGGCATGGCCAGACCCAGTGGTCGGTCCAGGGCAACCACACCGGCAGGACGGACATCCCGCTCCTGGACACCGGCCGCGAGGGCGCGAAGCTGCTCGGCGAGCGGCTGCACCGGGCGGCGTGGGGCGGTCTGCCCGGCGCCGAGGTGCGTACCAGCCCGCTGGTCCGGGCGTCCGAGACGTGCGAGCTCGCCGGGTTCGGGGAGCGGGCGGAGCCGTGGGACGCGCTGATGGAGTGGGACTACGGGGCGTACGAGGGGCTGACCCCGGCGCAGATCAAGGCGGACCGGCCCGACTGGCTGATCTGGCGCGACGGGGTCCCGGAGGGGGAGTCCCTCGCGGAGATCACCGCCCGCGCGGACGAGGTGGTGGAGTGGGCGCGCTCGGCCGACCGTGACGTGCTGGTCTTCGCCCACGGCCACATCCTGCGCGTGCTCGCCGCGCGCTGGCTGGGCGAGGACATCTCCTTCGGCGCCCGCCTGCGCCTGGAGCCGACGTCGCTGTCGGTGCTGGCCTGGGCGTACGGTCTCCCGGCCCTGGAACGCTGGAACGACACGGGGCACCTGGAGCGGTAGGACCTACCCCGCGCCTTTCCAGCCCGTCCGGCACATCTCCAGCCGGTCCGGCGTTTGAGGACGGAACCCTTGCCTGGGTGGGCGGGCACCCTTCGGATCCCATGGTGCGGGAGACCCATGCAGCGCACCCGAAACGTGCTCAATGGTTCCGTCCTCAAACGCCGGACGGGCTGAAAATGTCCCCGGAACGGGCTGAGGGACAGCCCTCAAACGCCGGACGGGCTGGAAACGCCCGACTCCCGGTGCCGGGTCAGGAAGGACGTCGCCGCCGACACCCCACCCGCCCGAGCCCCCAGCACCCGTACCGCCCCCGCCACCATCCCCCGGATCCGCGAGGACTGGACCCGGTCCAGCAGGTCCAGCACCTGGTGGCCCGTCGCCGCCGCCTCCTCCACCCGCCCCGCCCGCGCCAGATCCCCCGTCAACTGCGCCCGGTACAGCGCCAGGTTGCGGGTGAAGTGCGCGTCCTGGAGCGCCGCCGCCCGCCGCCCGTGCCGCGCCGCCCGGGACCAGTCGCCCAGCGCCGACCAGCACTGCGCCTCCAGCAGCTCCAGCTCCGCCTCCCGGAAGAAGCTCATCCACTCCGGGTCACCCCCGGCGGCCCCCCGCTCGAACGCCGCCCGCGCCCGCCCGATCGCCCGGTCGCACCCCGTACGGTCCCCGAGCCCCGCCCGGCCCCCCGCCTCCCGCAGCGCGAGCAGCGCCAGCAGCCGGGGCGAGCCCAGCGTGCGGGCCGCCCGCTGCCCGGCCTCGGCCGCCCGTACCGCCTCCCGGGGCCGCCCCGCGTCCCGGGCCAGGAACGACGTGTTGCAGAACGCGTGCGCCTCAAGACCCGCGTCCCCCGCCAGCCGCGCCGTCGCCAGCGCCTCCGCGTAGTGCGAGCGGGCGTCGTCGAAGCGGCCCGAGTCATGGGCCAGCCACCCCACCGAGATGGCCAGCTCACCCGCGCCCGCGTGCAGCCGGTCCGCGGTCGCCCGCCGCGTGGTGGCCCCGGCGTCCAGCAGCTCGTACGCCGCCCGCAACGGCCGCGAGGCCTGCCGGTACAGCCCGTCCGCCCCGTGCCGGTCGTCCAGCAGGCGGATCCGCCGTACCGCCTGCTCGACGGCGTCCACCTCGCTCTCACCGACCCGGCGCTGCGCGGGCAGGGAGATCCGGGCGGCGGAGGCGTGCGTTCCGCCGAGCCCCAGGGAAGCGGCGGCGGCCACCGTGGCCGTACCGCCCATCATGAACACGCGACGCAGCACGTCGCTCTCCTCGTCGGTGTGGTGGGACGCGTCGGGCCCGGGGGGCGCGGCGGGCTCGGGCGGCCGCTCGGAGACGACCCGCGCCCCCCGTCCCCGTACGCTCTCGCGGGCCGAGAACCCCAGGTCGGCCAGGGAGGTCCCGGGGAACATGTGCAGGAAGACCCGTTCGTACGCGTAGTTGGGACAGCGGATCTCCCCGGACTCCACGCGTCCGATGTACCGGGCATCGCACGCGACCTGCTCACCGATCTCCCGCGCCGCCCTGCGGACGGCGGCCGCGAACTCTCCCGCGGAACGCTGTCCGCGCAACTGGCGGAAGACGAGGTTGGGAACTGCCCCTGTCGACACCATGGCCGGCCCCTCTCTGGTGCAAGCGGTGCAAGCGGTGCAAGCCGGGTTCTGCTTTCCGGTGTCCCGGCGGAGCAAGAACGTACCTGCTGTGATGGGGAACACACGCGGAGATTCGTGATGTATCAGGTCATTCCGCCCGCGATCCGCCATGAACTGCCACCCTTTGCGGCGGTGTGGTCCCGTAGCCCTTGACGCTCCGCCGCCGTTGGTCCATGTGGAGACGGAGTGTGGCTCCGTTCGGCGATGAGAGGAGGGGTTCCCTTGCTGCACATCGGCATGGAGACCGGCTCACGGACGACCGCGACGAACCCGACGACGACCTCGACCACGACCCCCACCACCCCCACCACGGACTCCGCACCGGCACCGGCTTCGGTCCCGGTACCGGCACCCGCTCCCGCGGACCAGCCCTGCGACCTCGTCACCGTCCCCGCCCGCCAGGGGCTGGAGGCCGTCGACATCCTCCGCCGCGGCCGGGACCACGAGGCCGTCGGCCCGGTCCTGCACAACGGTGCCTGCGACACCCTCGGCTTCATCGTCCCGCCCGGCACCGCCGACGCCTGGGACGTACCGGGCAGCGCCTGTACGCGCACCGACGGCCGCGGGCTGCGCCTCCCCACCACCCCGCCCGCCGCCGGCTCCGGCTGGCTGCTCCCGCCCGCCGAGGACGCCCCGGTCACCGACCCCGCCGTACTCCGCGCCGCCCTCGACCAGGCGGCCCGCCTGCTGGAGGTGGCCGACGGCTGCAACTGAGCGGGCGCCCGCCACCGCAGCCCATAATGGCGGTACGGGCGGAACCTCCGCCGCTGCCGGTATCCCGGGCCCCCGACCAGCAAGGACCAGCGCACGTGGCACGTCGTGGAGCGTCGGCCGGGGGCAGGAAGCAGCAGCAGGACCGCCGAGGCGGCCGGAGCGAGCGCGAACCCTTCTCCGGCCCCGTCGACAGCGGTCGCGCCGAGCTCATACCCGACCGGGAGCGGCCGGAGGGCTGGACGCTGCTGCTGGACGGCGCCCCGCAGTCGCACGTGGACCTCGGCGACCCCGCCCACCTCTCCTTCGCCTACCAGCGCCGGCTCGGCCACGTCATCGACCTCGCCGCGCCCCCGCTCCAGCCCCTGAACGTCCTGCACCTCGGTGGCGGCGCCTTCACCCTCGCCCGGTACACCGCCGCCACCCGCCCCCGCTCCACCCAGCAGGTCGTGGAGGTCGACGCCGCCCTCGTCCAACTCGTCCGCGACCGGCTCCCGCTGGACCCGCAGGCCCGGGTGCGGGTCCGGGCGCTGGACGCCCGCGAAGGGCTCGGCAAGTTCCCGGACGGCTGGGCGGACCTGGTCATCGCGGACGTCTTCAGCGGCGCCCGGACCCCGGCCCACCTGACCTCCGCCGAATTCCTCACCGACGTACGCCGGGTGCTGAAGCCGAGCGGCCAGTACGCGGCGAACCTCGCCGACGGGCCCCCGCTCGCCCACCTGCGCGGCCAGGTGGCCACGGCCGCCGCCGTCTTCCCCGAACTGGCGCTCGCCGCCGATCCCGTGGTCTGGCGCGGCCGCCGCTTCGGCAACGCGGTCCTGCTCGCCTCCGCCCTGCCCCTGGCGGTCGCCGAGTTCACCCGCCGGGTGGCGAGCGACCCGCACCCCGGCCGGGTCGAACACGGGCGGGGCCTCACGGACTTCACCGGGGGCGCGGCGGTCGTCACCGACGCCGCCGCCAAGCCGTCACCGGCACCCCCGCCGTCGGTCTTCGAGTAGGCGGGAACGGCTTACGGTTCGACGACCTGCACCGTCGGCGGCGTCCCGTTCCAGGTGCAGAACACCGAGTACGTCTTCCCGTCCACCCCGCCCCCGTCGCTGAAGTCCACCCGGATCCAGGCGTCGTTCGTCCACACCTGCATCGACCAGCCCGGCTCCGGCGTAGCCGAGACCAGCTTCGCCGAGCTCTTCCCCAGCTCGAACACGACCCGGCCGCCGTCGGTCCGGTACCCCTTCACCTCGGCGGAGTTCGCGGCGGGCTTGGGGGAGGCCGGAGGGGGCGCCGGGGCGCTCGACGGCGTACGGGAGGGGCGTGCGGCCGACGGTGTCGGGCTCGCACTGCTGCTGCCCGCCGAGGGGGAGGACGAGGGAGAGGGCGTCGGCGAGAAGCGGTGCGTCGACGAGACGAGCGGCTCCCCGGTGGACTGCCCGATCCGCTGAGGGGCCCCCGCGCCCACGGAGATGGGCACGGCCCGGGGCGGGTCGTACGCCGTCCCCGTCATGACCGTGTGCACACCCCACCACGACAGCGTGACCGCCGCGCCGGTGGCGAGCGACCACGCGAGCGCGTGTACGAGTCCTCGTTGCATCCGGCACATCCTGCACCACGCGCACCTGAACTGTCCCCCTCCGGTACCCCTTGCTCCGGTTCCCTGCCGGGTCCGTTCCGGTTCCGTTCCGGGGTCCGTACCGGGTCCGTTCCGGCCTTTGCGGAGGAATCCGGCGCGGTGGGACGGGGCGGGGACCCGGCCCGTCCATATGGCGTACGGTGCCGCCCATGGCAAGTGTGCTCGTGGTCGAGGACGACCAGTTCGTACGTTCCGCCCTCATCCGGCACCTCAGTGAGGCCTCCCACACGGTACGGAGTGTGGGCACCGCGCTCGAAGCGCTGCGCGAGGTCGCGCACTTCCGCTTCGACGTGGTCATCCTCGATCTCGGGCTGCCCGACCTGGACGGCGGCGAGGCGCTCAAGATGCTCCGCTCCATCACCGACGTCCCGGTCATCATCGCCACCGCCCGGGACGACGAGAGCGAGATCGTCCGGCTGCTCAACGACGGCGCCGACGACTACCTGACCAAACCTTTCTCCGTCGAGCACCTCTCCGCCCGCATGGCCGCCGTCCTGCGCCGCTCCCGCGCGGCCGGCGGGGAGGCGCCGCCGCCCCGGGTCATCCGCGTCGGCGGGCTCGCCATCGACCCGCTGCGCCGCCGTGCCGAACTGGACGGCGCCGAACTCGACCTGACCCGCCGCGAGTTCGACCTGCTGACCTTCCTGGCCGGGCGCCCCGGCGTGGTCGTCGCCCGCAAGGAGCTGCTGGCCGAGGTCTGGCAGCAGTCGTACGGCGACGACCAGACCATCGACGTCCACCTCTCCTGGCTCCGCCGCAAGCTCGGTGAGACCGCCGCCCGGCCGCGCTATCTGCACACCCTGCGCGGCGTCGGCGTGAAGCTCCAGCCGCCCGCCGACGCGCTGCCCGCCGACACCTGGTCCCCCGGCGCCCCGGCCGTGGAGCCGCCCGCATGAGGTGGGCGCTGGTCAAGGTGTGTCTGGCGGTCACCGCGATGGTCGTCATCGCCTTCGCCGTACCGCTCGGCCTGGTCATCCGGGAGATGGCCAGCGACCGGGCCTTCTCCGACGCCGAACGCCAGGCCGCGATGATCGCCCCCGCGCTCTCCATCACCACCGACCGCGAGGAGCTGACCCGGGCCGTCCTCTCCACCGAACCGGGCGACCGGGGCCGGCTCGCCGTCCACGTACCGGCACCGGACAAGGCGGCGGACGGAGCCGATGGCGAGGCGCTGGACATCGGCACCCGGCGGGCGAGCCCCAAGGACGTCGCGACCGTACGGAAGGCGGGCCGCGCCTCCATCACCGAGACCACCGGCGGCTTCGCCCTGCTCCAGCCCACCGCGCTCTCCACCGGTGACATCGCGGTCGTCGAGGTCTTCGTCCCCGAGGGCGAGGTCTCCAACGGGGTCGCCACCGCCTGGCTGATCCTGGCCGGGGTCGGTGTCGCGCTCATCGTCGGCTCGGTCGCGGTCGCGGACCGGCTCGGCGTACGGATGGTCCAGCCCGCCCAGCGCCTCGCGGGCGCCGCCCAGGACCTGGGGGAGGGGCGGCTCGGCACCCGGGTCCCCGAGGAGGGCCCCACCGAACTCCGGTCCGCCGCCGTCGCGTTCAACTCCATGGCCGACCAGGTCGTCCAGCTCCTGGCCAACGAGCGCGAGCTGGCCGCCGACCTCTCGCACCGGCTCCGCACCCCGCTCACCGTGCTCCGGCTGAACGCCGCATCGCTCGGCGAGGGCCCGGCGGCCGACCAGACCCGGGCGGCGGTCGAGCAGTTGGAGCACGAGGTCGACACGATCATCCGGACCGCCCGCGAACAGCGCCCGCAGACCCAGGGCATCCATACGGGCGCCGGGGCCGGGTGCGACGCCTCCGAGGTGATCCGTGAGCGCATGGGCTTCTGGTCGGCGCTGGCGGAGGACGAGGGGCGCGAGGTGCGGCTCGCGGGAGTGGACCGTACGGTACGCATCCCCGTCGCCCGCCCCGAACTGGCCGCCGCCCTCGACGCGTTGCTCGGCAACGTCTTCCGCCACACCCCCGAGGGCACCGCCTTCGCCGTCGACGTCCACCACAGCGGCGACGCGGTCATCGTCCTCGTCTCGGACGCGGGCCCCGGCATCGCCGACCCGAAGGCGGCCCTGGCCCGGGGAACCAGCGGCACCACGAAGCCGGGCACGGTCGGCTCCACCGGCCTCGGCCTGGACATCGTGCGCCGGGTCGCCGAGTCCACCGGCGGTGACCTGCGCATCGGCCGGTCCGTGCTCGGCGGCACGGAGGTCCGCATCTGGATCGGCCTGCACGGCAGCAGCCCGGAACGTGGCCGCCGAGGCCACGGCCGCCGGGTCACCCGCCGCTTCGGCCGCCCCCGCCGCAAGGGGCCCCGCACCACGGCCGGTCCCGCCACCTCAGGGCCCTCTTAGCCGCGCCTTAAGCGAACCCTAAGAACATCAACTCCAGCCCGTAAAGCCCGCTTTGCCCGTTCCGCTGCCGCTAGCGTGCTCCTCGCGAACCCCGAAAGGGATCCGCAGGACACAGAGCACGTACACAGCACGTACCAGCACGTACGCAGCACGTACACCGCACGTACACAGAGGCAGGCAGGGCACGTTGATGGGTTCCAGGACGCACCGCCGCACGGCGACCGCCCGTACCAAGGCGGTCGGCGCGATCGTCGCGGCGGCGGTCATCGGCGGGACGGTCCTCGCCCTGACCGGTACGGCGCAGGCAGCCGAGGTCGGGGCCGCGTACACCCGGACCAGCGACTGGAGCAGCGGCTACACGGGCCAGTACGTCGTCACCAACGAGACGGACAAGCCCCTCACCGACTGGACCCTCCAGTTCGACCTCCCGGCGGGCACGAAGATCGGCTCGCTCTGGAACGGCGAGCACACGGTGGAGGGCAACCGCGTCACCGTGAAGCCCGCGAGCTGGGACAAGGAGCTGGCGCCGGGCAAGTCCGTGACGGTCGGCTTCGTCACCTCGGCCACCTCCGCCACCGGCACGGCGGGCGACCCCGCCTCCTGCCTCATCGACAACGCCACCTGCTCCACCGGCGGCCCGGCCCCCACCCCCAGCGGCCGCCCCACGGACACCCCCACGACCGGACCCACGGCCACCCCCACCTCCGCCGCCTCACCCACCCCCTCCGCCGCCTCTCCCACCGCGTCCGCGTCCCCCAGCGCGAGCGCATCGACCCCCACGCCGGCCCCCACCGCCACCGGTCGCCCCGGTGGCGGCGGGGAAACCGGCTCCCGGTTCGCCCCCTACATCGACACCTCGCTGTATCCCGCGTACGACCTCCTCGACACCGCCACGAAGACCGGGGTGAACGAGTTCCACCTCGCCTTCATCACCTCCGGCGGAAGCTGCGCACCCCTCTGGGGCGGTGTCACCGGTCTCGGTGACGACCGAGTGGCCCAGCAGATCGGCGCGCTCCGGGCGAAGGGCGGTGACGCCCGGGTCTCCTTCGGTGGCGCGGCCGGTGCCGAACTGGCCCTGAACTGCTCCTCCTCCACCGATCTCGCCGCCGCGTACGGCAAGGTCGTCGACGCCTACGGCCTCACCAAGGTCGACTTCGACATCGAGGGCGCCGCGCTCCCCGACGCGGCCGCCAACACCCGGCGTGCGCAGGCCATCGCCCAGCTCCAGAAGACGTACCCGGACCTGGACGTCGCCTTCACCCTCCCCGTCATGCCCGAAGGGCTCACCCAGCCCGGCGTCGACCTGCTCGCCGACGCCAAGAAGAACGGCGTCCGGGTCGACGGGGTCAACATCATGGCGATGGACTACGGGCCCGCCTACAGCGACGACATGGGCGAGTACGCCATCCAGGCGGCGACCGCCACGCAGGCCCAGATCAAGGGCGTCCTCGGGCTCTCCGAGACCGCCGCGTGGCAGGCCGTCGCCGTCACCCCGATGATCGGCGTGAACGACGTCGTCACCGAGATCTTCACGGTCGAGGACGCCACGCAGGTCGTGAAGTTCGCCCAGGAGAAGGGCATCGGCCGCCTGGCCATGTGGTCCGGCACCCGGGACAAGGCCTGCCCGGGCGGGCCCAAGCCGGCCGCCGACCCCACGTGCAGCTCCATCGACCAGGAGCCGCTGGCCTTCACGAAGGCGTTCGCCGCCCTCGGATAGCCCCCAGACCACCCCGTACCCCCCACACGCGCGCCCCGGCCTGGTCACCCCACCACCGGCCGGGGCGTGCTCCTGTCTTCCGTGCCGAAAAGACGTCCTCAAACGCCGGACGGGCCGGATGTGTCACCCGCCCGCCACTCCTCCGCGTATTCGTCGAAGATCGCCCGCAGATGGTGGCCGATCTTCAGGTAGTCCAGGTCGTCCAGGTTGGCCAGCGACACCCGCACCGACCACTCAGGACCGTCGAATCCGCCCCCGTTCAGCAGGACCACCGACGTCTGCTCGGCCAGCCGGAACAGCGGGTCCACCGGTTCGTAGTTCGCCTCCAGGAAGTCGGCGAACGGCTTTCCGTGGACGCGTTCCGCCTCCGCCAGCAGGTCCAGCTCGATGTAGTACGCCGCCCGCTTCGGGTCCTCGGACACCTTCATGTGCACGCCCTCCAGAAGGAGTTCGAGCCGTTGCTGCACGATGGCCCGGATGCGGTGCTTGTACGCCTGGCCCTCGTCCAGCATGTCGAAGAGCGAGAACAGCGCCATCATCACCTGCTGTGGCAGCGAGAGCCCCGCCGTGTGGTTCAGCGCCACCTGCCGGGAGTCCGCCACCATCCGGTCGATGAACTTCATCTTCTCCGGCTCCAACGACAGTGTTCCGTAACGCCGGTTGAGCCGCTCCTTCTCCTCCGCGCCCTGCTCCTTCAGCATCGCGTCGATCACGTTGTCGTCGTGCAGCGCGATCACCCCGAGCCGCCAGCCGGTCGCCCCGTAGTGCTTGGAGTAGGAGTAGACGAGCAGCGTGTTGCGGGGCAGGTCGGCGGCGAGGGAGCGGAAGCCCTCGACGAACGTCCCGTACACGTCGTCGGTCACGATGATCAGGTTCGGGTTCCGCTCGCCGACGATGGAGACGATCTGCCCGGTGACCCGGGTGGAGAGCGCCAGCGACGGCGGGTTGCTCGGGTTGACGCAGCAGACCATCTTCACCGACGGGTCCGCCAGCTTGGCGATCTCCTCCTCCGGGTAGCGCCACTGCCGCACCCCGGTCTCGGTGAACAGGTTCGCCTCCACATGGACGACGTCGAAGCCGTACGTGTCCAGCTCGGGGATCTCCAGGTACGGGGTGAACACCGGGACCATCAGGGCGATCCGGTCACCCTTCGCCAGGATCCCGTTCTTCATCAGCGAGTCGAAGATGTAGCACATCGCCGCCGTGCCGCCCTCGGTCGCGAACAGGCTCAGCGTCTGCCCCTCCGGCGGCCGGTGGTCGAACATCTCGTCCGCGAGGTAGCCGCGCACGATCTCCTCGGTGTGGCGCAGGATCCGGTCCGGCACCGGGTAGTTGTCCCCGATCGAGGAGTCCGCCAACTCGTGCACGAAGGCGTCCCGGTCGAAGCCGAACCGCTTCACCGCCAGGTCCACGCTCGCCTTCAGCAGCTCGATGCCGGGCAGCTCCGGGTGCGTACGGACGAAGTGCTCGAACCGCTCCGCGCACCCCGCCTCCTCCGGCATCCCGCCGAGGTTGTCCGCCGTCCAGACCCGGCGGGACTCGGAGATCGCGAAGTAGCCGAGCGCGTGGTAGGCCTCGCGGGGGCCGGTCGCGGTCCAATTGGGGTTGCCCCGGCCCGCGTTGAGCATCGCCCGGGTGGTCTTCCCCTTCTGGCCCGGCTTGTCGCTCTGCGCCTCCGTGGCGATCTGGATGAACTTGTCCTTCAGCTCGAAGGGCGAGAGCTGGGCGAAGGACCGGATCTCTTCCCGGCTGAGCTTGGTCTTGGGCATGGTGGTGTCCGCTCCCGTGCAGGGTCAGTGGTTGAGGATGACGATCACGGCGCCCCACACCGTCAGCAGGACGTTGCCGACGGCGTACGGAATCGTGTAACCGAGGGTGGGGATCTGCGACTTGGAGGTCTCGTTGACGGCGCCGATCGCCGCCGTGGTGGTCTGGCCGCCCGCCAGGACGCCCATCAGGACGGGGAACCGGATCTTCTGGACGTAGTGGCCGACGAGGAACCCCACGATCAGCGGGACCACGGTGGCGACCGCGCCGAAGACCAGCAGCCCCCAGCCGGCCGTGGAGAGTCCGCTGGTGAAGCTCGGACCGGCGTTGATGCCGACGACGGCGACGAAGAGGCAGAGGCCGAGGGTGTCCATGAACCACTGGGCGCCCGGCGGCACGTTCCCGTACGTCGGGTACTTCCCGCGGATCCACCCGAAGACCAGGCCCATGATCAGCCCGCCGCCCGAGGTGGAGAGCGAGATCGGCACCCCGCCCGCCGTCAGCGCCGGGATGCCGATGCAGCCGCCGAGGAAGATGCCGAGCCCCACCCAGATCATGTCGGTGGCGAAGCTCGTCGGCACCGGCTTACCGAGCGCCTTCGCGGCCGGAGTGACCAGGCGCTCCGGGCCGGTGAGGATCAGGGTGTCGCCGCGCTCCAGGGGAGTGGAGAGCCGGTAGGGGAACTCCGCGCCCGCCCGGTACAGCTTGTCGATGTAGACGCCGACCATGAACGGCTCCCGGCGCACCTCCGCGACCGTCCGCCCGAGGTGCGCCTTCTGCGAGGCGACGACGTGCAGCGTCTCCGTGCGGTAGCCGAGCAGCTCGACGTCGTCGGCCTCGGCGCCGATGTGCGTACGGGGGTCGAAGTCGACCAGGTCGCCGCGGATCGCGCTGACCGCGACGGTGTCGCCGAGGCGGAGCGTACGGGACTGGTCGTGCTCCAGGACCGTCCCGTCCCGGCGGACGCCGGTGAGGTAGACGCGGCGGCCCAGCCCCTTCTGCTGGTCCTCGAAGTCCGCCACCGAACGGCCCACCAGGTCGGGGCGGTCCACGCGGTAGGCGCGCAGCACCACCTCGTAGTAGCCCGCCCCCTCGTCCGGGCTCTCGTCCGGCGCGTCCAGCTCGGCGGCGAGCTCGGCGCTCTCCTTCGCCAGGTCCCTGCGGTACAGCTTGGGCAGGACGTTGGCCAGGAGCATCGCGCAGAGGATGGTGCCGAGCGGGTACGTCACCGCGTAGCCGACGGCCACCAGGTTCTCCTGGTTCTTCGCCTCGTCGGCCGACAGGCCCGGCAGCGTACCGATGGCGTCCTGCGCGACCCCGATCGCGGCCGACTGGGTGAGGGCCCCGCTCATCAGGCCGGCGCCGAGCCCGGGACCGTAACCGAGCAGGCTCGCGAAGAGCCAGGAGACCAGCAGCCCGGTCACACAGACCACGACGGCGTTGACGACCTGCGGAAGGCCGTCCTTCTTGAGCCCCCGGAAGAACTGCGGGCCGACCCGGTAGCCGAGGGCGAACAGGAACATGATGAAGAACAGGTTCTTCACCGTGTCGTCGATCTCGACCTTGAACTGGGCGCCCAGCACCAGCCCCGCCACCAGACACCCCGTCACCGCGCCCAGCGCGATCGCCCGGTACCGGATCCTGCCGAGCAGGAAGCCGAGCGCGATGACGAGGAAGACGAGCAGTTCGGGGTGGGGCTGGAAGATGTTCCGGTTGAGGAAGTCGATCATGTCCAGCCCCTCTCAGGCTCCCAGTACGCCGACGAGGATCGGCCCGGTCAGCGGCAGCAGGAAGTTGGAGAGCGTGTACGTGATCGTGTAGCCGAGGAGCGGTACGGAGCTCTGGGCCACCTGGGTGATGGAGGTGATCGCCGGGGTCGAGCACTGCTGTCCGGCGATGGCACCGATCAGCAGCGGCTTCTCGATCTTCAGCAGCTTCCGCCCGACGATGAGGGAGATCGTCGCGGGCACCAGGACCATGGCGATCCCGGCGAACGGCAGCAGCGCCCCGTACTCCTTGAGCAGCGGCCAGGCCTGCGGGCCCGCCGCCAGTCCCGTACAGGCGATGAAGACGGCCAGGCCCATGTCCTTGAGCGTGGCCGCGGCCTGCGGCGGGAAGGCGCCGAAGGTCTGCTTGCGGGAGCGGAACCAGCCGAAGACGAGACCGGAGATCAGGCAGCCGCCACCCGTGCCGAGCGACATCGGGACGTCCCCGAGCTTGACCACGATCTGGCCGAGCAGGGAGCCGGCGACGATGCCGAAGCCGATGTAGACGAAGTCGGTGGAGTCGTTCTTGACCACCGCGCCGATCTTGGCGACCAGCTTGTTCAGCCCGCCGCGCGCGCCCACCAGGGTGAGGACGTCACCGCGCTGGAGGACGGTCTCGCCGCTGGCGGGGAGGTGCTGGTCGTTGCGGAGGACGTCGGTGATGTAGACGCCGTCCTTGCGGAACTCCGGGTGGTTCTTCTCCAGCCGGTCGATGGTCGAACCGGCGGTCGCCTTCTCGGTGACGGCGACCTGGCTGGTGGCCAGCGGGGTGTCGAGCCCCGGGATGGCCGGGGTCTCCGGGCCGATCTCCCGGCCCGCCTCGATGATCGCCGAGCGCCGGCCGACGACCTGGACCAGGTCGCTGAGGGTCAGCTCCAGTTTGGGGGAGGGCGTCAGCAGCTTGCTGCCGCGCTTGATGCCCTCGACGGTGATGTGGCCGCCGAGCCCGGACTCCAGGTCGCCGACGGTACGTCCGTCGGCCAGCGTCACCAGGTAGGTGCGGCCGACCATGCCGGGCAGCGCCTCTCGCTCGTCGGCCTCCAGGCCCGCCCGGCCGCCGCGCATCTTCTCCCACAGCTCGCGCGAGGCGTCGGCCAGGTTGATGCGGAGCAGCATCGGCATGATCTGGCTGGTGTAGAGGACGATGGTGATCAGGCCGAACAGGTAGCAGACCGTGTAGGCGGTCGCCACGTGCCCTTGGTACTGGGTGATCTGCTCGGAGGGCAGATCGCTGAGCTTGCCGATCGCCTCGGTGGCCGTACCCACGACGGCGGACTCGGTGGCCGCCCCCGCCAGGATTCCGGCCGCCGTGCCGACGTCCAGGTCGAAGGCCTTGGCGAGCCCGTAGGCGATACCGAGGACACAGACCAGTTCGATCAGGCAGAGCGCGAAGAAGCGCAGGCTGGAGCGGTTGAGGTTGGCGAAGAACTGAGGCCCGGCCATGTAGCCGAGCGAGAAGATGAACAGCGCGAAGAAGACGGTTTTGACGTCGTCGTCGACGCTGACGTGCCGGGTGCCGATCAGCAGCGACACGATCAGCGTGCCGCAGATACCGCCGAGCGTGATCGGGCCGACGCGGAGCTTGCCGACCAGGTAGCCGGCGGCGAGACAGAAGAAGAGGGCCAGTTCGGGATGGTCGCGCAGTACGCCCATCCCGGGTCACTCATCCGGTCCGGTGTCAGGGACACGCATGATCAAAGGGGACATAAGGGCGAAATTAACAGGGGTGGTCCCTCCCGGCACTTCGTCCGGCTCCGGCCGGCCCCGTTCACCTCTCGACGGGTGGACGGGTCCGACCGCCTCGCGTGACGCGGTGGACATCCTTCGGCAACGGAATCGTCTTCAACTCTTGACACCCACCCCCTTGAGGCAGGAACCTTCCGGCATCGGCGCATGGGAGCGCTCCCACGAATACGGGGAGGGGATCCCGCGCGCTTCCTTTCCGTAGGACGACTCCGTCCTTCCGCAGGACTTCCCCGTCCTTCCCGGAGGACGTCCCCGCACCAAGGAGCAGTGGAATGCGCATCACCCGCAGCGTTGCCGGTCGACGCCTGAGAACCGCGATCGTGGCCACCACGGGCCTGACGGTCACCGCCCTGCTGCTCACCGGCTGCGGCGGCTCGTCCGACTCGGGCAGCAAGGGAGCCGACGCCGACGGCAACATCACGCTGACCGTGGCCGACTTCGGCCAGTTCGGGTACAAGGAGGCCGGGCTCTTCGAGAAGTACCACGAGCTCAACCCGAAGATCACGGTCAAGGAGGACACCACCGCCGAGGAGAAGAACTACTACCCGAAGCTGCTCCAGCAGCTGAACTCGGGCAGCGGCCTCGCCGACGTCCACGGCATCGAGGTCGGCCGGATCAAGGAGATCGTCGACACCAAGGCGGACTCCTTCGCCGACCTCTCCAAGGTGATCGACGTCGACGAGTGGGTCTCCTGGAAGGCCAAGCAGGCCACCGCCCCCAGCGGCGCGGTGATCGGCGCGGGCACCGACATCGGCCCCATGTCCCTCTGCTACAACCGCGAGCTGTTCGAGAAGGCCGGACTGCCCACCGACCGCGCCGAGGTCGCCGAGCGGACGGCCGGCGGCTGGGAGGACTTCCTGGCGCTCGGCGAGGAGTACAAGAAGAAGGCGCCGAAGGGCACGTACTTCATGGACTCCGCCAGCGCCATGTTCAACGCGGTCGTCAGCTCCAGCCCCGAGCAGTACTACGACGCGAGCGGCAAGCCGGTCTACAAGGAGAGCGCCAGCGTCCAGAAAGGCTGGGACCTGGCCGCCGAGGCCGCGTCCAAGAAGCTGACGCAGGGCCTGGCCCAGTTCGAGGACCAGTGGCAGGCGGCCCTGCGCAAGAGCACCGTCGCCACCGTCGTCTGCCCCGCCTGGATGGCCGGCCAGATCTCCACCTACGCCGGTGACGCCAACAAGGGCAAGTGGGACATCACCAGCGCCCCCGGCGAGACCTCCGCCAACTGGGGCGGCTCCTTCCTCGCCGTACCGAAGTCCGGCAAGAACGTCGACGAGGCCACCAAGCTGGTGAAGTGGCTGACCGCGCCCGAGCAGCAGG
Organism: Streptomyces cyaneofuscatus; assembly: GCF_042718795.1. Taxonomy (GTDB): domain Bacteria; phylum Actinomycetota; class Actinomycetes; order Streptomycetales; family Streptomycetaceae; genus Streptomyces; species Streptomyces cyaneofuscatus_A. The sequence goes on from NZ_JBHXOX010000004.1 coordinate 271,312, forward strand.
CCGCCGTCTTCAAGGCGATCGGGGTCTTCCCGTCCAACCAGGGCGCCTACGAGCTGCCGGACGTGAAGAGCGCCACCCTGCCGTACTTCAACGACGCCCCCATCGGCCAGATCTACGCGGACGGGGCGAAGTCCATCCCCGAGGCGGTGCTCGGTCCGAAGGACGGCGTGATCAAGGACTCGATCTCCACGCAGATCAACAACATGGAGCAGCGCGGGACGAAGCCGGACGCGGCCTGGGACGTCGCGGTCCGCACGATCGACAAGGCGATCGGCTGACCTGACCGGGCCTGACCTGATCCGGCCCGCCCCGGACCGGCCTGACGCGGCCCGGCCACGCGCGGCGCGGCCTGGCTCGGCGCCTCGCGGTGCGGCCTGACCCCGGCACCGTGCGGACCCGGCGCCGGGGCGGGCGGGCGACTCCTGCCAACGCCCGCCCGCCCCGCCTGCCCCGCCCGGTCCTCGCCGTGCCGGCCCACCCCCGCCCGCCCCGGCCGCGCACCCCGCTCCTCCATACATCCCGCCCGCCCGTCCCCCTGCGGCGGAGCGCCCCCAGGGAAGGACTCCCGCCCGTGGCAACCTCGACCCCCACCCGGGACGCGTACACACCACCGCCCCGCGAACCGCAGAAGGAACCACCGTCCGAGCGGCGGCAGTTGTGGCGCAGCCGGCTGTGGCGGTTCGACGACAAGGCCTCCCCGTACGCGTACATCGCGCCGTTCTTCCTGGTCTTCGGCGCCTTCGGCCTCTACCCGCTCCTCTACACCGGCTGGATCGCCCTGCACCGGGTCTCGATGACCGGCCTGGACAGTATGGAGTGGGTGGGCTGGGAGAACTTCGACAAGATCCTGCACGACCCGGAGTTCTGGACCTCGGTCAGCAACACCTTCCTGATCGGCGTCATCTCGACCGTCCCGCAGCTCCTGATGGCCCTCGGCCTCGCCCATCTGCTCAACTACCGCCTGCGTGCGAGCACGTTCTGGCGGACGATCATCCTCACGCCGTACGCGACCTCCGTCGCCTCGGCCGCCCTCGTCTTCGCCCTGGTCTTCCGCGCGGACGGCGGACTGCTCAACTGGACGCTCGGCCTCGTCGGCTTCGACCCGGTCAACTGGGCGAACGGGCACTGGACTTCCAAGCTCGCCATCTCCGTCATCGTGATCTGGCGCTGGACCGGCTACAACGCGCTGATCTACCTCGCCGCCATGCAGGCGGTCCCCAACGACCTCTACGAAGCGGCCTCGTTGGACGGCGCGTCGCGCTGGCAGCAGTTCCGCAAGGTGACCATCCCCTCGCTGCGGCCGACGATCCTGTTCACGATCGTCATCTCGACGATCGGCTCCATGCAGTTGTTCGGTGAGCCGCTGCTCCTGGAGGGCGGCGCGATGGGCGCCACCGGCGGCAACGAGAACCAGTACGAGACGCTCAGCATCTACCTCTACAACTACGGCTGGAACCTCGGCCATCTCGGTCCGGCCGCCGCCGTGGCCTGGGCGATGCTCGCGCTCCTGCTCCTCATCGCGGCCGTCAACTGGCTCGTCGGCCGCTACGTCGTCCGCACGTCCGACTCCGCGGTCCGAACGGGAGCGACCCGATGACCATGACCAGCCCCACACCCACCGCACCCGTGAAGCTCACGCCGACGGCACCGAAGAGCGGCGGCCCGGCCCGCCCCAGCCGTTTCAGGATGGGCGCCGGCCAGCAGATGAAGGGCGGCCCGTTCGCGTACATCGCGCTCGCCGTCGTCGGCTTCGGTTCGCTGCTGCCGCTGTACTGGACCCTGGTGGCGGCCTCCCGCACCCAGGACGAAGTCCTCGCCTCCACCCCGCCGTTCCTGCCCGGCGGCAAGCTGCTGGAGAACGTCTCCACGGCCTGGGAGCAGGCCAACCTCGGCAAGGCGATCGTCAACAGCATCATCGTCTCGTCGTCCATCACGGCCGCGACGCTCTTCTTCTGCACGCTCGCCGGATACGCCTTCGCCAAGATGCGTTTCCGGGGCCGGGGCTGGCTGATGACCGCCGTCATCGCCACGCTCACGATCCCGCCGCAGCTCAGCGTGGTCCCGCTCTTCATGATGATGTCCGGCCTCGGCTGGGGCGGGCAGCTCGAATCGGTGATCTTCCCGACGCTGGTGAGCGCGTTCGGCGTGTTCTTCATGCGCCAGTACCTGATCGAGGCGCTGCCGTACGAGCTGATCGAGGCGGCCAAGATCGACGGGGCGAACAACTTCCGCATCGTGGTGAGTGTGGTGCTGCCGGTGGCCCGCCCCGCGATGATGGTGCTCGGCATGCTCACCTTCGTCCAGGCGTGGAACGACTTCTTCTGGCCCTACCTCGCCCTCAACCAGCAGAACCCGACCCTTCAGGTGGCGCTCGGCCAGCTCAGCGCCTCGTACACCCCCGACCAGTCCATCGTCATGGCGGGCGCGCTGATCAGCACGCTGCCGCTGCTGGCGGTGTTCGTCCTCTTCGGCAAGAAGATCGTGGGCGGGATCATGTCGGGCGCGGTCAAGGGCTGACGCCCCGCGCGGGGCGGCCGGCCCCCGGCCGCCCCGCCCGCCCCTCCACCCCATCCTTCTCCTCCACTACCCCTATGGGAGCGCTCCCGCATGACCGTCGTACGATCCGAAACCGCCCCGCGGCAGGCCCCGGCCGCCCCCGCCCCCTTCCCGACCGGCTTCGTCTGGGGCGCCGCCACCGCCGCGTACCAGGTGGAGGGGGCGGCCGCCGAGAACGGCCGTACCCCCTCCATCTGGGACACCTTCAGCCACACCCCCGGCAAGGTCCTGAACGGCGACACCGGGGACGTGGCCGCCGACCACTTCCACCGCTACCGGGACGACGTGGCGCTGATGAAGCGCCTCGGCCTCAAGGCGTACCGCTTCTCCGTCTCCTGGTCCCGCGTCCAGCCCACCGGCCGCGGCCCCGCCGTCGAACGCGGCCTGGACTTCTACCGCTCGCTCGTCGACGAACTGCTGGCGGCCGGCATCACGCCCGTCGCCACGCTCTACCACTGGGACCTGCCCCAGGAGCTGGAGGACGCGGGCGGCTGGCCCGAGCGCGCGACGGCCGAACGGTTCGCCGAGTACGCGGCCATCATGGCCCGCGCGCTCGGCGACCGGGTCGGGATGTGGACGACGCTCAACGAGCCCTGGTGCACGGCTTTCCTCGGTTACGGCTCCGGGGTCCACGCCCCCGGCCGCACCGAGCCGGCCGCCGCGCTGCGGGCCGCCCACCACCTCAACCTGGCCCACGGCCGGGCGACCGAGGCGCTGCGCGCCCACCTCCCCGCCGCCGCGCAGACCTCGGTCACCCTCAACCTCCACCAGGTGCGCCCGCTGACCGCCAGCACGGCGGACGCGGACGCGGCGCGCCGGATCGACGCGGTGGGCAACCGGATCTTCACGGGCCCGATGCTGAAGGGCGCGTACCCGGAAGACCTTCTGACCGACACCGAACGCATCGTCAACTGGCCGGAGTTGATCCGCGACGGGGACCTCGCCGCCATCGCCGCTCCGATCGACGTGCTCGGCGTCAACTACTACACGCCCACGATCGTCTCCACGCCCCCCGACGGCGCCGGGGACACCCGCGACGACGGCCACGGCAGCAGCGACCACTCCCCGTGGCCGGGCTCGGAGCACGTCGCCTTCCACCTCGCGGAGGGCAAGCCGCGTACGGCCATGAACTGGTCGGTCGACCCGAACGGCCTCCACGCCCTCCTCATGGACGTCGCCCGCGAGAACCCGGGCCTGCCGCTGATGGTCACCGAGAACGGCGCGGCCTTCGAGGACGCCGTCGACGCGGACGGCCAGGTCCACGACCCGGAGCGGATCGCCTACCTGCACGGCCATCTCGCCGCCGTACAGCGGGCGGTGGCCGACGGCGCCGACGTACGCGGCTACTTCCTCTGGTCGCTGATGGACAACTTCGAGTGGGGGTACGGCTATGCGAAGCGGTTCGGCGCGGTGCACATCGACTACGCGACCCAGCGCCGCACGCCGAAGGCGAGCGCGCACTGGTACAGCGAGGTGATCGCACGCCACGGACTGCCGCCGGAGGCGTGACGCCGTGACGGCCGTGGGCCCGGTAGCGGCAGACCGGGCCCCACGCCTCCCTCCGGTCTTGGGAGCGCTCCCAATACACTATCCGTACGCTCGTCGGAGTGATCGATCCAGGACTTGGATTGACTGTACGGCTGTGAGAAATTGACCGGGAACGGGGAGGCAGCCATGGCGGCAGCGCGAGTACGGAACGGCGGGCGGCCCACGCTCGAAGAGGTGGCGGCCCGAGCAGGAGTCGGCCGCGGCACCGCCTCCCGCGTCATCAACGGCTCGCCCCGGGTCAGCGAAGCGACCCGCGAGGCGGTCGAGGCGGCCGTCGCCGAGCTCGGCTACGTCCCCAACCGCGCGGCCCGCGCACTCGCCGGCAACCGCACCGACGCCATCGCGCTGGTGGTCCCGGAGCCGGAGACCCGCTTCTTCGCCGAACCGTACTTCTCCGCCATAGTGCGCGGCGTAGGAGCGGCCCTCGCCGACACCGACATGCAGCTCCTCCTCACCCTGGCGGGCAACGACCGCGAGCGCCGCCGGCTGGCCCAGTACCTCACCGCGCACCGGGTCGACGGGGTCCTGCTGGTCGCGGTGCACGCGGACGACCCGCTGCCGGAGCTGCTGGAACAGCTAGGGATGCCGTGCGTGATCAGCGGTGCCCGGCACGCGGCCGAACCGCTGGCCTCGGTCGACTCGGACAACTTCGAGGGCGCGCGGGCCGCCGTGGACCACCTGATCTCCCGGGGCCGCCGCCAGATCGCCACGATCACCGGCCGCCTGGAGGTCTACGGAGCCCAGCGCCGCCTGGACGGCTACCGCGCCGCGCTCGCCGCCGCGGGCCTGCCCCCGGACGAACGCCTCATCGCCCCCGCCGACTTCACCGAGGAGGGCGGCGCCCGCGCCATGCGCGAACTCCTGGCCCGCCGCCCCCACCTGGACGCGGTCTTCGCCGCCTCCGACGTGATGGCGGCCGGCGCCCGCCAGGTCCTCCGCGAGGCGGACCGCCGCATCCCCGACGACGTGGCCCTGATCGGCTTCGACGACTCGGTGGTCGCCCGCCACATGCACCCGGCCCTCACCAGCGTGCGCCAGCCCATCGAGGAGATGGGCCGCAGGATGGCCGAACTGCTGCTGGAGGAGATCGCGGGACGGGTGGGGGAGGAGCGGCCGACGGTGGTGCTTCCCACCGAGCTGGTGGTCCGCGACTCCTCGTGACGGCCCCCGCGGCACGTCGTCGCGGTAGCCGGGCCTCCGGATTTCACAAGTTCTTCACGCGCCTCCGATCCGAGGGCTAATGTTCGCTGCGTACGACGACTGTGTGACGCACCACACACGTCACATAGCGGGCTGCCGGGTGCGTTCCGAGCGGCTGTGCATCTGGGGGGCCTCGTGCACGAGATGGTCAAGGGCGCCAACGTCGGTCTCACGGCGCTGAGCGAGAACGTCGGCTCGGTGGTGGTGGGCCTGGGCTGGAGCAGTGCTACGGGGGAGGGCGACGCGGACGTCTCCGTCCTCCTGCTCGACGGCAACGGCAAGGTCCGCAGCGACGACGACTTCTGCTTCTACAACAACCCCGTGGCCGGCGGCGGCAGCGTGCAGCTACTTGGCAAGACACCCACGGCCGACGGCAGCGAGGACCGGATCAGCTTCGATCTGGACGCCGTGCCGCAAGAGGTCGACAAGGTGGTCGTCGCCGCCAGCCGCTACGGCGGATCCCGCTTCGGCGAGCTGCACGACCTCCGCCTCACCCTCGCGGACGGCTCGGGCGACGGCCTGGTCCGGTTCGCCGTCGAGGAGGCCGAGGAGGTCAGCGCGGTGATCTTCGGCGAGCTCTACCGGCGGTCGGGGGAGTGGAAGTTCCGGGCCGTCGGCCAGGGGTACGCGTCGGGGCTCGCCGGACTGGCGACCGACTACGGCGTCGACATCGACGACGACGCGGCGGAGGAGACGCCGGAGCCGGATCAGGAGCCGGAGCAGGCACAGGAGCCGGTACGGGAACCCGCCGAAGCGCAGGCGCCGTCGCAGTCCGCCGCCCCGGTCGTCCAGGCCACCGGCGCCCGCGCCGACGACGCGGCCACGGTCCCGGCACCGGCCCCGGTTGCCGCGCCCAAGCCCGCACGCCGCCCCCGTACGGCGAAGAAGAAGGTCACGCTCCCCCGTACGACCAGGAAGAGCCTCGCCGACAACGAGTCCTGGCGCTCCGCCCGGCTGTTCCCCGTGTCGGCTCTCAGGAGCGACCGGGAGCGCGAGACGCGGGCCACCTCGGTCGTCCTGGCGGTGATGGCGCAGGTGCCGGAGTTCGGCCGCCGCCTCACCGCCGGGTTCGGCGCCCCGGCCGGGCGGATGGAGACGTACACCGAGGTGACCCTGCCGCACGGCGAGGCGCCTCGGCGTCCGGACGGGGTGGTCCGGGTCGAGCGGGCGGGCAAGCTGTGGACGGCGCTCGTCGAGACCAAGACCAACGGGAACGCGCTCAAGCCCGACCAGGTGCAGGCGTACATGGACATCGCCGCCCGCCGGGGCTACGAAGCGGTGATCACGCTCTCCAACGACGTGGTGCTCGAAGGCAGCCCGCTCGTCGATGTGCGGATCGACGGCCGGCGCAAGCACAAGGTAACCCTGTGGCACCTGTCCTGGGCCGAGGTCGTGCACCAGGCGCAGATGCTGATCCGCCACGAGGGCGTCGGCAACGCCGTCCACGCCTGGCTGCTCCAAGAGCTCCTGCACTACCTCCAGCACGAGAACTCCGGCTGCCACGGCTTCCAGAACATGGGGGCGGCCTGGGTCCCGGTCCGCCGGGGCATCGACGAGGAGACCCTGTGCCAGGGCGACGCCCGGGCCCTGGAGGTCATCGAGAACTGGGAGCGCCTGGTCCGCCAGGTCTGCCTGCGCCTCGGCGGGGAGCTGGGACAGAAGATCCTGCCGGTCCAGCGCACCCGGCGCGGCTCCGACCCGCGGACCCGCCGCACCGAGCTCGCCGACCACCTCTGCGAGCAAGGGCGGCTGAACGCCGAGATCCGGATCGAGGGCACCCCGGGCGTCCTGGCCATCACAGCAGACCTGCGCACCGGCAGGCTCCGTACGTCGATCGAGATCCCGTCCGCCGAGCCGGGCTACCCCCTCAGCCGGGTCAAGCGGCTGATCCGGCGACTGGCCGGGGCCCCCGCCGACCTGCACATCGAGACGCTCGTCGACGGCGAGGGCACCGGGCCGCGCGGCACGCTGGAGCGGCTGCGTCCGGAACCCGCCGACATCGTGCCCAAGGACGGGGCACAGATCACCGGATTCCGGCTCTCCCTGTTCAAGACCATGGGCAACGGCCGGGGCAGCGCCGAGACCGGCTTCATCCGCAGCGTCGACGAGGCGGTGGACCGCTTCCACGCCCAGGTCGTCGCCCAGGTGGAGGCCCCGGCCCGCCGCTCCCGGAGCGAGGAGCCGGCCGGCTGACCGGAGGAGCGGCCGACGGTGGTGCTTCGCACGGAACTGGCGGTCCGGGATTCCTCGTAAGGTTTCGTAGGGCAGGCCGGGAAGCCTGAGCACCGGATTCCAGGGCAGAAAACTCACCATGCACGGGGAACAGGACATCTTTCAGCTCACAGAACCCGTCGACGGGGCCCTCGTGCTCGCGGTCGTCGGTGAGGTCGACGTGGACGACACGGAAGCGGCCTACGAGATGGCGAACCGGTTCTGCTCCGGCGACCAGCGCCTGTCGGTGGTCGATCTGAGCCGGACCACGTTCCTCAGCTCCGACTTCCTCAACGTCCTGCTCCGGCTGTACCACCACCACAGGGACCACGGACGGCGGCTGATCCTCGTCCTGCCTCGGGGCGCGGCGCTCACCCCGCTCCAGGTGACCGGGCTGGACGCGGTCTTCACCACCGCTCCCGATCTGGATTCCGCCCTGGCTCTGTGACGGGGCCGTCCACGGTTCGTCCCGGGTGGCGACGCCCGGGCGGAACGCCTCGGCTCAGGCCGCGGAGCGCCCCGGGCGGTCATCGCCCCTCGGCTCCTGCGCCGCGGCGAGTCGCGAGGTCAGCCCCGCGAGGCCACGGGCGAGGGCACGCCGTTCCGTCGGGCGCATGTCGGCGATGGCCTCGTGGAGCAGGCTGTCGCGCCGCTCGCGAATGCGGCGCAGATGCCGCTCCCCCTCCGGGGTCAGCCGCAGCACCACCTCGCGGCCGCTGTCGGGACAGGGCAGCCGTTCGATGAATCCGATGGCCTGCAACCGGTCGCACATGCGGCTGACGCTCGGCGGGGAGGCCGCCAGCAGGTGGCACACCGTACGCATGCGGATGCCGCCCTCGCGGTCCAGCAGGTACATCAGGCGCAACTGCGAGGTGGAACCCGGTGCGGCCACCCGCGCGGTGCTGTTCCGGGCGCTCTCCCACAGGACGTCGAGGAGCTCGGTGATGCCGCCCGCGGCCGCGGCCGTGCGGTGGCTGCCCTCGGCGCCCTCACGGCCTGTCATGACGGGCTGTCGGTCGGGGCTTTTGCCTGCGGCGACCCCGTACCCCGCTCCGTATCCCGCTCCGGACCGTCCGGCCCGGTCAGATGGTCCAGGGTGCCGGTGAGACGGAGCAGCCGCTCCAGGTGAGCGGGCCGTTCGTCCAGGTGGAGTTGTACGCGGGCGGTTCGGGCATGGCGGCGGATCATCAGCAGCGCCGACAGCCCCATGGAGTCGATGTTGCCGAGCCCGGCACAGCCCAGCCGGAGATCGGTCGCTTCGGGCCGGGCGGCGAGCCGGGCCGCCACCTCGCGTACGAAGGCGTCGGCGTTCTCGTAGTCGAGATCGCCGCCCAGTGCTATGTGCAGCCCGCTCTCGCCGACGGATGTGGTGTCGGCCGACGGGTCGGGACGCGGTGTCGTGGTCATACGGTGTTCCCGGCGGTGAGGGTGTGGGCTCCGTGCCGAAGCGTACGGATGGCCCGGGGGAAGTCCTTCAGTTCCCGCTCCAGCAGTCCGAGGGCCGGAGGCAGGCTCCGGGCCGGTACGCCACGGGATTCGAGGATCTGCGCGGTCCAGCTGATGAACCACGCGAAGAGGTCCTCGTCGCCCAGGTACAGCGAGGTGGCGAGGAACTCCACGATGTGGGCGATGTCCTCCGCCGTCCGCTCCCGCTGGGCCTCGTCGTAGCCGCGCATGGCGGGGTAGGCGTTCTCCAGAGCCGTGAACACGTTCCGCACCACGGATCCGCTGCTCCGGGTGACCAGGGTGTACTCCTGGTCCGCCAGATGCGGCAGGTCGTCCATCTGCTGGTGGTCGAGTTGCGGGCGCGGCAGCGGCCCCGCAGCGAGCAGGCCGGCCGCGGCGCGGGCATCGGGGGCCCAGGCGTCCGCCCCGAGCAGTCCGGCGTAGACGCCGGCGGGCCCGAAGGCGGCTCCGCCGACGATCACGGGGACGCCGATGGCCTGACACGCCGTGATCGCCGCGTGGGCGGTGGGCAGCCGGGTGGCGATGGAGCTGGAGAGGGCGACCGCCTCGGCGTGGGTGCTGTGCAGGTGCGCTATGAGATGCGGTGCGGGGACCTGGGCACCCAGGTAGTCCACCTGCCAGCCGCGCAGCTTGAGCACCTCGGCCAGCAGCCGGGCCGGCAGGGCATGCCACTCGCCGTCCACACAGGCCACCGTGATCCTGCCGCGGCTGACCCGGGTGCGGGCGCTGGGGTGCAGGCCGACCGCCGTGACCGCGCGCTCGTTGATCGCTGTCGCGGCGTGCTCCTCGGCGACGGTGAGCCGGTTCGCGGCCCACTCCGCGCCGACCCGGCCCTGCACCGACGCGATCACGTCGAGCAGGACGTCCTCCGGGGCCGCGCCGCCGTCGACGGCGTCCAGCACCACATCGGTGGCCGCCCGCTCATCGGCGACGGAGACGGCCTTCCACAGCTCCTCCGCCACCTTCTCCAGGGCGACGTGCTCGTCCTCGGCGCGGCCGCCGACCTCCGGGGCGGCGCTCATCCGGTGAACCGGCCTCGGGTGTGCCCGTCCACCGCCGTCAGGTGGTGCGTGCGGGGTGCGGAGATCACGACGACGGCCATGTCGTCGTGGCGCCGGGTCCCGAGCCACTGCGTGGCGAGCATCTGCACATGCTCCACGATGCCCTCGGCGAGCATCCCGGCGCACGCCGAGAGGGCGCGGCGGAGGCGCTCCTGACCGAACTGGGCGTCGCCCATCGGACCGCCCTTCGCCTCGGTGATGCCGTCCGTGTACAGGACGCAGGACTCGCCGGGGGCGAGGGTGACGGCGACGGTGCGGGACTGGACCTCCGGCAGGGCTCCCACCAGCGTGCCGCTGGTGTCGGCCTCCTCGACCGTCCCGTCCGTGCGGACGATGAGCGGAGGCGGGTGCCCGGCGCTGGTCAGTCTGAGGTCCACGTCGTTGGCCCGGCGCTCGGCGGAGGCCAGGACGAGGGTCGCGAACCGGGTGTGGTGCGAGTTGAGGAGCGCGGTGTTCAGGAGGCCGAGCATGCGCTGGTGGTCGTCGGACAGCGGCAGCAGGGCGTGCAGCGTGTTGCGGATCTTGCCCGCGAGCACGGCGGCGTCCAGCCCCTTCCCGCACACGTCTCCCAGGGTCACCAGGGAGGCCTCTCCCGCCACCGACGCGGGATGTACGTCGTAGAAGTCACCGCCGATGCGCTGGTGGTCCGCGGAGGCACGGTAGCCGCCGGCGAAGTCCACACCGTCCATCTGGTGCAGGACCGGGGGAAGGAGCTCGCGCATCAGGGTCTCGGAGATCGCGGTCTGCTCCGCGTAGAGGCGCGCCGCCGACATCGCCGCGCCGGCACGCGCGGCGAACAGCCGGGCGAAGACCTCCTCCCCCTCGTCGAAGGGGACGCCGCCGTCCCGCCGCAGCAGGATCAGCGCCCCGGCCGGGACGCCGTGCCCGGGAAGCGGGGTGATCACGACCGAACCGACCGGCCCGAACCCTTCCGGGACGATCCACTCGGGCGCGGACGCCGGGTCGATCCAGCGGGAGGGCACCGGCGGGAAGCCGCGTAGCGCCTCGCCGAGTCCCGGCACCTCGTCGGGGTCCGCCCGCACCTGCGAGAGAACGGGAGCACCACCGCGCAGACAGGTCACCACGGGCAGGTGGCGTCCGCGGGACGGAGCGATGGCCAGCGCCGCGTCGGCGAGGCTGTCAGCCGCCAGCTGCGCGGTCACGTCCATGCACCGCGCCAGGTTGAGGGAGGAGAGCAGGGCGTTGGAGGCCTGGGTGAGAAAGGCGGTCCGCTCCCGTTCCAGGCGCAGCGCCTCCCGGGCCACCCGGTGATCGGTGTCGTCGATGAGCCACCAGGCGACCGACCCCTCCTCACGGATCATGGGGTGGGCTTCGACGTGCTGGTCCCCGATGGCGCCGCAGAGCGGTTCGTCCGCCCCCGGCACGATGCCCGGAGCGGGGAAGCGCAGCGCCCGGTGTGCCGTCGCGAGCCACTGGGGGGCGACCTCCGTCAGCGTCGCACCGGGTTCGGCCCCGGGAAGGAGGGCGGCGGCCTGGTCGTTGCGGCGCATGACGAGGCCGTGGGGGTCGACGACCACCACGGGATAGGGAGCGGGACCCCAGGGGAGGTCGCGATCACTGGATCCGGCATGGCGTACAGGAGTGGAAACCAAAAACCTAGGACCCGCTGCGCGAATCCCTCACCTCTTCGACTCGGGGGAGAGTTGCCTCCGGGCAACAATCCACGATGTTGCCGCCGAAGACAACCGGCGACTTCTCAGCCACCTGTCCCTTCGGCACCGTCGGCGGCCCTGAGCAGTGCCTCCGCCAGGGAGCCGGCCATGGGCAGATGCGGGGAGACCCCGGTCACGTCGAACAGGAGCCGCACGGTGGGATGCAGCGGACCCGCCAGGACGAAACCCCGTCCCGCGGCCAGGTGCCGGGCCCGGCCCCGCAGCAGCGAGTCCAGGAAGGAACTGTCCGCGAAGGTGACGCCCGCGAGGTCCACGACCGTGGCCGGCAGGCACCGCTCGTCCACCTCGTCCCAGGCCGCCGCGAACAGGTCCCGCTCGTCGATGTCCAGCTCTCCGAAGGCCTCGACGACGAAGGTGCCGCCCTCCTCGCGCACTCGGACGTGCGCCTGCGATCTCCATGACATCCCGCCATGCTCCCATTCCGCCCGGCGGAGGCTACCGGGGAGTCGGCGATCCGGGAGCGAGGAGCCGGCCGGCTGAGACGCCCCTCACCTTCTGGGGACCGGCCTCCACCTCGGGCGGGGCCGGCCCGTCGTCTCCGCCAGTGGTATGGACATGACGAAACGGCGGGACTAGCCTCCCTCTTGGTCTAGACCAAGCATGGCGAGCCGCCGCGCCGGTCGGCGACCGATCCATCTGTCCGCAAGCTCCACCCCTCACCTCAGGAGCACCACATGCGCAGAAAGATCACCGCCTTACTCCTCGGCCTCGGCGTCGCCGGGGTCTCCCTGCTGGCCACCTCCGGCAGTGCGCAGGGTCACGGCTACACCGACTCGCCCGTCAGCCGGCAGCAGCTCTGCGGCAACGGGACCGTCCGCAACTGCGGGCAGATCCAGTGGGAGCCGCCGAGCGTCGAAGGCCCCAAGGGGTTCCCGGCCGGCGGCCCCCGTGACGGGCTGATCTGTGCCGGAGGCAACCAGCGCTTCGCCGAGCTGGACGACCCGCGCGCCGGGAACTGGCCCTCCTCCGCCGTACAGGCCGGGCAGAGCCACACGTTCCGGTGGCGGATCACCGCCCGGCACGCGACCACCGACTTCCGGTACTACGTGACCAAGGACGGCTACAACCCGGCGAAGCCGCTCACCCGCGCCGACCTGGAGCCGCAGCCCTTCCTGACCGTGCCGTTCGGCGGTCGGCAGCCGGGGGCCACGGTCACACACGCGGGCGCCCTGCCCCAGAAGTCGGGCAAGCACCTGATCCTCGGCGTCTGGACCATCGCGGACACCGGCAACGCCTTCTACGCCTGCTCCGACGTGACGTTCTGACCTGGCCGGAGGGCCTCAGGCGTGAAGAAGGGCCCCGGTCCGAAGACCGGGGCCCTTCCCTCAGGGTGAGTAACGGGACTTGAACCCGCGACATCCTGGACCACAACCAGGTGCTCTGCCAGCTGAGCTATACCCACCATGTCGTCCGGTCGTTTCCGACCGGCCGAGAAAAAGTGTACAGGGTCCGGGAGGGTGCTCGCGCCCCCGTTTCCCGGGGCCGGTCCGCGGGTGCTCGCACGCCCGTGACCAGCGGTTTTCTACGGTGTGACGCGGACGCTTCCCACGGTGTGGTGCGGCCGCTTCCTACGGTGTGGCGCGGACCACGTGGCGCGCCGCGATCTCCTTGGCGCGCTCCGAGTCCGGGCCGGGCTGCGGTACGAAGACCGCCTCCCGGTAGTAGCGGAGCTCCGCGATGGAGTCGCGGATGTCCGCCAGTGCCCGGTGGTTGCCGTTCTTCTCCGGGCTGTTGAAGTACGCCCGGGGGTACCAGCGGCGGGCCAGCTCCTTGACCGAGGACACGTCCACGATCCGGTAGTGGAGGTAGCCCTCCAGCTTCTGCATGTCCCGCGCCAGGAAGCCGCGGTCGGTACCGACAGAGTTTCCGCAGAGCGGGGCCTTGCCCGGTTCCTTCACATGCTCGCGGACGTACGCCAGGACCTGCTCCTCGGCGTCGGCCAGGGTGGTACCACCGGCCAGCTCGTCGAGGAGGCCCGAGGCGGTGTGCATCTGCCGCACCACCTCGGGCATGGTCTCCAGCGCCGCGTCCGGCGGGCGGATCACGATGTCCACCCCGTCGCCGAGCACGTTCAACTCCGAGTCGGTGACCAGGGCGGCCACCTCGATGAGTGCGTCGTCCGTCAACGAGAGCCCGGTCATCTCGCAGTCGATCCACACCATGCGGTCGTTCATGCGCCCCACCCTACGGGGCGCTCCGCTGTCCCGGCAGGGCCGGGCGTCCGGGAGCGTACGCGTCAGGGCCCGGCGGGAACGGCTCGGAGGAGCCGCCCGCCGCCACGGAGACCGCCGCCGACGGCACCGGAGCGCCCCGGCGGCCCGACGGCGAGCCCTGGCTGGGCACGACCGTCTCCAGCACCGTCGCGGCGCTCTCCGCCAGCCCCTGCGGACGACGGGCCCGGTAGGCGGCCCGGTAGGCGGCGGGGGAGGAGCCGAGCTGGCGGCGGAAGTGCCCGCGCAGCGCCACCGGTGAGCGGAAGCCGCAGCGGCCGGCGACCTCGTCGACCGAGTAGTCGGAGGTCTCCAGCAGCCGCTGTGCCTGAAGCACCCGCTGGGTGATCAGCCACTGGAGCGGTGCGCTCCCCGTGAGCGAGCGGAACCTGCGGTCGAAGGTCCGCCTGCTCATGTAGGCGCGCGCCGCGAGCGTCTCCACGTCGAACTGCTCGTGCAGATGCTCCAGCGCCCAGGCCACGACCTCGGCGAGCGGGTCGGAGCCGATCTCCTCGGGCAGGGACCTGTCCAGGTAGCGCTCCTGTCCGCCACTGCGCCGCGGCGGTACGACGAGCCTGCGGGCGAGCGCGCCCGCCGCCTCGGTGCCGTGGTCGGTGCGGACTATATGGAGGCAGAGGTCGATACCCGCCGCCGTACCCGCCGACGTCAGCACATCGCCGTCGTCCACGAAGAGTTCGCGCGGATCGACGTGCACCGACGGATAGCGCTTGGCCAGCGTCGGCGCGTACATCCAGTGCGTGGTGGCCGGCCGTCCGTCCAGCAGTCCGGCCGCCGCGAGCACGAAGGCTCCCGTGCACAGGCCGACGATGCGGGCGCCCTCCTCATGGGCGCGCCGCAGCGCGTCCAGTGCCTCGGCGGGCGGCGGCGAGGTGATCGACCGCCAGGCGGGCACCACCACGGTGCCGGCCCTGCTGATCGCCTCCAGGCCGTACGGCGTGGTCAGTTCGAGTCCACCCGTCGTGCGCAGCGGTCCGTCCTCGCCGCCGCAGACCAGCAGGCGGTAGCGGGGAACTCCCGCGTCCTGCCGGTCGATTCCGAAAACCGAGAGCGGGATGGAGCTCTCGAAGATAGGGCCGCCGCTGAAGAGCAGCACGGCAACGACTTCCCGGCGTCGCCGCCCGGTCAGCTTGCGTGCGGCCTCCGTCGCGGTGGCGGAGTCCTGGCTCATGACGCTAAGCCCCCCTCGGTGTTCGCGTCTCCCTGGTCCTTACGGGCCTGCCGCTCCTGCACGTTTCCCCTCGGTTTCGCACGGTTCCCCAGCCCCCGATTTTCAAGATCGAATCTACTGCGTCGCGTGGCCCCGCCGTGACACCTTCCCCCACCGGCGTTAAGTCGATAAGGACACGTGGCGTGAAGCGTTCGATCACGAAGCGTTCCACCCGTGAAGCGCACAGGGAAGTGCCCTTCGCGAAGGTGGCCCGTCCGCGTCGGGTGAAAGCGTACCGCGCGGTCCGTTCCTGCCTGGTGGGCGGTGGGCTGTCCGGCCATTCCGCGAAGGGTTCGGCCAGGATGTGAAGTTGGCTGAAAACAGATGGTTGTGTGCGCGGGTTCCAGTCACGCCGGGCGCACAACTTCCGCCTGACGGCCGCCCCGGTGCGCTCCCTCGACCCGGCGGGACGTGGCGTGTTCGGGGTACCGGGGCCGGACCCGGCGGGCCGCCGCGGCGCGGCCGCTCCCCGGGGCGGCCGCACCGGGATTACCGACCGATGAGCGGCGGGCGCACAGAATCGGCGGTACGGGCCGACGGCCGGCACCGCCCGCCGGAGTGGCGGCTTCCAGGCCCGTGCGGCCGCCGGGCAGCCCGGAAAACAGGGCGGTCGCCCTCCTCTGGAGCCCCCGAGGCCCGTGTACGACACAACCGGCATTGCCATACCGGACCGCCTCGGGCATGCTCCCTCCAACGTCACGCGTGCTTTTGCGGGGGTCTGGGCAGCTGAGGAGTGACGCCGTACCCTTGGGGGTATGGGGTTGGGAAGATGATTCCCGGACAGAGCCACACCATCAGCTGACGCACCTCTCGAAACCGCTCCCTCCTCACGAGGACTCTCTTCGCCGAGACACCGATGGCCGGTCACGAAATCCCTGAACCCAAAGACCGCAAGCAGGTAGCCGACCCCCGGTCGGAGCCGCGGACGGTCGAAGAAGCACGCCCTGCGTGCGATCCCGCCTTCCGGCACGGAGTCGTGGTCGGTTTCGACGGCTCCACCTCCAGCGAGCGGGCCCTCGCCTACGCGATCGGCATGGCCGGCAGATCGGGCTCGGGCCTGATCATCGTCCACGTGGCCAACCGGCTCCCGACGACGGTCTGGGCGGGGTGCGAGCCCCCCGTCTTCGTCGACGTCCCCGACCACCGCACCGAGGTCCTCGGCCTGGAGCTGGCCTGCGCGGACTACCTCTCCGACGTGCCGTGGGTGCTGGTGGAGCGCGGCGGCGACATCTGCCACGAGCTGGAGGAGGTCGGCCGCGAGTATTCCGCCGACGCCATCGTCGTCGGCTCCACGCACGGCATCGTCGGCCGCATCTTCGGCTCGGTGGCGGGCCGCCTCGCCCGCCGCGCCCAGCGCCCGGTCATCGTCATTCCCTGAACATCCGCTGACGGCCGGCCAGGAAGGGCCGTCACGCGACGAGTTGGGCCCCGCACCGTCGCGATACGACGGTGCGGGGCCCAACTCACGCCCGAACTACCGCACCACTACTCGACCGTGACCGACTTCGCCAGGTTCCGCGGCTTGTCGATGTCCCGGCCCATGGCCAACGCCGTGTGGTACGCGAAGAGCTGGAGCGGGATGCCCATCAGGATCGGGTCCAGCTCGTTCTCGTTCTTCGGTACGACGATGGTGTGGTCGGCCTTCTCCTGGGCCTGGTGCGCGACGGCGAGGATCCGGCCGCTGCGCGCCTTGATCTCCTCCATCGCGGCCCGGTTCTTCTCCAGCAGGTCGTCGTCCGGCACAATCGCCACGGTCGGCATCGCGGGCTCGATCAGCGCGAGCGGGCCGTGCTTCAGCTCGGATGCCGGGTAGGCCTCGGCGTGGATGTACGAGACCTCCTTCAGCTTCAACGACGCCTCACGGGCCACCGGGTAGCCCCGCACCCGGCCGATGAACATCATCGACTTGGCGTCCGCGTACTCGGCGGCCAGCCGCTTGATCTCGTCCTCGCCCGCCAGGATCTCGCTGATCTGCTGCGGCAGCCGGCGCAGCCCGTCGATGATCCGCTTGCCGTCGGCGACCGACAGGTCCCGGATGCGGCCCAGGTGCAGCGCGAGCAGCGCGAAGGCGACCACGGTGTTGGTGAAGCACTTGGTGGAGACCACGCAGACCTCGGGGCCCGCGTGGACGTACGTACCGCCGTCGGCCTCCCGGGCGATGGCGGAGCCGACCACGTTGACCACGCCCAGGACGCGGGCGCCCTTGCGCTTCAGCTCCTGGACGGCGGCCAGCACGTCGTACGTCTCACCCGACTGGGAGACCGCCACGTACAGGGTGTCGGGGTCCACGACCGGGTTGCGGTAGCGGAACTCGGAGGCCGGCTCGGCGTCGGCGGGGATGCGGGCGAGCTCCTCGATGAGCTGCGCGCCGATCTGGCCCGCGTGGTAGGAGGTGCCGCAGCCGAGGATCTTGATCCGGCGAACCCCGCGCGCCTGGCGGGCGTCCAGGTTGAGGCCGCCCAGGTGCACGGTGGAGAACCGGTCGTCGATCCGGCCGCGCAGCACCCGGTCCACGGCGTCGGCCTGCTCGAAGATCTCCTTGTGCATGTACGTGTCGTGGCCGCCCATGTCGTACGACTCGGCCTCCCACTCCACGGTGGTCGGCGTCGCCGTCGTGGTCGAGCCCTCCGTCGTGTACGTACGGAAGTCGTCGGCCTTCAGGGTGGCCATCTCGCCGTCGTCCAGCGTGACGACCTGACGGGTGTGGGCGACCAGGGCGGCGACGTCGGAGGCGACGAACATCTCCTTCTCGCCGATGCCGAGGACGACCGGGGAGCCGTTGCGGGCGACCACGATGCGGTCGTTGAAGTCGGCGTGCATCACGGCGATGCCGTACGTGCCCTCGACGTGGCGCAGCGCCTCGCGGACCTTCTCCTCCAGGGTGCCCGCCTGGGCGCGGGCGATCAGGTGGGTGAGCACCTCGGTATCGGTCTCGGAGAGGAAGACGATGCCGTCCGCGGTGAGCTTGGCGCGCAGCTCGGAGGCGTTGTCGATGATCCCGTTGTGGACGACGGCGACCTTGTTGTCGGCGTCCAGGTGCGGGTGGGCGTTCTCGTCGCTGGGGGCGCCGTGGGTGGCCCAGCGGGTGTGCGCGATGCCGGTGGTGCCGGCGAACCGCTTGGGGACCTTGGCCTCCAGCTCGCGGACCCGGCCCTTGGCCTTGACCATCTTCAGCGTGCCGGGCTTGCCCGCCGCCGTCCTGCTGGTGATGACGATGCCGGCGGAGTCGTACCCCCGGTACTCCAGCCGCTGCAGGCCTTCCAGCAGCAGCGGTGCCACGTCACGCTTCCCGATGTATCCGACGATCCCGCACATGAGATTCTCTGCCCCTCCTCGACGTACACGTACATGCATGCGCTCGGCGCCCCGCACGGGCGCCCGGTGATCCGCCGCAGCGTGATCAGCCGTAGACGATGCGGCGCAACTGGCGGAGCGAGAGCTCCGGCGGCGCCACGGCGCGGTGCGGCAGCTCGGCCGCGATCCGCTCGAAGATCTCCGTGTTGACCAGGCCGCCGGACTGCAGTTCGCGGTGGCGGCGGCGGACGAAGTCGTCGGTGCTCTCGTCGAAGTACGCCAGCACGTCGAGGATCACCCGGGCCGCCTCACCGCGCTGGAGCGCGGTGGAGCGGACGAGGTGGTCGATGAGGTCGTCGTGCGACGAGCGGCGTTCAAGCACCCGTCGATATTGCGTGCCGGGACGCTCTTACGCAAGAAATCTGCCCGATATCGGGCAGGAGGGGGCTGGGAGGATGCTCGAATCGGTCACATGCGGCGCACGTGCGGCTCGCGCATGGCTCACTTCCGGCTCACTTCCGGCTCACATCCGGCTCAGGATCGCCTGCTTCGCCGTGCTGAACTCCTCATCCGTGAGGACCCCGGCCCGGTGCAGCTCGCCCAGCTCCCGCAGCCGCCGCAGCAGCACGTCGTGATCGTCTGCGGGCGGTACGGCGGCGGGCGCGGGCCCGGGCGCCTTGGTGAGTGCCGGGGGCCCGGCGGGCGCGTCCACGGCCGTACGGGCCTGCGGAAGCCGGGCCAGCACCGCCGCCGCGACCAGGACCGCCGTGTACTCCTTCTTGGACATCCCCCACAGCTCCAGGGAGTACGTGTCGTACTTCGGAGGGGCCGAGACCGGCCCCTCGACCGGCTCGAACCGCAGCGAACCGTTCTCCAGGCCCATCGAGGGGAGCCAGCGCACCCCCGCGATCCGCGACAGCGGGAAGGACACCGGACCGCCCGCGGTCTTGGACTCCTCGGCCTTCCAGTTCCAGGTGAGCCGGACCGTCTCGCCGTCGAAGGACGCCGTACCGTCGCTGCCCCCGCCGGAGACCGGCAGTGCGGGCCCCGGCAGCAGGAAGCGGTCCACCGGCCCTTCGGGGACCTGCTCGATCAGCAGCGCGTTGCGGACCTCGTCGACGAAGTACTCCGCCACGCCCGTGCGGTCCCTCTCCACGGCCAGCGCGTACGGGTCCGCGCCGTCCTTCAGGCGCCCGTCTGCGGCCCGCAGCACCGGGCAGGCGCCCCCGCGCAGCCGGAGCCGCAGCCGGCCGCCCTTGCGGTCCGGCTCGAACGAGATACCCGCCAAAGCCTCGACAGGGACGGCGAGTTCACCCAGCGCCAGCCGGACCGGATGCGCCCTGCCCCCCGGCACGATGCGTACCGTCTCCCCGTCGAACGTCCACGTTCCGTCGCGCTGGATGATTTCTGCCATGCCCGCGATTCTGCCAGCCGGGCATCGGGGAGGTGGCCTGGTCCTTGACCCGTGCACCGCTCCGCGATACGCATGGTCGGCGCGTTCGGTTGCCCCGAGATCCACAGGTAGGACCCGTCGAAGGGACAGGCTTGTGCGACAGCGACGTCCGATCGGGAAGGCCCGGCGTACGACCCCGAAGGCCCCGCCACCGGCTACGCACTCCCGGTCACCGACCGGCCCGGCCCCGGCGGCATCCGGCTGGAGCTGGGCGACCGGGACCGGGACCGGGACCGGAGCCTGGGCGAGGAGGGGTACCGGCTGCGCTCCACGCCCGGCGCGCTCACCATCACCGCCCGCGCCCCGGCCGGGCTCTTCCACGGCGTCCAGACCCTGCGCCAGCTCCTCCCGGACCGGATCGAGGCCGACAGTCGGCAGAAGGGGCCCTGGAAGGTCGCGGGGGGCACCATCACGGACGCCCCGCGCTACGGCTACCGGGGCGCGATGCTGGACGTCTCGCGCCACTTCTTCTCCGTCGCCGAGGTCAAGCGCTGCATCGACCAGCCCGCCCTCTACAAGGTCGACAAGCTGCACCTCCACCTCTCCGACGACCAGGGCTGGCGGATCGCCATCGACTCCTGGCCCCGGCTCGCCACGTACGGCGGCTCCACCGAGGTCGGCGGCGGGCCCGGCGGGTACTACACGAAGGCGCGGTACCGCGAGATCGTCCGGTACGCCGCCTCCCGCTATCTGGAGGTCGTCCCGGAGATCCACCTGCCCGGCCACACCAACGCCGCCCTCGCCTCCTACGCCGAGCTGAACTGCGACGGGGTCGCCCCGCCGCTCTACACCGGCACCACGGTCGGCTTCAGCTCGCTCTGTGTGCCCGAGCCGGTGACGTACGACTTCGTGGACGACGTGCTGCGCGAGGTGGCGGCGCTCATCCCGGGGAAGTACCTCCACATCGGGGGCGACGAGGCGCACGCCACCAGCCATGAGGACTACGTGACGTTCATGGCGAAGGCCCAGGCGGTCGTCGGGAAGTACGGCAAGACGGTGATGGGCTGGCACCAACTGACCGGCGCGGTGCCGGTGAAGGGGGCGGTGGCGCAGTACTGGGGCTACGACCGCACGGGCGCCGCCGAGCGCAAGCAGGTGGCCGACGCGGCCAAGGGCGGAACCAAGCTGGTGCTCTCGCCGGCCGACCGGGTGTACCTCGACATGAAGTACACCAAGGAGACCCCGCTCGGGCTGAGTTGGGCCGGACTGGTCGAGGTGGAGCGCTCGTACGACTGGGACCCGGCGACCTACCTGGAAGGCGCCCCGCAGGAGGCCGTCCTCGGGGTCGAGGCGCCGATCTGGACCGAGACGCTGACGGACAGCACGGAGATCGAGGCGATGGCCTTCCCCAGGCTGCTGGGCGCCGCCGAGATCGGCTGGTCACCCGCGGCGGCCCGGGACTGGGAGACGTACAGGGTGCGCCTCGCCGCCCAGGGGCCGCGGCTGACCGCGCTGGGCATCGACTTCTACCGCTCCCCGCAGGTGGACTGGGGTCGGTGAGGGAAGAGGTGAGCGCCCGGGGGACCGTCCCCGGGCGCTCACCGGTTCATGCGGACCGCTCAGAACTCAGAACTTCGCGATCGGGTTCCTCAGGCGGCCGACCAACTGGAGCGCGCCAGCGGGGTCGTTGAGGTCGACCATCTGCTGGTTGTTGCGCAACTGGAGGCGGTTGAGGCAGGAGAGCGCGAACTCCGGCTCGAACAGGTCGTACTGCGCGAACTTCTCCGCGAGATACGGCACCGACTTCTGGTAGGCGCGTACGCACTCCGCGACCGTCCGCCAGAAGGTGTCCTCGTCCAGGACCCCTTCGGTGGCCAGGCCCGCGGCCAGGAAGCGGAAGTAGCAGTCGAAGACGTCGGTGAAGACCGACAGCAGCTTCATGTCCTCGGGGACCTCGGCCCGGATCCGGTCGACCTTCGGCGGCAGCACCGCGTCCGGGTCCATGACCGCGATCTCCTCGGCGATGTCCTTGAAGATCGTCCGGGTGACGACCCCGTCCTCGACGACCAGGATCACGTTCTCGCCGTGCGGCATGTAGACCAGGTCGTAGGCGTAGAAGCTGTGCAGCACCGGCACCAGGTAGGCGTCCAGGTAGTGCCGCAGCCACACCTGCGGGTCGAGCCCGGACTCCTCGATGAGCGCCGAGGCCACCGAGCGGCCCTCGTGGTCGGTGTGGACCAGGGAAGCCATGGTGGCGACCCGCTCGCCCGGTGCCAGACCGGCGACGGGGCTCTCGCGCCAGAGGGCGGCCAGCATCTTCAGGTAGGGGGAGCCCTTGGTGGTGGCCGCCTCGTAGCCCCGGTGGTGGTAGCCGATCGCGGCCCGCTCCCGGATGATCGAGAACCGGGCGGCGGTCAGCAGGCTGTCGCGCTCGATGAGCCCGGCCAGCCAGTCGTTGATGGCGGGCGTGGCCTCCATGTAGGCGGCGGAGAGGCCGCGCATGAAGCCCATGTTGAGGACGGACAGGGCCGTTTTGACGTAGTGCTTCTCGGGGTGGTCGGTGTTGAAGAACGTACGGATCGACTGCTGGGCCAGGTAGGCGTCCTCGCCCTCCCCGAGCACGACCAGATGGCGTTCGGCCAGCTCACCGGCGAAGGTGACGGCGAGCTTGTTCCACCACTGCCAGGGGTGGACGGGCAGCAGGAAGTACGCCTCCGGGTCCAGGCCGAGCGAGCGCAGGGTGGCGGCGAACCGCTCCCGGGTCGCCTCGCTCAGCTCGGCCGCGACGAGTGAGTCGTAGTCGAGACCGGCGCCCGCGGTGAAGGTGGCCCGGTCGCGGCGGGCGGCGAGCCAGACCAGCCGGATCGGGGAGGCGGCCTCGGGGGCGTACGCGCGGTACTCGTCCACCCCGAAGCCGAGCCGGCCGTTGTTGGCCACGAAGCAGGGGTGGCCCTCGGTCATCCCGGTCTCGATGGCCTGGAAACCGGCGGCGACGAGCTGGCCGGAGGTGGCCGGTTCCTTGGTGAGTTTGTAGGCGGTTCCGGCCAGGGTGGAGGAGACCTCTTCCAGGTAGACCGGCAGGATCTCCTCGGTCAGCCCGAGCGCCACCCGCAGCTCGATGAAGAACTCCAGCGCGTCGAGCGGAACTTCGGCCCCGTGCCGGTGCCGGATGATCGACTCGGCCTCGACCTGCCAGTGGTCCAGGGCGAAGAGGCGTGCGGTGAAACGGTACTCCGTCCCCGCGTCGTCGCTACGGAGGGTGTAGCGGTCCTCGCCGAGCGGAACGGGGGTCAGCAGCCGTTCGTGGCTGAATTCCGCCAGTGCTTTGCGGACCAGCAGTCGGTTTGCGGTGGCCCAGCGGCCGGGGGAGAGGTGGGCGACGCTGTCGGTGAGGG
Source organism: Streptomyces cyaneofuscatus (assembly GCF_042718795.1). Lineage (GTDB taxonomy): Bacteria > Actinomycetota > Actinomycetes > Streptomycetales > Streptomycetaceae > Streptomyces > Streptomyces cyaneofuscatus_A. The sequence continues at coordinate 294,569 of NZ_JBHXOX010000004.1, forward strand.
CGGTCGTCATCGGTCGGTTCCTCCGGTTGCTGCTTCGAACTGCTCGCGGGTGCAGGCGCTGAGCAGTGCGTCCTTCTCCGGTTTGGCGATCTCCCGCAGGACCTCGAAGCCGACGGCCTTGTTGAGGGCCTGGACGGCGCTGTTGGTCACATCGGGTTCGACGACGACCCGGCGTACCGACGGGTCGGCGAAGAGGAACTCCATCACGGCGGTGATCACGGCCCGGGTGAAGCCGTGCACCGGGGTGTCGGTCGGCGCGACCAGGAAGTGCATCCCGACATCGCCGGGCTCCGCCTCGTACAGCCCCTTCAGCTCGACCTCGGTGGGGTCGTACCGCTCGATCAGGAACGCGGGCTCGCCGTCGTGCAGGCCGATGAACGCGTCGTGGTGCGGGTGAGCGGCGATCGCCCGGTACTCCCGCTCCACGTCCGGGAGTTCCGCCTCGCCCATCAGCCAGAAGGCGGCTTTGGGGTGGGTCACCCAGCCGTGCACCAGCTCGGCGTCCGAGGCCGGGTCGAGCGGGCGGACGGTGAGTGTGCCGAGTTTGCCGGGAGGGTTGCTGTACGGGTGGTTCATATGGCGAACTCCTGGAAGGCGATGGACTTCTCGACCGGGTAGTACTCACGGCCGAGCAGTTCGCCGATGATGTACGCGTTGCGGTAGGCACCCATGCCCAGGTCGGGCGAGGTGATCGAGTGGGTGTGCACCCCGGCGTTCTGCAGGAAGATCCCGCGCCCGGTGGTGTCGATGCTGTAGTTGCGGGCCACGTCGAAGCGGCCCCGGCTGTCGTGGCGCAGCCGGCCGGTGACCGGCGCCAGGAAGGCGGGCGCCTCGTAGCGGTAGCCGGTGGCGAGGATGAGCCCCTCGGTGGTGAGCTCGTACTCCTTGCCCTGCTCCTCCTGGCGCAGCCCCAGGCTGTACGCGCCGCCCTCCTCGTCGTAACGCGCGCTGAGCAGGGCCGAGTTGGTGAGCAGCCGGGTCGGGGCCGGGCCGGGCAGGTTCTTCTGGTAGAGCAGGTCGAAGATCGCGTCGATCAGCTCCCCGTCGATGCCCTTGAACAGCCCCTTCTGCCCGGTCTCCAGCCGGTAGCGGGTCTCCTCGGGCAGCGCGTGGAAGTAGTCGATGTACTCCGGGGAGGTCATCTCCAGCGTGAGCTTGGTGTACTCCAGCGGGAAGAACCGCGGGGAGCGCGTCACCCAGTTGAGCCGGTAGCCGTAGGTGTCGATCTCGGAGAGCAGGTCGTAGTAGATCTCCGCCGCGCTCTGCCCGCTGCCGACCAGGGTGATCGACTTCTTCTTCTGGAGCTCGGCTTTCCCCTCCAGATAACGGGAGTTGTGCAGGAAGTCCCCGCCGAGACCGTGGCACGCCTCGGGGATGTACGGCGGGGTCCCGGTGCCGAGGACGAGGTGGCGGGAGCGCAGGACGGTCCCGGCAGCGGTGGTGACGGTGTAGAGCGCCTCGCCCTCGTCGTACGTCACCGCCTCCACGGTCTCGTCGAACCGGATGCTGCTCAGTTTGGCGGCGGCCCAGCGGCAGTAGTCGTTGTACTCGGTCCGCAGCGGGTAGAAGTTCTCCCGGATGTAGAACGAGTAGAGCCGCCCGCGCTCTTTGAGGTAGTTGAGGAACGAGTACGGCGAGGTCGGGTCGGCCATGGTGACCAGGTCCGACATGAACGGCGTCTGGAGATGGGCCCCTTCGAGGAACATCCCGGAGTGCCACTCGAAGTCCGGCTTGGACTCCAGGAAGACACCGTTCAGTTCGTCGATCGGCTCGGTCAGGCAGGCAAGGCCGAGATTGAACGGGCCGAGCCCGATCCCGATGAAGTCGTGGGGGTCAGGAAGCGCGGACAAGGGAGTCTCCCAGGTACTGCTCGGCGTGGCCGGCGATCAGGTCGAGGACCGCGGCGATGTCGGCCACGGTCGTTTCGGGGTTGAGGAGGGTGAACTTCAGGTACTGGCGGTCGCCGACCTTGGTGCCCGCGACGATCGCCTCGCCGGAGGCGAACAGGGCCTTGCGCGCATGGAGGTTGGCGCGGTCGATCTCTTCCGGAGAGGTGACACCGGACGGGATGTGGCGGAAGACGAGCGTGGAGAGCTGCGGCTGGACCACGACGTCGAAGCGCGGGTCGGCGGCGAGCAGCTTCCACCCCTCGGCGGCCAGGTCGCAGACCTCGTCGAACAGCTCGCCGATGCCGTCGGCGCCCATGACGCGCAGCGTCATCCACAGCTTGAGCGCGTCGAACCGGCGGGTCGTCTGGAGGGACTTGTCGACCTGGTTGGGTATCCGCTCCTCCGCCATCCGGCGCGGGTTCAGATACTCCGCGTGGTACGTGGCGTGGCGCAGGGTCGCCCGGTCGCGGACCAGGATCGCCGAAGAACTCACCGGCTGGAAGAAGGACTTGTGGTAGTCGACGGTCACCGAGTCGGCGTGCTCGATGCCCTCGAGGAGACCGCGCCGCTCGCGGGAGGCCAGCAGGCCGCAGCCGTAGGCGGCGTCCACATGCATCCAGGTGGCGAACTGCTCGCACAGGGCGGCGATCTCGGGCAGCGGGTCGATGGAGCCGAAGTCCGTGGTGCCGGAGGTCGCGACGACGGCCATCGGCACGGCGCCTTCGGCGACGCAGCTCTCCAGGGCACGGGCGAGGGCCACGGTCTGCATGCGCTTGTTGCTGTCGACCGGGACGGAGACGACCGCGTCCGGGCCGAGGCCGAGGAGTTTGGCGGACTTCTGCACGCTGAAGTGGCTGCACTCGGAGGTGAAGATCCGCAGCCGGGTGTAGTGCTCGGGCCGGATCTTCGCCTCCTCGCGGGCCAGCAGCAGGGCCTGGAGGTTGGACTGCGTGCCGCCGCTGGTGAAGATGCCGTCGGCGGCCGGTCCGAGGCCGATCCGCTCGGTGGTCCAGTCGATCAGCCGGCGCTCGATGAGGGTGCCGCCCGCGCTCTGGTCCCAGGTGTCCAGGGAGGAGTTGATCGCGGAGAGCACGGCCTCGCCGAGGACGGCGGGGATGACGACCGGGCAGTTGAGGTGGCCCAGGTAGCGGGGGTGGTGGAAGTAGACGGCGTCGCGGAGGTAGACCTCGCCGAGCTCGTCGAGGGCGGCGGTGGCGTCGCCCAGCGGCCGGTCGAGGTCGATCGCGTCGACGACGGGGGAGAGCTCGTCGACACCGACCCCGCTGAAGGGGCGCTCGGTGGCGGCGAGTTTGGCCGCGACCCGTTCCACTCCTGCGGTGACGGTACGTCGGTACTGCTCCGCAGTGGTGTGGTTGAGCAGGTGCGAACGCATGAAGGGGTCCTCCCGGGTGAGGGGAACTTCATCGCGTCCCTCCGGGCAGGAGAGAAAAGGGGGGACGAGGGGCGCGATGTCGAAGTGAGGTTAGCCTAACCTAACTCGATCACCGGTCATCCCTTGCCCCTGATGGGTGCGGGAGTTGTCCGCTTTGGTTCTGGTTTGACTACTTCAGGGCTCCGGCCGTGGCTCCGGCCCCGGCTTCGGCTCGCGCGATCGTCTCCGCCCGCAACTGCTCCTCGCTGAGCCCGCGCCGCCAGTACCCGACGAAGGTGACCCGCTTGCGGTCGAAGCCGCGCTCCTGGACCAGGTGGCGGCGGAGCGCCCGCACCTCGGACGACTCGCCCGCGATCCAGACGTACGGGGTGCCCTCCGGCAGCTCGGCGGCGCGCACGGCCTCCACGGCGGGCACGGCGCCCTCGCTCCGGACGAGCCAGCTGATCCGGGCCTTGGCGGCGGTGTTGAGGGCCTGCCGGTCCTCGGTCTTCGGCACCTCCAGCCAGGCCCGCGTGGGCATCCCGGCGGGCAGCCACTCCAGGGCGGCGGAGGCGGCGGGCAGGGCGGTCTCATCCGCCCAGATGAGCACCCAGTCGGTGTCCTCCGGTGGCCGGAAACGCACGGAGGTGTTGTCCCGGACCGCCGGCCCCAGCACCTTGAGCGGGTCGCCCGCCGTGGCCATGAGCGCCCAGCGGGAGGCCGGTCCGCCGTCACCGTGGAGCGCGAAGTCGATGTCCACCTCGGTGGAGCCGTCGGCCTTCACGCGCTGGGCCCGCACGGTGTACGACCGCATCACCGCCCGTACGTCCTCGGGCAGCGCCCGCCACTTCGCGTACCAGGCCCCGTCCTCCCCCTCCGGCACCACGGCCTCGCTCTGCCCCGGGTGCGGCAGGAAGATCGACAGGCTCTGGTCGCGCCCCCCGGCCCGGAACCCTTCCGCCCCGGGACCGCCGAGCGTGATCCGGAGCATGGAGGGGCCGAGGCGCCTGACCCGCAGGACGGTGAGGTCGAAGAACCGGAACGGGGCTACTTGGGGAACGGCGGCAGTCGTCGTCAACGAGGGCTCCTCCGGGACGGGCCAGGAGCGGTGGACGGACGGGCCCGGCTCCGGCGAGGGCGGTCCGAAGGAAGGTTAGCCTAACCTTGCTGGGCGGTCACGGTGTCGGGCGGGTTCGGGGGGGTGTCGGCCCTGGCGGGGAATGGGCCCCGGCATGTGGCGGCCCGGGAGTCGGGCCTGGCCCGTGTTTGCCGGGCCCGGCATGTCGCGGTCGGGAAGGGGCCCGGCCTGTCACCCCCGGCGACGCGCCAGGGACGGGCGCCCGACCGCACGGCACCCGCCCCTGTCCCACTCGCCGCCACTCCGGCGGTCTGCCCCGCCGCCACTTTGGCAGCCCAACGGGCCTGCCCCCGCCGCTACTCCGGCAGGTCGGCCCCGACCTCCCGCAGGACCGACGAACCGGCCCCCGTCACCCCGCCCTTCGCCCCCGGCAGGATGCGTACGGCGGACTCGCCCGGCACCGAGATCGCCAGGTCGGCGCGCCCGTCGCGGTCGAGGTCGCGCAGCCGCAGGTCGTAGCCGAAGGAGTCCTGGGCCGCCGTGGCCCCGGCCACCCCTGGAAGCGACTTGCCGAGCCCGGCCGAGCGCGACCCCTTGAGCCCGCCCTTGCCGCCGCGGAACAGATAGGCGCCGCCCGCGTGTGCCTTGGTCCCGACCTTCTCGAACGGCACACCGACCGCGAGGTCCGCGTACCCGTCGCCATCGGCGTCCCCCGCCGACAGCGACACGCCGAACTCGTCCCCCGCCTCCGAGGCGCCCGGCACGCCGGCCGTCGCCTGGCTGAGCGTGACGGTCCGCTTGCCCGGCCCGGCGGAGGAGCCGTACCAGACGGTGACCGCGCCCCGGCTGCCGCTCGCGTACGGGTTGCCGACGACGATGTCCCCGTAACCGTCCCGGTCGAAGTCGCCGATGGCCGCGTCCAGCCGCTCGTGCTGCTTCTTGCCGTCGACCACCTTGGCCGGACCGGAGACCAGGCCGCCGGCCGTGCCCTTCAGGAACCAGGCCTCGGTGCGGAACGTGCTGCCGATGCCGCGCACGCCCGTGACGATCAGGTCCGCCTTCCCGTCGCCGTTGACCTTGCCGGCGGCGATGGTGTCGCTGGACCAGCCCTGGCCCTCCCGGTCGTACCTGCTGACCTTGCCCAGGCCGCCGGACTTGGTGAAGCCGCCCCGGTAGAGATGGACGTCTCCGCCGTTGACCGTCGCGATGTCGGGGCGGCCGTCCCCGTTGAAGTCCCCGGTGGCGAGGTCGGCGCCGAAGGTTCCGTAGCCGTTGGTGGCCTTGCGGGGCAGCGCCGTTCCGCCCTTGAGCCCCTTGGCCGAGCCCCACACGAGGGTGACCGAGCCGACGCGGGTCCGCCCCGCCTCCTCGGTCGGGTTGCCGACGACGAGGTCCGCGTAGCCGTCCCGGTTCAGGTCGGCACTGGCCAGCGCGGCGCCGAACTGGTCGTTCTCCTCACCGCCACCGGGGATCCCCGGCGAGCCCTGGTGGATGAGCTGCTTCTTTGCGGTCAGCCCCTTCGGACCGCCGTAGGTGACGAGCACGGCACCGCCGGAGAAGGAGACCGATCCGTCCCGCATGGCGCTGTACGCGTACGGGACGGCCAGGTCCCGGTACCCGTCCCCGTTGAAGTCGTCGTAGTGCTTGGCAGCGGCGGCCGAGGCCGGCGCGGCGGTGAGGAGCGGCACCGGGCCGGCGGCGAGCGCGACGCCCACGGCGATCGACGTCGTACGGAGACGGAGGCGCCGCGCACGGGAGGCGCGGGGGAGGTGGTTCATGAAGGCTGGAGCTCCTGCGGTTCAGGGCCGCGTCCCGGAAGAAGGGGACGGGGCTGCCGACGACACACCCAAGACGTGCGCCGGGGGCGAAGGGTTGTACGGAGGTCGGAACTCCGTCCGTGCGGCGCTTCGCCCCCGGCGCGTAGGTATGACAGGTCCTACACCCCGAAGTCGGCCCGGCAGGCGTCGAGTCCCTCCACGGTGACGTCCACGCTCCGGTGCTTCTCCCACCCGGCCCGCTCCAGCCGCAGCCGCTGCAAGGTCACGGCCTCCCCGCGGATCACCTGGACCTGGACGCCGTCGGGCTCGTACCCGAGGCGCCGCGAGACGCCGAGCGAACCGGCGTTGTCCGTCCTGGCCTCGGAGACGGCGTACCGGGCGCCGAGCCCCTCGAAGGCCAGGTGGAGGGCGGCGGCCCGCATCTCCGTGCCGATGCCCCGCCCCTGATGGGGGAGGCCGAGCCACGACCCGGTCACCACTTCCCGCCGCACGCCGAACTTCCGGCCCATCACGTCCTGCCGCCCCACGACCTCGCCCTCGTGGAGGACGACCAGGGAGAGGTGCCAGTCCTGGGCCGTCCACCCGGCGATCGTGCTCAGCACGTGCTGGTAGGTGGCCCGGGCGACCTCGTCGGGCTCGCCGTCGGTCCACGGCACGGTGAACGGCATCCGGTCCGGGGCGTGCACCCCGCCGGAGCCGACCGCGGCCAGCTCGTCGAGGAGCGCCTCGTCGGGCAGGCGCAGTTCGAGGCGGGGTGTACGGATCCGGAGGCCGTGGAGGGGCCAGTATCGGTGGCTCATGCAGGGACTTTGCCGGACGGCTGGTCGGCTTGTCGAACGGATTCCGCGGTGACGGCGGAGGTGCCATCGGACGGGGAGCCGGACCGTCGCCGCAGTCCGAAGGCGCTGACGGCGGTGGCGATCAGGGCGGCGGCGAGCGGGACGACGAGCGCCGCCCGGTAGCCGTCGAGGAGAGCCGCCGCCGAAGTGCCGTCCGTCGCCCCGATGTTGACGGCGGACACCGAGGACAGGCCGAGCGCGGCACCGAACTGGAAGGAGGTGTAGAGCAGCCCGCCCGCGACGCCCTGCTCCTCCTCCGCGATGCCGTCGGTGGCCGTGATCGTCAGCGGACCGTACGCCAGCGAGAAGGACACACCCAGCAGGACCAGGCTCGGGAGCATCGCGAGGTAGGTCCAGTCCGCGGTGAGCGGCAGGAACAGCGCGTACGCCAGGGAGGCGAGGAGCAGCCCGCCGAAGATGACGCGCGCGTTGCCGAACCGGGCCACCAGCCTCGGGGTGAGGAGCGGGGACAGGATCGCGTCCACACCGATGACGATCAGGGCGAAGCTCGTCTGGAGGGACGACCAGCCCCGCAGCTCCTGGAGATAGAGCACGGCGATGAACTGGAACCCGAAGAAGCCCGCGGCGAAGAGCAGCCCCGACACATTGGCGCGGACCAGCGACCCGCTGCGGAAGAGGCCCAGGCGCACCAGCGGTGAGGCCGAGCGGCGTTCGATGAGGACGAAGGCGAGGAAGAGCAGGAGCGCGGCGCCGATCGTGCCGGTCGTCCAGGCGGCCGAGGCGTGCGTGACCCGCTCGACGCCGAAGACCAGGAGCAGGATGCCTCCGGTGACGGTGACCGCTCCGGCCAGGTCGATACCCCGCCCGGTGCGGTCCGGGCGCGGCGACTTCGGGACGAGCCGCAGCGCGGCGACGAGGATGAGCGAGGAGAGGATGACCGGGGCGAAGAACACCCAGCGCCAGTCGATCGCGGAGAGCAGGCCGCCGACGACCAGGCCGACGGAGAAGCCGCCCGCCGCGGTGCCGGAGTAGACGAGCAGGGCCTTGTTGCGCTGCGGCCCCTCCGGGAAGCCGGTGGTGATGATCGACAGGCCGGCCGGGGTCATGAAGGCGGCGGAGACACCCGTCACGAACCGGGCGAGGATCAGCATCCACCCTTCGGTGGCCAGCCCGCCGAGACCGGAGAAGAGCAGGAAGACCACGAGCCAGCCGATGAACATCCGCCGGCGCCCGAACAGGTCGGCCGCCCGGCCGCCCAGCAGCATGAAGCCGCCGTAGCCGAGGACGTACGCGCTCATCACCCACTGGAGGGTGCCGGTGGAGAGCCCCAGGTCGGCGCGGATGGCGGGCATGGCCACGTTCAGCATGGCCACGTCGATGCCTTCGAGGAAGATCGCGCCGCAGAGCACGAGCAGCACGCCCCACGCGCGCCCGGTCATACGGACGGTGCCGCTGCTCGAAAGGGGTGGTGATGGGGACACGGGACATCTCCTGGAGAGGGGAAGGGATACGGAAGCGGGCATGACGAACCGCCGCAACAGCGGTTCTTGGGAGGGAAGGAGGGGAGTTACCGAAGTGCTGGTCGGTTCTCTCTTGTAACCATTCGAAGCATGCGGCACGCTGGGGAACCATGGAAGAAGGCACTTTGAAGTCACCGAGTAACTGCGGCCATACCGGGGTTGAGCAGGACTTCGACATCAGCAACTGGGATGTCCGCGAGGGCTGCGAGGTGCGGCAGATCCTCGACCGCGTCGCGGACAAGTGGTCGCTGCTCGCCATAGCGCACCTGGAGCGCCGGACGCTGCGCTTCTCCGAGCTGCGCCGGCTGATCGACGGCATCAGCCAGCGCATGCTGACGGTGACGCTGCGCCAGCTCGAACGCGACGGTCTGGTGCGGCGCACGGTCTATCCGGTCGTCCCGCCGCGCGTGGAGTACGAGCTCACGCCGATGGGCGCGACCCTGCACACGACGATCCGCTCCCTGGTCGACTGGACCGAGGGGCACCAGCAGGAGATCGCCAGGGCGCGCGCGGAGTACGACAGCCGCCAGGAGGCGGAGGCGCCTGTCGCCTGAGGGGGCAGGGGAGTTCGGGTCGGCCGCCGGAGGCGTGCGCCTCCGCCACGTCCTCCAGGAAGGCATGTCCTCCAGGAAGGCCCGCCGCTAGAGTGACGGGGTGACCACTCCTCAGGGAAACGCCGGGCCGTTGGTGGATGAGGAGGCCCGCGAGAGTGCCGTACGGCGCCTGCGGGAGGCGTACGCCGAGGAGGCGATCACGCACGCGGAGATGGACGAGCGCCTCGGCCAGGTCCTCTCCGCCACCCGGCACGGCGAGCTCGCGTCCGTCCTGGACGCGCTCCCTCCGGAGAAGCCCGGAAAGCCGGAGACCACGGCGACGATCGCCGCGGCCGGCGGACGGATCCGGCGGCGCGGAGCGTGGCGGGTGCCCCGGTTCCTCACGGTCGAGTCAGCCTTCGGGCGGGTCCGCCTGGATCTGTCCCGGGCCCTCTTGGATTACCCCGCCGTCGACATCGAACTGCGCCTCGGTACCGGCAGGGCGACGATCATCGTGCCCCGGGACGCGACCGTGGACCTGGACGGCCTGCAGACCGGGTGGAAGGACCTGCGCTACCGGCCCCGGCAGCCCTCCCGCCCCGGCGGGCCGGTCATCCGGATCTCGGGAGCGATGGGGTACGGGCGGCTGAGGGTCCGCCACGCCTGGCGCTGAGGCGCACATCTTCGACGTGGCGCTGACGACGAACCCGGACCTGGAGGCGCCGGGGGTGACCCCGGAGCGCATCGTCCTCACGCCGACCGCCACGCCCTCCACCTCCCAGGCGGTGACATGGCGGACCGGCAGCGGCACGACGCAGGGCGAGGCGCAGTTCCGCCCGGAGGGCTCCAACTCGGCCTGGAAGAAGGCGAAGGCGACGACGAACGAGGAGTTGCTGAGCAGCGGCGTCCCGACGCGCACGCACTCGGCGGTGCTGGAGGGCCTGAAGCCGGGGACGACGAACGTGATCGCGGCACCGGGCAACCACGAGTACAACGCGGACCTGTTCCTGAAGACGTGGAAGTCGACGTTCGCGTACCCGGTGAACGGACCGACGCCCGCCCCCGCGAAGGACGACACTCCGGCGGAACGCCAACGGGCGGCGTACGAAACGCACATGGCGAAGTCCCTGGCGGAGACGGCGTACTACACGGACTACCAGAACGTGCGCTTCATCACCCTCAACGCGAGCACGCACGACGCCCGTGAGCTGATGACCCCGCCCGACCTGCCGCCCTGCTCGACCGGTTGCCCGGACTCGCAGAAGCTCTGGCCGGACCTCCAGGCCCGCTGGCCCGGTGTACGCGGTCGCGATGGCGTGCCCGAAGTACTACGAGCTCTCCCCGCGCGACGCGGGCGTGAAGTACGTGACGGAGGACGGGGTGGCGGTGCCGGGGCGCCGCTAGAGGACCAGGGCCTCCCGGCTGCCGGCAGCCGGGAGGCCCCCGCCAGGGGTGTGTCAGGTCGTCGCCGGAGTCGGCGCGAACTTCCCGGTGAAGTAGAGCCCCGCGAGGTTGGCCTTGATCGCGTCCTTGTAGCTCTTGGAGAACTTGTTCCCTGTCTTCTCGGCGTAGCGGGCAGCGGTCTCCTCACTGTCCAGGGCTGCCGTGATCTCCTGCAGCAGCCTCTTCTCGTTGGCGTTCCCCACGGCATCGACATGCTGCTGCATGAGGTTCCAGTTGTTTGCGGCGGGGACCCAGCCGGCCTCTTTCATGGCTTCCCTCGTCTCCGTGGAGGGGGAGGAGTCGCCTCGCCCCGAATAGAAGAAGCGGGGCTTCGCCTGGTCGTCCTCCGCGTGGGTCAGGACGTTCTCGTTGATGATGATGTTGTGGTACTCGACCAGTGCCTTGCTGTTCCTCTGCTGGTTGATGTCGATGCCTCCCTCCTGCTGCTTCTGGTGGCCGAGCTCGTGCATGATCGTCTGATTCTTCGTGTAGTCACCCGTCACCTCGTGGTTGACCAGAAGGATCCGGTGCTCTTCCATGTAGGCGCCCCCGCCGGCCGAGGAGACGATCTGTCCGGCGTCGGTGCCGTCCATGCCGGTCACCGTATTCACGTTCAAGGTCAGGGCCTCGGGAGTGAGGTTCACGCGGCACTCCGCCGGATACTCGGAGAACGGAGTCGCCGCGGACATGCCCGCGGGCACCTCGACCACCATGGGTGCGCCCGCCAGTCCCAGCCGCTCCCTCCACCGGTCGATGTCCTCCGTCACCAGAGCGCGCTGGACCGCGCCGTCCCCGGCCGCCGCCGACTGCTGACCGGGGGCCGGTTCCGCGGCCCGCGCGGCGGACGGGGCGGGCGCGGACATCACGCGGTTCGCCGTCGCCTCCGCCTCCCGCTCGAACCGGTCGGAAGGATCGCTGACGCGCAGCCCGTCGCCCGTGGCGGTCCCGGCCACCGGTCCCTGGCGCTGCTGGATGACGTGGGTGAGCTCGTGGGCCAGGGTGTGCTTGTCGGCGCCGCCGTCGCCGACGACGATGTTGCTGCCCGAGGTGTAGGCGCGGGCGCCGATCTCACCGGCCGAGCGCCGGGCGGTCGCGCCGGTGTGCAGGCGTACATCGGAGAAGTCCGCGCCGAGGCGCGCCTCCATCTCCTGCCGCAACGGCCCTGCCATGGGCTGCCCCGAGCCCCGCAGCACGTCGTGGACGGTGGAGCGCTGCACGGGAGCGGTGTCCTGCTGGTGCCCGCAGTCCGCGCCGTGCTGGTGCCGGGCCTCCCCGATCAGCCGGCTGACGGCGGCGTTGCCGAGGGCGCGCTGCAGCGCCGCGAGCGGGGCCCCGGGCACGCTTCCCTGCGGCGCGGCGGAGCCTGCTCCCGTACGGCGGGCCTTTGCCGGCCCGGCAGTCCTGTCCGAGTCCTGAGCGCGCATCAAGGGCCTTTCTGTTCTGTGCGGTTGATCAAGGCTTCTCTCCTGCCTACCTCACCGGAGCGCGCCCATGGAAGTACCGAAAGGGCAGCACCGGCCGCCTGGCCGGGCAGTCTTGCTCCGCTCGCGGGTGGTGGGGCTGGTCGCGCCGGTGAACACGATGGCGGGCGCCGGTCCGCGCAGGTAGAACCCCGCCGCTACGTCGGCCACCCCCGGATCGTGGCTGCCGAGCCCGACGATGACGGAGCAGGGGCGGGGGTGTGGTGCATCAGGTGGTGGTCCCACACCTGCCGGGCGTCCGACCAGGACTGGGGAGTGATCATGACGGCTTGCCCTTGCTCCGTGCCGAGTCCGGCACCGCGAAGTCGTACGTCCACCGGAACCTTTGATCATCGGCTGAAGCCTCCGCCCCGGGCGCAGTGAGCACATCCACGGCAACCGGGGCGGTGGTCAGATCACCGTGGGGCTCAGCCCGGCAGCCCCAACTCACGGGCGATCAGCATCCGCTGGACCTCGCTCGTCCCCTCGCCGATCTCCAGGATCTTCGAGTCGCGCCACATCCGCGCCACCGGGTACTCGTTCATGAAGCCGTACCCGCCGTGGATCTGCGTCGCGTCCCGGGCGTTGTCCACCGCGACCGTCGAGGAGTACAGCTTCGCGATGGCCGCCTCCTTCTTGAAGGGTTCGCCCGCCACCAGGCGGGAGGCCGCGTCGCGCCAGCCCACGCGGGCCATGTGGGCGCGCATCTCCATGTCGGCGATCTTGAACTGGATCGCCTGGTTGGCGCCGATCGGCCTGCCGAAGGCGTGGCGCTCGGCGGCGTACTTCACCGACTCGTCCACGCAGCCCTGCGCCAGGCCCGTGGCCAGGGCCGAGATCGCGATGCGGCCCTCGTCCAGGATGCGGAGGAACTGGGCGTAGCCCCGGCCCTGTTCGCCCAGGAGGTTCGCCGCCGGGACGCGGACGTCCGTGAAGGACAGCTCGCGGGTGTCCGAGGCGTTCCAGCCGACCTTGGAGTAGGGGGCCGCGACCGTGAAGCCGGGGGTGCCGGAGGGGACGATGATCGCGGAGATCAGCGGGCGGCCGTCCTCCTTGCGGCCGGTCACCGCCGTCACCGTGACCAACTCCGTGATGTCCGTTCCCGAGTTGGTGATGAAGCACTTCGAGCCGTTGATCACCCACTCGTCACTCGCCTCGTCCAGCACCGCCGTCGTCCGCGTGCCGCCCGCGTCCGAGCCGCCGTCCGGCTCGGTCAGGCCGAACGCGCCCAGCGCCTCGCCCGCGCAGAGCTTCGGCAGCCACTGGCGCTTCTGCTCCTCCGTGCCGAAGAGGTGGAGCGGCATCGCGCCCAGGGAGACCCCGGCCTCCAGGGTGATCGCCACCGAGGAGTCGACCCGGGCCAGCTCCTCCAGGGCGATCCCGAGCGCGAGGTAGTCGCCGCCCATGCCGCCGTACTCCTCCGGGAACGGCAGGCCGAACAGGCCCATCCGGCCCATCTCGCGCACGATCTCGTACGGGAATTCATGGCGCTCGTAGAAGTCGCCGATCTTCGGCGCGACCACGTCGTGCGCGAACGCCTCGACCGTGCGCCGCAGTTCCTCGTGCTCGGCGGTCAGCCGGTGATCCAGGGACATGGGTGAGTCACTCCTTGTGGGAGGTGGAAGAAGAAGGGGGAGGGGTCAGGGCGCGGACCGTGCGGGATGGGCTCGGTCGGCCCAGGTGTCCGGCCAGCCAGGCACTGGTGGCCGTCAGTTCGGACAGGTCGACGCCCGTCTCGATGCCCAGGCCGTCGAGCATCCAGACCAGGTCCTCGGTGGCGAGATTGCCCGTGGCGCTCTTCGCGTACGGGCAGCCGCCCAGGCCGCCGGCCGAGGCGTCGACCGTGGTCACCCCGTGTTGGAGCGCGGCCAGGGTGTTGGACAGCGCCTGGCCGTACGTGTCGTGGAAGTGGACGCCGATCGACTCGGTGGGGACGGCGGAATCGTTCAGGGCTGTCAGCAGCGCCGTTACGTGGCCCGGCGTCGCCACCCCGATCGTGTCGCCCAGCGACAGCTCGTCGCAGCCCAGGTCCATCAGCGCCTTCGCGACCCTGACCACCTGCGCGACCTCCACCGCGCCCTCCCACGGGTCGCCGAAGCACATCGACAGGTACCCGCGCACGTGCACCTTCTCCGCCTTCGCCCGGGCCACCACCGGCGCGAACATGGCCAGCGACTCGTCGACCGTACGGTTCAGGTTGCGGGCCGCGAACGTCTCCGTGGCCGAGCCGAACACCGCGATCGAGCGGGCCCCGAGCGCCAGCGCCCGGTCCAGGCCGCGTTCGTTCGGCACGAGGACCGGGAGGGAGACGTCGCCCACGTCCGCGATGTCCCCGAGGAGGGGGAACAGGGCTTCGGCGTCGGCCAGTTGGGGCACCCACTTCGGGTGCACGAAGCTCGTCGCCTCGATGGTCGTCAGGCCCGCCACCGCCAGGCGGCGGATGAACTCCGCCTTCACCGCCGTCGGGACGGTCTCCTTCTCGTTCTGCAGGCCGTCCCGGGCCCCGACCTCGTGGATCCGGACCCGGGCCGGCAGACCGGGGGCCGGGATCTTCATGGGGAGTGGACGCGTGGTCATGAGTCCTCCCGAGGGGCCACTACCGCCAGGATCTGGTCCATCGCCACCGTCGCCCCCGCCGTGACGTCCAGTTCCGTGACCGTACCCGCGTGCGGCGCGGAGATCACGTGCTCCATCTTCATCGCCTCCACCACGAGCAGGCTCTGGCCCGCCTCGACCTCGTCCCCGACGGCCACCTTCACCACCGTGACCGTGCCCGGCATCGGCGCCGCCAGCGTGTCCGCCCCGCTCCGGCCCGCGCCGCTCAGGGACGCCTCCACCGGGTCGTGGTCCTGGACGTGCCAGGTGTCGCCGTCCCGGCCGAGCCAGTCGCCGGAGCGGTGGAAGTGGCCGACCGTGCCGTCGAGTTCGACCGTGACCCGGTCGGCCGTCACCGTCGCGCCCGCAGGAGCTTCGTACGTCACCGGGTCCGCGCCCGACACCCGCAGCGGGAACGCCAACGGCACCCGCACACCCCCCGTGCGCCATCCGCTCGGCACCGAGAACGGGTCCGTCCAGCCCCCCGCGTCCGGCCGGGGCGCCAGCGCCTCACCCCGCACCGCCGCAGCCGCCGCGTACACCTCGTCCGGTACGCCGTCCGGCACCAGGCCCTCCGCCTCGCGCTCCACCAACCCCGTGTCCAGGCTGCCGGAGACCACGTCCGGGTGGGCCAACAGGCGGCGCAGGAAACCCGCGTTGGTCGGGACGCCCAGGATCACCGTGTCCGCGAGCGCCGCCCGCAGCTTGCGGATGGCGGTCGCGCGGTCGGGGCCGTACGCGATCACCTTCGACAGCATCGGGTCGTACAGGCTGCCCACCGGCACGCCCTCGCTGAGCCCCGAGTCCGTCCGCACCCCGCCGCCCTGCGGCTCGCGCAGCGCCAGCACCGTACCGCCGGACGGCAGGAAGCCCCGGGAGGGGTCCTCGGCGCAGACCCGGGCCTCGATCGCCCAGCCAGTGAGCGTGATGTCCTTCTGTGCGTACGGGAGTTGCTCGCCCGACGCCACCCGTAGCTGCCACTCCACCAGGTCCAGGCCCGTGATCAGCTCGGTGACCGGGTGCTCGACCTGGAGGCGGGTGTTCATCTCCATGAAGTAGTACGAGGCCGGGTCGTTGCCCGGGACGATGAACTCCACGGTCCCCGCGCCGACATAGCCGCAACTACGTGCCGCCTGCACGGCCGCCTCGCCCATCGCCGCCCGGGTCTGTGGAGTGAGGAGGACGGACGGCGCCTCCTCGATGATCTTCTGGTGGCGGCGCTGGAGCGAGCACTCGCGCTCACCGAGGTGGATCACGTTGCCGTGGGCGTCGGCCAGGACCTGGATCTCGATGTGGCGCGGGCGGTCGATCCACCGCTCGACGAGGAGGGTGTCGTCGCCGAAGGAGGCCCTGGCCTCGCGTCGCGCCGCCGCGATCTCCTCCGCCAGCACCGCCGCGTCCCGGACCAGGCGCATGCCCTTGCCGCCGCCGCCCGCGGAGGGCTTCAGCAGGACCGGGGTGCCGATCTCGTGTGCCGCCGACTCCAGTTGGGCGTCGGTGAGGCCACTGCCGGACGAACCCGGGACGACCGGGACCCCGTAGGCCGCGACCGTCTCCTTCGCCCGGATCTTGTCGCCCATCAGCGAGATCGCGGAGGCGGGCGGGCCGATGAAGACCAGCCCCGCCTCCGTGCAGGCGGCGGCGAACTCCGCGTTCTCCGCGAGGAATCCGTAGCCGGGGTGGACGGCCTGCGCGCCCGTGCGGCGGGCCGCCTCCAGGAGCGCGGGCACGTTCAAGTAGCTCTCGGCGGCCGGCGGCGGGCCGATCCGTACCGCCGTGTCCGCCTCCCGTACGTGCCGGGCGTCCGCGTCCGCGTCGCTGAAGACCGCGACCGAGCGCACCCCCAGCTCCCGCAGGGTCCGGATCACCCGGACGGCGATCTCGCCGCGGTTGGCGACCAGCACGGTGTCGAACATCGTCGTCATCTGTTCCTCACATCCGGAAGACGCCGAAGCCGGGACCGGCCGGGTCCTTCTGCGGCAGCGGGGCGTTGGCGCAGGCCGTGAGGGCGAGGCCCAGCACCTGGCGGGTGTCCACGGGGTCGATCACGCCGTCGTCCCAGAGGCGGGCGGAGGCGTAGTACGCGTTGCCCTGACTCTCGTACTGGGCGCGGATCGGGGCCTTGAACGTTTCCTCGTCCTCGGCGCTCCACTCGTCGCCGAGCTGGTCGCGCTTGACGGTGGCCAGCACGGAGGCCGCCTGCTCGCCGCCCATGACGGAGATCTTGGCGTTGGGCCACATCCACAGGAAGCGGGGGCTGTAGGCCCGGCCGCACATCGAGTAGTTGCCCGCCCCGTACGAGCCGCCGACCACGACCGTCAGCTTCGGCACGCGGGTCGTGGCGACCGCGGTGACCATCTTGGCGCCGTGCTTGGCGATGCCGCCGTGCTCGTAGTCCTTGCCGACCATGAAGCCGGAGATGTTCTGGAGGAAGACGAGCGGGATGCCGCGCTGGTCGCACAGCTCGATGAAGTGCGCGCCCTTCTGGGCGGAC
This sequence comes from Streptomyces cyaneofuscatus, assembly GCF_042718795.1. Classification (GTDB taxonomy): domain Bacteria; phylum Actinomycetota; class Actinomycetes; order Streptomycetales; family Streptomycetaceae; genus Streptomyces; species Streptomyces cyaneofuscatus_A. The sequence goes on from NZ_JBHXOX010000004.1 coordinate 311,531, forward strand.
TCGGCGAAGAGGATGCCGTTGTTCGCGACGATGCCGACGGGGTGGCCGTGGATGCGGGCGAAGCCGGTGATCAGCGTCGCACCGTACTCCGCCTTGAACTCCTGGAAGCGCGAGCCGTCGACCACCCGGGCGATGACCTCGCGTACGTCGTACGGCGTCCGGGAATCGACCGGCACCGCGCCGTACAGACCCGCCGGGTCCACTTTCGGCTCCTCGGCCGGCTCGACCGACCAGGGGAGCGGGGCGCGGTCCGGGAGGGTCGCGACGATGTTGCGGACGATACGCAGAGCGTGCGCGTCGTCCTCCGCGAGGTGGTCGGTGACGCCGGAGATACGGGAGTGGACCTCGCCGCCGCCCAGCTCCTCCGCCGTGACGACCTCACCGGTCGCGGCCTTCACCAGCGGCGGGCCGCCGAGGAAGATCGTGCCCTGGTCGCGGACGATGACGGCCTCGTCGCTCATCGCCGGGACATACGCCCCGCCCGCCGTGCAGGAGCCCAGCACCGCCGCGATCTGCGGAATGCCGGCCGCCGACAGGCGGGCCTGGTTGTAGAAGATCCGCCCGAAGTGGTCCCGGTCGGGGAACACCTCGTCCTGCATCGGCAGGAAGGCGCCGCCCGAGTCGACCAGGTAGAGGCAGGGGAGCCGGTTCTCCAGCGCCACCTCCTGCGCGCGCAGGTGCTTCTTCACGGTCAGCGGGTAGTACGTGCCGCCCTTGACGGTCGCGTCATTGGCGACGATCACGCACTCACGGCCGGAGACTCGCCCGATGCCCGCGATGACGCCGGCGGCGGGGGCCTGGTCCCCGTACATCCCGTTCGCCGCCAGCGGGGCCAGCTCCAGGAACGGCGAACCCGGGTCGAGGAGGGTGTCCACCCGGTCCCGGGGGAGCAGCTTGCCGCGCGCCTCGTGGCGGGCCCGCGCCTTCTCACCCCCGCCCAGCCGTGCCGTGGCGAGCCGTGCCGCCAGCTCGTCGGCGAGCGCGTGATGCGCCGCCTCGTTGGCCTGCCAGGCCTCCGAGGCGGGATCGGCCGCGCTCGCCAGGACCGGTGCCTGCTGCATCGTGTCGAGCCCCCTTGCCCGTACCGCAGTGGTGAAAGCGTTGACGTGCTGTTAATGAGCGTTAACGCGTTTCCCTCAGGTTAACGACCGCTAACGACCCTGTCTAGAATGAATCCTCATGAGCACCCATGCCGCCGCCCGCGTCGCGGCCCCCACCCGCCGCGAGCAGATCCTGCGGGAGGCCGCGCGCCTCTTCGCCGAGCGCGGCTTCCACGGTGTCGGCGTCGACGAGATAGGCGCCGCGGTCGGTATCAGCGGCCCCGGCCTCTACCGCCACTTCCCCGGCAAGGACGCGATGCTCGCCGAACTGCTGGTCGGGATCAGCGAGCGGCTGCTGGACGGCGGCCGCCTGCGGGTGTCGGAGGACGCGTCCCGGGGCGACGGCTCCCCGGAAGCGCTCCTGGACGCGCTCATCGAGGGCCACATCGACTTCGCCCTCGACGACCGCCCCCTCATCACCCTCCATGACCGCGAGCTGGACCGGCTGCGCGACACGGACCGCAAGCGGGTGCGGCGGCTCCAGCGCGAGTACGTGGAGGTCTGGGTGGGCGTCGTCCGCGCCCTCTACCCCGGCCTGCCCGAGAACGAGGCCCGCGTCACCGTGCACGCAGTCTTCGGCCTGCTGAACTCCACCCCGCACCTGGCCCGCCCGGAGGCCCGACCCGGCCGCGAGGCCACCGCCGCGCTGCTGCACCGACTGGCGCGCGGGGCGTTCGCCGCGGCGGCCGCGCACCCTGTCTGAGCGTCTGAGCAGGTGTTTCCGTCGTCGGGCAACCCCGGTCGCGTACTTCACGTCTGACCGATCAGGACCAGGAAACCGATGGGGACGAAGAAAGTACGGGGGAGCCTGACCATGGCCGTCTCGCTGGGCGAAGAGATCATGCTGCTGTCGCTGGACGACACGACCGGCGCGGCGAAGGGGGAGTCGGCGGCGCGCTGGGGCGTGGCCGCGGGCATGCTCCTGGAGCTGGTCATGGCCGGCCGCGTCACGGTGAAGGGCGGCCGCGTCGAGGTCTTCGACCCGACCCCGACCGGCGACGCCCTCCTGGATGGACGGCTCGACCGGCTGGTGCGCTGGGTCCACGGGGCCTCCAGCAGCCGCAAGGTGGTCGAGTGGCTGACCCGGGAGCACGTGAAGGGCTCGCAGGACGTCGTGGACAGCCTCTGCGCCCGCGGCCTGGTGACCGAGGAGCGGCACCGGGCCCTCGGCGTCTTCCCGGTGCGCCGCTACCCGGAGGCCGACGGCTCCGTCGAGCGTGAGCTGCGGGACCGGCTGGCCGCGGTGGTGCTGGACGGGGCCGAACCGGACGCCCGTACGAGTGCGCTGGTCGCCCTGGTGCACTCCACCGGCATGCACCCGCAGGCCTTCCCCGGCCTGCCGAAGAAGCAGGTGACCCCGCGCTTGGAGGAGATCGCCGACGGCCACTGGGCGGGCGTGAGCGTCGGGGAGGCGATCCGCAACCTCCATGCCGCGATCTCCACGGTGACCGTGGTGACGGTCCTCTCCGTGGTCCCGTGAAGCGCCCGGAAGCCGTCGAATCCGTACCCGTTACGGCTGCACCGGCCGGGGCTGCGACCGGGGCGAGCGCCGGGGCTGAGGCCGGGGCGGGCGCCGGGGCTGCGGCCGTGGTGCCCCGGCCCCGCCGCATCATCGAGGTCGACGCGCTGCGCGGGTTCGCGCTCTGCGGCATCTTCCTCGCCAACGTCCTGGTGATGGCCGGCATCGACGGACTACGCGACGGCACCGCCGGGCCAACCGCCAATGGTCTGGACCAATTGGCGCACTGGCTCGTCGTGGCGCTCGTGCAGACCAAGTTCTACCTGCTGTTCTCCTTCCTCTTCGGCTACAGCTTCACCCTCCAGATGGACGCGGCCGAGCGCGACGGTGCCCCCTTCGCACCCAGGATGCTGCGCCGCCTCCTCGGTCTGTTCGTGCTCGGCGCGCTGCACGCGGTCCTGCTGTACCCGGGCGACATCCTCACCACGTACGCCGTCCTCGGCCTGATCCTCTTCGCCGCCCGTGCCGTCGATCCGGCCAGGATGTGGCGTGCCGCGCTGTGGGTGTACGGGGTCGTGGCCGCGCTCTACCTGCTCCTCGGGCTGGCCGTGGCGCTGGCGGACACGGGCGAGGGCGATGAGGGCCTCGCGGCCTCCACGGCCCTCCGCAGCCGAGCTGACCGCCGCGTACCGGGGCGGGCCGGCGGACGTGGTCCGCGCCAACATGGACGCCTGGAGCGACATCCTGGCCGGGCTCCTCATGATGGGCGGCATGGTCGTCGCCGCTTTCCTGGCCGGGTTCGTCGCGGGCAGGCGCCGCCTCCTGGCGCCCGCCGACAGCCCGGCCCGCGCGGCCCGGCTGCGCCGGATCTGCTTCTGGGGCCTGGTCGTCGGGCTGCCCGGCGGCGCGCTCATGGCGGCGGGCACGGTGGGGCCGCTGGGCGCCCGCTGGCAGATCCCGGCGTTCATCCTCGGCATGCTGACCGCACCGGCGCTCAGTGCCGCGTACGCGAGCGGCCTGCTCCTCTGGTTCACCACCCCGCGCGGCGCCCGCCTCGCCGCCCGGCTGGCCCCGGCCGGACGCATGGCCCTCACCAACTACCTGGCGCAGTCCCTGGTGATGGCCCTCGTCCTCACCGGTTACGGGGCCGCCCTGTACGGCCGGGTCGGCGCGGCGGCCGTGCTGGGCGGGGCACTTCTCTTCTACGGGTGCCAACTCGCCGCCTCCGCCCGGCTGATGAGGCGCCACCGGCTCGGCCCGGTCGAACGGCTGCTGCGCACGGTCACGTTGTGGGGGCGGCCCACTCCTCGCGCCTGAACAGGCTTCTCCTCGGCGGGGATTGCGCCGGAAAAGCGTTCGCCCCGCCCGCGTACGAAAGGCGATACTTCCGGTGCCCGGAAAGGCCCGCACCCAGGTGCGGCTCCGGGCCCCGGCCGACCGTGTCGCAGGACCGGTCGGCCCGCACGACGGCTCGCGCGGGTCCCCGGGTAACGGGGGAGGGACCCGCGCGTGGCCGGTGCGCCGCAGGGTTCGGCGGCCGCGGCTGTCCGTTCCCTACCGAGAGGCCGCCGTCAGGTGCGCCTGCGTCCAGGCGGCGAACGTGGTCACCGGAATCCCCAGCTCCAGGGCGAGTTCGGGGCGGGCGGGCTGGAGGATGGCGTTGCTCCAGACGTGCCCGGCGCCCCATGCGGGCATGCCCGCCGCGAGCGCCTCGTCGAGGGTCATCGTGGGCGCCTCCACCGGAACGCCCCACGCGGTGGACAGCGTCCGGGCGACCTCCGTCATGGTGAGCACCTCGCCGGCGAGCTCCAGCTCCACCTCGTGGAAGCGGTCCGGCTCCCGGACGGCGTGGGCGGCCGCCGCACCGATGTCCTCCGTCGCCACCAGCGCCAGGGGCGTGTCCGGCAACAGGACCGTCGCCAGACCGCCCTCGGGCCCGTGGGGCGCCAGTTGGGGCAGGTTGTCCATGAAGAACGCGGGCTTGATCACGGTCCAGCGGGCGAAGCCCGCCCCGCGCACCTTCTCCATGATCGCCTGCTTGGTGTCGAAGTATCCCGCCATGGCCGCCCAGCGGCCCTCCGCCCAGCCCGGGGTCTCCGTGTGCCGCCCGACCCCGCTGGTCGAGGACTGGACGAACTGGGGCACGTCGGCAGCCCGCGCCGCCTCGATCAGATGGGTCGCCTGCGCCAGCTCCGCGGCGAAGTCGGCTCCGCTCTCGTCCATCGGCGGCATCTGTACGGAGAACACGGCACGGACGCCCGCGCAGGCCGGGTCCAGCGAGGACCGGTCGGAGAGGTCTCCGGTGACCAGCTCGACGCCCAGCGCCTCGACGGCCCGCGCGCGCGGGGCGTGCGGGTCGCGCACCAGCGCGCGCACCGGCACCCCGGCGGCCAGCAGTGCTCGGGCGACCGCCCCGCCCTGGCGCCCGGTGGCGCCGGTGACCAGTACGGGGGCAGAGGGTGATGCCATGGCTATGTCTCCTCGGGTGAGCGCTGACGGGGCCGCGAGCACAAAACGGCGGGGCCCGCCGTTTTGCCCTCGCTACGATATGGCGGGGCCCACCACTTAGCAAGCAGAGCAAGCAGAGCAAGCAGAGAAGCAAGAGACAGAGAACGGAGAGCACGTGACCGGTCAGCGTTCGGACGCCCGCCGCAACTACAGCCGCATCCTGGCCGTGGCCGAGGCGGAGGTCGCCCGGCACGGTGCCGCCGCCTCCCTGGAGCAGGTCGCCCGTACCGCCGGCGTCGGCTCCGCCACCGTGCGCCGCCACTTCCCCACCCGCCAGGCCCTCCTCGAAGCCGTCTTCCAGGAACGCATCCAGGCCCTCTGCGAGCGCGCGGACGAGCTGACCCGCGCCGACGACAGCCGGGCCGCGCTGCTGGACTGGCTCCACGGCCTCGTGCGGTACGCCGTCTCCGCCCGGGGGCTCGCGGACGCCCTCACCTACGAGCCCCCCACCGACGCCCCCGCCGACCCCTCCGGGGGCCACTCCTGCGGCGCGGTGCTCGAAGCCGCGGCCACCCCGCTGCTCCGCCGCGCCCTGCGCGACGAGGTGATCAGGCCGGGCGTCACCTTCCACGACCTGATCACCCTCGCCGTCGGCATCGCCCTGGCCACCGAGCACCACACCGAGCCGGCGATCCAGGCCGACCGCCTCTTCACCCTCACCGTCGAGGGGCTCAGCCCGAGCCGCTGACCGGCACCGGCCCCGGCCCCGGGCCCCCGGCCCTGACCGCGCTACCCCGCCCCGCCCCCGACCGCCCCGCCCTTGACTCTCACCGTGACCTGATCGACCCGCATCGGGTGCCCCGGCTCGGTAGCGGGCCCCGCCGTCGCGCCGTCCGCGGCCGGCAGCTTGCCGCCGATCGCCACGTTCAGGATCAGGAACACCCCGTGGTCCACCGCCCGCTTCCAGGTCCCGGCGTCCATCCGCCCGGCGCTCACCCGGTGGTACACCCGCCCGTCCAGGTACCAGCGCACCTCACCCACCCCGAGGTCCACCTCCACGGCGTACGCGTGGAACTCCGTACGGCAGGTCGCGCACGCCTGCGGACCCGACGTCAGCCCCACCGGCTCCTCGCACGGCCCGCCCTCCAGCACCCCGCAGTGCATCGAACCGAACACGGTGTCCCGGCCGTTGACGGACTCCATGACGTCCAGCTCCCCGACGCCCGGCCACCCCGTGTAGCCGTCGCGCAGCTCGGCGCCCAGGGTCCAGAACGCGGGCCAGTACCCCGCCGCCTTCGGCCCGGTCACGTCCGGCAGCGCGATCGACGCCTCGATCCGCAGCACTCCGCCGGGCGGCGGTGCGAAGTCGGAACGTACGGTCGTGATCCGCCCCGAACTCCACGCGTCGCCCTTCCTGGTGGGCACGATCTCCAGCGCGCCCTTCCCGTCCAGGCGGACGTTGTCCGTCGAGTCGGTCATGGTCTCGATCTCTCCGGTGCCCCACTGCGGGGCGGGGCAGCCGGGGTAGCAGGTGCCGAGGTCGTACTGCCAGTTCGCGGGGGAGGGGCGGCTGCCCGCCGGGCCCTCGAAGTCGTCCCGCAGCAGCTCGGTCCAGCCGTGGCCGACCGGCGCACCGGGCGCCGTGGCGACGGGCAGCGCCCCCGCGTCCGTCAGCAGCCGCTCCAGCCTCGGGGTCAGCACGACGGCCGCCACGTTGGTGAGGTGGGCGTCGTCCCGGTAGAGCAGGATGCGGTCCCGTACGGCCGGGCAGGTCGGGCCGTCGCCCGGGCAGAGGACCGGGTTCACGCCGATGACCCGTACGCCCGGCACGGCCCCCGCCGCGATCCGCCGGGCCAGCGGATCGGCCGGAACCGCCTCCGCCCGCTCGAACGCGCAGGCGGCCGCACCGTCCGCAGCGCCGGAGACACACGCCGGGATGTCCGTCCCGGGTACGGGGGTGTCCTCGACGTACACGATCGGGGCGCCGATCGACCGCAGCGGCTTCAGCGTCTTCTCCCAGGCGGCGGCGAGGAGTTGGTCTTCCTCCGTGTACCGGTTGAGCGAGGCGATCACGATGAGCCGGGGCTTGGGCCCCGTACGGAGGCGGTCCAGGGCGTCCGCACGCCAGGTGTCGCACTCCCGGTACGCGCGCCCCAGTTGCGGGCTGTCCACCGCCAACTGCGGCAGCGGGCACCCTTGCTTGACCAACTCCTGAAGTGCCCAGCCGCGTTGGGAGGCCAGCGCCAGCATCGGCGAGAACCACTGCCCCGCGTGCGAGTCGCCGAGCAGCACGATCCGGTCCGGGCTGTCCACCGCCCCGAACAGGCACTCCGGGCTGCGGGTCACCTCCGGGGCGACCTGGCAGTTCCGGTCCGGCGGGAAGTCCTTGCGGGCCTGCGCCGGATTCGGCACCACCGGCCCGTCTCCCGAGGGGGCCCCGAGCAGCGACGGCCCGGAGGCGGCCCCCGGCGGCAGCCCCTTGACGTCCACCGGAGTGGTGGGCCCCATCAGGTGCAGCGTCGCCGTGCCCACCACCAGGGCCAGCGCGACCGGCAGCACGACGGCCGAGACGCCCACCGCCAGCCCCCGGCGCGGGAGTTCGGAGACCGTACGGCTGCGGCGCAACGGCTGTTCCACCCAGCGCATCGTGGCGAGCGCGGGTAGCACGGCGGCCAGCGTCAGCGCCGTCCGCGCGGGCCAGCCGAGCGCACCGAGCCGGGCCTCCGCGAGCACGAGCACCGGCCAGTGCCACAGGTACAGGGTGTACGAGAGCCGCCCGACCGCCCGGGGCGCGCGCCCGGCCAGCACCCGCCCGACCCCGTACGCGCCCTGGACGTTCCGCTCGCCCCGCCCCGGGATCGCCGCGAGGATCACGGCGGCGGTGGCCAGGGTCGGGACGAGCGCCGCGTATCCCGGGTACGGCGTAGAGGCGTCGTACGCCACCACGCACCAGCCGATCGCCGCCGCCCCGCCCCAGCCGCACAGCAGCCGCAACGGGACCGGCCCGCGCAGCAGATGCCACGGCAGCAGCGCGAGCAGCGCCCCCACGCCGAACTGCCAGACACGCGACGGCGTTCCGAGGTACGCGAGCGAGACCGAGTGCTCCGTCCAGTGCAGGGACAGCGCGAACGAGCCGAGGACCAGCGCCCCGGTCACCAGCGCGACGACCGACCGCACGGCCCGCCCCCGCCGCACCGCGCGGGCGACGAACAGCACCACCACCGCGAGGAGCGGGGCCCAGAACAGGTAGAACTGCTCCTCCACGGCGAGCGACCAGAAGTGCAGCAGCGGGCTCTGGTCGTGCCCGGCGGCGAGGTAGTCGGTCCGCTGGGAGACGAACCGCCAGTTGGCGACGGAGAGCGCCGCCGCGAGGACGTCGTACTCCAGGTCGGTGCGGCGCAGCGGTACGGTCAGCCAGGCGCCGGCCACCGCGACCGCCGCGAGGACCACGGCGGCCGAGGGCAACAGGCGCCGGGCCCGCCGGGAGAAGAAGTCGCCGAGCCGGATCCGGCCGGTGCTGACGGCCTCACGGACCAGGAGGCCGGTGATCAGGTAGCCGGAGATGACGAAGAAGACGTCCACCCCGACGAACCCGCCTGCCAGGCCCGGTATTTCGGCGTGGAAGGCGAGGACCGCGAGGACGGCGACGGCCCGCAGTCCCTCGATGTCGGGCCGGAACGCGGACCGGTGCGGGCTGGGTCCGGACTCACCGCCGGAGCCGGACGGGGGCGGTGCGAGCGGCGGTGTGAGCGGCGGTGCGAGCGGCGGTGTGAGCGGCGGTGCGAGCGGCGGTGCGGAGGGCTTCCGGCGCGGCCCGGGAGCAAGGAGGAAGGGCATGGTGGTTCGGCCTTTCAGCACGGCTCAGCTCGACCAGGGGAGCATCGGGTTGACCCACCCCGAGGCGAGCAGACCGGTGAGCAGGAGGACGGCGGAGGCGGCGAGTGTCTCGGGCCAGCGGCGGGGCAGCACGCCGGCCGGGGAGCGCAGGCTCACCAGGAAGGCCCGGGCCCCCGCACCACGTGACGGCTTCGGGACGACCTCGTCCCGCGCCCCCGGACGCAGCTCGGTCAACAGGTCGCGCATCAACGGCACATTGATCTGGAGCTGCACCGACAGATAGAGCAGCAGCCCCCAGTTGGGCTCCCAGCCGTTGCGGGCGACGGCCAGCGCGATCCCGGCCGCCGCCGCCCCGTTGGACAGCACCAGCCAGACCAGCGAGACGCCCACCACCCGGCGGGCCATCGAGCCCGAACTCCCCTTGCCCCGCACCCCGGTGGGCACCCAGGCGGCGCTGCGGCCCCGCAGGGTGTGCCAGAACGCGGTGGCGGCGGCCACGCTGGTGAGGACGTTGGCCCGGATCACCTCCACCCGCCAGCGGGTGCGGCTGATCCGGGGCAGCAGCACGTGCCAGAGCCAGAGCGGGGCGAGCAGCGGCAGCACGTGCCAGGGCCGGATGTGGTCCGGGTACCAGAACATCATCACCAGCGGCGGCAGCGGCGCGGCGAAGGTGTTCACGGCCGTGGCGAGGTACCCGACGACGCCTTCGTAGAAGCAGAGACGCATCCGCCAGGGCGCCCGCATCCGCTTCAGTACGGGCGTCCCGAGCAGGTGGAGGTTGCCCATCGCCCACCGGTACTGCTGGTTGACGAAGGAGGTGACCGCGTCGGGCGAGGTGCCCTTGGCGACCAGGACGGGGACGTACTGGGTGCGGAACCCCTGCTCGTGCAGGGCGAGCCCGGTGTACAGGTCCTCGCTGTGGTCGAGCCGCGCGAAGCCGCCCGCGAGGTCGATCGCGCTGCGCCGGTAGACGGCGTTGGAGCCGCAGCAGATGGCGGCGTCACTGGCGTCCCGGGAGGGCTGGATCCAGCGGAAGAACCACTCCTGGGCCGCACCGGCGGCGCGCTGGATCCACTCCATCGACTCATCCGTGTCGAAGCACTGGGGGCTCTGCACGATGCCGACGGCGGGGTCGGCGAGATACGGCACGAGGTGGCGCAGGAAGTCCGGGCGGGGCGCGAAGTCCGCGTCCAGGATCGCGATGAACTCAGAACTGCTCAGCGAGAGGGCGTGGTTGAGGTTGCCCGCCTTCTTCAGGTGCCCCCGGTCGGGCCGGACGACGTACGCGTAGCCGTAACGGGCGGCCAGCGCCGCGACCTCGGGCCGGTCGCCGTCGTCCAGGACCCAGACGGTCAGCGCGCCGGGCCAGTCCACGGCGGCGACGGCGCGGTAGGCGTTGTCGAGGACGGGGAGGGGTTCACCGCAGGTCGGCAAGTACAGGTCGACGGTGGGCAGTTCGGCGGGCTGCCAGGCGTGGACGAGGACCTCGTGCGAGGGCCGGGTCAGCCGGCGCTGGCGCAGGCTGTTGACCGAGGAGAGCCCCAGCGCGACGACGTTGAGCCCGAGGATCGCGAGGAACGCCCACAGGGCCGGGGTCCGTAACGCGAAGGCGAACATCGTGGCCGCCGTGAAGACGAACGCCAGCGAACTGCTCACCAGGACCCAGCGGCGCTGCGGCCCGAAGTACCAGTAGAGCTCGTCGTCGGACGGTGGTTGCGGAAGGTGATGCACGGTCATAAAGCCCCCCACGGCTGCGTATGTACCCGTTTCAGGTGGCCCACCCTAGTGCCAAAGGTATAGACCACTTGCGCGAGAGAGAGGCCTGGGGTGGAAATGAGACAGCGGATTGGCGTGACTCAATTGGTCCAGACCTCTTGGTGTTCCATTCGACGGGCCGCACCCGTCGGGCCGGGGAAGAGCCAGGTCACACGGGGGTGAACAGTCTCGGAAGACTCAAGGGCCCGCGACGGACCCGTCCGGCGTACGGGACACCGGGCACGCCCCGCACCCCGGGCGGCACAATGGGTGCATGCCGATACCCAGCCGCGCCGCTCTCGTCGACCACCTCGTCCGTTCGCGTATCGCGGGGGACGTCGCCACCCCTCGCGACAACAACCTCTCCCACTACCGCAAGCTCGCCAACGGTGACCGCCACTACTGGCTGGGCCTGGAGCTCGGCGACCGCTGGACCGACGAGCAGGACGTGCTCGCGGTGATGGCCGAGCGCTGCGGAGTGAACGACGACCCCGCGCACCGGACCGGCCAGGACACCATCGACCCCGAGCTGACGGTCGACGCCCTGGAGCGGATGGCGGCCCGCCTGCGCAAGGCGGCGGACGGCCGGGAGCGCGTCCTCTTCGCCACCGGCCACCCCGGCGGGATGCTGGACGTGCACCGGCAGACGGCGGACGCCCTGCGCCGGGCGGGCTGCGAGATCGTCCGCATCCCGTCGGGGCTGATGGCGGACGAGGGCATGGTCTTCCAGTTCGCCGATGTCGCGATGCTGGAGCGCGGCGCCACCCTCTGGCACACCCACTCCCCGGCCCCGATGGCGGCCATCCTGGACGCCATGGCGCACCTGGGCCGCCCGCTGCCGGACCTCGTCGTCGCGGACCACGGCTGGGCGGGGTGCGCGGGCCAGCGCGGGCTGGACGCGATCGGTTACGCGGACTGCAACGACCCGGCCCTCTTCCTCGGCGAGGCGGAGGGCACCCTCCAGGTCACCGTCCCCCTGGACGACCACGTCACCGACCCGCGCTTCTACGACCCGATGACGGAGTACCTGCTGCACGCGGCGGGGCTGCTGGAGGACGAGCCCGAGGTCGCGCGGGAGCCGGCGGCGTAGGAACAGGAACTGGCGGCTCCGATGAGTTTCCGACCCGGCGCCCGTCTCCCCTGACAGACAGCAGACGGACGGACAGCGGCCGCCTCGGCGGGAGGCGGCCGACGGAGACGCAGACGGAGGACCGGGGCCATGAAGTTCAGCACGACGATGTTCCTGAGCGGCAACAACACCGGGATCGAGGTGCCGGAGGACGTGGTCGAGGCGCTCGGCGCCGGAAAGCGCCCGCCGGTGAACGTGACCGTCAACGGTTACGCGTACCGCTCGACCATCGCCCCCATGGGCGGCCGCTAAGGCCGGGGCGTCGCTCGCGCTGCTCACGCCCCGCCGCGCCCTTCCCGCTGCTCATGCCCCGCCGCGCCGCTCCCGCTGCTCACGCCCGGGCGTCGGGTCCAGATACACCCTCCGCACGGACGGAAACCGCTCCCGCAACTGCGCCTCCGCCTCCTCGCAGGCCCACTCGACCTCCTCGGCGGTGGCCATGTCCCGGAAGTCGACCTTCGCCGCGATCAGGATCTCGGCCGGCCCCTGGATGAGCGTGGTCAGCTCCAGTACGTCGACGATGTGCGGTACGGATTTCAGCTCCTCCCGCACCCCCGCCCGCACCGCCGGAGGCAGCGGCCGCCCGATGAGGAGCTGCGCGTTGGACCGGCCGAGCACCCAGGCCACGTACACGAGGAGCAGGCCGATCAGGCAGGACGCGATCCCGTCCCAGACCCCCGACCCCGTGAGCTGCCCGCCGAGCAGCCCGCCCGCCGCCAGCAGCAGCCCGATCAGGGCCGCCGAGTCCTCCATGACGACGGCCTTCACGGCGGTGTCGGGGGTGTGACGCAGGTAGTACGTGTCCGGCACCCGCAGCCGCGACGCCTCGCGCCGCACCTGTTTGACGCCGGTGCGCAGCGAGTAGCCCTCCAGCAGGAAGGCGACGCCGAGGACGATGTACGAGACGAGGGGGTCGCCCAGCTCCTCGCCCGCGATCAGGGTGTGCACCCCGTCGTAGATCGAGAAGACCGCACCGCCGACGAAGGTGGCGATGGAGGCGAGCATGGCCCAGATGTAGCGCTCGGGCCCGTAACCGAGAGGGTGGTCCTCGTCGGCCGGCTTGTCGCTCCGCTTGAGCGCGGCGAGGAGCATGACCTCGGTGACGGTGTCCGCGACCGAGTGGGCCGCCTCGGAGAGCATCGCGCTGGACCCGCTGATCAGCCCGGCGACGGCTTTCGCGACGGCGATGCCGAGGTTGGCGAGGGCCGCCACGATGACGGTGAAGGTGGACTCCCCGCCATCGGCTTCGCTCGTGGCTTTCGCGTCACTCCTGGAGCTCATGATGGGGAGTATGTCCGAAACAGCACCTCAGGCGGGGCTCATCCCGCCGCAGGTCCACGGGGAACCCGGACGACACCTTCCTGGATGACGGTGATCGCCAGGCGCCCGTCGGCGGTGTAGATCCGGGCCTGGCCCAGCCCCCGCCCGCCGGAGGCCGACGGCGACTCCTGGTCGTACAGCAGCCACTCGTCCGCCCGGAACGGCCGGTGGAACCACATCGCGTGGTCCAGGCTCGCCCCGACCACGTCCCCGACCGCCCAGCCGCCCCGCCCGTGGGCCAGGAGCACCGAGTCCAGCAGCGTCATGTCGGAGACGTACGTGGCCATGCAGACGTGCAGGAGCGGGTCGTCCGCGAGCTTGCCGTTGGTCCGGAACCAGACCTGCGAGCGCGGCTCACGCGCCTCGCCCACGGTCCCGAACGGCGGCGCGTCCACATACCGCAGGTCGACGGCGGTCCGCGCCTCGATCAGCCGGTCCACCATCCCCGGGTCGCTGAAGCGGTCCGCGTACCGGGGCAGCATCTCGGCGGCCGTGGGCAGGGTTTCAGGATCGGGGGAGGAAGGCATGTCGGCCTGGTGCTCCAGCCCGTCCTCGTACGTCTGGAAGGACGCGGAGAGGTGGAAGATCGGCTGCCCGTGCTGCACGGCGACGACCCGGCGGGTGGTGAAGGACTTCCCGTCGCGGATGCGGTCGACGCTGTAGACGATGGGCGCGCCCGGGTCGCCGGCGCGCAGGAAGTACGCGTGCAGGGAGTGGGCGGCCCGCTCGGCGGGGACGGTCCGGCCGGCGGCGACGAGCGCCTGGGCCGCGACCTGCCCGCCGAACACCCGGGGCACGACCGCGCTGCGGCTCGTGCCCCGGAAGATGTCCCGGTCGATCTGCTCCAGGTCGAGCAGATCGAGCAGGGAATCGAGTGCTGCGCTCATGGAGAGAACGTAGTCCTTACAGAACCGGCTATGAGCTCTCTACAGGCCCATGGACTTGGCGATGATCGACTTCATGACCTCGCTGGTGCCGCCGTAGATGCGGTTGACGCGGTTGTCGGCGTACAGGCGGGCGATCGGGTACTCGTTCATGAACCCGTAGCCGCCGTGGAGCTGGAGGCAGCGGTCGATCACGCGGTGCGCGACCTCGGTGCAGAACAGCTTGGCGGAGGCCGCCTCGGCTGCCGTCAGCTCACCGGCGTCCAGGGCCTCCAGCGCGCGGTCGGCGACGGCCTGGGCCGCGTCCACCTCGGCCTGGCAGGCGGCCAGCTCGAACTTGGTGTTCTGGAAGGAGGCGACGGTCTTGCCGAAGACCGTGCGCTCCTGCACGTACTCCTTGGCGAACCGGACGGCGGCGGCGGCCTGCGCGTACGCGCCGAAGGCGATGCCCCAGCGCTCGGAGGCCAGGTTGGTGCCGAGGTAGCCGAAGCCCTTGTTCTCCTCGCCCATGAGGTCCTCGACGGGGACCTTGACGTCGACGAACGCCAGCTCGGCGGTGTCGGAGGTCTTGAGGCCGAGCTTGTCGAGCTTGCGGCCGACCGAGTAGCCCTCGGACTTGGTGTCGACGGCGAAGAGGGAGATGCCGAAGCGGCGGTCGTCCTCGCGCGGGGCGGCGGTACGGGCGCAGACGATCACGCGGTCGGCGTGGACGCCACCGGTGATGAAGGTCTTGGCGCCGTTGAGGACGTAGTGCGTGCCGTCCTCGGAGAGCTTGGCGGTGGTCTTCATGCCCGCGACGTCGGAGCCGGTGCCCGGCTCGGTCATCGCCAGCGCCCACATCTCCTCGCCGGTCGCGAACTTCGGCAGCCAGCGCTTCTTCTGCTCGTCGGTGGCGAGCATCTTCACGTAGGGCAGGCCGAGCAGCGTGTGCACGCCGGAGCCGCCGAAGGAGACGCCGGCGCGGGCGGTCTCCTCGTAGATGACGGCCTCGTACTTGTGCGAGTCGATGCCCGCGCCGCCGTACTCCTCGTCGACCTCGATGCCGAAGATGCCCAGCTCGCCGAGCTTGAGGTAGAACTCGCGCGGCACGACGCCCGCGGCGAACCACTCGTCGTACACCGGCACGACCTCGGCGGCGATGAAGGCGCGGATGGTCTCCCGGAACGCCTCGTGGTCCTCGTTGAATACCGTACGGCGCACGGGGTGCCTCCTTGATCGGCTGGTGTCTTCTT
Source organism: Streptomyces cyaneofuscatus (assembly GCF_042718795.1). Taxonomy (GTDB): domain Bacteria; phylum Actinomycetota; class Actinomycetes; order Streptomycetales; family Streptomycetaceae; genus Streptomyces; species Streptomyces cyaneofuscatus_A. The sequence goes on from NZ_JBHXOX010000004.1 coordinate 326,695, forward strand.
CGGCTGGGCAGTCGCTCACCGGACACGGCTAAGCGCTTGCTCATTCCCCTCCGAAGTTACCGGTCGGTCACGGAGCTGTCCAGGGTGATGGGGAGCTGTTCCGGGTGATGCTGAGCACGCGGGAGGGCGGCTGCGCCGGGGGCGTTGTCAGTGGCGTGGTGCACGATCGATGAGAGCGCATCAGTACGTGGGGATCAGCACATGGGGAGGGGCCATCGTGACGATCACGAACCGGCAGGTGGCGGAGCACGCGTTTCTGCTCCCGCTGTACGAGGACGACTACTACCTGGACCACGTCCTGGACCGGGGCCGGGCGGTGCTGCTGCGCCTGTGCGAGCGAATCGAGGCGGAGCGGCCGGCGGACCTGATCTCGGGCCGGGAGTGGTGAGCGTCAGGGGCGGCCTCGGCATATGTCAGCCCGGGTGGTGACCCGGCGGCGGTAGTGGGCGATCGCGAGGGCGATGGTGACGGGCCCCCACGCGGCGAGCGGGAGGATGCACACGGTCGCCAGTGCCTGCCAGGCGTCGTTGCTGTACCCGACGTTGTCGGCGATGCCGAACGGGGTGAGCCGGCGACCCTCACCGATCGGGACGGAGGTGAAGAGGAGGGTGAGAACCAGACCGCCGAGGACCGCGGGAACGACGGCCGCCAAGGGCCGGACGCGTCTGCCGCCGATGACCGGTATCCAGACGGGCGCCACCTCGCCCCACCCCCGGACCAGCCCGATGGTCAGGACCGCGATGACTTCCGTCAGCACGCTGAGCCCGAGGACGTACGGGATGCTCAGCCAGTAGGCCGGCATGCCGCCCTCCTGGACCTGCCCCATCTCGAAGTGCAGGGCGAAGGGCAGCCGCCACAGGCAGGACGGCAGCAGGAGCAGCGGCAGCGCGTAGGCCAGGCGCACGGCCCAGCGGGGCACGGGCCGCTCGGTGTCCTGGGCGGACGGGGGCGGTGGCCGGTGAAGGATCTTCAGCGTCATGACCCCATCGTCGCGACGCGGGCACACGGAGAAATCCCCCCGGAGAGCCGAGTTCGCTACCCGCGCGGGGGAGATCACCCTCTTCCGCATCACCCGCGAGGGGGAGGGCGGGGCTGCGCCTCCGGTCACCCCGCACACCGCTCTGCTCCGCGCCACGGCGCCGGTCAGCCGGTCCGCCGCTCCCTCCCGTCGTCCGGGGCACGCCGTCGCCCGTCGCCCGGTGGCCGCTCCACCCCGGTGGTGTCGGGCGGCTCGGGCGGTGTGGCCGGTCCGGGCCGTGCGGCCGGTCCGGACCGGCCAGACGGTTCGGGCGATCCGGGCGGTGTGGCCGGCTCGGTCCGTACGGCGGCGGTGAGCGCGACGCGGATGGCCTCCACGGCCTCCATGAAGAGCGCCCGCGAGGCGGGTGACACCCGCGCCAGAACGGCCGTCAGCCGCTCCTCCCGCCGGGCCCGCAGCCGGTCCAGGTGCACCCGCCCCTGAGCGGTCAGCCGCAGCTCGACCTCACGTCGGCTGGCCGCGCTGGAGGACCGCCGTACGAAGCCGATGGCCTCCAGCCGGTCGCACAACCGGCTCACCGACGACGGTGCCGCCTCCAGTTCCGTACTGAGCTGCCGCAGATTGATGCCCTCCCGACGCTCGATCACGTACATGACCCGAAGCTGGGGCGCGGACACGCTGACGGGCGAGAACCCGTCGGGAACCCGCGTCCAGTAGACCTCCAGCAGCTCGATGACCCCACGCATGGCCCGCGCCACATCACGGAGCCTCTGATCAGGGCCGGAACGCTCTACGCCCATGCTGGAACACCCTCGGTCGAGCTACGGCCCTGTCCGCGCCTACGTGCATGTTCTTCTTAGCGTTGACGCCCCAGCCGTTCCGAAACCCATGATTCTTCCTGGGTTGCGCGGGGGCGCTACGCGGGCACATCGAATTCCCGCGAAATGGATCGAAAAACGCACGAGTTCGCAGGCATGGTGCCGAGGGCGCAGGGCACGAGGCTGTCAGCGGTTGCTCAGGAAGTGAGCACGGCGGAAAGAGCGCCTTCTTCAGGGGGTGCACGGTCCGCTGAACGCAATTCATTCAGGTGCGATCGAAGGAGTTTTCTATGTCTGAGAACCTGTGGGGCTACCAGCCGGCCGTCGGCCACACCGTCGGCACCGACCTGATCGGTTACAAGGTCGAGGCGACCGACGGCAGCATCGGCAAGGTCGACAAGCACTCCGACGACGTCACGTCCTCGTACCTGGTGGTCGACACCGGCGTATGGATCTTCGGCAAGCACGTCCTGCTCCCGGCGGGCACGGTGAGCCGGATCGACACGGACGACCAGAAGGTCTACATCGACCTCACGAAGGACCAGATCAAGGACGCCCCGGAGTTCGACAAGGACAAGCACGTCGGCGACGCGGACTTCCACAACACGACCGGCGAGTACTACGGGCGCCACCGTCGCGTCTGATCCTGACAACGACAGACGCAGACGGGCGGGGGGGGGGGCGGAGGGTGGGGGGCCCCCCCCCCCCCGGGGCCCGCCCCGGCCCGTCCCGGGGGCCGGCCGGGCGGGGGGGGCGGCGGCGGACCCGACGCGGGGCG
>NZ_JBHXOX010000005.1:0-30877 GCF_042718795.1 Streptomyces cyaneofuscatus
GGCGGCGCGCGGGGGTTTCTGTGCTACCCCCCCCCCTGGGGGGGGGGGTGCGGGCGCTTTCACCCCCCGCCGGCGGCCCCCCGGGGCCCCCCCGGGGCCCCCCCCCCCCCCCCCCCGCTCCCGTATGCCGTGCGGGCCGCATCCGTACGTCGCTCGGGCCGTATTCGTACGCGGTAGGGACCGCTGCCGTACGCCGCGCGGGCCGCATCCGTGTGCCGCGCGGGCCGCCCCCGTATGCCCTGCGGGCCGCTCCCCTACGCGGTGGGGAGCGAAGCCGTACCCGTAAGGGTTTCCCCAGGTCGGCGGAGGGTTGTACGGCAGGGGCCGGGGGTAGTACCGCCTACGACCGATATGCCCGCCCCGCACACCCCCGCGAGGTGACTTAGTGATCTGGGAATCCTTCGGCGCCACCGTGCTCGGACTCGCCCTGTCCTGGGCCGCGGTCCGCTCACTGGCCGACCGGCTGCCCTCCGCCCGTGCTGTTTATCTCACCGGCACGCTGGGTGCGCTGTTCGGAGCGTTCCTCACGCATTCCGCGCTGGGCCCCGGCCACGGCGTGGCCACCCTGATCGGCGCCGTCTCCGTCGGGGCGGTGACGCTGTCCCTGCTGATCCGCCCGCGCGGCCGCCGCCTCACGAGGTCGGCGGCGGCCCAGTAGCCCGGTGGTCCGGATTCCCGCGGTGTTACGCGGCCAGCCCCAGCGCGGCCATGCGCTTGGTGTGGGCCTCGGTGATCCGGGAGAACATCCGGCCCACCTCCGCCAGGTCGAAGCCGTCCGCGACGCCGCCCACCAGCATCGTCGAGAGCGCGTCGCGGTCGGCGACCACCCGCTGGGCCTGCGACAGCGCCTCGCCCATCAGCCGGCGGGCCCAGAGCGCGAGCCGCCCGCCGAGCCGGGGGTCGGCCTCGATCGCGGCGCGCACCTTCTCCACGGCGAAGTTCCCGTGACCGGTGTCGTCGAGCACGGCGAGGACCAGGGAGCGGGTGTCGGTGTCGAGCCGGGCCGCGACCTCCCGGTAGAAGTCACTGGCGATCGAGTCACCGACGTACGCCTTGACCAGGCCCTCCAGCCAGTCGGACGGCGCCGTCTGGCGGTGGAAGTCGTCCAGCGCCTTGGCGAAGGGCTCCATCGCGGCGGTCGGGTCCTCGTCGATCGCGGCGAGCCGGTCGGACAGCTGCTCGAAGTGGTGGAACTCGGCGGAGGCCATCTTCGCCAGCTCCGCCTTGTCCCCGAGGGTCGGCGCGAGCTTCGCGTCCTCCGCGAGGCGCTCGAAGGCCGCCAGCTCGCCGTAGGCGAGGGCGCCCAGCAGGTCCACGACCGCGGCACGGTACTGCGGCTCCGCGGCGGCGGTGGCCCAGTCCTGGGCGGCGATTCCGGTCGCTCCGGCCGGTTCTTCGGGGTGATCAGTGGCGTTGTCAGGCGTCTCCATGAACCGCACAATAGCCCGCCCGACGAGGGGCGGAAGGGTCCGGTGAGAAGCGGACATCACACCGATCCGATGAATTCGTCCAACACACATGCGCGAATCCGGGGTACAGTGGTATTGCGCTTACTGAGCATTTTCCTGTGCCAGGGGCGCGTCCTTTGAATGAGGATGCCCGGTCGGTGGCCCGATCGGCTCCGACCCGACAGCCCTCCACGCGGTGCGTACGACACGTACGACTGCAGATGAGGGGCCCCCTCAGCGGCACGAGCGCTCGAGCGACGGCAGTGGTCCCGCGCCACCCGGCCCATCCACGGCCGGATGACCAACCCCGGCACGGTACGACCCCCAGCGTTCGCCTCGGACCGCGCTTCACAGAAGAGGCAGCACCCTGACTACGTTCCGCGACCTCGGCATTTTCCCCGAGACGGCCGAAGCCCTTGAGGCGGTCGGCATCATGTCCCCCTTCCCCATCCAGGAGCTGACGCTTCCCGTAGCGCTCTCCGGCTCCGACGTCATCGGCCAGGCCAAGACCGGCACCGGCAAGACGCTCGGCTTCGGACTCCCCCTCCTGGAGCGCGTCACCGTCCCCGCCGACGTCGAGGCCGGGCGCGCCAAGCCCGAGCAGCTCACCGACGCGCCGCAGGCGCTCGTCGTCGTCCCCACCCGTGAGCTGTGCCAGCAGGTCACCAACGACCTGCTGACCGCCGGCAAGGTCCGTAACGTCCGCGTTCTCGCGATCTACGGCGGCCGGGCGTACGAGCCCCAGGTCGAGGCCCTCAAGAAGGGCGTCGACGTGATCGTCGGCACCCCGGGCCGTCTGCTGGACCTGGCGGGCCAGCGCAAGCTCGACCTCTCCCACATCCGCGGGCTCGTCCTCGACGAGGCCGACGAGATGCTGGACCTGGGCTTCCTGCCCGACGTCGAGCGCATCATCACGATGCTGCCGGCCAAGCGCCAGACGATGCTGTTCTCGGCCACCATGCCCGGTGCCGTCATCAGCCTCGCCCGCCGCTACATGTCGCAGCCGACGCACATCAACGCCACCTCGCCCGACGACGAGGGCACGACCGTCAAGAACACGGTCCAGCACGTCTACCGCGCGCACAACATGGACAAGCCGGAGATGCTTGCCCGCATCCTCCAGGCCGACGGCCGCGGTCTCGCGATGATCTTCTGCCGGACGAAGCGGACGGCCGCCGACATCGCCGAGCAGTTGGAGAAGCGCGGCTTCGCCTCCGGCGCGGTCCACGGCGACCTGGGCCAGGGCGCCCGCGAGCAGGCGCTGCGCGCCTTCCGCAACGGCAAGGTCGACGTTCTCGTCTGCACCGATGTCGCCGCGCGCGGCATCGACGTCGAGGGTGTGACCCACGTCGTCAACTACCAGTCGCCGGAGGACGAGAAGACCTACCTCCACCGCATCGGCCGCACCGGCCGCGCGGGCGCCAAGGGCATCGCGATCACGCTGGTCGACTGGGACGACATCCCGCGCTGGCAGCTGATCAACAAGGCGCTGGACCTGAAGTTCCCGGATCCGCCGGAGACGTACTCCACCTCGCCGCACCTCTTCGAGGAGCTCGGTATCCCGGCGGGCACCAAGGGTGTGCTGCCGCGTGCCGACCGGACCCGTGCCGGTCTGCGTGCGGAGGAGGTCGAGGACCTCGGCGAGACCGGCGGCCGCGGCCGCAAGTCCGCCGCCCCGGCTCCGGCCCGTGAGGAGCGCGAGCCCCGTACGCGTACGCCGCGTCAGCGCCGCCGCACCCGTGGCGGGGCCTCGGAGGAGGGCGGCGCCACGACGCTGCCCGCACCTGCCAAGGAGGCCACGCCGGTCACGCCGGCCGGTGACGAGGCCCCCGAGGGGCCGCGCACGCCGCGCCGCCGTCGCCGTACGCGGGTCAGCGCCGCCGACACCGTGACCGAGGCGGCCGTGGCGGTCGCCGAGGCTCCGGTGGCTGCCGCTCCGGTGGCTTCCGCTCCGGTGGCTTCCGCTCCGGTGGCCACGGCTGCCGAGACCGTGGCCGCTGTGGTCGAGGCCGAGCCGGTCGCGGAGACCGTCGCCGAGACCAAGCCGCGCCGCCGTCGCAGCCGCGCCGCCGCGAAGCCGGTGGCCGAGGCCGTGGCGCGGGTTCCCGCAGCCGCCGCGCCGGTCGAGGCCGGGTTCCAGACCGTGGCCGTCGCCGCGGGCGTCGCGGAGCCGGTCGCCGAGCCGGTCGCGACGAAGCCGCGCCGCCGTGCCCGGATCGTGAAGCCCGCCGACGAGGTGGACTTCCAGATCGCCCCGGCCTCCGAGCCGGAGCCCGAGTCGAAGACCCGCCGCCGCCCGGCCCGTGCCACGAGCCGGCCGAAGGCGGAGTCGAAGCCGAAGGCCGAGACCAAGCCGAAGACGGTGACCCGGCCGAAGGCCGAAGCCGCCCCGGCCGCCGAGTCGACCCCCAAGGCCGAGTCGAAGCCGAAGAGGGCGTCGCGGGCGAAGGCCGCGGCCCCCGCCGAGGCCGTCGCGCCGGAGGCTCCGGCTGCGGCCCCCGCCGCCGTCGAAGCCGAGGTCAAGCCGCGCCGCCGCCGGGCGACCCGTAGCGTCACCTCGACCGCGACCCAGGAGGCCGCCGTGGTCTCCGAGGCCGAGGCCGTGGTGAGCGAGGCCGCCGCCGAGGCGAAGCCCCGCCGCCGCCGCGCCACCCGCGCCGCGGGTGCGGCCACGGTGACGTCCGAGAGCTGATGGTCCCGCGAGACCCCTGAGGCCCCGGCCCCCGCACCTGCGGGGGCCGGGGCCTTCTCGCTGCCCGGCGGCGCCCGGTGATGCCCCGGTCCGGTCGCGGCGATAGCCTCGGGCCCATGAGCCGCCCGCCCACCTTCACCCCGCCCGCCTGCGCCACCTCCCGCGTCCTGCGCACCGGGCGCGGCGACTTCGCCGTCCTGGACGCCGTACCGGCGAACGCTCCCGCACGCGCCACCGCCCTCCTGTTGCCCGGCTACACCGGCAGCAAGGAGGACTTCATCGCGCTGCTCGAACCGCTGTGCGCGGCCGGGTACCGGGTGGTCGCCGCCGACGGCCGCGGGCAGTACGAGTCGGAGGGGACGGACCATCAGGAGACTTACGCGCAAGGGGAGTTGGCCCGCGATGTGCTGGCCCAGGCGGCTGCCCTGACCAAGGGCGAGGGAACGCTGCACCTGCTCGGCCACTCGCTCGGCGGCCAGATCGCCCGCGCCGCCGTCCTGCTCGACGCCACCCCGTTCCGCTCGCTGACGCTGATGTCCTCCGGCCCCGCCGAGGTCGTCGCCGCCCAGCGGGACAAGGTGAAGATGCTGAGCGACGCGCTCTCCGTGCTCACCATGGACGAGGTGTGGGAGGCCATGCGGGCCCTGGACCCCCCGCAGGACGCGGACACCGGCGACGGCGAGGACATGCGCCGCCGCTGGCTGCGCCACCACCCGGCGCAGCTGATCGCCACCGGCGCCCAGCTCTCCGCCGAACCCGACCGGGTGGACGAGCTGGCCGCCCTCGGGCTGCCCGTCCACGTCCTGTCCGGCGAACGCGACGACGTATGGCCGGTGGAGCAGTTCGACGCGATGGCCCGGCGGCTCGGCGCCCACCGCACCACGATCGCCGGGGCCGAGCACTCCCCCAACACCGCCCGCCCGCACGAGACCGCCGAGGCGCTCGCCGCGTTCTGGGACACCGTCACCCCCTAGGGCTCAGTACTGCGACTGCAGGTGCTGCCAGAAACCGTCGCGCAGCGCCCGGCGCAGATGCGCGTGGCCGCGCAGCGAGTGCTGGAGCAGGCGTTCGGCCTCCACCAGCAGGTCCTGGTCGACGGAGCCGGGGAGGTAGGGGTGGCCGGGCAGCAGGTCGGCGAGGGATTCGCGGCCGCGGGCGGCGAGCCAGGCGGCGGCGATCTGGGCGCCGACGAAGCGGACGTCCTCCCGTGAGGGGGCCGGGGTGTCGTCCTCGTATGTGGTGACCGGGCGCCGGGTGACGTAGGGGCGGCAGAAGTCGAGGTCGAAGGTGCGCTGGCTGTCGACCTCCCAGAGGAGCGGTTCGGCCTGGTTGCGGCCTTCGCCGGCCTCGATGCCCCAGAGGTGGACGCGGGCGCCGTAGCCCTGGGCCGCCTCGACCGCCGAGACCAGGTCCTCGTCGCCGCCGATGAGGGCCGCGTCGCTGATGGCGCGGTGCCGGGCGAGGGATTCGAGGTCGGTGCGGATGAGGGAGTCGACGCCCTTCTGCTGGTTGTTGGCGTTGAGGTTGCCGAGCCGCACCTTGACGTCGGGGAGTTCGGCGATGGCCTGCTGCTCGGTGGTGTGGATGCGGCGCCTGGCCCCGTCGTACCAGTACACGCGCAGCAGCCGGCTGTCGGCGAAGATCGTGCGGGCCTTGTCGATGAAGGCCTCGATCAGGCCCTCGGCGTCGAGGTCGAACGAGCGGCGGTCCTCGGTGCCGGTGACGAGCAGCCCGGCCGCGGCGTACACATAGCCCGCGTCCACGAAGATCGCGTGGGTGGACGGGGTCTTGGACACCTCGACGAGCACGCGCTGGAGCAGCTCGTTGGTGCGGTCCAGGCGCTCGGCGATATCGACCGGGTGGGGAAGCTGCGGGTCCGCCGTGCTCATGCGGACCTCATGGTCTGGGGACAGCGCTGTGTACGGCTCTGTGTACGGGTCTGTGTACGGCTCTGTGTACGGGGTACTACTGGCGGGTACTTAGACATCCAAAAAATTTCCTTAGCGTAGGGAATGTTTGTACCGGACAAGCCGTTGTAACACTCGTGGAACGCGAGGGAAGCCTCGCGTTCCTATCCTCGTGGGTAAGCCGTATCGCCCGCGCCAGTAGTTCTCCAGCAGGAGGATCAGACGAAGGGAAGCCCTATGCGCTTCGAGATCATGCGACTCGACGACGTCGACGGTACCGCCGTGGACAGCACCGTCGTGGACGCCGCCTCCGTCAACCGGATCGTGCAGCAGGCCGCCGCCATAGGCCAGCGCATCTACATCCGGCCGGCCGACACCTCGGCTTCGTAACGCTTCACGGGTCATGAGCTTCTGCGAACTGACGCCTGATCACGCATTGCGCCGCTAAAGACGAAGCGCCCCCGCACGGAAGGACCGTGCGGGGGCGCTGTGGTGTCCGGGGTGCGGTAGGGCGCTCAGGAGGTCTGGATGACCTGGGTGACGCCGTTGATGATCTGCTGTACGGCGATGGCCGAGAGCATCATTCCGGCGAGTCGGGTCACCAGGACCACCCCGCCGTCCTTGATGATCCGGATGATCACCAGCGAGTAGCGCATCGCCAGCCAGAGCACCACGTGCATGGCGGCGATCGCCGACCACACCGAGAGCTGGCCGCCGAATCCGTCGGCGTGCTGCACGGCCAGGATGACCGAGACGATCGCACCGGGACCGGCCAGCAGCGGCATGCCCAGCGGTACGAGCGCCACGTTGACGTCCTTGGTCTGCGTCGGCTCGTCCGTCTTGCCGGTCAGCAGGTCCAGCGCGATGAGCAGCAGCAGAAGGCCCCCCGCGATCATCAGGGCGGGCACGGAGACATGCAGGTAGTCGAGGATCTGCTGGCCGAGCAGACCGAAGACGGCGATCACGCCGAAGGCGACCGCGACGGCCTGGAGCGCCATCCTGCGCTGCACCTTGGCGGGGCGGCCCGCGGTGAGGGCCAGGAAGATCGGGGTGATCCCGGGCGGGTCCATAATCACAAAAAGGGTGAGAAAGAGGGATCCGAAGACAGCGACGTCGAACACAGTGAGCCTTGCGAGAGATGAGCGGGCGGTACGGGGCGCGCGGGCCCGGACGGCGGCCGTCGGCGTACGACGGCAGGGGTGAGGGGCGCGCGTGAGGAGTGGGACGGTGAGGCGGTGGAGGCGAGGGGGCCTTACAGGCGGCCGGTTCCGCCCGCGCCCGGCACCGGGAAGGCTCCCGTGGCGCGCCGGGTGATCTCGCCGTAGATCTCGGGGTCGGTGGTGTACTCGCCGAGCGCCACGGTCTTTCGGCTGCCGTGGTAGTCGCTGGAGCCGGTGGGCAGGAGCCCCAGCTCCCGGGTGAGACCGCGCAGCCGGGCCCTGGTCGGCTCGTCGTGGTCCATGTGGTCGACCTCGATGCCGTCCAGGCCCGCGGCGGCGAGCGCGGCGATCGTGGTCTCGGGGACCGTCGCACCGCGCTTCGAGGCGCCGGGGTGGGCGAAGACGGTGACGCCGCCCGCCGCCTTGACGAGCCGGACCGCCTCGAAGGGGTCGAACTCGTGCTTCGCGGCGAACGCCCGGCCACCGTCGCCCAGCCAGTCGGGCGTGAAGGCGTCGGAGACCGTGTCCACGACGCCCAGTTCGACGAGGGCGGCGGCGACGTGCGGCCGGCCGACCGAGCCGTCCCCGGCGATGCGGGCGACCTGCTCCCAGGTGATGGGGACGTCGAGGGCGCGGAGCTTGCGGACCATCTCCTGGGCGCGGGGCACCCGGTCGTCGCGGACGAGCTCGCGCTCGCGCTCCAGGTCGGGGTCGGCGGGGTCGAAGAGGTACGCCAACATGTGCATGCTCACGCCGTCGACGCGGCAGGAGAGCTCGGCGCCGGTGACGAGGGTGAGCCCCTCGGGCAGCGCGTCGATGGCCTGCTTGTGGCCGCCGACGGTGTCGTGGTCGGTGAGCGCGACGACGTCCAGGCCCGCGGCGGCGGCGTTCGCGACCAGCTCGGCGGGGGTGTCCGTACCGTCCGACGCGGTGGAGTGGGTGTGCAGGTCGATACGCACGACGGCTGACTCCAGGGCTCGCGGGCGGACGGGGGACCGCTCAAGGATAACTGCCGCGCACCGGGCCCCCGGCCGGGATCACGCCCCGTACGGCGTGATCTAGCGCTCGCCCGTCCCCTGCCGGGGCGGCGCCTCCGGGGTGGCGAGCAGGCGCGGGGTGAGCGCGCCGCACGGGACGAGGTCCACCTCTCCCCCGGCGTCGCGCAGGTCGGTCAGCACCAGCTCGTCGTACATCAGCAGCCCCGACTGCTCGGGCCACAGGATCGCCCACAGCCACAGTCCACGCGCCTCGCCCGCGAAGACGGCCCGGTCCTCCGGGGCGTTCTTGACGTGCCAGAGCGGGGTGGGACGGCCGGCGGCGTGCACCTTGGCGTCGGGGGCGGCGTCGACGTTCAGGTGGGGGCCGGGGTCGAGGCCGTCGATCCCGGCGTACCGGGCACCGAGTCCGACACCGAGCTCCTCGGCGACGAGCAGCAGCTCGCCCATGCCGCCCAGCGGTCCGGGACCCGAGCAGGCGACGACGGTCGCCCGGCCGCCGCTGCGGTCGTCACCCGCGCCGGCCGCACCGGTGAACAGCCAGCCCACCGGGAGTGGCCAGGGCATCCAGACCGGCACCTGCGAGCGGTGCACCACGACGCCGAGCGCCTCGACGCTCGGCGGAACGACCGGCTGCATCGGGTGCACCTGGCCGTGCACGGAGCACTGCCAGGCGTCGGCGAAGAGACCGGGCGCCCTGACCCGGCCACCGCACTTCGGGCAACTGGGTTCGCCCCTCATAGGGCCCAACGGTCCTCCCCGCCGGTCGCCGCGTCAAGGACGATCACCCGTCCGCAGCGTGGCCGCCATCGGGAGGGATTGAGGAAAATAGATGTAGCTTGCATTTATTAGTTCGTCTAACTTATTCTGTGTATGACGCACCGACCTGTAGGAGAGAAGGAGAGTCCACCGATGCCAGGACCCATACCAGGACCCGTGCCAGGAGAGGACCCGTTCGACGAAGGGGCCGCGGCCACCAGCATCCTGCGCCAGCCGAAGGCCGTCTGGGCCACGGCGGGCGCCTCGGTGGTCGCGTTCATGGGGATCGGCCTGGTGGACCCGATCCTGCCGTCCATCGCCCAGGGTCTGGACGCCTCGCCCAGTCAGGTGTCGCTGCTCTTCACCTCGTACTTCCTGATCACCGCCGTCGCCATGCTCGTCACCGGCTTCGTCTCCAGCCGCATCGGCGGCCGTAGGACCCTGCTCGCCGGCCTCGCGCTCGTGGTCGTCTTCGCCGCGCTCTCCGGCACCTCGTCCTCCGTCGCCGAACTCGTCGGCTTCCGGGCGGGCTGGGGCCTGGGCAACGCCCTCTTCGTCTCCACCGCGCTCGCGGTGATCGTCGGAGCGGCGGCGGGCGGCAGCTCCGCCGCGATCCTGCTGTACGAGTCGGCGCTCGGCCTCGGCATGGCGTGCGGGCCGCTGCTCGGCGCCCTGCTCGGGAACGCCAGTTGGCGCTACCCGTTCTTCGGTACGGCGGCGCTGATGGCGATCGGCTTCCTCTGCATCGCCGCGTTCCTCAAGGAGCAGCCCAAGCCCGCCCGCAAGACGTCACTGCTCGACCCGGTGAAGGCGCTGGGCCACGGCGGACTGGCCTCGGTGGCGGCCTCGTCCTTCTTCTACAACTACGCGTTCTTCACGATCCTGGCGTTCACACCGTTCGTGCTGGACATGACCCCGTACAAGTCCGGCGCGGTCTTCTTCGCCTGGGGCCTGCTGCTCGCGGTCTTCTCCGTGCTGGTCGCCCCGCGCCTCCAGCGCCGCTTCGGCTCGCTCAAGGTGCTCGGGGCCTCGCTGGTGCTGCTCGCCGTCGACCTGCTGGTCCTCGGGTACGGGAACCACACCACGGCCGTCGTCGCCACGATCGTCTCCGGTGCCTTCATCGGTATGAACAACACCGTCTACACCGAGCTGGCCCTCGGCGTCTCGGACGCGCCGCGCCCGGTGGCGAGTGCCGGATACAACTTCGTCCGCTGGTTCGCCGCGGCGGCCGCCCCCTTCCTCGCCCCGAAGATCGAGGAGTGGACGGACATCCACATCCCGTTCGTGGTGGCCGCGCTCGCCGCGCTGGTCGGAGCGGCCGTCGTGGGCGTACGGCGTACGGCGCTGACCCACGAGGCCGAGGAACTGGAGCCGGTCCACGCCCTGGAGGACAGCGTGAGCGTCTTCGCCGACCGGTAGGCCCTGGAGGGGGTCAGTCCAGCGGTACGGACGTGCGCAGCGGGTCGCGCAGGTCCGTGCCGTGCGTGAGCCACCGCTCCTGGAGCTCCTGCGCCCCGCGCACCCGCTTCCAGGCGGCCTCTTTGCCGGTCATCGGCAGCAGCGGCAGGAAGCGGACCGGGTCCATCGGCTCGTCCAGCTCCAGGTCCTCCACCAGCCCCCCGGACTCCGCCACCAGCACCGAGGTGAACGGCGCGCCGGGCCACAGCGGATCGCCCAGGTCCAGCGAGGCGCCCGGCGCCACGATGAGCCCCTCGACCTGCGGGGAGGCGGCCAGCACGGCGAGGGGGCGCAGCACCTGGTCGGTGTCGGCGAGCCCCACCCGTACCGAGAGGACCAGCTCGGCGCGGGGGCCCTTCACCGGGTCGGCGAGCGGCGCGGTGGGGTCGGCCATGGGCTGCGCGGACATGCCGAGCGTGGCGTAGCGCACCACGTCGCCGTCGAGGAAGCGGAGCACCTCGATACGGTCCGTGCCGAGGAACGTCACATCGGCGCGGGCGTCCGGTTCTCCGAGGGCCGAGCGGAGCCGGGCTTCGACCAGAGCGAGAATTTCTGCCATCCGGCGAGCATAGAGTGCGCGTGGAATGGGCAAAGTAGGGGATTCACTCGGGACGGCTGATAGCCTGGCCGCCGGTCGGGACAGCGCGCAGAAGCGTCGCTCTCTTTGTCCCGACGACACGTCGTCCCCTACGGGGGACCGGCCGGAGGAGGTGGGGACTGCTATGGATCCAAGTCGACCGTGCAGTACCGATCACCCTTCCGCGCACCGTTGTTCCCTTTGAGCTCCCCGCTGAACTGACGCCTCGTCGGCCATCACCGATGGTCTCCCGACGGTCGTTCGCCCCCGGAGGAGCACCAGGAATCCGCGGAAGAGTCTCCGTTCTCCGCCTGTCTGTTGCGAACACCCTTTTGCCTGTCTGTTGCGAACGCCGTCATCGCGCCCGCGCGGTGGAGCCCGCTTTGCGGACGTGAGCGCACGTCCCCATTCCGGGCTGTTCCACGCCCTCGCCGACGGCCCTCCGTGAAGGAGCCAGCCATGTCGATGATCCGTGACCTGCGCGCTGCCGTGCGCCCCTCCCTGCGTCCCTCCCTCCGTAAGAACAGCGCCCCCCACAACACGTACGACACCACCCGCGACCCGTCCGCCTCCAGCGCCGTCGTCGACTGCGCGGTCTACCGCGACGGCAGCCGCCTGGAGGGGGCCGCGACCCCGACGCCGCACGAGGCGATGCTGGAGGTGCGCGAGAGGGGCGGCTTCGCCTGGATCGGCCTGCACGAGCCGACGGAGGAGGAGTTCGCGGGCATCGCCCGGGAGTTCGGGCTCCACCCGCTCGCCGTGGAGGACGCCGTCCACGCCCACCAGCGGCCGAAGCTGGAGCGGTACGACGACACGCTGTTCACCGTCTTCAAGACCATCCACTACGTGGAGCACGCCGAGCTGACCGCGACCAGCGAGGTCGTGGAGACCGGCGAGGTGATGTGCTTCACCGGCCGGGACTTCGTCATCACCGTCCGGCACGGCGGCCAGGGCTCGCTGCGCGCCCTGCGCCACCGCCTCCAGGACGATCCGGAGCTGCTCGCCAAGGGTCCGTCCGCCGTGCTGCACGCCATCGCCGACCACGTGGTGGACGGGTACATCGCGGTGGCGGAGGCGGTGCAGGACGACATCGACGAGGTGGAGATCGATGTCTTCTCCACCCCGGCCAAGGGCGGCCGGCGCGGTTCGGACGCGGGGCGGATCTACCAGCTCAAGCGTGAGGTGCTGGAGTTCAAGCGGGCCGTCTCGCCGCTGCTGCGCCCGATGCAGCTGCTCAGCGAACGGCCGATGCGGCTGATCGACCCCGACATCCAGAAGTACTTCCGGGACGTCGCCGACCACCTCGCCCGGGTCCAGGAGGAGGTCATCGGCTTCGACGAACTGCTGAACTCGATCCTCCAGGCCAATCTGGCGCAGGCGACCGTCACCCAGAACGAGGACATGCGCAAGATCACCTCCTGGGCGGCGATCATCGCCGTCCCCACGATGATCTGCGGGGTCTACGGCATGAACTTCGACTACATGCCGGAGCTGGAGTGGAAGTACGGCTATCCGCTGGTGCTCGGCCTCATCGGCGCGGTCTGTTTCTCCATCCACCGCATCCTGAAGCGCAACGGCTGGCTCTGAGCGGCGGCGGCCGGTCTAAGCTCCCGCCCATGACTGATGCTGCCGCCGCCCTGCTGGAGAAGGCCCTCGTCGAGGAGGCCACGAAGAAGTCCGGCCTCATCTGGGTCCGGGCCGCCGGGCCCGCCCGCGCGGTGTGGCACGTCTGGCACGAGGGCGCGGCCCACCTCGTCGGGGACGGCCCGGGCGAGCAGCCGCTGCCCGAGGGCCTGACCGGTGGCGGGAGCGCCGAGATCACCGTACGCAGCAAGGACAAGGGCGGCCGGCTGGTCGCCTGGACGGCGGCGGTACGGGTCCTGGCGCCGCACTCCGAGGAGTGGGAGGCGGCCGTCGCCGAGCTGAAGGGCAAGCGCCTCAACGCGCCGGACGCCGAGGTGATGACGGAGCGGTGGGCGCGGGAGTGCGCGGTGGTGCGCCTGACGCCGGAGGCGGTCAGCACGGAGCTGCCGGACACCTCGCTGGCCGCCGCCCCGCTGCCGACCGGGGCGACCACGCGGCAGCCCGTACCGGCCGGGCTGCCCCGGCTGCTGCTGAAGCGGCGCCGCACGGGCTGAGAGCAGGTCCCCGGAGGTCAGCCGGAGGTCAGCCGGAGGACTTCGGGAGCTGGCCGCCGTAATCGACGGTGTCGTCGTCCTGCGGGGCCTCCAGCGCGACCGCGCGCCCCCAGTCGGCCAGGGTGACGGTGCCCCCGCCGCCGCCGCGGGCCACCCGTACCGGGTACGGCTTGCCCTCCAGGGAGACGTCCAGCGCCCCGCCCTCGCCCTTGCCGCCCAGGAGCTGGATGGTGCGGTGTCCGGTGACGGTGTCCCGGGCGCCCTTGTTCAGGGTGCCGTGCAGCGTCAGCAGGCCGTCCAGGAGGACCTCCTTGTCGGTGAAGCCGCGCAACTGGCGGTAGCTCGGGTCGTCCTCGGGGACCTTCACGTACTTGCCGCCCAGCTTCTCGGCGGCCTCCTGGTCGGAGGGGCCCGCCTTGCCGTCCTCCTCGTGGCTCCAGAAGTCGGCGTCGGCCTTGATGAAGAGCTCGTCCTCGATCCGCAGGAGCACGAAGTTGCGCTTGGCGGAGGAGACCGACCCGGAGCCGCCCTTGTCGCTGAGCTTCATGTTCAGCATGTAGGTGCCGCCCTTGCTGACCAGGGTGCCCGCCAGCCGTACGCCGTCCGCGCTGTCGGCCGCCGCTCTGGCCTTGGTGTCGATCTGCTCGGCCGAGAGTTTGCCGACCCCGTTGGTCCCCTTGTCCGGGTCCTCGCCCGCGCAGGCGGTGAGGGCCGCGACGAGCCCGCCGCAGAGCACGACGGCGAGCGCGATCCGGCGATGATTCCGGACGGCCGGGGCAAAAGAGGTCACGGGTGTACTGCCTCTCAACTGCGATCGGGGGGCAGAGCGCAGCGTACCCGGGGTCCGCGCGCCGTCCGGCAGCCAGCCGTACGGACGGGTCCGCCGGGGCGCGGCAGCACGGCAGGGGCTAGCCTGATCATGGTGTACGGCTGTTCGGACAAGGAGGCGGAGCATGGCGGCAGGGGCCCCCAGGGTCTTCGTCTCGCACCTGTCCGGGGTGCCGGTGTTCGACCCGAACGGGGACCAGGTCGGCCGGGTCCGGGACCTGGTGGCGATGTTGCGGGTCGGCGGACGGCCGCCGCGCATCCTGGGCCTGGTCGTCGAGGTGGTCAGCCGGCGGCGGATCTTCCTGCCGATGACCCGGGTGACGGGCGTCGAGTCCGGCCAGGTCATCACGACCGGCGTGGTCAACATGCGGCGCTTCGAACAGCGGCCCACCGAACGGCTGGTCCTCGGCGAGTTCCTCGACCGCCGGGTGCGGCTGGTGGAGAGCGACGAGGAAGTCACCGTCCTGGACGTGGCGATCCAGCAACTGCCCGCCCGCCGGGACTGGGAGATCGACAAGTACTTCGTCCGCAAGGGCCGCGGCGGGGCGCTGCGCCGCAAGGGCGAGACGTTGACGGTGGAGTGGTCGGCGGTCAGCGGCTTCTCGCTGGAGGAGCACGGGCAGGGCGCCGAGAACCTGGTCGCCACCTTCGAACGGCTCCGCCCCGCCGACGTGGCCAACGCCCTGCACCACCTCTCCCCCAAGCGCCGGGTCGAGGTGGCCGCCGCGCTGGACGACGACCGGCTGGCCGACGTCCTGGAGGAGCTGCCCGAGGACGACCAGGTGGAGATCCTCGGCAAGCTCAAGGAGGAGCGGGCCGCCGACGTCCTGGAGGCGATGGACCCGGACGACGCGGCCGACCTGCTCTCGGAGCTGCCGGAGGAGGACAAGGAGCGGCTGCTGACCCTGATGCGGCCGGACGACGCCGCCGACGTACGGCGTCTCATGTCGTACGAGGAGCGGACGGCGGGCGGTCTGATGACGACCGAGCCGATCGTGCTGCGCCCGGACGCCACGGTGGCCGACGCGCTCGCCCGGGTCCGTCAGCAGGACCTGTCACCGGCGCTCGCCGCCCAGGTGTACGTGTGCCGCTCGCCCGACGAGACGCCGACCGGCAAGTACCTGGGCACCGTGCACTTCCAGCGGCTGCTGCGCGATCCGCCGTTCACGCTGGTCAGCTCCATCGTCGACAGCGACCTGGTGCCGCTGCCCCCGGACACCCCGCTGCCGATCGTGACCAGCTATCTGGCCGCGTACAACCTGGTCTCCGCGCCCGTGGTGGACGAGAGCGGGTCCCTGCTGGGCGCGGTGACCGTGGACGACGTCCTGGACCACCTGCTCCCCGACGACTGGCGCGAGACCGACTTCCACGGCGAGGAGGGCATCCTGCATGGCCGAACGTGAGGATCGGTCCAAGGCTTCCTCCTCGGGCTCCTCGGGGCTGATGCGCCCGCCGCGTACCCGGCTCGACCAGCCGAAGGCACCGGGGCTGAAGCTGCTGCCGGAGTACGACCCGGAGGCGTTCGGCCGGTTCTCCGAGCGGATCGCGCGGTTCCTGGGGACCGGGCGGTTCATCGTCTGGATGACGCTGATCATCATCGTCTGGGTGCTGTGGAACATCTACGCGCCCAAGGATCTGCGGTGGGACGAGTACCCGTTCATCTTCCTGACCCTGATGCTCTCCCTCCAGGCCTCCTACGCGGCCCCGCTGATCCTGCTGGCGCAGAACCGGCAGGACGACCGGGACCGGGTCACCCACGAGCAGGACCGCAAGCAGAACGAGCGCTCCATCGCCGACACCGAGTACCTCAGCCGGGAGATCGCGGCGCTGCGGATGGGCCTCGGCGAGGTCGCCACCCGGGACTGGATCCGCTCGGAGCTCCAGGACATGGTGCGGGACATGGAGGACCGCCGGATCGTCCGCACGTCCGAGAGTGACGAAGGCGACCGCTGACGGGCTACCCGCCCGTAGGGCCCGGCGCCGTAACATCGTCTGTATGGCTACGGAAGACGCGGTGCTTGAGGCACTGGCGACAGTGAACGACCCGGAGATCCACCGCCCGATCACCGAGCTGGGCATGGTGAAATCGGTCGAGATCGATCCTGACGGTGTAGTCGCTGTCACGGTGTATCTCACCGTCTCCGGCTGCCCGATGCGCGACACGATCACCAGGAACGTGACGGAGGCGGTCTCCCGCGTGGAGGGCGTCTCCCGCGTGGAGGTCACCCTCGACGTGATGAGCGACGAGCAGCGCAAGGAGCTGGCGAGCTCGCTGCGCGGCGGCACCGCCGAGCGCGAGGTGCCCTTCGCCAAGCCCGGCTCGCTGACCCGGGTGTACGCGGTCGCCTCCGGAAAGGGCGGCGTCGGCAAGTCCTCGGTGACGGTGAACCTCGCGGCGGCGATGGCGGCCGACGGGCTGAAGGTGGGTGTCGTGGACGCGGACATCTACGGGCACAGCGTGCCCCGGATGCTCGGCGCGGACGGCAAGCCCACCCAGGTCGAGAACATGATCATGCCGCCGTCCGCGCACGGCGTGAAGGTCATCTCCATCGGCATGTTCACCCCGGGCAACCAGCCCGTGGTGTGGCGCGGCCCGATGCTGCACCGGGCGCTCCAGCAGTTCCTCGCCGATGTGTTCTGGGGCGACCTGGACGTCCTGCTGCTGGACCTGCCGCCGGGCACCGGTGACATCGCGATCTCCGTGGCGCAGCTCGTGCCGAACGCGGAGATCCTCGTCGTCACGACCCCGCAGCAGGCGGCGGCCGAGGTGGCGGAGCGGGCCGGTTCGATCGCCGTGCAGACCCACCAGAAGATCGTCGGCGTCGTGGAGAACATGTCGGGCATGCCGTGCCCGCACTGCGACGAGATGGTCGACGTCTTCGGCTCGGGCGGCGGCGCCCGGGTCGCCGAGGGGCTGACCCGGACGGTCGGCGCCGAGGTGCCGGTGCTGGGCTCGATCCCGATCGACGTACGGCTGCGCGAGGGCGGCGACGAGGGGAAGCCGGTGGTCCTCTCCGACCCGGACTCCCCGGCCGGCAAGGCGCTGCGCGGAATCGCGGACAAGCTGGGCGGCCGCCAGCGCGGCCTGTCGGGCATGTCGCTGGGGATCACCCCGCGCAACAAGTTCTGAGAGACAGGACCAGCCCGCCGGACGACCACCCGGGCCGTCCGGGCGACGACCAGCCCGGTCCGGGCGACTACCGGCCCGGTCCGGACAAGCACCGGCCCGTCCGGGCGACCACCCAGCCCGTCCGGCGTTTGAGGACATCTATTCGGCCCCGGCGCCGGACGAGCCCGAGCAAATCCCAGCCCGTCCGGCGCTTGAGGGCGGAGGCGGCCCACCGGCCGCCTCCGGGTCACTCGTACGTCGTGATGTCCTTGATCACCGCGAACCCCAGCCCGTACGCGCTCATCCCCCGCCCGTACGCCCCGATGTGCACGCCCTCGTGCGCGGACCCGGCCAGCACCCAGCCGAACTCGGACTCCCGGTAGTGGAACTCCACCGGGACCCCGTCCACCGGCAGCGAGAGCGTCGACCAGGGCGCGGAGCCGAGGTCGTCGGCAAGGGTGAACGCCGTCTCGGTCTGCTGGTCGAGCCAGTCGTCGCGCAGGGTGTGGTCCATCTGCGGCGGCCACGTGTACGCCAGCAGGCCCGAGCCGGCCAGCCAGGCGGCCGAGGAGACCGTGGTGGCGTCCAGCACCCCCGTACCGTCACCGCTGCGTCTGACGGGGCTGGCGGCGACCGTGATGACGGCCGCGAACCGTTCCTTCTCGGCGGCGGAACCGTCCGTCTTCACCGAGGGCTCGTCACCGTGCCCGGTGGAGCCGTGCTGCACGGTGCCGTCCGCCGCCGTGCCGACCTGCATCAGCCAGCGCGGGCCCGTGAAGGCCTCGTCCAGCCCGTACCAGGGGAAAGAGGCCTCCAGGTAGCCCTCGACGGTACGCCGCCGGGCCGCCGGTACCTCCTCCGCCGCGACCGTGCCAGGGGCACCGTCCGTATCCACCCGACTCGTCGTCTCCATCTGAGCGGCCGCCTCCTCGATCAGTCCTGATCCGGAGCGGCCCGCCCCCCGCGGGCGTGGGCGTCCTCGCAACCGGACAGATGGAGAATAGCCATACCGTCCGGACGAGTCGGGATTGACCTGGCGTCAGGTGGCGTCCGCGTCGAACGGCGGACGCTCGGGCTGCGCCTGCTGCGGGGTCTTCTTCAGCAGGTCAGGGGTGGTGTCGCCGGTCTTGGTGAGGCTGGGCGAGGTGGCGGCGGCCGACGCGCCCGCCGACCCGTTCGCCGCACTGTCGGCGGAATCGGGCGCCGGCGTGCGCCCGTTGACCGCGTCGGTGACGTCGGAGAGCTCCTTGCGCAGATCGAAGCTCTCGCGGATCTCCTTCAGCCCCAGGTCGTCGTTGCCGTCCATCAGCTGCTTGCGGACGAACGTCTTGGGGTTGAGGTCCTCGAACTCGAAGTCCTTGAACTGCGGGCCGAGCTCCGTACGGATGTCTTCCTTGGCGCTGTCCGAGAACTCACGGATCTTGCGGATGGTGCGCGTGACGTCCTGGATGAGCTTGGGCAGCTTCTCGGGGCCGAAGACCAGCACGGCCAGCACCCCGAGCGTCAGCAGCTCCAGTGCGCCTATGTCATTGAACACCTAGCTGCTCCTCGTGTTCTCCGCCTGATCCCGGCTTCTCCGACCGTCCCGGCCAGGTGGGACGGGTGCCCGGACCCGTCAACGGTACCTGGCCGACCTGTCCGGGCGGTACCTTGCCGTGTCGCTCACGTGCCGGTCGCCGGACCGGTCGTTCACGTTCCGCCCGTTCACGAGCCGCCGGCTCACAGGCCGCACGCTCACAGGCCGCTCGACGAACCGAGCGTCAGCGTGACGGACCGCTCCTCGCCGCCCCGGGTCAGCCGCAGCTCCAGCCGGTCGCCGGGACGATGGGCGCGGATCTTCACGATCAGCTCCTCCCCGCTGTGCACCCGCTGGCCCTGGACCTCGGTGATCACGTCGCCGGACCTGATGCCCGCCTTGGCGGCCGGGCCGCCCTTGGTGACCGCGGGGCCGTCCTCGCCCTTCTCGCCGACCTTGGCTCCGTCGCCGGTGAACTTCATGTCGAGCGTGACGCCGATCACCGGGTGGGTGGCCTTGCCGGTGTTGATCAGCTCCTCGGCGACGCGCTTGCCCTGGTTGATCGGTATCGCGAAGCCGAGGCCGATGGAGCCGGACTGGCCGCCGCGCTCGGTGCCCTTGCCGCTGTCGGCGGCGCGGATGGCGCTGTTGATGCCGATGACGTGGGCCTGGGTGTCGACCAGCGGGCCGCCGGAGTTGCCGGGGTTGATCGGGGCGTCGGTCTGGAGGGCGTCGACGTAGCTGATGTCGCTGCCGTCGCCCTTCTCGCCGCCCGCGGTGATCGGGCGCTGCTTGGCGCTGATGATGCCGGAGGTCACCGTGTTGGACAGGTCGAAGGGGGCGCCGATGGCCACCACCGGGTCGCCGACCCGGACGTTGTCGGAGTTGCCGAGCGGCAGGGGCTTGAGGCCGGAGACGCCCTTGACCCGGACGACGGCGAGGTCGTAGCCGCTGTCCTTGCCGACGAGTTCGGCGGCGGCCGTCTCGCCGCTGCTGAACGTGACGGTGATGTCGCCGCTGGATCCGGCCGGGGCGACGACGTGGTTGTTGGTGAGGATGTGGCCCCGGCCGTCGAGGACGAAGCCGGTGCCGGTGCCGGACTCGGCGGTACCGCTGACGTGCAGGGTGACCACGCTGGGCAGGGCGCTGGCGGCGATGCCCGCGACGCTCTCGGGGGCCCGGTCACCGTTGTCGTGGCTCGCCTGGGGCAGCTCGACGGTGGTCAGGCCGCCGGTGCGCTCGACGTACGCGCCGACGCCGCCGCCGATGCCGCTGGCGACCAGGGCCAGCAGCAGCATTCCGGCGAAGGCGCCGCCGCGCCGGTTCTTCCGGCTCCCCGGCTCGCTGCCGGCCGGCGGTCCCACCTGGGTCAGCGGCTGCCCCGGCGCGCCCCAGGGGTCGTACTGGAGCCACTGCGAGGACGGCTGCGCCGCCTGCGGAGGTACGTGAGTGGGGTGCGCCGCCTGCGGAGGTACGTGAGTGGGGTGCGCCGTCTGCGGAGGTACCGGGGCCGGGGGCGCTGCTTGCGGGGGTACGGGTGTGGCCTGCGGGAGCACCGGGGACGGCTGCGGCGGCAGGGGTGCGGCCTGCGGGGGCACGGCCTGTGGGGGTACGGGGGTGCCGTGGGCCGGGGTCGGCCGCTGGACCGGCGGCGCGGGCGCCCACGGCCCGGGGCCGCCGTAC
The DNA here is from genome assembly GCF_042718795.1 of Streptomyces cyaneofuscatus. Lineage (GTDB taxonomy): Bacteria > Actinomycetota > Actinomycetes > Streptomycetales > Streptomycetaceae > Streptomyces > Streptomyces cyaneofuscatus_A. The sequence goes on from NZ_JBHXOX010000005.1 coordinate 20,271, forward strand.
GGCGGGGTGCTGTACACGTCGGGCTCGTGCAGCGGCGGCCCGGCGGGGCGGGACGGGGCCGGCTCCTGCGGCCCTGGGCCGGCGACGGGCGCGGGGCTGTCCAGGGGCGCAGGGCTGTTCGCGGGCGCGGCGGCACCGGTCGGGCCGGGGGTGTCGGGCCGCACCGACGGGGCGTCGCCCTCGCCGCCGCCCCGGCTCTCCGGCTCGTCGCGGCCGGGCCGCCCCGTCGCGGGGCGGCTCCACCACTTCGCCTGCCTACCGTCGTCCATGCTCTCCCCGCCACTGGCCTCTGCACGCCCCACCGGGGGCGTCCCTCCCCGGATTCAACCAGGTTTGCGAATCCCCGCGCAGGGGTCCCGTCATGGTTCGGCCAGGGCCCTGTCCGGGTCCGGCCGGGGTTCGACCGGATTCCCGTCAGCGCCGGGGGGAGGGCGGGCCCGCCAGGTCGTCGGTCGGGGCGGGCTGCCCCGGCCCCGAGGACGACGGCGGGGTGAGGGCCTTCGTCGTCGAGCCGCTGCCCAGCACGGCCGCGAGCAGCGGCGTGGAGCCACCGGTCGGGCGTATCAGCGGCGGCACGGACACGTTCAGCGCGGGGAACGTGAAGGGGTGTCCGCCCAGGGCGGAGGTGGAGAACTGCGGCGGGGCCGTCGTCTGCGGCCGCGGGGACAGGGGTGGCTTGACCGCCGGAGCGGCGGACGCCGGGGGTGCGGTGAGCGCGGGCGAGGGGCGGTGCGCGCCGGTCGAGGACACATCGGCCGCCGACCGGTTGACGGCGAGGCGGTCACCGCCCACCGACTGGGCGCCGCCACGGCGGCTGACCGCCGCTTCGGAGCCCCCGGCGCGGGTCTCCGCGTCGAGCGGCGTCACCCTGTTGCCACTGCCCTCGGCGCGCAGCAGGGGGTCCGGTCCTGAGTCCAGCGGCAGGGTGCCGCCGAGCGCGATGGCCGCCAGGGACACGGCGCCGGCCGCGGCGAAGGCGAAGCGCCGGCCGCGCCAGGGCGAGCGCTCGGCGTCCCGGGCCACCTCGTGGATGCGGAAGGCGGAGCGGGAGCCGCCGGGGAGGGCGGCGGTGGAGCCGTGGGCCGCGGGGAAGTACCCGAAGTCGTCCAGCGGGGAGGGGGACGCGGCGGAGTCGCGGCGGGTGGAGTCGGAGGACCTCAGCGGGGGGAAGTACTCGTCGGCGAACGGGCCGCCGGAGCCGAACGGTCTGCCGGACCCGGTGTCGTCGCCGCCAGGACCCCCGGGAAGGCCCTGCAGGCGGGCCAGGAACCCCTCGGAGGGCGAGGGTGCGGCGGACATGGCGAAGGCGCTCTTGAGGCGGCGCTGGGCGTCGGCCTCGACCTTGCACCGGGCGCAGGTCGCCAGATGGGCCAGCACCCGCTCACGGGCGTCATGCTTCAGCTCGCCGTCGACCAGCGCGGCGAGCCGGTCCCCCAGGTGCGCTTCGGCAGGGGTGGGACCGGTCGGACCTGTGCCACTCACGCCAGTCCGCCCTCCCCCGTCAGGACCGCGTCCGCCAGGGACCGCTGCTCGGCGCGGGCTTCGGGCGAGCGGTGCTTGAGCGCCTTGCGCAGGTGCGAGCGACCGCGGTGGATGCGGCTGCGCACGGTGCCGAGCTTCACGCCGAGCGTCGCGGCGATCTCCTCGTAGCTGAGGCCCTCGATGTCGCAGAGGACGACGGCGGCGCGGAACTCGGGCGCGAGGGTGTCCAGCGCCTGCTGCACGTCGGCGTCGAAGTGGGTGTCGTTGAAGACCTGCTGCGGGGACGGCTCCCGGCTGGGCAGCCGCTCGGCCGCGTCGTCGCCGAGGGAGTCGAAGCGGATCCGCTGCTTGCGGCGGACCATGTCGAGGAAGAGATTGGTGGTGATGCGGTGCAGCCAGCCCTCGAAGGTGCCGGGCGTGTACGTCGACAGCGAGCGGAAGACTCTGACGAAGACTTCCTGGGTGAGGTCCTCGGCGTCGTGCTGGTTACCCGTCAGCCGGTAGGCAAGGCGGTACACGCGACCGCTGTGCGTGCTGACGATCTCTTCCCATGAGGGCGGGGTCCACGCCTGGTCCGCATCGGAGGCGAAGGTCGCGGTCGGTGCGGAGTCTTCGGAAGAACGGTCAGCAATGTTGGTCACGGATTTCGGCTCACCGGCCGACCTGAGAAGGCGCCGCAGCAGCCCGCCCTGATCCACAGGCGCAGCCGCACCTCCCCTATCGGCTCTGGTGGTGTCCAGTGGAGCCCCTACCATAGCCACCTCGCCCGTTAGCTCCGGATAAGACTTTTCCCTGCTGGGGCCGGGCGTCGCCCGGAACGTCCTCGCAGCTCACCGGCCCGATCCGCGGGCCGGGACACTGCGCTTTCCCCACTCCTTGCACAACGCCCGGTCCCATCTGCGGGTTCCCGGGTCCAGCGGATACAGTCACCGTTGCGCCAACTACGGGGACAGGAGAGGGTCATTACCGCCAACCGGCAGACGAGCTGGGGCCTCGCCGACGCCTTTGTCGCCGAGGACGAAGCTCTGCACCGGGCCAGGGAGCACTCCCGTGAGCTGGGGATCCGCTCGGTCTCCCCGGGCACCGGCGCCGCGCTGCGCCTGCTGGCCGGCGCCGCGGATGCCAAAGCGGTGGCGGAAATCGGCACGGGCACCGGCGTGTCCGGCATCTATCTGCTGCACGGGATGCGTCCCGACGGCGTGCTGACCACGGTGGACCCGGAGCCCGAGCGCCAGCAGTTCGCCCGCGAGGCGTTCCGGGAGGCGGGCTTCGCCTCCAACCGGTCCCGCTTCATCCCCGGCCGCGCGCTGGACGTGCTGCCCCGGCTCGCGGACGGCGGTTACGACCTCGTCTTCTGCGACGGCGACCGGCTGGAGAGCCTGGACTGCCTCGCTGAATCGTTGCGCCTGCTGCGTCCCGGCGGGCTGGTCTGCTTCGAGGGCGTCTTCGCGGACGGCCGCACCGTCGACTCCGCCGCGCAGCCCGCCGAGGTGCTGCGGCTGCGGGAGCTGCTGCGCGCGGTGCGCGAGAGCCAGGAGCTGATGCCGACGCTGCTGCCGGTCGGCGACGGGCTGCTCTGCGCGGTCCGGCGCGGCTGAGCCCCCGTACCGTAGCGGCGCCTTCGGACATCTGGACCCGTCGCGGCGCCTTTGAACATCCGGACGCACCACTGCCCGGCACGGAGATCCGTACCGGGCAGTGGTGAAGGTGATGGGCGTTCCGCGTCAGCCGACGACCTTCTTCAGCGCGTCGCCGAGGGCATCGGCCTCGTCCGGAGTCAGCTCGACAACGAGCCGACCGCCGCCTTCGAGCGGAACGCGCATGACGATGCCCCGCCCCTCCTTTGTCACCTCGAGCGGGCCGTCGCCCGTCCGCGGCTTCATGGCCGCCATGCTCGTTCCCCTTCCTGAAACCAGCTCATCGCAACCGGCGGCCCCATGACAGGCGCTGCCTCACCGGCATCGAACACATTGCTTCTTCACCATTATCCCGCATCAGGGACCCCGATGACCAACATCGCTCTGCATCGCTTGCGCAACGCGCTCTCCCAAAACCGCCTAATTCGGCGATCCGGCTGCGATACTGCGCCGCCCTGGGCCCCCAGGTGAGAGCCAATTGTTAGACGCAGGTCACATCTGTGCCCCGCGCCGCGTCGGCCATGCTTGCCTCCAGGGGCAACGATGCCCGAGCAGTGAGGGGATGGACAGCAATGGCCGACGAGCCGGCGAACACCGTGCTGTACGACGTCAGCGAGGGTCTCGCGACGATCACGATCAACCGACCCGACGCGATGAACGCCATGAACACCGCGGCGAAGGTCGCGCTCCGGGACTCCCTGCGGGCGGCGGCCGCGGACCCCGCCGTACGGGCGGTTCTGCTCACGGCCACCGGGCGCGCCTTCTGCGTCGGCCAGGACCTCAAGGAGCATGTCGCCACGCTGACGGCGACGCGTGAGGCGGGCGACGGCAACGCGCTGAGCACCGTGCGGGAGCACTACAACCCGATCGTGCGGGCCATCACGGAGATGGCCAAGCCGGTCGTCGCCGGGGTGAACGGTGTCGCGGCCGGGGCCGGGTTCGGTTTCGCGTTGGCGGCCGACTACCGGGTGGTCGCCGAGACGGCCTCGTTCAACACCTCGTTCGCCGGCGTCGCCCTGACCGCCGACTCGGGCGTCTCCTGGACGCTGCCGCGGCTGATCGGCCCGAGCCGCGCCGCCGATCTGCTGTTCTTCCCGCGCTCGATCTCCGCGCAGGACGCCCTGGAGCTGGGCCTGGTCAACCGGGTGGTCCCGGCGGACAAGCTGGCCGAGGAGGCCGCGGCGGTGGCCCGGGCGCTGGCGGACGGACCGACCGTGGCGTACGCGGCGCTGAAGGAGTCCCTGGCGTACGGCGCCGGGCACACGCTCGCCGAGACGCTGGAGAAGGAGGACGAACTCCAGACCCGGGCGGGCGCGTCGCAGGACCACACCATCGCGGTGGAGGCGTTCCTGAAGAAGGAGAAGCCGGTGTATCTCGGGAAGTAGCCGGTCAGCCGACGGTGGCGCCGCCCCGGGCCACGCAGTCCGCGAGGTGGTCGTCGACAAGGCCGCACGCCTGCATCAGGGCGTAGGCGGTGGTCGGGCCGACGAAGCGGATCGAGCGCTTCTTCAGCTCCTTGGCGAGGGCGGTGGACTCCGGGGTGACGGCGGGGACGTCACCCAGCTCGCGCGGGGCGGGCCGGGTGGCCGGGTCGGGGGCGTACGACCAGATCAGCTCGTCCAGCTCCCCGGCCGGCCAGTCGGCGAGCACCTTGGCGTTGGCGAGGGTGGCGTCGACCTTGGCCCGGTTGCGGATGATGCCCGGGTCGGCGAGGAGGCGCTCCCGGTCGGTGTCGGTGAACTTCGCGACCTCGGCGACCTTGAACCCGGCGAAGGCCGTACGGAAGGTCTCGCGGCGGCGCAGAATCGTCAGCCAGGAGAGCCCGGACTGGAACGCCTCCAGGCAGAGCCGCTCGAAGAGGGCGTCGTCCCCGTGGACCGGGCGGCCCCACTCGGTGTCGTGGTAGGCGAGGTAGTCCTCGGTGGACAGGCCCCAGGGGCAGCGCAGCCCGCCGTCGGGGGCGGGCAGGGCTCCGCCGCTCATCGGCCGTCGTCCTCGCCGCGGGCCGGGCCGCCGGTATGCGGGTCGGCGGGCCCGGCGGGCCGGTCCCCCGGGTGCTCGAAGAGGTCGGGCCCGGCGGGCCGGTCCCCCGGCTGCTCGAAGAGGTCGGTCCCGGTCGTCACCGTGGACGCCTGCGCCCCCGCCAGGCTGGACTCCAGCTCCGCGATCCGGGCGTCCCGCTCGGCCAGCTCCGCGCCGAGCCGGGACAGCGCCTCGTCGACGTCCGCCATCCGGTAGCCGCGGGCGGCCATCGGCAGGCGCAGCGCCTCGACGTCCGCCCGGCCGACCGGGCGGGTCGTGGGCAGGGGGTCGGTGAACCGCTGGGGCTCCACGTCCTGGAGCACCGCGCTCCCGCCACCGCCGACCACCGCGAGGGTGACCGCCGTGACGACCACGACCATCGTGAGCAGCAAGAACCAGAACACGCGCATCTCCCCGGGGCGGAAACCTCGACCGGCTCCGATGGTGTCATGCGGCACGGACAGTCAGGGCGGGGACGTTAGGGTCGCAGGCGGACTATCGAGGAGGAAACACGGGATGCGAAGCGGTGCACTCAGGCTGGGGCGGCGGGAATTCGGTCCGCACGAGCCGGTGATCATGGCGATCGTGAACCGGACCCCGGACTCCTTCTACGACCAGGGCGCCACCTTCAGGGACGAGCCGGCGCTCGCCCGGGTCGAGCAGGCGGTGGCCGAGGGCGCCGCGATCATCGACATCGGCGGGGTGAAGGCCGGCCCCGGCGAGGAGGTGAGCGCCGAGGAGGAGGCGCGCCGCACGGTCGGGTTCGTCGCCGAGGTCCGCCGCCGCCACCCGGAGGTGGTGATCAGCGTGGACACCTGGCGGCACGACGTGGGCGAGGCGGTCTGCGAGGCCGGGGCGGACGTCCTGAACGACGCGTGGGGCGGGGTCGATCCGAAGCTGGCGGAGGTCGCCGCGCGGTACGGGGCGGGGCTCGTGTGCACGCATGCGGGGGGCGCTGAGCCGCGGACGCGGCCGCACCGGATCGCGTACGACGACGTCATGTCGGACATCCTGCGGGTGACGGTGGGGCTGGCCGAGCGGGCGGTGGCGCTCGGGGTGCGGGCGGACGGGATCATGATCGATCCGGGGCACGACTTCGGTAAGAACACGCGGCACTCTCTTGAGGCGACGCGTCGCCTTGAGGAGATGGCGGAGACGGGGTGGCCGGTGCTGGTGTCCCTGTCCAACAAGGACTTCGTGGGCGAGACGCTGGACCGGCCGGTGAAGGAGCGGGTGATCGGGACGCTGGCCACGACGGCGGTGTCGGCGTGGCTGGGGGCGCGGGTGTACCGGGTGCACGAGGTGGCGGAGACGCGGCAGGTCCTGGACATGGTGGCGTCCATCGCCGGGCATCGGGCGCCGGCGGTGGCGCGGCGGGGGTTGGCGTAGGTCGGCCGCCTGCCGGGCGGGGCCGGGGTGCTGCCCCGGGCCCCGCTCCTCAAGCGCCGGAGGGGCTGAGTGCGGCCGGTCCGGCCGGAAAGGATGTCCTCAATCGCCGGACGGGCTTGATGTGGCCGGAACGGTCGAAAAGGGTACGCAAGGGCTCACCGCCCGACCTCCTTCGTCACCAGGGTCACCGCTTCGTCCACGTCGTCCGTCACGTGGAAGAGCAGCAGGTCCTTCTCCGAGGCCTTGCCGCCCGCGACCACCGTTTCGCGGAGCCAGTCGACCAGGCCGCCCCAGTAGGCGGTGCCGAAGAGGACGATCGGGAAGCGGGTGACCTTGCCGGTCTGGACGAGGGTGAGCGCCTCGAAGAGCTCGTCCAGGGTGCCGAGGCCGCCGGGCAGGACCACGAAGCCCTGCGCGTACTTCACGAACATCGTCTTGCGGACGAAGAAGTAGCGGAAGTTGACGCCGATGTCGACGTGCGGGTTCAGGCCGGACTCGAAGGGCAGCTCGATGCCGAGTCCGACCGAGACGCCCTTCGCCTCCCTGGCCCCCTTGTTGGCGGCCTCCATCGCGCCGGGGCCGCCGCCGGTGATCACCGCGAAGCCCGCGTCGACCAGGGCCTTGCCGATCGCCACGCCTGCCTCGTACTCCGGCGATCCGGCCGGGGTGCGGGCCGAGCCGAAGACGCTGATCGCGCTCGGCAGCTCCGCGAGCGCGCCGAAGCCCTCGACGAACTCCGACTGGATGCGCATCACCCGCCACGGGTCGGTGTGCACCCACTCGGAGTCGCCCTCGGAGTCCAGCAGCCGCTGATCGGTCGTGCCGGGCTGGACCTGCTCCCTGCGGCGCAGTACCGGACCCAGCCACTGCTCCCCGGGCGCCACCGCGCCCTCGGGGACCTCCGCACCTTCAGGGATCCGTGCGTCCTCGGCGTTGCCCATGTTCCGCTCCCTCCACCGACCTGCGTCGTCCTGGGTCGGGCTGTGTCGTGCTGCGTCCGGCCAGCGTAGATCGGCGGAGGTTACGTACGGGGGAATGCCGTGCGTCAAGCGGTCGGGCGGTCAAGTGGTCGGGCGGTGGGGAGGTCAGGCGGTCAGCCAGGAGCGGAGGCGGTCCTCGCAGTGGGTGATCTTCTCGGTCACCACGTGCTCGTCGCGCTTGTGGGCGTAGATCGGGTCGCCGGGGCCGTAGTTCACCGCGGGGACGCCGAGGCCGCCGAAGCGGGAGACGTCCGTCCAGCCGAACTTGGGCCGGGCGGTGCCGCCGACCGCCGCCATGAAGGCCTTCGCGGCGGAGTGGGAGAGGCCGGGCATGGCCGCGCCGGAGTGGTCGTCGATGACCATCTCGGCCACCCCGCAGTCGGCGAAGACCTCGCGGACGTGGGCGACGGCCTCCTCCTCGGTGCGGTCGGGGGCGTACCGGTAGTTGACGACGACGGTGCAGGCGTCCGGGATGACGTTGGTGGCGACGCCGCCCTCGATGCCGACCGCGTTGAGGCCCTCGTGGTACTCCAGGCCGTCGATGACCGGGCGGCGGGGCTCGTACGCCGCCAGCTTCGCCAGGATCGGGGCGGCCGCGTGGACGGCGTTGGACCCCATCCAACTGCGCGCGGAGTGGGCCCGCTCGCCCGCTGTACGGAGGTGGACCCGGAGCGTGCCCTGGCAGCCGCCCTCCACCTCGCCGTCGGAGGGCTCCAGGAGGACGGCGAAGTCTCCGGTGAGCCAGTCGGGGTGGGCGGTGGCGATGTGGCCGAGGCCGTTGAGGTCGGCGGCGACCTCTTCGTTGTCGTAGAAGATGAAGGTCAGGTCGCGGTTGGGCTCGGGGACCGTCGCGGCGATCCGGAGCTGGACGGCGACGCCCGCCTTCATGTCGGTGGTCCCGCAGCCCCAGAGGATGCCGTCCGCGTCGAGGCGGGAGGGCACGTTGTCGGCGATCGGCACGGTGTCGATGTGCCCGGCGAGGACGACACGCTCGGCGCGGCCGAGGTTCGTGCGGGCGACGACGTTGTTGCCGTGGCGGTCGACGGTCAGATGGGGCAGGCCGCGCAGCGCTGTCTCGATCGCGTCGGCGAGTGCCTTCTCCTCCCCGCTGACCGAGGGGATGTCGACGAGCCGGGCGGTGAGCGCCGGGCCGTCCAGGGTCAGGTCAAGCGTGCTGTCGGACATGGCCACGACCCTAGAGGACCGAGGTGAGGGCCCGGTAGCGCCCCTGGAGGACCCGGGCGCCGGTCCCGGAACACCGGGTCTCGGTCCCCGGCCGTACCCTCCAGTACGGTGGGCCCCGTGCCCCGGACAGCCAGCCCCGCCCGCCGTCGCCGCAGCCGCCTCCTCCGCTACGCGGCCGGCTTCACCGTGCTCGCCGCGCTGGGCGGTTATCTGGCCGTTCAGTACGACTCCTCCACCACCGAGTCCGCGCCGCGCTGTGTGGTCCGGGCCGCCGACGGGGACCACACGTACGAGATGAGCCTGCACCAGGCGGCGAACGCGGCGACGATCTCCGCCGTGGGGACCACCCGCGGGATGCCGGAGCGTGCGGTGACGATCGCGATCGCGACGGCGATCCAGGAGTCCACGCTCCGCAACATCGACTACGGGGACCGGGACTCGGTGGGCCTGTTCCAGCAGCGGCCCTCGCAGGGCTGGGGCACCGTCGCGGAGATCATGGACCCGGTGTACTCGGCCGGGGAGTTCTACGACCACCTCGCCGAGGTCCCGGGCTACTCGCGGCTCCCGCTGACCGTGGCGGCGCAGCGTGTGCAGCGCAGCGGCTTCCCGCAGGCGTACGCGAAGCACGAGCCGGACGCCGCGCTGCTGGCCGCCGCGCTGACCGGGCGCGAGCCCGCCTCGCTGAACTGCACGCCGCCGAAGAGGACCGCCGAGAGCGCGGGGGACGCGGCGCAGGTGCGGGCCGAGCTGATCCGCACCTTCGGCAAGGACGTCCTGCCCGGCGCGGTGGCGGCGGGCGCGTCGGCGGCCGCCACGGTCTCGGTGCCCGTACCGGCGTCGGCCCGGGCGGAGGCGGAGGACCGCGCCCCGCAGCGCGGCTGGGAGCTGGCGCACTGGGCGGTGGCGCACTCCGACGAGCTGCTGATCGAGCGCGTGAGCTTTGCGGACCGGGTCTGGGAGGCCGGTTCGGGCTGGCGGACGGAACGTACGAAGGACAAGGAACCGGACACGACCGCCGTCGGAATCCGGGTCGCTCAGTAGTTCGGCCCATCACCCGTACGGACCCTGGAGCCTGCCGCACCGGGACTCCCGGGCCGCTTTGTCGGCAGTCCGTTCATCCGGCATCGATCCCCTTGCCACTCAAGGGAAGTGACGGTTCATCGAACGGCTTCGGAATGGATCGTTTGCCCGGGTTCCTCCACTGCGGATTATCGGACGCATTACTCACTCTTTACCTTTGCTCGCCGCAACTTTCCCTCCCCTCGGCCCTGTTGTCAGTGCGTCCGGCTCACCGGATCCGAATCACTGACATCCCCGTCGAAGGAGCACCATGTCCCTCCCCCTGACCCGTCGGATCGCTCGTACCGCGCTGCTGATCGCCGCGGGTGCGGCCCCCGTGGTCGGTGCGGCCGGCGCCGCGAGCGCCGCAGAGCTCCCGCAGACCCCGGACCTCGGCGGTCTGACCGCGCTGGACGGTGCCGGTCTCGGCAACACCGTGGACAGCGCCGCCCAGCAGGGCACCCAGGCCGCCGGGGAGACCGGCGGCCGCCTCGTCGGCACCGCCCTTCCGGCGGCCGGCCGGACCGTGGGCCAGACCGCCAAGGTCGCCGCCCCGGCCGTCCAGGACACCGCCGGCCAGACCGCGGGCAGCGCGGGCGAGGCCGTCGGCGGCATCGCCGGTGCCGCCGGCGGGGGCCTGCCGACCGACGCGCTCGGCGGCGGCCTGCCCACCGGTGGCCTGCCGCTGGGCGGTCTGCCGATCGGCTGACCCGCCGCCGTACGCCGTACATACGCCGTACATGCGAGAGGGGCCCGGGGGGGGGGCCGACGCCCGGCGCCCCACCAAATCGGACGAGAGCAGCAGGGGCTGTAGACCGCCCCCCCCCCCGCCGCGGGCGTCGGGGGCGACGAC
>NZ_JBHXOX010000005.1:30885-299378 GCF_042718795.1 Streptomyces cyaneofuscatus
GGCCCGGGGAGTGCGCACTCCCCGGGCCCCTCTCGTACGCGTACGTCAGGACAGGCGCTTGACCGCCGCCGCCACCCGCTCGTCGGTCGCGGTGAACGCCACGCGGACGAAGCGCTCGCCCGCCGGGCCGTAGAAGTCGCCGGGCGCCACCAGGATGCCCAGCCCGGCGAGGTACGCCACGGTCTCCCAGCAGGGCTCGTCGCGGGTCGCCCAGAGGTAGAGGCTCGCCTCGCTGTGCTCGATCCGGAAGCCGTGCGCCTCCAGGGCCGCGCGCAGGGCCAGGCGGCGGTCCGCGTACCGGGCGCGCTGCTCGGCCACGTGCACGTCGTCGCCGAGGGCGGCGACGGTGGCGGCCTGGACGGGCGCGGCCGTCATCATCCCGCCGTGCTTGCGGATCAGCAGCAGCTCACCGAGGACGGCCGCGTCGCCCGCGATGAAGGCGGCGCGGTAGCCGGCCAGGTTGGAGCGCTTGGAGAGCGAGTGGACGGCCACGATGCCGTCGTAGTGGCCGCCGCAGACCTCCGGGTGGAGCACCGAGACCGGCTCGGCGTCCCAGCCCAGCTCCAGATAGCACTCGTCGCTGAAGACCAGCACTCCGTGCTCGCGGGCCCAGGCGACGATCCGGACCAGCTCGTCCTTCGCCAGCACCTTCCCGGTCGGGTTGGAGGGGGAGTTGAGCCAGAGCAGCTTCAGCCCGGCCGGGTCCAGCTCGGTCGGGTCGTCGTAGACGACGGGCTCCGCGCCGCAGAGCCGGGCGCCGACCTCGTACGTCGGGTAGGCGAGCCGCGGGTAGGCGACCTTGTCGCCCGCGCCGAGCCCGAGCTGCGTCGGCAGCCAGGCCACCAGCTCCTTGGAGCCGACGACCGGCAGGACGTTGGCGTGGGTCACCCCGACCGCGCCGAGGCGGCCCTCCACCCAGCCGGTGAGCGCGTCGCGCAGGGCCTCGGTGCCCCACACCGTCGGATAGCCGGGGCTGTCGGCGGCGGCGACGAGCGCCCGCCGGATCACCTCGGGCACCGGGTCGACCGGCGTACCGACGGAGAGGTCCACGATGCCGTCCGGGTGGGCCTGGGCCGTGGTCTTGTACGGCGTGAGCCTGTCCCAGGGGAAGACCGGGAGGCGGGAGGAGACTGCGGACACGGGGCTCTGCTTTCTCGGGTTGCTCAGGCCGTTCCCGGCCGTACAGGAAACGCCTCGGTCCCGCACGGTGACAAGCCGTACGGGACCGGGCTGCGCACAGGGTGCCGCTGCCGCCTACTGGTTCTGCGGCGGCAGTCCGGCGACGAACGCGTGGTCGCGCTCGATGAGACCGAGCTTGGAAGCACCACCCGGGGAGCCGAGGTCGTCGAAGAACTCGACGTTCGCCTTGTAGTAGTCCTTCCACTCCTCCGGAGTGTCGTCCTCGTAGAAGATGGCCTCGACCGGGCAGACCGGCTCACAGGCTCCGCAGTCGACGCACTCGTCCGGGTGGATGTACAAGGACCGCTGGCCCTCGTAGATGCAGTCGACGGGGCACTCTTCGATGCAGGCCTTGTCCTTCACGTCGACACAAGGCTGCGCGATGACGTAGGTCACGCTGTCGTTCCTCCTCGGTAGGGCGTTGGCTCTCGCGCGGGAGCGCGGCGTCGTCGATGCCCGCCCCTAGTATCTCCGTTCTCGGGCACGAACCGAACAGGAGGGGCGGACTGAGCTGTGGAATTCACCATGGGCGGACGGCTGGAAGTCCGGATCACACCGGCTGACGTGGGCAAACGCGTATCCGTACGGCGGCGCTCCGAGGGGGGCGACGCGGGCGTGGGGTTCACTGACACGGTCGGCGTTCTCACATCATGGGACGGCGGTGTGGTCGCGATCACACCAAAGAGCGGGGAGTCCGTCCACATCATGGAATCCTCCCTGGTGGCGGGCAAGGTCATCCCCGCCGCCCCGGCCCGCCGGAGGGGCCCGGCGGCCTCCTTCGCCGAGCTGGCAGCCGTCACCGCACGCGCCTGGCCGCCGGTGGAGAGCGAGGCCCTGGGCGAGTGGCGGCTGCGCGCCGCCGGGGGGTTCACCCGGCGTGCCAACTCCGCGCTGCCGCTCGGCGATCCGGGTCTGCCGCTCGGCGAGGCGTTCGGGCGGGTCGAGCGGTGGTACGAGGAGCGGGGCCTGCCCCCGTACATCCAGACGGCGACCGGTGCCGAGGGGGCGCAGGAGGCGCTCTGCGCGGAGCTGGAGCGGCACGGCTGGCGGAGCGAGGTCACCGCCGAGGTGCGGATCGCCGCGCTGGCGCCGGTCGGTGACCTGGACGCGGAGGTGTCGGCGGTGCGGCTGAGCCGGGAGCCGGACGCGGCGTGGCTCTCGCGCTACCAGCGCTTCTCCACCCCCGGCCCGCATGTGCTGCGGGTGCTGGGCGGCGGCCCGTCGGTCTGGTTCGCCACGGTGGCGGGCGCGGGCGACGGAGAGAGCGGCGGGGAGAGCGTTGGGGAGACGGGCGGGGAGAGCGGTGGCGAGGCGCCCGCGGCGATCGGCCGGTGTGTCGTGGACGGGCGGTGGGCCGGGTTCATGGCCGTGGAGGTCGGCCCCGAGCACCGGCGGCGCGGGCTGGCCACCTCGGTGATGGCGGCCCTGGCCCGGCAGGCCCTGGAGGAGGGTGCTTCGGCGGCCTGGCTCCAGGTGGAGGAGGACAATGCAGGGGCGCGGGCGCTGTACGACGGCATGGGGTTCGCGGCGCACCACCGCTACCACCACTTCCGGCCGGCGTAGCGGAGTCCGGACCGCCTGGCAGGGCGGGGGCAGCCAGCAGCAGGTACGAGCAGGGGCATGGATCGCATATGAGCACGCAGGATTCCGGTACGGCCGACCGCCGGCGGCAGTTCGCCGACGAGGCCCGGTCCGAGCGGCCGGATCTGGCGCTGCTCTGTCTGCTGGTGGGCGCGGAGGCGGGCCCGGTCGGCCCCGAGGAACCGCGCCCGGTCGATCCGGCGGAGACCTCCCCCGACCCGTACGGGATCGACGCGGCGCAGATCGAACTGGACCGGCTGGCCGGGCTGTTGCCCTACGGCGCCCGCTCCCCCGTCGCCTGGGCCTCGGCGCTGGCCGGACTGCTCGGCGAGCAGCACGAGTTCTGCGGGTCCTCGGCGGACTACCAGCGGCTGGATTCCTCGCTCCTCCAGCAGGTGCTGCGGCGCCGCCGGGGGCTGCCGATCCTGCTCTCGGTGGTCTGGATCGAGGTGGCCCGGCGGGCCGGCGCCCCGGTGTTCGGGGTGGCGCTGCCCGGCCACTTCGTGGTCGGCTTCGGGGACCCGGCACAGCCGGTGCTCGTCGATCCGTTCACCGGGGGCGCGCCGCTGACCGGCCAGGACGCGGACCTTCTGGTCACCGCGGCGACCGGGGCGCCGCTGGAGCCGTCCATGCTGACGCCCGCGCGGCCGCTGGAGATCGTGCTGCGGATCCTGAACAACATCAGAGCCTGGGCCGCCGCCCGCCCCGAGCGCACGGATGTGGCCCTCTGGGCGGTGGAGCTCTCGCTGCTGCTGCCCGCGCACCCGGCGCGGCTGCGCTACGAGCGGGCCCAGCTCCTGGTCCAGCGCGGGGAGTTCCAGCGCGGGGCGGCGGAGATGGAGGAGTACGCGGAGGTGCTCGACGCCATCGAGCCGACCACGGCCGAGGCGATCCGGCACAGGGCCCAGGCGGCCCGGGCCCTGCTGAACTGAGGCTGAGGCGGTCCGGGGCGGGCGCTGCTGAACTGAGGCCGCAGCGGCCGGGCCTTGCTGAACTCGGCCGGAAGTAGAAGGATTTTGGCTGGAAATACACCTCCCTCCCCGCCCTGGCCGCGTTCCGTGGAGCCGGTTCCGGCCAGTCCGCCACGCCGTGCGCTCCCGCTGTACATCCGAACGCCCCCATCCGCGCCCATCAGGCACAGGAATCCGCCAATTCGTCGGCGTAGCCGAATGCTCATGCGCTCCACTGGAGACTCGTCACCCGACGCGCACACACCATCGCATTCTGCGATACGCCTGTAGTGCGCGCGCCCGGAGAGAAATGCCGAGGGCAGCCTGATGACAACCGTTCTGCTGGTCCACACCGTGCCGCTGTGGCGCGCTTCGCTGGCCTCCCTGCTCGGTGCGGGGCAGGGAATAGACGTGACGACCGCCGACCGGGGCACGATACGCTCGGCGCTCGCCGGCATCGGACCGGAAGCGGGACCGGAAGCGAGACCGGTACCGGTACCGGACGTGCTGCTCACCGACCTCGACTGTCCGGACGCGCTGGACGTCCTGGAGGAGGTGAGATCGCTGGCCGAGCCGCACGGCAGGGGCTGTCCGCTGGCGGTTCTCACCCGCAGCGACCGACCGCGGGGGCTGCGCCGGGCCTACGAGGCGGGCGCCCGCGGCTATATCGACAAGTACCGGCCGGTGGACGACCTCTCCGAAGTCATGCACAAACTGGCCGACGGCGGGCGGCATATCGACGAGTCGCTTGCCTTCAGCCTGTTGCAGGTGGCCGACATGCCCTTATCTCCCCGGGAATTGGGTGTGCTCGCCCTTGCCGAGGGCGGGGAAACCGTCTCCGGAATCGCGCAGCGACTGCATCTGACGCCGGGGACGGTGCGCAATTACCTCGCCGCCGCCATTCGGAAGTCCGGGGCGCGCAATCGGGTCGACGCGATCAGACGGGCGAAGGAGGCAGGGTGGATATGACCCCGCCCCTGCGGGACCGGCTGTCCGGTTCGCCGTTCTTGCTGCCGGGCTCGGCGTCGGGCTCCCCGGTCTTGCTGCCGGGCTCCTCGTCCGGTTGTCCGTTCTTGCGGCGGGGCTCCTCGTCCGGTTCCCAGAGCCCTGCCAGGTCCCGGTAGAGGGCCGAGGTGCGCAGCAGTTCGGTGGAGGTGCCGCAGCGGGTGCGGGGGCCGTCCATCACCAGGATCCGGTCGGCGCGGCGGGCCGAGCTGAGGCGGTGGGCGACGACCACCAGGGCACCCGGCAGCGCGGCGAAGGCGTACTCGGCGCGGGTCTCGGCGGCCGGATCGAGGCGGCTGGTCGCCTCGTCGAGGACGATGAGCGGCGGGGCCGCCAGGTAGGCGCGGCCGAGGGCGACGAGCTGGCGTTCGCCCTGGGAGAGCCGGTCCGGTTCCAGGTCCGCGTCGAGCGATCCGAGCCGGGAGAGCAGGGGGTCCAGGCCGAGCGCGTCGACCATGGCGGCGATGGAACGGTCACTCGCGCCCGGGCGGAGATAGCGGAGGTTGTCGCGCAGCGAGCCGGTGAACACGTAGGCGTGCTGGGGCAGCAGGACGCGTACGGAGGTGGCATCGGCCCCCCGCACCGGCCGCCCGTGCCACAGCACAGCGCCTGCCGTGGGCGCCTCCACCCCGGCGAGGACGGCGGCGAGCGTCGATTTGCCGCTGCCGCTCGGCCCGACGACGGCCAGGTGCTCGCCGGGGGCGACGGAGAGGGAGAGCCGGTCCAGGACGGGGTGCGCGGCGGGCCCGTACGCGAAGGTGACGGCGCGGAGTTCGGCCACGGGGGCGCTGGCCCGGGCGGGTGGCTGCCGATCGCCGTCCTTGTCCTCAGCGGGTGGCGGCGGCGCGTCCGTGAAGCGGTCCAGGACCACCAGCAGGCGGCCGCCGACCGTGGAGAGCATGGTCATCAGTGCCTGGACCGCCGGTGCCAGGGCCTGGGTGAGGTACGTCAGCGCGCCCACCAGGGCGCCGGGTGTGAGGCCGTTGCGGAGCAGCCAGGGGGCGCCGAGGAGCAGCAGCAGGGGCGGGAAGCGACCGCAGACCGCCAGGGCCACCACCCGTACGCCGGACCAGCGGGCCAGCGAACGGGCCGCGCGGACCTGGTCGTCGGCCAGGGCCTCGGACTCCGCCACCGTACGGTCGGCGGCCCCGGCGGCGGCGATGTCCCGCAGGTCGGCGGCGGTGCGGCCCGCGTGGGCGGCGTACGCCTCGTCGGCGCTGAGGTAGTCGCGCTGGCGGGCGGCCATCGGCAGCAGGGTGGCGAGGAAGAGGGCGGCGCCCAGGATCAGCGGCGGCAGCGCGATCAGCAGGAGCCTCGGCTCCAGGGCCAGCAGGCCCGCCACCGCCCCGGCCACCGTGAACACGAACGACCGCAGCGTCAGGACGAGTCCGGCCCAGCCGTCCCGGGCGATCTCACTCTGATGGGTGACCTGGGAGAGGGAGCGGGCGGTGGTGCCGGCGGGGTGCGCGAGGGCGCCGGACAGCGCCCGGGAGACCGCACGCCGCACGAGCCCGTCGCGCAGCGGCTCCACCAGGTCCGCCAGGCGTCCGAAGACCCCGCGGGTGGCGAGCTGGGCGGGAAGCACGGCGACGGCGGCGACGGCCAGCCAGAGGAGGCCGGTGAGCGGGCGTCCGGCGAGGAAGCCGTGGTCCAGCGCCCTGGCGACGCCGAATCCGCCCAGGAAGGTCTGGACGAACTCCAGCAGGGACCAGCCGGCCAGCCGCAGGACCACCGCGGTGCGGGCGCGGAGGAAGGGGCGGGCGTCGCGCGTGACGCGGGTGAGGGCGCCGTGGCGGCGGGCCGGTCGGGGTGCGGTTCCTGGTGCCGGTCGGGGTGCTTTCATCGGGCATCCACTTCCGTACGGGCCGGTGGAACCGCCTCCGCCTCCGCCTCCGCCTCCGCCTCCTCCGTACGGAACACCGCCCGGTACTCCGGGTCCGCCCAGAGCTCCTCGTGCGGGCCCGTCGCCCGGACGCGGCCGTTTTCCAGCCAGAGGACCCGGTCCGCGCGGGCGGCCGAGGAGAGCCGGTGGGCCACGATCACGCGGGTGCAGTGCCCGGCCCGCTCGTCGAGGGCGCGGCGGACGTGGTGCTCGGTGACGGTGTCGAGGCCGGAGAGGGCGTCGTCCAGGATCAGCAGACGGCCGGGGTGGGCGAACGCGCGGGCCAGGCCCAGGCGTTGGCGTTCACCGCCGGAGAGCGGGGCGTCGGTGAGCGGGGTGGCGTAGCCGTACGGGAGCAGCCCGATGAATCCGTCGGCGCGGGCGGCCCGGGCGGCGGCCCGTACCGCCTCGGGGCCCGCGGTCCACGGCCCGAAGGCGATCGTGTCCTCGACCGTGGTGCCGGGCAGGGCGGGGCGGGCGAAGGCGTAGGCGATCTCGGGGCGCAGGAGGGCGGGATCCATGGCGGTGAGCGGGACGCCGTCCAGGAGCACGGTTCCGGTGTCCGGGTCGAGGAGCCGGCCGACGACCGCCGCGAAGACCGACTTGCCGGAGCCGGAGCGGCCGACGACGGCGAGGGAGGTACCGCCGGGGATGGACAGGCGTACGCCGGTGAGCAGCGGTTTTCCGTCCTGTCTTCCGTCCGGCTTGCCGTCCTGCCCTCCGGCGTCCGGCTTTCCGCCCTGCCCTCCGTCCTGGCCAGCGTCCGGCTTTCCGTCCTGGCCAGCGTCCGGCTTTCCGTCCTGGACGACGCCGACGTCCCGGAGTTCGAGGTGGCCCGGGCCGCCGGGGACCGGCCCCAGCCCCTCGTGCGGCAGCGGGTCCAGGGTGAGCAGCGGGTCCAGGGTGCGGGCGGCGGCGCGGCTGCGGGCGAGGGCGCCGAGGGCTCCGGTGAGGGCGCCGATGCCGACGGCGAGGGCCGCGTACCGGGAGGCGGCGACGAGGTCGCCGACGCCGATCGCGCCCGCGTGGAGGCGGAGTCCGCCGACCGCGAGGACCAGCAGCATGAGGAGGGGCAGGAGCAGGGCGCTCTGGCCGGCGGCCCGGCCGTACACGGTCCAGGTGCGGCGGCCGTGGTCGGCCAGGGCGCCGAGGGGTTCGAGGATGCGGCGGTACTCGCGGGCGCCGGTGCGGGCGGCGCGGATGGTCTCGGCGCCGTCGAGGGCCTCGGTGAGGCGGTGGGCGATGACGGACTGGGCACGCTGGTAGTCGGCCCCGGCGTCGGCGGTGCGGCGGGTGAAGGTGTGCAGGAGGGCGACGAGGAGGGGCGCGCCGAGGAGGAAGGCGGCGGCTGTCCACGGGTCGATGAGGAAGAGGCCGGCGACCGCGCCGAGCGGCAGCAGGACACCCGCGACGGCCCCGGCGGCGGTGGTGGGCGCGGTCGCCGCGTCGGCGGTGCGGGCGGTGAGCCGGGCGGTGAGGTCGCCGGTCGGTACGGCCAGGGCGCGACGCGGTTCGGAGGCCAGGACCCGGGCGGTGGTGCGGGTGCGGAGATGGGCGGTGAGCTTGGCGCCGGTGCTGGTCGTGAGCACGGCCGCGCCCGCGTCGAACCCGGTCTCGGCGAGGGTGAGTACGGCGCAGAGCAGCAGCCCGGACCAGGGCACGGGCCCGCCGTCGATGAGCCCGTCGACCGTGTGGCCGAGGGCGGCGGGCAGCGCGAGGGCGGCGAGCGCGCCGCCGGTGGAGCAGAGGAAGAGGGCCAGGAGGGCGGCGGGGTGGCGGCGGGCGAGCCGCCGGGTGCCGGAGGGCGTCGGCGGGCGGGGCTTCAGCCGCACGTGGTCTTCCTTCCCGGCTCGCGGTGGTCGGTCCGCACGTGGTCTCCCGTTGCGGACCCGCGTCGATCGCGTACGTACGGACGTAGGTACGTACTGACGTAGGTACGTACGGACGCCGCCGGTCCCGGGCGGACGAACCGCGCGGGACCGGCGGACGGGCCGCCCGGCCCGCCGGTGAGGTCACCGGCGGGCCGGGCGGCGCTGCATCACGGGGTGCAGAGGGTCACGCTGAGGGAGCTGAACTCACAGACCAGCAGCGAGACCTGGCTGCCCGTGGCGAGCTCGCCGAAGGCCTCCTCGGCCGGGGTCTCCATCGCCTGAAGGTCAAGAAGCGCCATGATGGTGTTCCTTTCTGGGACGGTAACCGGAACCCGTTGCTCCGGCTGGGTGTTGAGCGGTGGTGGTGCTACGACTCCTGAAGGAGCCGGTCCGTGGAGCCGCTGGCGCGGCCGGGGTGCGCCGCCCGTGGAGCGGCGGCGGCGAGGAAGGGAAGCGTGGTGGGCGGGCCCGGCGCGGTGTCCAGCGCGCTGCCCAGGGCGAGCAGGCAGCCGGCGGTCCCGGTGGCCAGGTCCATCGACATCCGCATCAACTGCTCACCGGCGAAGACGAGTCCGCCCTCGTACGCGAGTGCGTGGCCGGCCAGGAGGCGGGTGTGGAGGCGGACCGCCCGCTGCCGGGTCTCCTCGTCGCACAGCGGCGTGGCCGCCAGGTGCATGAGGAGTCCGGCCGAGCCGCGCAGCAGTCCGGGCTGGATGTAGAAGGCGGAGAGCGCGGCCGGGAGCAGGGCGCGGCCCTTGGCCTCCAGCTCCGGGTCGGGGCGGTGGGCCAGGTAGGCGTCGATGACGGCCGCGATGCCGGCGCTGCCCGCTCCGAGGTAGGGCATCAGCCGCTTGCCCTCGACGACGAGGAGTTCGCCGTCGTCGCCCGCCCGGCACCGGTCCAGGTCGCGCCGGAGGGCGGCGGCCGCCAGGTCGAGAAGGGCGGTGTCGCCGGTGGTCTCGTACCGGCGGACCAGCAGCAGGGCGACGCCGGTCGCGCCGTGCAGGAGGCCGGTGCGGGGTGACGGCGGGCCGTCGACCAGGGCGCGTACGGCGAGGGCGGTGGCCCGGCCGGCGGCTGCGGCGAGCGCCGGGGCTTCGGTGGCGGAGGCGGTGCGGGCCAGATCGTCGAGGGCGAGGCCGATACCGGCGTACCCGCTGTGCAGTCCGGGCGCCAGGCCTTCGAGCGGCTGGTCCAAGACGATCCGGGTGAGGTCGGCGGCCTCGGCGGTGCGACCGATCCGGTGCAGCGTCCAGGCGATGCCGGACAGGCCGTCGTAGAAGCCGAGGGGTGAGCCTGAGGCCGGGTCCTTGGCCTGCCTCAGCAGCCATTCCTCGGCCGGCTCGATGCGCGGGGCGCCGGTCTCGTGCAGGGCGTAGAGGACGCCGGCCGCCCCGTAGGCGAAGGACTGGCCGCCGGTCGCTGTGGCGAACTGGGCGATGTCGCCCGGGAAACATCGGTCCTCGCGGTCGGGCGTACAGGAGGCGGCGATGGCGCGGGCCATCGCGGCGCGGCTCTCCGGCCAGTCACCGGGGGCGGGCGGCAGCGAACCGGAAGTCCCCGGCGTCTCCGTACTCGCCTGCGCGTCCGACACCGGTTCCGTACCCCGCTGGATCTCCGCCACCGCCGGCCGCAGGCTCTCCTCCGCCACCGGGAAGATGTGCGCGATCTCGCGGGCGAGACCAGCGGCCTTCGTGCGGTCGATGCCGAAGAGCGTGGTGAGCGGCAGATACAGGGCGAGCCGCAGACAGGCCAGCGCGTACCGGTCGATCTCGATGCCGCGCCGGTCGGCCGGGGCCACGAAGGCCGGATTGGCGACGATCTGGCGGCGGCGGTCGGCTGCCGGGGAGGCGGCCTCGAAGTCGAGCAGGGCGATCCGGCCGGACTCCTCGTCGACCATGACGTTGCTCATGTGCAGGTCGCTGATGACGATGCCACGGGCGTGGACGGCCTCGACGGCACGCTCGACCTTCCCGTACAACTCCTCGGCCCATGCGGCGTGTTCGGCGAGCAGTTCAGGAGTCGGGTTCTGCCGGGCGAGCGGGAAGCGGCGGGCGAAGACGGTGTTGAGCGTGATGCCCGGCAGGTACTGGAGGACCAGGAAGTGGTGGCCGCCGACCTCGAACGCGTCGTGCACGGCCGGTACGCAGTCCAGTCCGGCCAGGTGTTCCAGCGCGACCCGCTCCCGCTCAAGCCGGGCGACGGCGTCGGCCCCGTCGGCGGCGAGCCCGGCGTACGGGCGGGCCTCCTTGAGGACGACCTGCTCGCCGGTACGGCTGTCGCGGCCGAGGTAGACCCCGCCGCCGTTGGAGAAGTGGAGCGCCTTCTCGACGGTGTACGGCACGTCGCCGAGGCCGACGGCGGCGCGGGCTTCGAGGTGCGGGCGCAGGAAGTCGGGCGGCGTCACCCAGGCGGGTATCCGGAAGGCGGGGCCCCGGTCGTCGGGGACCAGGCGGCCCTGCGGGTCGGCGACGGCGGGCACGGGCCGCCCGTCGGGGCCCGTGCAGAAGCGGGCGGCGAACGCCCCGTACCGGGTGTGCACCGGACCGTCCCCGCAGCGCAGATCGCTGAGGATGTACGGGCCGTGCTCGCCCTCCAGCAGCTTCATCAGCGCGGCGCACACCTCGGGGAACGTGTCCTCGGAGTGCGGGTAGACGGTGATGAACTTGCCGCTTCCGGCCCGGTCCGCGTACTTGGAGTTCCGCAGGTTCAACAGGCCGGGCGACGGTACGCACTTGAAGGGCAGCCGGTGGGCCAGACAGTGTCCGGCGACCCGCTCCAGCACGGAGGCGGCGTTGTCGGCGGCGGCCGATATGTGGATCTTCCAGCCCTGGGCCGGCACCCGGAGCCCGTCCGGGCTGAAGGAGAGCCAGTCGCCGCGCCGGGAGCGGGTCCACCCCTGGGGGGCGGCGCCTCGGACCGGAGCGTAGAACGAGCCGTCCTCGGCGCCCTCTTCGAGGGATTCGAGGGATTCGAGGGAACGGTGGGGTGCGTCGTAGAAGCGGCGGTCCGCCTGACAATATGCGGCGTACTCCGGATTCACGACATTCCCCCCGCTCGGTCGTTGCTGGCGAGAGAGAAATTGTCATAACGATGAGCAGCGCCAATAGTCACCGATGTCATCACTCATACATGCGCGCGATCCATGCGGACCGCACCGCGGATCGGTGATTTCCCTGGTGCGGACAGGGGCGCGCGCGGGGCGCGTTCAGCCCGCGCCGCACAACAGCCCGTCCCGCCCAGGTACGGAATCAGCCTGCCGCGCGCACCAGCCCGGCCCGCCCACGTATGGAATCAGCCTGCCGCGCGCACCAGACCGTCCCCCGCGGCCGTACGGAAATAGAGCACGGACCGTCCGTCCCTGCGGCGGCGCACCAGTCCCGCGTCCAGCAGAACCCGCAGGTGGCGGCCGACGGACCCCAGCCCCTGCCCGGTCAGCGAGGTGAGCTGGGTCGTGGACAGCGGCGAGGCCAGCAGGACGAGAACTCCCGCCCGCGCCGGGCCGATCAGCGCCCCGAGTGCCTGCGGTACGGGAGCCCGCCCGGTGTCGGCGAGCGCGCCCGCGCACGGGTAGACGACGCCGTAGCGGTGCGGGATGTCCCAGCAGACCCAGCCCACGTCGGCGGTGACGGGGGTGAACACGAGCTGGGCGCCGCCCAGTTCGCGCGGCGGGTTGTCGTACGTGTTGATCTGGAGCCGGCTCTCCCCCAGCCACCGCATCCCCGGCCGCATCCCGTCGAGCGCCTGCGCCCAGCCGCCCCGGCTCAACTGGGCGGCCCGGGCGATCACATCGGCCTCCAGGACCCTGCGCCGGGCGGGCCACTCCGGCTCCACGGCACGCGTCCACACCCACTCCAGGACATCGGCGCTCCGCTCCGCCAGGTCGTCCCGGTCCAGCGCGGCGGGCAGCGGTCGGCGCATTGCCACGGCGAGATCGGCGCGGGCCCGCTCCGGCGGCGTCGCCCGGACCCGCGCCAGCTCCTGGGCGAAGGTGTCCGGCTCCTGTCCTGGGGGCGGGGGCACAGGGGCGGGGGTGAGGAAGTCGGCGCTCCAGCGGGGGGTGAAGGCGGCGCGGACGATCCGGGCGGAGAGCGGCTCCCCCGACTGCCGGCGCCGGTAGGCGGGCAGCCACCGCTCCAGCCAGGCGCGCTCGCGCGGATGCGCGGCGACGGCCCGCTCCAGGGTGCGCAGGCTCGCGACGGTCTCGGCCAGCGGGGAGACGACGAAGCGGCTGGTGGCGAGGGTGTCCGTACTGATCTGCCACCAGCCCACGGCCCGCCCCCGGATCCTCGATGCTTCGCCTGACCGCGAAAGAGTTTCGCCTGACCGCGAAAGAGTAACGAGCCCGGGGAGCGCCCCCGCACACTCCGCTGATGCGCACCTACCGCGAGCTCTTCCAGACCCCGGAGTTCCTCCCCTTCTTCACGACCGTCTCCGTGCAGGTGGCGGCACAGACCGCGACCGGCCTCGCCCTCGGCACCCTCGTGTACACCGCGACCGGCTCACCGCTGCTGTCGGCGCTGGCCATGTTCGGCCCGTCGCTGGCGCAGGTCGCCGGGGCGCTCACCCTGCTGTCGGCGGCGGACCGGCTGCCGCCGCGCGCCACCCTGACCGGCCTGGCGCTGCTGTTCGCGCTCGGCACCGGCGTCCAGGCGATCCCGGGCCTGCCGCTGTGGGCCGCCTTCGCCCTCCTCCTGGCCCTCGGGGTGGCCTCCTCGCTGGGCGGCGGGGTGCGGTACGGGCTGCTCAACGAGATCCTTCCGCAGCGGGGCTTCCTGCTCGGCCGGTCGGTGCTCAACATGACGGTGGGCACCATGCAGATCGTCGGGTTCGCGGTGGGCGGGGTGCTGGTGACCGCCCTCTCGGCGCGCGGCACGCTGCTGGTGGGGGCAGGTCTGTACGTCGTCGCGGCCGCCCTCGCCCGGTTCGGGCTCACCGCCCTGCCGCCCCGCGCCACCGGCCGGGCCTCGGTCCGGGAGACCTGGCGGACCAACGCGCTCCTCTGGTCGTCCCCACCCCGCCGCTCCGTCTACCTCGCCCTGTGGGTGCCCAACGGGCTCGTGGTGGGGTGCGAGTCCCTGTACATCGCCTACGCGCCCGGGTACGCGGGGCTCCTCTTCGCCTGCGGGGCCCTGGGGATGCTGGCCGGGGACACGCTGGTCGGCCGGTTCGTGCCGGGGCGGTGGCGGGCCCGGCTCGGCGCTCCGCTGCGGCTGCTGCTGGCCGCCCCGTACCTGCTGTTCGCCCTCGACCCCGGGGTGCCGGTGGCGGTGGTCGCGGTGGTGCTGGCGAGCGTCGGGTTCAGCGCGAGCCTGCTGCTCCAGGAACGGCTGATGGCCCTGACGCCCGCGGAGCTGAGCGGGCACGCCCTGGGGCTGAGCTCCTCGGGAATGCTCGCGATGCAGGGCGTGGGCGCGGCCCTCGCGGGGTCGATCGCTCAGGTGACCTCGCCCGGGACCGGGATGGCGGCGGTCGCGGCGCTCTCGCTGGCGGTGACGGTGGCCCTGGCGCCGGGGCTGCGGGCGGGACGCGGGCGAGGACCGGCAGGCAGACTGCAGGGGGACGGATCAACGGACGGACCACCCGCCGGATCACCCCCCGGACCACCCGACGGATCGCCCGACGGATCACCCCGTACGAAGGAAACGAAGGAGACGACGACCTCGTGACCAGCCAGGACACCACCAACTACCCCGACTCCCCCAACTCCCCCGAGAACGAAGCGAAGAAGGCGCCGGGCAGCCAGCGCGAGGCCATGCTCGCGGGCGAGCTCTACCTCGCCGACGACCCGGAGATCGCGGCGGACGCCCTGCGCTCGGCCCTGCTGAACGAGCGCTTCAACGCCACGTCGGCCGGTGCCCCCGAGGCCCGCCGCGCCGCGCTGGCCGAGCTGCTGGGCGAGCTGGGCGAGGGCGCCGAGATCCGCCCGCCGCTGCGGGTGGACTACGGCCACCAGATCACGGTGGGCCCGCGTACGTTCGTGAACTTCGGGGCGGTGTTCCTGGACGTCGCCCGGATCACGATCGGCGCCGACGTCCAGATGGGCCCGAACGTCCAGCTCCTCACCCCGACCCACCCCATCGACCCGGAACCGCGCCGCGCCAAGTGGGAGGCCGCGCAGCCGATCACGATCGGGGACAACGTGTGGCTGGGCGGCGGGGTGATCGTCTGCCCGGGGGTGAGCATCGGGGAGAACACGGTGGTCGGCGCGGGAGCGGTGGTCACGAAGGACCTGCCGGCGAACGTGGTCGCGGTGGGCAATCCGGCCCGGGTGATCCGGAAGATCGGCGAGGGCGAGGGTGAGGGCGAGGAGACGGGACCGGCGACCCCGTAACCGTAGACCTGGGGTCGTGGACCGAGCCGGCTCCACGACCCCGGCGCCTCCCAGGCCTCCTTACGCCGCCCCCCACGCCTCCGTGGCGCACGAGACCTCGAAGTGCCACCACCCCTCCTCCTCGCCCCGGACGAGCAGCTCCTTGATCGCCCGGAGGTCCGCGCCGCCCGGCACGGTGAACGCGACCAGCGGGAAATCCGCGCTGAAGACCTCGCCGCCCAGCCCGAACGGGGCGAGCCGCTCGTGCACGGCGTGGGCGTCCCGGCCGAGCGGGCCGTCCAGCACGGGCAGCACGCGTACGGTGCAGTTGCCCGAGTCGGCCACCCGCCCGGTGGCCCAGTGCACCCCGTCCGCGTCGGTCGCGAACCGTACGGTCTCGCCCTCGGCGACCCCGTCCTGGAGGAAGGGGACGTTGTCGACCCGGGCGGTGTCGGCGCTCAGCCGGGTCGCCCACAGCCCCTCGGTGTCGTACGGCAGCCCGTCCTCGCGCGGGACGGACCGGAACCAGACCTTGATCCGCCGCCCGGCGTCCTGGGGCGGGCGCTCGACAGGGGGCGGGCTCTCGCCGCGGGGCGGACGCGGCGGACCGGCGGCGGACGAGCTCATGGCCCCATGGTCCCCCCTGCGCCGGACGCCCGCTCGTCCGGCATCGCGCCGCCGGAGGCCACTCCACCCACGCGGGACATCAGTTCATGAAGTCAACGAGCGCCCCAACTGACCGCGAAACCGGTCAATCGCCGTACCACTGGCGTCAGTTGTTACGAATCCGGCCGCTCGCACGAGACGCCTCACGCACACCTCTTGACGCGTACAGGCCCACCGGGGAAACATCACCGTAACGAGAGAGCGCTCTCTCGCTTTCTCCCCACAGGCGCTCTCCCGCCCGTCCGTCGTGCACGCGTACCACGACCCAGGAGACGTACCTCCATGCATGTTCCCCCCACCGCACCAAACACCGCACCGCGCTCCGCACCCCCCACCGCACCACGCTCCTCACCGCGCAGGCACCGCCGGTCCAAGGCCCTCGGGTTCGCCGCGCTCGCCGTATCGCTGCTCATGGCCGTCCCCACCGCCCAGACAGCGTTCGGCGAAGAGTCCCAGAAGGAGAAGAAGGTCCAGGCCGCCATCCCCGGCGGCGGTGACCTCGGACCCAACGTGCATGTCTTCGACCCGTCCACGCCCGACATCCAGGGCAAGGTCGACGAGATCTTCAAGAAGCAGGAGTCCGCGCAGTTCGGCCTGGACCGCTACGCGCTGATGTTCAAGCCGGGCACGTACGACGACATCAACGCGCAGATCGGGTTCTACACGCAGATCGCGGGCCTCGGGCTCCACCCGAACGACACCACGTTCAACGGCGATGTGACGGTCGACGCGGGCTGGTTCGACGGGAACGCCACGCAGAACTTCTGGCGTTCGGCGGAGAACCTGACCCTCAACCCGGTCTCCGGCACCAACCGCTGGGCGGTCTCCCAGGCCGCGCCCTTCCGCCGGATGCACGTCAAGGGCGGGCTGAACCTGGCGCCCGACGGGTACGGCTGGGCCAGCGGCGGCTACATCGCCGACAGCAAGATCGACGGCCAGGTCGGGCCCTACTCCCAGCAGCAGTGGTACACCCGCGACAGCACGGTGGGCGGCTGGGGCAACGGCGTCTGGAACATGACGTTCTCGGGCGTCGAGGGCGCCCCGGCCAACAACTTCCCGGAGCCGCCGTACACGACGCTCGACACCACCCCCATCTCGCGCGAGAAGCCGTTCCTCCACCTCGACGGGGACGACTACAAGGTCTTCGTCCCGGAGAAGCGGGAGAACGCGCGCGGCACGTCGTGGGCGAACGGCACGCCGGCCGGCGAGTCGATCCCGCTGGACCAGTTCTACGTGGTGAAGGAGGGTGCGGACGCGGCGACCATCAACGCGGCCGTGGAGCAGGGCCTGCACCTGCTCTTCACGCCCGGCGTCTACCACATCGACGAGACGATCACCATCAACCGCCCCGACACGGTGGCCCTCGGCCTCGGCCTCGCGACGATCATCCCGGACAACGGGGTGACGGCGATCAAGGTCGGTGACGTGTCCGGTGTGAAGCTCGCGGGCCTCCTGGTCGACGCGGGCCCGGTGAACTCGAAGACGCTGATCGAGGTCGGCCCGGAGAACGCCTCGGCCGACCACGCGGCCGACCCCACCTCGCTCCAGGACGTGTTCGTACGGATCGGTGGCGCGGGCCCCGGCAAGGCGACCACGAGCATCGTCGTCAACAGCGACGACGTGATCATCGACCACACCTGGGTGTGGCGGGCCGACCACGGTGAAGGCTGGGGCTGGGAGACCAACCGGGCCGACTACGGCGTCCGCGTCAACGGCGACGACGTCCTCGCCACCGGGCTGTTCGTTGAACACTTCAACAAGTACGACGTCGAGTGGTACGGCGAACGCGGCCGGACGATCTTCTTCCAGAACGAGAAGGCGTACGACGCCCCCAACCAGGAGGCGATCCAGAACGGCGACACGAAGGGCTACGCGGCCTACCGGGTCGACGACTCGGTCGACGTCCACGAGGGCTGGGGCATGGGCAGCTACTGCTACTACAACGTCGACCCGACCATCGTGCAGGGCCACGGCTTCAAGGCACCGGTGAAGCCCGGCGTGAAGTTCCACAGCCTGATCGTGGTCTCGCTGGGCGGCAACGGACAGTACGAGCACGTGATCAACGAGACCGGATCCCCGACGTCCGGCACGGAGACCATCCCCTCGCAGGTGGTGAACTTCCCGTAGTCCTTTTACCCCCTACGGGAGTTGTACGGGAGCGGGGTCCGGCTGCTGATGAGCGCCGGGCCCCGCTTCACTGCGTTCTCCCGTCCCCCCAGGTCCGTCCGCAAGGGGATCAGACGGCCGCGGCCCCCGCCCGGGGTGTCCGGGCGGGGGCCGTCGAGGGTGCTCATGGCCGGGAGGCTCAGCCCTCGCCGGTCAGGTTGATGGTGACCGTGCGCTCTGCCGGGGTCTTGCCGGCCAGGGCCGTCTTCATCGCCTGGGCCACGTCGTCGGCGCCGACCGGGTGCTTCGTGCCGTCGGCCTTGACCGCCTCGATGCCGTCGAAGACGCCGTCCAGGAGGGTGGTGATCGCTTCCTTGTCGTAGACGTCGACCAGCCGGCCGTCGACGGCCTTCATGGAGAGGATCTGCGGCAGCGAACGCGCCGGGCCGAACTGGATCTGCTTCGGGCCCGCCTTGATGGTGATCAGGTCGGACATCGCGGGCTCCGCGAACTCCTTCATCGCCCGGGTCAGTTCGGCCTGGGTGATGGTGGGCTCCCGGGTGGCGACGGGCAGTTCGACCAACCGGGCCTGGCCGGTCTGCACCTGGGCGCGGTAGGCGTCGCGGACGGAGATCAGCGACTGGCCGACGTCCAGGGTCTTGCCGGGCTTGCCCGGCACCGCGACTGCCTTGTTCGGCTCGAACCGGATCGTGCCGTCCTGGGACGAACCGGCGACGCCCGCCAGGTCGGTCAGGGCGACGCCGAGCTTCTCCTCGTCGACCGGGATCACCGGGTCGGCGGTGCGCGCGCCGCCGAACAGCGAGCCGATCACGGAGACCGGGTTGTAGTCGCTGCCCGCCGCGCCGCGCACGGTCTCCTGGCTGTCCAGGACGAGACCGGCTTTCGCCGGGTCCAGCTTCTGCTCCTTGCCGTCCACGGACAGCGCCAGCGGCGCCTGGGAACGCTCGCCGAGTGCGGCCTCCAGCTTGGTGACCGCCTCCTCCTTCGTGCCGCCGCCGATGTCGACGCCGAGCACCGTAGTGCCCTTGGGGACCTCGGAGTGGTTCAGCAGGAGCCCGGCGCCGTAGGCGATGCCGAGCAGCACGATCGCGGCCACGCCGAGGAGGACCAGCTTGGAGCGGCCCTTCTTCGCGGGTGCGGGGGCGGGTGCGGGAGGCGTCGGTGCCGGGCGGGCGGCGGAGCGGCCGGGCGCGGGCGCACCCGGGCCGCCGGGGCCACCCGGGCCAGCGGGTCCGTCGGCGAACGGGTCGCCGGAGCCGCCGGTGGCACCGGGACCGCCTGGGAAGGGGCCACCCGGGAACGGGCCGCCGGGGCCGCCCGGACCGCCCGGCCTGCCCGGGAACGTCGAGCGGGGCTCGCTGGGCACCACGGGGATGCCGCTGGTCAGCGTGTCGCCCGAGACATGGCCACCGGGGCCGGGGTCGGGCGCCGGGGACTGCGGCGTCAGGATCGCGGTGTCGTCGGAGAGCCGGGGCGGTACGCCGCCGGGGGCGCCCGGGACCATCGGGCCGGGGCCGCCGAGTCCGGGGACGCCGTCGAGATTGGGGGTCAGCGCCGAGGTACCGGTGACCGGGCCCGTCGTGGGGCCGGACGGGCCGGGCGTACCGGGCGAACCGGGCGTGCGCATCCCGGGGTCGGGCATGGAGCGCGGGCCCCCGCCGGGGGGTTCCGTGCTGTAGCCGTCCAGGGCGCTGCCGGAGCCGCCGGAGCCGCCGGGGCCGCCAGGGCCGCCAGGGCCGGGGAAGCCGGAACCGGAGGGGCCGGGGCCGTCACCGGGGCGCGGCGCGGCGTCCGAGAAGTACGGCAGATCGGGACGCGGCCGGCCGGCGCCGTCGGGCCCGCCACCGAGGCCCGTCCCGCCGGGAACGCCGGGAGCACCCGGGCCACCGGGACCGGGGCCACCCGGGCCTGGGGCACCGGAACCCAGCGGACCTTGGCTGCCGGCACCCAGCGGGCCCGGACCGGCCGGACCCGTACCGGGCGCCCCACCGGAACCCGGCGCACCACCGGTACCGGAAGCCGGTGCGGGCGCCGGTGCCGGGTTCTTGCGCGGGGCGAACCAGTCGCTGCCGCTCTTCCCCTTCGCCGGCTCGTCGCCGGAGGAGGCGGCGGACGGCTCGGTGGAGCCGCCGCCGTCCCGCGACTGGGCGGGCGACGGGGAGGCCGGGCCACCGGACGCTCCGGTTCCGGCCGATGCGCCGGCCGACGCGCCGGACGACGCGCCGCCCGTCAGGCCCGAGGGCGCGGACGGTGGCGTGCCGGGGCGCGCGGTGCTGCCGGTGCGCTCCGCGTCGGGGCGGCCGGTGGCGATGTCGCTCTCGGCCATCGGCGTACGCATCACGACCGGCGGGATGGGACGCGACCCGGGGATGTTGATCCGGATGCGCGTCGTCAGCGTCGTCTCGGTCTTCGGCTCGTCGGGCCGGGGCGGATCGACGGATTCCGGGGTCTCGTCCGAGCCGGCCGGCGACGCATACTGGCGGGATCCGTACGGCGGCGTACCCGACGGGTACGCGGCTCCGCCGCGCCCCTGGGGCCCGGAGGACGAACTGTCAGTTTCACGACTCAAAGCAGGTTCTCCCGATTGGCTCCGCCGCCCGTACTTCCCCCATGCCGCAGGCCAGGGGACGGCTCGGCGCGCGCACCACCATACTGGCCGCCGCCGTAGGACACTCCGCGACCGGGGGAAACCTCCACCTCGGCATCACACCTGTGGGGGGCATTCCGGGCGCGGACTTAGCACTTCAGATACCGGACCGGCCGTTACGCGTGGCTGATTGCGGCACTTTGGAGGTGGTGGCGCACATCACAGCGACGGCGGTTCCGCCGAGCATGAAGAGCACCAGGCCGAGTTCGTCGCCGAAGACGTAGTCGCCTTCCGGCCGGCCGGACAGCAGGAGGAACACGGTGATGAACCAGCCGACCGCGGGCGCGAGTGCGCCGATCTGGGTGCCGGTCAGGACCCGGCCGCCGTAGAAGAGGCCCGCCGAGCCGGCCAGGGCGATGATCAACCCGCCCGGGAACCAGGCCCCTTGGACGAGCGTCCCGGCGAGCGCCACGAGGGCGCCGAGCACCGCGAGCCCGAAGTAGGCCGCGATCCGGGCGGGGTTCGGCCGGGCGGTGAAGCCGGCGCCCTCGGGCACCCGGGGCGGGGCGTTCGTACGTGGTGCGTTGCTGCTGGGGGCCTTACCGCGTGCGCCGGCGCGTGGCCGGTCGGTGCGCGGCCCTTGGGCGCGGTCACGGCCCTTGCCGTGGTTCGTGCTCATGCGCCCGCCCCCGATGCGGAATCCGGCCCGGCCCCCGAAGCGGAACCCGGAGCAGAACCCCGAGCAGAAGCCGGAGCAGAACCGGCTGCCCGGTCCCGTACGGCACCCGCCCCGGCCTCCCGTACGGCATCCGTTCCAGCCTCCGCCACCCCCGCGAACAGGTCGTCCTCCCGCGCTCCCCCGGCGGACCCCGGAACGCCCCGCACCAGCTCGTAGCACTCCGTCGTCAGCAGCGGCTGGCCCAGGTCGTTGGAGAGGGCGAAGAAGGAACCCTCGCCGTCCACCGCGATCTGCGTCGCATGGGCGCGCATCGCCGCCGCCTTCGCCCCGGCGTACGCCGATCCGTCGATCTCCGCCGTGATCGCGTCGCCGTCCACGACACCCGGGACGTCGTCCACGGCCGCGATGCCGGGGAAGGTGTCGGGGGCCGTCGTGCGCAGGTGGTCGAAGGCGGCCTCCAGGACGGTCCGCTCCACCCGGTTCCAGTAGATCTTGGCGATGGTGTGCGGGGCGCCGGTGCCGTACGCCGGGTCGGCGGCCAGGTCGGCGGCGCGCATCGCGACCCGGTGGGCCTGGATGTGGTCGGGGTGGCCGTAGCCGCCGTCGGGGTCGTAGGTGATGAGGACCTGGGGGCGGACCTCCCGGATGACCTCCACGAGGGGGGCGGCGGCCTCGTCCACCGGGGTGGACCAGAAGGCTCCGGGGCGCTCGTTCTGCTCGGTGCCCATCATCCCGGAGTCGCGGAACCGGCCCGCGCCGCCGAGGAAGCGGTGGTCGGTGACGCCGAGCTCCTTCATGGCCGCGGCCAGTTCGCCCACGCGGTGGGGGCCGAGCACGTCGTCCCGGTCGGCGGCGAGGCGGGCGAGGGCGGGCGGGATGACCTCGCCCTCCTCGCCCAGCGTGCACGTCACCAGCGTGACGTGGGCACCCTCGGCCGCGTACCTGGCCATGGTGGCGCCGTTGTTGATCGACTCGTCGTCCGGGTGCGCGTGCACCAGCAGCAGACGGCGGGCGGGGAGGTCCTTCATGGGGACCACCCTACGAGCCCGGCGGCCCCCGGTGTCCCCCGCTCCCCGCCGACCGCGTCAACGGCGGGCGTACCGGGCCGGAAAGCGGGCACACGACGACGGAAAGCGGGTACAGGCGGTCGGAAGGCGCATACGGATGGTCAGAACTTGATGCTCCCGATCATCCCCGCCACGTTGGACGTGAGATCCGAGATGGTCGGCGCCACGGACGAACTCGCGATGTAGAAGCCCAGCAGCACGCAGACCACCGCATGTCCGCCCTTCAGTCCGGATTTCCGGATCAGCAGGAAGACGATGATCGCCAGCAGCACCACCGCCGAAATCGAGAGCGCCACGGCGGTTCACCTCCATCAGGACGGTTGGGACGGGGAAACGGGGATACACGGAGCCGACGGGTTCTTACCCACCGAGCGCTACGGATCATAACTATCCGTGCCAACGCATTGATCGGGGCACAGCAGCACGAGGGGCGCACGGACCGCTGCGCGAGGCTAAGTTCGGGGCCATGACCTCACCGAAGCTGTCCTTTCCCCGCCAGCACGCACGGACCCAGCGGTTCACTCTCGGCGCACCGCGCGCCTTCACCGTCTCACCGGATGAGACGCGGGTGATCTTCCTGCGCTCCACCTCGGGCACCGACCGGACCAACCGGCTCTGGGTGCTCGACCCGGCCTCCGGCGAGGAGCGGCTGGTCGCCGATCCGGAGGCGCTGCTGGGGGGTTCGGCGGAGCGGCTGTCGCCGCAGGAGCGGGCCCGGCGCGAGCGGACCCGTGAGGGGTCGGCCGGAATCGTGTCGTACGCGGTGGACGCGGCGGCCGAGCTGGCCGCGTTCGCCTTGTCCGGAAAGGTGTACGTGGCCGAGCTGCGGGCCGGTACGGCCCGGGCGCTGCCGGTTCCGGGCCCGGTGATCGACCCGCGCCCCTCCCCCGACGGGCGCCTGATCGCGTACGTGTCCAAGGGCGCGCTGCGGGTCGTCGGCGCGGAGGGCGACGGCGACCGGGCGCTGGCGGAGCCCGAGGACGCCCATGTCACCTACGGTCTGGCGGAGTTCATCGCGGCCGAGGAGATGCACCGCTTCCGGGGCTTCTGGTGGTCGCCGGATTCGGACCGGTTGCTGGTGGCGCGGGCCGACGACAGCGCCGTACAGCGGTGGTTCATCGCCGACCCCGCGCACCCGGAGCGCAAGCCGGCCGAGGTGGCCTATCCGGCGGCGGGGACGGCCAACGCCGAGGTGCGGCTCTTCGTGACGGACCTGGAGGGCGCCCGTACGGAGGTGGTCTGGGACCGGGCGGCGTTCCCGTACCTGGCCCAGGTCCACTGGTCCTCCGCCGGTGCCCCGCTGCTCCTCGTGCAGGCCCGTGACCAGCGCAGCCAGCGGTATCTGGCGGTGGATCCGGAGTCCGGTGAGACCCGGATCGTCCATGTCGACGAGGACCCGGTATGGCTGGATCTGTTCGGCGGGGTGCCCGCGTGGGCGCCGGACGGGCGGCTCGTGCGGATCGCGGACGAGGGCGGCGCGCGGGTGCTGGCGGTCGGCGACCGGCCGCTGACCGGGGCGCAGTTGCACCTCCAGGCGGTGCTGGACATCGGGGAGTCCGACATCCTCGTCTCCGCCGTGGCGGGCGAGGAGGCGGTGGTGCCGGAGACCGGCGAGAGCCATGTGTACCGGGTCAACGAGCTGGGAATCGAGCGGATTTCCGAAGGGGTGGGTGTGCACTCCGCCGTCCGCTCGGGCGGTCTGACCGTACTGGTCTCGGCCACCCCGGACGAGCCCGGATCGGCCGCCTGGGTCGTCCGGGACGGCAAGCGGCTGGTCCGGATCGCGAGCCACGCGCAGGAGCCGGTGATCGCGGCACGGGTGACGCTCACCGAGGGGGGCGCACGGCGGATTCCGTGCGCCGTGCTGCTTCCGTCGGACTACCAGGAATCGGATGGTCCGCTTCCGGTCCTGATGGATCCGTACGGTGGACCGCACGGCCGCCGGGTGGTCGCCGCCCATAACGCGTACCTCACCTCGCAGTGGTTCGCGGACCAGGGCTTCGCGGTGGTCGTGGCGGACGGGCGCGGTGCGCCGGGCCGTTCGCCCGCCTGGGAGAAGGCCGTACGGGACGACTTCGTCCTCACCCTGGACGACCAGATCGAGGCCCTGCACGCGCTGGCCGGGCGGTTCCCGCTGGATCTGGACCGGGTCGCCATCCGGGGCTGGTCGTACGGGGGTTACCTCTCCGGCCTCGCGGTGCTGCGCCGCCCCGACGTGTTCCACGCGGCGGTGGTGGGCGCCCCGGTGACGGACTGGCGGCTCTACGACACGCACTACACCGAGCGCTATCTCGGCGACCCGGGCGCGCAGCCCGAGGTGTACGCGTACAACGCCCTGATGACCGAGGACGGGCTCTCCCACGCGGCCGAGCAGGTGCGGCCCATGATGATCGTGCACGGGCTCGCGGACGACAACGTGGTGGTCGCGCACGCGCTGCGGCTCTCCTCGGCGCTGCTGGCGGCCGGGCGGCCGCACGAGGTGCTGCCGCTGAGCGGGGTGACGCACATGACGCCCCAGGAGCAGGTGGCGGAGAACCTGCTGCTGCTCCAGGTGGACTTCCTCAAGCGGTCGCTGGGACTGTCCGGCGCCTGACCCCCGGGCCCCGCCCCTGAGACCCCAACCGGCCGGGGCGACAAGACGACGCCCCGGCCGGTCCACGGCACCCGCACGGCCGTACGTCGTCCAGCATGCGGCGTCCGTATATCGGTGTGACGACGGTCAAGTTGCCTGCCTGTTAACGGATCCGGGGGTGGTCCGGGAGGTGACGGGCGATAGGTTTCTGCACTGATCGTCACACTGATCACCACATCACCCGCACGGGGGAACACCTTGACCAGGAACATCCATGGGCCGCTGCGCCTCGCCGCCGCCCTGGCCGCCGGTACGGCCCTGCTCGCCGGCTGCGGCGGAGGCGGCTACACCCTCACCACGCCTCCCTTCGCGGGCAGCCCGGCCTGCTCCACGCTCACCGGCCAACTCCCCGACCGGCTGGGCGGGTTCGCCCTGGAGAGATCGGACGTGACCGGCGCCGCCGCCTGGGGGGACGGCGACGTCATCGTCTACTGCGGGATGCCCGAGTCCGAGGCCGGTGGGGACTGCTTCGACGAGGGCGGCGTCGACTGGGTCGCCCAGCCGCCGACGGACGACCGGACCGTCAAGATGTTCTCCACCCGGGGCCGCGACCCCGGCGTCCAGGTCCGGCTGCGCAACGAGACCACCGACGCATCGGCCGTGCTCTCGGCGCTCGGCCCGGCCGTGAAGTCCATCGAGTCCCGCGAGTCCTGCGCCGCCGCCGAGAGCTGATCCGGTGGCGTGGGCCGGACGCGGGCGGCCCGGCGCTCAGCCCGACGGAGGCTTCCCCGGCCCGCCCTCTTCCGGCGCTGGCTTCCCCGGCCCGCCCTCTTCCGGCGCCGGCTTCCCCGGCCCGCCCACATCCGGCCCCTGCACACGCCCCGGCGCCCCCAGCTCCCCCTCCTGCGCACGCCCCGGCGCCCCCAGCTCCCCCTCCGGCGGCACCACCTGCTTCTCCTCCGCGAAGTGGCACGCCGAGTCGTGCCGGGCCGGGGTGTCCACCAGCCGGAACTCCGCCGGGACCGCCAGCAGCGGCACCTCCAGCTCGCACCGCTCCCGCGCCTTCCAGCAGCGGGTCCGGAAGCGGCACCCCGACGGAACGTTGGCGGGTGAGGGCACGTCGCCGTGGAGGATGATCCGCTCCCGGTGGACGCGGGCCTCCGGGTCCGGGACCGGGACGGCGGAGAGCAGCGCCTGCGTGTACGGGTGGGTCGGGTGGTCGTAGATCTCCGCGTCGGAGCCGATCTCCACGATCCGGCCGAGGTACATCACCCCGACCCGGTCGGAGATGTGCCGCACGATGGAGAGGTCGTGCGCGATGAAGACGAAGCTGAGGCTGAACTCCGCCTGGAGCCGGTCCAGCAGGTTGACGACCTGCGCCTGTACGGAGACGTCGAGCGCCGAGACCGGTTCGTCGGCGACGATGATCTCCGGGTTGAGCGCGAGGCCGCGCGCGATGCCGATGCGCTGGCGCTGGCCGCCGGAGAACTGGTGCGGGTAGCGGTTGATGTACTCCGGGTTGAGCCCGACGACGTCCAGCAGGTCCTGCACCCGCTGCCGGCGGCTGCCCTTGGGGGCGACCTCGGGGTGGATCTCGTACGGCTCCCCGATGATGTCGCCGACCGTCATGCGCGGGTTCAGCGAGGTGTACGGGTCCTGGAACACCATCTGGATGTTGCGGCGTACGGCTTTCAGGGCGCGGCCGGAGAGCTGGGAGATGTCCTCGCCCTTGTAGCGGATGGCCCCGGCGGTGGGCTTCTCCAGGTGGACCAGCATCCGCGCCACCGTCGACTTGCCGCAGCCGGACTCCCCCACGATGCCGAGCGTCTCGCCCGCGTGGAGGTCGAAGTCGACGCCGTCGACGGCCCGGACCGCGCCGACCTGCCGCTTGAAGAGGATGCCCTGGGTCAGCGGGTAGTGCTTGGCGAGGTCCCGCACTTCGAGGATCGGCTCGCCCTCGACGTACGGCCTGCTGCCTTCCCGTGCCTTGGAGAGCAGCGTCGAACCGGCCGCTCTCCCCTCGTGGTCAGCGTGCATCGAGCGTCTCCTTCCAGAAGTGGCAGGCGCTCCGGCGCTCTTCGTCCACCTCGTAGAGCGGCGGCACATCGCTGCGGCACACGTCCTGCGCCATCGGGCAGCGGGGGTTGAACGCGCAGCCGGGCGGGATGTGCAGCAGGTTGGGCGGCAGGCCCTTGATCGCGTACAGCTCCTGGCCCTTCTGGTCCAGGCGCGGGATCGACCGGAGGAGGCCCTTGGTGTACGGGTGGGCGGGCGCCTTGTAGATCTCGTGGACGGGGGCCGTCTCGACGATCCTCCCCGCGTACATCACCGCGATCTTGTCGGCCACGTCCGCGACGACGCCGAGGTCGTGGGTGATGAGGATGAGGCCCATGTTCAGCTCGCGCTGGAGCTCGGCGAGGAGGTCCATGACCTGGGCCTGGACGGTGACGTCGAGGGCGGTGGTGGGCTCGTCCGCGATGATCAGGGACGGCTCCAGGGCCAGCGCCATGGCGATCATGATGCGCTGGCGCATCCCGCCGGAGAACTGGTGCGGATACTGGCCGACCCGCTCCTTCGCCGCCGGGATGCGCACCCGGTCCATCAGCTCGACGGCCTTGGCCCGCGCGTCCTTCCGGGACATCCCGCGGTGGACGACGTACATCTCGCCGAGCTGTTCGCCGACGGTGAGGACCGGGTTCAGCGAGGAGAGGGCGTCCTGGAAGATCATGGCCATCTCCTGGCCGCGGATCCTGCGCCGCTCCTCCCCCTTGAGCTTCAGCAGGTCCTGGTCCTTGAAGAGGATCTCGCCGCCGGTGATCTTCCCGGGCGGCATGTCGAGGATGCCCATGACGGCCTGGGCGGTGACGGACTTGCCGGAGCCGGACTCCCCGAGGACGGCGAGCGTCTCGCCCTCGGCCACCGAGTAGTCGACCCCGTTGACGGCCTTGGCGACGCCTTCGCGGGTGTGGAACTCCACGTGCAGATCGCGCACTTCGAGCAACATGGCAACCGGCTCCTCAGCGCAGCTTGGGGTCGAGGGCGTCGCGCACCGCGTCGCCGAGCATGATGAAGGCGAGCACGGTGATCGCCAGCGCCCCGGCGGGCCAGAGCAGCATGTGCGGGGCGTTGCGGATGTAGTTGGCGGCGGCGGAGATGTCGATGCCCCAGGAGACGGCCGGGTCCTTCAGGCCGACGCCGAGGAAGGACAGGGTCGCCTCCAGCGAGATGTACGTGCCCAGCGCGATGGTCGCCACGACGATGACGGGCGCGATGGCGTTCGGGGTGATGTGGCGCAGCAGCATCCGGGAGTTGGAGGCGCCGAGCGCGCGGGCCGCCTGGACGTAGTCGTTCTGCTTGGCGGTGATCACCGAGCCGCGGGCGATACGGGCGATCTGCGGCCAGCCGAGCAGGATGATGAAGCCGACGACGGGCCAGACGGTGGAGCTGGTGACGACGGAGAGGAAGACCAGGCCGCCGAGGATGACGGGGATGCCGAAGAAGACGTCGGTGAGGCGGGAGAGGATCGAGTCCCACCAGCCGCCGAAGAAGCCCGCGAGCCCGCCGAGCACGGAGCCGAGGAGGGCGACGCCGAGGGTGGCGCAGACGCCGACGGTGACCGACGTACGCGTCCCGTACACGACCCGGGTGTAGACGTCGCGGCCCTGCGGGTCGAAGCCGAAGGGGTGGCCGGGCTCGGAGCCCTTCTGCGCGTCGTCCAGGTTGGCCTGGAGCGGGTCGCCGCTCGCGATGAGCGAGGGCCAGATCGAGATGATCACCAGGAAGAGGATGACCAGCGAGGAGATGATGAAGACCGGGTTGCGCCGCAGGTCGCGCCAGGCGTCCGACCAGAGGCTGCGCGGCTTGCCGGCCGGTCCGGTGCCGTCGGGGCCGCCCGGGGCCTTCTCCAGGCTGGTGCCCTCCTCCATGGCGAGGTCCGTCGCGCCGCCGGCGCCCGCCTGGGAGATCGCTTCGTCCGGGGTCTGCGGCTCAGGCATAGCGGATCCTCGGGTCGAGTACGGCGTACAGGAGGTCGACGATCAGGTTGGCGGCCAGGAAGACGAGGACCAGGATGGTGACGAACCCGACGACGGTCTGGGAGTTCTGGCGCAGGATGCCCTGGTAGAGCTGGTAGCCGACCCCGTGGATGTTGAAGATCCGCTCGGTGACGATGGCCCCGCCCATCAGGGCGCCCACGTCGGTGCCGATGAAGGTGACGACGGGGATCAGGGAGTTGCGCAGCAGGTGCCGGACGACGACCCGGCGCCGGGGCAGGCCCTTGGCGACGGCGGTGCGTACGTAGTCGGCGCGGGCGTTCTCGGCGATCGAGGTCCGGGTGAGCCGGGTGACGTAGGCGAGGGAGACCGAGGCGAGGACGAGGCCGGGGATGAGCAGCTCGTCGAAGGTGGGGTCCGGGGAGACCGAGGGCTTGATGACGCCCCACTTGACGCCGAGCAGGAGCTGGAGCAGCAGGCCGGTGACGAAGGTCGGGACGGCGATGACGACCAGGGTGAGGATGAGGACCGTGGTGTCGATGGGGCGGCCGCGCCGCAGGCCGGTGACGACGCCGAGGCTGATGCCGATGACGATCTCGAAGACGATCGCGACGATGGTGAGCCGGATGGTGATGGGGAAGGCGGTGGCCATCAGCTCGGTGACCTTCTGCCCGTTGAACGCGGTGCCGAAGTCGCCGGTGAAGAGGTTCCCCATGTAGGTCAGGTATTGCTGCCAGACCGGCTTGTCGAGGCCGAACTCGGAGCGCAACTGGGCGGCGGTGGCCGGATCGCACTGGCGGTCGCCGCAGAGGCCCGCGATGGGGTCGCCCATCACGTTCACCATGAGGAAGATCAGCAGCGTGGTGCCGAAGAAGACGGGGATCATCTGCAGCAGCCGCCGGATCACATAACGTCCCATGAGGGGCTCCGGGGGTCGGGGCGGACAGGCGGATGGGCTTGGGGGCCGGGGCACGCGTCAGGCGCCCCGGCCCCCTGCCTCAGCGGGTCAGTTGACCGTGATCTCCGTGTAGACCGGCACGCTGAACGGGTTCAGCTCCACGTTGCTGACGCGCTCCGAGTAGCCCGCGCTGCCGTTCTGGTACCAGAGCGGGATGGACGGCATCTGCTCGACGAGCACCTTCTCCGCGTCCTGGAAGGTGGTGATGGCCTTCGCCTTGTCGGTCTCGGCGTTGGCCTGGTCGACCAGGTCGTCGAACTCCTTGTTGGTCCACTTGCCGTCGTTGGACGGGGCGTTGGTGTAGTAGAGCGGCTGCAGGAAGTTCTGGATCAGCGGGTAGTCCATCTGCCAGCCCGCGCGCCAGGGGCCCGTCATCTTCTGGGTGGAGACCTGGCTGCGGAAGTCGGCGAACGTGCCGATCGGGCCACCGACGCAGGCCTTGTTGTTGCCCATGACGTTGTTGATGCTGTTGCAGACGGCGTCGACCCACTCCTTGTGGGAGCCGGTGTCCGCGTTGTACGAGAGCTTCAGCTGGCCACCGGGGATGCCGCCGCCCTCGTCGATCAGCTTCTTGGCCGCGGCCTTGTCGTACTCGCACTCCTTGCCGCAGAGCCCTTCCTTGAAGCCGCCGTCCTCGCCGAGGACCGGGGAGGTCCAGTCGGTCGCGGGGGTGCGGGTCTTCTGGAAGATCTGGTCGGTGATCTGCTTCCGGTTGATCGCCATGGAGAGGCCCTGGCGCACCTTCCGGGCGTTTTCCGTGTCCCACTCCTTGTCGTAGAAGGGGAAGGAGATGGTCTGGATGATGCCGGCGGGGGTGTTGATGTACCGGTCGCCGAGGTCCTGTT
The DNA here is from genome assembly GCF_042718795.1 of Streptomyces cyaneofuscatus. Taxonomy (GTDB): domain Bacteria; phylum Actinomycetota; class Actinomycetes; order Streptomycetales; family Streptomycetaceae; genus Streptomyces; species Streptomyces cyaneofuscatus_A. The sequence goes on from NZ_JBHXOX010000005.1 coordinate 61,160, forward strand.
CGACGTTACGGAGCTGGGAGGCGGGCACGTCGTCGACCAGGTCGAGGTTGCCCGAGGTCAGCGAGGTGTAGGCGGTGTTGTTGTCGGTGAAGACCTTGAGGTCGACGCCGCCGTTCTTCGCCTTGTCGTCGCCCGGGTAGTCGTCCCACTTCCGCAGGTTCATCGCGGAGCCCTTGGCGTACGACTCGATGGTGTACGGGCCGTTGCCGATGGGCTTGGAGAGCCAGGCGTCGTGGTCGTCGTAGAACGCCTTGGGCAGCGGTACGAAGGCGGCGTAGCCGAGGGTGTCGGGCCACAGGGAGAACTTCTGGCTGAGCTTGGCGGTGAAGGTCAGGTCGTCGACGACCTTGAGGCCCGAGAGGGTTTCGGCGGAGGCCGAGCCGGACTCGGGGTGGACCTTGTCGTACCCCTCGATGTACTGGAAGAAGTAGGCGTTCTTCTGGTTGTTCTTCAGCGCCGCGCCGTAGTTCCAGGCGTCCACGAAGGACTTGGCGGTGACCTTCTCGCCGTTGGAGAAGGTCCAGCCGCCCTTGAGCTTGATCGTGAAGTTCTGGGCGTCGCTGGAGTCGATGGACTCGGCGAGCATGTTCTGGGCCTCGCCGGTCTTGGGGTCGTACCGGATGAGCCCCCGGAAGACCATGTCGAGGACCTTGCCGCCCTGCACCTCGTTGGTGTTGGCGGGCTCCAGCGGGTTCTGCGGGTCGCCCCAGGAGGAGCTGACGATCCCGTCGGCGCCGCTGCCGCCGCTGTCGTCGCCTCCACCGCCGCAGGCCGTCGCTGCCAGGGCGACGGCCACCGCACATGCGGCCCACCGGGTCCGTGTGGCTCCGCGCATGAAGTGCCTCCTAGAGTCATCGAGTAGCTCAATGCCTCATATCACCCCATACCGCCCTGCATCGCATGCGGGCTTACCCCGTACGGGCGCGGGCGCGGCCGGACGCACGGATGCCCGGCCCCTCGGGAGGGGCCGGGCATCCGACGTACAGCTGTCAGGAGACGTTACGCAGCGTGAACTACGTCCTTCTCCTCCGCGAAGTGGCACGCCGACTCGTGCGCGGCCGGGCCGCCCGCGGTGACGAAGCGCTCGGGGATCGCCAGCAGCGGCGCCTCCGTGGCGCAGCGCTCCTCCGCCTTCCAGCACCGGGTGCGGAAGCGGCAGCCCGACGGCGGGTTCGCCGGTGACGGTACGTCACCGGTGAGGATGATCCGCTCGCGGCCCTCACGCGCGGAGGGGTCCGGCACCGGCACCGCGGAGAGCAGCGCCTGGGTGTACGGGTGCGTCGGGTGGTCGTAGATCTGCGTGTCCGTACCGATCTCGGCCATCTTGCCGAGGTACATGACGCCGACCCGGTCCGAGATGTGCCGGACGATGGAGAGGTCGTGCGCGATGAAGAGGTAGGAGAGGTTGAACTCGTCCTGGAGCTTCTCCATCAGGTTGATGACCTGCGCCTGCACCGACACGTCGAGCGCGGAGACCGGCTCGTCGCAGATGATGATCTCCGGGTTGAGCGCCAGGCCGCGGGCGATGCCGATGCGCTGCCGCTGGCCGCCGGAGAACTGGTGCGGGTACCGGTTGATGTACTCCGGGTTCAGGCCGACGACGTCCAGGAGCTCCTGGACCTTCCGCCGCCGGTCGCCCTTCGGAGCCACCTCGGGGTGGATCTCGAACGGCTCCCCGATGATGTCGCCGACCGTCATGCGCGGGTTCAGCGAGGTGTACGGGTCCTGGAACACCATCTGGATGTTGCGTCGCACGGCCTTCAGCGCGCGCCCGGACAGCTTGGTGATGTCCTGGCCCTTGTAGAAGACCTCGCCGGCGGTCGCCTTCTCCAGCATCATGAGCAGCTTGGCGACGGTGGACTTGCCACAGCCGGACTCACCCACGATGCCGAGCGTCTCCCCCTGGAAGAGATCGAAGGAGATCCCGTCCACGGCCTTGACCGCACCGATCTGCTTCTTGAAGAGGATGCCCTGGGTCAGCGGGAAGTGCTTGACCAGGTTGCGCACCTGGAGGATCGGCTCGCCCCGCTCGACCGGCGCCTCGAGAGCGGCTACGGCCTCCGCTTCGGTGGCGGCGTCGACCGTCTCCACCTCGGTGACGTTGGGGGTGGCGTCCACGGACTCCTTGTCGAGCTCAGCCATGGATCGTCTCCTTCCAGAAGTGGCACGCGCTTCCGCGGCCCGGCAGGTCGGTGCCGTCGCGCTCGGTCACCGGGTGCAGCGGCGGGACGTCCGTACGGCAGATGTCCTCGGCCTTGGGGCAGCGCGGGTTGAACGCGCAACCCGTCGGGATACGCGTCAGGTTGGGCGGCAGGCCCTTGATCGCGTACAGCTCCTGGCCCTTCTGGTCCAGCCGCGGGATCGAGTCGAGCAGACCGCGCGTGTAGGGGTGCGACGGGCGGCTGTAGAGCTCGTGCACCGGAGCGGTCTCCACGATCCGGCCCGCGTACATCACCGCGATCTTGTCCGCGACGTCGGCGACCACGCCGAGGTCGTGGGTGATCAGGATGAGCCCCATGTTGTACTCGCGCTGGAGCTCGGCGAGCAGGTCCATGACCTGGGCCTGGACGGTGACGTCCAGAGCGGTGGTGGGCTCGTCCGCGATGATCAGGTCGGGCTCCAGGGCCAGCGCCATGGCGATCATGATGCGCTGGCGCATACCGCCGGAGAACTGGTGCGGGTAGTCGTTGACCCGCTCCTTCGCCGCCGGGATGCGCACCCGGTCCATCAACTCGATGGCCTTGAGCTTGGCGTCCTTCTTGGACATGCCCAGGTGGACGCGGAACATCTCGCCGAGCTGGTAGCCGACGGTCAGGACCGGGTTCAGCGAGGACAGCGCGTCCTGGAAGATCATCGCGACGCGGCGGCCGCGGATCTTGCGGCGCTCCTCGTCGGTCATGGTCAGCATGTCCTGGCCGCGGAAGAGGATCTCGCCCTTCGGGATGCGGCCCGGGGGCATGTCCAGGATGCCCATGATCGCCTGGGCGGTCACGGACTTGCCGGAGCCGGACTCCCCGAGCACGGCCAGCGTCTCACCGGCGTCGACGGTGTAGTTGACACCGTTGACCGCCTTGGCGACACCTTCGCGGGTGTGGAACTCGACGTGCAGGTCGCGCACTTCGAGCAGCGGGCCCTGGTGGTCGTCGTCGCTGCGGGGAGCGGGGACGTTCGCGGTTTTTTCGATCGTAGTCACGTACGCCTCCCTCAGCGCAGCTTGGGGTCGAGGGCGTCGCGCACCGCGTCGCCGAGCATGATGAACGCCAGCACGGTGATGCTGACGAAGCCGGCCGGGAAGAGCAGCGGGTGGAGCGACTCACGGATCCGCCCCAGCGACTGGTTGATCATGACGCCCCAGGAGATGGTCGGCTCCTGGATACCGACACCGAGGAAGCTCAGCGTCGCCTCGGCCGAGATGATCACGCCGAGCGAGATGGTCGCCAGCACGATCAGCGGGGTCAGGGCGTTCGGCAGCACGTGGCGGAACATCAGCCGGCTGGTGGAAGCGCCGAGTGAGCGAGCGGCGGTCACGTAGTCCGACTGCTTGGTCTGCATGGCGGTGGACCGCATGATGCGGGCCATGCTCATCCAGCCGAGCACGGTGAGCGCGGTGAGCACGCCCCAGATGCCGCCGATGCGGAAACCGTCGTCGTCGCGGAAGCTGTTGAGGATGACGATGGCGCCGACGAGGAACGGGATGCCCATCACGATGTCGATGCCGCGCGAGATGATCGCGTCGACCCAGCGGCCGTAGAACCCGGCGACGAGGCCGAAGATCAGCGCGATGAGAGCCGAGCCCAGGGTGGCGAGGACGCCGACGGTGATCGAGGTGCGGGTGCCGTAGATCGTCCGGGCGTAGACGTCGCAGCCACGGGCGTCGTAGCCGAACCAGGCGTCGGCGCTGGGCTTCTGCAACGAGCGGCCCAGCTCGCACAGTTGCGGGTCCGCGCTGGCGAACAGCGACGGGAACGCGGCCATCGCGACCAGCACCAGGATGATGCCGGACGGGATCAGGAAGAGCGGTCGGCGCACGAGGTCGCGCACCGCGTCCTGGAGGAGGCTGCGCGGCTTGGCCTGCTCCCTCACCGGGGCCTTGGTGCCCTGTGCCGATGCGGCCGCGGCCGTCTCGGCGGACTCCGGGGCTGCGGAGGTCTTGGTTGCGTCAGGCATAGCGAATCCTCGGGTCAAGCACGGCATAGAGGAGGTCCACGACGAGCGCCATCACCACGTAGACGATGACGAGGAGGGTCACGAAACCGACCAGTGCCGGTCCGTCCTCGATCTGGATCGCCTTGAAGAGGTTGTAGCCGACACCGGGGATGTTGAAGATCCGCTCGGTGACGATGGCCCCGCCCATGAGCGTGCCGAGGTCCGCGCCGAGGTACGTGACCACGGGGATCAGCGAGTTCCTCAGGACGTGGACGCCGGTGATGCGGGACGGGGTGAGGCCCTTCGCCTTGGCCGTACGTACGTAGTCCATCCGCAGGTTCTCCGCGACGGAGGCTCTGGCGAGGCGTGCGATGTAGGCGAGTGAGACGGAACCGAGGACAAGTCCGGGCAGAAGGTAACTGATGAAACCCTCGTTGGTCCCCGAGACGGGGAAGATGCCGGCCTTGACGCCCAGGAAGATCTGGCTGACCTGCCCGAGGACGAAGATCGGGATGGCGATGACGGTCAGCGTGGAGAGCAGGACGAGGTTGTCCAGGAACTTTCCGCGCCGCATGCCCGCCATCACACCGGCGGCGACGCCGATGATCGTTTCGAAGACGAAGGCGATACCGGCGATGCGGAGGGTCTCCGGCCACGCGTCGGCAATCATTTGGCTGATGGGACGGCCGCCACTGAGGCTTGTCCCGAAATCACCCTGGACCAGACCCGCGAGGTAGTAGCCGTAGCGGATCGGCAGGGGGTCGTCCAGGTGGTACTGCGCGGTCAGCGCAACTCTGATGCTTTCCGGAACAGGACGCTCTCCGTACAGGTTCTGTACCGGGTCACCACCCATGGCGGTGACGAGAGCGAAGACCAGAAAGGTGGTCCCGATGATGACCGGGAGCATCTGGAGCAGCCGTCTTGCGACGTAGCGGCCCATGGTTCCTCCTCGTGGGAACGACGGGGGGCGGATGTGGGTCCGCCCCCCGTCGTCAGGCCCTAATTTTTGACTGCTGCGTCAAACGAGACGCAGGTCAGGACTTCTCAACCTTGGTGAGCTCGACCTGGTTGAACAGGTTCATCTCGACGTTCTTCACGTTGGTCGAGTGACCGAAGACGTTCTTGCCGAAGCGGAGCGGGATCACCGGCATGTCCTTCGCCAGGATGTCCTCGGCCTCCTGCCACTTCTTGATGGCGTCGGCCTCGGTCTTCGCCTGACGGCCCTCGTCGAGGAGGCGGTCGAAGTCCTTGTTGCTGTAGCCGTAGTAGTTCGAGGAACCACCGGTGCTGTACAGCGGGCCCAGGTAGTTCTCCATGGACGGGTAGTCCATGATCCAGCCCATGCGGAACATGCCGGAGAACTTCTTGTTCTCGACCTGCGTCAGCAGCTCGGCGAACTTCGGCACGGCCTGGCTCACGCACTCCAGACCGATGTTCTTCTTGAGCTGGTCACACGTGGCGTTGACCCACTGCTCGTGACCGCCATCGGCGTTGTGACCGATGTTGATCTTGTTGCCGTCGATGCCACCGGCCTCGGCGAGCAGCTTCTTGGCGGCGGCCGGGTCGAACTTGCAGGCCTCGCCACAGGTGTCCTCGCGGTAGCCGCCCACGACCGGGGAGACGAAGGAACGCGCGGAGGACTGCGAGTCCTGGAAGACGACCTTGATGATCTCGTCGCGGTCGATGGCCATCGAGATGGCCTTGCGGACGCGCGGGTCGCTGTACTTCTTGTCGTACGTCGGGAAGGCGACGAACTGGAAGGTGGAGGCCAGCGACGTCTTGAAGCGGTCGCCGAGCTCGTTCGGAGCGGTGCCCATGACCTCGGTCGGGATCTGGTCCACGATGTCGAGGTTGTTGGCGAGCAGGTCGTTGTACGCGGTGTTCTGGTCCTGGAAGATCCGGAACTCGACCGAGTCGACCTTCGGCTTGTCACCGAGCTTGTAGTCCTTGTAGGCCTTGACCTTCACGAACTTGTCGTGGTTCCACTTGCCGTCCATCTGGAACGGACCCTGGCCGATCGGGGCTTCCTCGTACGCCTTGAGGTCGGCGAGGGCCGCCTCCGGCATCGGGTAGAAGACCGTGTAGCCCAGGACCGACTTGTAGCCGGCGAACGGGGCCTTGAGGGTGACCTGGATGGTCTTGTCGTCGATCGCCTTGAGGCCGGAGAGTTCCTTGGCCTTCGGCTCGGCGGCCTTCTTCGGGCCTTCCTCGCCGTCCGGGTCGACGGGGTTCATCTCGTCGTAGCCGGCGATGGTGCCGAAGAAGTAGTTGCCGTCGGCCGCGTTCGGGCCGTAGGCGCCCCAGTTCCAGGCACCGACGTAGTCCTTGGCGGTGACGGGCTTGCCGTCGTGCCAGGTGGCGTCCTTGAGCTTGATCGTCCAGACCTTGTTGTCCGGGCTCTCGATGGACTCCGCGGCGGCCAGGACCGGCTGGCTCTTCGCGTCGAAGTCGACCAGCGGGGTGAACAGGCCCGACAGGACCTGCGAGCCACCGGACTCGGTGGTCGACTGCGGGACGAGCCGCTTGGGCTCGGCGATGTTCATGCTGAAGCCGTTGCCGGAGCTGCCCTTGCTCTCGCTGTCGCCACCGCCGCCGCCACAAGCGGTCGCGGCCAGGGCGACGACTATCGCGCACCCGACCATCTTGGAACCACGCATGGGTTCTCCTCCTCAAGAGTCCACTTTTGATCACTACGAGAGGGGCACTGGTACGTCGCCGACACCCCTGACGGCGATGAGCAGTAACCCCGAAGTGTGCTCGTGAGTCGGCGCTCCCCACAGCGCGTGACCCATTGACCCGAGCTCAATGCAGCCAACTATTGGGTACGGCCGGGCCGTAAACCACACTTAAAGGGTCTCGGTTTGACAACATCACCGGCCCCCGGATGCCCGAAATCCGGACAAAGTGATCCTAGACAGACGCCCGCGAAACGGACTGTTAACGCAACTTCCGGAGGGCGACGCCCGATAACCGGACACATGCATCAGGAAAATGGATTGCGTGGCGACCTGTCCCGAACCGCATTCTCCCATCGGAACCAGGCCCCTGACAGACGTATTGCCGACCCAATCGAACCGGATCGGCAATAGCACGTCGGCGGAGGTGCGGCCCCATCAGGCCGGCCTCGAAGAGCAGTACTTCTTCTTCACCGCGGCGGCCGGGGACTTCTTCGGCGGCTGGGCACCGCAGCGCACGCCGCCCTCGGTCCTGGGGGGCCGGCTCGGCGCCTTGCCGTAGCGGCCGGTCTTGATCCACTTCGTGCCGCCGCCACGGCGCCACTGGGTGTACCAGCCGCCGGCCTTCTTCGTGCCCGCTGTGCCCGCCGTGCACGGCCACGCACGACCGCGAGGAACGCGAAAGGTCCGGCCTCCACGGGTCGTGGAGGCCGGACCGGTCGCGTCGAACAGCTCAGCCGTTCCGCCGGGCGCCCAGAACCGCCTCGGCGCCCGCTACGGGGTTACGTGCCCGCTGCTGCTGCGGGGGCACATGCCCGCCGCTGCGGGGTTACGTACCCGCCGCTGCGGGGCTGACGTCAGCGCTTGGCGCGGGAGGCGGTGCGGCCGCGCTCCTTGGCGTCCAGGACGACCTTGCGGATACGCACGGTCTCCGGGGTCACCTCGATGCACTCGTCCTCGCGGCAGAACTCCAGGGACTGCTCCAGCGAGAGCTTGCGGGCCGGGACCACGTTCTCCGTGGTGTCCGCGGAGGCCGCACGCATGTTGGTGAGCTTCTTCTCCTTGGTGATGTTCACGTCCATGTCGTCGGCGCGCGAGTTCTCGCCGATGATCATGCCCTCGTACACCTCGGTGCCGGCCTCGGTGAAGATGACACCGCGCTCCTGGAGGTTGACCATCGCGAACGGCGTCACCGAACCCGAACGGTCCGCCACCAGCGAGCCGTTGTGACGGGTGCGCAGCTCGCCGAACCACGGCTCGTGGCCCTCGAAGATGGAGTGCGCGATGCCCGTACCGCGGGTCTGCGTCAGGAACTCCGTACGGAAGCCGATGAGGCCGCGCGAAGGAACGATCCACTCCATGCGGACCCAGCCGGAGCCGTGGTTCGTCATGGTCTCCATACGGCCCTTGCGGGTCGCCATGAGCTGCGTGATGGCGCCGAGGTGCTCCTCGGGGGAGTCGATCGTCATGCGCTCGATCGGCTCGTGCGTCTTGCCGTCGATCTGCTTGGTGACGACCTCGGGCTTGCCGACGGTCAGCTCGAAGCCCTCGCGGCGCATCTGCTCGACCAGGATGGCGAGCGCGAGCTCACCACGGCCCTGGACCTCCCAGGCGTCGGGGCGCTCGGTGTCCAGGACGCGGAGGGAGACGTTACCGATCAGCTCGCGGTCCAGGCGGTCCTTCACCTGGCGGGCGGTGACCTTGTGGCCCTTGCCGCCCTTGCCGACGAGCGGCGAGGTGTTGGTGCCGATGGTCATCGAGATGGCCGGCTCGTCGACCGTGATCAGCGGGAGCGCGATCGGGTTCTCGGGGTCGGCCAGGGTCTCGCCGATCATGATGTCCGGGAAGCCGGCGACCGCGCAGATGTCACCCGGGCCCGCCACCTCGGCCGGCTTGCGGGTGAGCGCCTCGGTCATCATCAGCTCGGTGATGCGGACGTTGGACATGGTGCCGTCACGCTTGATCCAGGTGACGGTCTGGCCCTTGCGCAGCTCACCCTGCTCGACGCGGCAGAGCGCGATACGGCCGAGGAAGTTGTCGGCGTCCAGGTTGGTGACGTGGGCCTGGAGCGGGGCGGCCTCGTCGAACTTCGGGGCCGGGACGTGGCTGAGGATCGTGGAGAAGAACGGCTCCAGGTTCTCGCTGTCCTGCGGAACGGTGCCGTCCTCGGGCTTGGTCAGCGAGGCGACGCCGTCACGGGCGCAGGCGTAGACGATCGGGAACTCGATCTGGTCCTCGTCCGCGTCCAGGTCCAGGAACAGGTCGTACGTCTCGTCGACGACCTCGGCGATCCGGGAGTCGGGACGGTCCGTCTTGTTGATGCAGAGGATGACCGGCATCTTCGCGGCCAGCGCCTTGCGCAGCACGAAGCGGGTCTGGGGCAGCGGGCCCTCGGAGGCGTCGACGAGCAGCACGACCGCGTCCACCATCGACAGACCGCGCTCGACCTCGCCGCCGAAGTCGGCGTGGCCGGGGGTGTCGATGATGTTGATCGTGATCGGGTCCCCGCCGTCCTTGGGGTGGTACTTCACCGCCGTGTTCTTGGCGAGGATCGTGATGCCCTTCTCACGCTCCAGGTCGTTCGAGTCCATCATGCGATCGTCGAGGTGCTCGGCGGCGTGGGCGGCGAACGCTCCGGCCTGCTTGAGCATGGCGTCGACCAGCGTGGTCTTGCCGTGGTCGACGTGGGCGACGATGGCTACGTTACGGATGTCGTGGCGCGTGGGCATGGGTGGCTTGCGCTTCTCTCGGATCGTGGGATCAGGCGTCTCAGTCGGTCTTCGAGTCCTCGTACGCCCGCCGGGCGGCACGCCACGGCTCGTCCCATGGTACGGGCCTTGCGCCCGCCGGGCTTCCCGGGCCGATCCGCGAACGCGGTCTTCCCCTGTGATTCAGGCGATATTCAGCGGGTGTCAAGGAGCGGGGGCGGCCGGTGGGAGGCCGCACGGGAGCCGCGTGGGAGCCGCGTGGGGGGAGAGTGCGGGGAGGGTGTGAGGAGGTCGAACGGCCCGGGTCAGGGCAGATACCACCTTGCCCGCCGGGGTCGCCGACGGGCAAGGGTTTTGAGCAGCATCTGAGCTTGCGCAAAGCGTTGACCTGCTGTTTTCTCCGCTGACCTGCCGGTTCTTCCGGTGACCTGCCGGTAGCTCCGGTGACCTGCTACTTCTTGCGGTCTGCGGCGGAACCTGCCGCTTGCCGGTCCGTGAACCCGATGTCCTGGTAACGGGGGGCCGCGAAGCCGAAGGCACCGACGTTCGCGAGCTTCTTGTCCACGGCGACGAGCTGCGGGCGCTGGAAGAGCGGAATCGATCCGGCAGCCGCCCAGATCCGGGCGTCCGCCTGCTTCATCAGCTCCCTTGCGGCCTTCTCGTCGAGCTCGGCGACCGCCTGGTCGAAGAGCTGGTCGATGTGGTCGGTGCCGACCCGGGTGTAGTTCTGCTCGACGAGGAGGGACCCGTCGGTGGCCGGCTCCGGCTTGGCGTAGATCGGGCGTCCGTCGGTGGCCGGGTAGGCCGTGGCGGGCCAGGAGTAGAGCGCCAGGTCGTAGTCGCCGGAGGCGATGTGGTCCTTGAAGTAGCTCTCGTCGGGGACCTTGGTGATCTCCGTACCGATCCCGATCTTCTCCAGCATCGCCGCGATCCGGTCGCCCACCCCGCGCAGCGACTGCGAGCCGGGGCCGGAGGGGAGCACGAAGCGCAGGGTCAGCGTCTTGCCGTCCTTGCCGAGCGGCCCCTTGACCGAGGCGGGTGCGGGGGCGGCGGTGCCCAGGGGGGCGTACGCGCCGGCCGCGCCGCCGGGCTGCTTGTCCTGGGCGGAGGCCTGGTTCTGGGCGGTGGCCTTCGAGGCGGCTTCGGCGGCGGCGGTGGTGGTGGAGGTGCTGTCCTCGCTCACGGCGCTCGCCTGGCGGAGCAGGGCGAGGCTCTGGGCGGCGGCGGCCCGGGACGGGGCGAGAACCTGGGTGGCGGTGGAGGCGTCGGGGGCCTGGACGGGGCCGGCGCCCGGCTTGTCGTCCTGGCCGACGATGTAGAGGCCCTCGGCGCGGGAGGCGGCGCTCTCGTCGGAGCCGACGGCGGCCTGGTCGGCCTTCTCCTCGTCCTTGTCGGTCTTGTCGGTCTTCTTCTCCGCCTGCTCCTCGTCCTTGTCGGTCTTCTTCTCCTCCGCCTCGGTCTTCTCCGCGTCCTCCTTGTCCGCGTCCTTCTTCTTGTCCTCGGCGTCCTTGTCCTTCTTCTCCGCCTCGCTGCCCGCCTTGGTGTCCTTCGGCTTCTCGGCCGCACCGCCCTGGGTCCACCCCGCGTCGGCCAGCAGGGCCTGGGCCTCCTTGGTGTTCTGGTCGCCGAGCGCCCCGCTGCCGTCCTTGTACCCGGGCTGTCCGGCCAGGGCCAGGTGGCTGCCGAGCGGCTTCGCCGGGAGGCCGAGCGGCTTCAGTACGGTCTCGGCGAGCTCCTGGCGGTCCAGGGCGCGGGCCACCGCCCGGCGGACCCGGTCGTCCGCGAGCGGGCCGGACTCGCCGTTCAGCGCGAGCTGGGTGTAGGCGGGCTCCAGGGACTTGCGTACGGCGTATCCGCGCAGGGCCTTCTGTTCCGCCCCGTACGCGACGACGGCCTTGCGGTTCTTCTCCCGGGCCGCCTGGGCGATCTCCGCCTGCTCCTCGTCGGAGCCGTTGGCCAGGGCCCAGGAGCGCAGGGCGGCGGCCGGCGTGAGGTCGGCGCCGGGGCCGTGGGTGAGCGGCTGGCCGTTGCCGCCGTTGCCGCCGTCGCGGAGGGCGAGTGTGATGCGGTCGGCGGTGGTGGCGTCGACGTCGGTGATGTGCACGGTGCCGTCGGCGAGGGCCTTGGTGCGGTCCTTGGGGGCGACGGCCCGGAAGACGATGCTGTCCAGCTTGGCCTTCTCGCCCCACCAGCGGGGGCTGCGGGTGAGGGTGACGGTCCCCTCGGCCTTGCTCACGCTCTTGAGCTGGAAGGGGCCCGCGGTGTTCTTCAGGGCGGTGCGCGCGCCGTCGTTGAAGGTGTCCGGGGAGCCGGTGACCTCCTTCGGGTAGAGCGGCGAGAAGAGCGAGCGCCAGTCGGCGTACGGCTTCGCGAACGTGACCCGGACCTGGAGGTCGTCGGCGCCGCGCTCGATCTTCTCGATCCGCTCGTAGCCGGAGTTCCGGGCCGTCCAGAAGGCCGAGTCCTTGCCGCTGAGCGCCCGCCACTGGGCGACGAAGTCGGGGGCGCCGATCTCGCGGCCGTCGCTCCAGACCGCCTGCTGGTTGAGCTTGTAGAGCACGACCTGCTTCGGCTCCCGCTCGATGATCTTGGCGGACTCCAGGTAGTCCGGGTTGAGCTTCGGCTGCCCGGCCGCGTCCATCGGGAAGAGCGTGGGCAGCAGGGCCCCGGTGATCCTGGTGGTGGCGCCGTCGGCGTCCGCCTGGAAGGCGTTGAGGGTGGTGGGCATCGCGTCGACGGCCCAGTTCACCGTAGATCCGTCGGCGACCCGGTCGCGGGCGGCGGGGGCGATGTCCTGCGGGACCCCCCGGGAGGTCTGCTCGGAGTCGGAGCTGCACCCCGCCAGCGCGGGGATCGTGAGCACCCCCGCCGTGAGGAGCGCGAGCGAGCGGCGCTTTCGTACCGTCCCGCGCGGGACGCCGACGTGGGACATGGCTGATACCTCCGGGGCCGGCCCGGACCACCCCGTACCGGAATGGACCGGATAGTGCTTGTTTGGTGGCATTTGCAGTTGATCACACTGATTCCTGCCACCCACTGAAAGCGCCTCCGCGCGGGAGGGGACGCCGACACGACGGACCGGAACCGCAAGCTCACCCGCCCGGAGGAACGATTCGGCACCCCCGCACCCCCGCGCCCCCGCGCCCCCCGACACCCCCGCACCCCTGCTCCCCCGCGCCGGATCGCGCCGCCTTGCTCCCCCGGCGGCCCAGGATCTAGGGTGAATGCGCTTTCACGAGCCAGAGGGGCCGGCACCAGCCGCCCAGGAGCCAGCAGCAGCGGACGGACGGTCGGTCGAGTGAGCGCCCCCACGGTGTACGACGTCGCCGAGCGGTCGGGCGTCTCCATTGCCACGGTCTCGCGGGTCTACCGCAACCCCGACTCCGTACGCGCCCAGACCCGCGAGCGGGTCCTGGAGGCGGCCCGCGAGCTCGGTTACGTACCCAGCGGCAGCGCCCGGGGCCTGGCCAGCCGCACCACCGGCGTGCTCGGCCTCTGCTTCCCCGACTACGCCGACCCGGACGCCGAGAGCGCCGCCGCGCTCAACGACGCGGACGACGACCAAGCCGTCATGCTGTACTCCGACCAGATCATCCGGGGCATGGAGCGGGCGGCGCGGCGCCACGGTTACGCCCTGCTCATCGCCGCCTCGCTGGACGGCGGGCCGGAGAGCCTGGTCGCCAAGGTCGCGGGGAGGGTCGACGGGTTCGCCGTACTGGCGCGGACCGTGCCGACCGAGGACCTGGAGGTCATCTCGCGCCGGCTGCCCGTGGTGATGCTCGCCGGGCCCCGCGAGATCGACCACCTGGACCACATCGTGGTCGCCAACGCCGACGGCCAGCGCGCCCTGACCCGCCACCTCATCGAGGACCACGGGCTGCGCCGCCTCGCGTTCATCGGCGGCGAGGACGACTCACCCGACGCCGTCGCCCGCTTCCACGGCTTCCGGCAGGCGTGCCAGGAGACCGGGCTCCCCGTCCCCTCCCGCCCCGAACTGAGCACCGGCACCCTGACGCAGGCCGAGGGCGCCCGGGCGGCGGCCGCCCTGCTGGACCGCGCGGAGGGCGCTGGGGTCGAGCGGCCGGAGGCGATGCTCTTCGTCAACGACCAGATGGCGATGGGCGCCCTCCAGGCGCTGGAGCAGCGCGGGGTGCGGGTGCCCGAGGACATCGCGGTGACCGGCTTCGACGGCATCCCGCTCAGCCGGATCGTCCGCCCGCCCCTGACCACGGTCCGCCAGCCGATCCGCGAACTCGGCGAGCAGGCGGTGGAGTTGCTGGTCCAGCGGCTGGCCGACCCGGCCCGCCCGCCGGTCTCGCTGGAGCTGCCGGTCTCGGTGACCCGGCGGGCCAGTTGCGGCTGCGGCTGAGCCGGATCACTCGTACGGGGCGCTGATCCGGGGCTGGGAGGGCATAAGCACTTCCTACCCGAGGAGGCTGTGGTGACGAGTGACAGGACGGGGCTGGCCGCCGTACTGACGGCCGCGAGGGATGCCGCACCGGTGAATTCGCTCGATGTCGTGGCGCGCGACCTGCGCGCCCGGTTCGGGGCGCGGTACGTGTCGTTCCTCTTCGTGGACGTGGTCGGCGGCCACCTGCTCCGGGTCAGCGACATGGCCAACGCCTCCCAGGACAACCGGACCGAGCGCGTTCCGCTGGCCGGCAGCGGCATCTACGACAAGGTGCTGCGGTCCCAGAAGGTGGTGCAGGCGGAGGAGGACGGGCAGGGTGAGCGCGTCCTCGCCCCCGTGACCAACCGCGGCGACGCCATCGGCGTGCTGGAGCTGTTCCTCGACACCGTCACCGAGGACGTGCTGGCACAGATCGAGGAGGCCGCGCACGCGCTGGCGTACATCATCGTCACCGACCGCCGCTTCACCGACCTCTACCACTGGGGCAACCGCACCACGCCGGTCAGCCTGGCGGCGGAGATCCAGCGCCAGCTCCTGCCCTCCGCCCCCTCCTGCGACGCGGCCGAGTTCGCCCTCGCCGGGGCCCTGGTACCGGCCTCCGACATCGCCGGGGACACCTTTGACTACAGCCTCGACAGCAGCGCCCTGCACCTGTCCGTCACCGACGCCATGGGCCACGACGTCAACGCCTCGCTGATCGCCACCCTCGTCGTGAACGCCTCGCGCGGCGCCCGCCGGGCCGGAGCGGACCTCGCCGAGCAGGCCCGCCAGATGCATCAGGCACTGCTCGACCACGGGAGGAACACCTTCGCCACCGGCCAGGTGCTCCGCATCGCCCTGGACGGCAGCCGCGCCCAGCTCGTCAACGCCGGCCACCCCGCGCCGCTCCGACTGCGCGACGGCGAGGTCGAGGAGATCGCTCTCCAGATCGACATGCCCTTCGGCTTCCCCCCGCAGGGTGCCTACCGGGTGCAGGACCTCGACCTGCGCCCCGGCGACCGTCTCGTGATCTTCACCGACGGTGTGCAGGAACGCGAGGCGGAGACGGTCGACCTGCCCGGACTCCTGCTCCGGACCGCCGCCGAGCACCCGCGTGAGGCCGTCCGCGCGATGGTCAACGCCGTCGCCGACGCCTACGGCGGCAACCCGCCCAAGGACGACGCCACCGTCCTGTGCCTGGACTGGCACGGCCCCCGGAGCGAGAACGGCCGCCCGCCCGCCTGAGCCCGCGCGCCTGAGCCCGCGCGCCCGGGACCCTCAGCCGGCCGGGACCAGCCGCTCCCCGAAGAAGCGCGTCCGGCGGGCGTCCAGCTCCGCCGCCTCGGCCGTCATCCCCCGGTACGGGAAGTGCCCCGCGCTCAGCACCTGGAGCTCCCGCTCCCCGGCCAGCGCGTTGTACACGGCGAACTGGCCCGGCGGCGGCACCGCCGGGTCGAACAGGGCCGCCGCCACCAGCGTCGGCAGCTCCAGCCGGCCGGCCGCCGTCGCCGCGTCGAAGTAGCGCAGTACGCCGGTGACTTCGGGGTGCTCGCGGTGGTACGCCCGCACCGCCTCGCCGCTGCCGGTGCAGGGCAGCGTCAGCCGCAGCGGGTGGTTGCCGAAGGTGGGGACGGTGAGCTGGGCGGCGCCGAAGCGGCTCTCCCAGGGGAGCGCGAGGGCCCCGAGCCCGCCGCCGAAGCTCTCGCCGAGGTAGCCGAGGCGCGGCCCGCCGGGGTGCCCGGCGCCCGCCAGTTCCGGGACGGCCTCCGTGAGGGCCGAGGCGGCGCACCAGAGGTCGGCCACGCACTCCCCGATGACGTACGAGTCGCGGGAGCCGATCCCGTACAGGACATGCGTCTCGGCCAGGTCCGGGATGCCGTCGGCCCGGCCCCGCTCCCCCATCCCCCGTACGCACGGCAGGATCGCGGCGGCCCCGGACAGCGGCGGCGGGAGGTCCCGGCCCGGGTCCTGGCGGCCGCCGTACCCGTGGCCGACGACGAAGCCGTACCGGACCGGCCCCTCGGCGGGCAGGGCGAGCCAGCCGCCGAGCCGGAGGCCGCCCACGGAGGTGTACGTGATGCCGTGGATCCGTACGCCGTCGCGCTCCTCCTCCACCGGGCCGAGGACGGGCCGGGTGTCGACCGCGCGGGCGCGGGCGTACCGGTCGCGCCAGAACGCCGCGAAGTCGTCCGGGGCGGGCGGGGCCGGGACCTGGAGCAGCCGGTCGGGGGCGGTGTAGCCGTGGGCCGGGTCGAACGGGAAGCCGTGGGCGAAGGCGACGGGTGAGGCCATGCGGCGAGGGTAGACGCCGCGTCACCGTCCGGGCCGGACAGGTGCGGGGGCGGGGCGGGGCGGGGCGGGGCGACGAATGGGTCACATCGCCTGTTGTTCCACAAACGCCGCGTTTACGGTTCGACGACAGGGCGGCCGGGTGCCGGTCACGAAGGCGGCCAGGTGTCGGTGACGTTGCACGAGTGTGACCCAGCACCCTCTTGCGGATTCCGGAACGTCTGGAGCAGAGTGATGTATGCGCTTACAGGCAGCGCATACATCACACCGCGTCAGGATTACTCGGATTACTCGGATTGCCCGCATCGCCCGGATCGCTCAAGGAGGAGCCCTCCATGTCCCGCATCGCCAGAACCGCTCCCGCCGGCCTCGCGCTCGCGCTCGCCGTCACCCTCTCCGCCTGCGGCTCCTCCGGCGGAGATGTCGCCGCGGACGAGAAGCAGACGCTCACCGTCTGGGCCATGGGCGCCGAGGGCGAGAAGCTCGCGGAGGTGGCGAAGGTGTACGAGAAGGCCAACCCGAACATCACCGTCAAGGTGACTCCGGTCGGCTGGGACGTGGCCCACCAGAAGCTCGTCTCGGCCGCCGCGGCGGGCACGCTGCCCGACGTGGCGCAGATGGGCGGGAGCTACATGGGCGAGTTCGCCGAGCTGGGCGTGCTGGAGCCGGTCGACACCAAGGTGTTCGACAAGCAGGACTTCTTCCCGGCGGGCTGGGAGCAGGGCGAGGTGGACGGCACCGCGTACGGCGTGCCGTGGTACGTCGACACCCGCGTCCTCTACTACCGCACGGACCTGGCCGAGAAGGCAGGCGTCACCAAGGCTCCGACCGACTGGAAGGAGCTCCAGGGCCTGGCCACCGCGTACCAGAAGAAGGCCGGTACGAAGTGGGGGCTCTCCATCCAGCCCAGCGGCCTGGACACCGTGCAGAACTTCTCCTCCTTCCTCTACTCGGCCGGCGGCGAGATCGTCAACGCCGACGGCGAGGCGGTCATCGACAGCCCGGCGGCCGTCAAGGCACTGAAGGAGTACGGGAGTTACTTCGACAAGGGCCTCGCCAACAAGTCCGTACCGCCCGGCTACGACGTGGTGAAGGACTTCGGCAACGGCAGGGTTCCGATGTTCTTCGGCGGCCCCTGGCACGTGACGCTGCTCAACGAGGGCCAGCCGCAGATCAAGGGCAAGTGGGCGATAGCGAACGTTCCGGCGGACGCCTCCTCCACCTCCATGGCCGGCGGCTCCTCGCTCGTCGTCTCCAAGGACAGCCAGCACAAGGCGGCGGCAACGGAGTTCATCGAGTACCTCACCGACACCGAGGGCCAGGCCGACTGGTACGAGCGGACGAAGGACCTGCCCGCCAACACCTCCGCCTGGGAGTCCGGCAAGCTCGCCGACGACGCCGGTCTCCAGGTCTTCAAGAAGCAGATGGACACCGCCAAGTCCTCGCCGTCCATGGCGCAGTGGACCGAGATCACCGACAAGGTCGACCAGGCCATCGCCAAGGTGACGCAGGGCAAGGCGTCCGCCGAGGACGCGCTGAAGCAGGCGCAGTCCGAGATCGAAGGCCTCGTGAAGCAGTAGCCATGAGCACCACGACCGAGAAGGCAGCCGCGCCGCGGATCGCACCGCCTCCGGCCCCTGCGGGCCGGCGGGTCCGCAAGCCGTCCATGGGTGTGCAGAACGCGGCGGGCTGGCTGTTCTCCACCCCGTTCCTCGTCCTGTTCACCGTCTTCATGGCGTTTCCGATCCTCGCCACCCTGGTGATGAGCTTCACGGACTTCGGGCTGCGCAATGTGACGCGCCCGTGGGAAGCGGAGTTCATCGGGTTCGAGAACTACGTGAAGCTCTTCGGCGACGAGAAGTTCCTCAAGTCCCTCTTCAACACCGGGTACTTCGTGGTCGTCGGCGTCCCGCTGACCATCGGGATCGGGCTGGTCACCGCCGTCCTGCTGAACAACGGCATCGACCGGGCACGGACCTTCTTCCGGGTCGGCTTCTACGCCCCGGTGGTCACCACGATCGTCGCGGTCGCCGTCGTCTGGCGGTTCGTCCTCGATCCCAGCGACGGTCTGATCGCGGGCCTCTTCTCCGAAGTGGGCTGGAGCGCACCGGACTTCCTCGGTTCCGAGACGCTGGCGATGCCGTCGCTGATCGTGATGGCGGTGTGGCGGAACGTCGGAACGGTGATGGTGCTCTTCATCGCGGGCCTCCAGGCGGTGCCGACGGAGGTACGGGAGGCGGCGAAGCTCGACGGGGCGGGCGCCTGGCAGGAGTTCCGCCGGATCACGGTCCCGCTCCTGCGCCCGACGCTGCTCTACGCCACGGTGATCACGACGATCGGCTACCTCAACGTCTTCGAGGAGCCGTTCGTGATGACGCAGGGCGGCCCGTCCGACTCGACGCTGACCGTCTCGCTGAACATGTACCGCGAAGGGTTCAACTTCTTCCACATGGGCTACGCGAGCGCCATGGCGTACGTCCTGTTCGTGGTGATCATGGGCATCACGGTGCTCCAGCTCCGACTGCTGAAGGACAACACGAAATGAGCGCCACCAGCAGCAGCCACGCACCCGCCGCCCGCACACCGGAGAAGAAGAGGCGCGGCACCTCCCGCCCCCTGGTCTACGTCCTGCTCTCGCTCGGCCTGCTGGTCATGTCGGCGCCCTTCCTCTGGATGGGACTCTCCGCCTTCAAGACGCAGAGCGAGCTGTCGGCCAGCCCGCCGGTATGGATCCCGACCGAGTGGACCCTGGCCAACTTCCGGCAGTTGCTCGACAAGCTGGACCTGCCGCTGTACTTCATGAACTCGGTGATCGTGGCGGTCCTGGTGACCGTCTCGAACCTGGTCTTCTGCTCGATGCTCGGCTACGCCCTGGCCAAGCTGAACTTCGCCGGCCGCAACAAGCTCTTCGGCCTGGTGCTCGGCGCGCTGATGGTGCCCGGCAACCTGATGCTGCTGCCGCTGTTCGTGCTGATGAGCAAGCTCCGGCTGATCGACACGTACGCGGGCCTGGTGCTGCCGTTCGCCGCCGGGGCCTTCGGGGTCTTCCTGATGCGGCAGTTCATGCAGTCGATCCCGGACGAGCTGCTGGAGGCGGCCCGGATGGACGGGGCGAGCGAGTGGTACATCTTCTGGCGGATCGTGATGCCGCTGGTGAAGCCGGCCCTCGCGACGCTCTCGATCTTCACGTTCCTGGGCTCCTGGAACAACTTCGTCTGGCCGCTGATCGCGACCAACGACCCCGACAAGTACACGCTCCCGGTCGCGCTGGCGACCTTCGCCACGGACCCCAACAAGGCCGGCGGATCCAACGGGATGCTGATGGCCGGGGCGTTCCTGGTCGTGCTCCCGGTGCTGGTCCTCTTCATCGCCCTGCAACGGCACTTCACGCAGGGCATCGCCACGGCGGGCATGAAGTAGCGCGCACGCGGCGGAACTTCACCCAAAGCTTCCGCCGAGGAACTTCACGTAACGAGGCCGCCGCACCCCACCCCGTAACAGCCGGCGGCGGCCACACCCCTCACCACCCCACCAGAAAGACATGTCGCGATGACGAACACCCCTGCTCCCGTCCCGTTCCCCGAGGGCTTCCTCTGGGGCGCCTCGACGGCCGCGCACCAGATCGAGGGCAACAACACCAACAGCGACTGGTGGATCAAGGAGCACACCGCCGGTACGCACATCCAGGAGCCGAGCCTGGACGCCTGCGACAGCTACCACCGCTGGCCCGAGGACATGGACCTGCTGGCCTCGCTGGGCTTCACCGACTACCGGTTCTCCATCGAGTGGGCCCGCATCGAGCCCGTCGAGGGCACCTTCTCGCGCGCCGAACTCGCCCACTACCGGCGGATGGTGGAGGGCGCGATCGCCCGCGGCCTGCGCCCGATGGTGACGCTGCACCACTTCACGGTGCCGCAGTGGTTCGAGGCGCGCGGCGGCTGGACGGCCGAGGGTGCGACGGAACTGTTCGCGCGGTACGTGGCAGCCTGCGCACCGGTGATCTCCGAAGGCGTACGCCACGTCTGCACGATCAACGAGCCGAACATGATCGCCGTGATGGCGGGCCAGGCCAAGCGCGGCGACATCGGCTTCCCGCCCGCCGGCCTGCCCACCCCCGACGACGAGACGACCCAGGCGGTCATCGCCGCCCACCACGCGGCCGTCAAGGAGGTCCGGGCGCTGGACGCGGGCATCCAGGTCGGCTGGACCATCGCCAACCAGGTCTACCAGGCGCTCCCCGGCGCGGAGGACGTCACGGCCGCCTACCGCCACCCGCGCGAGGACGTGTTCATCGAGGCGGCGCGCGGCGACGACTGGATCGGCGTGCAGTCCTACACCCGTACGCGGATCGGCCCGGACGGCCCGATCCCGGCGCCCGACGACGTCGAACGCACCCTCACCCAGTGGGAGTTCTACCCGAGCGCGGTCGGCGAGGCGCTGCGGCACACGGCCGAGGTGGTCGGCGACGTCCCGCTGATCGTCACGGAGAACGGCATCGCCACGGCCGACGACACCCGCCGCGCGGACTACTACGCGGGCGCGCTGAACGAGGTGGCCGCCGCGCTGGCGGACGGCATCGACATCCAGGGCTACCTGGCGTGGAGCGCGCTGGACAACTACGAGTGGGGCTCGTTCACGCCGACGTTCGGCCTGATCGCGGTGGACTGGCAGACCTTCGAGCGCACGCCGCGCGACTCGGTGAAGTGGCTGGGCTCGCTGGGCCGCACACGCGAACTCCCGCGCACAGCAGCGTAATTTGGGCGTCCCCGTTGTCACAGGGGACGCCCCCGATACGGGGAGCCACCTGACGGCTCCCTCCGGCGCGGGAGCCGGCGGAACCTGACGACCGCCGGCTCCCGAACCGCCCGTACGAGCACAGTTCTCCTCTTCCCTCTTCTGCCACCAGGAGCCGGACCGATGGACCGTCGCACGTTTCTCACCGCCGCAGGGACCGGAGCCGCGGCCCTGTCGCTCGGAGCCGTCACCGCCCCGTCCGCCGGGGCGGCCGCCCCGCCCGACCCACGCCTCCTGCACCACTGGTTCCGCGACACGTACCGCTCGCTGGAGGCCATGACGACGGAGTTCGGCCTGGTCACCGACAAGATCGACCTGAGCGCCCCCGGAGCCCCCGTCCAGTCGGTCCAGACCTCACCCACCAACATCGGCTGCGGCCTCTGGTCGACGGTGGCCGCGGCGGGCCTCGGGGTGATCGGCGAGAGCGCGATGCTCCGGTCCCTGACCCGTACGGTCGCGGCTGTGGAGAAACTGGAACGCCACCACGGCTTCTGGCTCAACTGGTATGACGCGCACGACGGTTCGGTGCTCACCGAGTGGCCGGGCACGGGCGACCCGGTGCGCCCGTTCCTCTCCTCGGTGGACAACGCGTGGCTGGTGACGGGTCTGCGGATAGCCGCCGAAGCGGCACCGACGCTACGCCCCCGCATCAACCGCATCCTGTCGACGGCGAATTGGTCGTACTTCTACACGCCGTACGACCCGGCGGACCCGGTAGCGGGCCCCGGCCAACTGCGCGGCGGCGTCTGGACGGACACGGACGAGCCGACCCCCCACCACTACGGCGCCCTCAACACCGAGCCACGAATGGCGAGTTACCTGGGCATCGCGGACGGCTCACTCCCCACCGACCACTACTGGCACCTGCTGCGGACGATGCTGCCGGAGCACGACCAGGAGCAGAGCCCCGGCGGCGGCTACGCGACGGTCGACGGCATCCGCGTATGGAACGGCCACTACACCCACCGCGGCCGGAAGCTGATCCCCTCCTGGGGCGGCTCCATGTTCGAGGCGCTGATGGTGCCGCTGTTCGTGCCGGAGCCGCAGTGGTCGCCGCGCGCGTGGGGCCTGACCAACCACCGCTACGTACGCGGCCAGATCGACCACGGCCTGCGGGAGGCGGAGTACGGCTACTGGGGCTTCTCACCCTCCAACGTTCCGGAGGGCGGCTATCAGGAGTACGGGGTCGATGCCCTGGGCCTGGCGGTCGACGGCTACGCCTCCAACACGGACCGCACCCACACGACGGACGGCGCCCCGCTCCCCCCGCCCTCGGCCTTCACCAACGGAGTGGTCACCCCGCACGCCTCGTTCCTGGCCCTGCCGTACGCGGGCCGCGAGGCGGTGGCCAACCTGCGCGCCCTGGAAAGGGACTTCGGCGCGTACGAGGAGGGGCTCGGCTTCCGGGACTCGGTGAACGTGTCCACGGGCCGGGTCAGCGGTTTCATGCTCGCGCTCGACCAGGGCATGGTCATCGCGGCCCTGGCCCAGGAGCTGCGACCGGGCCTGCTGCAACGCCCGTTCCGCACGGGCGGTTTCCGGTCCCGGGTGCGGCCGTTGCTGGAGAGGGAACGGTTCTCGATCTGAGGCGCTGATGCCCCACCAGCCTCAAACTGGTGGGGCATCAGACCTGCTCACACATTGTCAGGCACAGCCCAGCTTCCGGAATCCTCGAATTCCTTACAGCCATCATGCTCGAATCGAATAGTCCCATCGAAAGGCGACGCCGAATTCGCACATGCACCGTAGTCCGACCCGAGTTCCCCTGAGAGCGGGATCCAGAAGCGGCACCCGCCGCACTGTTCGTCGTACCAGGATTCCTTATACTCAGGATCGTCCGTGCGGCGATTCCTTTTCTGGACCCATCGGGAATGGATCTCGTCGAGTTCACCAGGCCGACGTGTCACGTGACCCTCACCCATTGCTAGCCACCACCCAACACTCGCAGGATTCCGTCGATCGAAGTGATGCGCCGGTCAATTTGGACGGCGCGAGATCCGAACCCACCGTCCATCTGCCGCCCGCGATCTCTGGTCAGCACACGAGCGCCCACTTGCTCAGCGAATTGCGCGTCCACGTCTACGGCAGCACGCGGAGGGAAGCCGCCGACAAACTCGCCGAGAAGATCGCCGACAGCAACCGCGGCCTGCTCGTCGCGACGGCCGACAACAACGTGAGCGCCTACCTCACGTACTGGCTGGACGGCGTCGCCGTGCACCACCTGCGGGAGAACACCCACACCCGCTATGCCGCCGCCATCCGCCTCCACCTCCTCTCCAGGCTCGGCGCCAAGAAGCTCGCCCGGCTCACCACCCGCGACGTCCGCACTTTCCTCGACGGACTCCGCACCACCTGCCAGTGCTGCGCCCAGAACCGGGACTCCGTCCGGCGGTCCCGCTGCGCCATCGGCCAGTGCTGCAACAAGCGGCTCTCCCCGCTGACCGTTACGTACGTCCACGCGGTCCTCAAGTCCGCCCTGGAACACGCCGTCCGCGAGGACGAACTTCCGCGCAGCGTCGCCCGGAACATCAAGACGCCCACGCCCCGCCCCCGCCGATTTCAGCCCTTCACCGCCGCCGAAGCCCGACGATTCCTCCACGCGGCCCACGGTGATCGGCTTTACGCCCCGTACGAACTCGCTCTGCGCACCGGACTTCGTAAGGGCGAACTCCTCGGCCTCCACTGGGAAGACCTCGACCTTGACGGCGTCACCGCCGGCGTCTACGCCCACGTCCGACTCCGCCTCCAACGCCAGGCCATCGACACCCTCGGCAACGCCCTTCGCGATGGCGTCGACCCTGGCGACCTACCGCCCACCGTGACGCCCATCCGCTGAAGTTGCCATCAGCGTTGCCGTCAAACGACACAGATGCCCCACCAGTGCTTACTGGTGGGGCATCTGTTATTTCTCACCAAAAACTTGAGAGAAATACTCGCGAAGGGTTCGTCGAATTTCACGATAACACCCGAAAGGGAGCCCTCGCGTTCACTCGCAAGAGGCGACGAAAAGAACCTCAGATGCGACTAATCGAAACTACTCCGTCCCCCTGAGAGGGCCAAATTTCGAGGGGGTGTGGTGATCACCAAGATCCTCGTGCCACGAGCATCGTCGCGCCAGAACATACCCTTCTCCGCCGTTAAGGAGGTACAGCGTCCCGGGGAGCTCTGCCGCCAGTTGGTCACCCAAAATTTGCCCCCTCTCCACACTGGTTGCCTCGCTGATTTCCAGGCGAGCGCAGTAGGGCTGCAGGTGCATCAGCTCAACAGCCGTGAAGAGAACATCGATCCGCGTCTCAAAGCCTTCCACGTTCACGCTGCGCAGGAGCAGCATGGAGTGGCTGACGGAGTACTGCCAAACCTGGAACTCGCGTTCCCACTCTGCGATCTTCGCCATGTCACCCTCCGGAAATAAAACCAGGCTTGGGAACCTGCACTACGGACCCACCTCGATAGAATGTGATGCTATCCCATGAGCGATCACCAACTCGTACGGCCTTCCCCACGTGGTACATCTCCCGTTCCGTCGCAAACCAGTTACTCCCACTACCGTTGCGATAAGCGTTAGAGAACTGCTCGCCGGGATTAGCTCCACGGAACCCGTCGAGTGATACATGAAGCCTGACGTTCGGGTTATGGGCGGCCGCGCGAACCTCAGCCTCCCAAATATCACTATCCAGATAGTGAGTGTACCCCTTGCCTTCGGCGAATCCTCTCAGGCCATTCTTACGAAGCCCCAATGCCACGTCCGTCGGGCATCCACCAGAATTATGCACCAGGACCGGCGTTTCCCCCGCCAGCACATAATACGTGTGGAGATCATCCACGGTGAGGTTGTACGTACGTGCCCGCTTGCTGAAGTCCTTGTTGCCGGTGACGACGACCGTGTCGCCGGCGTCGGTCAGCAAGGTCATCCCCGGCGCGAGGTCACGTGCTGGGACCCAGTCGTTTTCGGAAGGGGACCAGAAGGGATGCTCGTGCGTCGCGGTGAGTTCTTCGATGCCGTCTTCGGTGGCGATGGAGAGGGTGTTGAAGTGCTTGTCGTCCTCGGTCCGAATCAGGCGGGTGACTGTCCGAGGGCCCGCCTCTCCGGTTTCGGGGTCCGTGGCAAGCACTTCGTCCCCGACTTCGACGTCCTCGATCGCTTTGGTGGATCCGTCGGCCATCAGGACCTCGACGCCGGCGAGGAAGCACTTGCAACTGGAGAGGAGCTTCGCCAGTGCCCCGTCCGCCGCGCCGGCGGCGGTGCCCGAAGCGGCTGCTCTCGCGCCAACCCCTGCGACTGCGCGGCCGAGCCCCCACGTGATCAGTGCGATGGCATCGGACACCAGCGCTTCTACGCAGTCGCCCTTTCCGGTGATGCAGTTGATGTTCGCCTGCACACCCCAGGGGTCTTTGCCGACTTCCAGCAGACCCACCGCGTCGGCGGCGTTGCAGAAGGCCTTGGTGTCTCCCTGCCAACCGCTGCCGAAGCACTTGCTCTTCGCCCACTTCTGGGTGAGCTCTTCGTACGAGTCGCCCGGCCAGGCGTACGGCATCGCCCGCATTTCCTGCTCGGTGGGCAGTATGACGCCGTGGACGGCAGGCTGTCCCGTGCCGGATGACGGCGTGTAGCCCCCGGACTTGCCACCGCCGCCACCGCCACCGCCGCCGCCGGAACCGCGGCCACCGGAACTGCCGCCGCCCCCGTGCGGGGTGCCGCGTACGGTGCCGTCGGAGTTCTTGCCGCCATCGGGGTCGCCCTTGGTTCCGCCGTCGGGGCGGGTCCACCCAGCACCGTCGTTGCAGCTGTCACACCACAGGCCGGAGGCGTCGCTGGCGGTGACGGGGGTGTTGTTGGCGTAGGCGTAACCGTTGAGGGACTGGGGCTGGCCGGGACTGAGTACCGGATCGACGCTGATGAACTGCCCGATGGCCGGGTCGTACTGCCTGGCTCCGATGTGGGTGAGGCCGGTGGTCCTGTCGTCGGTCTTGCCGAGGAAGCCCTTGTCGTTCGGCCAGGGGGTCCCGGTGGGGGTGCCTCGTTCGGCACCGAAGGGGCTCGTGTACCGCTTGCTGAAGGACTGGTTGCTGTCGGCGGAGATGGCCAGGCTCTGGGTGCCGTGGCGGTCGCCGGCGAGATAGGTGAGCTTGTTGGCGCCGCTCTCGTTGGAGCGGACAGCGACGGTCAGCTCCCCCGCCGCGTAGGTGCGCTGTGCCCAGGTGGTGCCGTTGGCCCTGAGGTGGAGCTCTGTGGCTCCGGCGTAGAGGACCCTCTCGCCGCCCTGGGTGGCGCGGATGAGGAGGGTGCCGTCGGCAGCGTAGACGTAGTCGGTGGACTTGCCGGATTCGGTGAGCTTGGTGAGCCTGCCTTCATCGGACCAGAGGAGGTCCTGCTTTCCGGTACGGCCGGGGCGCTCGGTGGTGTTGCCCGTGACGTCGTAGACGTAGCCGCGTTCGGGCACGGAGCAGTTGGCCGTGGTGCTGGTGCCGGTGAGGGTGTGGGGCTGGTCGCCCTCATAGCAGTAGGTGGTCGAGGTGGTACCGCTGTTCCGGTGAACCGATTCCTTCGTGCGTTGACCGGCGAGGTTGTAGGTGTAGCTGTTCCAGTACGGGGCCGGCCCGGACAGGCTCGTGGCGCTGCGGGGGGTCGAGCAGTTCTGGGAGTCGGGTGTCCAGGCTTCGGCCAGGCGGCGGTTGCCGTCGTAGGTGAAGCACTGCGTCTCGGCCGACGACGCGCCACCCACGGTGGTCGGGTCGGTGATGGAGGTGACGTTCCCGGCGGGGTCGAAGGCGTAGTTGAAGTCCTGCAGCATGTACGGATGGGACTGGGTCGTCACGTGGCTGCGGGTAAGCCTGCCGGTGCCCTGCTCGTACGTGTTGGTGACGTAACTCTTCTTGCTGTCCTCACTGTTGGTGGTGCCGAGAACCAGCTGCTGCGCCTGGCTGAGCGCGGAGTAGTCGACGTCCAGCAAGTATCCGGTCGAGCCACCGATCGAGGTGACGTTGCCGACGCTGTCGTAGCCGTATCCGACGGTCTCCGCCGGCAGGCCGCCCAGGGCCGGTTCCTTGCTGTTCTGCAAGGAACCGTCAATGTTGAAGTAGCTGGTGTACGTCAGTGTGCCCGGCGCTCCGGCCTGCACGAACGGGTCGTTGGCCGGGAGCTGGAGCGTGGATGTGACCGGCCGCCCGAGGACGTCGTACTCGGTGACGCTCTTCGTGTACGCCGGCCCGTTCTTGCCACCCGTGTAGCGGATGGAGGAATCGGGCTTGCCCTTGAGCAGACTGTCGTAGGTGTACGCGGTGAGTTGGGTGGCGTCGGTCTTCGTGCCGGACCAGGTCCCAGTCGGTCGGCGGAGTTCGTCGTACTCCGTCAGAACGGACTTTCCACGCTGGTCCGTGCTCTTGACGACCTGGTCGAGAGCGTTGTAGCCGGTCGTCGCCTCGCCCTTGTCCGGGTCGTCCACGAAGGTCTGGCGGCCGAAAAGGTCGTAGCCGTAGATCCATCGGACATTGTCCGGCCCCGTCAGCGATGTCGGCTTGCCGTCCAGGGTGTGGGTGAACTTCGTGGAGGCGTAGGAGGTGCCGAGTCCGGAGCCGAATCCGGCATCGGCCGGGTCCGGGCCCGCGTACTCACGTGTCTCGGTGACTGCCCCGAGTGCGTCGGTGATGCTCCGGGTCGCGGCACCCCCTTGGACGGCGGTTGTCGCGGTGGAGTCGCCCGTGTAGTCGGTGGTCGTGGACCACCTTTCGGCGCCGAACACGTACAGCGTGCTCTTCGAGGAGCGTCCCGCGCCGTCGAAAACCGTCTCGGTCTGGGTGGGTGCCTCACCATATTCGGCCCGGGCGTAGTCACCGTTCGGCGTCTCGGTGTTGTCGAATATGTCGGCGTACGTCTCGTAGGCCAGACCGTGGGAGTCGTAGCGGGTGTCGGTCAGCAGCCGTCCGCCGTGCGGGGTCGGTGTCTGGGTCTGCAGCGGACGCATCAGCGAATCGACGATCGTATAGCTGGTGCTGTAGGTGGTGCCGTCCTTCTTCAGCGTGGAGGTCGAGACCCAGGACTCCTCGGTGCTGCTGACGTGGTAACCGAACGTGCTGTTGGGGCTCTGGGTGCCGCGGACGCGGTTGGGCATCCATACGTCGGTCACCCGGCCAAGGGCGTCGTAGGCGAGTTCGGTCTTCTTCAGGTTCTCGTCGTAGACACGTTCCCGCTGTCCTCGTCGCGCGTCCAGAAAGGCGACCGTGCTGTGTCCCTTGGGGTCGGTCACGACGATCTTGGTCAGCGGGCCCGCAGCGGTGGGGGTGTAGGCGGTGCTGGTGGACTTGCCGAGGGTGTCATAGGTGGCGGTGGATGTCTTCTGCCAGGTCACCGCTCCTGCGGCCCCGTAGCTCTGGGCCCGTCCGGTCCACCTCACCAGGCCCTTGGTCGGTTTCATCGCAGCCGACCAGGTGGTCGCGCCGTCGTAGGCGACAGCGGTGTCGGAGAGCACATCGCCGCGCCGCGTGGAGGCCGTCGGAAGGTCGAGGCCGCTGTCGGCAACGCCGCAGGCCCTGCCGACCGCCCGGGTCCGGGAGGCGAAGGCCGTCAGTCCGGCGTCGTCGTCCCGGGCGTACCAGGTGACCTTGCAGGTCTCGTCGCCGCTCTTCGCGTTGTCACCGCGGTCCTCCACCTTCGACGGCATACCGTAGTCGTCATAGGTGGTCGAGACGGTACGGGCCCGCCAGGTCTTGGGGACCGTCAGATAGGTGTGCGTGGTGGAGGCCTTCGTCCGCATGAACCGTGCCACGTGGTCCCCGGCCCCGGGCACGTCCGACTGGCGGGCGGTCTCCTTCGACCACGGCTCTTCGCTGGTCGCGCTGACAGCGGTCGCACCGTCGTAGGTAACCTGCTGACGAAGGAAGCCGGCGTACTCGTCACTGTCCCGGATCGACGCCAGGCCGAGCGCGGGAGAGGCCAGCGGGGCGACGCTGACGCTGCGGGTGGGCCCGTCCTTCTGCTTGTCCCCGTCCATGCCCTGCATGTACAGCGAGACGGTTCTCGAACGGGTCGTGCCCGTGGCTCCGGAGTACACCGTCACCTGGCGGTATCCACGCCATCCGGACCAGGTCCGCTCCGCCGTCGGTGTGAACGGATCGTCACTGTGGTGCCAGGCCGCACCGGCGTACTGGTAGGCGTGCTCGACCGTGTCGTTCTGCCCGGCGGGGTCGGACACCGTCACGGCGAGGACCCGGTACTTGTGGAACCAGTCCACCGACGCGTTCTCGGCTCCGTTGATGTTCCAGTACTGCGGGTAGCAGTTGCGGGTGTTGGTGTCCTGAGCCGCATCGATGACCTGGCTGCGCACGCACTCGGGGGCGGAGAGAGTGACCGTGGTGATCGCACCGGTCTCCGAGGTGACCGTGGAGACACGTGGCCTGGTGAGCGGGAGGACGTCCTCCGTCGCGTCGACCCGGTTGGGGCGCATCTGGTACGTGAACGAGATCGGGTTCAGTCCGATCGCTGTGCCGGCCTTGCCGGTCCGCTTGAGGGACTGGAGCGCCAGGACATGGTCGCTGGTGTCATCGATGTCGCCGCCGTCCAGATACTTCTGGGTCAGGACCCAGGAGTCCACGGGCTGATACGTGCGCGTAGCAGCCGCCCAGGAGAAGGTGTCCACCCCGGTGACACGCTTGCGGGAGAAGAACGACGGGGACGATGACAGGCATTCGTCGTCCCCGCTGGAGCAGATCGCGTCGAAGGGCACGTCGGGCCAGTTGTCGGAGGTCGCTTCCGTCAGCGACGCGCAGCTCGACACGGTGCACCGCTCGGCGTGGCTGAACGTGACCTTGCCATCGGCGTCGTCGGTGAACAGGGCGCCCTTGCGCAGGCCGTACTTGATCTCCTGGAGGTAACCGCCGCGCACGTAGGAGGCGTTGGCGGTCTCCGACTTGTTCTTCTTGTAGTAGTTCGACTCCTTCGCATACCAGTAGGTGGAGGCGTTGCCGTGGACGTCCTCGACGTAGTCGAGATTCCAGCGCCACGCCTGCGTGAGCGACCGGGCCGCGAAGGTGCTGCCCTTCTCGTAGCCCGGTTCTCCGGAGTCGTCGCCGAAGACCGGTGCGGTCCAGGTGGAGTTGGTGCGCTGGTCGGTGGCGCCGTCGAGTTTGTCCAGCCCGAAGACGTACCGTGTGCCGTCCCCGGTGACGACGGTCCAGTACTCACCGTCGTCGTCCTTGTTGTCCGCACCGGTGGAGCGGACGACCTTCGAGGCGTCGTCGCCCTCCAACCGCCACGTTTCCGTGCCGGTGCCCTTCACCAGGCGGGAGGACTTGCCGTTCAGGACCAGCCTTGCGTTGTCGTACTTCCAGCACTGGTCGAAGACATCGTCGTGTCCGTCGTCGTCGCACGATCCGTAAGCCCGCTCGACGTACGACTCCGTGAGGGAGAAGCCCTCGCCGACCGCGCTGCCCTGGTTGTTCGTGGTCGCTGTGCGGCCGTCGATACTTCCCGAGTCGTACGAGAGGGAGAGTGCCGGGACCGGGCCTGCGGCAGGGGAGGGAAGCGTGAAGCCGTAGGACCATGCGAACGAACCGGAACTGCCGCCGGCCTGCCACGACGAGGACTCCGACAGCTGCGTCGCCGAATAGTTCCCGGTGCCTGACGGCGAAGCGCCGGAACCCGCTCCGGCGGCGGTGACCGCCAGGACGGTGGTGCCCGGGGTACCGGTGCCCAGCCGCGCCGAGAGACCATCCATGTTCCCGGTCAGTGCCACCTGGGCCGAGACGGACTGCTCACGGACGTTGTTGGCAGACTTCAGAGGGATCTGCTTGCGACAGGCGTCCTTCTCCGGTGTCGTCAGGACACACGACGGCAGCGCCACCAGGCGCAGGCGTTGTGCCCAGCCGCCGCCCACCGTCGAGGCGAAGGCCGAGTAGTCGACAGTGATGTCGGTCGGCCCGGGAGTGTCCGTCTCGGCGGTCAGCATTACGCCGGTGAGACCCGCCCTCTTCGCGGCGTCCCGGTCCAGGACCGTGATCCGGGCCGCTGAGGGTTCTGCCCCCGTGGGCTGCGCGAGCGTCCCGGGCTTCAGCCTCGTTTCGGGCTTCGCGCCGACGGTGACCGGGAGACCGCCCGGCGCGGCTCTGCCTGCCTTGCCGCCGCTGTACTTCACCGTTGCCGTGCCCCGCCCGGGCCAGGCGCTCCGCTGCTCGGTCACCGCACGCCGGGCCTGCTCGGCGTTGGCCTTCTTGTCCTTGGCCACCCGGTCCCGGGCCCGCTTCGCGCCCAGGGAGTCGACTGCCTTGACCTTGCTCACCCGCTGATCGGGAAGGGCCGTACGCCCCAGACCCCCTGCGGTATCCGCCGCCTGCGCCACCGACACCGTGCCGACCGGGGCGATGAGCGCCAGAGCCAGCGCGTGGACCAGGATTCGCCTGCGTCTCCGGCGCGCACCAGCCACCCAGTTGTTTGTTGTGCCTATGCCAAAAGCCATCAGTTCCGCCCCACCCCGTCGGGAAAATGGTTGATCCACTGGAGATACAGCTCCGGCCGATCCCGGCCCGGCCCGGGCAGCGGCCGTATACCGCCACTGCCCGAGCGCTCTGCCCCGTCAGTCGCCCACGCTGGTCCCGACCTGCTCGGCACTGGCCATCGCCCCTGCCCAGAGCCGGACTTCCGCGATCCGGGCCGGCAGGTGGTGCTTCCAGCCGCCCGCCGTGAAACCCTTGCCGATGGCGAAGTCACCCGAGCCGAGCTTGGCCGAGAACTCCTGATCCTCACCGTTCTGGTTGTGGCCCAGATAGAGGCTGATCGTTCCCGACTGGGCATCGTGTGTTCCGGTCAGACGGACCATCCCGTCCAACGCGGCCACCTCGTCGGACACGACCGAGGAGAACGTCCCGTCGGCGTTCAGGCGACCGAAGTGCCACACGCCGACCGGCACAGTGCGTTCCTCGAAGGTCTCCTCATCCAGAACGGTGTCGTGCCCGGTCAGCTGGTACCAGAAGCCCCACGCCGAGCCGTCCGCCGTTCGCTGCCCGACGACTTGGCCGATATATCCCACGCTCTTGGACGCGAGCTTCCCCGCGTCCAGAGCCGCCAGGGCGGTGACGGTGAAGGAGCCCGTGTCGTCGACGAGGGGACCCGCGACCGCCGCCGCGTCGTCCACACCGTCCAGGACGATCTCTTCGCCCTCGACCACCGCTCCTCCGGACAGCGTCAATGACCTGCCGTAGCCGGACGTCGTGTCGGCGATCGTGCTGCCCGAGGCGCCGCCCGGGGACCACCCAGCCACCAACTCCGCACCCGCGAAGGTCTCCGAGGTCAGCAGACGGGCCTCTGAGGCGATTTCCGCCGCCGAGAGCACCCGCTGCCAGACAGCGACCTCGTCAATGCTGCCCTTGAACGGGAGACCGTACTGCCCCGCCGACTTGTAGCGGCCGAACTGCATGTTCCCGGTGGACGACCACGACCCCACGACGGTGGTGTTGGTGCCCTCCAGGCGGCCGTTCACGTACAGCTTCAAGGTACTCAGATCCGGATCGTAGGTGCCCGCCACATGGGTCCAGACCCCAACCCGGGCAGGCGTGACCGCCTTTCGTCCCCAGTAGGCCTCTCCCGTGTTCTGGTCCTTCTCCTTCACTCCGAAGTACCAGGTGTCATAGGGCTTCTCGTAGCTCAGGACGAAGGGGCTGTACTGTGCCCCGTCCTGTGACAGGACCACACTGGTGGTGTCCTTGCTGTCCAAACGCACCCACGTCGAGAAGGAGTAGCCGGATCGGGTCTCCAGAACCGGGCCGCTCGTGGCCGCGTGCGCGCCGGTCCCGTTCAGCAGGAGCCCTCGGTCGGTCAGCGGCTGCGCCAGCGGGGCCCCTGCCGCGTCATGGGTGATCACTCCGCGTCGCCCGCGGTCGTCGCGTAGGGCACCAGCGGCCAATGTCGCGTCGCGACGAGGAGATCCTCCCGCGGTCGCCGAATCCACTGCCACGCCACTCGCCTCGCCGAAATGCCAGCGGCTCACCGGTCCCTCACCCGCGGCAACGAGGAAGTCGACCACGCTCTCGGCGCCCCATCGGCCCACATTGTCCTTGGCCTGGACGTAGAGCCGATGCGTTCCCGACCTCGCGGGGACGATGTCACGCGTCACGGTCGAGCCGGAGCCGGCGGCGAGCCAGTCGTTCGTGAGACTCAGCCGGTACTGGTAGGCGACGTTGTTGGTGTCGCCAGCAGCCGGAGCGAAGGTGAACTTTCCGGCTACACCCGGGCCTCCGGCCGTGCTGCAGTCATTGGGCAGGCACTCCTTGTACGGAGCCCCGAAAGTGATCTTGGGAGCCTTGGGTACCGTCGGATCCACCTTGAAGTAACACGGTGCGGTGTAGCCAGTGTTGAGCCGATTTGTACCGCCCTCGTAATACGACATCGTGAGCGCCTTCAACCGGTACTGCACACCTTCTTGCAGGGCGGGCAGGCTCCTGGACTGTTTCACCAGGTTGCCCACATAGCCGGAGCTGGGCCCGTCGAGATCGGTGTGGGCCGTCACCCACGCCGAGCCGTCCCACTTGTCCGTACGCCACCGGATCCGAAGGTTGGCGCCGGACTCGCCGCCCGCCGCGATCCGCGGCTTGCCGGTGGCCAGAGGCATAGGGTCGCTCACCATGCTCGGGGAGGCGGAGTTGGTCGAGCAGACGTGGCCCGAACCCGTGGCCAGGCCCACCTCGGAGGGCAGCGAGGGAAGGGCGACGTACTTGACCGCGAGCACGGCGTCGTTGCGGAACCGCTTCCACGCCGAGGTGTCTCCCTCGTCGTGCGCCCTGAGCTGCAGGGTCAGCCTGGAGAACTTGCCCGCCGCGAAGTCACGGACCGTCGGGGTGAGGTTCTCGTTGGTCTCCTCCGGGTTGTCCCTGAATTCGATCGGCGCGTCGGGTGAGTCCGGGTCACACAGGGACCCGCGTCCCGCGGATACGTTCCTGTCGCCCATGAGGTCCAATTCCTTGGGACGGGAGGACCAGGTGGTCGAGGAAGAGATGTTGTCCGTGCGAACCAGGTCCACCCAGCGCGGACTGCACTGGAAGGCCCAGGGCTCCGTCACCCGGAAGGTGGCGTCCAGAACGTTCTTGCCCTTCAGATTGGCGGGTGAGAACTCGAAGTAGAGACGCTGCACATAGCCGGGACCGCAGTAGTAGCCCGACCAGGAACCGCACTTTCCGGCGCCCTTGCCGAGCTCGTCGTCGCCATTGCCCCACCCGTAGGACTCGTAGCCGTCCGACCGCAGCAGGGTCCGCTCCGCCTCGCCCCAGGTGACCGTCGGGTCGATGTAGAGGGGGAAGTCCGCGGGGTCCGTGCCGGTCAGCATGCCGAGGTCCGGCACTACACCGAGTGAGCCCGAGGTGATCTTCACATCCATGGTCTTCACCGTGTCGCCGGCCAGCGGCTCGACTCCCGCGGCCGCTCCCGCGCCGGTTTCGGCGACGCGCGGAGCCGCAGCCGCTGCCTCACCGGCGCGCATCGTCGTCCGCGGCGCTTGCGCGGCTCCCGCCGAGTCCCACATCTGCGCCGGCGGAGCGCGGAAGACCCGCTTACCATCCGCATCGACTGCGGTGAGGTTGCCGGCCTCCCCTTTGACGATCTTCAGCCCGTCGGCCTTCAGGGAGTAGTCGATCTGTTTGAGGTCCGACCGCGCCGCAGCCTGGGGAGTCTTGACGATCAGGACGTGCCGGAAGCCCTCGGCCGAGGCGGTCACCTTGAGGTCGACACCATCCTTGACGTCCCGGTAGAGCGCGCTCGCCCCGTCCAGTTCCGGAGCGGGCAGACTGCCAAGCCAGCCCAGTTCGAGCGACCGCCCGCGCTCCTCGATCCTGACCAGAGGGCTGTCGGCCCCACCTGCGGAGAACTCCATCTGCACGGACGCCGCCTCTGGCACAACCGTGCCGTCGGGATTCCGCTTCAGCGTGGGGTCGGGCGCCTGCCACCCTCCGCCGGACTTGGCAACACGGACCGGAATCGCGGACTCCTCCAGAGTGAAGGTGAAGCCGTCCGGGTTGGCATAGACGGTCGTGCGCTCCGACCGCTCACCGACGACCTCTATCTGCGCGCCGGAGTCCTTCGCGCTCGCCAGAGCCTGCTGAGCCTCCGTCAATGGCGCAGATTCCCCGGCGGCAGCCGCCGCTGCAGCCGCGACGGAGCCCACAGCCGGAGCCATGGACAGCATCACGGCCGCCGCGACACAAGAACTCAGAAGTGCTCTACGTCTGCCGCTTGAACCGTCGCCTCTGTATATCCGCGCCATACCCGTCCCCCACCCTGGACAAAATCTGAACAAGATCCGTCGCATTTCAGGGGCACGCTTCGATCCTCAGCCAGGAAGCGAAGATTCCGTGATTATTTTGTGATCAAGATCAGGGAACGTCTCGCACTAAGTGGCCTTTTAGCTATCCTCGACGGTCCGGATCTTCACACGGGCACGCCTAGTGCGCCGCGAGCCTCTCCACCAGCCCGATCCCCCGTGCCAGCAGCTCCCGCTCCTCGACCGTCAGTTCCGACTCGATCGCTCGCGCGAGCCAGTCCGTCCTGCGCCCCCGCTCCTCCTCCAGCAGCGCCTGCCCGGCGGTGGAGAGTTCGACCAGGCTCTTGCGGCCGTCGGTCGGGTGGGCGCGGCGGGTGATCAGGCCCTGGTCCATGAGCAGGCCGACGGCGCGGGCCATGGACTGGGGGCGGACGCGCTGGTCGGCGGCGAGTTCGCTGGTGGTCATCGCACCGCTGCGGTCCAGGGCACCGAGGACGGCCACCTGGCCGAGCGGCATCTGGTCCTCCAGCTTCACGCGGCGCGTGAGCTTGCCCATCGCGGTGCGCAGTTCGGCCGCGACGGCGGTGGATTCCGGAAGGGACATACCGAATGTTAACGCGGGCCTGCCGCACCAGCATGCCTCTCCCGCAGCAGAACTGTGCAGCCCATCTGCACAGCTAAGCTCAACAGCACAACTGCGCAGCATTGCTGTAGAGTCTGTCGAGCCGGGTACCGCGCCACCGTCGCCGCAGCCGAACCCGGCAGAACGCATGCGATACGCGACATGCAACGCGCGGCATGCGACATGCGACAACGGGAGGGCATCCCCATGACTGCCATCACCTCCGTCACCGGCCGCACCGTCCTCGACAGCCGGGGCAACCCCACCGTCGAAGTGGACGTCGAACTGGCCGACGGGTCCATCGGCCGGGCCGCAGTCCCCTCCGGCGCCTCCACCGGCGCCCGTGAGGCCGTGGAGCTCCGCGACGGCGACCCCGCCCGCTGGCACGGCAAGGGCGTCGACCAGGCCGTACGCAACGTGAACACGGAGCTGGCCGCTGCCGTCACCGGGCGCGAGGCCGAGGACCAGGCCGGGCTCGACGCCGTCCTCGTCGCCGTCGACGGCACCCCCGCCAAGTCCCGGCTCGGCGCCAACGCGGTCCTCGGGGTCTCCCTGGCCGCCGCGAAGGCCGCGGCCGCCGCCCACCGCCTGCCCCTCTACCGCTACCTCGGCGGCTCCGACGCCCGGCTCCTGCCCGTGCCGATGATGAACATCGTCAACGGGGGCGCGCACGCCGACAATCCGCTGGACTTCCAGGAGTTCATGATCGCCCCGATCGGCGCGGCCACCTTCGCCGAGGCGGTACGCATGGGCTCGGAGGTCTTCCACACCCTGCGCCGCGACCTCCTCGCCGCCGGGCACTCCACCGGCGTGGGCGACGAGGGCGGCTTCGCCCCCTCCCTGCGCACCGCCGAGGAGGCCCTCGACTTCGTCGTGGCAGCCGTCGAACGCGCCGGCTACCGGCCGGGCACCGACATCGGCCTGGTCATGGACCCGGCAGCCTCGGAGTTCTTCCGCGACGGCGTCTACGACTACACCGGGGCGGGCGTGCGCCGCACCCCCGCCGAACAGGCCGACCACCTGGTCACGTTGATCGACTCCTACCCCATCGTGTCGATCGAGGACCCCATGGCCGAGGACGACCTCCCGGGCTGGCGGGACCTGACCGCCCGCGTCGGTGCGCGCTGCCAGCTCACCGGCGACGACGTCTTCTGCACCGACGAGACCATCCTGCGCGAGGGGATCGCCTCCGGCGTCGCCAACTCCGTTCTGGTGAAGGTCAATCAGATCGGCACCCTGACGGAGGCCCTGGCCACCGTGGACACCGCCCACCGGGCCGGCTACACCGTCGTCATGTCGCACCGGTCGGGAGAGACCGAGGACACGACCATCGCGGACCTGGCGGTGGCCACCGGCTGCGGCCAGATCAAGACCGGCTCGCTGTCCCGCTCCGACCGCACCGCCAAGTACAACCAACTTATGCGAATCGAAGAGCAGTTGGGCGACAGTGCTCAGTACGCGGGTGCGCGGCAGGCGCTGCGGGTCGGCACAGCGGTGAGCTGAACGGCCGGAAGGGCCGGGAGCCTGAGCTCCCGGCCCTCGTCACATCGCGGCGCGTGGTTCAGTTGCCGATGCCGGAGCTGCCCACGCCCGTGTTGCCGATGCCGTGGCTGCCGAGGCCCGTGTTGCCGAGACCGGCGTTGCCGATGCCGCCGTTCTCGATGCCCGCGTTGCCCAGACCCCAGTTGGCGATCCCGGCGTTGCCCAGACCCGAGTTGGCGATGCCCGCGTTGCCGATGCCGGAGTTCTCGATCCCGGCGTTGCCCAGGCCCCAGTTGGCGATGCCCGCGTTGCCCGCGCCGCCGTTGTAGAGGCCCGCGCTGCCGACGCCCGTGTTGCCGATGCCGGAGCTGCCCACGCTGTCGGCGCTCGCCGTACCGGCGCCGCAGAGGGCCAGAGCGGCGGCGGCACCGAGCGCGGTCGTCACGCGGATAAGGGTCGTGCGCATCGTGGCATACCTCCCATTTAGGAAACCTTGCCGCTATCCCTAGCACGCGGCCGGGCCGGATCCGGGGATGCCCGCCTGACACCGCCGTACGCTCACCAGCGCGAGTGGTCCCCCTACGCCCCGTCCGGCGGGTCGGGCCGGGGCGCGGCGGGGTCCGGCCACCCGCCGACGTACGCGTCCAGCGCCTCCATCGTGGGGTCCACGACGTCCCAGTCGTGTACGGAGGGGTGCCCGGCGAACAGCCCGCACGCGTCCCCGCTCCGCGCGTCGGTCGCCGGGCACCAGGCCAGCCCCGCGAGCCGCGCCTTGTCCCCCTTCCACCGCACCCAGACCGCCTCGCGGTTCGCGTCGTCGTCCCACAGCAGGCACGCGTGGTCGTCGTCGTGAGCCTCGCCGAGTTCGCACAGGACGTACCCGGCCTGCGGCGGGTTCCCGGGCGCGGCCAGGCGCACCACGTGGTCCGGCGGTGGCAGCAGGGCCACGGCGGTGCACTGCTTCACGGGGCGCTTCATACGGCGGAAGACCTCCGGTCGGCCGTCAGGCCTCGTCGTTGCCGTCGGGCGACCCGATCAGGTCGCCGAGGGGGTCGGTCACGTGGAAGGAGTGCGGGTCGGGGTGATGGTCGAAGTACGCGCACGGGGTGATGGTGCGGGTGGCCAGCTCGCGGAGACGGGCGGGGCACACGGGCAGGGTGGCCAGCCGGTAGACGCGGTGGGCGCCCGCGCCGGTCCACAGCAGCCACAGGTCCTGGTCCACGTCCGGGGTCTGGGCCGCCCAGAGGTACGCGGCGTGCTCGACGGACTCGTCGTGCTCGCCCAGCTCGCAGAGCAGGAACTCGTCCGGGGCGAGTACGTCGGCGGGGCGCTCGGGGCCGCCCTCCATGGTGGCGAGCGCAAGAAGCGCCTCGTGGTACGGAACGTCGGTCACGGCGGTGCACTGGAGCACGGCGTCAGATCTCCTCCCTGCGATGACGGTTCTTCGGGCGGTACGGGGGTGGCGAGCGGCCGGGCCGGGCCGACCGGCCATCCGGCGAGGGTGACGTGCAGCCCGATGGCGGGGTCGACCACCGTGAGCAGGGCGGGGCGCCCGGACGCGAGGGCTCTCATGGCCTCGTCCTGGCGGTCCGCGTCGCCCGCCCACGCCCGAAGCCCTTCCGGGGCGTCCGAGCCGTGGAAGGTGATCTGCCGGACGTCCCTCGCCCTGAGCCACAAAGGGGCGGGCGGCAGGTCCCGCCCGTGGCCGTCCGCCAGGCGCAGCGCCTGCCTGCGCAGCCACCGGAGGACGAGCCTGCGGTTCGGTACGGCGATTCCGCCGAGCGACAGGACCCTCCCGCCGGCCGTCGCGGTGACGGCGGCCACGTAATCCAGGTCCCTCATGCGGCACGCTCGCCGGCGCCGGAGCCGTCACCCGGGCCGACCACCAGGCACCGCAGGCGGTCGGCCGCCGCCTCGATCGCGTGCAGCACCGCCTTTCGCTCCGCGTCCCGGTCGGTGATCGCCGCGTCCAACTCCGCGAGGAACAGGGCCCGGTAGTCGGGGTCGGAGGCGATACGTCGCAGCTCGGCGCAGGGCGCGTCGGGCTCGGCGGCCCGGCGGTCGGTGAGCGTGAGCGCCCGCGTCAGGCGGGCGACCCGGCGGCGTAGGCGCTGCCAGGAGGTTGCTCTCGCCGGGGCGTTCACAGCACCTCCCCCCGGCTGCGGGCGTTGAGGCGTGCGATTCGGGCGCGGAGCTGTTCCATGACGAGCGCGGGGCGTACATGGCGGGGCTCGGCCTCCCACTCGATCCCGCCGCCCACCGGGCGGAGGGACCAGCGCGGGCCGGCGACCCCTCGGAACTCGCCCACGCGGTCACCGCGGCTCATATCGGCCAAGAGCGCGCCGGACACCGGAAGTTCAGGAGGCACCGGAAGTTCAGGAGGCGCGGGGAGCTCAGGAGGCTCCTGGATATTCGGACGCGTGTCCTCGCCGTACACCGATAGTTCCTCTCCGTAGCTGAACGACTACCGGGGCGGCTCAGCGTGACCTAGCGTGGAATCACCTTCAACGTTGCAGGGGTGGAGAGAACGTTGGTCAACGTCAAGAAGTTGAACCCGGACGCAAGCCCGGAAGCGGCCTTCGGAGCGCGTCTGCGCAGTGAGCGCGAGGCGCGGGGCTGGCGGCAGGACGACCTCGCCGGGCGGATCGGGTACACCGGGCGCCATGTCTCCGGGGTGGAAACTTGTCACAAGTCCCCAACTCGCAAGTTCTCGATGGCCGTTGATGTCGCACTGGGGTTCGTAGGGGCGGCGGAGTCGTTCGAGCGCGAGTGGCGGATGATCGAGCACGGGGTGCTGTTGCAGGGCTTCCCCGAGTACGTGGACCTGGAGGGCCGGGCGGCGGAGATCAGGCTGTTCGAGGTGGGCGTCATTCCCGGTCTGCTGCAGACGCGGGAGTACGCGCAGGCGCTGGATGACGGAGCGGTCGAGCGAGGAATCGTCACGCGTGAACAGGCCGACGAGCGCGTCGCGTTCCTCATGGCGCGTCAGGCCGCGCTGCTACGGGACGTACCGCCCGTGCTGATCGCCGTGCTGGACGAGAGCTGCATCCGTCGGCCGGTCGGCGGACCGGAGGTCATGGAGGCGCAGTTGCAGTATCTGATCGACTTCGCCGCGCAGCCCCACACCACACTCCAGATCTCCCCGTACAGCGTCGGCGAGCGCCGTCCCTTCAACCGGTCGGTGAACCTGCTGACCCTCCAGGACCGGTCCGTCGTCTCCTATGTCGAGTCCGAGACGCAGGGGTATCTGGACCGCGAAATCAGCTCCGTCGTTCCGCTGGTGAGGGCCTACCATCAGTCCCAGAACGTGTCTCTGTCGCAGACAGATTCCGTGGACATGATCCACCAGCACCGGAAGGGCACCCCGTGACGACCGAAACGACGACCCAGCAGTGGGTCAAGTCCTCCTACAGCGGCAACGGCGGCACCTGCGTCGAGTGGGCCCCGGGCACCGCGACCACCACCGGCACCGTCCCCGTACGCGACTCGAAGAACACGACCGGCCCGCGCCTGCACGTGAGCGCCGAGGCGTTCTCGTCCTTCGTCACGGGCGTCAAGGCCGGTCATCTCGAAGGCTTCTGACCGGCCAGCAGTTCGGCCAGGCACACCAAGCGCTCAGGGCGCCCACCGTGGTGGGCGCCCTGAGCGCTTCTCCGGAGCACGTACTCGCCCACCGGACCAACGCCTGGGCGTGTCCATCGGCTTACGCTAACGTGGCACTCCAGGGATACAACTGCACACGGAGTGTGATCATGGTGGAAGGCGTCTGGAGCCCCGACCCACAAGCATCCTTTCTCCGACGGCTCGGCATCGCGCCCACCGACCCCGGAAGCGGTCGCGAAACCGGCAGCGGCGGTGAGAGCGGCTGCCCGGATGTCTGGGAGCTGGACAACGGGGACGTCGTCGTGATCGGACGCGACCTGACCGAGAACTACGCAGGTGCCCTGCCTCCCGGGGTCAGTGTCGGCGCGGGCGAGCGGCTCGTGGTGATCCCCCGGGGAATGGCGAGGGCCGTACGGATGGATGCCCCGCATGGTTGAGGAGTTGGCGGACACACCGGGTGAGCGGCTGCTCGGCGACGCCTACGCGGCGGACTTCGACCGGTACTTCTGGCAGATCGGTGAGCCGGGGTTCTGGAAGCTGGAGCGCCTCCAGGAATTCCAGGAGCCCACCGACGACAGTTGGGTCGCCTTCTCGAAGGGGGACTGGCCGGAGGCCATGCGCCTGCTGGAAAGCCGCCGCGGGGCGCTTACCGGGCACTACGCCAAACTCAGGGCCCACGGCTTCGAGACCTGGCGAATCCGGGTCGTGGAGCAGCCCCTCACCGACTACATGCGCTGGGAGTTGCGCCTGCTCCTCCTGCGGGACGAACTCGGCGGTCACACCCGGGTGATCGACGCCGGGAAGGTCCGCGCGCATGAGCAGGCCGGGCCTCTGCCTGAGTTGATCACCCTCGGCGACGATGTGGTGTACCGCCTGCTCTACGACGAGAACGGGCTGCAAGAGGGCGGCGTCCGCTACACCGGGAGCGGTCTGGTCGCCCGGTGCCGGGAGTTCGTGCGGGCGTTGTACCAGGACGGCGAGAGCATCGGCGGATTCTGCGCCCGTGCGGGGTTGCTTCCATCCGGAGGAGAGCAGTGAATGGCACGCCCGCCCGACGAGCCTCCCCCCGTGGAGTCCCACTCCGATCTGTCCGGCTCCGCCCATGACGTGGTGCAGGCCGGGAACGTGTTCGGCGGGGTCCACTTCCACCAGGAGACGGCCCCGGAACGTTCCACGGCACCCCGGCAGCTACCGGGGGAAATAGGGGGTTTCGTCAACCGCCTCCACGAGGTCGGCGCTCTCGACGCGATCCTGAGCCGTCGGACGGGCGGCGCTTCGAGGGCCACCGGGGTCTACCTCATCACCGGAACCGCCGGTGTGGGGAAGACCTCTCTCGCCCTGCACTGGGCGCACGGGGTGCGTGAGCGTTTTCCCGGCGGCCAGCTCTACATCAATCTCCGCGGCTACGACCCGGGGGAACCGGTCACCGCCGAGCAGGCGCTGGAGCACTTCCTGCGTGCGCTGGGCGTCGCCCCCTCGGCCGTACCGGCGCGGCTGGAGGACCGTTCGGCCCTGTTCCGGTCGCTCCTGGCCGATCAGCGCACACTCGTGGTCCTGGACAACGCGGCGACCGTCAGTCAGGTCCGGCCACTCCTGCCGGGGAACCCGGACTGCCTGGTGCTGGTGACCAGCAGACACCGCTTCTCCGGCCTGGTCGCCAGGGACGGCGCCCACCGGCTCGTACTCGACGTGTTCTCCGAGCAGGATGCCGTGCGGCTGCTGCACACGGTGACGTCGCAGTACCGGGTGCTCTCCGACTCCGACGCGGACCTGGCCGAACTGGCCCGGCTGTGCGCCCGGTTGCCCCTCGCCCTGCGGATCGCCGCCGAGCGGGCGTCGAGCCGGCCGCTGATGCCCCTGGACGAGCTGATCGCCGACCTGCGCGACGAATCGGCGCTGTGGGGCGCTCTGACGGCCGAGGAGGACGACGAATCCGACGCGGTGCGTACCGTCTTCGCCTGGTCGTACCGGGCTCTGCCGGAGGAGGCCGCACGGCTGTTCCGGCTGCTGGGCCTCCATCCGGGACCCGAGTTCGGCCTGTCCGCCGCCGCCTCACTCGCCGGCACCACCACGCTCGTGGCACGTCGGCAGCTCGACGTCCTCACGGGAGCGCACGTTCTCGAGCAGGCGGCGTACGGCAGGTTCCAGTTCCATGATCTCCTGCGGATCTACGCCGCTCACCAGGCCTCGCAGTACGAGGACGAGGCGACCAGGGGCAGCGCCCTGGACCGGGTGCTGCATCACTACCTCCTCACCCTGGCCGGCGCGATCGCCCGCATCACCCCGCTCGACCGGCCTGTTCCGCTGCCCGAACCGCTCCCTCACGTGGTGGTGCGGGAGTTCACCGAACGCGCCGACGCCCTGAAGTGGTTCGAGGAGGAGCAGGCCAATCTGGTGGCGGCGGTCCGAACGGCGGCGGCCGAGGGGCGGCACGAGGTGGCGTGGCGGATCGCCGCCCTGTTGCGCAGCGTCTACGTGAGCCGCAACCCTTTCCAGGAATGGATCAGCGTCTCCACGACCGGGCTCGCCTCGGCCGGCGCCATCGGCGACCAGCGGGGGCAGGCGGAGATGCGCGACAGCCTCGGCAAGGCGTACCTCCAGTCGCAGCGGCTGTCGGAGGCGGAGCCGCACCACCGTGAAGCGCTGCGGCTACGCCGGGAATCAGCCGACCGCTACGGCGAGGGCATCGCTGTGAACGCCCTCGGCCTGATCGAGTGGCGGCGCCGGAATCTCGGTGGAGCCGAAGAGCGGTTCGAGGAAGGACGGGAGATCTTCCGCGGCCTGGCGGACACCCGCTGGGAGGCGCTGCTCCTGTCGAACCTGGGAATGACCCGGTTCGACGGTCTGCGGCTCGATGCCGCGACGGAGGACCTCACCGCGGCGGTCCGGCTCTGCCAGGAGGCAGGAGACCGGGCCTACGAGGGGAACGCGCTGTTCTACCTGTCGATGACGCAACGCGAGCAGGGCGATCCGGATACCGCGCTGTCCACCCTCCGGCAAGCACTCGACATCAGCCGGACCGATCGGCTCACCGCCTGGGGAGCCTTCTGGCTCCTGGAGCTCGCGCGCATCCAGCGCGCGCTGGGAGAGCCGGGTCAGGCCCTCGTGTCCTGTCAGGAATCCGCCCTGGCCCAACGGCAGATAGGTGACCGCAACCGCGAGGCCGCGGCGTACGACTGCACGGGCGAGACCTACCGCGACCTCGGCCGCTTCGGCGAGGCGGCCGAGTTCCACCGCATGGCTGTCACCACCTACCGCGCCGGCGGCGACCGGTGGGCACTCGCGCATGCGCTGGTCAACCTGGCCCTGGCACTGGCCGACGCGGGCGACGCGGAGCAGGCCGCCGCGCACGCTGCCGAGGCCTCGGCAGCGCTCAGCGGCTTCGACGACGCACGCGCCACGGCCCAGCGCCGGCGGATCGAGGGGCTGGTCCGGTGAATGAGCGCCTCCTGGCCGGACCCGTGTCCGACCCGACCGGCCTGCTGACGGAACGGCACAACCGGAGATGGGCCCGGATCGACTCCCGGGTGGCTCCCCTGCCCCCGCCGGCGGACGACAGGGAGCTCGTCATCGCACGCGGGAAGGACGCGATGGCGGCCGGACGGATCGCGGAGTACCGGTTCGGCGAGAACACCTACGAGGCCCTGTGGGGCCCGCTGCTCCGCCACGTACTTCAGGTACGCGTCACCGGGCAGGATCCCGCGGCCGCCCTCGACGAAGTGCTGACCGGGCTGCTCGGGCGCCTCGGCGCCCCTGCCACCCCCGGCGACGGGCCCGGCACGCAGCCGGGGTCCGACCAGGCCGCCGTCCTCACGTGGCCCAGCCTCGAC
The DNA here is from genome assembly GCF_042718795.1 of Streptomyces cyaneofuscatus. Lineage (GTDB taxonomy): Bacteria > Actinomycetota > Actinomycetes > Streptomycetales > Streptomycetaceae > Streptomyces > Streptomyces cyaneofuscatus_A. Next base: position 105,936 of record NZ_JBHXOX010000005.1, read on the forward strand.
ACGGCCTGCGCGGCTCCCCTGGTCCGGCATGGATTCGCCCCCTTGACCTCCCTGGTCCACCGACCGCTGGAGGGGCGACCAGCGGCGGTGAGCGACGCCTCCGTACGCGTCGCTCTGCCGGGCGACCTGGAGTGGCTCAACGGACAGGCGGAAGCGCTGCACCTCTTCGAGAGAAGTCTGGGGGTGCTGCCCCGGCGGCCCGCTCTGCGTGCCCTCCTGGCGGAGGAGCTGGCCTCCGCCCTGACGGGTGAGCACTCGTTCGTCCTGGTCTCGGTGGCCGACGGGGTGCCCGTCGGGTTCCTGCAGGGGCAGTTCCCTCACGGGGCGTGGATCGAGAGGCAGGTCACCACGGGGCCCACAGGGTATCTGTCCCGGCTGTTCGTCGTACCGGAGGCGCGGGGGAGGTCGGTGGGCCGCGCGCTGATCGCCGCCGCGCACGAGGCGCTGCGGGCTCGTGGTGCGCGGTCCGTGCTGCTGCACCACAGCTTGCACAACCCGCTCGCCGCACCCCTGTGGGCGCGCGTGGGCTATCGCCCGGTGCTGACGACCTGGACGAGGAGGCCCGGGGCGGCCGCCGAACGCTGACCGGGGACACACGTCGGGAAAAACGCAGAGGGGTAGGCGGAGTGGAAGCGGAACTGGTGGGGCTGGCTTCCTCAGGGGCCACGGCACTGGTGGGGCTGATGGTGTCGGATGCCTGGACCGAGGCACGGGGAAGGCTGTCCCGATTGCTCAGCCGAGGCTCCGGGGACGACGACGCGAGTGCGACGGCACTCCGTGACCTGGATGCCTCCAGCGCCGAGCTGGCCGCGGCCCGGGCGGACGGGGACGACGGGCTGGTCGGGGACGTGGAGGCGCACTGGCGGGTCCGGCTACGGCGTCTGCTGGCGGAGAACCCGGACGCGGCGGCCGAACTACGCTCCCTGCTCGTCGAGTTGGACCAGCCCCGGAGGGGGGACCGGCGTGGCCTGGTGCACAACGAGGTCTCGGGCGGGCGGCAGAACACCGTGGTCCAGGGACGTGACTTCTCCCGGCTGACGTTCGGAGGGGGCGACGGCCCCTCAGCGAACGACGTGGCAGGTTCCTGACAGTTCGCTGACGCCGCGCCGCCTCCGTACCCCCGCGCATCCCGCCGTCGTGCACAAAGTTGTCATGCACTTGACGAATGGGCGGGTCGCACAACAGGCTCGGAACCCCCCGCTCCCATGGACAGCCTGACGACGAAGAGGTGCACTCTCATGCGATCACGCCCCATCGGATTCCTGCTCGCGACGCTCGCGGGCGCGACGCTCGCACTCGGCGGCCTCTCCCCCGCCTCCGCGTCCCCCGACGCCGCCCCCCACACCGCCACCACGGCTCGCGCAGCCACCGCCTCCGGCGACTTCGGAACGGCCGACGCCTGCTACACCTGGAGCGGCACGCTCCGCGAGGGCTCCAGCGGCGAGGCCGTACGCCAGCTCCAGATCCGCGTCTCGGGCTACCCGGGCACCGGAAACCAGATCGGCATCGACGGGGCGTTCGGCCCGGCGACCAAGGCGGCCGTGTCGCGCTTCCAGGCGGCGTACGGGCTGGCCGCCGACGGCATCGCGGGCCCCGCGACCTTCAACAAGATCTACCAGCTCCAGGACGACGACTGCACCCCGGTCAACTTCACCTACGCCGAGCTGAACCGCTGCAACTCCGACTGGTCCGGCGGCAAGGTCAGCGCCGCCACCGCGCGCGCCAACGCCCTGGTGACCATGTGGAAGCTCCAGGCCATGCGGCACGCCATGGGCGACCGGCCCATCACCGTCAACGGCGGTTTCCGCAGCGTCTCCTGCAACAGCGCGGTCGGCGGCGCCGCCAACAGCCGCCACCTGTACGGGCACGCGGCCGACCTCGGCGCCGGGCCGCAGGGCTTCTGCGCCCTCGCCCAGGCGGCGCGCAACCACGGCTTCACCGAGATCCTCGGCCCGGGCTACCCGGGCCACAACGACCACACCCACGTCGCCGGCGGCAGCGGCCGCTTCTGGTCCGCGCCCAGTTGCGGCATCTGACGCCCCACCCGGTCCGCGGATGCACCCCCGGATGCAGGACCCGGTGGAGCAGCACAGCCCCGTGGCATATTCCCGCCGTGACTTCGGCTGGAACTCGATTGATTCCCCTGACGATCACTCATAAGTTTGCCCGAATCCCACGTGCAAAATCTGCATGTGGCAGGGGGGTAAAATGAGAATCAACGGGAAACTCTTCGGAATCATAGCTTCCGGGGCACTTTGTCTGACACTTCTCCCGGCCGGGACCGCAATGGCGAGCGAGCCCGGTGACGCAGAAGTGCTCGCCGCTCTCAAGCGCATCGCCAACGGCACCTGGAGCAACGCGGACGCCGAACTCATCGGCTCGATCCCTGCAATCGCAGCCGTCACGGAGGACCCGCGGGTCGCCCCCGAAGTCGTGACGCAAGAGCTCGAATTCGAGATCAACCCCCTGGGGAAGCCGGTCATGCCGAACGGCGAGGAGGTCCCGCAGGACATCCTCGACCAGTTCGCTCCGTCACCTTCGGCCGACGCCTCCCTGCACGACGCCGTCACAACCCCGGCCGAGGACGAGACGGGGGGCCTCACGACGCGGGCGAGCGGCAAGTGGAAGGACACCCACGTCACGCACACCCACCGGAGCTACACCGGCGGAATCATCTACAAGTACCACCACTACGCCCGGTTCAACTATTCGGGCGGAAAGGTGCGTGCATGGGGAAATCGCTGGGACGACGTGACCAACATTTCCGCCGGAATCAAAGTCGGCGGCCGCATCGTCAACCAGAAGAGCGGCGTCCCCGCCTCCTCGGCCACTTCCTACATGAAACGAGGACTCGACCACTGCATCATCAACTTCGGCTGCTACACCACGACCTACCCCTGGGTCAAGACCAAAGTGCACGGCAACGGCAAGACCGGTTTCAGCAGCGGTGTGTCAGGGTGATGGATGACCGCGACAGCTGAATCGGGAGCATGAAATGGCGTCTTTGGTGTGGAAGTTGGCTTTGGTTCTCGTATGTTCCGTAGCCGTTCTCATGGCATTCGGGTCACGATTCGCCCTGCTTGAGCTTTCCGTCTGGTTCATCCTCACCGTTGCAGCGGTCACGTTGGTGGTCCGCTCGCACCTGAAGCGGCGCCAGACGAACCTCACCTGACACGGGCACGCCACATCGGGCCCTGGTGGGCCGTACGGACCAGCCGTACGGCCCACCTTGTGCTCCACGGCCCGGGTCCGTCACCCCGCGCGCAGCAGCAAGGGCAACCAGTGGTGCGGCGAGCTCCCGTGGCCTAGCCGGTCACGGCGGCCGTGGTCCCCGCCGAGACCGCCGCCACGGTCCGCAGCACGGCGGAGTTGACCGCCTCCGCGCCCCAGCTCGCCCGCTCCAGCTCCTTCGCCCGGTGGTAGACCTTGCCGGACCACGGAACGGTGCGGTGCAGGTTCGGCAGGGACCCGCTCGCGGACAGCAGGCCGATCAGCGAAGCCGTACGGGCATCGGGCTCCGCACCGTCGATCAGGACGGCCCGGACCTGCTCCAGGAGCGCCTTCTTGTGCGCGGTGTCCGCGATCGTGTGCGACGTCGTACGGAAGAGGCCCAGCGTCTTCTTCGTCTCCCGGCGCAGCGTGCCCCGCTCCACGAGCCGGTCGAACACGGGCTCGCGCAGCCCGGTGCCGATCTCGATCAGGAGCGTCTGGACGCCTCGTACCTTCTCGGAGACCTTCTTGTACGCGTCGCGCAGCAGCGGGTCCTCCGGCGGCCGGCCGACGACGGCGTGCACCCGGATGCCGGCCAGCCCCTGGTCCCCCTCATCGACCCGGACATGACCGGCGAGCCCCAGCTCCACCAGGACCGCGCCGCCCTGCGTGTAGTAGAGCGTGCCCGCCGTCGGGATCGCGCCGGAGGCGTCGTCCATCAGCAGCAGGGTCAGGTCTTCGACGATCAGCGTCTCGCTCGGCATGTCTCTTCCCACCGTCGGATAGGGGCCGGGGCCTTTCGGCCACGCTATCCACGGCGGGGCGCAGCGGCGCGGTGCGAGCTGTCACCGGCGTCGATGACAGATGTCATGACGAGGACCGGGGAACGAGGGCAACGGCTCACGCACGCGGCGTGCCCGACTCATTGACAGCGAGGTGTCCCCCTGCCACCGTCTCGACTGACGGCGGCAGTTCCCGGACCCGGACCCCCCAAGGGGCCCCAGGGCCCACCGCGCGCATCCCCACCCACCCCACCCCGCGCCTCCCTCCCCCACCGCTCGGCCGCCGCACTATGGGAGCGCTCCCAGAGAAGGGCCGCACTCGTGAGACGACTTCTTCGTACGCTCGCCGCCTCCGCCTTCGCCTGTCTGCTCCTGCCGCTCAGCGCCAGCCCGGGCAACGCCACCACCACCGCCACCGCCGTCCAGGCCGACCCCATCGGCATGACCAGCGGCTTCTACACCGACCCCTCCTCCGGCCCCGCCGCCTGGGCCGCCGCCAACCCCGGTGACGGGCGGGCCGCCGCCATCCGGGACAACATCGCATCGCGGCCCATGGCCCGCTGGTTCGGCGCCTGGAGCGGGGACATCGGGGCCGCCGTCGGCTCGTACGTGGGCGCCGCCGACGCCGCCGACAAGCTCCCCGTGCTCATCGCGTACAACATCCCCGGCCGCGACGCCTGCGGCGGGCACTCCGGCGGCGGCGCGGGCACCCCGGCCGCGTACCAGTCCTGGATCTCCGCCTTCGCCTCGGCCATCGGCTCACGCCCCGCGCTCGTGGTGATCGAGCCCGATTCGCTCGGCGACTTCAGTTGCCTCAGCCAGGCCCAGATCAACGAGCGGAACGGGATGCTCCGGGGTGCCCTGGCCCAGTTCCGCGACCGCGCGCCCAACACCTGGACCTACCTGGACGCCGGGAACCCGGCCTGGATCGGCGCGGCCACCATGGCCAAGCACCTCGACGGCGCCGGGGCCCGCGAGGCGCACGGCTTCTCGCTGAACATCTCGAACTACTTCACCACCGGCGAGAACACCTCGTACGGCAACGCCATCAGGTCGGCCCTCTCCGCCTCCTACGGCTACACGAAGCCGTACGTCGTCGACACCAGCCGCAACGGCAACGGGTCCAACGGCCAGTGGTGCAACCCGGGCGGGCGCCGGATCGGAGCCGCAAGCCAGACGGGCGGCGGTGGCGGCGCCGAGATGCTGCTGTGGCTGAAGACGCCCGGGGAGTCCGACGGCAACTGCGGGGTCGGCGGCGGGTCGGCGGCCGGGCAGTTCCTGCCGGAGGTGGCGTACAAGATGATCTTCGGGTACTGAGCGCCCGTGCGGGACGCGGAAAAAACTTCCGGCGACCATGTCGAGAACCCGCGTCCCGCTCCGTCTCCCCCGTGAACGCGACCACAATGGGTCGCCCCGCACGAGGAGAATCCCATGGCCAAGTACCTGATGCTCAAGCACTACCGCGGCGCCCCCGAGGCCGTCAACGACGTCCCCATGGACCGCTGGACGCCGGAAGAGGTCTCGGCGCACATCCAGTACATGAACGACTTCGCCGCCCGGCTGGAGCAGAGCGGGGAGTTCGTCGAGGGGCAGGCGCTCGCGCCCGAGGGGGCGTGGGTCCGGTACGACGGGGAGGGGCGGCCGCCGGTCACCGACGGGCCGTTCGCCGAGACCAAGGACCTGATCGCCGGGTGGATGATCATCGACGTGGACTCGTACGAGCGCGCCGTCGAGCTGGCCGGTGAGCTGTCGGCCGCCCCGGGCGCGGGCGGCAGGCCGATCCACGAGTGGCTGGAGCTCCGCCCGTTCCTCACCGCGCCGCCCACCATCGCGGAGTGACGTCACCGATGCCGATGCCCATGCCGGTGGAGTCGGAGGGGCCGATGCAGCCGATGGAGCCGATGGACGAGCTGCTGCTCCGGAGCATCGTCCCGGGCGTGCTCGGGGTCCTCGTCCGCCGCGGAGCCGACTTCGCGGCGGCCGAGGACGCCGTGCAGGAGGCACTGATCGAGGCGGTCCGGGTGTGGCCCGACGGTCCGCCGCGCGACCCGAAGGCGTGGCTGGTCACCGTGGCGTGGCGGCGGTTCCTCGACGCGACCCGGGCCGATGCCGCCCGCCGCCGGCGTGAGGAGCTCGTCGGGGAGGAGCCGGGGCCCGGGCCCGCGCCCGGCAGCGACGACACCCTCCAGCTCTACTTCCTCTGCGCCCACCCCTCCCTGACGCCCTCGTCCGCCGTCGCGCTCACCCTGCGCGCGATCGGCGGGCTCACCACCCGCCAGATCGCGCAGGCCTACCTGGTGCCCGAGGCGACCATGGCGCAGCGGATCAGCCGGGCCAAGCGCACGGTCTCCGGCGTGCCGTTCGACCGGCCCGGCGATGTCTCCACCGTGCTGCGGGTCCTCTACCTGGTCTTCAACGAGGGCTACTCCGGCGATCTCGACCTCGCCGCCGAGGCCATCCGGCTCACCCGGCAGCTCGCGGCCGCCATCGACCACCCCGAGGTGGCGGGGCTCCTCGCCCTCATGCTGCTCCACCACGCCCGGCGCGCCGCCCGTACCGCGCCCGACGGCAGCCTCGTACCGCTCGCCGAGCAGGACCGGGGGCGGTGGGACACCACCGCGATCGCCGAGGGGGTCCGGATCCTCCAGGCGGCCCTCGCCCGGGACCGGCTCGGCGAGTACCAGGCCCAGGCCGCCGTCGCCGCGCTCCACGCCGACGCGCCGACCGCCTCGGAGACCGACTGGGTGCAGATCGTCGAGTGGTACGACGAGCTCGCCCGGCTGACCGACAGCCCGGTCGTCCGGCTCAACCGCGCGGTGGCCGTCGGTGAGGCGGACGGGCCGCGCGCCGGGCTCGCCGCCCTCGCCGAGCTGGACGGCGCGCTGCCCCGGTACGCGGCGGTGGCGGCGTACCTCCACGAGCGCGACGGCGACCTGGAGCGGGCGGCGCGGCTCTACGCCGAGGCCGCCCGCACAGCCCCGAACCTCGCCGAACGCGACCACCTGACCCGCCGGGCGGCCCGGCTCAACTCCCGTGACACGTAAGCGATCAGGGCGTCCGCGCCCCGTCCGTCACCCGCTCCAGCCCGTAGAAGTCCGCCACGCATCCGCCCGGCCAGTAGCTGGTGCCCGCCTTGCCGAACGGCTCCAGCATGCCGCTGACGACGAGCCGTTCGTACGGCATCACCCGCTCGCCGTCCGCCGCCCCCTCCCGCAGCCGCCGGTCCTGCGCGTCCCACTTCTCCGCCCGCACCCGCATGGTGGTGTCCAGGTTGAGCAGGGATACGGCCGGGCCGGCGCAGACCAGGACGCAGAGCACGGCGCACACGGCCTTCGCCGGGGCCGTACGCCGTACGCGCTGCCGCACCGCGAGGCCCAGGAGCGCCCCGGCCGCGACGAGGAGGAGCACGTACAGCAGGAGGTAGTCGTTCCAGAGCCGGTTGGCGCTCGGGTCGCTCACCCGGTCCTGGAACACCGGATAGGCGATCACCGTGCACAGGTAGCCGGAGAGCAGCAGGGTCAGCAGGCCGGTCCAGGCGAGCAGCGGCCAGTGGGCGGGAGGGCGGGGCGTACGGCCGTCCCGGCGGTCGGCGAGCAGGCCCAGCAGGACGCCGACCGCGAGCGCGCCGACGTACTGCCAGGTCGTCACCGTCTGGACGGTGATCTCCGCGAAGTTCCGCAGGGAGGCGGCGAGCGAGTCGGGGGCGAGCAGCGACGTGGTCTCCGCCCCGAACCGTTCGCGGCGGCGGACCGAGCCGGGTGAGGTGATCAGGACGAGTCCACCCGCCGACGTTCCGGCCAGCCCCGCAACGCACCAACGGCGGGCGAACGCCCTCGTGGAGGCCGGGATGAGACGGCCGCTCAGGAGCAGTGCGGCCAGCAGCACCAGCACCAGCACGATCGCCGTCTCCTCCGAGAGGGTGGCGACGAAGGCGCCCGCGAGCAGCGCGACGACGAGGGCGGCCGCCCTGCCCCGGCGCGTACGAGCGAGGAGCAGCGGGATCAGGGCGGCGCAGGCCAGGACCGGGGGCAGGGTGTGCGAGACGGAGGCGGCGGGCCAGTAGAACGTCTTGTACGTGTTCGGCGTGACGAACAGGAACAGCGCGGCCACCATCGCCGCCAGCAGCAGGGGCAGGCCGCGCGGCACGGTGACGCCGCCCCGGCGCAGCGCGAGGACGGTGACCGTCCACAGGACCGCCAGGATCAGAGCCCCGCTCACTGCCGGGAACCACTGGTGTCCGGCGACCTGGAACTTCGCGTAGGCGCCGACCAGCAGCGCGTTGGCGACGCGCCCGTTGTCGTCGAAGTAGAACTTTCCGACCAGGCCCGTGATGCCGTCGTCCCGGACGACCGGGAGGAAGCACCAGTCGTCGGCGCCGGGCCGCACCCAGCGGCCGAACCAGGACGCGGCGGCGAGCAGGGCCAGGAGCGGGAGCGCGAGGGCGGTGAGCCAGAGAGGGGTTTTCGGGCGGGTGCGGGGTGGGGGTGGCTCGGGGTGCGGGTCGGTGTTCGGTGTCGTCGTGCCGCCGGCCTCCTCCGTCATCGCTTCTCGCCTGTCCTCGGTGCGAGCGGCCGGTCCGTCATCGGGCGGGCGGCCAGCGGATGTTGTGGCTCCGCGCGGCCCGTGACGGCGGTCCCGGGGACCTCCGCGATCTCCGTGCGGCGGCCCGACATGATCGCCCAGCGCGCCAGCAGGAACGAGAGCGGCGTGACGATGATCCCGGCCGCCAGCGCGGCGAGGTTCTTGTCCATGCCGAGAACGGTGACCGCACCGTAGAGCAGTGCTCCGGAGGCCACCAGATTGGCCAGGCTGGAGACGGGATAGCGGACGAACCCGCGCCAGGTCGGCCGCGTCCGGCAGGTGACGTACGAGTTGAGCAGGAACGAGCAGACGATGCTGACCGCGTAGCCGAGGACATGGGCCACGAGGTAGGGGATCCAGCGGTTCAGCGACGCGTAGACGCCCAGGTAGACGGCGGTGTTGACGCAGCCGATGAGGACGAAGCTGCCGAACTGGCGTGCCGTACGGGACCGGGTGCCGGGCCTCCCCTGAGCGGCAGGGCCGTCCGGGTCCCCGAGGGCCGGTTGCCCGATGGCCCGCGGACCGGTGAGCGGTTCCCCGAGGGCCGGCGGCTCGGTCGGCGGCCGGGTCCGGCAGGTCGCGTCGGTCTCCCGCACCACATAGGGCGGGCGGTGTTTCGCCTCGTGGTAGATGCGGCCCACGTACTCACCGATGACGCCGAGGGTGACGAGCTGGATGCCGCTGAGCGCGACGACGGCGGTGAGGAGGGTCGCGTACCCCGGGGTGTCCGCACCGTGCAGGACGACGGTGACCACCGTCCACAGCGCGTACGCCAGGGCGGAGACGAAGACCCAGAAGCCGGTGTAGATGGCGAGGCGGAGGGGACGGTTGTTGAAGGAGAGGAGCCCGTCGATGCCGTAGTTCAGCAGCCGCCTGCTCCCCCACTTCGACCGGCCGGCCACCCGCTCGCTGTTGCGGTAGCGGAAGCTGACGGTGTCGAAGCCGATCCAGGAGAAGATCCCCTTGGAGAAGCGGTTGCTCTCGGGTAGCGACAGGACGCTCTCCACCGCCCGCCGCGACAGCAGCCGGAAGTCGCCCGAGCCGTCGATCAGCTCGACGTCCATGCACCGCCGCACCAGGGCGTAGTACGTGTGGCTGAGCGTCGAGCGCACCACGCCCTCGCCCGCCCGGTCGCGGCGCGGGATGACCTGGTCGTAGCCGTGCCGGTGCAGCTCCAGCATGCGGGGGATCAGCTCGGGCGGGTGCTGGAGGTCGGCGTCCATGATGACCACCGCCGCGCCGCGCGACATGCGCAGACCGGCGAGCATCGCGGCCTCCTTGCCGAAGTTGCGGCTGAAGGCGGTGTAGTGGACGCGCTCGTCGCGCAGGGCGAGGGCGGCGAGGAGCCGGCGGGTGGCGTCGCCGCTGCCGTCGTCCACGTAGCAGATCTCGAAGGGGGTGCCGGTGGATTCGAGGACGGCGAGCAGGGCGGCGTGGAAGGTGTCGAGCACCTCGGCCTCGTTGAAGCACGGCACGACGACGGAGAGCTGAAGGCCGTTCATGGGGATCCTCCGGACTTCGCTTCGGCGGCCGGCCACCTGCAATACATGGGCGCTTTTTGTACGCTTTTCTCTAGATTTGCCCATACGGCGAGGGAGACCAGGCCTTCCCGGTCCGGACGCGCGGGCCGCCCCGCCCTTTCATCCGAACAGCGCAGACCGCCCGAGGGCCGCCGCCGGGACCGCCGCTGAGGCCGCCGCCGGGGCCGTCGCCGGGACCGCCGCTGAGGCCGTCGCCGAGGCCGCCGCCGGGGCCGTCGAAGCTCCGGTCGCGTGGCCCGGAAGCCGGACATAGCCTCACGAACGTGACGCCATCCGTGGACCGTATCCGGAGCTCCGCACCCGGCAGGGCCCAGCTCACCGGCCTGCTCAACGGCCTACTCAACGGCCTGTTCGCCACGCTCGTCGCCGTGGGCTGGCTCGCCGGGCCCGCGGCGGTGGACGCCCGCGCGGAGGACCCGGTGGAGCTCTCCCGGGACGGCCAGATCACCGACCGGGTCGGCGCGCTCCAGGACCGGGCGGACGCGGTGGAGGACGCCCTCGACCGGCTCTACGCGGAGCGGCGCCTCCAGCTCTTCGTGGTGTACGTACGCGATTTCTCCGGGCGCTCCGGGCAGACCTGGAGCGACGAGACCGCCGACCGCAACGGCCTCGGCCAGGACGACGTGCTGCTCTCCGTCGCCACCCACGACCGGCAGTACGCCTACTCCGTGGACGCCGGCTCCGAGCTCACCGACCAGCAACTGCGCGAGGTGGCGTCCACCGCCATCGAGCCCGCGCTGCGGGGACACGACTGGGCGGGGGCGGCGATCGGGGCGGCGGACGGGTACGTCTCCGTCCTGGACGGGCGCCCGGTGACCGCTCCGGCCATCACCCCGGGCCCGGCCGACCCCGGCTCCGGCGCCTCGGGCCCCTCCTCCGGTGCGGGTGACTTCCTCCTGCCGGTGGTGGTCGTCGGGGGCGCGGGGGCGCTCGCCGTGTTCGCGTTCACCCGGCGCAAGCGGCGCTCCACGACCCGCTTCACCCCGGCCGCGACCGGCTGGGGGCGGCCGGCGGAGGCGGGAAGTGCGCCGGTGCCGCTGGAGGAACTGGACGCGCGGACGAAGCAGGTGCTGGTGGACACCGACGACGCGGTCCGCACCAGCGAGGAGGAACTCGGCTTCGCGACGGCCCAGTTCGGCGAGGAGGCGGCGAAACCATTCACCAAGGCGCTCGCACGGGCCAAGGACGAGCTGACCCGGTCGTTCCGATTGCGCCAGCAGCTCGACGACGCCTTCCCCGAGGACGACGCGACCCGCCGCCGGATGCTGGAGGAGATTCTCACCCGGTGCACGGCCGCCGACGAGGGGCTCGACGCGGTGGCGGAGGACTTCGACCGGCTGCGCGCCCTGGAACGCGACGCTCCGGAGGCCCTGGCCACCCTGGAGCCCACGTTCGCCACGCTCACCGGACGCGTCTCGGGGGCGGAGGCGACGGTCGCGGGGATGCGCGAGCGGTACGGGGACGGGGCCGCCGCCCCCGTCGCGGGCGACCTCGACCAGGCGAAGGACCGGCTCGCCTTCGCCGGCTCCGCCCTGGACCAGGCCCGGCAGGCGGTGGAGACCGCCGACCACGCGCGGGCCGCCGTCCACATCCGGGCCGCCGAGGGCGCGGTCGGCCAGGCGGGCACGCTGATCGACGCGGTGGACCGGCGCGCGGCCGAGGTGGCCGAGGCGGCCGGGAAGCTGCCCACGGCCCTCACCGAGACGGACACCGACCTCGCCGACGCGCGCGGCCTCCTCGAAGGCACCGCGCCCGCCACCTCCACCGCCGACCTCCGGGGCCGGATCGCCCGCGCGGAGGCCGTACTCACCGACGTACGGGAGGCGATGGCGGCAGGCCCGTACGACCCGGTCGACGCGCTGCGCCGGGTGGAGGAGGCCGACGCGGCCCTGGACGAGGCGCTCGCCGGGGCCCGGGAGCAGGAGGCGGGCGGCCGGCGGGCCCGCTCGCTCCTCGACCAGGCGGTGCTCACCGCCCGCTCCGCGATCGCGGCGGCGGCCGACTACATCACCACCCACCGGGGAGCGGTCGGCGCCCCGGCCCGCACCCGCCTGGCGGAGGCCCAGCGGCGGTGGGAGCAGGCCGGGCAGTCGGCCGAACGCGATCCGCAGGCCGCCCTGGCCGAGGCCCAGCAGGCGGACGCACTGGCCCGGCAGGCACGGAGCCTGGCCGAGCAGGACGTACGGGGCTTCCAGGGGCCGGGCGGCCCGGGAGGCTTCGGCGGGGGCGGCGGAACGCGGGGCGGCGGGGGCATGGGCGGGGCGGTCCTCGGCGGGATCATCCTCGGCGGGCTGTTCGGGGGCGGGGGCGGCCGGGGCGGACCGGGCGGCGGCTTCGGCGGGGGGTTCGGGGGCGGAGGCGGGCACTCCGGAGGGTTCGGCGGCGGCCCCGGCAGTTTCGGCGGGGGCGGCACACGGGGGCGCCGGGGCGGTGGCGGCCGCTTCTGAACGACCTGGTCCTTGTCCCCTCACCCGTACGAACGACCTCGATACCCAAGGAGCCGTGCCATGACCAAGCAGACCATCCTCGGCCGCGTCACCCAACTGGCGAAGGCCAACATCAACGCCCTGCTGGACCAGGCGGAGGACCCGCAGAAGATGCTGGACCAACTGATCCGCGACTACACCAGCAACATCGCCGAGGCCGAGCAGGCGGTGGCCGCGACCATCGGCAACCTGCGGCTGATGGAGCAGGACCACAAGGAGGACGTGGAGGCGGCCGCCGAGTGGGGCTCCAAGGCGCTGGCGGCCAGCCGGAAGGCCGACGAGCTGCGTGGGGCCGGGTCGGGCGCGGAGGCCGACACGTTCGACAACCTGGCCAAGGTGGCGCTGGGCCGTCAGCTCCAGTCCGAGCAGGAGGCGAAGACGGCCATGCCGACGATCGCCTCGCAGAGCGAGGTGGTGGACAAGCTCAGGACGGGGCTGGACCAGATGAAGGCCAAGCTCTCCGAGCTGAAGGCCAAGCGCGACGAGCTGGTGGCGCGCGCCAAGTCGGCGCAGGCGCAGAACCAGATGATGGACGCCGTGAAGAACATCGACGTCCTGGACCCGACGAGCGAGCTGAGCCGCTTCGAGGACAAGGTGCGGCGCGAGGAGGCCCGGGCGCTGGGCAAGCAGGAGCTGGCCGCCTCCTCGCTGGACGCGCAGTTCGAGCAACTGGACAGCCTGGGCGCCAGCGCGGAGGTGGAGGCCCGGCTGGCGGCCCTGAAGGCGGGGGCGTAGACCGCCGTGGCATCCCGGACCGGGCAGCCGCCTCGTAGCCGGTTCAGTACATGCTCAGCAGTTGCTCCACGGAGAGTTCGGCGGCCGGCGCCCCGGTCGGCAGGGCCAGTTCGAACCAGACGGTCTTGCCGCGCGGGGTGCGGCGCGAGCCCCACGCCGCGCTGAGCAGGCCGACGAGCTGGAGCCCGCGCCCGCCCTCGTCGGTGTCGCGGGCCCGGCGGCGGCGGGGCTGGACGAGTCCGGCGTCCCACACCTCGCAGACCAGGGTGCGGTCGCGCAGCAGCCGCAGCCGGATCTCGCCCTCGCCGTAGCGCAGGGCGTTGGTGACCAGCTCGCTGACGAGGAGTTCGGCGGTGTCGACCAGGTCGTCCAGGTCCCAGGCCATGAGCTGGGAGCGGGCCAGTTCGCGGGCGCGGCCCACCGAGCGGGGCTCGCGCGGCAGCCGCCAGTCGCCGACGGCCTCCTCCGGCAGGCCCCGGATGCGGGCCATCAGCAGGGCGATGTCGTCCTCGCCGTGCCGGGTGTCGAGCGTGGAGAGGACGAAGTCGCAGGCGTCCTCCAGCGCCATCTGCGGCCCGGTCAGCACCGAGCGCAGCGCGTCCAGGCCCTCGTCCAGCGGCTGGTCGCGGGATTCCACGAGCCCGTCGGTGTAGAGGGTGAGCAGGGCGTTCTCGGCCAGCTCCACCTCCACCTCCTCGAACGGCTCACCGCCGACGCCCAGCGGCATCCCCGGCGGTACGTCGATGAGCCGGGCGGGCCGGCCGGGCTCGACCACGGCCGGGGGGAGGTGCCCGGCGTTGGCGAACGTACAGCGCCGGGTGACCGCGTCGTAGACCGCGTACACACAGGTGGCGAGGTACACCTCGGAGAGGTCCGCCTCCCGCGACTTCTGGGCGGCGCGGGAGGGCCACTGGGCGCCGCCGCTGCCGCCGAGCCCCTCGCTGCGCTCACCGCCGCCCGGGGAGCCGAGGCCGCGCGCGACCTCGTCCAGGGCGGAGAGCACCTCGGCGGGCTCCAGGTCGAGGAGGGCCAGCGTCCGGACTGCGGTGCGGAGTTCGCCCATGGCGACGGCGGCCCGCAGGCCCCGGCCCATGACGTCGCCGACGACCAGGGCGGTGCGGTGTCCGGGCAGTTCGATGACGTCGAACCAGTCGCCGCCGACCTCGGTGGCGGTGTTGCCGGGGAGGTAGCGGCAGGCGATGTCGAGCCCGGCGGCCTCGGGGTCGCCCGGGGGCAGCAGGCTGCGCTGGAGGATCAGGGCGCGTTCGTGCTCGCGGCGGTAGAGGCGGGCGTTGTCGATGCAGACGGCGGCGCGGGCGGCCAGCTCGGTGGCGAGCACCCGGTCCCGCTCCCCGAAGGGCTCGCTCCCCTTCGTACGGGAGAACTGGACGAGGCCGACGACGGTGTCGTGGGCGACCATCGGCACGGCGAGCGTCGACTGCACGAACCCCATGTCGTCGCCGGGCACCGCCTCGACCTGGCCCGAGCGCAGGGCGGTCGCGCAGGGCGAGCCGAACGGGAAGCGGTGGACGGAGCCGAGCGCGGGCGGCAGGTCGCCGGGGCCCGGTGCGCCGCTGCCCGCCACAGCGGTGGGCAGGGCGTCGGCGACGGCGCTGGCGTGGGCGACCCGGCGCAGCTCCGCCGATCCGCCGGCGGACTCGCGGTGGGCGGGCGCCCAGGAGCCGGGCGCGGCCTCCTCGCCGGTGAGGAGGCCCTGGTAGAGGTCGACGGTGGCCAGGTCGCAGAAGCCCGGGACGGCCACGTCGAGGAGTTCGCGGGCGGTGGTCTCCAGGTCGAGGGAGTTGCCGATGCGGGCGCTGGCCTCGTTGAGGAGGGCCAGGTTGCGGCGGGCGCTGGCGGCCTCGCGGGCGGCGATGTGGCGGCGGGTGACATCGGTGGCGAGGCCCGCGACGCCGACGGGGCGGCCGGCTCCGCTGTGCACCCGGTAGAGGTTCATGGACCAGTGGCGGCGGCCGGTGCCGCCGGGTGTGGGGCCGACCAGTTGGAGGTCGGTGACGGACTCGCCGGTCTCCATGACGCGTTTCAGCGTGGCGCCCAGCCGCTCCGCCTCCGGGCCCGGGAGGTAGTCGTCGACCGTGCGGCCCCGGTGGTCGTCGGCGGCCCCGCCGAAGACCGTGGCGAAGCGCTGGTTGGCGCGGACGACGGTGAAGTCCGTACCAAACAGCACGAAGCCGAAGGGAGATTGGCCGAATATGGCCTGCGAGGCGGCGAGGTCCGTCTCGATCCTCCGCAACGCCCGGACGTCCACGACGATGCAGAGCGCGGCCCGCTCACCGTCCGCCGTCTCACTGGGCATCACATAGACCTCGGCGAGCCCGTGCGCTCCGCCCTCGCCCGGCATCCGGAACGGGACGAGGCCCGTCCACTCCTTGCCGTCCAGGATCTCGCCGACCCGCCGGTGGCCGTCCGAGCGCAGCTCGGCGGGCATGAAGGCGTCGACCGGGTCACGGCCTATCGCCTCGTCGGCGGCCATGCCGAAGAGGCCGGCGGCCCGGCGGCTCCACTGCTCGATCAGGCCGTCGGGGCCGATCGAGAAGGAGGCGACCCTGATGTAGTCGTAGATCGAGCCGGGCGGACTGCTCTGCCACACGACGTCGCCCGTTGTCCCAGGTATTTCGCTCACGCGACCGTCCCCTCCAGCTCACACACCGGACCGGTCCTGCCCGCAGTATTCAGCACTACGGCCCCGACCGACACGGCGTTCACGATCACAGCAAGGTCTCAGTCCCTTTCAGCCAGGTCCTGCCCGACCTCTGGTGATCGCTGTGCGTCCCTCTCCACTCCTAACCAGGGAGAGCGAGCTCGAACCACACCGTCTTGCCGCTTTTTCCGCGACGAGTCCCCCAGCGGCGTGCGGAACAAGCCACGAGCTGCAGTCCGCGGCCGCCCTCGTCGTCGGGTCCCGCACGGCGTTCGGTGGGGGGATCCGGAAGCGGATCGGAGACTTCCACCAGCAGTCCCGGGGTGGCGGGAGGGCGGTCGGCGTCCAGCCGGAGGGCGGTGGAGAAGTCTCCGGTCAGCTCGCCGGACCCGTTGCTCCCGGTGTCCGGCTGCGAGCGTTCCAGGCGTACGCCGATGGGGCCGGAGGCGTACCGGAGGGAGTTGGTGACCAGCTCGCTGACCAGCAGAACGGTCAGGTCACCGACCGCAACGTCCAGGCCCCAGCAGTCCAGTGCGTCGCGGACGGCGTGCCGGGCGCTGCGCACGGAACCCGGTTCGGCCGGGAAGCTCCACTCGGCACAGTCGCCTTCGGTATCGATCACGCCGATCACTTCCCAGGGCCGGCCACGGGCTCACCCCACAGAGAAATGGGGACTAAACAGCCCATACCCACCATTTATCGCTTACTACCGCACACCCTCGGGTTTGGTGCAGACGGCCGTACCGGCCCCGCCCGTCCCCGGCACCGCGGATCAGCGCAGTTCGCCCGCCGCCGCGAGGTCGTCGAAGAGGAGCTGGTCGACCGGGGGCACGAGGGGACGGTCGGCGTAGGAGAACCACGCCACCTCCTCGATCTCGCTGCTCGCGGCCAGAGTCCCGCGATAGTCGGCGTAGTAGCAGCTCATCGTGACGAGGGGGGCGCCCGGCCCGTCATGGGCGTGCGCCTCGTACGTACCGGCGTGGACGACGGTCTCCGGGAGCAGGCCGACCGTCAGCTCCTCCTCGATCTCCCGGAGGAGGGTCTCCAGATCGGTCTCGGCGCCCTCGCGCTTGCCGCCCGGGATGTAGAAGACGTCCTTGCCCTTGGGGCGGGCGCAGAGAATCCTGCCGTCCTCGATCCGCACCCAAGCCACCGTGTCGATCAGCACCGACATCACCGCTCCGCCCTCGCTCGCCGCGTCCGGGACGCTCATACCGGACGGGCGGGACCCTACCGCGTGCGCAGTAGGGTCCCGGAACCCGGCAGCGGGCCGCCGGAACGCCACGAGGGCGCTTCAATACCCCCGGAAGGCGACGAGGGCGCTTCGGACCCCCGGGGCGCGCCTGCCGGGGCACTTCAGCACCTCAGGGCCTGCCGCCGCCCTGACCGGCCCGCTCCACCCGGTACACCTGGCGGTGCTTGCGGTCGTCGAGGCCGTCGGCGACCTTCTGCGCCTCGGCCTGTGTGGCGTATCTGCCGATCCGGTAGCGGTTGCCGCCGTCGTCCTGCCGTATCACCAGCCACGGGAGCACGGCACCGCTGTCGCTCATCGTGTCGCTCCCCCGCATGTCGCCTCTCTCTCCACCGGCGTTCTCCCCACCGGCGTGCACGTCTCTAAGGATCCCCAGGAAACCGCAGTGCGCATATGCCCGAGCGTACGCCTGACCTTCACTCAGCGCAGGCGCCTTTGCACAAAGAGATACACATCCGGCCATGACGAAGGGGGCGCATCCGCCGGATGCGCCCCCTTCGCTGCCCTGTCGTCCCTGCTCGCGAAGGAGCGGCGGGGCCCGACGGGGCGTCAACTCATCTGACCGGCAAGTGATAAGCGATCCGATACCGGTCGGCGGGCACCACCACGTCGGCGGTCTCCACCGCACGCCCCGAGGCGTAGTACGTACGCCCGATCACGATGACCACATGGCCCGGCACCCCGCCGAGCGCCAGCAGCTCCTCCGCGAGCCCCGGGCGCGCGCCGACCTCCTCGGCCACGTTGTCCACGACGATGTCGATCGCCGCCATCCGGTCGACCACGCCGCAGCCGCCCAGCGGACCCTCCTCGGGGAGCATCACCGGCGTACGCCCGGTGACAGAGAGGGGCTCCCACGACGTGGAGAGCATGATCGGTTCGCCGGCCTCGCGGAACACGTAATGCGTCCGCATGACCCGGTCGCCCGGCTCGATGCCGAGCCGCTCGGCGACCTCGGCGCTCGCCCCCTCCTGCTCGCTGCGGGACTCCCAGGTGCCGCGCACCCCGTCGGCGGTCTGCTCCTGGCGGAAGGGGCTGGCACCCTTCTCCGGCCGGTACCCGGAGCGGGCGATCATGCGGGGGACGGGGCGCTCGCGCACGTACGTGCCGGAGCCCGAGCGGCCCTCGACCAGCCCCTCGGCCATCAGGACCTTGCGCGCCTCCAGGGCGACGGTGTCCGAGACCCCGTACTCCTCCCGGATGCGGGCCTGCGACGGCAGGCGGGTATGGGGCGGCAGCGCGCCGTTCACGATCTTCTCCCGCAGATCGCTCGCCACGCGCAGATAGGCGGGCTGCTCACCGAAAGTCACAGGCCACTCCCAACAGGTTGACAGTCTGCAACAGCCTGACAACCGTGGGTTGTACACCGCAAGCATGGGCCAGAGTTTCACTCAATGTGATGACAGTGCGACGGATCATGCATGGATCGGCCGCGGGCGCCAGAGCGCTTCCCGGACATTTCCCCGGACCGGAGCCGCCTCGCACCCGCCCCGGATCTGCCCCGAATCCCACCGATCGACACAACGACCGGGACCCGCAACTCCCCGCCCCTTGACCGTTTTTGGTCCAGACCAATACCTTCCTGTGCACAGCACGGCTCCGCATGTCCCTCCCCACCGGATCACGCACAGGAACGAGCCTCATGCCCCGAAGAAACCTGTCCCGACTGACCATCGCGGGCGTCACCCTCGCCCTGCTGGCGAGTGCCGCGCCGGCCGCCGTGGCCGGCCCGGACCGCGGCCAGAGCAGCGGTGACCGCTCCAAGGGCCACCACCGGCCCGCGTACAAGAACATCGGCTACTTCACCCAGTGGGGCGTCTACGGACGCGACTTCCAGGTCGCCGACCTGCAGACCAGCGGCTCCGCGGCCAAGCTGACCCACATCAACTACGCCTTCGGCAACGTCAGCGCCGAGGGCAAGTGCTTCACCGGCAACATCGCCGGCCAGGCCGACGCCTGGGCGGACTACGCCCGCCCGCTCGACGCGGCGAACTCGGTGGACGGCGTCGCCGACACCGACACCCAGCCGCTCGCGGGCAACTTCAACCAGCTCCGCAAGCTGAAGGCCAAGAACCCCGGCCTCAAGGTCATGATCTCGCTCGGCGGCTGGAGCTGGTCCACCCACTTCTCCGACTCGGTGCGCACGGCGGCCTCCCGCAAGGCGCTCGTCGCCTCCTGCATCGACCTGTACATCAAGGGCAACCTGCCCCAGGACGGGGTGCGCGGCGGCCAGGGCGCGGCGGCCGGCGTCTTCGACGGCATCGACGTCGACTGGGAGTGGCCCGGCTCGGCGGCCAACGAGGGCACGGTCTTCCGCCCGGAGGACAAGAAGAACTTCACCGCCCTGATCAGCGAGTTCCGCACCCAGCTCGACGCGTACGCGAAGAGCCGGGCGAAGTCCGCGAACGGCAAGGGCCACGGGCACCACAAGCCGAAGCCCAAGCACTACGACCTGTCGGCGTACGTCCCGGCCAACCCGAAGGCGATCGACGCGGGCTTCGACGTGAAGCGCCTCATGAAGGACTTCGACTTCGTCAACCTTCAGGGCTACGACTACCACGTGTCGGGCGAGAAGAAGACGGCGCAGCAGTCGGCGCTGTACGCGAAGAACGACTTCAGCGTCGACCAGACCGTACGGGACTGGGTCAGGCGCGGCGCCCCCAAGCACAAGCTCGTGGTCGGCATGCCGACGTACGGGCAGGGCTGGACCGGCGTGAGCGGCGGCGGCAAGGGCCTCGGCCAGCCGGCCACCGGCCCGGCTCCGGCGACCTGGGCGAACGGTTACGAGGACTACAAGGTCCTGAAGAAGCTGGCCGCCTCGGGCACGTTCAAGGTCCACCGGGACACGAAGAACGGCCACGCCTGGCTCTTCGACGGGACCACGCTGTGGACGTACGACGACCCGCAGGTGCTGCGCGCCAAGACCTCGTACATCCGGGACAAGGGCCTGGGTGGCGCGATGTTCTGGTCGCTGGACGGGGACACGGACGACGGTGAGCTGGTGACCACCGTGGACCGCGGCCTCAACCGCCGCTAGCGAGACAAAGGGTTGGGGCGGTCGCGTGATGCGACCGCCCCAACGTCATGTCATCGGTTCACTGCCGCTTCACCAGGCTCAGAACTGCAGGGCCCAGCTGTTGATCCGGCCGGTGTCGGCCGCGTAGTTGTCGGCGACCCGGAGCTTCCAGGTGCCGTTGGCCACGACGGAGGAGGCGTTGACCGTGTACGTGGTGACCACGTTGTCGCTGCTGCCGCCGGAGCCGAACGCCTTCAGGTTGAAGACCGTGCCGTTGGGCGCGACCAGGTCGATCTTCAGGTCACCGATGTAGGTGTGCGAGATGTTGACCGGGACCTGGAGTGCGGCCGGGGCGTTGCCGGTGATCCCGGTGACGGTGACCGGCGACTCCACGGTGGAGTTGTCGTTGATCGGGTAGCCGGTGGTGTTCTCGAACTTCTTGCCCGGCTCCGGCGGGTTGGTGCTGCCCGCGCCCACGTAGAGGAGGCGGTTCGGCGAGCCGGTGCCCGGGTTGCCGACGACGTTCGGCGTGGAGGCCGCGACGAGACCGGCGGAGACCTGGGCGGGGGTCGAGCCCGGGTTGTCGGCGAGGTAGATGGCGGCCGCGCCGGCGACGTGCGGGCTGGCCATCGACGTACCGGAGATGGTGTTCGTGGCGGTGTCGCTGGTGTTCCACGCCGAGGCGATGGAGGAACCGGGCGCGAAGATGTCCACGACCGCGCCGAAGTTGGAGAAGCTGGAGCGGGCGTCGGTGTTGGTCGTCGAGCCGACCGTGATGGCCTCGGCGACGCGCGCCGGGGACTTGGTGTTCGCGTTGGTCGACTCGTTGCCCGCCGCGACGGCGTAGGTGATGCCGGAGGCGATGGACCGCTGCACGGCCGCGTCGAGGACCGCGTCCGCGCCGCCGCCGAGGCTCATGTTGGCGACGGCGGGCTTGACGGCGTTGGCCGTCACCCAGTCGATGCCCGCGACGACCTGCGCGGTGGTGCCGGAGCCCTGGTTGTTGAGCACCCGGACGCCGACGATCTTCGCCTTCTTGGCTACGCCGTAGGCGGTGCCGCCGACGGTGCCCGCCACGTGCGTGCCGTGGCCGTGGCCGTCCTGCGCGACGTTGTCGTTGTCGATGGCGTCGTAGCCGTTGACGGCCCGGCCGCCGAAGTCGCTGTGGCTGATCCGTACCCCGGTGTCGATGACGTAGGCGGTGACGCCCTCACCGGCCTTGTCGGGGTAGGTGTAGCGCTGGTCCAGCGGGAGGGCCCGCTGGTCGATGCGGTCGAGACCCCAGGAGGGCGGGTTGTTCTGGGTGGCGGAGACCGTGAAGGTGCGGTTCTGCGAGACGGACGCGACGGCCGGGTCCGCGGCGAACTTCTTCGCCTCCGCGGCGGTGGCCTCGACCGCGTAGCCGTTGAGGGCCGAGCGGTAGGTCCGTTCGATGGACGCGCCGTACTTCTTCGCGAGGGCCTTGCCCTGGGCGGAGTCCGACCGGGCGGCCGAGTCCTTCAGCGTGACGATGTAGCTGTCGCTGATGGTGCCCTGGGCGCCCGCGTTCAGGATCACGCCTTCGGGTGCGCTCTCGGCCGCGGTCGCCGGGAGGGTGCCGGCGGTGGCGAGGGCGACGGCGGCTGCGGTGGCTATGACGGTCGCCGCGGCGAGTCTTCGACGTGCGTGGGGGGTGTGACGCATCACTGACATGTGAGGGGTCCTCCTCATAGGCGGTGCGCTGGTGGGGGGTGGTTCCGGAGCCGCGCGAGACTCCCGACAGGGGCATGACAAATCAGCCGTCCGAACGCCCCGTTTTCTGCGTCGTCCGTGACCGGCATGCCCTGCTGCCAGCGAAAGATTGACCGATCCATGGCAAACCCACAAGGGTGCCTTGAGCCACGCCATACGCACGCCATTCACCTGCCATATGCCTGACATCCTGGCGACCATGACCACCTATCACTGCCCCCAGGACGGAACCCGCTCCCCCACTTCCGCCCTGACCTGGTGCTGTCCGGTCTGCCGAGGCCCGTGGGACCTGGACTTCCGACCGACCGCCGGGCTCGCCCCGCATGTGCTTCCCGGACGTGCCAATTCACTCTGGCGTTACGAAGAGATCTTGCCGCTCGCCACTCCCGCGACCTCCCTCGGCGAGGGCCGCACCCCGCTGGTCCCGCTCACGGAGACCGTCTCGGCCAAGCTCGACTACCTGATGCCGACGCTCTCCTTCAAGGACCGGGGCGCGGTGATGCTCGCGGAGCTGGCCCGGCGGCTGAACCCGGACCGGGTGGTGGCCGACAGCAGCGGCAACGCGGGCACGTCGATCGCCGCGTACTGCGCACGGGCGGCACTGCCCTGCACGGTGTACGTCCCCGAGGGCACATCGCCCAAGAAGACCGAACAGATCCGGGCCCACGGGGCGGTGCTGGTGACCGTACCCGGCGGCCGGGAGGCGACGGCGCTTGCGGCCCGCGCCGCGGCGGACGAGCCGGGCGTCTTCTACGCGTCGCATGTCTTCAACCCGTACTTCCTGCACGGCACGAAGACGTACGTGTACGAGCTCTGGGAGGACCTGGGCGGCCGCCTCCCGGACACCCTGGTGGTCCCGGTCGGCAACGGCACGCTGCTCCTCGGCGCGGCCCTCGCCACCGCCGAGCTGCACGCCCTGGGCCTGATCGCGGACCGGCCGCGGCTGGTGGCCGTACAGGCGGAGGCGGTGTCGCCACTGGCGGAGGCGTTCCGGGCGGGGGCGGATGACCTGGTGGCGGCGGGTCTGGGGTCGGTGGGCCCGGTGGCGGCGGGCCCGGGGGCGGCGGGTCTGGGGTCGGCGGGGCCGGGGGCGGATGACCTGGTGGCGGAGGATCTGGTGGCGGCGGGTCTGGGGTCGGCGGGGCCGGTGGTCCCGGTGGCACCGACGCTCGCGGAGGGCATCGCGATCCCGCGGCCGCCGCGCGCCCGGCAGATCCTGGCGGCGGTACGGGCGTCGGGCGGCATGTTCCTGACGGTGGCGGAGGACGAGATCCGGGACGCCCAGAGGGACCTGGCGGCGCGCGGGTTCTACGTCGAGACGACGGGGGTGGCGTGCTGGGCGGCGGTACGGGGCGACGCGGCGCACCGGCCGCCGGGGAGCGTGGTGGTGCCCTTGTGCGGCGCGGGGGTGAAGACGGGGATGGCGGGTTAGGAGGCCTGCTGCTCTTCCTCTTCCCGGCCGCGCAGGTACGCGTCCAGCTCCGCGGCCCCCGTCAGCAGCGCGCGGCCTCGGGCGGCGAGCCGGGAGTGCCAGTCGGTGAGGGCGGCTTCCAGAGGGGCGAGGCCGCCGGCCGCCCGGACCTGGTCGAGCAGCGGGGCGATCTGCTCCAGCAGGTAGCCGCCGCGCCGGAGCTGGTGGACGAGCCGGGCGTCCCGCACATCGGCCTCGCCGTACACGCGGTACCCGGTCAGCGGGTCGCGGCGCGGGCGGACCAGCCCGGCCGCCTCCCACGCGCGCAGGGTGGCGGGCCGGAGGCCGAGCTGGTCCGCCAGCGGCCCGATGAAGGTGGCGGGGGAACTTCCGGGCGGCTCGGGCTGCCCGGGCTCCCCCGCCTCGGACCCCAGATCACGCAGCGCGCTCTCCACCGCGCGCAGCGTCCGCCGGTCCTCCAGGAGCTGGGCGTGGCTCTCGTCGATGAGCAGGCACGCCTCGTCGGCCGCGCCCCGGTTCACGGCCCGCATGATGCCGGTCGCCGTCCGGTGACCGTGGCCGGGCAGGAGGGCGAGGAAGGCGGCCAGAGCGCGTGCGTGGAGCGGGGTGTAGGTGCGGTAGCCGCTCTCCGTGCGCTCGGCGGCCGGGAGGGCGCCCGCCTCCTCGTAGTTCCGTACGGCCTGGGTGGAGAGACCGTGCGGACGGGCCAGGTCGACCGGCCGGAGGCGTACCCGGCTTTGAGGGTCTCTCTCCACAAGAACCCCCTTCTCCAAGCTCTGGCACGCAAAAGTCTCCACCGAGGGTTCAACGATACCGTTGAACGCATGGCCCCTGACACCGCGCGTATCGCGCACCTCACGCATGCCCTCGACGCCTCCGCCGTCCTGGAACTGTTCCCGTCCCGCCCTCGCCTCCTCGCGCTGGGCGAGCCCACCCACGGCGAGGACACGTTGCTCGACGTACGCAACGAACTCTTCCGGCACCTCGTCGAGCAGGAGGGTTACCGGACGATCGCGATCGAGAGCGACTGCCTGGCGGGCCTGCGCGTGGACGCGTACGTGACCTCCGGCACCGGCACGCTCGACGAGGCCATGGCACACGGATTCAGCCACGGTCTCGGAGCTTCCGCCGCCAACCGTGAACTGGTGCGCTGGGCAAGGGAGTTCAACGTGAACCGCCCGACCTCCGACCGGCTCCACCTCACCGGCTTCGACGGCCCGCTGGAGATCACCGGCGCCGCGAGCCCCCGACAGGCCCTCACCGCGCTGCACACCTTCCTCACCGCATGGCTGGACGCGGACGGCCTGCTCCCCTGCACCGCCGCCACGCTCGACCACCTCCTCGGCCCCGACGACCGGTGGACCGAACCGGCCGCGATGACGGACCCCTCCCGGTCCTTCGGCCGCTCCCCCGAGGCGGCCGAACTCCACCTCCTCGCCGCCGACTTGGTCTCCCTGCTCGACGAGCGGGCCCCGCACCTGATCGCGGCGGCCGGGCGGGAGGCGTGGGACCGCGCCCGCCTCCACGGGCGGGCCGCCACCGGCCTGCTGCGCTACCACTTCTGGATGGCCGACTCCTCGCCCGCCCGGCTGACCCGGCTGCTCGGTGTGCGGGACCGGATGATGGCCGAGAACCTGCTCGCCCTCGCCGCACGCGGCCCGGTCCTGGCCTTCGCCCACAACAGCCATCTCCAGCGGGAGAGGAGTTCGATGCGGATGGGCGGTGAGCGGCTGGAGTGGTGGGGCGCAGGCTCGATCGTGAGCGCGCGGCTGGGAGCGGAGTACGGCTTCCTCGCCACGGCCCTCGGCACGATCCGGCACCAGGGCGTGGAAGCGCCGCCGCCGGACACCGTGGAGGGCCTGCTGTACGCACTCCCGGAGGACCGCTTCCTGGTCGACCCCCGCGCGTTGGCCGCCGCGCTGGGCGACGCGCTCCCCGCGCCCCGCGTCTCCCCCTGGTTCGGCTACTTCGGCCTCGACCCTGCGCACCTCGCGGAGACGGACGGCCTGGTCTTCGTCAAGGACCTCACGCAGAGCTGAAGCCGGGAGGGGAGACAAGCACCGGGGCAGGGCCGGGCAGGGCCGGGGCAGGGCCATCCGGCGGGCGTGCTCACGCCACGTTCCGGGGGCCGGGCGTGCCGTTCCGCGCGCCCCCGCCGCCGCCTCCCTACCTTCGTACCGTGAGCCTCTCGCGTATCTCCGTCCTCGCACCCCTGGTCGCGGCCGCCCTGATCGCGCCGCTGCCACCCCTCTCCCCGGCAGCCGCAGCCACCCCGCCGGCCGCAACCACCCCCGCAGCCGCCGCCACCCCGGCGCCGCCGCCGTCCCCGGCCGTCCCCGCCTGCGGCCGGACGGAGGGTCAGGACCCCACCTGGGCCCTGTCCTCCACCCGCTTCGGGGAGTCGGAGGGCTACGACCCGTACGTGGGCAACGGCTACCTGGGCCACCGGATCCCCGCCACCGGCACCGGCTACGCGGCCACCGGCCAGAAGACGGGGTGGCCGCTCTACACCCCCCGCTACGACGGCGCGTTCGTCTCCGGCCTGTACGCCCGGGACAAGGCGGTCTCCGAAGGCCGCGAGGTGATCGCCGCGCTGCCGAGCTGGACGACGATCGAGGTGGGGGTCGGCACCGAGAAGTTCGGCACGGACACCCCGGCCGGCCGGATCTCGCACTACCGGCAGACGGTCTTCCTCAGCTGCGGCCTCGTCCGCACCTCGCTGCGGTGGACGACGGCGGACGGCCGCGCCACGGACCTGACGTACGACGTCCTGGCCGACCGGTCCGACGTGCACACCGGCGCCGTACGCCTGCGGATGACCCCGCGCTGGAGTGGTACGGCGACGGTCACCGGCCGGCTGGACGACCGGGGCGCACGCCGGATCACGCTGCGCGAGGACGGCACGTTCAGGACGCTCGGCACCGGCGTGGAAGGCGCGGTGGCGCAGACGATGCGCCGGGGCTCGGGCGTCGTGGAGACGCTGAGCCCCGAGTCGCGTACGGCCCCGAGGCCGACGCCGGTCCGCGAGGGGCGGACGTACACCTTCGAGAAGTACGTCGGCGTCGACACCGCCCTCACCTCGCCCGCCCCCGCCGAGGACGCCCGCGAGGCGGCGCACCGGGCGGCCCGGCGCGGCTGGGACCGGGTCTTCGCGGCGAACGAGGCGGCCTGGCGCGAGGCGTGGTCGGCGGATGTGCTGGTCCCGGGCGACCGCCGGCTCCAGGGGTGGCTGCGCTCGACCCAGTACGGGCTGCTCGCCAACACCCGGCGCGGCTCCTCCGACAGCATCGCCCCAGCGGGCCTGACCAGCGACAACTACGCGGGCATGATCTTCTGGGACGCGGAGACGTGGATGTTCCCCGGGCTGCTCGCGACCCGCCCGGAACTGGCCCGCTCGGTGGTCGAGTACCGCTACCGCACCCGGGACGCGGCCCGCGCGAACGCCGAGAAGTACGGCCACCGGGGCCTGTTCTACCCGTGGACCAGCGCGAGCCGGGGCCGTATCGACTCCGAGTGCCAGAGCTGGGACCCGCCGCACTGCCTGACCCAGAACCACCTCCAGGGCGATGTGTCGCTCGCCGTCTGGCAGTACTACCTCTCCACCGGAGACCGCGACTGGCTGGCGGCGCGGGGCTGGCCGCTCCTTCGCGGGATCGCGGACTTCTGGCAGTCCCGCGCCACGGCGAACCCGGACGGCAGCTACTCCATCAAGAACGTGGCCGGGCCCGACGAGTACAGCAACGGCGTCGACGACGGCGTCTTCACCAACGCGGTCGCGGCCACCGCCCTGCGCAACGCGACCCGCGCGGCCGGACTCCTCGGCCACCGCCCGCCGACCGGCTGGAACCGCGTGGCGGACGGCCTCCGCATCCCGTACGACTCCGCGCGGAAGGTCTTCCTCCAGTACGCGGGTTACCACGGCTCCACGATCAAGCAGGCCGACACGGTCCTGCTGATGTACCCGCTGGAGTGGCCGATGGAACCGGGTGCCGCGGCCGCCACCCTCGACTACTACGCGGCCCGCACCGACCCGGACGGCCCGGCGATGACCGACTCGGTGCACGCGATCGACGCCGCGGCGATCGGGGAGCCGGGCTGCTCGACGTACACGTATCTCCAGCGCGCGGTGCGGCCGTATCTGCGCGGACCCTACGACCTGTTCTCCGAGGCGAAGGGCGAGAAGTCCGGCGCCGAGGACCCACTCTCCGGCTTCCCGGCCGAGGACTTCCTGACCGGGAAGGGCGGCTTCCTCCAGGTGTTCACGCACGGTCTGACGGGCCTGCGCCTGCGCGAGGACGGCGTGCGCCTGGACCCGCTGCTGCCGCCCCAGCTGAGTGCGGGCGTGCGGCTGACGGGGCTGCGGTACCGGGATGCGACGTACGAGGTCGAGATCGGCGCCCGGACGAGCACGGTCCGCCTGACGTCGGGCACGCCGTTCACGGTCCACACGGCGTCCGGCCCGCTCCGCCTCACCGCTGCCCTGACCCTCCCCACCCGCCGCCCCGACCTGACCCCGACGGCCGACGCGGCGCGCTGCCGCCCGGTGACGGCGACCTCGGAAGCCCCCGGTCTCTACGCGGAGGCGGCGGTGGACGGCTCCCCGACGACGTCCTGGTCCCCGGACGGGGCGACGGGGGCCCTGACGGTGGACCTGGGGCCGCACCCCCTGCGCGTCACCTCGGTGACCCCGCGCTGGAGCGACGTACCACCGGCGTCCCACACGTTGGAGACCTCCGTCGACGGCCACTTCTGGCGCCCGTACCTGGCGGGCGACACAGCCCGGAAGGTGCGGGTGACGGTGCGGTCCGAGGACCCGGAGAAGCCGGCGGGCGTGGCGGAGCTGAGGGTGGAGGCGGGGCGGTAGGACAACGGTCCGCCCCCACCCTCGACCGCAGCCCGCCCGTGGACGCGCGTGCGCCTACACCTGCCCCCGCCCCGGCCGCTGGACCTCCCCCGCCGCTTCCGCCTCGGCCTTCGCGTCGCTCACCGCGACGGCGGCCTGCTTCGCGGCCTCGTCGGCGGCCGCGGCGGCGTCCAGCGCGAGCGTCGGGTCCCTCTCGATCTCCGGGGCCCCGCCGTCATCCCGCGTACCGTCGTCATCGGCCGCTTCCTCACGCTCGGCGGTCACGGGAGCCCCCATCGCCGACCGGTCGCCGAACGCGCTGGTGACGGCGCGGACCGCCTCGGTCAGCTCGCCCGGGATCACCCAGAACGTGTTGTTCTCGCTCTGCGCCAGATGCGGGAGGGTCTCCAGGTACTTGTAGGCCAGGACCTTCGCGTCGGCGTTGTTGCGGTGGACGGACTGGAAGACCAGCTCCACCGCCTTGGACTCGCCGTCCGCCCGCAGGATCATGGCCTGCTGCGTGCCCTGCGCCTCCAGGATGTCCTTCTGCTTCGTACCCTCCGCGGTGAGGATCTTGGCCTGCCGCTCCCCTTCGGCGTGCAGGATGGCCGCGCGCTTGTCGCGCTCGGCGCGCATCTGCTTCTCCATTGCCTCTTTGATGGTGTTCGGCGGATCGATGGCCTTGATCTCGACCCGGTTGACGCGGATACCCCACTTGCCGGTCGCGTCGTCGAGGACGGCCCGGAGCCGGGCGTTGATCTCCTCACGCGAGGTGAGCGTCCCCTCCAGGTCCATGGAGCCGATGACGTTACGCAGCGTGGTCACGGTGAGCTGATCGATCGCCTGCAGGTAGTCGGCGACCTCGTAGGCCGCCGCCCGCGGGTCGGTGATCTGGTAGTAGAGCACGGTGTCGATGTTGACCACGAGGTTGTCCTCGGTGATCACCGGCTTGGGATCGGAGGAGTACACCTGCTCACGTACGTCGAGTTTGGTGTTGACCCGGTCCGCCACCGGCAGGACGAAGTTCAGGCCTGGCTGAAGGGTCCGGCGGTACCGGCCGAACCGCTCGATGTTGTAGCGGCGCGCCTGCGGAACGATCCGCACGGTGGCGGCCATGAGAAAGACGGCGACGATCGCCGCCACAAGAATCGGGATGACCACCGGATCCACGCGTCCTCCCTCGCTGGATGCGCTGCGTGTTCAGCCGTTCACGTTCATGGAAGAAGCTCGCGCGGGTACACGACGGCTGTGGCGCCCTCGATCTCCATGACGTCCACCAGCGCTCCCACCGGGATCACATGGGTCTCGTCGAGAGCCCGGGCGGACCATTCCTCACCGGAGACCTTGACCAGGCCGTGGGTGGCGGTCACCTCCTGCATGACCTCGGCCCGCTTGCCGATCAGCGCGTCGCTGCCCTCAAGGGTGATGGGTGAGCGGTCCATGGCCCGCAGGGCGACCGGGCGTACGAGAACGAGTCCGGCAACCGCCGTCAGGGCGAGCGCCACGAGCTGACCGAGCAGGCCGATCCCCACACCGGCCACCACGGCGGCGACCAGCGCGGCGCCGGCCAGCAGCCCGAAGACCAGCGTCAGGGTGAAGAACTCCGCGACGCCAAGCGCCGCGGCGGCGAGCAACCAGGCGAGCCACGGCATCGGATCAGCCTCCCTAAGGGGACTTCTTCCATCAAATCTACCCTTCAGACGCCGACGGGAACCGTCTGCCCTCGTTCGATCACGCCAATTCGGCAATAGTCTCGTCTGATAAATTGAGCCGGAATCCCATGCCGGAACGGAGGTACGAGGGGCAGGCCCGACCCCTGACCGGTCAAGGTCGAGGTCGAGACCACCCCTCAGATCGCGATGCTGCAAGTGCGCAAGCTGGAGCGCTACAAGGACGATCAAGGAAACGAGATCGTCTACGACGGCGAGGTCCGCGAGGAAAAGATCGATATCCGGTTCAAGGGGGCGAACAACAAGCTCGTCATCAGCCCTGAAGCGGACATCAAGGACCTGCTCGTCATCTTCACCGGGAACAACGGGCAGATCGATATCGGGCGCACCACCAAGCGGCGTGCGGGTCTGCGCTTCGAACTGCGCTGCGGGCACGAGTCCACGATCCGGATCGGTGAGAACGTCGGTTGTGCCGGACGTACCTTCATATCCGCCGTCGAGGGCGTCTCGGTGACGATCGGCGCCGACGTGATGTTCGCCAAGAACATCGAGGTGCGCGGCGACGACACCCACCCGATCTTCGACGTACGCAGCGGGAAGCGCGCGAACGTGTCCCAGTCGATCGTCGTGGGCGAGCACGTCTGGATCGCGAAGCACGCGGTCGTGATGGGCGGCGCCACCATCGGCAACGGCTCGGTGATCGGCTTCCGTTCCATCGTCACCAAGGCCATCCCCAACAACTGCGTCGCGGTGGGAGCACCGGCGAAGGTGGTCAAGCGGCACATCGCCTGGGAGCGTCCCGAGGTGGTCACCCGCCTGCCCGGCGAGGAGTTCCCGCGCAAGGGTGAGAAGTCCGAGCAGTACTGGAACCTCACCGACGACGACGGTGGCAGTGGTGTCCAGGAGAAGGTGGTCGTGCGGCCGCAGTCGAAGAAGCGGCGGCTCGCCTCGTACGCTCCGGCTCCGGTGAGGCGACTGGCGAGGAAGCTCCGCTCCTCCTGAACCGCCCACCTCCGGCGGCTCATCGGCAGCACCCATGAACATGGCCTCGGGCCCGGACTTCCGTCCGGGCCCGAGGCCATGTTCAGTGCTGGGACACGCTCTAGGCGTCGCCGGCGACCGTCGACTCCAGGTGGGTCACCATCCGGTCCAGACCGGTCGGCAGGTCGACCACCGCGCTCCAGCCGAGCGCCGCGAGCCGGGCGCTGTCCAGGCCCTGCTTCTTGCTCATGCTGTACGCGCGCGCGTCGGCCTCGTTGGTGAACCGGAGCTGCTGCCCGCGCTCCGGGCGCACCTCGGTGAAGAGCTCGGCCAGCCGGCGGATCGAGACCAGACCGGCCGGGTCCGCGACGTTGTAGGCCGTCTCGTCACCGCGGAGCAGCGCGTAGAACAGTCCGGCGATGGCGTCGGCCACGTAGGTGTAGGTCCGGACGCCGGAACCGTCGCTGTTGAGGACGATGTCCTTGCCGGCCACCACGTTCGCCGCGAAGTCGGCCTGCACCCGGCCGTCGTCGAGCGCCATGCCCGGCCCGTAGACGTGGCCGAACCGGACGACATGGCTGCGGATGCCGTACTGCGCCTGGTAGGTCGCGCCGATCGTCTCCGCGGCACGCTTCCCCTCGGCGTAGCAGGCCCGCGGGTTGAGGATGTCGAACCCGCCGTAGCTCTGCTCGTCGATGAGCTCGGTCTCCGGCGCCTGGGCACCGTAGACCTCGGCCGAGGACATCAGCAGGAAGCCGCGGCTGGCCTTCTCCACACAGAGGTCGAGCAGGTTGAACGTGCCGAGCAGGTTCGCCTTGATCGTCAGGACCGGCTGGCTGCCGTGCAGGGCGGGCCGTGCGGCGCTCGCCCCGTGGATCACGTAGTCGACGGGGCCGGGCAGCTCCAGCGGAGCCGACACGTCCTGGACCACCAGGTGGAAGTCCGGGCGGTCGAGCACGTCCGCGAGCAGCCGCCGGGCCTTCTCCTCGTTCCGCACCAGGCCGTGCACGGTGATGCCCGCGCCGTGCCGGTCGTTCAGTGCGAGCAGGGTGTAGACGACGTACGACGGCAGCATGCCGCTCGCACCGGTGACGAGCACGGTGGAGCCGGACAGCTCACCCCACGGCAGGTCCCGGTCGAGGATCTCTTCGAGGTCGCGCGCCACGACCGGGCTGGAAACGGTGGTCATGGAGCTCACAGCCCTACGATCTGCTGGTTCTCGAGGATCTCGAAGTACGTCCGGCAGAGGTAGAAGTCCTCGGCCGTCGTGATCTTGATGTTCGAGCGGGGGCCGACGACGCGGTAGATCTTGCGGCCGTACCGGTGCATCAGGGAGCACGAGTCGATGCTGTCGTGCTCGCCCTCCTCGACCGCCCGGTCGTACAGCGAGAGGATCTCGCCGAGCTTGAAGCTCTGCGGGGCCTGGGCGGCGTAGATGTGGTCGCGCGGGATCACGTCGTCGATGTGGTCGTGCTCACTCGACACCACGGTCTCGTTGAACTTGGTGCAGGTGATGGCCGAGCCGTGCTCCAGCACCGTCGCGATGTTGGAGCTGATCAGCTTGGCGTCGATCAGCGGCCGCACGCCGTCGTGGACGAGCACGACGGTGTCCTCGGGGCACTCGGCGGCGACGGTCCGCAGCGCGTTGTGCCGCGACTCCTGACCGGTCTTGCCGCCGTCGATGACCCACTTGACCTTCTGGATCTCGTAGCGCGTGAGCAGCTTCATCATGTGCTCGCGGTACTCCGGGAGGATCGCGATGGCTATCGCGTCTATCTCGGGGTGCGCTTCGAAGTGCTGAAGGGTGTGGATGATGACGGGCTTGCCGTGGACTTCCAGGAACTGCTTGGGAAGGGCACGGCTGTTCATCCGGGAGCCGATGCCTCCGGCGAAAAGCAGGGCGACGTTCATGTTTTACTCCTCCGACTGGTCACTGAGCGGCTGGTCTCCCACCGCGGTATCGTCCGGGACGGGTGCGAGCCACGGCTGGAATCCGCCGGTCTCATTACCGTGATCTCCGACGACCAGCCAGTCGATCACGCGGTCCGCCGAATTGGTGTCGACGTAGTCGAAGTTGTCCCGCCGGAATTCCTCGACCTTGGAAAGGTCGAAGTCCTCGTCCTGCAGGGACTTCAGCAGTTCATCGAAGGTCACGCACACCTTGCCGGGGGCGACGGAGTCGTAATCGCGGTGGAATCCGCGGACCACCGAATACGTGTCCTTGTCGTACGCGTAGAACAGGATCGGCTTGTCGAGCAGCGTGTACTCGTAGATGACCGACGAGTAGTCCGTGACCAGTACGTCGGTGACGTGCAGCAGGTCGTTCGTGTCGGGGAACTGCGCGAAGTTGATCAGCCGGTCCGCGTACTCGGCCGGGATCGGCGGCTCCTCCGAGATGAAGTGGTGCATCCGGAAGAGGACGACGTACTTGTCGCCGCAGACCTCGTGGAGCTTCTCGAAGTCGATGCGGTCGTAGTCGTAGTGCGCGTCCCCGATGCTCTTCCCGCGGAAGGTCGGCGCGAACAGCACGATCTTCTTGCCCTTGAGGTGCGGGTAGGAGGCGAAGAAGTCGTCCTTGACCTTCCGCGAGTGGTCCTCGTTCAGGAAGGTGTCGATACGGGGCAGACCCGTCGGGACGACCGCCGACTCCTCGATACCGAACGCCTCGGCGTACACCGGCACCAGGTGCTTGGACCCGGTGATGACGTAGGTGTACTTGCGGTGGGCGTTGGACAGCTTCGGCGAACCGTACTTGCCGAACCGGCTGTACCCGACGGCCTTGAAGCCACTGCCGGCGTGCCAGAGCTGAATGATCTTGGTGTCCGGCGAAATGCTGAGGTTCGCGAGAAGGCCGAAGTAGTCGTCCATCAGGACGGTGTCCGACGTCGCCAGCCGGTAGATCAGGCGGAGCGTGCTCCACTTGTTCGCCGTCGCCGGCACGCGGAACGAGTAGTTGAACGTGTGCTTCTTGTCGAGGCCGCGCTCGATCATCCGGTCGTGGACACGTGCCAGGTTGCCACCGAGACCGGTGCGCATCTCCGAGGCGAACAGGATCCGGTTCCCCTTCGGCGGGTTCAGCCGACGGGCCGTCCGGTAGAACTTGTTGGCCAGCTTCCGGCGCCGGGCCCGAGGGACCACCTTGAGCGCTATTCGCTTGCCGATCGGCTTCTTCTTCGCCGGCTTCTTCGCCCCGCCACCGCGGAACAGCTGGTACGTCCGCATGAGGAACGCGGGGTGGTCCTCGTTGTCCGAGATCCCGAACGCGATCACGTACACGGACCGGTTCTGGTCGTAGAGGAAGGTACGGGAGTCGGAGTCGAGCCGGTCCGCGGTCTTGAGGTCGAAGGTCGCCTCAGGCAGTCGCTCGTCGTCGATCACCGGGACGATCCGCCACGTACCGTTGGGCACCTGGCGCCGTTCCCGGAAGTTGGTGACGTTGATGTCCAAGCGGTGGTGTTCGGCGTCGATTTGCTGAGAGTTCACCGGGAATTCGCGCCCGTTGTCAACTATCAGGAAGCGCAGAGCACTAGGATCTCCAGTGAAGTCGGAGACCGCCACATTGAGAGTGAGATGCACGCGCTCCCAGGATATGGCCGCAATTGAGCAACGCGCCATCGTCGTCCTTCCATTCGTGATCCGTCGTGCCTTCGTAACGAGGCGTGCGCGACGGCTTCGAGGCCTGCCAGCGCCAGGTGAGACGGTTATCGGAGCATAGCGTACGGGGTCACGCGCGCCCCAAACCGAGGGCAGGGGCCGGAGTCCCCCAGGACCGCGGTCGAGCACGCCCATCGGGACCCCCGCAGAACCCTCTCATCTCCGCCCCCGACCTGCCCGAACGACGCCGTCGGCGAGTTCACACCTCGGTTACGCACATGTGACATCCAGGCTTTTCCCACTTCAGGACGAGACGCGATGAATGGCGAGGACCACACCAGGTAGATGGTGGCAGAAAGTAACGACACCGACACGCAAAACGCGGCCGACACAGAGCCGTGATCTCGGCCCGGCAGCGTACGGCACGACGGAACTGGAGCACCCTTGCCGGACAGTCAAGAGCCTGTCGGTGTGGCGGAGTTCACAAAGTCGGCGGAGTTCTCCGCGGCCCCTCGCGTGACCGAAATGTGCGGCAATATCAGCACCTCCCCGACACCGGGATTCACGGTGGAGATACGAGATGACTCAGGACGGCGTCGGCGATCCGCCACCCGCAGCGGCCGAGCGGTCGGCGAACCACCGGGAGTCGGGACAGCGCCCGCGTCAGGGCCACACGGACAAGAGGTTCCGACGGCCGGTCACTTCTCCCAGGCATCCCCCAGGTTCGCCACTTCGACGCGGAGGCCGGGGACGAGGAGCCGAACGATGGCCTTTCGGACAAGGGGGACACCACAGCGCCTTGGTCGCCGCGCCGGTGGCGGCGGAGAGCGGCGCGAGCGCACGGAAGTCGGCCTGGTACGAGACGAGCCAGGACGACTCGGCGCCCCCGCACCTCTGGGGCACCCCACCAACCCCATGCCGGCCCGCCGCATCCCGCCCACACGACGATGACGAGGAGGAGGGGAGCCGATCCGACAGGCGGATGGCCCCTCGGAGCCCCTCCCCCCGCACATCCGCTTCGACCGCAGCATAAACCCCGCGGTCACGCGCAGAGCAAGGAATCCAGCACGGCACGAGCTCATCCAGCACATCCAGGGCGTACGAGCGCGAGGAACGCCCGTGGCCCGCGACACATTGTGTACACTTGCGACACTCGGTACCCTTGAGCGCATGACGCAGCCTCTGCCCATAGAGTCCATCCGAGACGTGCGCGCACACCTCGCCGAGGTCGTGGAGCGCGCCGACCGCGATGACGTGCCCACTGTGATCACGCGCCGCGGCAAGGAAGTCGCCGCTGTCGTCTCCATCGAGGTGCTGCGCAAGTACCAGGAGTGGGAAGAGCGCGAGATCAATCGCATCATCGACGAGCGCATGGCCAGCCCGGCGCCCGGAATCCCGATCGAGGACATCATGAGGGAGACTCTGGCGCGCAGTGAGTGAGTACCGAACCGTCTTCCGCCCCGAGGCGCAGGCCGAACTGCGGAAGATCCCTCGCGACATGGCGCTGCGCGTCCTGGCCAGGCTGACCGAGTTGGAGACCGACCCTCTCGGCTTCAACACCACTGCGCTCGTGTCCCAGCCCGAACGTCGCCGCTTGCGCGTCGGCGACTACCGCGTCGTCTACACGATCGACAACGGAGAACTGGTGGTCTGGGTTGTTCACGTGGGACACCGGTCCACGGTTTACGAGAGCTGATTGCCGCTGACCTTGCGTTTGCCGCTGACCTTGCGCCAGAACATCCAGCACCCATCCAGCACGGTGACGACGAAGGGGTCGGACTCAACGGAGTCCGACCCCTTCTGTCCTGCGCGTTCAACTCAGCAGTTAACGCTTGGTATGCACACGGCTACACGTTGAAGCGGAATTCCACGACGTCCCCGTCCTGCATCACGTACTCCTTGCCCTCCATGCGCGCCTTGCCCTTGGCGCGGGCCTCGGCGACCGAGCCTGTTTCGACCAGGTCGTCGAAGGAGATGATCTCCGCCTTGATGAAGCCCTTCTGGAAGTCGGTGTGGATCACACCGGCCGCCTCCGGGGCCGTGGCGCCCTTCTTGATGGTCCAGGCACGGGCTTCCTTCGGGCCGGCCGTGAGGTAGGTCTGGAGGCCCAGGGTGTCGAAGCCGACGCGGCCGAGGGTGGCGAGGCCGGGCTCTTCCTGGCCCATGGACTGGAGGAGCTCCAGGGCCTCGTCGTCGTCGAGTTCGATGAGCTCGGACTCGATCTTGGCGTTGAGGAAGATCGCCTCGGCGGGGGCGACCAGGGCGCGCTGCTCGTTCTTGAAGTCCTCGTCGACCAGTTCGTCCTCGTCGACGTTGAAGACGTAGAGGAAGGGCTTGACCGTCAGGAGGTGCAGTTCGTGGAGGAGCTTGCCCTTCTCCGTGGCGGCCGTGATGCCGGCCGAGAAGAGGGTCTGGCCGGACTCCAGGATCTTCTGCGCGTCCTCGACCGCGGCGAGCACCGCGATCTTGTCCTTCTGGAGGCGGGACTCCTTCGTCAGGCGCGGGACGGCCTTCTCGACGGACTGGAGGTCGGCGAGGATCAGCTCGGTGTTGATCGTCTCGATGTCGTCCTTCGGCGAGACCTTGCCGTCGACGTGGACGACGTTCTCGTCCTTGAAGGCGCGGATGACCTGGCAGATCGCGTCGGACTCCCGGATGTTCGCGAGGAACTTGTTGCCCAGGCCCTCACCCTCCGACGCGCCCCGGACGATGCCGGCGATGTCGACGAAGTCCACCGTGGCCGGCAGGAGCTTCTGCGAGTTGAAGATCTCCGCGAGCTTGTCCAGGCGCGGGTCCGGGACACCGACCACGCCGACGTTCGGCTCGATCGTGGCGAACGGGTAGTTGGCCGCCAGCACGTCGTTCTTGGTCAGGGCGTTGAACAGGGTCGACTTGCCGACATTCGGCAGACCGACGATTCCGATCGTGAGCGACACTTTGGCGACTTCCTGGAGTGAGGAGGGGGTCAGGGGCGTCCGGGGCCGGCTCAGCTGTTCGGGCCGGGTCACGGAGTGGACCGATTCTCCAGTTTACGGGCGGGGGCGCGCGGGCCCGCACGGGTCCGCCGCAGGCCGTACGCGCAGCCGTACGCGCAGCCGTATGTACACCGCCGAACAGGTTCGTTTCGGCCGGACTCCATCGAACGCAACGCCAAGGTCGGCCAAAGCGCGTGTCCAACGCCTGATTCCTCCCGCCCCGCGACCTACGTTGTCCCCGTGGAGCAGCCCAGGACACGTCCCCCGCAGCGCAGGCCGGCCCCGCAGGCCGCGCCCGTCCCTCCCGTCGCGCCCGTGCCGGGTGTCTTCGGTGAGTCCGCCACCGTCTACCGGGCGGCGGGACGCGCCGGTGGGCGGGTGCGCGCCGTGCCGCCCGTGCTGCTCGCCCTGCGGCGGTTCCCCAATCCCCGGCTCACCGGGATCGGGGCCGGGCTGTTCGCCGCGCTGACCATGTTCGTGCTCGCCTGTCTGGACCGGCTGCTGTTCGACAGTTCCGAACTCGTCTACGGGCTGCTGTTCCTGCCGGTCAGCGCGCTCACCGCGCTCTGGGTCCGGCCCGCCGACCTCGTCACCGCGCCGATCAGTGTGCCGATCGCCTTCGCCGTGGGGGTGTTCCCCATCTCCGGGGGGTCCGAAGGCTTCGGCGGGCAGGTCATGGGCCTGGTCACCGCCCTCGCCGTGCACGCCGGGTGGCTGTACGGCGGGACGCTGGTCGCCGGGCTCATCGCCTCCGTACGGAAGGTTCTGCACATGCGGGCCCGGCAGCGGTATCTGCTGGCCCAGGGGCGTACGGGGGGAGCGGAGAAGGCCCCGCGGCCCGCTCCCCGGGCGCCGAAGAAGAAGGTCGCCGGGGCGGGCGCACCGGCCGGGCGGGCCGAGCGCCCCCGCGCCAGCCGGTAGCGCCGCGGCAGCCGGTAACGCCCCCGGCCTGTGGCGCGTCCGGCAGGTGGCAGGTCCCGGCCGGACGCGCCGCCCCGGCCGGTAGCCTCCCGTCTCTCCTTCTACTTTCCCGCCGCCGCCATCGCCGCGCCCACGATCCCCGCGTTGTTCTGCAGCTCCGCCGGGACCATCTCCGCGCGGACCTTCTCGATCAGCGGCAGGAACTTCTCCGCCTTGCGGCTCACCCCGCCGCCGATGATGAACAGCTCGGGCGAGAACAGCATCTCCACGTGCAGCAGGTACTTCTGCACCCGGTGCGCCCAGTGCTGCCAGCTCAGGTCCTCGTCCTCCTTGGCCTTCGTGGAGGCGCGCTTCTCCGCGTCGTGACCGTGCAGCTCCAGGTGGCCCAGCTCGGTGTTGGGGACCAGGCGGCCGTCGACGAAGAGCGCGCTGCCGATGCCCGTGCCCAGGGTCAGCATGATGACCGTGCCCTTACGGCCCCGGCCCGCGCCGAACGTCATCTCCGCGACCCCGGCCGCGTCCGCGTCGTTCAGGATCGTCACCGGCTGGCCCACCCGCTCGCCGAGCAGAGCGGCGGCGTCCGTGTCGATCCAGCCCTTGTCGACATTGGCCGCCGTGCGCGTGACCCCGTCCGTGACCACGCCCGGGAACGTGACCCCGATGGGGCCCGACCAGTCGAAGTGGCCGACGACCTCGGCCACGCAGTCGGCCACGCGGTCGGGCGTGGCCGGATGCGGTGTCAGCACTTTGTGACGCTCCTGCGCCAGGTCGCCCCGGTCCAGGTCCACGGGAGCGCCCTTGATCCCTGAACCGCCGATGTCCACGCCGAAGATCTCCATGGCAACACCGTACGGGCAGGCCGGGCCCCGTGCCCCGCTACTCGGCGGAAAGGGCCGCCGCCTCGGCGCGCAGGTCCCGGCGGAGCTCCTTCGGGAGGGAGAAGGTGATCGACTCGTCGGCCGTCTTGACCGTCTCCACGTCCTCGTAACCCCGCTCCGCGAGCCACTCCAGGACGCCGTCGACCAGGACGTCCGGGACCGAGGCGCCGGAGGTCAGGCCGACCGTGGACACGCCCTCCAGCCACGCCTCGTCGATCTCGCTCGCGAAGTCGACCAGGTACGCGGCGTCGGCTCCGGCGTCGAGGGCGACCTCGACCATGCGGATGGAGTTCGAGGAGTTCTTGGAGCCGACCACGATGACCAGCTCGGCGTCCTCGGCCAGCTTCTTCACCGCGACCTGGCGGTTCTGCGTGGCGTAGCAGATGTCGTCGCTGGGCGGCGAGAGGAGGTTCGGGAACTTCGACTTGAGCGCGCCCACCGTCTCCATCGTCTCGTCGACGGAGAGGGTGGTCTGGGAGAGCCAGACGACCTTCGACTCGTCGCGGACCTCGATGTTCGCCACGTCCTCGGGGCCGTCGACCAACTGGATGTGGTCGGGGGCCTCGCCGGAGGTGCCGATGACCTCCTCGTGGCCCTCGTGGCCGATCAGGAGGATGTCGTAGTCGTCCTTGGCGTACCGGACGGCTTCCTTGTGGACCTTGGTGACCAGCGGGCAGGTCGCGTCGATGGTCGCGAGCTTGCGCTCGGCGGCCTCCGCGTGGACGGTGGGCGCGACTCCGTGCGCGGAGAACATCACGATGGAGCCCTCGGGGACCTCCGCGGTGACGTCCACGAAGATCGCACCCTTCTTCTCCAGGGTCTGCACGACGTACTTGTTGTGCACGATCTCGTGGCGGACGTAGATCGGGGCCCCGTACTGCTCCAGGGCCTTCTCGACGGCGATCACGGCGCGGTCCACGCCCGCGCAGTAGCCACGGGGTGCGGCGAGCAGGACACGACGGGCAGGCGTTGCAGTCATGTGTCCCATCGTAAGGCCGTACCCAGCGGGCGCCTCGACGGCCGGGTCGGGAGACTGATGGCTGCATGGGTGTGGCGGACAGTGACTGTGGAGGGTTCATGACGTCGGTCCCGGGAAGCGACCGCGGCAGCGGCAGCAGCAGCAGCAGCGTCGAGGAGGGCACGCTGCGGCGGACCCTCGGCTTCCGGGACCTCGTCGTCTACGGGCTCCTGTTCATCGCCCCCATGGCCCCCGTAGGCATCTTCGGCACCCTGGACGCCAAGTCCGGCGGGTCGGTCGCCCTGGTCTACCTCGTGGCCACCGTCGTCATGGGCTTCACCGCCTTCAGTTACGCCCAGATGGTGCGGGTCGCCCCCTTCGCCGGCTCGGTCTTCACGTATGCGCGCAAAGGGCTCGGGGAAGGGCCCGGGTTCATCGCCGGGTGGATGGCGATGCTCGACTACCTGCTGATCCCCGCCGTCGCCTACCTCTTCTCCGGGATCGCGATGAACGCGCTGGTCCCGGAGGTGTCGCGGTGGGTGTGGACCGCGATCGCGGTGCTCGTGACCACGCTGCTCAATCTGTGGGGGGTGCGGGCGGCCGCGCGGGTGGGGTTCGCGGTGCTGGCCATGGAGATCGTGGTGCTGCTGGTCTTCGTGGTGTCGGCCGTGGTCGTCCTCGTACGGGACGGGGCGCAGCGCGGGTGGCTGACGCCGCTCACCGGGGACGCGGCGTTCTCCACGGCGGCGGTGCTGGGCGCGGTGTCGGTGGCCGTCCTGTCGTATCTGGGATTCGACGCCATCGCCTCGTTCGCGGAGGAGGTGACGGGCGGGTCGCGGAAGGTGGCGCGGGCGGTGCTGTTCTGCCTGGTGCTCGCGGGGGCGCTCTTCATCGTTCAGACGTATCTGGCGGCGCTGCTGGAGCCGATGAGTTCGGCCGAGCTGGCGGCGGATCCGGCGGCGCAGGGGTCGGCCTTCTACGACGCGGTCGACGCCTCCGTCGGGACCTGGCTGCACGACCTGGTGGCGGTGAGCAAGGCGATCGGGGCGGCGTTCGCGGCGCTGGCGGGGCAGGCGGCGGCCGGTCGGCTGGTCTTCGCGATGGCCCGCGAGCGGCGGCTGCCGGGTCTGCTGGCGAAGGTCGACCCGAAGTCGGGCGTGCCGCGCCTCGCGATCCTGGGTGCGGCGATCGTGACGCTGGTGGCGGCGGTCTGGGCGTCCCGGCGCGACGACGGCCTCGACCATCTGGTGTCGGTGGTGGACATCGGGGCGCTGACGGCGTTCGTGCTGCTGCACGCGTCGGTGGTCGGCTGGTTCGTCGTACGCCGGATGTCGGGGCCGCCCGTCTGGTGGAAGCACGTGCTGTTCCCGGTGGTCGGTGCCGGGATCCTCGTCGCCGTGATCGTGGAGGCGACGACGAGCGCCCAGGTGGTGGGGTTGTGCTGGCTGGCGGTGGGGTTCGTGGTCCTCGCGGTGCAGGGGGCGGGCGGGCGCGGGATGGAACGTCGTGAGTGAGGGCCTCGGCAAGGGGGTGCCCTGGCCGGAGCGCCGTCGCTGTCGGTGCGTCCCGATACGCTCGGGCGCATGGCTCTCAACACGTCCGCGGACGCTCCGCTGCCCGTCGGTGAGGTGTCGCGCCTCATCGGCGGGTGGATCGACCGGCTCGGTGCCATCTGGGTGGAGGGGCAGATCACCCAGCTCTCGCGGCGGCCCGGTGCCGGGGTCGTCTTCCTGACCCTGCGCGACCCGTCCCACGACATCTCGGTGAGCGTGACCTGCTTCCGGCAGGTGTTCGACCGGATCGCCGACGTGGTGAGCGAGGGCGCGCGCGTCGTCGTCCTCGCCAAGCCCGAGTGGTACGCGCCCCGGGGGCAGCTCTCGCTGCGGGCGACCGACATACGGCCGGTCGGCATCGGCGAGCTGCTGGTGCGGCTGGAGCAGCTCAAGAAGTCGCTGGCCGCCGAGGGGCTCTTCGCGTTGGACCGGAAGAAGCCGCTCCCCTTCCTTCCGCAGCTCATCGGGCTGGTCAGCGGGCGGGCCTCCGCCGCCGAGCGCGATGTCCTGGAGAACGCCCGCCGCCG
This sequence comes from Streptomyces cyaneofuscatus, assembly GCF_042718795.1. GTDB lineage: Bacteria > Actinomycetota > Actinomycetes > Streptomycetales > Streptomycetaceae > Streptomyces > Streptomyces cyaneofuscatus_A. The sequence goes on from NZ_JBHXOX010000005.1 coordinate 148,261, forward strand.
CTGGCCCGCCGTGCGCTTCGAGGTCCGCAACACCGCCGTGCAGGGGGTGAACGCGGTCAGTCAGGTGGTCCAGGCGATAGAGGAGCTGGACGCGCTGCCCGAGGTGGACGTGATCGTGGTGGCCCGGGGCGGCGGCAGCGTGGAGGACCTGCTGCCGTTCTCCGACGAGCAGCTCATCAGGGCCGTGGCCGCCTGCCGTACGCCGGTGGTCTCCGCCATCGGCCACGAGCCGGACTCCCCGCTGCTGGACCTGGTGGCCGACCTGCGCGCCTCCACGCCCACGGACGCGGCCAAGAAGGTCGTGCCCGACGTGGGCGAGGAGCTGGACCGCGTACAGCAGCTCCGGGACCGGGCGCTGCGGACCGTACGGGGCATCCTCGACCGCGAGGAGCGGGGGCTCGCGCACGCGCTGGGCCGGCCCGCGATGGAGCGGCCGCAGCGGCTGGTGGACGAGCGCGAGGCCGAGGTGGAGGCGCTCGTGGGGCGCAGCCGCCGGGTGCTGGGCCATCTGCTGGACCGGGCCGATTCGGAGCTCGCGCACACCCGGGCCCGGGTCGTCTCGCTGTCGCCCGCCGCCACGCTGGAGCGGGGGTACGCGGTGCTCCAGCGGCCGGACGGCCATGTGGTGCGCTCCCCCGAGGAGGCCGGGGCGCCCGGTGAGCCGCTGCGGGCGCGGGTGTCGGAGGGCGAGTTCACGGTGCGGGTGGACGGGGACGGACCCCGTGATGACGTTGCAGCTGAGATCTAGGGTGGTTCACATGACGGACGACGGTACGGCGGCGGCTGCCGCGACGAGCACGCTCGGGTACGAGCAGGCGCGGGACGAGCTGATCGAGGTCGTACGCCGGCTGGAGGCGGGCGGCACGACGCTGGAGGAGTCGCTGGCCCTGTGGGAGCGGGGCGAGGAGCTGGCGAAGATCTGCCGCCGCTGGCTGGAGGGCGCCCGGGCCCGGCTGGACGCGGCGCTGGCCCGGCCGGAGGGCGAGCCCGGCTCGGCCTCCGACGGCTGATCACGGGGCGAGGCCGGGGCGCGGGGAGTTGTGGAGTGGATCACTCCCTTCCGGCTTTAGTTGAAAGTTAACCTATCTCTCCGTTACGGTCGATGCATTGCTCCCCCGTGCCCTTCCGGAAGGTCTGCCCCCACATGTCCCTCGTTCTCGACGCCGCCGCCCAGGACCTCCTCTTCCGCGAGGCCCGCACCGCCAACACCTTCACCGACGAGCCGGTGACCGACGAGCAGATCCAGGCGATCTACGACCTGGTCAAGTTCGGCCCGACCGCCTTCAACCAGTCGCCGCTGCGCGTCGTCCTGGTCCGCTCCGCCGAGGGCCGCGAGCGTCTGGTGCAGCACATGGCCGAGGGCAACCGGCCGAAGACCGCCACCGCCCCGCTGGTCGCGATCCTGGCCGCCGACAACGAGTTCCACGAGGAGCTCCCGGCACTGCTGCCGCACTTCCCGCAGGCCAAGGACATGTTCTTCGCCGAGCGCCCGGTCCGTGAGTCGGCCGCCGGCCTCAACGCCGCGCTCCAGGCCGCCTACTTCATCATCGGCGTCCGCGCCGCCGGCCTGGCCGCCGGACCGATGACCGGCTACGACCCCGCCGGCATCCAGAAGGAGTTCCTGGACGGCGACCACACCCCGCTGATGGTCGTCAACATCGGCAAGCCGGGCGAGGACGCCTGGTTCCCGCGCAGCCCGCGCCTCTCCTACGACGAGGTCATCAAGACCGTCTGAGCGGCCACGCGCCTGCGTGAAGGGGCCCCGGAACACCTGGTGTTCCGGGGCCCCTTCGCGTACGTACGGCCGAGAAGGCTCAGGACGCCGGCGAGGCCGACGGCACCGGGCCGCCGACCGGCTCCGTCCTCAGCGCCTCCGCCATCTCCACCAGCCGCTCCCTGGGGGCCGAGCCGGTCACCACGGTGGTGTGGCCCTTCTCGGGCAGGACGAGGGCGTCGTACTTCTCGCCCTCCCAGACCTGCCACTCGCGGCCCGCGACCTTCGCGGTGGTCCCGGTGTCCTTGGCCTTCTGGCTGACCTGGGCGACGTACGTCCGCGCGGCGGCCGTGGACTGCTCGACCGCGACGTACCTGCCGTCCGGGTCCTGGAAGCCGAGGTGCCATGCCTTGCCGGCGGTGGCGTCGTACGAGACGGAGGTCGGCTTCCACTTCTCCGGCAGGCCCTCCGGCGCGGCGACCGGGTAGGGCGCGGTGGTGCGCACCGTCGCCAGTTCCACCGTGAAGTCGACGGCCTTGACCGGGTCGAGGTTCTCGTCGTGCGGAACGAAGATGTAGATGACGCCCGCACAGGCGGCGGTCACCATGGTCGACAGGAACATGTTCCTGGCGGTCTGCTTGCCTCGCTTGCTCTCTGCCACGGCATCCATGGTGGCACGCGGCCCGGCCCGCCCGGCCGCAGGGTGGGGCCGGGCGGCGGCGCTGACCGTGGGTGGCGGCGGGGACACGGACCGGGGTGCTCATGCGTGACCCGCACTGCTCATTTTATCGACCTACCGATAGAGTCACAGCACCCTCATATCCGGTCGTCGCCGTACAGAAAGGTGCGCTCCGATGTCCGAGCATCATCTGCCGTCCCAATTGGAGGTCTCCCCGGAGGCCCCCGACCGCAACCTGGCCCTGGAGTTGGTCCGGGTCACCGAGGCCGCCGCGATGGCCGCCGGGCGCTGGGTGGGCCGCGGCGACAAGATCGGCGCCGACGGCGCCGCCGTGAAGGCCATGCGCACCCTCGTCTCGACCGTCTCGATGAACGGCGTCGTCGTCATCGGGGAGGGCGAGAAGGACGAAGCCCCCATGCTGTTCAACGGCGAGCGGGTCGGCGACGGCACCGGCGCCGAGGTCGACATCGCGGTCGACCCGATCGACGGCACCACGCTGAACGCCAAGGGCATGCCGAACGCGATCGCCGTGCTGGCGGCCGCCGACCGCGGGGCGATGTTCGACCCTTCCGCGGTCTTCTACATGGACAAGCTGGTGACGGGGCCCGAGGCGGCGGACTTCGTCGACATCGACGCCCCTGTGGCGGTGAACATCCGGCGCGTCGCGCGGGCGAAGAACTCCACGCCCGAGGACGTCACCGTCGTCATCCTGGACCGCCCGCGCCACGAGGGCATCGTCAAGGAGATCCGGGAGACCGGCGCCCGCATCAAGTTCATCTCCGACGGCGACGTGGCGGGCTCCATCATGGCCGCCCGCGAGGGCACCGGCGTCGACCTGCTGATGGGCATCGGCGGTACTCCCGAGGGCATCATCTCGGCGTGCGCCATAAAGTGCCTCGGCGGTGTCATCCAGGGCAAGCTCTGGCCCAAGGACGAGGCGGAGCGGCAGAAGGCGCTGGACGCGGGCCACGATCTGGACCGGGTGCTGTCCACCGACGACCTGGTCAGCGGCGACAACGTGTTCTTCGTGGCGACGGGGATCACCGACGGTGAGCTGATGCGCGGTGTGCGGTACCGCGCGGAGACGGCGACCACCGAGTCGATCGTGATGCGCTCCAAGTCCGGCACGATCCGGACGATCTCCTCGACCCACCGGCTGTCGAAGCTGCGCGCCTACAGCGCCATCGACTTCGACCGCGCGAAGTAGTCGAGACGGACGAGAGGGAGGGGGCGCGGGGGCCGTGGTCCCCGCGCCCCCTCCCCCGTCGAGGTCTCAGCCCGCCGCGGCTATGCGCTCCGCCGGTGCGGCGGCGGTCAGCTCGACGTCGCGCCGGCGCCGACGGGCCAGCGCCACCCGGCGCTCGGCGGCGGTGAGGCCGCCCCACACCCCGTACGGCTCGGGCTGCACCAGCGCGTGCTCCCGGCACGCCACCATCACCGGGCAGCGGGCGCAGACGCGCTTGGCGGCCTCCTCCCGGGCCAGTCGGGCGGCGGTCGGCTCCTTCGACGGGGCGAAGAACAGCCCGGCTTCGTCCCGGCGGCACACCGCCTCCGAGTGCCAGGGGCCCGCCTCGTCCTCCCGGACGGGGGTCCGCTGGGCAGGAACGGCGGCGACCTGCAGAGGCTGATGCGGCGGTTGCAGCACGGTCTACTCCTGACGACGGCTACGGCTTCGCGAGCGAGAGACGATGCAGCAGTCCATACCCGTTGCGTGTACGCCTATGCACTCAGGGGCACCGGCGCACGGCGTACGACAAGGGCTCCGGGAGGTGTTCTGGCTGATTCCCGAACGTGCGTCCGCCGAGCTGTTCGCGCCGTTCTCAGTGCCCGAGGTGCTTGCGCAGCCTTCGTTGGAGGTCCGTGACGAACTTGCCCCGCTTGGGCTTCGCCTCCACGCTGCCGAGCACGGCGTAGCCGTTCACCACCACGACCGGGGCCTCCGGGTCCATCGACTCCAGCGTGCGGACGTCGAAGTCGCCGAGGACGCCGGTTCCGCTGCCGCGCAGCGTGACGTTCTCCGGCACCCGGATCTCGACACTGCCGAAGATGGCTGTGGCGTTGATGACGGTGAGTCGTTGGCTGAAAAGCGCCTCGGTCAGATCGATCTCCACGCTGCCGAAGAGCGAGAAGGCGTTCGTCCGGGGCCCGACGCGCCAACGGCCCTTACGGGTGGCACTGCTGAAGACCGCGACGAGGCTGTCCGTCGGGCCGTCCTGGGGCTCGGGGCCGTAGGCGTACGGCTGCGACGCCGGGCCCGGGGCGGCTCCGGCGGAGGCGGCGGGCAGATCGCGGACCAGCGGCTGGAGTTCGCCGACGGTCTTGGCCCGGTAGACGAGGTCGACCCGCTCCGCGTGCTCGTCCGCCGTCAGGCGCCCCTCGGCCATCGCCTCGCGCAGGATGTCCGCGATCCGGTCGCGGTCGGCGTCGGAGGCGCGGATCGAATCGCCGGGCACGGGCTCGGCGGGCGAGACCTGGGCGGGCGGGGCGGACGGCCGGGCGGGCTGCTGGGGCTGCTTCTCTAGGTCCACCGGCCCAGCGTACCCAAACGCGATAGATCGCGACTACCCCTCCGGGCGGCGCGCCCGCCGCCGGAGCGGGCCGCCTCCAGGTGAGCCTTACCTCACAGGAACGGCCAGGATGCCGCGTTCTACCCTGGTTGATGCGCTGCCCAAGGGAGGTCAGCCGCTGTCGCCGAGTGAGGAATGGCCGTAATGCCAGAGTTTGCGTACTCCGATCTGCTCCCCCTGGGAGAGGACACCACGCCGTACCGTCTGGTGACCGCCGAGGGTGTCTCCACCTTCGAGGCCGACGGCCGTACGTTCCTCAAGGTCGAGCCGGAGGCGCTGCGCACCCTGGCCGCCGAGGCGATGCACGACATCTCGCACTACCTGCGCCCGGCCCACCTGGCGCAGCTTCGGCGGATCGTGGACGACCCGGAGGCCTCCTCCAACGACAAGTTCGTGGCGCTGGACCTCCTGAAGAACGCGAACATCGCGGCCGCGGGCGTCCTGCCGATGTGCCAGGACACCGGGACGGCCATCGTCATGGGCAAGCGCGGGCAGAACGTGCTGACCGAGGGCGGTGACGAGGAGGCCCTGTCGCACGGCATCTTCGACGCGTACACCAAGCTCAACCTGCGCTACTCGCAGATGGCGCCGCTGACCATGTGGGACGAGAAGAACACCGGCTCCAACCTCCCGGCCCAGATCGAGCTGTACGCCACCGACGGCGGCGCGTACAAGTTCCTGTTCATGGCGAAGGGCGGCGGCTCGGCCAACAAGTCGTTCCTCTACCAGGAGACGAAGGCCGTCCTCAACGAGGCCTCCATGATGAAGTTCCTGGAGGAGAAGATCCGCTCGCTCGGGACCGCGGCCTGCCCGCCGTACCACCTGGCGATCGTGGTCGGCGGCACGTCGGCGGAGTTCGCGCTGAAGACCGCCAAGTACGCCTCCGCGCACTACCTGGACGAGCTGCCCGCCGAGGGCTCCCCCACCGGGCACGGCTTCCGGGACAAGGAGCTGGAGGAGAAGGTCTTCGAGCTGACGCAGAAGATCGGGATCGGCGCGCAGTTCGGCGGCAAGTACTTCTGCCACGACGTGCGCGTGGTGCGACTGCCCCGGCACGGCGCCTCGCTCCCCGTCGCCATCGCCGTCTCCTGCTCGGCCGACCGCCAGGCCACCGCGAAGATCACCGCCGAGGGCGTCTTCCTGGAGCAGTTGGAGAAGGACCCGGCGCGCTTCCTCCCCGACACCACCGACGAGCACCTCGACGAGGCCGGCGGGGACGTCGTGGAGATCGACCTCAACCGGCCGATGGACGAGGTGCTGGCCGAGCTGACCAAGTACCCGGTCAAGACCCGGCTCTCGCTGACCGGCCCGCTGGTCGTGGCGCGGGACATCGCGCACGCCAAGATCAAGGAGCGCCTCGACGCTGGCGAGGAGATGCCGCAGTACCTGAAGGACCACCCGGTCTACTACGCGGGCCCGGCGAAGACGCCCGAGGGGTACGCCTCCGGCTCCTTCGGCCCGACGACGGCCGGCCGCATGGACTCCTACGTCGAGCAGTTCCAGGCGGCGGGCGGCTCCAAGGTGATGCTCGCCAAGGGCAACCGCAGCAAACAGGTCACCGACGCCTGCGGCTCGCACGGCGGCTTCTACCTGGGCTCGATCGGGGGCCCGGCGGCCCGCCTCGCGCAGGACTGCATCAAGAAGGTCGAGGTCGTCGAGTACGAGGAGCTCGGCATGGAGGCGGTCTGGCGGATCGAGGTCGAGGACTTCCCCGCGTTCATCGTGGTCGACGACAAGGGCAACGACTTCTTCACCGAGCCCGCCCCGGCGCCGACGTTCACCAGCATCCCGGTCCGGGGCCCCGGCCTGGGCTGACCGGCGGCAGCGGCAGGGAGTGGGGAGGGGGCGTCCGAACGGGCGCCCCCTCTTCCGTTCAACGGACCCCTCGTACGTCACAACGGGCGCCCTCGTACGTCACGACGGGCCCCTCTTCCGCACAACGGGCACCCCCGCACGTCACAACGGGCACCCCCGTACGGCGATATCAAGCCAATCTCGCGACAGCGGACGCCACCTGCCCGATCGGGCCCGGAACAGGCGCGACGGTCTCCATCGCACGCCCGCCGCCCGCCGCGAAGGTCATGCGGGCGCCACGGGCCGGGTGCTGTCAGCTTGCCCGAACGGACACCGGACGAGCAGGCGTTAGGGAACATCCCGCGCCGAGCGGCCGCGGACGCGCGCCCCCGCGCCCGGCGGACGGCCGGTCCCGCACCGCCGCTTTCCCGCAGCCCGCCGCCGTCCGGGCTTGCGCCGCGCGGGGGCACCGCGAAGGGTTGTCGAACGTTCCTGACAAACTCCACCGGCCCGGCTCCACCGGCCTGACCCGCCGGGTGCCTCGCGGTGCCCGGTGGCCCTCACCCGCGCAGCCACTGCCGAACTCCGGAAAGGCGGACGCCGAATGACCCCGGCCCCCCACCGCAGCCACACCGACGACCTGCTCGCCTTCATCGCCGCAAGCCCTTCGCCGTACCACGTGGTCGCCAGCGCCGCCCAGCGGCTGGAGAAGGCCGGATTCCGCGAGCTGCTCGGCACGGACGACTGGACCGGGGCGAGTGGCGGCTGCTTCGTCAGCCGGGCCGGCGCGCTGATCGCCTGGTACGTCCCCGAGGGCGCGCCCGCGCACACCCCGTTCCGGATCGTCGGCACCCACACCGACTCGCCGAACCTGCGGATCAAGCCCGCGCCCGACACCGGCTCCTCCGGGTGGCGGCAGATCGGGGTGGAGATCTACGGCGGGGTCCCGCTGAACACCTGGCTCGACCGGGACCTCGGCATCTCCGGCCGGCTCGCCCTGCGCGGCGGCCCGGACGGCACCCCGCGCAGCCGGCTCGTCCAGATCGACGAACCCCTGCTGCGCGTCCCGCAGTTGGCCATCCACCTGGACCGCACGGTCAACGACGGTGTGGCCCTGGACCGGCAGCGCCACATCGCCCCGATCTGGGCGCTGGGCGACCCGCGCGAGGGCGAGCTGCTGCGGCTGGTCGCGGCGGCGGCCGGGGAGGATCCGGCGGACGTCCTTGGCTGGGACCTGATGCTGCACGACATCCAGCCGCCCGGATACCTGGGCGCCGAGCGGGAGTTCGTCGTCGCGTCCCGGCTGGACAACCAGATCTCCGTACACGCCGGGGTGAGTGCCCTGGTGGACGCCGCGACCGGGGTCACCGAGCCGTCCTTCGTCCCGGTGCTGGCCGCCTTCGACCACGAGGAGGTCGGGAGCGGCTCCGAGACGGGGGCCCAGAGCCCGCTGCTGGAGCGGGTGCTCTCGCGCTCGGTCGCGGCCCGGGGCGGCAGCGACGAGGACTGGTCGCGGGCCCTGTCGGGGGCGTTCTGCGTCTCCGCCGACATGGCGCACGCGGTGCACCCCAACTACGCGGAGCGCCACGACCCCGACCACCGCCCGCTGCCCAACGGCGGCCCGACGGTCAAGGTGAACGTCAACCAGCGGTACGCCACCGACTCCACCGGCATCGCCATGTTCACGGCCGCCTGCGAGCGGGCGGGCGCCCCCTGGCAGCCGTTCGTCTCCAACAACGCGATGCCCTGCGGCACGTCGATCGGCCCCCTCACCGCGGCCCGCCTCGGCGTCACCACGGTGGACGTGGGCGTTCCGGGCCTCTCGATGCACTCGGCGCGCGAGCTGTGCGGGGTGAAGGACCCGGCGTACCTGACGGCCATCCTGGGCGCGGTGATGACGGGGGGCTGACGGCACGCGGTGGGTGGCGGAGGCTCACAGCGCCCGCCACCCACCGCACGGGTCTACACGAAGCGCTGCTTCGCGCTGCCGTCGCACGTCTGGAGCTTCAGCGGGTCCTTGGCCCCCGCCAGCGTCAGACAGAGCCCGGTCGCGGCCGCCGGGCGGATGGTGCCCGCCTGGCGGACGAACTTCTGGTTGGCCGCGCCCGCGCAGTCCCACACGATGAGCGTGGCACCCGGGTTGTACTTGGCGCCCGACACGTCCAGGCACCGGTCGTGGCTGAGCGCGGTGCGCAGGGTCTGCGTACCGCCGTCGTACCACCAGTTCTGGTTGCGGCCGCCGTGGCAGTCCCAGCCGCCGATCGCGGTGCCGTTACGGGTCACCGAGCCGGGGACGTCCAGACAGGTGCCGGTGGCCTCGTTCCTCACCGGGGTGAACACGTCGTCCCAGGCGGCCCGTTGGAGGACCGGGTTGCCCGTGCTCGCCGGGTCGGCGCAGCTCGCCTCGCGGAGCCCGGAGTCGTAGAGCTGGGTGAGGCAGGAGGCGAAGGCACGGTGGCCGGCCGCGTTGGGGTGGAAGGACTGGCGTACGGAGTTCTCGTCGGGCAGGCCCGGTTTGCTCAGGTCGATGTAGAGCCCGCGCGCCCAGGGCGCCTCGCTGCACACCTCGTGGCCGTGGAAGAGACGGGAGTTGTCGAGGTAGGCGGCCCCGGTGGAGGCGGCCGCCTTGCGCATGCCGACCTGGAAGGCGGGCACGGCGGTGTTGCGGCCCCAGACGGTGTCGGAGTCGTAGCCGAGCCCGCCGCAGATCAGCTTGCCGGGGAACTTCGGGTTGTCGTAGAAGTCCGGGCCGATCGGGCTCGGGTAGCCCATCAGGACGAGCTTGTAGTCGGTGTTCGCGTATCCGGCGTCGGTCATCACCGTCCGCAGATCGCGGACCGTCGCCTCGACCTTGGGGACCAGGGCGTCCACGCGGGCCTGCCAGCCGCCCGCGTACTTGGGCTCGCACGGGCCCTGGAGGGTGAGGTAGCGGACCACGCAGTCCGTCATGACCGGGCCGAACTGGAGGTCGTCGTTGGCGCCCGCGACCAGGACGACCATCTTGATCCGGGTGTTGCGGGCCTTGATCGCGAGGCTGTCGCTCTGGACCAGCTCGTCGGCGTACTGCTTGTTTCCGCCGATTCTGATGTTCCCGGAGTAGGCGCCGGAGCAGGAGACGTTGTACGTGACGTCCGCCGCGATGCCCGTGCGGTGGATGGCGGCCTCCGGGGAGCGGTGGCACCAGTTGTCCGGCCCGTTGGTGCCGGGGTCGTAGGTGCCGACGCCCTCGCCGGAGATCTCGCTGTCGCCCAGCGAGATCAGCCCGGTCTTGCGTTCGGCGAGCGGCCGTTCGGCGGGGCTGCCGTACAGCCGGGTGGCTTCGGCCGCCCGGATCGTTTCCAGCGCGGGCGGGAGAGGAGTGGATGCGATAGTGCTGGTGCCGGTACCCGACTCGGCCGCGCCGGCCGGTCCGGCGACCGCCATCGTGGTGGCGGCCACCGCGAGCGCGGCGGTGACAGCGGCCGTACAGCGGAGCCGGCGAAGGCTGCGGAGCCCTCGAAGTCTGAGCCTGGTGCGCCTCATTGCGCCTCCCGGGTGTGTGGTTACCTCGGGTATTTACTGGCCGGTAGGCGACTTGGGAATACATAGAACAAGACACGTGCTCATCTTTTGCAGGAGGTTTAAACACGATGACCGACACGTCGGCAGATACGTCCGGCTCTGACCGGTTCCGGATCGAACACGACTCGATGGGTGAGGTGAAGGTCCCCGCCCACGCCAAGTGGCGGGCGCAGACCCAGCGGGCGGTGGAGAACTTCCCGATCTCCGGGCAGCGGCTGGAGCGGGCCCACATCGAGGCGCTGGCCCGGATCAAGGGCGCGGCCGCCAAGGTCAACGCCGAGCTGAAGGTGCTGGATCCGGACATCGCGGGCGCGATCCAGGAGGCCGCCGCCGAGGTCGCCTCGGGCCGCTGGGACGAGCACTTCCCGGTCGACGTCTTCCAGACCGGGTCCGGCACCTCGTCGAACATGAACACCAACGAGGTCATCGCCACCCTCGCCTCCGAGCGCCTGGGCGGCGAGGTCCACCCCAACGACCATGTCAACGCCTCCCAGTCGTCCAACGACGTCTTCCCCTCCTCCATCCACATCGCGGCCACCGCCGCCGTCACCGCCGACCTGATCCCCGCCCTCGAACACCTGGCGGAGTCCCTGGGGCGGAAATCGGCCGAGTTCGCGGAGGTCGTGAAGTCCGGCCGTACGCATCTGATGGACGCCACCCCGGTCACCCTCGGCCAGGAGTTCGGCGGCTACGCGGCGCAGGTCCGGTACGGGGTGGAGCGGCTGCGCGCCTCCCTGCCCCGCCTCGCCGAACTCCCCCTGGGCGGTACGGCGGTGGGCACCGGCATCAACACCCCGCCCGGCTTCTCCGCCGCCGTGATCGCCGAGGTCGCGGCCGCCACCGGGCTGCCGCTGACCGAGGCCCGCGACCACTTCGAGGCGCAGGGGGCCCGGGACGGTCTGGTGGAGACCTCGGGCCAGCTCCGGACGATCGCGGTCTCGCTGACGAAGATCTCCAACGACCTGCGGTGGATGGCCTCGGGCCCGCGTACCGGTCTCGCCGAGATCAACCTCCCCGACCTCCAGCCCGGCTCGTCGATCATGCCCGGCAAGGTCAACCCGGTGATCCCGGAGGCCGTCCTGATGGTCGCCGCCCAGGTCACCGGCAACGACGCCACGGTCGCCACGGCGGGCGCGGCCGGCAACTTCGAGCTGAACGTGATGCTCCCGGTCATCGCGAAGAACCTGCTGGAGTCCGTACGGCTGCTGGCGGGCGCCTCCCGGCTGCTGGCCGACCGCACGGTGGACGGCATCACCGCCAACGTGGAGCGGGCCCGCGCCTACGCGGAGTCCTCCCCCTCGGTGGTCACCCCGCTCAACAAGTACATCGGGTACGAGGAGGCGGCGAAGGTCGCCAAGCAGTCCCTCAAGGACGGCACGACGATCCGCGAGACCGTCCTGGCCTCGGGATACATCGAGCGCGGCGATCTGACCGTGGAGCAACTGGACGAGGCGCTCGACGTGTTGCGGATGACACGGCCGTGACGCATGGGTCACCCGGGGCCCCTGGGGGCGTCCGGGTGACCCACGCCGGGCCCGCCCGGGCACACCGGGTGACCTGAGTCGCAGCGGGCGGGCGCGGACGCTCCGTAAGATCCATCCATGACAGGTACGGGAGAGTGCGCACGCTGGGCGCCGGGGGACCAGATCCTCTGGCGCTACCGCGACAACGGCCGGGCCCACCGGGCGCCCGGGGCCCCGCCCGTGCACATCTGCCGCCCGGTGACCGTCGTCCAGGACACCGCCGACCTGCTCGCCGTCTGGATGGCGCCCGGCACCGAATGCGTACGCCCGGTCCTGGCCGACGGCACGCAGGTGCACGCCGAGCCGCTCGCCACCCGCTACACCGCGCCGCGCACCACGGCCCGCTCCACCTGGTTCGGCACCGGCGTGCTGAAGCTGGCCCGGCCCGGGGACCCGTGGTCGGTCTGGCTGTTCTGGGACCGGGGCTGGCTCTTCCGGAACTGGTACGTGAACCTGGAGGAGCCGCACCTGCGGTGGTCCGGAGGAGTGGATTCCGAGGATCACTTTCTCGACATCTCCGTGAACCCGGACCGGAGCTGGAAGTGGCTCGACGAGGACGAGTTCGCGCAGGCGCAGCAGGTCGGTCTGATGGACCGCGCGACCGCCGCGGGTGTCCGGCAGGCGGGCCTCGCCGCGGTCGAGGTGATCACCGGCTGGGGTTCCCCGTTCCGGGACGGCTGGGAGCACTGGCGGCCCGATCCGGGGTGGCCGGTTCCGCCGCTGCCGGATGACTGGTACCGCACCCCTGCCCATATGCCGTCGTGAGACCCTGGACGCACCCCCCGGGGGCCCGGTCGGCAGGCCCGGCTCCCTGAGGGACACACCGGATCTGACCACAAGTCATCGCACCGGTCGTGCGGCACGACGGGCCACGGACCCGGACGGACCGCCCGGTCGCAGGACCACCACGAGGGGGTGGAGACGTGTTCGCTGCCCGCTGCCGCCTCGCCGTGACCGGACCGGCGCCCGCGCGGAACGTCGTCCTCCGGCCATCTCGCGGACGCACGGTTTCGGCCCCGCGCGCCGGGGCATCCGCAGACAGCCGTTGTCCTCATCGCGGTCGCCGGGGCACAGTGGCGCCCCACGAGGTGACTGCCTCACACAACCGGCCCGGACGGACGGAATCCCACGCGTGACGGAGCACCCCACCTCCCACGAAGGCCGGCAGCCGCTCGCGGCACGGTCTCAGGAGCGCACCCGGCCCCGGCAGCAGGACGCGGCGGCAGCGGCCGCCGCTGCCGCGATCCCGTCCCCGGCCGCCGCGCCGAACCCCGGACCCGGAGCCGCCGCCCTCGCCGAGGCCCAGGCGGCCACCCGCCGCGAGGGCGACCGGCTGCGCTTCGTCGGCGCCGCGACGCGGCGGATCGCCCGCGGCATAGACCTGGACGAGATCGTGCTGGGCCTGTGCCGGGCGAGCGTGCCGACGTTCTCCGACGCGATCCTGGTGTACCTGCGCGACCCGCTGCCGGTCGGCGACGAGCGGCCGGTGAGCCCGTTCGTGCTGCGGCTGCGCCGCTCCGACCGGCTGCGCCACCCCGACGAGGAGGGCGGCGAGGCGGGCCCGGAGAGCGAGCGGCTGCGGCCGCTGCTGAGCGACCCGACGGCCGACCTGATGCCCGCCGCCGAGCTGTGCGAGGTGCGGGCGGGCGGCGCGCTGGCGGAGGTGCTGCGCGGGGTGCGGCCGGTCTTCGGCGACTCGGCGGCGGCTCGGGCGGCGCTGCCCGAGCTGCTGGGGCCCGGGCGTCCGGTCCCCACCGGCCACCGGGCGATCCTCGCCCCGCTGCGCGGCCGGCGCCGGGTGATCGGCGCGGCCGTCTTCGTACGGTCCACCGAGCGGCCCGCGTTCGAGGCCAGCGACCTCCTGGTGGCCGCGCAACTGGCGACGCACACCGCGCTCGGCATCGACAAGGCCGTGCTGTACGGGCGCGAGGCCTACATCGCGGACGAGCTCCAGCGCACGATGCTCCCCGACTCGCTCCCCCAGCCCACCGGCGTACGCCTCGCCTCGCGCTACCTCCCGGCGGCCGAGACGGCCCGGGTCGGCGGCGACTGGTACGACGCGATCCCGCTGCCCGGCAGCCGGGTCGCGCTCGTCGTCGGGGACGTCATGGGCCACTCCATGACCTCCGCCGCGATCATGGGCCAGCTCCGGACGACGGCCCAGACCCTCGCCCAGCTCGACCTGCCGCCGCAGGAGGTGCTGCACCACCTGGACGAGCAGGCGCAGCGGCTCGGCAGCGACCGCATGGCGACCTGCCTCTACGCGGTGTACGACCCGGTCGCGCACCGGATCACCGTCGCCAACGCCGGCCACCCGCCGCCCGTGCTGCTGCACCTGGGCGGCCGGGCCGAGGTGCTGCGGGTGCCGCCGGGCGCCCCGATCGGGGTGGGCGGGGTCGACTTCGAGGCCGTGGAGCTGGACGCGCCGGCCGGTGCCACGCTGCTGCTGTACACCGACGGGCTGGTCGAGTCGCGGCTGCGGGACGTGTGGACGGGGATCGAGCAGCTACGCGAGCGCCTGGCGGCGACCGCGCAGCTCACCGGGGACGACCACTCCCCGCCGCTGGAGGCCCTCTGCGACGACGTGCTCGACATGCTGGGCCCGGGCGACCGGGACGACGACATAGGGCGCGGGTCGTGCCCTTGAGATCGATGCCGTCGTCCTCGTAGAAGGTCTTGTTCTCCGCGGCGACGAAGGTGTGCTGCACCTCCTTGGGCACCTGGGCCAGGTCGACGATCTGCCGGTTGACTCCGCTGTTGGACCGGGCGAGCACGGTGCCGTCGCTGTACTGGTAGACGTTGCTCTGCCGCTCCGCCAGCTCGTTGGGGGCGGGGACGTCGACGTACAGGTAGAGCGCACCGAAGGCGCCCATGCCCAGCAGCACGATCCCGAAGAACGTCCCCAGCAGCTTCCTCCACGTGAAGAGTCTGCGTATGCCGCCGCTCTTCGCAGCCCGGCGCGACTCCTGCGCCCGGGCTCGTCGCGCATCCGCTCGACCCATCGCTGTGTTGCTCCCGCTTCTCTGCTCGACCGGCTCGCTCGGTTCACCCGATTCCGTTCAGACCTGCCAGCTAACACCGTCGGCAGAGACGAAAGGCAAGCGATCCGGCCTTTTCCGGACGTGACAATCAGCACCCGTTCCCCAGGGAACCGACTCCCCAGGGGTGCGCAAGGTTGCGAGAACCGATAATGTGACATCACATTGATAGCGCGGCACCAGCCGCACGGAACGGGGGACCCCATGACCGCACAGCACGGAGGACACCACCCGGACGCCTCGGCGGCCGCACTCGACATCGACGCCCCCGACATGCCGGAGCCGCAGGTCAGGGAGGTCACCGCGCACTCCATCCCGGGCGGGCTCGGACTGCTGCTGACGGTCGTCGGGGTGATCGCGGGAGTCACCCTCGCCATCGTCGGCGCGGTGGTCGGCGAGGGAGGCAACAACGCGGTCGGCATCCCGCTCTTCATCCTCGGGGTGCTCCTCGTGATCACCTCGTTCTTCTGCATGAGCGGTGTGAAGATGGTCGCTCCGGGCGAGGCCCGGGTGATCCAGCTCTTCGGCCGGTACGTCGGCACCATCCGCGCCGACGGACTGCGCTGGATCAACCCGCTGACCTCCAGCCGTAAGATCTCCACCCGGGTCCGCAACCACGAGACCGCCGTCCTCAAGGTCAACGACGCCTACGGCAACCCGATCGAGCTGGCCGCGATCGTCGTCTGGAAGGTCGAGGACACCGCCCAGGCGCTCTTCGAGGTCGACGACTTCCTGGAGTTCGTCGCCACCCAGACCGAGGCGGCGGTCCGGCACATCGCGATCGAGTACCCGTACGACGCCCACGAGGAGGACGGCCTCTCGCTGCGCGGCAACGCGGAGGAGATCACCGAGAAGCTGGCGATCGAGCTGACCGCCCGGGTGAAGGCGGCGGGCGTCCTGATCATCGAGTCGCGCTTCAGCCACCTCGCGTACGCCCCCGAGATCGCCTCCGCCATGCTCCAGCGCCAGCAGGCCGGCGCGGTCGTCGCCGCGCGCCAGCAGATCGTGGAGGGCGCGGTGGGCATGGTCGAGATGGCCCTGGACCGGATCGCCGAGCAGGGCATCGTGGAGCTGGACTCCGAGCGGAAGGCCGCCATGGTCAGCAATCTGATGGTGGTGCTGTGCGGTGACCGCAGCGCCCAGCCGGTCCTCAACACGGGCACCCTCTACCAGTGACCGACCAGACGCCTCCCCGGCGGACGCCGGCGTCCCGGCCGCAGCAGCGCAAGCAGATGCTGCTGCGGCTGGACCCCGCGGTGCACGACGCGCTGGCCCGCTGGGCCTCCGACGAGCTGCGCAGCGCCAACGCGCAGATCGAGTTCCTGCTGCGCCGGGCACTCAAGGAGGCGGGGCGGCTGCCGGGGTCGGCGGCGCCGATCGCCCGCCGGGGCCGGCCACCGAAACGGCCGCCGGAGGAGCCGGAGGAGCCCTAGGGACCCGCAGCGCGGGCCCGGAGGAGCCGTCCGGACCCGGCGCACAGAGGACCCCGCAGGCCGATGAGCGTATTCCGGACGCGTATACATCGGGGGTATACACTCCGTGTACAGTGCTTCTCATGTCTATCGGTCACACCCTCCTCGGGCTCCTGGAGTCCGGCCCCCGCCACGGCTACGACCTGAAGCGGACCTTCGACGAGAAGTTCGGCCAGGACCGCCCGCTCCACTACGGCCAGGTCTACTCGACGATGTCCCGGCTCCTGAAGAACGGACTCGTCGAGGTCGACGGCGTCGAGAGCGAAGGGGGGCCCGAGCGCAAGCGGTACGCCATCACGGACGCCGGGATCACCGACGTCTCGCGCTGGCTCATGCAGCCCGAGAAGCCGGAGCCGTACCTCCAGTCGACGCTCTACACCAAGGTCGTCCTGGCGCTGCTCACCGACCGCAGCGCCTCCGACCTGCTGGACTCCCAGCGCTCGGAGCACCTGCGGATGATGCGCATCCTCACCGACCGCAAGCGCAAGGGCGACCTCGCCGACCAACTGATCTGCGACCACGCCCTGTTCCATCTGGAAGCCGATCTGCGGTGGCTGGAACTGACCGCCGCCCGCCTCGGCCAGCTCGCCAAGGTGGTGGCCCCGTGATCCCCGAAGGCTCCCTGCTCGCCGCGCACGACCTGCGCAAGACCTACGGCTCGACGCCCGCCCTGGACGGCGCCTCGTTCTCCGTGCACCCCGGCGAGGTCGTCGCCGTGATGGGCCCCTCCGGCTCCGGCAAGTCGACCCTGCTGCACTGCCTGGCCGGGATCATCACCCCGGACTCCGGCACCATCACCTACGCCGGCCGCGAGCTCTCCGCGATGTCGGACGCCGAGCGCAGCGCCTTGCGCCGCAGCGACTTCGGCTTCGTCTTCCAGTTCGGCCAGCTCGTGCCGGAGCTGACCTGTGTGGAGAACGTCGCGCTGCCGCTGCGCCTGAACGGCGTCAAGCGCAAGGCCGCCGAGCACACCGCCCGGGAGTGGATGGAGCGCCTGGAGGTCGAGGACACCGCTGCCAAGCGCCCCGGCGAGGTCTCCGGCGGGCAGGGCCAGCGCGTCGCCGTGGCCCGCGCCCTGGCGGCCTCCCCGAAGGTGATCTTCGCGGACGAGCCGACCGGCGCCCTGGACTCCCTGAACGGCGAGCGGGTGATGGAGCTGCTCACCGAGGCCGCCCGCTCCTCCAACGTCGCGGTCGTCCTGGTCACCCACGAGGCCCGGGTCGCCGCCTACTCCGACCGCGACGTCACCGTGCGCGACGGCCGGGCCCGCGACCTGGAGCACGCCGTATGACGCTGCTCGACTCCCGTACCTCCCCGGCCGCCGGACAGGACCGCCCGCAGCCGCCTTCACGCGGCGCGGCCACCCTCCGGGACCTCGGCCTCGGCATCCGGTTCGCCGCCGCCGGGGGCCGCGAGGGCTGGATCCGTACGCTGCTGACGGCGGTCGGCGTCGGCCTCGGGGTGGCGCTGCTGCTGCTCGCCTCCTCCGTACCGCACATGCTCGACGAGCGCTCCGCGCGGGACCAGGCGCGCAGCGAGGCGCAGTTCTCGGACTCGCCCGACACGAACGCGGCGAAGTCGGACACCTCGGTGGTCCGGATCAACACGACCACCGAGTACCACGACCGCACCATCGCGGGCTATCTGATGCGCGCCGACGGTGCGGCGCCCGTCCGCCCGCCGGGCCTCGACCGCTTCCCCGGGCCGGACGAGATGGTGGTCTCCCCCGCGCTGAAGGAGCTGCTCGCCGCCCCCGGCAACGAACTGCTGCGCGAGCGGCTGCCGTACGAGATCACCGGCACGATTCGCGACGCCGGGCTGCGCTCGCCCGGTGAACTCCTCTACTACGCGGGCAGCGACACCCTGACGCCCGCCTCGGGCGGCCACCGGATCGCCGGATACGGCGACCCGCGTGAGGGCGATCCGCTGCCGCCGCTGCTCATCGTGCTGACCGTCATGGTCTGTGTCGTGCTGCTGGTGCCGGTCGCGATCTTCATCGCCACCGCCGTCCGGTTCGGCGGCGACCGGCGCGACCGCAGGCTCGCCGCGCTGCGCCTGGTCGGCACCGACATCCGCTCGACCCGGCGCATCGCCGCCGGGGAGGCGCTGTTCGGCGCGGTCCTCGGACTGATGATCGGGCTGGTCTTCTTCCTGGTGGGGCGGCAGTTCGTCGGCGCGGTGGAGATCTGGGACGTCAGCGCGTTCCCGGCCGACCTGGTGCCCGACCCGCTGCTCGGCCTGCTGATCACCGTCGCGGTGCCGCTCACCGCCGTGCTCGTCACGCTGGTCGCGATGCGCTCGGTGGTGATCGAGCCGCTCGGTGTCGTACGGCGTGGGCGCGACCGGGGCCGCCGGCTCTGGTGGCGGCTGCTGATGCCGGCCGCGGGTCTGGCGGTGCTCGGCCTCACCGGCCGGGTCGACGAGTACACGTACGCCCCCGTCAATCCGTACCTGATCGCGACGGGTGCCGTGCTGGTGCTGGTCGGGCTCGCGCTGCTGCTGCCGTGGCTGGTCGAGGCGTGCGTCAACCGGCTGCGCGGCGGCACGGTGCCCTGGCAGCTCGCCACCCGCAGGCTCCAGTTGAGCAGCGGGGCCGCGTCCCGCGCGGTCAGCGGGGTCACGGTGGCGGTGGCGGGCGCGATCGCCCTCCAGATGATGTTCGCCGCGATGAACGCCGACTTCAACCGGATGACCGGCCAGGACCCCACGCGGGCCCAGTTCGCCGGGTACTCCGAGGACGTCACGGGCGAGGCGGCCACCTCTGCCATCGAGCAGTTCCGCGCCACCAAGGGGGTGGAGGTGGTGATCGGTTCCGTGCAGGCGTACGCGTCCAAGCCGGGGGTCTACGCCGACGACGACGTCGCGCCCACCACCTCCCTCACCATCGGCACCTGCGCCACCCTGCGCGAGCTGGCCCGGATCACCGCCTGCGAGGACGGCGACACCTTCGTCGTCCACCCGCCGGGCGACAAGGACATGTCCCACTGGGTCGACCAGGCCGCCCGCAAGGGCAAGGTGGTCGAGATCGGCTCCGGCTACGGCAAGCCGCTTCGGTGGACGCTGCCCGCCGACTCCCCGACCGTGCTGGGCCGCAAGGACCCGATGGGCGAGACCCACCACGGGATCATGGCGACCACCGGGGCGATCGACGCGGGCACGCTGCCCGGGGCGCAGATCACCGCCCAGATCCGGGTCGACCGGAGCGTGCCGGACGTCGCCGAGTACGTACGGAACACGGCGGCGAGAATCGATCCCGGCATGCGCTTCGTCACCCTCGACTCGGTGGAGCGCGACCGGCAGTACGCCAGCATCCAGACCGGCCTCCAGGTCGGGGCGAGTGTGGTGCTGCTGCTGATCGCCGCCTCGATGCTGGTCTCCCAGTTGGAGCAGTTGCGCGAGCGGAAGCGGCTGCTGTCGGTGCTGGTCGCCTTCGGCACCCGGCGTACGACACTGAGCTGGTCGGTCCTGTGGCAGACCGCCGTCCCCGTGGTCCTCGGCCTCGCGGTGGCGGTCGCGGGCGGACTGGGACTCGGCGCGACGCTCGCCTGGATGATCGACAAGAGCGTCTCCGACTGGTGGCTCTTCCTGCCGCTGACGGGGGCCGGGGCGAGCCTGATCCTGCTGGTGACGGCCCTGTCGCTGCCCTCGCTGTGGCGGCTGATGCGGCCGGACGGGCTGCGGACGGAGTAGCGGGACCGGCGGGACCAGCGGGATCGGGCCTGTGTGGCCAGGAGGAACCCTCCTGGCCACACAGGCCTTTCGCTCATACGAGGCGTACCGGCAGCGGCTCCATCGCCCCGCGCAGCGCGGCGGCGAACTCCTCGAACTCGCCGCCCCGCGCCGACCCGGTCCGCATCGCCAGCGCCACCCGCCGGGTGGGGGCCGGGTGGGCGAAGTACCCGGTGGCGAGGGCGTCGTTGCGTGCGGTCTCCACCGTGACGGCGGTGCGCGGCAGCAGGGTCACCCCGAGCCCGCCCGCGACCAGTTGGACGAGGGTGGAGAGCCCGGCGGCGGTCGTGGTGACCGGCGCCCCCTCCGTACGCCCGGCCTCCCGGCAGATGTCCAGGGCCTGGTCGCGCAGGCAGTGGCCCTCGTCGAGGAGGAGCAGCGGCAGCTCCCGCAGCGCGTCGCGCGGGATGTCGGCGCGGCCGCCGAGCCAGTGGTCCTGCTCCATGACCAGCACGAAGTCCTCGTCGAAGAGCGGGATCTCGCTCACCCCGGGGACCCCGAGCGGCACGGCGAGGAGCAGCAGGTCCAGCCGTCCGGCGGCGAGGCCCTCCAGCAGGGAGGAGGTCTGCTCCTCATGGACCTGGAGGTCGAGGTCCGGGTAGCGGTCGTGGACCAGCCGGAGCACCGTGGGCAGCAGATACGGGGCGACGGTCGGGATCACGCCGAGCCGGAGCACCCCGGTGAACGGCGCCCGGGCCGCCTCCGCCTCCTCCATCAGCGCGGCGACGGCCTCAAGGACGACGCCGGTCCGCGCCGCGAGCCGCTCGCCGGCGGGCGAGAGCAGCACCTTGCGCGTCGTACGCTCGATGAGCTGGACACCCAGTGCCTCCTCCAGGGCGGAGACGGCTCCGGAGAGTGCCGGCTGACTCATCCCGATTGCTGCCGCCGCGTCCCGGAAGTGCAGATGTTCCGCCACCGCCGCGAAGGCGCGGAGCTGCGACAGGCTGGGCTGCTTAGCGGACTGCCTGGGCTGCTTCGCGGACTGCCTGGCCTGCTTCTGCGGGCGTATGCCCGGTTTTCCCTGGCCCACTGATAGGCACCTCCGATCATCGCAACCGAGTGTAGCTATTTCCCTGATCAATGCACTCTGTGCCAAGGTGGATCTCGTCCAACCCTCAGGAAATCTCCCCAAAGGGGAGTTTCCGAACGCTGCAAGGAGAGCGCGTGCTCACTGTCGGTGACAAGTTCCCCGAGTTCGATCTGACTGCTTGTGTTTCGCTGGAGAGCGGCAAGGAGTTCGAGCAGATCAACCACAAGACCTACGAGGGCAAGTGGAAGATCGTCTTCGCGTGGCCGAAGGACTTCACCTTCGTGTGCCCCACGGAGATCGCCGCCTTCGGCAAGCTGAACGAGGAGTTCGCCGACCGCGACGCCCAGGTCCTCGGCTTCTCCGGTGACTCCGAGTTCGTGCACCACGCCTGGCGCAAGGACCACCCGGACCTGACCGACCTGCCCTTCCCGATGCTGGCCGACTCGAAGCACGAGCTCATGCGTGACCTCGGCATCGAGGGCGAGGACGGCTTCGCGCAGCGCGCCGTCTTCATCGTCGACCAGAACAACGAGATCCAGTTCACGATGGTGACCGCCGGTTCCGTGGGCCGTAACCCCAAGGAGGTCCTGCGGGTCCTCGACGCCCTGCAGACCGACGAGCTGTGCCCGTGCAACTGGACCAAGGGCGAGAACACCCTCGACCCGGTCGCGCTCCTCTCGGGCGAGTGAGCTGATACGGACATGGCACTCGACGAACTGAAGTCCGCCATACCGGACTTCGCCAAGGACCTGAAGCTGAACCTCGGTTCGGTCATCGGCAACAGCGACCTCCCCAAGCAGCAGCTGTGGGGCACCGTGCTGGCCTGCGCGATCGCCTCGCGCTCGCCGAAGGTGCTGCGCGAGCTGGAGCCCGAGGCGAAGGCCAACCTCTCCGCCGAGGCGTACACCGCGGCGAAGTCGGCGGCCGCCGTCATGGCGATGAACAACGTCTTCTACCGGACCCGGCACCTGCTGTCGGACCCGGAGTACGGCACGCTCCGCGCGGGCCTGCGGATGAACGTCATCGGCAACCCGGGTGTGGAGAAGGTCGACTTCGAGCTGTGGTCGCTCGCCGTCTCCGCGATCAACGGCTGCGGCCAGTGCCTGGACTCCCACGAGCAGGTGCTCCGCAAGGCGGGCGTGGACCGCGAGACCATCCAGGAGGCCGTCAAGGTCGCCTCGGTGATCCAGGCGGTCGGTGTGACCCTCGACGCCGAGGCCGTACTCGCCGAGTAGTCACCCGCACCACCCCTGACACGGAGAAGAGCCCCGAGGACGACCGACCGTCCCCGGGGCTCTTCTTCCGCTGTTCCGCTTACGCCTGCTTATCCGGCGGCTCACCCTGCGACGGGTCCCGGCCCTCCGGCGGATCGGGGAACACGACCGGGGTGACGGGCTCGGGAGGCGGCCCTTCCAGCACCGCGTCCGGGGCGCCCGGCGGCCCGGTCGGCGCGACCCCCAGCGCGGTGGCCCCGTGCTGGCCCCCGACCGTGCGCGGGGCACCGTAGGACCGTAGGTAGCCGACCACCGTATTGGTGACCGCGACCAGCGGTACGGCGACGACCGCACCGCCGATGCCCGCGACCAGGCCGCCCGTCGCCACCGCGAGGACCACGGCCAGCGGATGGACCCGGACCGCCCGGCCGAGGATGAACGGCTGGAGGATGTGGCCCTCGATCTGCTGCACCGCCAGTACCACGACCAGTGCCCAGAGCGCGGTCCACACCCCCTCGGTGACCAGCGCGACGACCACCGCCAGCGCTCCGGAGACGACGGCACCGACGAGCGGGATGAAGGCGAACAGGAAGATGAAGACGGCCAGGGGCACCGCGAGCGGCACATTGAGGACGTACAGGCCGAGGCCGATGAAGATGGCGTCGATCAGCGCGACCAGCACCGTGCCGCGTACGTAGGCGGTCAGCGTCCGCCAGGCGCGCGGACCGGCACCGGCGACACCGGGCCGGGCGGCGGCGGGCACCAGCTTCAGCGACCACTCCCAGATGCGCCGGCCGTCGTAGAGCAGGAAGAGCGTGGAGAACATCGCCAGCAGCAGGCCGGTGAGGAACTCCACCATGAAGGTGACGCCCTGGAGGCCGGCGGAGGTGATCTCCTCCGTGTTGGTGCCGATGGTGTCGTTGAGGTTCTTGGCGATGTCGTTGATCTGCGACTCGGTGACGTGGAACGGGCTGTCCAGCAGCCAGCGCTTCAACTCGTCGATGCCGTCGCGGACCCGGTCGGAGAGCGTGTCGAGGTTCTCCATCACCTGCCACACCACGAACCAGCCGACCAGGCCGATGATGACGAACCCGAGGACGGCCGTCACGGCGGTGGCGAGCCCGTGCGGCAGCCCGTACCGCTTGAGCCGGACCACGGTCGGCTGGAGCATGGCGGTGATGAGCATCGCGGCGGAGAAGGCGAGCACCACCAGTTCCACGGCGGTGATCACCTGCATCAGCACCCAGAGCGTCCCGGCGAGGACGAGCAGCCGCCAGCCCGCCTCGGCCGCGACCCGCATCCCCCACGGAATGGCGGCGACCGGATCGGGTTTGGCGGCGACGGAGGGGGCGTACGTGGGCGGCGCGGGCACCTGACCGGGGTCCGCGGTGTCCGAGGAGCCGTGGGGGTCGTCGTCGCCGTGGGCGCGCGCCCGGCGCTCTTCCAGGCGTGAGCCCAGTTCCGTCAGTTCGGACCCGAAGCGGCCCAGCCAGCCTGGCAGTTTTGACATGTCTCTTTCCCTTCCCCCAACTTCGCTCCCCAGCGCTGCCAGGTTCGCCGGATGCGACCGTACACGCGCGAGGCCCCCCACCGCGTTCGCGGTGGGGGGCCTCGGGAGGGCTGTTCACCCCTAGTACCAGTTGTTGGCCTGCCAGAAGGACCAGGCGCCGCACGGGGAGCCGTAGCGGCCGTCCATGTAGCTGAGGCCCCACTTGATCTGGGTGGCCGGGTTGGTCTGCCAGTCGGCGCCGGCGGAGGACATCTTGTGGCCCGGCAGGGCCTGCATCAGTCCGTACGCGCCGGAGGACGGGTTGGTCGCGCGGTAGTTCCAGGTCGACTCGTGGTTCACGATGTTGCTGAAGCACTGGAACTGGTCGGCGGGGACCATCTGACGGGCCATCGCCTGCACCTGGGCCACGGAGTACGAGCCCTGCGCCGAGAACGAGGAGGCGTCGCGGACGGAGGACCGGCTGGCGCGCTCGGCCGCTTCCTCCTTCTCCTTCTTCTCCTTCTCCGCCTTCTCCTCGGCGAGCCGCTCGGCCTCGGCCTTCGCCTCGGCCGCCGCCTTCTTGGACTTGGCGTCCTTGGCGGCCTGGAGACGGGCGGACTCCTCGGCCGACTTCTTCGCGACGGCGTCGGCCGCGGATGCCTGGGCATCGGCCTGCTGCGTCAGCGAAGCGATCTGGACCTGGGCCTGCTGGCCCGCGGGGATGTCTGCGAGCAGCGTGGTGTCGGCTGCGGCAGCCTCGAAGTTGTTGTCGTCGGCGGCAGGTGCGCCGCCCGCAGCAACGCCTACGACGGCGCCAACGGTGGTGACCGCAGTGGCAGATGCCACGGCGAACCCCCGGACCGAGATCCGGCTCACATGGTGTCCTTCCAGCATCGTCCGCTTAGGTGACCTCGCGGGCGCGTTCGTGCCCCTGGCACTGGCCTCCCTACTGCATGGGTCACGGGAGGCACGGGCCCGATGGGCAACCCCGGTGAAAGGGTCGCCGCGTGGTACTCGCGGGCGGCATACGGCGGTCACGTGTGGAGTTGTGTGGTGCGTGGTGCGTGGCGCCTCTGGAGGTGCCCAAGTGCCGTATGCGGGGCCTGACGGAAGCAAGACTCTGCCGGACGGGGACGCCAGGGGGCAATTCTGTGTTGCGTGGGAAAGGTCACACCTCGTTTGGGCCATCCGTTTGACGGAAATGACGGCGCAACACGATGCCGCCCGGCTAAGCTCTTTGGCTCGCCGGGCGGCACGAACAAGGACATGCAGGTCAGATGTGGCCTTCCTCCAGCATTTCGGTCACCAGTGCGGCGATCTGGGAACGCTCCGAACGCGTGAGCGTCATATGTGCGAAGAGCGGATGACCCTTCAGCTTCTCGACCACAGCGACGACTCCGTCGTACCGGCCGACCCGGAGGTTGTCCCGCTGGGCCACGTCATGGGTGAGCACCACGCGTGAATTCGCCCCGATCCGGGACAACACGGTCAGCAGGACGTTCCGTTCGAGGGACTGCGCCTCGTCCACGATCACGAACGCGTCGTGGAGCGAGCGGCCGCGGATGTGGGTGAGCGGCAGGACCTCCAGCATCCCGCGCCCCAGCACCTCCTCGATGACCTCGCGCCCGGCGACCGCCGAGAGCGTGTCGAAGACCGCCTGCGCCCAGGGGCTCATCTTCTCGGCCTCGCTGCCGGGGAGATAGCCGAGCTCCTGGCCGCCCACCGCGTACAGCGGGCGGAAGACCATCACCTTCTTGTGCTGCTGCCGCTCCAGCACCGCCTCAAGACCGGCGCAGAGCGCGAGGGCCGACTTTCCGGTGCCGGCCCGGCCGCCCAGCGAGACGATGCCGACGTCCTGGTCGAGCAGGAGGTCCAGCGCGATCCGCTGCTCGGCGCTGCGGCCGTGGATGCCGAAGGCCTCCCGGTCGCCCCGCACCAGCCGCACATTGCCCTCGGCCGTCACCCGGCCGAGCGCCTTGCCGCGCTCCGACTGGAGGACGAGCCCGGTGTGGACGGGCAGCTCGGCGGCCTCGGGGACGTAGAGCGTCTCCTCGGTGAAGAGCAGGTCGACCTGCTCCCCCGAGAGGGACAGCTCGGTCATCCCGGTCCAGCCGGAGTCGGTGATGGCGAGCTCGGCGCGGTACTCCTCGGCGAGGAGGCCGACCGAGGATGCCTTGATCCGCAGGGGCAGGTCCTTGGAGACGACCGTGACGTCGTACCCCTCCGCCTGGAGGTTGCGCGCGACCGCGAGAATCCGTGAGTCGTTGTCCCCCAGCCGGTATCCGGCGGGCAGGACGCCGGGGTCGGAGTGGTTGAGCTCGACGCGGAGCGTCCCGCCCAGATCCCCGAGCGGGATCGGGGCGTCCAGCCGGCCGTACCGGATCCGGAAGTCGTCCAGCAGGCGCAGGGCCTGCCGGGCGAAGTATCCGAGCTCCGGATGGTGCCGTTTGGCCTCCAGCTCCGTGACCACCACGATCGGCAGCACGACTTCGTGCTCGTCGAAGCGGGCCATGGCTCCGGGATCGGCCAGCAGGACGCTGGTGTCGAGAACGTATGTGCGCCTGTCGGGCATGCGGCGCTTGCTACTGGTCACCACGGAAGGACGTACCCCCTCGGACGAGGTCGGGGAGTGCGACGAACGGTCGCGGAGCTTCCCGAAGGAGAGGACGGACCGGGATCGGGCCCCCTGTGCGCGGGCCGGACCACGGCCACCACGTCGGCCGCAGGCTGTCTGCGTCCACGGCTACGGGCCTTCGTGCGCAAAGGGCCTCCCGGGCGAGCGGACTGGGTGCCGCTCACTTGGATGCGACATCCGCCTGGTTGGTGACCGGATGTCGACCTGTCAGGGGTATTCCCTGTTCGGCCCGAAGCCATGCCGCTGCATATGACACGGTGTGGAGAAGTCCCGGTGGACGCGCGATGACTCCCCTATATACGCCCCTGCATGCGCGATGACTCCCCTATATGGAGGAGTCATCTATATAGGGGAGTCATCGGGCCATGCGGGTGAAGGGGGCCGTTCAGGCCCCGTAGCGGGCCGTTCAGGCCCCGTAGCGGGCCGTTCAGGCCCCGTAGCGGGCCGTTCAGGCCCCGTAGCGGGCCGTTCAGGCCCCGTAGCGCCGGTGGCGGGCGGCGTAGTCGCGCAGCGCCCGCAGGAAGTCGACCTTCCGGAAGGCCGGCCAGAAGACCTCGCAGAAGTAGTACTCCGAATGGGCGCTCTGCCAGAGCATGAAACCGGACAGGCGCTGTTCGCCGCTCGTCCGGATCACCAGGTCCGGGTCGGGCTGGCCGCGGGTGTAGAGGTGCTCGGAGATCAGGTCGGTGGAGACGATCTCGGCCAGCTCCTCGAAGGTCGTGCCCCGCTCCGAGTGCTCCAGAAGCAGCGAGCGCACGGCGTCCGCGATCTCCTGACGGCCGCCGTAGCCGACGGCGACGTTGACGATTATCCCGTCGACATGGGACGTCGACTGCTCGGCCTCCTTGAGCACCGTCTGCGTCTCGGCGGGCAGCAGGTCGAGGGTGCCGACGTGGTGGACGCGCCACCGGCCGTCGGCGGCGAGGTTGCGCACGGTGTTCTCGATGATGCCCAGGAGCGGCTTCAGCTCGTGCTCGGGCCGGTCGAAGTTGTCCGTGGAGAGCATCCAGAGGGTGACGACCTCGACCTCGGTCTCGCTGCACCAGCCGAGCAGCTCGGAGATCTTGTCCGCGCCCGCCTGGTGGCCCTGCACGGCCGAGCCGCCGGACGCCTTCGCCCAGCGGCGGTTGCCGTCGAGGATGACCCCGATGTGCTTCGGCACCTGGTCATGGTCCAGGCGGCCTTCCACCCGGCGCGCGTAGAGCCTGTACACCAGGTCGCGGAAGTTCACTGAGTTCACCCTCTCGGTTCCGTACGGGCCCGGGGCCCGCCCTCCCCGTCGCCGGGGGTCGTCCGGGGTCCGCCCTCGCAGGGGAGCGCCGCGCGGTCCGCACGGACCCGCGCGGGTACGAGCCGCGCCGCACGTCGGCTTTCCCCGAAGCCGCCACATTACTGCGATCGGGTCACGGGGGCCCAACCCGGTCTGTCACAACTCCGTGATAAGGAGGGAAAGTGACTGAATACCTCTCCCCAGAGCTCTCCTACCGCGCTGCGGATTCGCGCTACGACACGATGGAGTACCGCCGCACCGGCCGCAGCGGGCTCAAGCTGCCCGCCCTCTCGCTGGGCCTGTGGCACAACTTCGGCGACGACCGTTCGCTGGACTCCCAGCGGGCGATCCTGCGCCGCGCCTTCGACCTCGGGGTCACCCACTTCGACCTGGCCAACAACTACGGGCCGCCGCCCGGCTCGGCCGAGCTGAACTTCGGCAAGCTGTTCGCGCAGGATTTCGCCCTGTACCGGGATGATCTGGTCATCTCCACCAAGGCCGGCTATCTGATGCGCCCCGGCCCGTACGGCGAGTGGGGCTCGCGGAAGTACCTGCTCTCCTCGCTCGATGCCTCGCTGAAGCGGATGGGCCTGGAGTACGTCGACGTCTTCTACTCGCACCGCTTCGACCCGCACACCCCGCTGGAGGAGACGATGGGCGCGCTCGCGTCCGCCGTCCAGCAGGGCAAGGCGCTGTACGTCGGCGTCTCCTCGTACAACGCCGAGCAGACGGCCGAGGCGGCCGGGCTGCTGAAGGAGATGGGCGTCCCCGCCCTGATCCACCAGCCGTCCTACTCCATGATCAACCGCTGGATCGAGGACGACGGCCTGCTCGACACCCTGGAGGCGGCCGGAATGGGCTGCATCTCCTTCGTGCCGCTCGCCCAGGGCCTGCTGACCAACAAGTACCTGAAGGGCATCCCGGAGGGCTCGCGCGCCACCCAGGGCAAGTCGCTGGACCCGGGCCTGCTCTCGGACGAGGTCCTGCGCCGGCTGCGCGGCCTGAACGACATCGCGCAGGGCCGCGGCCAGTCGCTCGCCCAACTGGCCATCGCGTGGGTGCTCCGCGACAGCCGTATGACGTCGGCGCTGATCGGCGCGTCGAGCGTGCAGCAGTTGGAGGAGAACGTGGCGGCGCTGGCCGGACCGGCGCTGACGGCGGCGGAGCTGAAGGAGATCGACGCCTTCGCGGTGGACACCGAGGGGACGAACATCTGGGCGGGGCGCGGCTGAGGGCTGGTGCCGGCTCACGGGGGTCTCCGGGCGGACCGGTGGAGCTCCGGCTGAGTTCTGGTGGGGCCGGGCCCGTTTTGCTGCCCGGCCCGGGGCCGGGCAGCAAAACGGGCCGGTCCGTGGGGGGGATACGGACCGGCCCGAGGGGGGGGTTTCCACCATAACCCTTCGTAAGTCCTGCCGCGTGCAGCGCCACTCCGCAACTACTCTCCGGCTGCGCCGGACTCCGTAGGGCCGGAAGAAGGCCCGCCTGGGGCCGGAAG
Organism: Streptomyces cyaneofuscatus; assembly: GCF_042718795.1. Taxonomy (GTDB): domain Bacteria; phylum Actinomycetota; class Actinomycetes; order Streptomycetales; family Streptomycetaceae; genus Streptomyces; species Streptomyces cyaneofuscatus_A. Next base: position 177,471 of record NZ_JBHXOX010000005.1, read on the forward strand.
GAGGCCTGTCCGGAGGCGGGAGGAGGCCTGTCCGGAGGCGGGAGGAGGCCTGTCCGGAGGCGGGAGGAGGCCTGTCCGGAGGCGGGGAGGAGGCCTGTCCGGAGCCCGTCGGAGCCTGTCGGGCGGGGCTTCCGGGTCCGGATTCGTCTCCGGTATCGAGGGGGCGCGGAGCGGCGCAAGCTTGACGCCATGGGGAGCCGGGGGCCGCCGTTGCGGACAGAAGCCGGCCTGAAGGCGCTCTAGGTTCGTGCCATGACGACCCGCACCCGTGGATACGTGACCGTGACCTGGCCCGAGGCGAACGCCCGGAGGCTGGCCCGCCAGCACCTGTCGGGCCCGGCGCCCGGGCTCTCCCCCGCCGAGGCGGTCGGCGCGATGCTCGGTGCGCACGCCCAGGTGCTGTCGGCGGCCGAGCTCTCGGTCGGGTTGCGCGGTGCGGGGCTGCGCGGTGCGGGGCTCTGCGGCGCGGGGCTGACGCGCACGGACGTGCGTACCGCTCTGTGGGCCGACGACGCGGCCCGGCGGAGCCTGGTCAAGACGTTCGGGCCGCGCGGCACGGTCCACCTCCTGCCGGCGCCGGAGCTGCCGCTGTGGACCGGCGCGCTCTCCGCCGTACCGACGGGCCCGAATCCGTTCTCCAAGGACGCCCGGATGACCCCGGCGCAGGTGGAGGAGGTCGTGGCGGCGATCGGGCAGGCGCTGACCGGGGCGGAGCTCACGGTCGACGAGCTCTCCGATGAGGTCGTCGCCCGGACCGGGCCGTGGGCCGGGGACCTGGTGATGCCCGGCTTCCAGGAGATGTGGCCGCGCTGGCGGCAGGTCCTGCACCTGGCGGGGCACCGGGGCGTGCTGGCCTACGCTCCGAACCGGGGCCGCCGGGCGACCTACACGAACCCCGGCTGCACGCCCTTGCGGAGTGCGGAGGCGCAGGCGGCGCTGGTGGAGCGGTACCTGTACGCGTACGGTCCGGCCACCCCCGCCCACTTCGCCCGGTGGCTCGCCGCGCCGAAGCGGTGGGCGGAGGGGCTGTTCGCCGCGCTGGCCGGCTCCGGGGCGATCGAGGAAGTGGCGTTCGAGGACCCCGGGCCCGCCTGGGTGGTGGCGGGGGACACGGACTTCCCGGCCGATCCGGTACGGGGTGTGCGCCTGCTCCCCTACTTCGACGCGTTCGCCATCGCCTCGCAGCCCCGCGAGCGGCTCTTCCCCGGCCGGGCGTACGAGCGGGCGCTCGGGGGCGGGCAGGCGGGGAACTACCCGGTGCTGCTGGTGGACGGCACGGTGGCGGGCGTCTGGCACCAGCGGCGTTCGGGGAGGCGGATCGCGGTGACGGTGGAGCCGTTGGGGCCGCTGGAGTCGTTTCCGGCGGGGCGGCTGCGGGAGTTGGAGGAAGAAGTCGAGCGGGTGGGCACGATCATGGAGGGGCGGGCGGAGCTGACGGTGGGGGCGGTGTCGGTGGGCCCGCACGCGTAGGGCGCGTACACGTAGGGGGCTCTCAGTGCGGGTGGAAGCGGACCGCCAGCGTGTCTCCCGCCGCGACCACGAAGTCGCCTTCCTGGCAGCGGATCACCGCCTCGTGGACCTCGCCGCCCCCGTCCCTGCGCTCCAGCGTGCCGACGACCGTCCAGCCACCCTCGTACGGCACCGGCGGCAACTGCGTCAGCGGGGCGTGCTGCCACTGGTTCGCCGGTACGCACCAGTCGGGCAGCAGCGGCCAGGCGCCCGGGGTGACGCATAACGTCCAGTCGGAGGTGCAGGTCAGCAGGACGGACTGGCCCCCCTCGATCACGAACTCCACGGCCTCCGGCTCGCCCGCGCGCCCCTCGGGCCGGTAGAAGACCCCCTGCACGGCGGTGATCCGGGACCCCGTGAGCCAGTCGGAGTTGCCGCTCCGGGGACTCCGGGGGCGCCCGACCGGGCTGCCGTACTCTTCCCTCTCCACCGTCATGGCCGCTCCCCGTCTCCCTCGCTGGGCCTGCTCCCACCGTGTAGGACGGCTGCTCGCGCGATCGCGTTGCCTGGCGGGCAAGGCTGAACTGGCGTCCTTGGTAAGCAGGTTGACACTCGTTGGTACGTCACAGGGGCTTACGGGCCTCAATCAGGAAGCGGGTGGTGTGGGCGAGGAACGGCCCCTCCTCCTCGATCTTCCGGTGGAGTGCCGCCAGTTGGGGCCGGTACTGCTCGACGGTGAATCCCGGCACCATCCAGATCACCTTGCGGAGGAAGTAGACCACCGCGCCGATGTCGAAGAACTCGGTGCGCAGCCGCTCCGGACGCAGATCGACGACCTCCAGGCCGGCCGCCTCGGCGGCGGCGCGCGCGTCCTCCGGATCGCGGCCGCGGCGCACCTCGGGCGGCTGCGGGCCGAGGAAGAACTCGACGAGCTCGAAGACGCTCGCCGGGCCGACCTGCTGCGAGAAGTACGTACCGCCGGGGGTGAGCACCCGGGCGATCTCCTCCCACCAGGTGGTCACCGGATGCCGGCTGACCACCAGGTCGAAGGCCGCGTCGCCGAAGGGCAGCGGCGGCTCGTCCGCGTCCGCGACGACGACGGCGCCGAGGGGGTGCAGGAGGGCGGTGGCGCGGGCGATGTTCGGCGGCCAGGACTCGGTGGCCACGGTGACCGGCGGGAGCTTCGGCGCGGCGGCGAGCACCTCACCGCCGCCGGTCTGGATGTCGAGCGCGGCGCGGGCCTCGCCGAGCCGGCCGGCCATGGCGCGGGCGTACCCCCAGGAGGGGCGCTGCTCGGTGGCCCGGCCCTCCAGCCAGGAGAAGTCCCACCCGTCCACGGAGACGGAGCCGGCCTCGGCGAGGAGGGCCTCGAACCGGTCGCGGGAGGCGGCGGAGGCAGCGGAGGCGAAGGCCGGTGCGGAGTGAGGGGGCGGAGAGGCAGGAGGGGGCGGAGGGGGCGGAGGGGACTGTTCGGACATACGGGGATCGTGCCAGGCCGGGGGCGGGTGGCGCGAATGGATTCCGGGGCGTACGGGTCCCGGGGCGTAGGGGTTCCGGGGCGTAGGGATTCCGGGGCGTAGGGGTTGTTCAGCTGCCGGGGCCGGGGGCTCAGGCCGCCAGAGCGCCCAGCAGGACACCGGCCAGCGCCCCCGCGATCATGAACGGGCCGAACGGGATGCCGGTCTTGCGCCCCGCGCGTCGGAGCAGGACGAGCCCGAGCCCGTACGCCGCGCCGAACAGGAACCCGGCGAACCCGCCCAGGAACAGCACCTCCCAGCCGTACCAGCCGAGGGCGACACCCAGGGCGAGGGCCAGCTTCACATCGCCGAAGCCCATGCCGTTGGGGTTGATGAGGAAGAGCAGGAGGTAGAAGCCGCCGAGCACCAGCCCGCCGAGGAGCCCGGAGGTCCAGGATCCGGCGTGTCCGGGGAGGAGCGCGGCCCCGCCCAGGAGGAGGACGGCCGCGGCGGCCAGGGGGAGGGTGAGCGGGTCGGGCAGCCGGTGGACGCGGCGGTCGACGGTGGCGAGGAGGACGGCGGGCGGGGCGAGCAGCAGCCACGCGGCCAGCTCCGGCCGGGGCCCGGTGGCGGCGGCGAGCGCCAGGCAGGCGAGGGCGGTGACGAGGGGGACGAGGGTGCCGGGGGCGTACGGGAGGGGGGCCTCGGCCTCGTCCCCGTACGGGACGGGGGCTTCCGCCTCGTCTCCGTACCGTACGGAGGCCTGTGTGCGGGGTGCACGGGATGTGCAGGGCGTGCAGCGGGCCGGGCCCCACCAGCCGCCGAGCGGGCCGGTGAACGCGTGCCCGGCCGGGCAGGCGGTGCGCCAGGGCTCCTCGGGTTCGACGGCGAACCGGTACGCGGCGCGCGGGATCAGCAGTCCGGTGGCACCACCCCAGACAGCGGCGACGGCGAGCAGCACGAGGTCCACGCCACGACCCTAATCGGCCGCGCGGGCAGGGGGCTTGGGTCCTGGGGCCCACTCGGACCGTTCGGGACCCAGGGGCGGGCGCCGGGGGTTACGGTCGGTGCCCATGAGGACTTGGCGTGATGGCGACGGGACGCTGACGGTCGGCGGGGACGCGGGGGCCCGGGAGGTGCCGCTGCGGATAGCGGCCTCGTACCGGTCCCGTACGCGCGGGCTGCTGGGGCGGGACGGGATCGACGGGGCGTTGCTGCTCACGCCGGCCGGGAGCGTGCACACCTTCCGGATGCGGTTCGCCATCGATGTGGCGTACCTGGACCGGAAGTTCACCGTACTGGCGGTCCGCACGATGAAGCCCGGCCGCCTCGGCCTGCCGCGCCTGCGCTCGCGCCATGTGGTGGAGGCGGAGGCGGGGGCGATGGAGCGGTGGGGGGTGCGGCCGGGCGTCCGGGTGGAGCTGCGGGCGCTGGGCACGTCCTGGGGGAAGGCCGCGGCGCCCGGTGCCCCGTAAGGCGTGGGGCGCCGCCTGCGGAGCGCCTACGGAGGGCCCGCGCCGAGCAGGGTCCAGGCGCCGTAGGCCGCCGAGGCGCAGGCCAGTGCGGCGATGACGGCGGCCGTGCGTCCCGTGCTCCGCAGCCGTACGAGGGCGGCGGCGGGCGGGAGGAGCAGCGGGAACGCGGGCATCATCAGGCGGGGCCGGGAGCCGAAGTACCCGGCCCCGATGAGCGAGATGACGACGATCGCGATGCCGTAGACGAGGAGGGGCAGTGGCTGCCGCTGCCGTACGCAGAGCACCACCAGCCAGCCGAGCAGCCCGAGCGCCGCGCAGAGCCCGAGCGCGGCGGGCAGCGGCAGCCCGGCGATGAAGGCGGCGAGCGCGCGGCCGCCGTCGATGCTGTTGCCCCACTGCGCCTGGACGTCGAAGTACGCGACCGAGCTGCCTTCACGTACGGCGACGAACACCACGTACGCCAGCCAGCCCAGCGGCGCGAGCGCCACTCCGGCGATCATGCGGGCGTTGCGGCGGAGCGCCGGGCCGATGCCGCTCCCGGCGCGGATCTCCCGTACGAGGGTGACCGCGGCCGTGATCGCCAGGGCCGCGATGAGGGCGGCGGCCGAGGGGCGGGTGAGTCCGGCCAGGACGCAGAGCGCGCCCGCGACGAGCCAGCGGCCCTTGAGGACGGCGTACAGGGCCCAGGCGGCCAGTGCGGTGAAGAGCGTCTCCGTGTACGCCATCGACTGGACGAACGCGGTCGGGTAAACGCCCCAGAGCGCGGCCAGCACCACCCCCGTACGCCGCCCGTACAGCTCCGCCCCGACGGCGAAGATGCCCCAGGCGGCGAGCAGCCCGGCCGTCCAGGCGACCAGGAGGCCGGCGCCGCCGAGGGTGAGCGGGGTCACCTCGGAGATCCCGCGCTCCAGGGCGGGGAGGAGGGGGAAGAAGGCCAGGTCGGAGTGGAGGGCACCGTCGGGGAGGGTGACGGTGTAGCCGTAGCCGTTCTCGGCGATGCGCTGGTACCAGACGGAGTCCCAGCGCCCGGTGAGCCGCGCGAGGGGGTCCTTGCCGGAGGCCTGGGCGGCCGCCCAGAGGACCAGGAGCCCGAGAGCCCGGACGGCGGCGTAGACCGCGAGCGCGGGCGCGGCGGCCCGGAGTGCGGCGGCCGTGCGGGGGCCGGGGCCGCGGGGGTGCGGGGGCGGGGCGCCGGGCATCCGTCGGGTACGGAGCTGGTGATCGGACATATTGCCGATTATCTCCTTCGGGGCGGATGCTCCTGGCCTCGGCGCCTTGAGGACTCGGGGGTGGGGGTGGGGACGGTGATGGTGGCTCGGGGACGGTGGCTCGGCCGGGGCGGCGGCTGATCGGCTTCCTTGATCGGTCTCCTTGATCGGCCTCCTTGATCGGTTACGACGGGAGGCGCCAACTCCCCTCACCAGCAGGCGCCTTGGGTCCGAGGGCCCACGCTCGGGGCACATGCGGCCGCCGTGCTCACAGGCTGGGGACGGCGCTCCCGAACACCTTCCAGGGCGAGATCGTGACGGAGTCCATCACGGTCAACTGCGGGTGCCTGTGGGCGATTTCCTCCCGTACGGCGACGGCGTCCGGCCAGGAGTCGAGGGGCGCCGAGCCCTCGATGACGACCCCGTCCCAGTCGGTGCCGGCCGTCGCGCCGCTCCGGTCGACGACGAAGCCGATGCAGAGCACGGAGGCCCGGCCGACGGTCCGCCGGATGGCGCTCACCGCCCGTTCCCGCTCCACCGGCGGCAGCTCCCCCACGGAGAACTCGACGGCGACGACGCCGCCGCGCGCACGCCGTATGCGTACGAGGAGGTCGGGGCCTTCGTCCACCCACAGCCGGAAGCCGACCTCCTGGAGCCTTTGCAGACCGGAAAGGTAAAGAAGCTGCTCGCGTGTCACCGGCGAACGGGCGCCCGACGAGGGGTGGTCCAGGCTGACGAGCACGGTCCGCCCGGTCACCGGATGCCGCGGGCGAAGCCCTTCCGCCTCCAGGTCACCCAGGAGTGTTGCGGCGTCCAGCCGGGTCCAGCCCAGGTGGTACGAGTGGAAGAACCCGACACCCATCGACGTCCCCGTCCTCATCACGACATGAATCTGGTAATTCGCGTGCACAAATGCAAGAGGAGGGGGTCGCCAGCACCTCCGAGCGTACCGAGCGACCGGCGGGTGCGGCGTGGGCCCACGGACCCACGGACGGCCCAAAGAGCGAGGCGGGAGCCGGCGCCCGGCCGGCTTGGGCCCGAACTTGGGGCCGGGGACCCGCGCCCGGGGACGTTTCCCGGCCGTACGCTCACGGCCGACAGTCAGCACGCGCACAGCGTTTCGGGGTGCCGGGTGCCGGGTTGCGGGTTGCGGGTTGCGGGTTGCGGGTTCGGGGAGAGGTTGCACCGGTGAGCGGGGGCGGCGGCATGGGAGACAGAAGCGCGGGCCACATACCGCCAGGACGCCGGGGTGCAGGGGGCTCCGGCGCCCTGGCAGGCACCGAACTGGGCGGCCGCTTCTTCGCGTTGACCCGGAGCTGGGCGACGGGCGCGCTGGTGTACCTCGGCGCCGGATTCCTGACGAGCCGGGTGCTGCTCGAACTATTGGGCAGCGAGGCGCGGTTGGAGTCGTTCGGCTGGCGGCTGTCCCTGCTGCACATCCCCGCACTCGCCGTCACCCTGCTCACCGTCCTGGCCGCCGCCCGCATGCTCCCCGACGAGCACCGCGACTCCCGCGCCCTCTACCTGCTCGCCGCGCTGGCCGTACCGCTGACCGGTCTGGCGTACGGCTTCGCGGTCTCGTGGGAGGCGGTGGGGATCGAGGGCGTCCTCATGCCGGTGGTAGCGCTGGCCACGGGTGCGGCGTCGGGCCTGGCCATCGACCGGCTGCTGGAGGAGCGCGCCACCCGGCCCGCTCCCCCGCCGACGTACTCGTACAACTGGCGTGAAAGCGGCGCCACGGCGACGGAGTACCTGGGGGTCGTGGTCCTCGTCGTGACGCTGGTCGGCGCGATGGCGATGGCGGGGGTCGGCGGGCAGATCGGGGAACGTATCCGCTGCGTGATCAGCGCGCTGGCCGGGGGCGGGGGTGGCGGGTCGTGCACCACGGGCGGCGGGGATCCGCAGGCGCAGCCGAGGACGGACGCCGACTACGAGCCGAAGATGTGCCAGATCTCGTCCGTCTCGGACAAGGCGGGCGGCAAGGTCAAGATCGGCTGGTTCGAGTGGGGCGAGGAGTACGGCTTCCAGCAGAAGGTCTCCCAGGCCGGCACCGACGTCAACGGGGACGGCACGGTCGACGGGAACGACAAGGTCGTCTCCATGACGTTCACCGACGCGGCCTCCGCCGGGGTCACGGCCAGTACGCCGGGCGCGAGGCTCGGGAAGCTCGGGAAGGCGGACATCGACATCGGCGGCGGCATCAAGATCACCAACGGTGACACCTGGATCTTCGCGAGCGAGGAGGAGGCGCAGAAGATGCGGGACGACATCGAGGAGATGAAGATGTGGGAGACCGCCACCAAGCACGGTGGCGGGTACGGGGGCAACTGGTACTCCGGCATGAAGTGGGCGGAGAAGAAGGAAGACATCGAGCGGAAGATCGGCGACAAGAAGATCTCGTACTCGACGGTCGCCCTCAACGCCTATGCGGACGGCGGCCTTTCGGTGAAGGGCGGCGACGAGGACGAACTCGGCGCCAAGCTGGGCGGGAAGGCCACGTTCTCACCCGAGGTGACGATCACCAAGGACGACGTGAGCGGCAACGAGTCGTACACGTACACCGCCAAGCTGACGCTGGAAGGCAAACTCAGCGGCAACACGGGCCCGGTGAAGGGCATGTTGAGCGGCGGGCAGAACCGTACCGGCGCCATCACCGTCACCCGCGACCAGAAGACCGGGAAGATCGTCCGCATCGACATGACGCAGACGGTGGAGACCGACTCCCCCTCCGGCAAGGTCGAAGTGGGCGGCGACAACGGCGAGACGGGGGCGGACAAGCGCGGAGGCAAGGGCAGTGTGTCGGACCCCTCGGGCGAGAGCGGCATCGACGTGGTGACGAACTCGATCGTCTTCGGCAAGGAGACCGACGCGGCCGCCGAGGCGAAGCGGGCCGTCGCCGAACAGTGGCTGGACGGCTCCGGCAACAACACGGCCCCCTTCGCCTACCTCTTCGGCGACCGAGGCATGGAGACCCGCCCGACGGGCAACGATCCTTTCGCGCAGCTCATGTTCGAGGACGGCCTGTCCAGCACGATGCGCTACCTCGGGGAGACGGACGCGCAGGAGTTCGGCTTCGAGATCTCGCTCGGGATGAGCCTCGGGTTCGCGCTCTCCGACGAGCAGAAGAAGGAGACGCTGACGGACGCACGGTTCCTGGGCGCACCGCGGGGTGACGGCCGCACGTATCTTCCGTACAGCTACTGCGCGAACTGACGGCCGCCGAGCGGACGGTGGACCTGAGAGGCGATGACGATGACGAGAAGGCTCCCTGCGGGCAGGCGGGCCGCGACGGCCACCCTGGGCCTGTCCCTCCTCCTGGCACTGACCGGCTGCGGCGACGACGCCGACGCCGCAGCCGATGGCAAGGCCCCGGTCCCGGCGGGCTGGTCCACCCTGGACACGGACAGCCTGAGCGTCGGCTACCCGAAGGACCAGGGGTACGTGGAGCAGCCGGCGGCCGAGCGGAGCAGGAGCAACGCGGCGGTGGCGCTGAAGGTGGAGGACGGCATCCGCACGGGCATGGTCTCCGTCCAGCTGAACTTCGCCACAGGCGTGAGCGACGCGGCCGAGGCGGCGGCCGCGGCAGGCGCCGGCATCGGCCTGAGCTCCACCCGCAAGGCGACGGAGGACGTCCGCCTGGCAGGCCCTTCGACCGCCCGTGACGCCCGGGACGCCCGCCGCATCGACTACGACTTCACGGCCGACGGCAAGGAGGACACCCCGAACAGGGGCACCCCGATGACGGGGGTCCTGGTGGCGGGCGTGGACTCGGGGGGCGTGCCGTTCGTGGTGCGGCTGAACGCGGCGAGGGACACGGTGGACGGGGAGGACTTGGACGCCTTCGTGGGGTCGATCACGGTGAAGTAGGGGGAGGCTGCGGACCGTTCAGGGCTTGGGGGTGCACAAGGGCGCACCACTGCGGCTCGCGGGTCTACCTACTGAGCTGCACGGACGAACGCCCGGCCGCTGCACCTGCACCCCGCACCTGCGCCCGCCTCGGATGCCCCACCTTCTGCCCGAACTGTCCGCTGCACCTGCCCCAGCTCCGGCCGCCACGCCGGATGCTGGCCCGTGCGGCCACCTCCACAGGAAACGCCGCAATGCCCGACCGGGGCTTCTGATCACTTCGCCCGACGGACATTCCCACCTCTGCGAGGATGGGCAGGTGGCGAGGGCAGCGAAGGGTCAACAAATGGCAAAGCCTCTCTAACGTCGCAGGTCAGGAAGTGGTCCCCGCGCAGGCGGGGGTGTTCCGACGTTCTTCAACTGGTGCGTGGACGAAGAGGAGTGGTCCCCGCGCAGGCGGGGGTGTTCCGACGGGCGCAGGACACCCAGACCGCTGGGTGGGGTGGTCCCCGCGCAGGCGGGGGTGTTCCGGACTCGCCGCGATGGCGAACATCGTCTTCAACGTGGTCCCCGCGCAGGCGGGGGTGTTCCGCCCCGCCTCCCTAGGGGTGGGAGACGGGGCTCGTGGTCCCCGCGCAGGCGGGGGTGTTCCGTCGGGCCTTCCGCTGGAAACTCTCGGCGGTTCGTTCCCTGCGCAGGCAGTCGTGTTCCGTTGAGCCCCTGGATGAACCGGGTAGTAGCGGGCGGACCTGAGGTCGTGCGGCCTGAGGTGACTGGTATGGAAAGGCCGTATCGGATAAAGCCGCACCAGCCAGCTGCGTACTGCCTGGAAATGTGGCACAGAACGGTCCAGCACCGAGCGCTGAACACGTAAAGCGACAGCGCGCACACTCCCGGGATACACTCGTCGGTAATTTAGCCCCTCTTCCATGGATCTCCACCGCGGACGCGCAGCATTCACATTCCGTCCCGCTTTCGGTTTCCGTTCCGATTGAGGTCGGGGTATCAGGAAGGAGAGGGGGGCATCCTCGGTGCCGGTCGCCGTGTGGATTGGTCTTTCACCTGGCAGATCGTGTGAAGAGACACCACCTCCCCCATGACCGCCTCTTCACCTCAAGGCAATTCCCTGTCGCCATAAGCCCTCTTCCGCTTCGGTGTGATTGGCCGCCTGGGCGGAGTGCGTGCTTTGATCCATCGCACTGCGGCAGTCGGCCCGGCGATTTCACCCCAGGGAGCCACAGAAGGGATTCATGAATCCTGCTCAGCTTTCTACGGCCGTCGCAGTTCGACGGGTCAGAGAAATCCTCCGAGCCGACCACCGCACGCCCTCGAAATATCCATGTGAAGGGAAGCTCCTCATGAACTCCACCCCCCAGGTCCCGACCCAGGTCATCTCCGACGCCGACCTGGACAACGTGTCCGGTGGCATCCTCAACGGTTCCCTGAACAACAACGCCCTCGGCCTGGCCGCCGACGCGCCGGTCTCGCTGTCCGGTGCGCTCCAGGCCGCCACCGGCACCGTCGACGCCGCCACCGGCCTCAACCTGCAGGGTGTCTCGGGTCTCGTCTCGGGTCTCTGATCCGGCCGTGTGCCGTTGAACGGCACACTTCACGGCAGTGATGCCCGGCCGCCGGTTCTCCCCATACCGGTGCGCCGCCCCGTGTGCCCCGGATCCCACCGGATCCGGGGCACACGGGGTACCCCGTTTCTCCCGCTCTCCCCTAGGCAGTTGAGTTGCGGCAAACGATGGCAGTCGAGGAAGAGTGTCGTGCGCTTTCGTCAACAGGCCCTTGCGAAGCTGCAGTCCCCGGAAGACATCGACCTGCCCGTGCGTTACGCCCGCCCGCGCGGCGGGCTCGTCCTCGTCGTCACGCTCGCGGTCATGGCCGGCGCGGCCTTCTGGGCGGTGACCGGCACCGTGTCCTCCACCCTCAGCGCCTCGGGCGTCCTCACCCACGCGCAGGGCAGTTACGTCCTCCAGAGCCCGGTCGCCGGGCAGGTCACCGATGTCCTCGCCGAGGAGGGCGAGCGGGTGGCCGCCGACACCCCTCTCGTGAAGGTCCGTACGGCCAAAGGCAGTACCGTCGTCCGCACCCTGGCCTCCGGTCGGCTCACCGCGCTCGCCGCCACCATCGGCTCCGTGATCACCCCCGGCGCGGACGTGGCGGCCGTCGAACGCGTCGCCAAGGCCGACGACCCGCTCATGGCCATGCTGTACGTCCCCGCCGGGAGCGGCGCGACCGTACCCGTCGGCGCCTCCGTCGACCTCACCGTGCAGTCGGTGCCCACCCAGCAGTACGGCGTGCTCCGCGGCACGGTCGAGTCCGTCACCCGGACCGCCCAGACGCGCCAGCGGATCTCCGGCTTCCTGGGCAGCAGCCAACTGGGCGAGCAGTTCTCCCGGCAGGGGCCGTCGGTCGCCGTGCTCGTCCGTCTCTCCACCGATCCGGACGGCGGCGAGTCCGGCTTCACGTGGTCGTCCTCGCAGGGCCCGCCCTACCGGCTGGACTCCATGACGCTGGCCGGCGGCTCCATCGAACTCGCCGAGCAGCATCCGATCGAATGGCTGCTTCCATGACCGCTCCCGGCCCCTCCTCCACCCACAAGAGCACCCGCAAGAGCAGCCACAAGCCTCATAGGCCTCACAAGGGCCGGACGACCCGGCCGGCCCGTAACCCCCGTAAAGCCGTCCCGCCCGAGCGGCCGAGGAGCGTCCGTACCCCCACCGTCCTCCAGATGGAGGCCGTCGAGTGCGGTGCCGCCGCCCTCGCGATGGTGCTCGCGTACCACGGGCGGCACGTTCCGCTGGAGGAGCTGCGGATCGCCTGCGGGGTGTCGCGCGACGGCTCGCGCGCCAGCAACGTACTGAAGGCGGCCCGCAGTTACGGCCTCCGAGCCACCGGTATGCAGATGGAGTCCGCCGCCCTCGCCGGGGTGCGGGCGCCCGCCATCCTCTTCTGGGAGTTCAACCACTACGTCGTGTACGACGGGCCCGGCCGTCGCCTCGGCCGGCGCGGCGTGTACGTCAACGACCCCGACAAGGGCCGCCGCTTCGTGCCCGACGAGGACTTCGACACCAGCTTCACCGGCGTCGTCCTCGTCCTGGAGCCGACCGGCGAGTTCCGCCGGGGCGGCCGGAAGCCCGGTGTCCTGCGGGCCGTCCCCGACCGGCTGCGCTCCACCCGGCCCACCCTGCTGGCCGCGCTCCTCGCCAGCCTGCTGCTGGTCGCCGTCGGCGCGGCGGTGCCCGCGCTGAGCCGTACGTACATCGACATGTTCCTGATTGACAATCAGACCTCGGTGCTGGGGCCGCTGTTCGGATCGATGGCGGTCATGGTTGCCCTGACTGCGGTCCTCACCGGGCTCCAGCAGGCCAATCTGCTGCGCGGGCGGATCATCTCCTCCACCCTCGGCAGCGCCCGCTTCCTGCGCCATCTGCTGCGGCTGCCGGTCACCTTCTTCTCCCAGCGCAGCCCCGCCGACCTCGTCCAGCGGCTCCAGTCCAACGACACGGTCGCCGAGACGCTGGCCCGGGACCTCGCGGCGGCCGGCGTGGACGGCGTCGTCGTGATCCTGTACGCGCTGCTGATGTGGACGTACGACCCCCAACTCACCGTCGTCGGCGTGCTCATCGCCCTCCTCAACATCGTCGCCATGCGCGTCGTGATCCGGCTCCGCGCCGCCCACACCCAGAAGCTGCGCGCCGACACCGCCCGGCTGACCAACACCTCGTACACCGGCCTCCAGCTCATCGAGACGATGAAGGCCACCGGCGGCGAGGACGGCTACTTCCGACGGTGGGCGGGACAGCACGCCACCACCCTGGACGAGCAGCAGCGGCTCGGCGTGCCGACCGCCGTACTCTCCGTCGTCGCGCCGACGCTCGCCACGCTCAACAGTGCGCTGATCCTCTGGATCGGCGGGCTGCGCGCGGTGGAGGGGTACATCTCGATCGGGCTGCTGGTCGCCTTCCAGGCGCTGGTGGCGCGGTTCAGCGCGCCGATCACCCGGCTGAACGGAGTGGCGGGCCGCATCCAGGACTTCGCGGCGGACGTGGCGCGCCTGCGGGACGTGGAGAGCTTTCCCGTCGATCCGTTGTACTCACGCGATGTGCCGGAGACCGGCACCCGCCGGCTGACCGGACACGTCACCCTGGACAACATCACCTTCGGGTACAGCCCGCTCGACCAACCGCTGCTCACCGGCTTCTCGCTGACCGTCGGGCCGGGCCGGCAGATCGCCCTGGTCGGCGGGTCCGGCAGCGGCAAGTCGACCGTCTCCCGGCTGATCTCGGGCCTCTACAGCCCGTGGGAGGGGACGATCCGCATCGACGGGCAGCGGCTGGAGGACATCCCCCTGGGCGCGCTGGCGGCCTCGGTCTCCTTCGTCGACCAGGACATCTTCCTCTTCGAGGGCACGGTCCGGGACAACGTGGCGCTCTGGGACCCCTCGATCACCGACGAGGCCGTGGTCACGGCGCTGCGCGACGCGGAGCTGTACGAGGACGTCATCGCCCGGCGCCCGGAGGGCATCCACGGGCGGGTCGAGCAGGACGGCCGCAACTTCTCCGGCGGCCAGCGCCAGCGGCTGGAGATCGCCCGCGCGCTGGTGCGGCGGCCGAGTGTCCTCGTACTCGACGAGGTGACCAGCGCCCTGGACGCGCGGACCGAACAGGCCGTCATCGCCAATCTGCGGCGCCGCGGGTGCGCGTGCGTGGTGATCGCGCACCGGCTGAGCACGGTGCGCGACAGCGACGAGATCGTGGTCCTGGACCACGGGACGGTCGTGGAGCGGGGTCGGCACGAGGCGCTGGTCGCGGCCGGCGGACCGTACGCCGAACTGGTCAGGGAGCACTGAGCGCCGACATGACGTACGTTCCGCCTCCGGGCGCCTCCATGGCACCTGCCGCCGCCGCAGCCGATCCGGTGGTCCACGCCTTGGGCGGTCTCGGCTCACCGGTCGAGGGCGCGGGCCTGGGGAGCGTTCCGCTGGAGGGGCCGCAGGTGCTGTGGCTGGTGGTGGAGGGCACGCTCGACCTGTTCGCGGTCGACGCGCACCAGCAGGGCCACTGGCACTTCCTGGGCCGCCTCGACCCGGGCGGGCTGCTGCTCGGGCCGGTGGAGGGTCCGCAGCACACGCTGCTCGGCCGGCCTTCCCAGGACTGCCGGCTGCGGCGGATCCCGCTGCGGGAGCTGTGGCGGCCGGCGCCGTACGGGGATCAGTCCTACGGGGGTCAGTCCTACGGGGGTCAGTCGTACGGGGGTCAGTCGTACGGGGGTCAGTCGTACGGGGATCCGTACGGCCCCTCGTACGGTGACCCGTACGCCCCCGCCGGGCCGACGCCGCTGGAGCACGCGGTCTCCCTCGGGGCCGGGCGCGGCACCGGTGTGCTCTCCGCCGCGCCCCTGGACGGCCGCCCCGCCTCCGGCTCCGGGGCCGGGTCCGGGTCCGGCGAGGCCGTGTCCGACGACGATGTGCTGTGGCTGCCGGTACCGCCGGGGAGCGTGCAGTACGGCGCGTCCTACAGCGCGGAGGCCGCCGGCGACCTGCTGATGGACGCGGAGCTGTGGCAGCGGATGGTGGACCAGCAGTACCGGCTGCTCACCGCCGTCGACCGCTGGATCGAGCAGGTGGAGCGCGCCCACGAGGACCGTACGGCCGCCGGACTGCGCGCGGGCGAGGCGGTCCGGGCCAGCGCCGACCAGGCGCTGCTGGCCTCGATCGGGCGGCCGGGCGGGGGTGGTGCGGGGGCCGGTGGCGGGCCGGGTGCCGGGGACGATGCCACGTACGCCGTGTGCCGGCGGGTCGCGGCGGCGTCCGGGATCACCCTGACCGAGCCGCCGAAGGGCGCGGCCGGGGACAGCGACCGCATCGGTGCGGTGGAACGCATCGCGCTCGGCTCCCGGGTGCGCACCCGTGCCGTGCGGCTCGACGGGGCCTGGTGGCGCAACGACGCGGGGCCGCTGGTCGGGCAGCGCGCCAAGTCCGGGGCGCCGGTGGCGCTGTTGTGGCGGCGGAGCCGGTACGAGGCGGTCAACCCGGCCACCGGCAGCCGGATCCGGGTCGACGAGGACAACGCGGAGGACTTCGCGGAGCGGGCGGTGATGTTCTACCGGCCGCTGCCCGAGAAGCCGATGCGCACGGCCCGGCTGCTGCTGTTCAGCCTCCGGGGCACCCGGGCGGACCTGCGTAACCTCCTGATCAGCGGGCTGGTGACGGTCGGGCTCGGCGCTCTGGTGCCGATCGCGACCGGTCAGGTTCTCGGTACGTTCGTGCCCCGGGCGCAGACGGATCTGATCGCGCAGGTGTGCCTGGTCCTGATGATCACGAGCGTCGTCGGCGCCACGTTCATGCTGCTGCAGAGCCTGACGCTGCTGCGGATGGAGGGCCGGATCGAGAGCACGCTGCAACCGGCCGTCTGGGACCGCCTGTTGAGGCTGCCGACGAGGTTCTTCGCCGAGCGCTCGACGGGCGAACTGGCGAGCGCCGCCATGGGGATCAGCGCGATCCGGCGGGTGCTGGCGGGAGTTGGGCCGGTGGCCGTACAGGCGGGGACGGTCGGGGCGGTCAACCTCGGGCTGCTGCTCTTCCACAGCGTGCCACTGGCGCTGGCGGCGATCGGCATGCTCGTCGTCATCGCGGCCGTGTTCCTGGCGCTGGGCCTGTGGCAACTACGCTGGCAGCGGCGGCTGGTGAAGCTGAACAACCGGCTCAACAACCAGGCGTTCCAGACCCTGCGGGGGCTGCCGAAGCTGCGCGTGGCGGCTGCCGAGAGCTTCGCGTACGCCGCCTGGGCCAGGGAGTTCGCGCGTTCGCGGGAGATGCAGCAGAGGGCCGGGCGGATCAGGAACATCACGACCGTCCTCGACTCGGTCTATCTGCCGCTCTGTTCGCTCATCATGTTCATGCTGCTGGCCGGTCCGGCGCGCGGGACGATGTCGGCGGGGGCGTTCCTGACCTTCAGTACGTCGGTGACGATGCTGCTGACGTCGGTGACCCAGCTGACCGGTGCACTGGTGTCGGCGGCCGCCGCGCTGCCGATGTTCGAGCAGGTGAGGCCGGTGCTGGAGGAGATGCCCGAGGTGAAGGGCGCGAGCGCCCGGCCCGGGGTGCTGTCGGGTGGCATCGAGGCTCGGAAGCTCTCCTTCCGGTACGCGGAGGACGCGCCGCTGGTCCTCGACGACGTGTCCCTGGAGATCCGGCCCGGCGAGTTCGTGGCGGTGGTGGGGCCGAGCGGCTGCGGGAAGTCGACGCTGCTGCGCCTGCTGATCGGCTTCGACCGGCCGGAGTCGGGCAGTGTGCTGTACGACGGCCAGGACCTGGCGGCCCTCGACCAGTCGGCCGTACGGCGTCAGTGCGGGGTGGTGCTGCAGAACGCCCAGCCGCTGACCGGGTCGATCCTGGACTGCATCTGCGGTACGGAGTCCTTCACGCAGGAGGAGGCGTGGGAGGCGGCCGAGATGGCGGGGCTTGCCGAGGACATCCGGCGGATGCCGATGGGGCTGCACACGATGATCGCCGGGGGCGGTGCGATCTCGGGGGGTCAGCGGCAGCGGCTGATGATCGCGGCGGCGCTGATCCGGCGGCCGCGCATCCTCTTCTTCGACGAGGCGACGAGCGCGCTGGACAACGAGACCCAGCGCACGGTGATCGGGAGCACCCAGCGCCTGGACGCCACCCGCCTGGTGATCGCACACCGGCTCTCCACGGTGATGGACGCGGACCGGGTGGTGGTGATGG
Organism: Streptomyces cyaneofuscatus; assembly: GCF_042718795.1. Classification (GTDB taxonomy): domain Bacteria; phylum Actinomycetota; class Actinomycetes; order Streptomycetales; family Streptomycetaceae; genus Streptomyces; species Streptomyces cyaneofuscatus_A. Next base: position 194,647 of record NZ_JBHXOX010000005.1, read on the forward strand.
CGGAGGGGCGGATCGTGGAGCAGGGGCGGCCGGGTGAGTTGTTGGCGCGGGCGGGGGGCCATCTGCGGGAGTTGGTGCGGCGGCAGTTGGCGTGATGGGGCGAGGGCCGGCATGCGGGGTGGTGCGGCGGCAGTTGGCGTGATGGCGGAGGGGCCGGCATCGCGATGGCTTCGCGGTGCCGACCCCTATGCCGTACGTACGAGGAAGAGGTCAGGAACCTTCGCCGCGCGGGAAGGAGACCTCCACGCGGCGGTTCTTCTTCCGGCCTTCTTCGTTGCTGTTGCTGGCGATCGGGTACTGCTCGCCGTAGCCCCGGATCTCGTACGTGATGGTGGGGCCGAGCGCCTTGGAGAGGACCCCGTGCACGGCGTCGGCGCGCTTCTTGGAGAGCACGTCGCCGTGGGCGGAGGAGCCTAGGTTGTCGGTGAAGCCGAAGACGCGGACCTTGGTGGCGTTCTGCTTCTTGATCTCGTCGGCGATGGCGGCGATACGGGCGTTGGCGGCGGAGCTCAGCTTCGCGCTGTCCTTGCCGAAGAGGACCTCGGCCTGGAGCGCGAACTTGATGTCGGCGTTGCTGTCCTCGCGGCGCTCCTCGCCGCCCAGGTCTTCGACCACCTGGACGATGTCGAGGACCCGGCCGGGGGCGAGCGTGCCGCCTTCCGGCATCTTGAGGTCGGGATCGTCCGGGTCGACCGGGACGGGTGGCTCCGACGTCGCCTGCGTTCCGGGCGGAACGCTCGGATCGTCGTCGGCGTACGACGGTGACGCCCCGAGCAGCGTGGTGCCGGCGATCAGCACGACGACCGCGACGGCTTGTCCTACGTTGCGCGCCATTCTTGGGCGCAGGGTGGTCTTCATGTCCGCACTCACCCAGAAATCTTCAGCGAGGTGGTGGCGAAGGTCGGAAGGGCGAAGTCGACTTCGGTGGTGGTCTGCGGCGGCGCCGGGAACTGCATGAAGATCGGGGCTGTCTTACCCGGGGCCAGCGAAGTGATCGCCGTGGTGCACAGGCACCGCGAGTCCGTGTCCCTGAGCACGTAGTAGCGCTTCTTGCCCGCCTTGTCGACGAGCGTCGCCCCGGCAACCGAATTGGGGTTCTTGTTGACGATGTTGACCTCGGCACCGGACCAGGCCGATGTGGCCCGCGCCTGGTCACCCTCGTTGGTGATCGCTCCCTGGACCGTGAGGAATCCGCCGGTATCCCGCTTGACCTCGTTGATGACCAGGACGAGGCCGCCCTGCCCGCGGGTCTCCGCAAGCTTCACGTCCGGGTCCACGTTCTCGCCGGCCGCCGTGTCTTCCTGCTGCGGCTCGCCCTTGTCCTCCGGCACCGAAGGACTGGCCGGGGCGGACGGGGCTGTGGATCCCGTGCTCTGAGGATCCTCGCCTCCGTCGTCACCACAGCCGGTGAGGGCGAGGGCCAGGGCAGCCGTGACCGTCACGGCCGTCATCGCCCTTCTGGTCATCGTGATCCGCCGCATGCTCATGGTCCGATTCCTCTACTCGTCGTTCGCTGTCACTGGTCGACCAACCGCACATCGAAGAGATCTTTGCTCACACGGGACCAGTCGGGCCGACTGCTCGTGGAGATCTTGAAGACCTCGCCGTTTCTGCACGTGAAGATGTACAGGTCCTTGATTCCGTCATTGGTGGTGTCGAAGGCCTGCCATGTGCATCGGAACTCGATGAGGGCGGTCGCCGTGGCCTTCGCGAGCGTGCGCCCGGACCCGGGGAGGACCGGCGAGTCAACGGGTTGGCGTCCCTCGACCCCGACGGTGACCTTGTAGCGGTGGTATCCGTACTCCACCGCGCAGGACCGCTGGTCGTTCCCGTTGGCGTCTGCCAGTCGTCCCGCCTCGGCGCAGGGGCGGTAGCGCGTGAAGGGCTCCTGCAGGAACAGGTCCAGCGTCTCCAGCGGGAGGGCGGCGATGAACCCGGTCTCCATGTCCTCGCGAGCAGCCTGCGCGGCGGCCAGGGCGGCCGCGTCCGCCGCTCCCTGAGACCCGTTGCGCAATGCCGATGCCTTGCCGACAGCGAAGAAGGCGAACGCGAGGAAGAGCAGACCCGCCACCATCACTACGTAGATGGGGAAGGCCTGCCCTACGTCGCCGCGTTGGCGCGTACGCATCAGCCAGAGGTGATGGAGGTCACCAGACCGTCGATACGGTTCGAGATGTTCCCGCCGATGCCCGCGGCGGCGATCGCGCCGATGATGGCGACGACCACCAGGACGATGCCCAGGTACTCGAACGCCGTCTGCCCCCGGTCCTTGTCCGCGTAACGCCTCTGGATGGCGCTGACGGCCGTGTTGGCCCAGCCGTTGACGCGGGCGGCGGTCTTCAGGGTGATGTCCGACATGGTGTTCCCCTCCTGGTTCGGCCGGTCGTCTGCCGGCCGGCTCGGGCGTTTCCGCGGTGGCGTCCCCGGTACCGGCTTCCTCCTGGTCGGTGCCGGGGGCGACGGGAGAAACATAGGGGGGAACCGCCATGCGCACAGAGGGTCCGTGGGCCCATTCCCGGGCCCAAATCGCCTTCTGGGCCCCCTCGTCGGGCAGTTGGCCGGTCATGGGTGCCGTCCGGGGTCCCGGGGGGCCGTGCCGAGCCAGCGGGCGATCGCCTCGCTGCGGCTGGTGCTGTGGAGCTTGGTGAAGATGCGGTTGATGTGGTTCTTGACGGTCTTCTCGCTGATGAAGCAGGTGGCGGCGATCTGCTGATTACTCATTCCGGACGCAATCAGCTCCATGACCTCCACCTCCCTCGAACTCAGCCCGTACTGCTGCCTGTTGGGGGGAGAGACCGGCCCCCCGGATACAGAAGACTGTCCCACAGGAGGTTGCAGTTGCGAAAGGGTTTCGGAATGTTCGCGCTGCCGGAAGGGCTCCTGGACGGGCCTCCGCACCGGCGCCGTCGTGAGGGCCGCGCCCAGGCCGTCCGGCAGCGGAGGCCGCTCCGGAGCCGTGCCGTGGCGCATGTGGGCCAGCAGGGCGTCGGCGGCCGTGGCGGTGAAGTGGGCGCGGCCGTTCCTCGTGTCCCGTACCGCCTGTACCAACTGGTCCGCCGTGAACTCGCCGTGCACCAGGTAGCCGCCCGCGCCCAGCCGCAGGGCCTCGTGGACGATCTCGCTCTCGCGGCTGTACGTCAGCATCAGTACGGGGGCGATGCCCACCAGGTGCGGCAGCGCCGAGATGCCGTCCACGCCGGGCATCCGGACGTCCAGCAGGACCACGTCGGGGCGGTGGTGCAGCGTCTTCTCGTACGCCTCCCGGCCGTCCGCCGCCTCCGCGACGACCTGGATGTCGGCCCGGCCCGAGAGCAGGACGCCCAGGCCGGCACGGACCACGGGGTTGTCGTCGGCCACCACTACCCGGAGCCGGGCCGTGGCGGGAGCGGGGGGCAGGGCGGGGGGAACGGTCGCGGGGTGCGGGGGGACTGGTCCGATGACATCGTCCGGCATGCTGCGGCCTCCTCTCCGGGTCGGGGGGTGGGGGTCGGGGGGTGGGGCGGTCGAGGGATGGTGCAGTTACGGGGATGGCACGTGGGCGGCGGTGGCGGCAACGGCCACCTCGGCGGGCGTCGCGGTGGCCGTCGGGGCGAAGGGCGGCGGAGGCGTCGGCGGGGGTGCCAGCGCCGCCAGCGGGAGGTCCACCCGGACCTCCGTCCCCCGCTCCGCCCTGCCCCGGCCGATCCGGATACGGGCCCCGATCGACGCCGCGCGCTCCACCATGCCGACCAGGCCGAAGTGGCCGGCCCGGCGCAGGCCCTCCAGGGTGGTTCCGGCGGGGAGGCCGCGGCCGTCGTCGTACACGCTCACCCGCAGCACGTCGCCCTTCACCCCGGCCAGGACGACCAGGTACGTGGGGTCCGCGTGGCGGTGCGCGTTCTCCAGGGCCTCCGAGGCGACCGTGAGGAGCTGGCGGGCCACCGCCTGCGGGACGGGCGGGACCGGGGTGTCCTCGGCGAGGCGGCGGAACGTGGCCGTCACCGGGTGGCGGGCGGTGAAGTCCGCTGCCTGGGCGGCCAGTTCGGCCACCAGGTCCACGCCGCCCTCCAGGCCCTGTTCGCGGCGCAGGTCCGTGAGCAGCTCCCTCGACTCGGCGGCGGCCCGGCGCGCGGCCCGGGCGACCAGCTCCGCCTGGTGGCGTACGGTCGACGGGTCCATCCGGTCGGCCGAGCACGCCAGGCCGTCGGCGGCCAGGGCCAGGCCGTGCAGGGTCTTGGCCACGGAGTCGTGCATCTCCCGGGCCAGGCGGGTGCGTTCGCCCTCCACCGCCTCGTTCACCGCCAGCCGCGCCCGGGTCTCGGTGAGCGCCTGGGTGGCCGTCCCGAAGCGGAGGAGCAGGTTGCGGAGCGTGACCCCGACCGCTCCGGCGATCACGCAGAAGCCGGGCAGGAGGAGGCCGGTGGCGCCGCCCGCCTCCAACTTCGGGACGCTCGCGTACACGCCGAAGACGATCACCACCTGGAGCGCCGCGAACACCGCCGCCCCGCGCCAGCCCTGGACCAGACCCGCCAGCAGCGGGGTGCAGACCGTGACGTACGCGAGGGTCGACTCGGGGGTCGCCGTGATCAGCAGGAGCGAGCCGAAGGCCACGTCGACGGCGAGGAGCCAGGGGTGGCGCAGGAGGACGGGGCCGAAGCGTTCCCAGTCGCGGAACAGGACGTACGAGCCCATGAAGGTGACCAGGACCGCCGAGCCGATGAACCAGGTGGGCAGGCCGGGGGCGGTGTGGTCGATGGCGTACGGGGTCGCGATCGCGATCATCGCCAGGCGGAAGCCGAAGACCTGGCGGCACATGGCCTGGAGGGCGTTGACCTGGATGGCGAAGGCCGGAGCGGCCGGGGTGCCGGCGTGGGCCCGGGTCAGGTCGGCGGTCAGGCCGGTCCCGGATCCGCTCAGTTGATAGGTCATGCCCCTGTCACCTCCGCCTCATCCCCCGTAAGAGTCCGCTGTCCCCGTCGTCCCCATCCCTCCCGCCGTTCATGTCAGCCGCCCGCGAGAACCCGCCGTTCATGTCAGCCGCCCATGAGAACCCGCCGTTCATGTCAGCCGCCCGTGAGAAACGAGAAGTCGACGTCGGCCCCGTACACGAACCCCACCGTGAGGAGAACGAGCGTGCCGGGCAGCAGGAACGACGTCACCGCGAACGTCGCCTTCGGGACCGCCTTGGCCGCCTTGCGGCGGGCGTTCTGGGCGTCGGTGCGGCGCATGTCGTTGGCGATCTGGATGAGCGTCTCGACGATGGGCGCACCCAGTTCCTCACCCTGCTGGAGCGTGGTGACGAACATGGCGACCTGCTCCGAGTCGTTGCGCCGGCGCAACTCCTCGAAGGCCTGGCGGCGGCTGACGCCCATGTCCATCTGGCGCAGGGTGATGCGGAGTTCGTCGGACCAGGGGCCCTCGTACTTCTCCGCCACCCGGTCCAGCGCCTGCCGGAAGCCGAGCCCCGCCGAGACGACGACCGCGAGGACGTCGAGGAAGTCCGGCAGGGTGCGTTCGATGTGCTCGCGGCGGACCCGGATCGCCGACCAGATCCCCGCCTCCACCCAGAACAGGCCGAACGCGATCATGAGGAGGGCGAGGAAGAGCTGGTCCTGGAGGAGCATCGAGAAGGCACCGAGGAGGCCCAGTGCTCCGTAGACCGCCCGGCGGGCCGCGTAACGGTCGATGGTGAGACCGCCCGGGTTTCCGGCCAGGTCGATCTGGCGGCGCTTCTTGTTGACCGCCTTGGGGCCCATCATCCGCAGCACCATCGGGGCCCAGCGGATGCCGAGCCGGTCGATGCCGGAGCCCACCGCGCCGGTGCGCGAGGAGCCGGATTCGAGCGCGATGGCGAGGTCGCTGGGGAGCTTGGCGTCGGCCCGGTACATCCGGATGCCCTGGATGGCCCCGTAGACGGCGAGGCCGACGACCAGGGCGAGCAGCAGGTCCATGGGTGCGGGTCCTCTTCTTCCTGGTGTCAGACGTCGATACGGGACAGGCGGCGGATGACCACGAAGCCGATCGCGTACAGGGCGATGGCCACGACCACCGCGGCCTGGCCGATGAAGGCGCCGGTCATCCGGTCCAGCGCTCCCGGCATGACCGCGTTCATCAGGAGCATCGCGCCGACCCCGAAGATCGGTACGGCGTAGGCGGTGACGGTCACCTGGGAGAGCTGGGTCTTGACCTCGCGGCGGGTCTCCTTGCGCTCCTCCAGCGTCTCGGTGAGGTTGCGCAGCGAGCTGACGACCGTACCGCCCGCCCGGTTGGAGAGGACCAAGGTGGTGACCAGGACGACGAGTTCGCGGGAGGGGAGCCGGTCCGTCAGTTCGCTCAGTGCCTCGTCGAGTGGTTCGCCGACCGCCAAACGCCGTGCCACCCGCGCCAGTTCCTCGCCCGCCGGGTCCTCCAGCTCCTCCGCCGCCATCGAGAGCGCGGTGCGCAGGGCCAGGCCCGCCTGGGTGGCGTTGGCCAGGATGCGGGAGAGCTCGGGGAGTTGGTTGATGAACCGTTCGGTGCGCTTCGTACGCTGCCAGTTGAGGAAGGCGTTGGTGCCCCAGAGGCCGATCAGCGCGGCGACCGGGCCGAAGAAGGCCGCGAGCATGGAGGAGGCGATCATCCACAGCCCGGCCATCGCGAGGAGCGCGTACACGAAGAACTCGCCGGGGGTGAGCTCCATGCCGGTCGCCGCGAGCTTCAGCTCCAGCTTCCGGCCGAGCGCGGTGGACCGCAGCCGCCGGTCCACGCCCTTGAACCGGCGGTGCCGGCCCGTCTCGGGGACCTGGCCGACGTGGGAGAGCCGCTCCACGAGCGCGTCGCGGTCGGCCTTGCCGCCGGAGTAGGCGTACAGGCCCATCACGCCCAGCACACAGGCGAGCAGGGTGACGCCGACGGTGACCAGGGGGAGGTTGACGTTGTCCATGGCGCGGTACCTAGTTGGCCTCTCGGGTGGCGAGCTGTTCGGCGCTCTGCGCGATGCCGAACGCCTGCGGGATGGGCTGGCTCGCCATGTAGAGCCGGTCGGCGACCCTGCGGGGCAGCGGCAGGTACTGGAAGCGGCCGTAGATGCGGCCGTCCGCCGCCATCGGCTGCCCGTCGAACCGGGCCACCGTGACGATCCGGTACGGGTCGCGGCCGTGCGAGTCGAGCACCGCGATCTCGGTGATCTTCCTGGCGCCGTCGGCGTGCCGGGTGAGCTGGACGATCACGTCGACGGCGCTGTTGATCTGGTCGTGCAGCGCCTCGAACGGGATCTCCACCTCGGACATCGAGGCGAGGGTCTGGAGCCGCATCAGCGCGTCCTCGGCGCTGTTGGCGTGGACGGTGGCGAGCGAACCGTCGTGGCCGGTGGACATCGCCTGGAGCATGTCGAGGGACTCGCCACCGCGGACCTCACCGACGACGATGCGGTCGGGCCGCATACGCAGGGAGTTGCGGACCAGGTCGCGGATGGTGATCTGGCCCTTGCCCTCGACGTTGGCCGGGCGGGACTCCAGCCGGATCACATGGTTCTGCTGGAGCTGGAGTTCGGCGGAGTCCTCGATGGTGACGATGCGCTCGGTGTTCGGGATCAGCCCGGAGAGCGCGTTGAGGAGCGTCGTCTTCCCGGTGCCGGTGGCGCCGGAGACGATGATGTTGAACTTGGCCTGGACGAGTCCGGCGAGCAGGATCAGCATCTGCTCGTCCAGCGAGCCGAAGCCGATCATCTCCTGGAGGGTGAAGGAGCGCGGGAAGCGGCGGATGGTGAGCGTGGCGCCGGTCAGCGAGAGCGGCGGGATGATCACGTTGACACGCTCACCGCTGGGGAGCCGGGCGTCGACCATCGGATTCGACTCGTCCACGCGGCGGTTGACGGTCGACACGATGCGCTCGATGGTCTGCATCAGCTGCTCGTGCGAACCGAAGCGCATCGGGAGCTGCTCGACCTTGCCGCCGCGCTCCACGAAGATCTGGTCCGGGCCGTTCACCATGATCTCGGTGATCGACGCGTCCTCCAGGAGCGGTTCCAGGATGCCGAGGCCCAGCGCCTCGTCCACCACGCGCCGGATCAGCTGCGAGCGCTCCACGGTGGACAGGACCGGGCCCTCGCGGCTGATGATGTGGCCGAGGACGCGCTCCAGGCGGGCCCGCCGGTCGGCGGCGGCCAGCGAGGACATCTCCGCGAGGTCGATCTCCTCCAGCAGCTTCGCCCGGTAGGTGGCCACCAGGTGGCCGTCCTCCCGTGCGCCGCCGTGCTCGTCCGGGGCGGTCATGCGTGCCCGCAGGCTCATCTGCCCAACTCTCCTCGGTGTCGCGGGTGGTGCGGTGTCCGGTCGGCCTGGGAAAGGTCGGCCTGGGAAAGGTCGGCCTGGGGAACGTCGGCCTGGGGAACGTCGGCCTGTGGAGGGGGCTATTCGCGCGGCATCGTGGCGCTCCGGGTCGCCACCCAGTCGTCCAGGCCGGGGACGACGGAGGGGACCTTGACCCGGACCGTGGCCGTGATGTCCTGGCCGCCGCTCTCGCTGTACCCGAACCCGTCGCCGCTCAGCCAGTCGCTCACCGCGCCACGGGCCGCCGCCTCCGGGTCGCCGTGCGCGTCGTAACTGGCCGCCGTACGGGCTCCGGCGCGTGCGGCCGTGCCCGCCTGGTTGGCGGCGTACGCGGCGAGGCCGAGTTGGAGGGCCCCCATGGCGACGAGGAGCAGGAGGGGGAGGAAGCCGAGGTACTCCAGGGCGACCTGGCCCCGGTCCCGGCCCTTCGCGGCCTTCCCGCCCTTCCCGCCCTTCCCGGCCCGCCCGGACCGGATGCGTGCGCTGTACGGCATGGTCCTCGTCATCGCTCAGTCCTCCAGAGCCGATCCGGCTTCGCCGTCGATGTCGATGTCCAGGTCGAAGAGGCCGGGGACCAGTACCGGAACCTTGAGCGTCACCTTCGCCTCGTACAGGTCCGAGCCCCGGGTGCAGCTCACCCGGGCCGCGCCCGACCAGGCGTCGGGCAGGTCCTTCAGGGCGCCCGCCCGGCACGCCGCGTCCGCCCCGTACTCCGCGCCGCTCCCCTTGCGCGCGCCCACGTCCGCCGCGTTGCCCGCGAGGCTGAAGGTGTAGCCGATCAGGGCGCACTCCCAGAGCACCAGCATGATCAGGATGATGAAGGGGGTCATGCCCAGGAACTCGACCGAGGTCTGCCCCCGGTCATCCCCTCGGAGGCGCCGAGGGCTCCTGAGGCCAGGGCGCCTGAGGCCGGGGCGCCGAAGGTATCTGGGGCCGGGGCGCCGAAGCCGCCCGGGGCCGGAGCGCTCCCGGAGGTCCCTGAGCCCCCGTATGCCGGTGCGGGCCGTCCTTGTGGTGGTCGTCATCGCTCAACGTGTCCCCTCGGCGTCTGCGGGCCCGCCGCGCCGGCGGCGCGGGATCCCGATCGAGCCCCGGTCGTTCCTGGAGGTGCCGCTGTTCCTCTTGGCCAGAACGCCACCGGACTTCTTGGCGGTCATGCTCGGTTTGACGATGCCCAGCTCTCCGGCCAGCCCCCACAGGGCCTGCTTGACCGTGCTCTTGGCGTCCAGTTCGTGCAGGCGGCCGGAGTCGACGGCGGCCTGGAGCTCCTTGAAGTTGGCGGGGACCGCCGCTGAGGCGACCCGGGTACCGGTGATCTTCTGGATCAGGGGCGGCTGGATCTCGGTGTTGCGGGTGAAGCGGTTGACCAGGGTCACGGTCTCCTCGGCCTTGCGGATCTGGAGCCGTTCCCACATCCGTACGACACGTTTCGCGCCGCGCACCGCGACCACGTCCGGGGTCGTCACCAGCAGGGCCGTGTCCGCCATCTCGATGGCCGCCGCGTTGGCGCCGTTCATCTGGCCGCCGCAGTCGATGACCACGATCTCGTACCGGGAGCGCAGGGCGCTGACGATCTGGCGGGCCGAGCGGTCGCTGACCTCCTCGCCGCGTTCGCCCTCGCCCGGGGCGAGCAGCAGGGCGAGGCCGGTGGAGTGCGAGAAGACGGCGTCGGCGAGGACCCGGGGCGAGATGTCGGTGATCAGGGCGAGGTCGACGAGCGAGCGCCGGAACTGTACGTCGAGGAAGGAAGCGATGTCGCCGGTCTGGAGGTCCATGTCGACCAGGGCGACCGTGTGCCCGGACGCCTGGGCGGCCAGGGCCAGTTGGATGGCGGTGACGGTGGCGCCGACGCCGCCCTTGGCGCCGGTGACCGTGACGACGGTGCCGCCGGGGCCGGTGAACACGTCACCGGCGGAGGAGAGGTGGCGGCGTACGCCGGTGGACCACTGGGCCGCCGCCTGGACCCGGTTGGCCAGCTCCTCGTACCCCACCGGCAGGGTGACCAGGCCGCGGGCGCCGGAGTCCATCGCGTCGGCGAAGAGGTGGGGGCTCGCGTCCGTGGTGATCATGACGACCCCGACGGAGGGGAAGCGCAGGGAGACCTCCCGAATCAGCTCCAGGGCCGGGACCGGGCCGATCCGCTCGTGCACCAGGACCACTTCGGGCAGCTCGTCCAGGGCCTCGCCCGCGAGGCGGGCCAGGGTGTCGATCAGTTGGGTCGAGTCGGTGACCGGGGCCGCCGGTTCGGCGTCGGGGAGCTGGCTGAGGAGGGTGGTGAGGGAGCGGGCCGCGTCGGGGTCGGCCACGGCCGGGAGGATTCTGGTGGTCATCCGGTCCCTCACTTGTCCTTGTCGAGGGTGTAGGTGCGGTCGCCCGGGCGGATGGTGCCGTCGCTGCCGGGGGCGACGAGTGCGAGACGTACGTGCTCCGCGAAGGACTCGGCGTAGGCGATGCGCTGGGTGTCCAGGGTGTTCAGGGCGAAGGTGATCGGCACGGCCTCGGTCATCTGGGTGCGCCGGTCGTCGCCGCTCGGGTTGAGCGCGGTGAGCTTGCCGACCTCCAGCACCTTGGCGTTGGAGACGATGACCTTGGACTGGGCGGGCTCGGCGTTCTCCTGCTGCTGCTCGCCGGCGAAGGTCGCGTAGATGTTGACCGTGGCGCCCGGGGTGATCTTGCCCGCGACGCCGGTGGCGGCGTCGATCATGATGGCGATCTCCTGTTCACCGGCGCGGAGTTCGGGTTTGCGCACCATCATGTCCGACTGGAGGAGCGAGCCGCCGCGCAGCTCGGTGACGGCGATCTTCCCCTCGACCTCCCGCAGGTCGGTCACGGCGTTCTCCGAGAGCCAGCGCTTGGGCATCGCGATCTTCTCGAACTGGCCGCTGTTCAGCGCCGTGTACGGGGCCACGTCGGATTTCAGCTGGTAGGCGGTCACCTCAGGCCCCACCTTGGAGTTCACATCGCTGATCACCGAGAGGACGCCGGCGAAGGCACCGAAGGCACACAGGACCGACAGGAGCAGGAGTATCACGCCGCGGCGCTGGCGGGAGTTCATGGGCCGGACAACCTCGTTCGAATCGGATGCGTGGGGCAGCGGACAGAGAGGGATGCGCGGTGCGGCGGTACGGGCCGGGGGCCGGGCGCCTGGGCCGGGCGGGCCTAGGGTCCGGAACTCCCGCCGGCTTCCAGCTGAAGGACACCGCCGGACGGCCTGCGGTTCTCGGGGGCGGCGAGCGGTGCGGAACAGAAGGCGCAGCGGTCACCGATGAGTTCCATCTCGCACCAGTGGCACCTCTCCCGGCGGACGGAGGCGACCAGTTGGTACAGCACGGAGAGGTCCGGGAGGTGGGCGGCGAACTCCACCAGCCGTCCCGTACCCCACCAGCGCGGGGAGTCGGCGGGAAGGCGTGTCTCGTGGACGGCCTGGACCTTCCAGGCGGGCGCGAGGGTCTCCTGCACCCAGTCCGACGTCAACTGGCCCTGGGCTAAGAGAAGATGCGTACGGAACTCCGGTCCGGCCAGGGGTTCGGCGGCCGGGCCCACCTTGATGAGCTGCGGCTCGGGGCCGGCGAGTACGGCGAACTGGGAGCCGGGGACCCAGGACCTGGCATGGCTCTTGAGGCTGACCGGGACCCGGTCGAGCTTGGCGACCGAGTTGAGCAGGGCGCCGGCGTAGATGTAGTGCGAGAGCAGCCGGGCGGCGGAGGCGACGACCCCGGGGCTGAAGTCACAGATGGACAACTGCCTCAGCTGGCGGACGAGTACGGCCACGCCGAGGGGCGGCAGGTCGACCTTGACCAGGGCGATCCGGTCGCTCTCCAGGACGGAGCGGATGGAGTGGAGCCGGCGTTCGTGCTCGGGGCGGATGCCGGAAGGGTAGAGGGCGATCACATAGCCGTGCTGTTCGAGCAGCAGATGCATGTCGCCGATCGCCAACTCCAGGGCCTGGGCTTCGGGGGCCTGGAGCAGGGCCGCGGTCGGGGTCTGCTGATCGGTGGGCGGCAGCACCAGATCGGCACTCGTCACTGCTATCGCGGTCGGCACGCTCTTCCCCGTTCGGCTCCGGCCGCCGTCGAGACGTCGGCCGCAATCGCTCCTGCTCCGTGCTCCTGTCTCAGCACTTTAGCCACGTCTCACCAGGCAGAGAACAGTTATCGGAGACCTGTGCGTCATCATGCGAACACCGTTCGTACGGGGGTCGGGTGCCAAACGGGATGAAATCGATTCCGCCCAACTTTCCTACCACTGCGGAGCGTTACCGAACCCGCCATCCGGAATGCGGGCGCGCCGCCATTCCCGCACGTCAGGGCGGATAGGGGCGCGTTCCGGATCATTTCGGTGGGAGGTTTCGTCACGGTACGAAGGCCTTCGGCAAGATCACCCGTGGGGGTGGGGCGGTACGGGCACGGGGGTGCCGTCCGGCAAAGAAATTCCGGCCCGGGGCGCTTCACCGAGCGCCTCACGGGCGCCCCGCCGTCCCCCCGCACGAGCAGCCGCCCATCCCTCCGCAAGCCCCTTTCACTGCCAGAGGTCTTGACAACTTGATTGGTCTGGACCAGTTTATCCGCCAGCGGTGACGACCGCTTCCACTCCACCCGCACGGCCTTCCCCGTCCCCTCCGCCGTGCACCCGCCCGTCCGGCATGCCCGCACCGCCGCACCACCCCCGCCACGCACCACCAACTCCCCACGGAGGACCCCGTGCAACGCTCCGCAGGCAGCAGAAGACGCAGAAGGAACACCTCCCGTCCCTTCCTCGGCGGCGCCATGGCCGTCATCGCGGCGGGCGCCCTGACCGTCACCGGCCTCGTCTCCACCGCCCAGGCCGCCGACGTCAACAACGCCAAGAACGCGGGCTTCGAGTCGGGGCTCGCCAACTGGTCCTGTTCCGCCGGGAGCGGCGCCACCGTCTCCACCCCCGTGCGCAGCGGCACGTCCGCGCTGAAGGCCACCCCGGCCGGCCAGGACCACGCCAAGTGCACGCAGACCGTGGCCGTGAAGCCCAACTCGACGTACGCGCTGAGCTCCTGGGTGCAGGGCGGTTACGCCTACCTCGGGGTGACCGGCAGCGGCACGACCGACGTCTCCACCTGGACGCCGGGCTCCACCACCTGGACCAAGCTGTCCACGAGCTTCAAGACCGGCGCCAACACCACGTCGGTGACCGTCTACACCCACGGCTGGTACGGGCAGTCCGCCTACTTCGCCGACGACGTCGAGGTCACCGGCCCCGACGGCGGGGGCGGCGGCGACGGCCCCGGCCCGGTCATCCCGGCGGCCCCCGCCGGTCTCACCGCGGGCGCCACCACGACCTCCTCCGTGGCCCTGTCCTGGAACGCGGTCTCCGGCGCCACGGGCTACAAGGTGTACCGGGACGGTGTGCAGGCCACCACCTCCACCGGGACCTCGGCGACCGTCACCGGGCTGGCCGCCGACACGGCGTACCAGTTCACGGTGAGCGCCACCAACGCGGCCGGCGAGTCGGTCAAGTCCGCCGCCGTCAGCGCCCGTACGGCCAAGCCCGGCACGGGCCCCGGCCCCGGCCCGTCCGTGCCCAAGCACGCGGTGACCGGCTACTGGCAGAACTTCAACAACGGCGCGGCCGTGCAGAAGCTCACCGACGTCCCGGCCGACTACGACATCATCGCGGTCTCCTTCGCGGACGCCACGGCGACCCAGGGCGCGGTCACCTTCAAGCTCGACACCGCCGGTCTCGGCGGCTACACCGACGCCCAGTTCCGCGCGGACATCAAGACCAAGCAGGCGCAGGGCAAGAACGTCATCATCTCGATCGGCGGCGAGCTCGGCACGGTCCGGGTCGACAACGACGCCTCCGCCACCGCGTTCGCCAACTCGGTGTACGCGCTGATGCAGGACTACGGCTTCAACGGGGTCGACATCGACCTGGAGAACGGCCTCAACGCCACCTACATGACGAAGGCGCTGCGCCAGCTTTCGGCGAAGGCGGGCAGCGGGCTCGTCATCACGATGGCCCCGCAGACCATCGACATGCAGTCGACGTCGGGTGAGTACTTCAAGACGGCGCTCAACGTCAAGGACATCCTGACCGTCGTGAACATGCAGTACTACAACAGCGGTTCGATGCTCGGCTGCGACGGCAAGGTGTACTCGCAGGGCTCGGTGGACTTCCTCACCGCGCTCGCCTGCATCCAACTGGAAGGCGGCCTCGACCCGAGCCAGGTCGGCATCGGCGTCCCGGCCTCCACCCGGGGCGCGGGCAGCGGTTACGTCGCCCCGTCGGTCGTGAACGCCGCGCTGGACTGCCTGACCAAGGGCACCAACTGCGGTTCGTTCAAGCCCTCGAAGACCTACCCGTCGCTCCGTGGCGCGATGACCTGGTCGACCAACTGGGACGCGACGGCCGGGTTCGCCTGGTCGAAGGCGGTCGGCCCGCACGTCCGCAGCCTGCCGTAACCCCTGCCCCGTAACTCCCACGCACCACCCCGGAACCTGCAGCGCCGCCGCTCCCCCGGCGGCGCTGCGGCGTTTCGTAAGTCCCGCCCTCACCAGGGCAGTTCGCGCACCTGCTGCACACACAGCACGATGAACAGCAGGCCGGCGAGGGCCAGCATCCCGTTGCTGAGCCAGCCGTTGCGCCATTCCTGCGGTGTACGGGAGGAGTTGAGCAGCCACAGCAGGGTCAGGGCGAGGAAGGGCATGAAGAACGCGCCGAGCACCCCGTACGCGATGACCAGACCGAACGGCTCGTCCAGCCAGAGCAGGGTCATCGGCGGGAAGGTCAGCCAGAGCAGGTACGCGCGGAAGGGCAGCGACCGCTGCTGGCGGTCGACGACGGCGGGCCCGGCGTGCTGCTCGTCCGGATCCACCGGCGCCCGGAACCGCTCCACGAAGTCGGCGAACATCAGGCTCACCCCGTGCCAGACCCCGATCAGCGACGAGAACGACGTGGCGAAGAAGCCGACCAGGAAGAGCTTCGCGGTGCCCGCCCCGAACCGGTCCTCCAGCACCTTGCCCAGGTCGATCAGCCCCCGGTCGCCCGAGGTGAGAGCGATCTGCGAGGCGTGCAGCAGCTCGGCACCGACGATGAGCATCGCCACGACGAAGATCCCGGTGGTGAGGTAGGCGACCCGGTTGTCGAGCCGCATCACCTGCATCCAGGAGGAGTTGCTCCATCCCTTGGCGTTGACCCAGTACCCGTACGCCGCCATGGTGATCGTGCCGCCGACCCCGCCGATCAGCCCGAGCGTGTAGAGCAGCGCACCGTCCGGCAGTACGGGGACGAGCCCGGCGAACGAGGCCCCCACGTCCGGCACGACCCGGGCGGCCACGTACACGACCACCACGAACATGATGCCGATCAGGACCGTCATGACCTTCTCGAAGACGGCATACCGGTTGAACCAGACGAAGGCCAGTCCGGTCAGCCCGGTGACGATCGCCCAGAACTTCAGCCCCGGCCCGTCCGGGAACAGCGCCACGATGGGCAGGGCGCTGGAGGACATGGCCGTGGCCCCGTAGATGAAGCCCCAGACGACGACGTAGATCGCGAAGTAGACGGTCGTCCACGCGCCGATGCTGCGCCAGCCGTCGAAAAGCGTGCGCCCGGTCGCCAGGTGCCACCGGCCGGCCGCCTCGGCGAGCGAGATCTTGACGACGCAGCCGATCACCGCCGCCCACATCAGGGTGTACCCGAACTTGCTGCCCGCGATCAGCGTCGCGACCAGGTCGCCGGCCCCGACCCCGGTCGCCGCGACGACGATGCCGGGGCCGATGTACTTCCAACTGGATTTACGCGGTCGGGAGGCCGGCTCCCCTGTCTCTGTGGTTGCGCTTGTCTCGGACATGCCGATCAAGGAAGCGCAATCGGCGGGGCGGCACAAGGGGGCGTGCGGGATTCGGTGGGCGGGGCGGCGTCATGGGATATCTCCGACGCGGGTCGCTGGCGGGCCGCATCCACATCGCGGACGACTTCGAGACGACGTGCCGGTCATGGCCGTCTGAAAGGGGCGACGGGAGCACACGGCATTCCGTGCGGGGCGGCGTAACGTTTGTCGGGGGACCTGTCGGTCGGCAGTGGGCGGCGGATAGGGGAAAAGAGCAGATCGCCGAGGCCGCCGGGCTGGAGGAGCGCTACGTGCGCGAGTGGCTGGGCGGGGTGACCGTGGGCGGGATCGTCGCGTACGACCCGGCGGACGGTACGTACCGGCTGCCGCCCGAGCACGCCGCCTCCCTGTGCCGGGCCGCCGGGCCGCCGGGCCCGACAACCTGGCTTCCTTCGCCCAGGAACTCGCTCAGATCGGGCTGGTCGAGGACGAGGTGGTCACGGCGTTCCAGGAGGATGGCGGGGTGCCCTACTCCTCGTATCCGAAGTTCCAGGAGCTTCAGGCGGAGGAGGCGGCGCCGGTCCGGGGACCGTATGGGGCCGCCGGACCGCGCTGCGGATGCTGGCGGAGGCGGGCTTCGAGGAGGTCGCGGTGCGCGAGGTGGAGGGCGACATCCTGAACGTCTACTACGCAGCGCGCACAGGGAGTTGAGGGTGCCGGCCCCGGGGAGCGGTGGCCCCCGGGGCCGGCAGCCCTAGATCACCAGGCTGAGCAGCGCCGCGACCACGAAGCCCGCCACCGACAGCACCGTCTCCAGCACCGTCCAGGACTTCAGCGTGTCGCGTTCCGAGATGCCGAAATACTTCGACACCATCCAGAAGCCGCCGTCGTTGACGTGCGAGGCGAAGATCGAACCCGCCGAGATCGCCATGATGATCAGCGCCAGGTGGGCCTGGGAGAAGTCCTGGCCCTCGACCAGCGGGACCACGATCCCGGCCGTGGTGACGATCGCGACGGTCGCCGAGCCCTGGGCGACCCGCAGGACGACCGAGATCAGCCAGGCGAGCAGGATGACCGGCAGACCCACGTCGTTGAACGTGTCGGCCAGCGCGTCCGCGATGCCGCTGCCCTTGAGTACGGCACCGAAGATGCCGCCCGCGCCGACCACCAGCAGGATGTTGCCGACGGGCTTGAGCGACGACGTGGAGACGGACTCCAGCGACTTGCGGGACCAGCCGCGGCGGATGCCGAGCAGGTAGTACGCGAGGAACAGGGCGATCGTCAGGGCCACGAACGGGTTGCCGAAGAACTCCACGACCGAGCGGAGAGTCGAAGGGTCCAGCGCGATGGAGGAGAACGTCGCCGCGAGGATCAGGATCAGCGGGGTCCCGATGATCGCCAGCACCGTGAGGAGCGGCACCGGCCTCTCGTGCGGGGTGACGCCCGCCGCCCGCTGCTCGGCGGCGACGGCCTCCCTGGCCTCTGCCGCCGCGTCCACCATGCCCTGCGGTACGTCGACGAAGATCCGCTTCCCGATCCAGGAGGCGTACGCCCAGGCGGCCAGGACGGACGGGATGCCGACGACCGCGCCCATCAGGATGACCCAGCCCAGCGACACGTTGAAGAGTCCGGCGGCGGCCACCGGCCCCGGGTGCGGGGGCAGGAACGCATGGGTCATCGACAGCCCCGCCAGCAGCGGCATGGCATAGAGCAGAATCGATTTTCCGGAGCGCTTGGCGGCCGCGTACACGATCGGCGCGAGGACGAAGATGCCGACGTCGAAGAAGACCGGGATACCGAAGACGAGGCCCGTCATCCCCATGGCGAGTGGGGCGCGCTTCTCACCGAAGGCGTTCAGCAGGCGGGCGCTCAACACCTCGGCCCCGCCCGACACTTCGAGGATCGCGCCGAGCATCGTACCGAGCCCGATGATGATCGCGACATGGCCGAGGATGCCGCCCATGCCGGATTCGATGACCGAGACGGCGGCGGATTTCTGCACGGTGCCGAAGAGTTCGGTGACCGAGAGCCCGGCGCCGAGGCCGACGGCTATGGAGACCGCGAGCAGGGCGACGAACGGCTGGAGCCTGACCTTGATGATCAGGAAGAGGAGGAGCGCGATACCGAGGGCGGCGACGGTCAGCAGACCGGCGGTGCCGTCGATCAGGAGGAGCAGGCCACCGGTGTGCGGTGGGGTCTCGACCGGCGGTGGGGTGGCGGCGAGCGACATGGGGAACTCCGGTGGTGCTGGAGGGAGGGCAGGGCGGAGCGCGGCACGGCGCCCCCGGGGGACGGGGCGCCGTGCCGTACGGCGAGTTGGAGAGTTGCTGCGGGTGGAGCACGGCGATCAGTGCGGCGGGACCTTCGGTGAAGCAGGAACGGTCAGCGGAGCTGGCGCCCGAGTCGGAGCTGTAGCCGGAGCCCGAGCTGGAGCTGGAGCCGGAGCTGTAGCCGGAGCCCGAGCTGGAGCCGGAACTGTAGCCCGAGCCGTCAGCTCAGCACCGCGAGGGCGTCGATCTCGATCAGCAGTCCCTTGGGCAGGCCGACGTAGACCGTCGTACGGGCCGAGGGGGCCTCCTTGAGGTTCTGCTCGGCGAAGTACGCGTTGTAGATCTCGTTCATCTCCGCGAAGTGGTCGACGTCCGTGAGGTAGACGCGCATCATCATCACGTCGTCCCAGCTCGCGCCGCCCTCCTCCAGGATCGCCTTGACGTTGGCGAAGGTCTGGAGGGTCTGCTCGCGCAGGGTGGGGCCGGCCGGGGTCGGGGCCTGGCCCTCCACGGCGGGGAGGAAGCCGACCTGGCCGGCGACCTGGAGGATGTTCCCCTTCCGGACGCCGTGCGAGAACTTCGCCGGCGGCGTGGTGTGGGTGGAGGGGGTGAGGGCGGTCTTCTCGGTCATGGCTGATCAGACTTTCTTGGGTCGGTTGGTGCCGGATCCTGAGTACTCCCGGCTGATCGTCTCGGCGGTGCGCCGGACCAGGGGGAGGAGGGTGAGGAGTTCCTCGGCCGTGACGACCACGTTCGGTGCGGACACCGACATGGCCGCGACGAGCCGCCCGTCCGCGCCCCGGATGGGGGCGCCGATGCAGTTGATGGACTCCTCGTGGCCACCGAGGTCGGTGGCCCAGCCCTGTTCGCGCACGACGGCCAGCTCCTTGAGGAAGGCGGCCGGGTTGGGCGTCGAACGGGACGTGTACATGGGGTAGTCGAGCTTCTCGGCGATCGCGCGCCGCTCGGGCTCGGTGAGGTCGGCCAGCAGCAGCTTGGCCACGGCCGCGACGGTGATCGCGACGGGCTTGCCGATCCGCGAGTACATCCGGACCGGGTAGCGGCTCTCGACCTTGTCGATGTAGAGGACTTCCTGCTCCTCGTAGACGGCGAGGTGCACGGTGTGCCCGCACCGGTCGTTGAGTTCGACCAGGTGGGGGTGGGCGATCTCGCGTACGTCGAGGTTCTCGACGGCCTCCTGCGCGAGGGCGAAGAGCCGGGCGCCGAGGCGGTAGCGCTGGTCCTGCTGCCGGTAGACGAGCCCGTGCTCGTGGAGCGTACGGAGCAGGCGCAGCGCCGTGGACTTGTGGACGCCGAGCCGCTCGGCGACCTGGCCGAGGTCGGCGGGTCCCTGGGCGAGCAGCGGCAGGATGCTGAGTGCCCGGTCGACGGTCTGGCTCATGGCGTACGTACCTCCTCGGGGGCCCGGTCGGCTGCGGTCCAGCCGGGGCCGAGACGAAGTCTCCCCCAGGCCTCGTCGTCGAGGGCGACGAGACGGTCGGCGTGGTCGCGGGCGGGCGGTTCGGTGAGGTCACCGGGGACGGTGAGGACGGCGGCGGCCATGAGATGCCCGTGCCGGACCCGGTCCCGTACCGGAAGCCCGCGCAGGGTGGCGGAGAGGAACCCGGCGGCGAAGGCGTCGCCCGCCCCGACGGCGGCGACGACGTCGACGTGGAGGGCGGGGACGGGGGTGACCATCTCAGCCCCTCCGCCCTCCCTGGAGCGCGGGTCCGGGGCACCTTCAGCCCTTCCGCCCTCCGTGGAGCACGAGGCCGGCGCAATCTCAGCCCCTCCGGCGTTTGAGGAGCGGGGTCCGGGGCGGAGCCCCGGGGCGAACACCGTCGCGCCCGCGCTCCCCCGCTTCACGACCACCACCGACGGCTCCGGCAGCGCCGCCCGGATCGCCTCCGCGCCCACGATCCCCCACGCCTCCTCCGCCTCGTCCTCCCCCACGAACACCAGATCGGCCCGCCGGGCCAGCTCCAGCAGCACAGAAGGGTCGCCGCCCCGCCACAGATGCGGCCGGTGGTTCACGTCGAACGACACCAGCGGACGCCCCGGACGCGGAGCCGTCAGCTCCCGCAGCAGCTCCAGGCAGTCCGCCGACAGCGCCGCCGTGATCCCGGACAGGTGCAGGACACGGCCCGCGAAGACCTCCCCGTACGGCACATTCGCCGGCGACATCGCGGAAGCCGCCGACCCGGCCCGGTAGTAGGCCACCTCGTGCGCGCCCTCCCCGCGATCCGTCGCCGTACGGAAGTAGATGCCGGTGGGCCGGTCAGGATCCCGCCGCACGGCCGACGTATCGACCCCGTACCCCCCGATCGTCTCGACCAGGTGGTCACCGAAGCCGTCCGCGCCGACCCGCCCCACCCAGGCCGCCCGGTGCCCGGCGGCGGCGAGCGCGCAGGCCACGTTGGACTCGGCGCCCCCGATCCCGCGCCCGAAGGACGGTACGTCGGCGAGGCGGCCGGGCTGCGAGGGCAGGAACGTCACCATGGACTCACCGAGACAGACGACCTCGGTGGTCGCGTCGGCGCTGGCCGTCCCTGCTGCGGGTCCGGACACGGAAGGCTCCTCGCTGATCGGCGTGCGGGCCGGTGGTCACCATTGACCGGGCATCGGCTCGGATGTTAGACAGCGTTGAGCGATATACGCAATGGGTGTTGCATATGTTGCAACAGACTTCGAGGAGCTCCCCTTGGCAGCCGAACGCCCCACCACCCCCACCGCCTCACCCACCTCAGCCACCTCACCCGCCTCGCCCGCCTCCCTCGCGGCCGGCCTCGCCGAAGAACGCGTCGACCACCGCTTCAAGGCGCTCCCGCCCGACGCCGAGGGCCTGACCGTCGGGACGCTCGCCGCCGAGCGCCGCAACCTCTTCACCGGCGGGTTCACCACCCCCGTCCTCGCGCTCTCCGCCGAGTCGGTCGAGCACAACCTCGCGCTGCTGGAGACGTACGCGGAACGCCACGGTCTCGCCTTCGCCCCGCACGGCAAGACCTCCATGTCCCCGCAGCTCTTCGCGGACCAGTTGGAGCGCGGCGCCTGGGGCATCACGGCCGCCGTGCCGCACCAGGCCCGGGTCTACCGCGCGTACGGGATCGGGCGCGTCTTCCTCGCCAACGAGCTGGTCGACCCGGTGGCGCTGCGCTGGCTGGCCGGCGAGATGAGCGCCGACCCGGAGTTCCGCTTCATCTGTTACGTGGACTCCGTGCGCGGGGTCGAGCTGATGGAGGAGGCCCTGAGCGCGGCGGGCGCCACCCGCCCCGTCGACGTGGTCGTGGAGCTCGGCGCGGGCGAGGGCGCGCGCACCGGCGCCCGTACCGAGGCCGACTGCGCGGCGGTGGCCGACGCGGTGGCGGCGGCCGGGTCGCTGCGCCTGGTGGGCGTGGCCGGGTACGAGGGCGAGGTGCCGGACGCGGACCCGGAGCGCGTACGGGCCTGGCTGCGGCGGCTCGTCGCGCTCGCCGCCACCTTCGACGGCGAGAAGCGGTTCACCGGCGCCGAGGAGATCGTCATCAGCGCGGGCGGCAGCGCCTGGTTCGACGCGGTGGCGGACGTCTTCGCGGAGACCCCCGAACTCAGCTCCCCCGTACTGAAGTTGCTCCGCTCCGGCGCGTACGTTTCCCACGACGACGGCCACTACAAGCACCTCACCCCCTTCAACCGCGTTCCCGAGGAAGGCGCCCTGGAGCCCGCCTTCCGTCTCTGGGCCCAGGTGGTCTCCCGCCCGACCGGCGAGCAGGCGTTCCTGAACGCGGGCAAGCGGGACGCGGCGTACGACCTGGATCTCCCCGAGGCGCAGGTGGTCCGCTCCGCCCGGGACGGCTCGGTGCGCCCCGCCGCCGGGATCACGGTCACCGGCCTCTCCGACCAGCACACCTGGGTGCGTACGGAGGCGGGGGCCGAGCTGGAGGTGGGCGACTGGGTCGGCATGGGCCTCTCGCACCCGTGCACCAGCTTCGACAAGTGGCAACTGATCCCGCTGGTCGAGTCGGACGGCACGGTCAGCGACTACATCCGCACGTTCTTCTGAGCCGCCAACTCCCCTGCTCCGAAAGGCCACCCATGGACCTGGTCCTGCGCGACGCGCTCGTCGTCGACGGCACCGGCGAGCCGTCCTACCGCGCCGATGTGGCGGTCGACGGCGGCCGGATCGCCGAGATCCACCGCGAGGGCTCCCCCGGCCCCCGCCCCACCGCCCCCCACACGGTGGACGCCGACGGCCTCGCGCTGGCCCCCGGCTTCATCGACATGCACGCCCACAGCGATCTGGCGCTGCTGCGCGACCCGGAGCACACGGCGAAGGCGGCGCAGGGCGTCACACTGGAAGTGCTCGGCCAGGACGGTCTCTCGTACGCCCCGGCCGACGACCGTACGCTCGCCGAGGTCCGCCGCTCCATCACCGGCTGGAACGGCGACGGCTCCGACATCGACTTCGACTGGCGCACGGTCGGCGGCTATCTGGACCGCCTGGACCGCAACTTCGGCGGCCAGGGCATCGCCGTCAACGCGGCCTACCTGATCCCGCAGGGCACGGTCCGGATGTACGCCGTCGGCTGGGACGACCGCCCGGCCACAGAAGCCGAACTGGCCCGGATGAAGGAGCTGGTCGACCAGGGGATGCGCGAGGGCGCGGTCGGCATGTCGTCCGGCCTGACCTACACCCCCGGAATGTACGCGGACGACGCCGAACTCACCGCACTCTGCCGGGTGGTGGCCCGCCACGGCGGCTACTACTGCCCCCACCACCGCAGTTACGGGGCGGGCGCACTCGAAGCGTACGAGGAGATGGTGCAGCTCACCCGCAACGCCGGCTGCGCCCTCCATCTCGCCCACGCCACCATGAACTTCGGCGTCAACAAGGGCAAGGCGCCCGACCTCCTGGCCCTCCTCGACGGCGCGCTCGCCGCCGGGGCCGACATCTCGCTCGACACCTACCCGTACACCCCCGGCTGCACAACGCTGGTGGCCATGCTGCCCAGTTGGGCTAGCGAGGGCGGCCCGGAGTCGGTCCTGACCCGGCTCGCGGACCCGGCGAGCGCGGAGAAGATACGGCACCACCTGGAGGTGCTCGGCTCGGACGGCTGCCACGGGGTGCCGATCGAGTGGGACACCATCGAGATCTCGGGTGTCGGCGCACCGCACCTGGCCGCGTACGTGGGCCGTACGGTGGCGGCGTCGGCGGCGCTGCGGGGCGAGGAGCCCTGGGTGACCGCACGGCGGCTGCTCACCGAGGACCGGCTCGGGACGACGATCCTCCAGCACGTGGGCCACGAGGAGAACGTCCGGCAGATCATGCGCCACCCGGTGCACACCGGCGGCAGCGACGGCATCCTCCAGGGCGACAAGCCGCACCCGAGGGCGTACGGCACGTTCCCGCAGTATCTGGGGCGGTACGCAAGGGAGTTGGGCATCCTCTCGCTGGAGGAGTGCGTGGCCCACCTGACCTCGCGCCCGGCCGCCCGGCTGCGGCTGGCGGACCGGGGCCTGGTGCGCGAGGGCTACCGCGCGGACCTGGTGCTCTTCGACCCGGAGACGGTGGCGGCGGGCTCCACCTTCGAGGAGCCGCGCACACTACCGGTGGGCATCCCGCACGTGCTGATCGACGGGCGGTTCATCATCGAGGAGGGCCGGCGTACGTCGGTGCTGGCGGGCAAGGCGGTCAGGGGCGCGGGAGCCGCCTGAGCACTCCTGCACAAAGCGCTGGCCTTCACGAGGCATCGGCGGCGCGCTCCGCCGCCCAGGCGAGGTCCTCCTCGGTCGGGGCGTCGTCCTGGGTGAGCGCGCGCCGCCAGTAGCCGCTGAACTCGACGGCCCCCTTCGGTAGCCCGCGCTCCCCCACCAGATGGCGGCGGAGCGCCCGCACCGCCGACGCCTCGCCCGCCACCCAGGCCGCGTCCACCCCGTCGAGGTCGGGGCCCGCGTCCCGTACCGCCGCCACCACCGAGCCACCCCGGTCCCGGTGCACCCAGCGCACCTCGACACCCCCGGCGGCGGTCGGCAGCTCCAACTCCTCCCCCGCGTCCGCGACCTCGGCGTACACGAGCGCCTTGGTCGTGGCCGGCAGCGACTCCAGCACCGTGGCGATGGCCGGGAGCGCGGCCTCGTCCCCGACGAGCAGCATCCGCCGGGCGTCGGTCGGCAGCGGACGGGCGTAGAGGGACGACGGCCCGACCATGCCGACGACGTCACCGGGGCGGGCGGCGGCACCCCAGCGCGCGGCGGGCCCGCCGTCGCCGTGGAGCACGAAGTCCACGGCCATCGCGTTGCGTTCGCGGTCGTAGGCACGGACGGTGAAGCCGCGCAGCCAGGGCCGCCGCGCCTCCGGGATCGCGAGGAACGCCTCGTACCAGCGCATGCCGTACGTGTCCTCCGCGTCCTGCTCGGGCAGCAGCCCCTCCGCCACGCTCCGCCCCTCGCGCGGCAGGCAGAGCTTCACCTGCTGGTCGGGCCGGTCCTCCATGAGCCGGGGCAGTGCGTCCCCGGTGAAGGTGACCCGGGCGGTGCGCGGGGTGATCCGCTCGACCCCGGTGACCCGTACATAGCTGACCGGCATGGTCTGCCGCATGACGACGGCACCCCTCTCCCTGCTACCTTTACACAGTAAAGAATTACCCGACCGAAGTTACTTTATGGCGTAAGGAGTCGCAAGTGGTGGTCTTCGCCGGGCAGGGTGACGCCCGCCGCTCCCTCTCCCTGCTCTGGCGCGCGGAGGTCGCCGCCCCGCCGCGCACCGGCCCCGGGCCCAAGCCCCGGCTGAGCGTGGACGCCATCGTGGCGGCGGCGGTCGCGGTCGCGGACGAGGAGGGCATGGCGGCCCTGTCGATGCGCGCGGTCGGTGACCGGCTCGGGCGGACCGCGATGGCGCTCTACACCCACGTACCCGGCAAGAGCGAGCTGCTGGACCTGATGTACGACGCGGTCCATTCCGAACTCCCCACCGCCTACCCGGAGTCGGACGACTGGCGGGCACCGCTCACCGCCTGGGCCGGGGAAGTCCTGGAGCTCTACGTCCGCCACCCCTGGGTGCTCCAGGTGTCGCAGGCCCGGCCGGTGCTGGGGCCGCACGAGTACGCGAACCTGGACACGCTCGTCCGGCTGCTCGGGGCGACGGGGCTGGCGGCCGGGACGGTGCGGCGGCTGGTGGGGACGCTGTTCCCGCTGGTGCAGGGCTCGGCGCGGACGGTGGCGGACGCGCGCAGGGCCGCGACGGCGACCGGGAGCTCCGACGAGGAGTGGTGGGCGGCGCGCTCGGCGGCCCTGACGGAGCTGGTCCCGGACTTCGCGGAGCGCTTCCCGGCGGTGATCCGGCTGGAGCGGGACGGGGCCCCGGAGCCGTACGAAGGGGGCGACGGTCAGAACGGGATGCCGTATCCGGAGCGGGAGGCGCGGGAGACGTTCCGGGTGGGGCTCGGGGTGCTGCTGGACGGGATCGAGGCGGCGCGCGCGGCCCGGAAGGACGCGCGGAACGCATGACCGCGCCGGACGGCCCTGAGGAAGGTCAGGACCGCCCGGCACACCTACACAACCGGCACCGCTACCGCTACCGCTACCGCTACGGCTTGGGCAGCCCGCAGCCCTCCCGGTACAGGTCGATCTTGTTGCCGGTGCCGATGCACGGGACCATGTTGTACGTCTGCTGGGCGTAGTTGGTGCCCTCGCGGACGGTCACCCGACCGTTCTCGTCGACCTCGCACGGGTTGTTGTCCGTGCACTCCTGGCCGCTCTCGTTACCGGTGTTGTTGACGGCGACCACCTTGCCGGTGGCGTCGTCGATCACCGGCGAACCCGACGTACCGCCGATGGTCCGGCACTCCGGGGTGTAGCGGACCGAGTCCTTCCAGGTCCACCGGCCCTCCTTGAGCTGGTGGACGAAGCCGTCGATGTCGCAGCTGTAGGTGCGCTTCCAGTAGCCCGAGGCGACGGTGATGGCGGTGCCCGCGGCCGGGTGCGCGGTCTCCAGCTCCAGCGCCTCGATGCCGTAGCGGGCCTCGATCTGCTCGTAGGTGGAGGTGAGTTCGTAGAGCGAGAGGTCGGTGTCGGTCATGGTGCCGTACGCGATCTTGCTCGCCTTCAGCGTGCCGACACCGCTGCCCGAGGCGTCGAGCAGCGTGAACGTCCGCGTGGACGGCCGGTCGACGAGCACCTCGCCGGGGCCCGGGAAGCCGGTCTCCAGACAGTGCCCGTTGGAGAGTACGAGGGCGGGGTCGGTGGGCTGGGAGTCGGGCGAACGGACCACGGAGCCCGAGCAGTTGCTGAGGGCGACGGTCCCGGCGAAGGTCACGGCCTTCGCGGCGGGAGCGGTCTCGGTGACGGCTTTCGGCGTCGGTATGTTTTCGGCCGCGACGGCGGGCGCGATGCCCGCTCCCAGGAGCAGGGCAGCAAAAAACGCACCGATGAGAGGCTTGTTCATGTGGGGGGTCCCCTCCAGTGATGCCAAAGACCGGAGATCTTCCGGCTATTGACATGCGCATGGTGGCGCAGATGTCAGGCCATCACAAGGGGTCGTTTCCAGCCGCGGCAGCCTCGGCCCGCGCACCGGGGTGAACGTGCTCACGCCCCCAGTCCCCCAGCGGACCCAGGGCCTCGTTCAGCGAGACCCCTCGCGGCGTGAGCGAATACTCCACCCGGGGCGGCACTTCGGCGTACTCCTCACGGTGCACGATGCCGTCGTCCTCCAGCTCCTTGAGGTGGGAGCTGAGCACCTTCTCGGTCACCCCGGGCACGGCCCGCCGCAACTCCCCGAAGCGGCACGGCTTCTCGTCCAGCGCCCACAGGATGAGCACCTTCCACTTGCCGCCGATCACGTCCATCGCCGCGTCGATCCCGCAGACGTACGCCCCCGGCCTCCGTCCAGCCCTCATCGCCCGCCCCTTCCCCACCTGGTCACTCACTACCGGGTAACCACCCACTCGTAAGTGCGTACTTGATCACTTCGGGCCCTGTCGACCAGCCTAATCCGCATGTCCGACAACGCATCAGCACCGGTCTCACCGACCGCACCGACCGCACCGACCGCACCGACCTCGCCCACCCCTCTCACCCTGCTCGGCCTCGGCGCCATGGGCACCGCGCTCGCCCACACCTGGCTCGACGCCGGGCACCCCCTGACCGTCTGGAACCGCAGCCCCGGCCGGAGCGCCGAACTCGCCGCCCGTGGTGCACGGGTGGCCGGCACCGCGGCGGAGGCGGTGGCCGCGAGCCCGCTGGTCGTCACCTGCCTGCTGGACGACGCTTCGGTCCGCGCGGCGCTGGCCGACGCCGACCTCACCGGCAAGGACCTGGTCGACCTGACCACCTCCACCCCGGCCCAGTCCCGTACCCGTGCGGCCTGGGCGGCCGAGCGCGGCGCCCGTTTCCTGGACGGCGGGATCATGGCCGTGCCCCCGATGGTCGGCGCGCCGGACGCGGGCGGCTACATCCTCTACAGCGGTCCGCGCGCCCTCTTCGACGAGCACCGCGAGGTGCTGTCCGTGCCCGCCGCCACCCGTTATGTCGGTGCGGAGTTCGGCCTCGCCGCGCTGTACGACGTGGCGCTGCTCAGCGCGATGACCGCCATGTTCGCGGGCGCCCGGCACGCGTTCGCGCTGGTGGAGGGCGCGGGGATCGACGAGAAGGAGTTCGGCGGGCTGGTGGCCGGCTGGCTCACGGCGATGGCCCCGGCGACAGCGTCGTACGCCGACGGCTCGGCGGCCGAGGACACGACCAGCCCGGCCGTGGTGGAGGCGGGGGACGCGGCGCTGCTCCGGACAGCTCAGGAGCAGGGCGTGGACACGGCCCTGCTGATCGCGTCGGCCGGCTCGGTGACCGGAATCTGACGCCTCGCCGGGCCGGGACGGGGGTCCGGCCCGGCGAGGCGGGGGCCCGAAGGCCCGGGCCTGAGGCCGTGGCCCGAGGCCTGGGCCCGGCGCCTGAGGCCCACCGCCTGGAGCGCCGCGCGGCCCCGGCTGCGTACGGTCGGGGTATGACACTCGACCTCGACGCCTATTTCGCCCGGATCGGCTGGACCGGGGAGCCCCGCCCCACGGTGGAGGTGCTGCGGTCCCTCCACCGCGCGCACGCCCTGGGCATCCCGTTCGAGAACCTGGACCCGGTGCTCGGCTCGGTGCCCTCGCTGGACCCGGCCGATCTGGAGGCCAAGCTCGTCCACAGTGAGCGCGGCGGCTACTGCTACGAGCACAACACCCTCCTCGCCGCCGTCCTGCGGCAGCTCGGCTTCACCGTGACGCTGCTGGCCGCCCGGGTGGTGCTGGGGGCGGCGCCGGGCGACATCCGGCCGCGCAGCCACATACTGCTGCGGGTGGACGTGCCGGACGCGGCGAGCCCGTACGTGGCCGATGTCGGGTTCGGGAGCATCGGCGCGCTGCTGGAGCCGATCGAGCTGGTGGCGGGCGCCGAGGTGTACGACGCTCCGCGCCGTCACCGGCTCGTCACGGTGGCGCACGACGGGCCGCTGGAGATGTGGCAGCTGCGGGCGGAGAAGGGCGGGAGCTGGGAGGCGCAGTACGCCTTCACGGCGGAGCCGTTCGAAGGCGCGGACTTCGAGATGATCAACTGGTACATCGCGACCAGCCCCCACTCACCCTTCCGGCAGGCGGTGTACGCGCAGCGCGCCCTGCCCGACTCCTCCCACCGGTCGCTCGCCGGGCTCGACCTGGTCGAGACGGCGGGGGACGGCACGATCAGGGAGCGGCTGCTGTCCGGCCCCGACGAACTCCGCCGGGTGCTGAAGGACAGCTTCGGCATCCTCGTCCCCGAGGACGCCGAGCTGCCCGCCTGAGCCCGCCGGGTGAGGGGACCGTTGTACGCGGCTGAGCCCGCCGGGTGAGGGGACCGTCGTACGCGGCCCAGCCGGGGGCCGCGTGGCGCATCTCACCCGTCCGGGCGGCTCACGCCCCTTTCCAAGCCGCGACGCCGCCCGGACCGGCCGATCCCACGGTCCGGGACCGGGGCCGCCTTGCCGATGGAAGCCGGGGCGCGGCGGCAGGCGGGACCGGGGTCGCGAGGACGGCGCAATCTCCGCGCACCGCGCGAAACGCCGCCGTAAGCTCGCGGACATGCAGGTCATCCAGTCCACCAAGCTCGCCAACGTCTGTTACGAGATCCGGGGCCCCGTGCTGGAGGAGGCGATGCGGCTCGAAGCGGCCGGTCAGCGCATCCTCAAGCTCAACACGGGCAACCCGGCCGCGTTCGGGTTCGAGTGCCCGCCGGAGATCCTCGAGGACATCCTGCGCAACCTCGCGGGCGCGCACGGCTACGGGGACGCGAAGGGCCTGCTGTCGGCGCGGCGCGCGGTGGTGCAGCACTACGAGACCAAGGGGATCCACGACCTCGACGTCGAGGACATCTACCTGGGCAACGGGGTCTCCGAGCTGATCCAGATGTCGATGCAGGCGCTGCTCGACGACGGCGACGAGGTCCTCGTACCGGCCCCGGACTACCCCCTGTGGACGGCGTCGGTCTCGCTGGCCGGCGGGACGGCCGTGCACTACCGGTGCGACGAGCAGGCCGACTGGCTGCCGGACCTGGCGGACATCGAGCGGAAGATCACCGACCGCACCAAGGCCCTGGTGATCATCAACCCGAACAACCCGACCGGCGCGGTGTACGACGACGAGATGCTGCGCGGCCTCACCGAGATCGCCCGGCGCCACAACCTGATCGTCTGCTCCGACGAGATCTACGACCGCATCCTGTACGACGGCGCCACCCACACCCCCACGGCGGCGCTGGCCCCGGACCTGATGGTGCTCACCTTCAACGGGCTCTCGAAGAACTACCGGGTGGCCGGCTTCCGTTCCGGCTGGCTGGCGGTCTGCGGCCCGAAGGCGCACGCCACCTCGTACATCGAGGGGCTCACGATCCTGGCCAACATGCGGCTCTGCGCCAACATGCCCTCCCAGCACGCGGTGGCCACCGCGCTCGGCGGCCGGCAGTCGATCGAGGACCTGGTGCTGCCGGGCGGCCGGATCCTGGAGCAGCGGGACACGGCGTACGACCTGCTGACGTCGATCCCGGGGGTGACCTGCGTGAAGCCGAAGGGGGCGCTGTACCTCTTCCCCCGGCTCGACCCCAAGGTCTACAAGATCAAGGACGACCGGCAGATGGTCCTGGACCTGCTGCGGGCCGAGAAGATCATGGTCGTGCAGGGGACGGGGTTCAACTGGCCGGAACCGGACCACTTCCGCATCGTGACGCTGCCGGCGACGGAGGAGCTGCGGGACGCGGTGACCCGGATCGGCTCGTTCCTGGACGGTTACGGGCAGCCGTAGGCCACCGCACCACGCACCGGGGTCGGTCCGGACCGGACCGGCCCTGGCCCGGCCCGGCCCGGACCGGACTCAAACTTAGACTCGATCCAATGTAGGATGGACACCCAGCATCACCGGGAGGCCATCCATGTACGAACCGATCCGCACCCCATCGGTCCACAGCCCGGCCGACGACGCGGACTTTCCGCACCGCAGCCGCGAGGAGGAGCTGGACATCCAGCTCGCGGGCCATCTCGCCGCCCTCCTCGCGGTCACCGACGAACTCGGCCTCGCCCCGGCGGGCGACCGCATCGCCGAACAGGTGGCACGGCTGCGCGGCGCCCCGCCCGCCCGGCACGCCGCCCTGACCGACGCCGCCCGGGCGTCCCTGCACCGCCGCGCCCACGCCCTCGCGGGCCGCGCGCTCGTGGTGGCCGCGTCCCGCGCCGACACCACCGCCGCCATCCTCTCCGCGCAGCGGATGGACGCCCACACGGAGGCCCTCGCCGCCACCGCGCCTTCCGGACACCTGGTCGGCGCCCACTGACGGCCCCGGTCCGCGTGCCGCCTCGGCGCGCGGACCGGGTGCCACGACGTCCTCCCCCGGGAACGAGGCCGGCCCCCGGAACCGTGAGGGGGTTCCGGGGGCCGGGCGGGCCGTCCTTGGTCGGGGACAACCCGGGGGCCGTCTGCGACGACGGGCCCCGTACCGCGGCGGATCGTCGATTCCACAGGTCAGGGCGGATCTCCGATGGACCCGGCCGCGGGGTTCAGCAGGTCGAGCGGGCATACGGGCCTACGGGCCTACGGGCTCAGCCCAGCCGCTCCACCAGCGCGCGGTACTCGTCCCACAGCTCCTTGGGCGTGTGGTCGCCGAAGGTGTTGAGGTGCTCGGGGACCAGGGCGGCCTCCTCGCGCCAGACCTTCTTGTCGACCGTGAGCAGGAAGTCGAGGTCGGCCTCGGAGAGGTCCAGGCCCTCGGTGTCGAGCGCGCCCTTGGCCGGCAGGATGCCGATCGGGGTCTCGACGCCTTCGCCCTTGCCCTCCAGCCGCTCCACGATCCACTTGAGCACGCGGCTGTTCTCGCCGAAGCCGGGCCACACGAACTTGCCCGCGTCGTTCTTGCGGAACCAGTTCACGTAGTAGATCTTCGGCAGCTTCGACTGGTCGGCCTTGTCCGCACCGACCTTGACCCAGTGGTTCATGTAGTCGCCCATGTTGTAGCCGCAGAACGGCAGCATGGCGAACGGGTCGCGGCGCAGCTCCCCGACCTTGCCCTCGGCGGCGGCGGTCTTCTCGGAGGCGACGTTGGCTCCGAGGAAGACACCGTGCTGCCAGTCGAAGGACTCGGTGACCAGCGGTACGGCGGAGGCGCGGCGGCCGCCGAACAGGATGGCCGAGATCGGCACGCCCTTGGGGTCCTCCCACTCGGGCGCGATGATCGGGCACTGCCCGGCCGGGACGGTGAAGCGGGCGTTGGGGTGGGCGGCGGGCGTGCCGGACTCCGGGGTCCAGTCGTTGCCCTTCCAGTCCGTGAGGTGCGCGGGCGCCTCCTCGGTCATGCCCTCCCACCACACGTCGCCGTCGTCCGTCAGCGCCACGTTGGTGAAGACGGAGTTGCCCCACATGGTCTTCATGGCGTTGGCGTTGGTGTGCTCACCGGTGCCGGGCGCGACGCCGAAGAACCCGGCCTCCGGGTTGATCGCGTAGAGCCGGCCGTCCTCGCCGAACCGCATCCAGGCGATGTCGTCGCCGATGGTCTCCACGGTCCAGCCGGGGATGGTGGGCTCCAGCATGGCGAGGTTGGTCTTGCCGCAGGCGGACGGGAACGCGGCGGCCACGTACTTCGACTCCCCGCGCGGCGGCGTGAGCTTGAGGATCAGCATGTGCTCGGCGAGCCAGCCCTCGTCGCGGGCCATGACGGAGGCGATGCGGAGCGCGTAACACTTCTTGCCGAGCAGGGCGTTGCCGCCGTAGCCGGAGCCGTACGACCAGATCTCGCGGTCCTCGGGGAAGTGCGAGATGTACTTGGTGGTGTTGCAGGGCCACGGCACGTCCTCCTGGCCCTCCTCCAGAGGTGCGCCCAGGGTGTGGACGGCCTTCACGAAGAAGCCGTCGGTGCCCAGCTCGTCCAGGACGGCCTGGCCCATGCGGGTCATGGTGCGCATGGAGACGGCGACGTACGCGGAGTCGGTGATCTCGACGCCGATGGCGGAGAGGGGCGAGCCGACGGGCCCCATGCAGAAGGGGACGACGTACATGGTGCGCCCGCGCATGGACCCGCGGAACACACCCTGCTCGCCGGTGAAGACGGCCCGCATCTCGGCGGGGTCCTTCCAGTGGTTGGTCGGACCCGCGTCCTTCTCCTCCTTGGAGCAGATGAACGTACGGTCCTCGACGCGGGCGACATCGCTCGGGTCGGACGCGGCGTAGTACGAGTTCGGCCGCTTGATCTCGTCCAGCTTGGTGAACGTGCCCTTGGCGACGAGCTCCCCGCACAGGCGCTCGTACTCGGCCTCGGAGCCGTCGCACCAGACCACCCGGTCGGGCTGGGTGATCGCTGCGATCTCGTCGACCCAGGAGACCAGCTCCTGGTGGTGGGTGGGGACAGTGAGGGGAGCCGCGATGTCGCGCGCCACGATCGCTCCTTGATGAGGGTGGGTGTTGTCAGGTGCCCCGTGGGGGCTGCGACCCGGATGCTTCGTACCCTTCGATCCCCTGGCGCTCATCCGGTGCCGACCGCACTCATTTGATCATCCGACCGTTTCGCCCATCTGTCCAGGGGGCCTCACACGTGAGCATCGCCACTCATATTCGTTACCTACGGTTGCGTAGGTAACATGCGGATATGACTGACGCCGCTGCCGCCGCCGCGACCACCAGCCCAAGTGGGGCGACCACAGGCCCTGTCGAACTCGACCCCGTCCCCGTCAAGCCCCGGATGCGCGGCTGGCTGCACGCCGGCATGTTCCCGGCGGTGCTGATCGCCGGGATCACCCTGATCGCCCTCACCGACAGCGTGGAGGGCCGGATCGCCTGCGCGATCTACGTCGCGACGGCCTGCCTGCTCTTCGGCGTGAGCGCGGTCTACCACCGTGGCACCTGGGGGCCGCGCGGGGAGGCGGTGCTGCGCCGCCTGGACCACGCCAACATCTTCCTGATCATCGCGGGGACCTATACCCCGCTGACCCTGCTGCTCCTGCCCGAATCCACCGGACGGCCCCTGCTCTGGGCAGTCTGGGCGGCCGCGGCGGCGGGCATCGCCTTCCGGGTCTTCTGGGTCGGCGCCCCGCGCTGGCTCTACACACCGTGCTACATCGCGATGGGCTGGGCGGCGGTCTTCTTCCTGCCCGACTTCATGCGGACGGGCGGCATCGCGGTCCTGGTGCTGGTCATCGTGGGCGGGCTGCTCTACAGCGCGGGCGGCGTGATCTACGGCATCAAGCGGCCGAACCCGTCGCCGCGCTGGTTCGGCTTCCACGAGGTGTTCCACTCGCTGACGCTGGCGGCGTTCGTGGCGCACTACGTGGGCATCTCGCTGGTGGCGTACCAGCACGGATAAGTCCGTATGGATACGGGAAAGGGGGCCGGTCGCTCAACGCCGAGCGGCCGGCCCCCTCCTCATCGCCCCGGGCGCTCAGCCGCCCAGCTTCCCCGCCAGCTCCCCCGCATCGGTGGTCGGCGCGTCACAGACGAAGTGCCGGCAGACGTACGCGGTCGGCGCCCCGCCCACCAGCGGCCGGTCCACCAGCAGCGGGAACTCGGCCCCCGCTCCCGGCCCTTCGCCCGCCGCGACCACGGCACCCGGCGCCCGGCCCAGCAACGCCGTACGGTGCAGCTCCCCGCCGACCGGCCCGGCGACGGCCACCTCACGCGGCCCGTCCAGCAGCGCCTCGGCGACGGCGAGCCCCCAGCCGATGAAGCGCGGCGCACGCGGCCCCAGCGCCTTGACGACGCCGAGCGCACCTTTGGCAGCAGTCCGGTGAGCCTCGGACCCGGTGTAGGCGGCGTACGAGAGCAGGGCCCCCGCGGCGGCCGTCCACCCGGCCGGGGTGGCGCTGTCGGTCGGGTCCTGCGGCCGCCGGATGAGCTTCTCCGCCTCGTGGGCGGTGTCGTAGAGCTGCCCGCCCTCGCCGGTGAACTGCTCCAGCACGACATCGAGCAGGAACCCGGCGAATTCCAGCCAAGCGCCCTCACCCGTCACGGCGGCCAGCGCGAGGAACCCCTCGGCGACATCGCCGTAGTCCTCCAGCACGCCGGCGTTGTCCCCGGCTCGCCCGTCCTTGGAGGTCCGGGTCAGCCGGGCGACTTCACCGAGGTGGACCCGGACCAGCAGATCGGCGGCCTCGGTGGCGCGCTCCACGAGGTCGGGCCGGTCGAAGTAGGCGCCGGTCTCGGCGAGGGCGGCGATGGCGAGCCCGTTCCAGGCGGCGACCACCTTGTCGTCCAGCCCCGGACGCGGCCGCTCCTCGCGCGCCGCCAGCAGCCGGTCCCGTACGTCGGCGACGCGCCCGGCGTCCACGGGCCGCGCCTCACCGGAGAGCTGAAGAACGGAGGCGCCTTCCTCGAAGGTCCCCTCCTCCGTCACCCCGAAGTACGCGGCGGCGAAGGCCCCGTCCTCCTCACCGAGCACCGCACGCAGTTGCGCGGGAGTCCACACATAGAAGGCACCCTCGACATGCTTTCCTTCCTGATCCTCGCTGTCGGCATCGAGCGCTGAGGCGAAGCCGCCCTCGGCGGTCCGGAGCTCCCGCACCATGAAGTCGGCGGTCTCCAGAGCGATGCGCCGGGCCTCGGCGGATCCGGTGGTGCGCCAGAGGTGGGCGTACACGCGGCACAGCAGCGCGTTGTCGTACAGCATCTTCTCGAAGTGCGGGACGACCCACTCCCGGTCCACCGAGTAGCGCGCGAACCCGCCGCCGAGCTGGTCGTAGATCCCGCCCCGGGCCATGGCCGCACAGGAGTCGGCGGCCATCTGGAGGGCCCCCTCGGCCCCCGTACGGGCGTAATGCCGCAACAGGAACTCCACCACCATGGCCGGCGGGAACTTGGGCGCGCCCCCGAACCCGCCGTGCTGCTCGTCGTACTCCCGGGTCAGCCCGAGCAGCGCCTGCGCGACCTCCGCCTCCCCCGGCACCCCATCGCCGCCATGCGCCAGTGACCGCCCGGCCAGATCGGCGACGATCCGCCCGGCCACCTCGGCGACCTCCTCACGCCGGTCGGTCCACGCTGCGCTCACCCCTTCGAGCACCTGCTGGAAGGAGGGCGACCCGTGCCGGGGCTCGGGCGGGAAGTAGGTCCCGAAGTAGAAGGGTTCGGCATCCGGCGTGAGGAACACGGTCATCGGCCACCCACCGTGCCCGGTGGCCGCCTGGACGGCCTCCATGTACACGGCGTCGACGTCGGGCCGCTCCTCCCGGTCGACCTTCACGGCGACGAAGCGCTCGTTGAGGTAGGCCGCCACGGTCTCGTCCTCGAACGACTCATGGGCCATGACGTGGCACCAGTGGCAACTCGCGTACCCGACGCTGAGCAGCACGGGCACATCCCGCTTCCTGGCCTCCTCGAACGCCGCGGGCGACCAGGGCCACCAGTCGACGGGGTTGTCGGCGTGCTGGAGCAGGTACGGGGAGGTGGTCTGCGCAAGTCGGTTGGCCATACCCCCAATCCTCGCGCACCCGCCTCCACGACACCCGCGCGCCACGGGGCGGGGTGTGAACGGGCAGGTGGGACGGGTAAGCGCTGCCGATGCCGAGCGGTCCGGCATCGGCGGACAATAGGCTGACCCCGGCAGCACCAGCTCCTCGTGGGAGGTACACCGTGACCGCCGAGATGGTGGTGCCTGCGTGGATGTACACCCAGATCAGCGCGGAACAGTACGACTCCTGGTCCGAGGAGCAGTGCGCCGGCATCGAGATCGGGGACGGAATGGTCGCCGTCAGCCCGATGCCGTCCAAGCGCCACAACCGGCTGGCCCGCATCCTGGCCAATGCCCTGGACGTCGCCGCGGGCCCGGACTGGAACGCCGACACCGACTTCGACGTCCGCCTCCAGGGCGTTCCCCTCACCAACCGCCGCCCGGACGTCATCGTCTACCGGGCAGAAACCATCGACCTCACGCCCACCCGCCCCGAGCACGTCCTCCTGGTCGTCGAGGTCGTGTCCCCGGGATCAGGGACCACCGACCGAATCGTGAAGGTCGACCAGTACGCCAAGGCCGGCATCCCCTTCTACTGGCGGGTCGAGCAGGCCCCCACCGGTGTCCCGATCGTGTACACCTACGTCCTCGATCCCGCCACCAAGGCCTACCGGGACGGCGAGATGTTCACCGGCGCGATCAAGACTGCTGCTCCCTTCTCCGTCACCGTCGACCTGGGAGCCGTCTGACAGCGCTGGAAGATTCCTCATGACCGAGCACCAGGGGAAGCCTCCATCTGCTCTACCGGCAGGGGCCGCCTCGGGCGAAGTTCCCTGTCCGTGCGGTGCGTCAGCGATGGGCGAAGCGGAAAGCACACACCGGCAAAAAGGGAGACCGCAGGCTTCGTCCTGTTGGTCGGCGAGTCCACAGCGGACAATCTCGGTGCGCTTTCGAGGCTGGACGACCTCGACCGCTTTCTCCTCCCCGGCGGACCGGCGGTGGTCCGAGACGGAAATGGGTAGGTTCCGCGCACACCTGGCGAACACGGACTCCGACAGCCGTCCGGCTTGTCGGTGGACCTCGGCGCCCAGCGGGTGGACGTCAGCCACGTTCTGGAGGGCGAGGCGTGGGTCAGGCTGCCGATCCGCTCCGGGCCGGGCCGGGCCGTCGGGGTGCGGGTGTCGAGCGGCCCTGGTGCCGGAGGTGGAGCCGGCGCCACATGGCCGCGGGCCCCGGCATGGAATGCCGGGGCCCGCGGTGCGGTGCGTGCGGTCAGACCGTACGCAGCGTGGCCTCTTGCGAGGCCCGCTTCAGATCCTGTTCACGCGACGGTGTGCCGCCGCGGAGCAGGTCGGTCCAGCCGTCATCGTGGCGGAGATGGAGCTCCGACACCCCGCCGAAGAGGTGGCGGCGCTCCGACACCCGGAGCTTTCGGGACAGCTCCGCCT
The DNA here is from genome assembly GCF_042718795.1 of Streptomyces cyaneofuscatus. GTDB lineage: Bacteria > Actinomycetota > Actinomycetes > Streptomycetales > Streptomycetaceae > Streptomyces > Streptomyces cyaneofuscatus_A. The sequence goes on from NZ_JBHXOX010000005.1 coordinate 232,352, forward strand.
CGACCGCGAGCGTCATTTCCTCCAGGGAAGGCGCGGCCGCCCCGAAGGACGCCACGAGCGGGCCTTCCCCCAGTTCGCCGCCCCAACCGACGGTGTACCACTCGCTGGTCAACAGCGCGCGCAGAGCTACTTCACGGTCCCAGCCGAGCGGGCCCGCCCGTAGTTCGCCACGCTGATGTTGCCGTACCGGTAGCTCAGACCGCCGTAGCGGCCCGAGCGCAGCGCCCGGCTCGCGAACCTCGCGGACTTGGCGAGGCGGTAGGCCCGGTAACCCGTGTAGGCGAAGCGTGCCGCGAGGACGAACTGACCGCTCGCGGGTGCCGGTCGAGTTGTACGCGGACCGGGTGGCCAGCAGGTCGGCCCGCTCGACGGATGCGAGCTCGAAGATGCCCAGTTCCGCCTGGGCGCTCCGGTCGGCCGCGCTCAGGCCGAGTGCCACCGCGCGGTTGGCCGCCGAGAGCTCGCGCACGGTGTTACCGAAGCGGTCGTACTCGGTGGTGGTGATGTGCCCGCCGGGGGAGGCGGAGTTGACCTCGCGGCCGGAGACGCCGAGGTACTGCAACGAGGCGCGGGCGTAGTCGCCCGAGCCCAGGGATGAGCCGCTGTGCGAGGCCGGGACCACGTCTGCCGGGAAAACGGCGGTGGCGTCGGTCGGGGCGTCGAGCTGACCCCAGGCCTTCACGTTCGCCGCGCCCATCGCGTGCGGGGCCGCACCGCCGGTCAGCGGTACGTCGTACACCACCGACGTGGCGGCGGTGCCGGACTCGACGTCTGCGGTGCCCTGCTGAAGCCCGGAGCGGGAGGCCTTGAGCAGCATGCCGGGCGCCCGCGGTGTCGGCGTTGCCGGCCTGGCCGTAGGTGAAGGTCCAGGGCAGCTCGCCGGGCGGGGTCAGCCTGGTGACCCGGCCCGAGCCGTCGTACTCGTACGCGGTCTTCAGCGCCGGGGTGACCCGGGGGTTCCACGTCTCACGCAGGCGACCGGAGGTGTCGTACGCGAAGACGGCGATGTCCTGGGTGGGGTGTTCCGCGCCTCGCACGTGAATGCGCTCGTGCGAGAGATGTCTGTTCCTTTCAGGTGTGCCGTGTGCGCGGCCGATTGGGCTCTGCCCCTCCTGGGTGCGGACAGATCAGTTGAAGGGATGGGGCTGCGTGAAGCGGCGAGAATCGCAGGGGCACGACAGCCTTCGCGGCGGCGGGTTTGTCCGGGGTGCGGGTGTTCCCGTTCGCGACCGGCAACCGCCGGGAAGCGAGGGAGCGGAGGCAGGGCCCAGGAAGCGAGCAGCCTCGCGGCGCGGAGGCCGGCGTACGAGCGCCCGCCAGTCCTCCGGTACGGCTCCGGCAGGTCCCGGTACGGGCTGCGAGGCCGGGTGTGCCGAGGGCGGGCGAGTGCGGGTCCGTCGAGGAATGCGCCCGTGCGTACGTCGTAGAACCAGTCCTCCCGGCTCCAAGCTCGTCGGCACCGGGTGCCCGGAGGCCTCGGCATGCCCGTCGGGGTGCTGGGACGGTGAGGAGTCGCAGCACCCCACGTGCCCGCAGGCAGCGCAGCGTCTCAGGGTGTGCCCCGCCGCCGGGCGTGCGGGCCGCATCCGGGAGATCATCGACGGGGGTCGGTTCGGCGGTCGGGAAGGGCGGTCGGGTGTTCGAGATCGAGAGCCTCGAAGAGGCCGCCGTCGCCGCCGCGCTGGTGACCGGCCCCCGGCACCGGCTCGTCCAGCACAACCGGTCCTTCCGGTGGCTCTTCGCCTCATGGCGCCCCGGCCAGGAGGCGGGCGTCGCCCTGACCGGGCCCGGGCTGCGCCCCGTACTCCGGGCGCTGGACCTGGCCGGCGCCGACCGGTCGGCGCCCCTCGTCGACGTACCGCTGACCACGCCCGACGGGCCGGGCGGGCCGCGGCTGTGGGTGGTGAGCTGTCTGCCGGTGACATCGCGGCACGGGGCGTCCGTGCTGCTGCTCGCCGTCCGGGTGCCGGACGGGCCGGCGGTGGACGCGGCCGTACGCACGCACGTGCCGGCGGACCACGGTACGGATCTGGCGCGGTACGAGGCCCTGCTCTCGGCGGTGCCGCAGGTCGTCTGGCGGATGACCCCCGAGGGAGAGGTCTCGGCGCTGGTCGGCCGCCTCGGCGAGACCGGCGGCGGTCTGTGGCACCCCGGCCGGTCCGGTCTTCCCTGGATGGACGCCGTCCACCCGAAGGACCGTGACGGGTTCGCCGGGAAGTGGGCCGCCACCGCGCGGGGGGACGCACTGCTCGACGCCGTGGTGCGGATCCGGCTGGCCGGGGACCCGGTCCGCTACCGGCACATCAAGATCGTCGCGGTGCCCGTCCTCCGCGACGGCGAGGTCGGCGAGGTCGGCGAGGTCGGCGAGTGGATCGGTACGGTGACGGACGCCGAGGACCAGTGGCGCGTACGGACCCGGGACCGGCTGCTGGAGCGCGCCTCGGCGGTCTCCTCGGCGCGCGACCTGCCGGAGGCCTTCGCCGCCACCGCCGCCGCCGTGGTGCCCGATCTCGCCGACGCCTTCGTCGTCTTCCAGCTCAGACACCCCGACCGGGCCCGTTCGGGTACCGAGGCCCTGTACGCCACCAGGGCGCGGACGGCGCTCGCCACCGGCGTACCGCCGCTCCCGCCGATCACGGACGACTTCGCGCTCGGCGCCCTGGCGCGCCAGGTGATCGAGAGCCGGCGGACGAAGATGGTGACCTTTCCACCCGGCGAACCGCCGGAGGCGCTGGTCTCCGGCCCGTCCGCCGGCTGGATGGTGCGGGCGCGGGCCACCAGCCTGGCGATCGTGCCCGTCGTCATCGACGACCGGACCGTGGCCCTGGCCTCCGCGTCGAGCTGCCTCGGCAACCCGCCGCCCGGCGACGCCGAGCTCGGCCTGCTGGAGGAGGTCCTCGTCAGCGTCCGGGACCCGTTGCGGCGCACCCTGGAGCTCCAGAGCATCCGCGACACCGCCCTGGTCCTCCAGCGGTCCTTCCTGATCACACCGCCGCGGGTGGAGGGCGCGGAGCTGGCCGCCGTCTACCAGCCGGCCAGCACGACGGCGGAGATCGGCGGCGACTGGTACGACGCGATCGTCCTGCCCGACGGGGCTCTCGCGCTCTCCATCGGCGATGTCGTCGGCCACGACCTCCGGGCGGCGACGGAGATGACCAAGGCCAGCAGCATGCTGCGCGCGTTCGCCTACGCCGACGGCTCGGCCGGCCCCGCGCACACGCTGAGCCGGCTGGACGAGGTGACCCAGGGCGTCAGCGATGTCGCCCTCGTGACGGCGCTGCACGCCGTGCTCAGGCCGGCCGGGGACCACCGCTGGGACGTCACCCTGTCCAACGCGGGGCACCCGCCGCCGCTGCTGATCCCCGCCTCGGGGCCGCCCCGCTGCCTGTACGGCCCCGAGGAGCCCGACCCGCCCCTGTGCGTGGCGGCCGGGGTGGAGCGCCACGACTGGGACCACGAACTCGACCCCGGTGACACCCTGTTGTTCTACACGGACGGGCTCGTGGAGCGGCCCGGCGCCGATATCTCCGACGGTACGCGGCGGCTCGCCGAGCGGGCAGCCGGGCTGCGCGGCCCCGGCCGCCCCCTCGCCGAACTCGTCGCCGCGCTGCTGCCGCCGCCCGGTGAGGCCACGGACGACATCGCCGTCATCGCGTTCCGCGCGGACGACGTGCCCCGCCCGTCCTGAGAGCCAATCCGGGCGCCTCAACCGCCCTGAGAAGCCCGGTCCGGGCCCCTCAGCCGCCCTGAGCGCCCGGTCCGGGCCCCTCAGCCGCCCTGAGCGCCGGGGCCGGGCGCCTCGGCCGCCGGCCGCCCTGAGATCCCGGCCGACGCCCTCAACCGGTGAGCGCGCCGGCCTCACCGCGCTCGCCGCGCTCGCCGCGCTCGCCTCGCTCGCCGTCGAGCGGTCGCGGCAGCAGCACGCGCGGAGGCGCCTTCCGCAGGGTGAACACAATCCGGGTGCCGGGTGAGTGGGCGGGGTCGACGGCGATGGTGCCCCCGTGGTACTCCACGATCTTCTTGCAGAGGGCCAGGCCGATGCCGTTGCCCGCGTACTGCTCGCGGGTGTGCAGCCGCTGGAAGACGACGAAGACCCGCTCCGCGAACTCCGCCTCGATACCGATGCCGTTGTCGGTGACGGCGAACTCCCAGCCGTCGTCCACGGGCCGGCAGCCGAGGTGGACGACGGGTGCGCGGTCCGGGGAGCGGAACTTGATCGCGTTGGTGAGGAGGTTCTGGAACAGCATGCCCAACTGGCCGGGCTCCCCCTCCAGCACGGGCAACGGGTCATGGGTGACGACCGCGTCCGACTCCTCGACGGCCAGGCTGAGCGAGGTGAGGGTCCGCTCGAACTTCTCGTCGAGATCGACGCTCTGCAGCTCCGTCGCCAGCCGGCCGACGCGGGAGAAGTCCAGGAGGTCGTTGATGAGGCTCTGCATCCGGGTCGCCCCGTCGACGGCGAAGGCGATGTACTGCCGGGCCCGCTCGTCGAGGTTCCCCGCGTAGCGCCGCTCCAGCAACTGGCAGAAGCTGGCGACCTTGCGCAGGGGCTCCTGGAGGTCGTGGGAGGCGACGTACGCGAACTGTTCCAGTTCGGCGTTGGAGCGGCGCAGCTCCTCGGCCTGGGCGGCCAGGTTCGCCCGGGCCACGTCGCGGTGGGCGAGCTCGTCGGCCAGGCGGGCGCGCATGCTCTCCACGTCCGCCGCGAGGAGTCGCAGGTCGGCGGGGCCGGTGCCGGCGACCGGGTGGCCGAACTCGCCGGCCGCGACCGTACGCACATGGCCGGAGAGGCGGTCCAGGTGATCGGTCACGCCCCGGCGGAGGCCGACGAACACCGACGCGGTGAGGGCGAGGATGGCCAGCGCGATGGCGCTGAAGGACCAGTTGCGCAGGGTGCGCGCCTCCTGGAGGTCCGCGCGGGCCCCGGCCCGGTCCGCCGCCAGCCGCTCCTGCTGGGCGGCGGCGGCCGAGCGTACGGAGTCGAAGAGGGCCTTCCCTTCGACGGCCCGCTCGGCGGCGGCGGTCTTCGGGTCGGCGGCCGCGACCACGGGCCGGGCGATCCGGGCCTGCCACTGCCCGGCTCTCCTGACCACCTCGGCCAGGTCGCGCTCGGCCGCCCGGTCGCCGCCGGCCAACGTACGCAGGTCGGTCACGGCCTTCTCCTGCCGCAGCAAACCCTCGCGGTAGGGGGCGAGGAAGTTGTCCTGCCCGGTCACGCCGTAGCCGCGGATTCCGGTCTCCTGGTCCACCAGGGCGCTCTCCAGCCGGACCGAGGCGATGAGCGCGGGCGTGGAGTGGTCGATGAGACGCGTGTTGATGGCGGTGGACCGGGCGAGGATCCAGCCCCCGAACAGCATGAGCGCGAGCAGCAGGGACAACGCGGCGGCGGCCGTGACCGCCAGCCACCGTTTCGTCGTCCACCCGGCGGTCACGGGTCTCTTCGGCTTCCCGGTCGGCACGGCACTGCCCTGGCCCACGGCGTGTTCTCCTCGGTGCGAGGCCCGGAGCGCTCCGGGCCGGGACAGAATACCGTCGCCGACAACGTTTGTTGTCACGGGTCCGTCCGAGCATCTACGCTGACGTCCATGGGCCACGACCTCAGCACCTCCGACCACCCCGGGATGCTGGACGTACTCGCCGACCACGCCCTGCGGGAGCCGGCCCAGCGCCCGGCCGAGCAGGCGCCGGACGACGACCCGGCGCACCCCGGAGCGGAGCAGCCCGCCGAGCCGGACGTCGGCCAGGGGCGCACTGTCGACCCGCCGGCCCGCCTCCGCGTCCTGGCCCACCTCGGCAGAGCGGTCAGCCGACAGGCCCAGGCCGAGGCCGAGGCGGCGGCCAGGGCGGGCGCGAACTACCCCCGACTGCGGCGGCGTGGGGGATCAGCCGGCAGGGCGCCCGCAGGCGCCGGCCGGGCCTGGTCTTCACCGCGGAGCCTCCCAGCCGTCCTCTTCCCACCCGCCATCACCGGAGCCATGACGTGAACGCCTTCACCACGAACCGCCCCTACAGCGTCCTCCTCGTCGAGGACGATCCGGCGGACGCCCTGCTCATCGAGGAGGCCCTGGTGGATCGCGGCATGGCCCGCACCATCGACCAGGTCACCGATGGCGTCGCCGCCCTCCAGTACCTCCGCGACCCCGCCAGGCAGCGGCCCGACCTCATCGTCCTGGACCTGAACATGCCGCGCATGAACGGCCGCGAACTGCTGGCCGTGCTCAAGGAGGACGACGCCCTGAGCAACATCCCCGTCGTGGTGCTCACCACGTCCGCCGCCCCCGACGACGTCGAGGACGCCTACCGCCGGCACGCCAACGCCTACGTCACCAAGCCGGTCAACCTGGACGCCTTCATCAAGTCCGTGCAGGAGATCGACGCCTTCTTCCTCGACACCGCCGTGCTGCCGCCCCGCTCGGGAAGCCGGGACGCGGACTGAGAGCCGGACCGCGAGCGGGGGCGCGGACCGAGCCCGCTCCCCCTCCTTGACCGTCCCCTTGCCCGGTGGCTCTCGCGCCGTAGCGTCGTGGGCAGGACACTTGGTCCTGCCGCCGGGGTCACCGACCTCCGGCGCCGGACGACTTCAGGTGCGGCTCTCGGAGGGGGACACACATGCGGGACAGCCATCGGGCGGACGCGACAAGGCTGTTGGTGCGGGCCGTGGAGGAGGAGGCGCGCCGCACGGGTGGCCGGACGGACTCCGGCGTGCTGATGGCGCGGGCGACGGCGGCGCTCGACACCATCGCGGCGGGTGCGGGCGAGGAGTACGCGGCGTACACGCAGGCGCTCGACGCGGCGGCCGCCGGTGACCGGCCCCTGTCGGAGCGGTTCAGCCGAGAGACCCTGGGAACGCCGCTGCTGGTGACCGGAGTTGCCGCCGTCGCCGCGTTCGGGGCGGACCTGGCGTTCGGGACGGCCGCCGGCCCCGCCCTCGGCGCGGGCGCGGTCGTCGCGGTGGCCGGCGCCGCGACGACCGTGGCGAAGGTGACCGCCTCGCACTGGCCCGCCGCCCACCGCCGTGCCGCCGCGGCCGGACAGCCGGGCGGGGCCGAGCAGTTGCGCCTCCAGTGGCTGACCGCGCTGGAGGTACGGGGCATCCGCCCGTACCTGGACCAGCAGCGGATGCTGACCCCCACCGCCCGCACCCCGAAGAAGCGAGCCGCCCCGGTGGTACGGCAGTTGCGCGGCGGCGACCGCAGCGCGGCGGCCCGCACCCGGGTCGTCCTGGAGCAGTCCTTCGGCCATCTGCCTTCCGCCGACGGGCCGTTCACCGGGCGGCGGGCCGAACTCGCCCAGATCGCCCAGTGGGTGCACGCCGCCCGTGCCGCCCCGCAGACCCGGCCGGTCGTCGTCGTGCTGCACGGCGAGCCGGGGTCCGGGCGCACCACGCTCGCGGTGCGGGCGGCGCACCAGCTCAGGGACCAGTTCCGAGGCGCCTGCGTGGTCGACCTGCGGGGCCAGGTCAGCGGGGAGAGCCCGTTGCCGACCCGGGACGCCCTGCTGCACCTCCTCAACCGCCTCGGCGCCCCCCGCGAGCAGCTCCTCTTCCGGGACGGGACCACCCCGGGAGCCCCCACCGGTGCGCAGCCGCAGCCGTACGGGAAGTCCGCGGCCGAGCAGCATGTGCGGCGCCTCGGCGAGCTGTACCACCAGCACCTCACCGGGACCCCCGTCACGATCGTGCTCGACGACGCGACCGACGCCGGGCAGGTCCGCACCCTGATCCCGGAACGCTCCGACAGCCTCGTCGTCGTCACCGCCCGGGAGCCGCTGGAGCTGCCGGAGGACGTCCCGGCCTGGGTCCACCACCTGCCGGTCGGCCCGCTGGACGCGGCGGGCGCCGAGGAGCTGCTGCGCGAGGTGGCCGGGGGCGAGGAGGCCGGTCCGTACGACTACCCGGCCACCGACGCCGTCGTGGAGCTGTGCGGCGGGCTGCCGCTGGCGCTGCGGGTGGCGGCGTCCTCGCTCGGGGCCCGTACGCGCAGCGCGCTCGCGGAGGACCTGCGCGCCTACGGTCCGGTCTCCCCGGTGGACCGGGCCCTGTGGCTGCGCTACACCGACCAGCACGAGGCGGCCCGCCGACTGCTGCGGCGGCTCGCACTGGCGGGCCGGGCCAGCCTCGGCGCGGCCGCCGCCGCCGCTCTCCTGGCGGCCGACGAGCAGGAGGCCGGGCGGCGGCTGGAGGAGCTGACCCGGGCCGGGCTGCTCACCCACGTACGGGGCTCGCGCTACCGGCTCCACGACCTCGTGAGGGGCTTCGCGCTGGCCCGGCTGCTGGATGAGGAGGAGCCGGCCGAGCGGGCCGCCGCCCATGATCGGCTGCTGACGAACTACGCGGAGCTGGCCGACGCCGTGATCCGCATGGTCGACGGGAAGATGTCGACCCGGGCCGGCCAGTTCGGCGCCCACGGCTTCGGCTCGCTGGACTCGGCGCTGCGCTGGCTGGACGACGAGTCCAGCTTCATCACCTCCGCCCTGCGCCACACCGAGGGCGTCGACCAGTCCACGGTCCTGAACCTCCTGGGCGCCCTGTGCGACTACTGCCTGCTGCGCGGGGACCTCTACCGGCTGGGCGAGATCAGCGAGCTGACCCGCTCCATCGACCAGGGCCTGCTGGAGCGGTCCGTCCAGTGGCGTACGGGGATCGCGGCCCGGCAGCTCGGCGAGCTGGACAAGGCCCGCACCACGCTCTCCTCGGTGGTCGGCCTCTACCGGGAGGCGCACAACGACGCGGGCGCGGCGCTCGCCCTCTGCTCGCTCGGCATCACCCTGCACCACCAGGGCAACCTCACCGAGGCCGCCGCCCGGCTCGGCGAGGCGCTGGAGCTCCAGGCCTCCGACGCGCAGGCCGAGGACCGGGCCTGGACCCTGCACGCGCTGGCGGCGGTCGAACGCGACCGGGGCCACCTGGCCCGCGCCCTCACCCTGCTGGACACCGCGCTCACCCTGCACCGGGAGGGCGAGTCGCTGCACGGGGAGGCGTGGACCCGCTTCCAGCTCGGCCAGGTCCGCCTGCGTACGGGAGAGGTGGCGGCGGCCGAGGAGACCCTCTCCACCGCCCTGGAGCTGTACGGCCGCACCCGCGACGGCCGAGGCGAGGCGTGGGCCATCACCCAGCTCGCCCGCGCCCGGCTGCTGGACGGCGACCCGGGGGCCGCCCTGGAGCAGCTCCGCGACGCGCTGGCCCGGCACCGGGACAACGAGGACGCGCGCGGTGAGGCGTGGACGCTGTACTACCTGGGCCAGGCGCTGGAGGAGGACGGTGACGCGGTGCAGGCCGTACGGGAGCTGGAGCGGGCCCGGACGATGTTCTCCCGGATGCGGGACGTGTACGGGCTGGCCTGCGCCCGCCACCACTCGGGCCGGGTCACCCGCGACCAGCGGGCCGCGCAGACCGGGAACCTGCGCAATTCCGGCTTCGCCCGGCAGCTCCTGATGGACGCGCGGGCGGACTTCCGGCGGATCGGGGTGGCGCACGGGGAGGCGTGGGCGTGCCTGGAGCTGGCGCTGATCGACGCGGGCAACGGCCGGGCGGCCCAGGCGTTGGCGCTGTGCGGCGAGGCGGTGGAGCTGTTCGCCTCGTACGGGGACGAGCGCGGGCGCGACTGGGCCCGGTTCCTGCGGTGCACGCTGCTGCCGTACGCCTCGCCGGGCGGCAGCGAGGTGGGCACGGTGGTGGGACAGCAGGAACTGGCGGAACTCGCCGCCGCCCACCACCCGTCCCGGGACCCCGGTCTGGAGCGGTGCGCGGAGGCGTTCGCGGTGGTGCTGGGCCGGGGCGTGGACCTGGACGACGGCTGGCAGGCCTGGCGCCTGGGCCTGATCCCCACCCGCCACTCCCGCGAGGTGATGGGCGTACCGGCCCCGACCAGCCCGTCCGGCGTTTGAGGACGGAAGCCCGCACCCCGGGGCCCCGGGCCTACTTCTTGGCCGGAGCCCCCGGGGTGCCTTCGGCGGCCTTGGCGGCGGCCGGGTCGGGCGCCTCCTCGAAGTTCACCCGCCCCATGTGCCGGTTCATCGACTTCATCAGCAGCCACACCCCGACGGCGAGGGCGGCGAAGACGAGGAAGCCGAGAACGCCGGGGGTGACCTTGTTCTTGTCGAGCTCGGCGGCGAGCGGGACGACGTGCGTCAGTGCCTGGGTCGCGTACATATCAGGCATTGTCGCGGATGCCCGCGAAGAGGTCGCTCTCGGGGAGGGAGGTATCGACGAGAGACTTGGCCAGCTCGTACTCCTCGGTCGGCCAGACCTCCCGCTGGACCTCCATCGGAACGCGGAACCAGCCGCCCTCCGGGTCGATCTGCGTGGCGTGCGCGATCAGCGCCTTGTCGCGGATCTCGAAGAACTCGTCGCAGGGAACGTGCGTGGTCAGCGTGCGCTCGACCCGCTCGAACTCCTTCCACCGCTCCAGCCACTCCCCGTACGGCGACTCCAGGCCGCGTGCGAGCAGCGCCTCGTGCAGCGCGACGGTGCGGGGCCGGTTGAAGCCCTGGTTGTAGTAGAGCTTCTTCGGCTCCCAGACCGGCCCGAACTCGTCCTCCGGGAAGGCCTCGGCGTCCGCCGCACCGTCGAACGCGATCATCGAGATCGTGTGCGTCATGATGTGGTCGGGGTGCGGGTAGCCGCCGTTCTCGTCGTACGTGGTGATGACCTGCGGCCGGAACGCGCGGATCTTCGCCACCAGCCGTCCCGCCCCGACCTGCGGGTCCTCCAGGGCGAAGCAGCCCTCGGGCAGCGGCGGCAGCGGGTCGCCCTCCGGGAGCCCGGAGTCGACGAAGCCGAGCCACTCCTGCTGGACGCCCAGGATCTCCCGGGCCTCGTCCATCTCCTTCTTGCGGACCTCGTGGATGTTCTTCTCGATGTACGCGTCGCCCTGGAGCTTCGGGTTGAGGATGGAGCCGCGCTCGCCTCCCGTGCAGGTCACGACCAGCACGTCCACCCCCTCGGACACGTACTTGGCCATGGTGGCCGCGCCCTTGCTCGACTCGTCGTCGGGGTGGGCGTGAACGGCCATCAGTCGCAGCTGCTCAGTCAAAGCTCGATCCTCAGTGATGTGGTCGCGATGTGGGGCGCGGTCGGATGACGCACGGGCGACTTCTATAGTGACCGAACGGGAAGGTGGAAAATTCCTCGTTGCCCGGACCGGAGGGAAAGATCATGACGGCGGTTCGCGAAGCCACGCCCGAGGGGCGGTACGGCAGGACCCACGATCAGCGGACGGACCGCAAGCTGAAGATCGTCGGTTCGGTGCTGGGCGTCGCGCTGCTCGGCGTGGTCGGCTGGATCGGCTGGGGATATGTGACCGGCCAGGGCATCAGCGCCGAGCTGATCAAGTTCGACATCGTCTCCGACACCCGGACCGAGGCCCACCTCGAAGTGCGCAAGGGCAGCGAGACCGACGGGCACTGCACCGTACGGGCGCTGAGCAAGGACGGCAGCGAGGTCGGCCGCAAGGAGACCCGCTTCGCCCCGGGCGCGAGCCGGATCGACGAGCTGGTGGTGATGCGGACCCGGGCGCGGGCCACCGCGGTCGAGCTCACCGGCTGCACGGCGAGCGACTCTCCCACCGGCTGACTTCTCCCCCGCACCCTTCTCCTCCCTACCCCCTCCGACCTGCGCTCTTACGGTGGCCGGTCAGTCCACCCGGACGTGTGACGGTTTACCTTCTCCCCCTTTTCCTGGGGAATTGTTAGGCTCGTGGTTTCGCCCACCCGAGGAAGCACATGCTTCCGGGTAGGGCGATGCTTTGTATTCCCAGTACCGACGAGGAGCACCTGTGACCCAGACCAGCGAAAACGTCACCTGGCTCACGCAGGAGGCGTACAACCAGCTCAAGGCCGAGCTGGAGCACCTGTCTGGTCCCGCGCGCACGGAGATCGCCGTCAAGATCGCGGCGGCCCGTGAGGAGGGTGACCTCCGGGAGAACGGCGGGTACCACGCGGCCAAGGAGGAGCAGGGCAAGATGGAGCTGCGGGTGCGCCAGCTCACCCAGCTCCTGGAGCACGCGAAGGTCGGCGAGGCGCCGGCCGACGACGGCGTGGTCGAGCCCGGCATGGTCGTGACGATCGCCTTCGACGGCGACGAGGACGACACGACGACGTTCCTGCTCGCCTCCCGCGAGTACGCCAGCTCGGACATCGAGACGTACTCCCCGCAGTCCCCGCTCGGTATCGGCGTGAACGGCAAGCGGACCGGCGACGACGCGGAGTACGAGCTGCCGAACGGCAAGACCGCCACGGTGAAGATCCTGGCGGCGAAGCCGTACACGGGCTGACGTCCGGCCCACCACGACGGAACGACACGTAGGAGCCCCGGCCTTCATCGATGAAGGCCGGGGCTCCTACGTGTCGCCGGTGGCTCAGGCGGTCGCCGAGCGGTACTTGCGGACCGCGAGCGTCCGGAAGACCACGATGATCAGGATCGACCAGAGGACCGAGGCGAGGACCGGGTGCTCCATCGGCCAGGCGCCGGTGACCGACTTCGGCACGCCCGGCATCGTGTTGCCGAAGAGCTCACGGGCGCCCGCCACCGTGGCGCTGAACGGGTTCCACTCGGCGACGTGCTGGAGGAACGTCGGCATGTTGTTGACCGGCACGAAGGCGTTCGAGATGAACGTCAGCGGGAAGAGCCAGATCAGCCCGCCGGAGGTGGCCGCCTCCGGCGTGCGTACGGAGAGCCCGATGAGGGCCCCGATCCAGGAGAACGCGTAGCCGAGCAGGAGCAGCAGCAGGAAGCCGCCGATCACCTTGCCGAGGTTCTCGTGGGTCCGCCAGCCGACGAGCAGCGCGACGCCCGCGAGCACGACGAGCGTGAGCGTGGTCTGGACGAGGTCGGCGAGCGTCCGTCCGGTCAGGACGGCGCCCCGGGCCATCGGCAGCGACCGGAAGCGGTCGATGAGCCCCTTGTGCATGTCGTCGGCGATGCCCGCTCCGGCGCCCGCGGTGGCGAAGGTGACGGTCTGGGCGAAGATGCCCGCCATCAGGAATTCCTTGTAGAGCTGCGGGTCGGTGGAGCCGCCGATGCTGATCGAGCCGCCGAAGACGTAGGTGAACAGCACCACGAACATGATCGGCTGGATCAGTCCGAAGATCAGCATCTCAGGAATCCGGGCCATGCGGATCAGATTCCGCTTGGCGACGACGAGCGAGTCCTTGGCCGACTGGACCATACCGCCGGAGGGCCGTGGGGTCAGGGCGGGAGCGTCCTTGGTGGTGGTGCTCACGGGGTCTCCTCCTTGTCCTCGTGGTCCCCGTTCTCCTCCGCTTCGGCCGCGTGGCCGGTGAGGGAGAGGAAGACGTCGTCCAGGGTCGGGCGGCGTAGCGCGATGTCGTCGATCTCCACGCCGCTGCCGTCCAGCTCGCGGATGATCTCGGCGAGCAGCTTGGCCCCGCCGCTCACCGGGACGGTCAGCTTGCGGGCGAGCCGTACGACGGTGACCTCGCCCTTGCCGAGCGAGGCGAGCACCGACCGGGCGCGCTCGATCTCGTCCGGGCGGTGGACGACGACCTCGACGCGCTCGCCGCCGGTGCGGGCCTTGAGCTCGTCGGAGGTGCCGCGGGCGATGACCTTGCCGTGGTCGATGACGCAGATGTCGTGGGCGAGGCGGTCGGCCTCCTCCAGGTACTGCGTGGTCAGCAGCAGTGTCGTACCGCCGGCCACCAGGTCCTCGATGACGTCCCAGAGCTGCTGCCGGTTGCGCGGGTCCAGGCCCGTCGTCGGCTCGTCCATGAACATCACGGGCGGCGAGACGACGAGGGCGGCCGCGAGGTCGAGGCGGCGGCGCATCCCGCCGGAGTACGTCTTGGCCGTACGGTCGGCGGCGTCGGCGAGGTTGAACCGCTCCAGCAGGACGCCCGCCCGGGCCTTCGCGTCGCGGGCGCTCATCTGGTAGAGCTGGCCGACCATCTGGAGGTTCTCGCGGCCGGTCAGGTACTCGTCGACGGCGGCGAACTGTCCGGAGAGCCCGATCGAGCGGCGTACCTCGTTGGGCTTCTTCAGGACGTCGATCCCGGCCACGAACGCGGAGCCGCTGTCGGGGCGCAGGAGGGTGGTGAGGACCCGGACGGCGGTCGTCTTGCCCGCGCCGTTGGGTCCGAGCAGCCCGAGGACGGTGCCCTCGGGTACATCGAGGTCGACTCCGTCCAGGGCTCGTACGTCGCCGAAGGTCTTGACCAGACCTTCGGCATGGATGGCACCTGGCATAGAGGGACTCCCCCGTCGCTCACGGATGACGTACTGACGTACATGTACGTGGTTTCGGGAGCGATCCTAGGATTCACCGGGCCTCACCGCGCGGTGAATAACGGGATCCGGCCACGCGTCGGGATCCGGACCGTCAGCCGATGACCCGGTAGCCCTCCGCGCGCAGCGCCGCCTCGACCTCTTCGCAGTGGCGGGGGCCCTTGGTCTCCAGGTGGAGGTCGACCTCCACCTCGGTCAGTCCGAGGCGCGGGTCGGTGCGCACATGGCCGATATCGAGCACATTGGCGTCGGCGACGGTCAGTGCCGCCAGGAGGGCGGCCAGCGCCCCCGGCCGGTCGGTGAGCCGCAGCCGCAGGCTGAGGTAGCGGCCGGCGGCGGACATCCCGTGGCGCAGGACCCGCTGCATCAGCAGCGGGTCCACGTTGCCGCCGGAGAGCACCGCCACCACCGGCCCCCGGAACGCCTCCGGGTCGCTGAGAAGTGCGGCCACCGGGCTCGCCCCGGCCGGCTCCACCACCAGCTTGGCCCGCTCCAGGCAGAGCAGCAGGGCGCTGGAGAGCTCGTTCTCGGTGACGGTGCGGACCTCGTCGACCAGCTCCTCGATCACCGCGAACGGGACGTCGCCGGGGCGCCCCACCTTGATGCCGTCGGCCATGGTGGCGGGGTTGTCCAGGGAGACCGGGTGGCCCGCGGCGAGCGAGGGCGGGTAGGCGGCGGCGCCCTCGGCCTGGACGCCGACGATCCGGATGTCGGGGCGCAGCGCCTTCACCGCGACGGCGATGCCGGCCGCGAGGCCGCCGCCGCCGATGCCGACGACGATGGTGCGGACCTCCGGGCACTGCTCCAGGATCTCCAGGCCGACCGTGCCCTGGCCCGCGATGATGTCGGGGTGGTCGAAGGGGTGGATGAAGACCGCGCCGGTCCGGTCCGCGTACTCCTGGGCGGCGGCCAGCGTCTCGTCGACGACCTGTCCGTGCAGCCGCACCTCGGCGCCGTACTCCTGGGTCGCGGCGACCTTGGGGAGCGGGGCGCCGACGGGCATGAAGACGGTGGAGCGGACGCCGAGGAGGGAGGAGGCGAGGGCGACGCCCTGGGCGTGGTTCCCGGCGCTGGCGGCGACGACCCCGGCCGCCCGCTCCACCGGGGAGAGGCCGGAGATACGGACGTACGCGCCGCGCAGTTTGAAGGAGCCGGTGCGCTGGAGGTTCTCGCACTTGAGGTGGACGGGGGCGCCGACCAGCTCGCTCAGGTGCCGGCTGCCCTCCAGGGCGGTCACTCTGGCCACCCCGGACAGCATTTTCTGCGCGCCCCGGACGTCGTCGAGGATCAGGGCCGGGTGTCGGGCGGTCGCGCGGAACGTCATGCCCGCAAGTCTTGCAGCTCGGAGCGGTCGCGGCAGACTTGTCTCATGGCGGCCTGCGGTGGTGTCCGCAGGTTTGTGCGGCACTGGTACGCGTTGCCCCGGGGCCGCGTACTCTGTCCCCCACCCATCCGACACCGCACGAAGAGAGCTTCCAGCCATGCCCCCTCAGGACATGACGACTGCTGCGTCTCCTTCCGGGGGCGCCGCCCCCGAACACCCGGGTCCCGACCGCCTGCTGGACTCCCTCCAGCACCAGGTGGCGGTCTTCGCCCGCCGTGCCGAGCAGACCCGCCTCGGCGGTGTCGGCCAGGTCCGCAACTCGATGGACCGGGCTGCCTACCTGCTGCTCAACCGCCTGGACAAGGAAGGCCCGATGGGCGTCAAGGCGCTGGCGGCCGGGATGGGGATCGACTCCTCGACCGTGACCCGGCAGGTGGCCCCGCTCGTCGACACCGGGCTGGTCAAGCGGACCTCGCACCCGGAGGACGGCCGGGCCGTCGTGCTCCAGCTCTCGCCGCGCGGCCAGGCCCGCCTGGACGAGGTCCGCGCCTCGCGGCGTGAGCTGATGTCGCAGGTGACGGACGGCTGGACGCAGGAGGAGCGGGACACCTTCTGCACGCTGCTCACCCGGTTCAACGGTTCGCTGGCCGCCCGGCAGGCCGCGCACCAGCCGCCGCAGAGCGACTGAGCCCTCTCCCCGCCCCTCTGTCGGTCCCTGCCCCCGCCGGGGGCGGGGGCCTTGCCGTACCCTTCGCGAAGAGTTGTCTGATGGATACTTTTTAGAGGTAAGGGGCGGGACGTGGCACAACAGAAGAGTCCGAAGGGTCCGGTGGAGCTGCTCACCACCGACCGGGAGAAGGTCACCGCCGCGTGGATCGACGGGGTCGCCGCATCGCTCCAGGGCCGCATCAGCAAGGCGGAGCTCGACCGGGAACTGAGAGAACTGTACGAGGCCCTCGTGACCGGGCTGGCAGCGGGCGACGAGACCCGCGGCGAGAGCCTCTCCGAGGTGCGGGCGCTGCTGACGGAACTGTCCCGCAACCGGGCCCGCCAGGGTTTCACCCCCAGCGAGACGGCGATCAGCGTACTGGCGCTGAAGCAGGCGCTGGAGCCCGCGGTGCGCAACGACTCCGCCGCGGACACCACCGCCTACCTGCGACTGGGCCGGATCCTCGACGACCTGGCCCTGTTCACCATCGAGACGTACACCCGCACCCGCGAGGAGATCATCAGCTCGCAGGCCGCCCAGCTCATGGAGCTGTCCACCCCCGTGGTGAAGCTCTGGGACGGCGTCATAGCCGTGCCCCTCGTGGGCACCCTGGACTCGGCCCGCACCCAGGTGGTGATGGAGAAGCTGCTCCAGGCGCTGGTGGACACCGGCTCCGAGCAGGCCATCATCGACATCACCGGGGTCCCCGCCGTGGACACCCAGGTCGCGCAGCACCTGCTCAAGACGGTCGTCGCGGCCCGGCTGATGGGCGCGGAGTGCACGGTCTCCGGCATCCGTCCGCAGATCGCGCAGACCATCGTGGCGCTCGGCATCGAGTTCGGTGACATCGTCACCAAGGCGACCCTCGCCGACGCCCTCCAGCACGCGCTGAAGAAGTCCGGCGTCGACCTCGTCAACCGTCAGGGCGGCCGGCGATGACCGAGCGGGTACCGGTCCTGCGGATCGGTGACATCCTCCTCGTCTCGATCCAGGTGGACCTGGAGGACCAGACGGTGCTGGACCTCCAGGAGGACCTGGCCGAGCAGATCGTCGCCCGGGCGGCCCGCGGGGTCGTCATCGACATCACCGCGGTCGAGATCGTCGACTCGTTCGTCGGCCGCATGCTGGCCACGATCGCGTCCATATCCCGGCTGCTCGACGCCGAGACCGTGGTCGTGGGCATGCGGCCCGCCGTGGCCATCACCCTCGTCGAGCTGGGGCTGTCGCTGGGCGGAGTGCGTACGGCGCTCGACCTGGAGAAGGGACTCGCGCTGCTGCGCCGGTCTGCGACCGGTGCGGAACTGCCGTGACCGTCCCCTGGGCGGTGGAGGCACCACCGCAGACACAGCCGATCACCCAGAACGACGACGTCGTCCGCTCCCGCCAGCAGGTCCGCGCGTTCGCGCAGGCGTGCCGGCTCTCCCTGGTCGACCAGACGAAGTTCATCACCGCCGCCAGCGAACTCGCCCGCAACACCCTGGTGTACGGCGGCGGCGGCGAGATGCGCGCCGGAGCGGTGGAACGGCACGGGCGGCGCGGGGTCGCGGCCGTCTTCGAGGACTCCGGGCCCGGCATCCCCGACACCGAACTGGCCCTCACCGACGGCTGGACCTCCGGCGGCGGGCTCGGGCTGGGGCTGAGCGGGGCCCGACGGCTGGTCGACGAGTTCTTCCTCGACACCGAGGTGGGCCGCGGCACCACCGTCACCATCATCAAGTGGGCACGATGACGACGTTGGCCGTCCTGGACCACGAGGACGTGGAGTGGTTCCGCGCCGCCGACGAGATGCCCTCGGCGGCCCGGGGGGCCGCCGCCACCCTGGCCCGGCGCATCGGACTGGACGCCTACCGGTCCTCCGAAGTCGCCCTCGCCGTCACCGAGGCCGCGACCAACCTCCAGCGCCACGCCAGCGACGGCGCGCTGCTCCTGCGCGTCCTGCGCACCCCGGAGCAGGCGGGCGTCGAGTTCGTCACCGTGGACACCGGCCCCGGCATGGCCGATGTCCAGGCGGCGCTGTCGGACGGCGCGTCCTCGGCCGGGACGCTGGGCATCGGGCTCGGCGCGGTGGCCCGGCTCGCCGACGCCTTCGACATCCACTCCCTGCCGGGCCGGGGCACGGTCATGGCCGCGCAGTTCTGGGCGCGCGGGGCCGGGGCGGCGCCCACCGGCGGGGTGCCGTCGGTGGCCTCGGGGCTGACCCGGCCCATCAGCGGCGAGACGAGCTGCGGTGACGCCTGGGCCGTACGCGTGGACGAAGGCGGTACGGAGGGGTCCCGGCCGTCCGCCGGCGGCTCCGCCCCGTCCGCCGAGCCGGCGATCCTGGTCATGCTCTGCGACGGACTGGGCCACGGACCGCTCGCCGCGCTCGCCGCCGAGGCGGCGGTGGCCGCGTTCCGGCGGAGCACGGCCCGCCACCCGGAGGGCCTGCTGCGCGACATCCACGCGGCACTGCGCGGTACCCGGGGCGGCGCGGTGGCGGTGGCCCGGATCGAGCCGGGCCGGGGGCGGCTCCTCTACTGCGGCATCGGCAACGTGAGCGGCGTCCTGCTCGGCCCCGAGTCGCGCAACGGCCTGCTCTCCGCACCGGGCATCGTCGGGCAGCAGATGCGGAGCCTGCGCACCTTCGAGCTGCCGTTGAAGCCGGGCGGCGCGCTGGTCATGCACTCCGACGGGCTGACCGAGCGGTGGAAGGCCGACGACCTGCCCGGCCTGCTCCGGCACAGCCCGGCCGTGATGGCGGGCCAACTGCTGCGCGAGGCCGGGGTCCGCCGCGACGACGCGGGGATCGTGGTCGTCAAGGGGGCCTGGTGAGCGGGGGCGCACCGGACCCGGCCACCCTCGCCGCGTACGAACTCACCACGGCGCAGGACGTCTTCGCCCTGCGCCGCACCGGTCAGAGCGCGGCGGCGGCCCTGGGCATGGACCGCCAGGACCAGGTGCGCCTCGCCACCGCGCTGAGCGAGCTGGGCCGCGACCGGCTCGGCTGCGCGGGCCTGACCGTGTCCTTCGCCCTGCCGGCGGGCCCGGAGCCGGTGCTCCGCGTCGTCTTCGCGTGGACCGGCGGTACGAAGGCGGATCCCGATCTCGAACCGGCAGCCCGGCTCCTGCACCGCGTCCGCCACGAACCCGCCGCCCCGGGGGGACGGATCGTCGCCGAGCACCCGCTGCCCGCGGGCTGGGCGGACGGCCCGGACGCGCGGCGCGGGGTGCGGGAGGCGCTGAGCCGGCACGCCTCCCCGACCCTCGCCGACGACCTGCGCTCCCAGACCCGCGACCTGATCACCGCCCTGGAGGAGACCCGGGCACAGCGCGAGGAGATGCGCCGGCTCAACGAGGAGCTGGAGGAGACCAACCGCGGCGTCCTGGCCCTCTACACCGAGCTGTCGCAGGAGCTGGAGGAGACCAACAGCGGGGTGGTGGCCCTCCACGCCGAGCTGGAGGAGAAGTCCGCGCGGCTGCGCGAGACCAGCGAGGCCAAGACGCGGTTCTGGCGCAACATCAGCCATGAGCTGCGTACCCCGGTGAACGCGGTGGTGGCCCTCACCCGGCTGCTGCTGGCCCCCGGCTCCGCCCCGCTCACCGACGAGCAGCGCCGGCAGCTCTCCCTCATCGACGCCTCCGGGCAGTCCCTGCTCTCGCTGGTCGGCGACCTGCTGGACGTGGCGAAGGCGGAGGCGGGCCAACTGGAGATCACCGCGGCGCCGACCGATCTGCGGGCGCTGCTGGCCCAGTTGGGTGCGGTGATGCGCGGTACGGGAGCGCCCGGCGTCACCCTGCTGATGCCCGAGACCGCCGCCTTCCCGGTGGCGGTCACCGATGAGGCCCTGCTGACGCGGATCCTGCGCAACCTGCTCTCCAACGCCCTGAAGTTCACCGAGGAGGGCGAGGTCCGGCTGGAGTTCCGGGTGGATCCCCCGTGGATGGCCTTCACCGTCACCGATACCGGGGTCGGCATCCCGAAGGACGAACTGGCCCGGGTGTTCGAGGAGTTCTACCAGGTACGCGGGCCGCTCCAGCGGGCCCACCGGGGCACCGGCCTCGGACTCCCCTACGCCCGGACCCTCACCGAACTCCTCGGCGGCACCCTCCGGTTGTCGAGCACCCCCGGAGCGGGTACCCGGGTGGAGGTCGAGCTGCCCTTCGTGCCCGCCCCCCTGCCGTCCGCACCCGCCCCGGAGACCGACCCGTGACCGACACCGCCCGCGACGACAGCGCGCCAGGAACCGTCCTGGTGATCGACGACGACGAGACCAACCGCTACATCCTCACGAGCTGGCTCACCCGCGCCGGGCACACGGTCGTCGGCGCGGCCGACGGCACCGAGGGGCTGGCCCTGCTCGCGTCGGCCGACTGCCCGCTGCCGGAAGCGGCCGTCATCGACGTACAGCTCCCGGACATGACCGGCTTCGAGGTCTGCGAGCGGATCAAGGCCGACGCGCGCACCGCCTATCTGCCGGTCATCCACGTCTCGGCCGTCGCCGTCAACGCCGAGGACCACACGGAGGGGCTCAGCCGGGGCGCGGACGCCTATCTGGACCAGCCCATCGACCCGGACGAGTTCCTGGCCACCGTGACGGCCGCGCTGCGCTACGCGCGGGCCCGGCGCCGGGCGGAGCAGCTGACCCTGCGGCTGGCCGCGCTGAACCGGGCGACCCTGGACGTGTACCGCGCCGTCGGCTTCCACTCCTTCAGCGCCGCGGCGACCGGTGGCGCCGCCGCCCTGATGTCCGCGCCCGCCACCGCGGTCTTCCTGAGCCCGCAAGGACAGCCGGTGCACAGCCACGCCGCAGGACCGGACGCGGTCCCGCTGTCCGGGCCGGCCGGCCCCGAGCTGCTGGACCGGCTGGCCTCCTTCTCGCTCGGCGCCGACACCGGCATCGAGGTCACGTCGGTACCGGAGGGCCGCTGGAAGGCGCTGCTGCCGCTCGACCCGATCGAGGGTGACGTCGTCCTGGTGGTGGCCAGGACCAAGCGCAACCGGCCGCCCGTCTGCGTCGCCGTACCCGCCGAAGCGGCCCGCACCACCGACGAGCGCGAACTCCTCCAGCAGCTCGTCAACGCCTGCGCGCTGGCCCTGGAGGCGCTGCGCACCTTCAACGAGGAGCACGCCCTCGCGCTCGCCCTCCAGCGCACCTTCCTGCCGGACCGGCTGCCGTCCGTGCCGGGCGTCTCCCTCGCCGTGCGCTACCTCCCGGCCTCCGACCACGCCGAGATCGGCGGCGACTTCTACGAGGCCCTGGAGACGCCGGACGGGCTGCTCCTGGCCATCGGGGACGTGGCCGGGCACTCACTGGTCGCCGCGACGGTCATGGGCGAGATCCGGCACGCGCTGCGCGCCTACGCCCTGGAGGGCCACCCGCCGCACCACGTCCTGGAGCGGCTCGACGCCCTCCTCGCCCACACCCGGCCCGGCCTCACCGTGACGCTCTGCCTCGTCCTGGTCGACCCGGACGGCAGCCGGATCCACGTCGCCAACGCCGGTCACATCCCGCCCCTGCTGCTCGCCCCCGACGGTGGTGCCGCCTACCTCCACGAGCACGGCCCGCTGCTGGGCCTGCGCCTCCCGCATCCGCCGGCCCGCGTCCACCCGGTCGCCCCGGACACCCGCGTCCTGCTGTTCACCGACGGCCTGGTGGAGGTGCGCACCCAGAACCTCGACGACAGCCTGGAGGCGTTCCGTACGGCGACGCTGGAGGGCCCCCGGGAGCTGGAGGCGCTCTGCGACGTGCTCCTCGGCGCGTTCGGCGAGGACAAGGAGGACGACATCGCGCTGCTCGCCCTCCAGCTCGACGACGCCCCGGACCCGTCACGTCGGCCCTCTTGACCGCACGCGGGTGCCGGGGCTCGGATGAGCTGCATGCGAGAGCGGCAGACCCACCGGGACCGGCTCCGCGCCCAGGAGTTCGAGGCCTTCGTGGCGGGCGCGGGCGGCCGCCTGCTGCACACGGCGACGCTGCTCACCACCGAACCGGCCACGCCCGCAGGCGTCAACGTACGGGCGCAGCGGCTGCTCGGCACGGCCCTGGCACGTACGTACGCGGAGTGGGACGGGCTGCGCGGCGAGGACCCCTATGACCGCACCCGCCAGGAACTCGCGGTCCGCTTCGCCCGGCAGGCCTGGCGCCACCGCCGCCCGCTCGGCGGGGTGCTGGACCGGCTCGCGCCGCTGGAGCGGCTGGTGCTGGTGCTGCGGCTGTACGAGGAGGTCGGCGAGGACCAGACGGCGGCGCTGCTGGGCCTCCCGGCGGACCGGGTACGGGCCGTCTGCGACCGCTCGATCGCTGTGCTGCGCTCGGGCGCACGCGGGGCCCTCGGGGTGGCACGGTGATCCGGGACCGGGGCCAGGACCGCAAGGCGGCGGAGGTCCGCCGGATGCTGGAGGGGCCGCACCCGCCGGTGCCGGCCGGTCTGGCGGACCGGGCCGCGCGGCACGGCGCCCGGCTGCTGCGGCTGCGGCGCGGGGTGCGGCGTACGGCCTGGTGGCTGGCGGGGACCGTGTTCGCCGCGTTCCTCGTATGGGCGGGGGTCGAGCAGCCGTGGCTGCCGGAACCGGCGGAGGTGACCCCGCCGCTGGAGGGGTGGTGACGAAAGAGCCAGGGGCCCGCCCTGCGCCGGACGGGCCCCTGGTGTCCTTGTCCGGGCGGTCAGCCCAGGGCCTGCGTGAGGTCGGCGAGCAGGTCGTCGCCGTTCTCGATGCCGACGGAGAGGCGGACCAGGTCGGCAGGGACCTCCAGCAGGGAGCCCGCGACGGAGGCGTGCGTCATCCGGCCCGGGTGCTCGATCAGCGACTCGACGCCGCCGAGGGACTCGCCCAGCGTGAAGAGCTTCGCCCGGTTGCACACCTCGACCGCCGCCTCCTCGCCGCCCGCGACGCGGAAGGAGACCATGCCGCCGAAGGACTTCATCTGCTTGGCGGCGACCTCGTGGCCGGGGTGCTCGGGGAGCCCCGGGTAGAGGACGTGGGAGACCTTGGGGTGCCGGGTCAGCAGGTCGGCGACCTTGGTGGCGTTCTCGGTGTGCCGGTCCATGCGGACGGCGAGGGTCTTGATGCCGCGCAGCACGAGCCAGGCGTCGAAGGGGCCGGAGACCGCGCCCATGGCGTTCTGGTGGAACGCCAGCTCCTCGGCCAGCTCCGGGTCGCTGACGACGAGCGCGCCGCCCACGACGTCGGAGTGGCCGCCCATGTACTTGGTGGTGGAGTGCACGATGACGTCCGCGCCGAGGGCCAGCGGCTGCTGGAGGTAGGGCGAGGCGAAGGTGTTGTCGACGACGAGGCGGGCCCCGGCCTGGTGCGCGACCTGGGCGACGGCGGCGATGTCGGTGATGCCGAGCAGCGGGTTGGAGGGGGTCTCCACCCAGACCGCCTTGGTACGCGGGGTGATCGCGGCCCGCACCGCCGCCACGTCCGAGGTGTCGGCGACCGAGAACTCCACGCCCCAGCGCGCGGCGACCTTCGCGAACAGCCGGAAGGTGCCGCCGTAGGCGTCGTTCGGGATGACCACGTGGTCACCGGGGGTCAGCAGCGTACGCAGGAGGCAGTCCTCGGCGGCGAGGCCGGAGGCGAAGGCGAGACCGCGGCGGCCGCCTTCCAGGGCCGCCAGGTTCTCCTCCAGGGCGGTACGGGTCGGGTTGGCGCTGCGGCTGTACTCGTAGCCGCCGCGCAGTCCGCCCACGCCGTCCTGCTTGTACGTGGACACCTGGTAGATGGGCGGAACCACGGCGCCGGTGAGGGGGTCGGCGGTGTTCCCCGCGTGGATCGCGAGAGTCTCGAAGCTGTGCTGGTCGCTCATGGCCCCGAGCGTAGTTCGTCGCCAGGGCCCTTACCGGCCACTCGGCGCTCCGGGGACAATGGGTCCATGGAGATTCTGTTGTTCCTGCTCGCGATGTGCATGTTCGCCGCGATCGTCGGCCCCTGGGTGATGCGCCGCCGGGGCGGTATCCGCCAGGTCGCCCCGGGCTCGCCGGACGCGGCCGACCCCGACACGTACGGCTTCGCCCGCCAGGAGGAGCTGGACGTCCGGATGCCGGGCCCGGACCAGGACCTCCTGGACGTCCTCGACGTCGTCCAGGCCACCCAGGAGTGGCGGGCGGCCTCACAGCTCCTCGCCGGTACGCCGAAGGAGGGCGAGGTCCGCTGGCAGCGGGTGCAGGCCTTCGCGGGCGCGGCCTCGCTGGAGCTGGCCCGGCAGCCGGGCAGGGGCGGCTCCTGGCTGCGCGCCTGGCGGGCGGAGGCCCCGAAGGACGCGGGCGGGGCGGCGGTGCACGCGGAGTTCCTGGTGCAGCAGGCGTGGCGCTCCTCGTCGGCGGGGAGCGACGACTTCCGGATCATCCTGGAGGAGGCCCGTACGGTCTGCGGCGAGGCCGCCCTGCTGGCCCCCGGCGACCCGGTGCCGTACATCGTGGAGCTGGCGGTGGCCCGGGGCCTCGCCTACACCCCCGAGCAGTTCGACCAGCTCTGGGCGAAGATCATCGACCGGGCCCCGGCCCACATGGGCGCGCACATCGCGGCGCTGCACTTCCACTCCGAGCGGTGGCACGGCTCCCGCAAGGACGCCGAGGCCTTCGCCACGGCCGCCGCCGCCCGCGCCCCGCAGGGCTCGCTGCTGGCCGCGCTGCCGCTGTTCGCGGTGTACGAGCACCTGCCGGAGGTCAACCTGGTGCAGGGCTTCTACCGCAGCCAGGTGGTGACGAAGGCGGTGGAGGGCGCGATGTTCGCGGTCCACGCGGCCCGCCCGGACGACCCGATGCTCGCCCACGTCCGCCACCTGCTGGTCCTCTTCCTGGTCCACATGGAGCGCTGGTCGGAGGCGATGCACCAGTTGGTCCTGATCGACGGCCACGTGGGCGCGCTGCCGTGGACGGCGGACGCCGACCCGGCCGCGCAGTACACGGTGTACCGGGCGCTGGCGGTGGCCGGCTACGAGGCGAACGGCGGCTCCCCGGCGACGCTGCCGCACTGAGGGGGGCCGCCCTCGCCCGGAATCCGGGCGGCCGTTCCCTTGTTGTACGTACCGGACCCCGACCTTGTACGTGCCGAACCCCGACCGACCCGGAGGAGCCCCCGCATGTTCCTGAACCGCCGCACCCCCGAGCTCCCCACCCCGGAGCAGGCCCTGCGTGGCCGCCCCGTCCCCGAATTCACCGTCCCCTCCCGCCACACCGTCCTCGGCAACCCGCTGGTGGGCCCGTATCCGGAGGGCCTGGAGGTGGCGGACTTCGCGCTCGGCTGCTTCTGGGGCGCGGAGCGGAAGTTCTGGCAGACCGAGGGCGTCTGGACGACCCTGGTCGGCTACCAGGGCGGCTACACGGAGAACCCGACGTACGAGGAGGCCTGCTCGGGCCTGACCGGCCACACGGAGGCGGTCCGCGTCGTCTTCGACCCGGCCGTCGTGTCGTACGAGGAGCTGCTGAAGCTCTTCTGGGAGTCCCACAACCCGACCCAGGGCTTCCGCCAGGGCAACGACGTGGGCACCCAGTACCGCTCGGCGCTCTACACCCACTCCCCCGCCCAGGCAGCGGCGGCCGACGCCTCCCGCGAGGCGTACCAGAAGGTCCTGACGGCCTCGGGCCACAAGGAGATCACCACGGAGATCCTCCCGGCGGACGGCCGCCCGTTCTGGCCGGCGGAGGCGTACCACCAGCAGTACCTGGACAAGAACCCGGGCGGCTACTGCGGGATCGGCGGTACGGGGGTGTCCTGCCCGATCGGGGTGGCGCCGGCCGAGGGCTGAGCGGACCGGCCGGACCGGAAAACCCAGGTGCCTGTGGTGCGCACACACCACTAGGGTGCCGGGATGGCAACGCTCAGAAAAGTCCAGGTCACCTTCGACTGCGCGCAGCCCGAGCGCCTCGCCCGTTTCTGGTGCGAGGTGCTGGGTTACGAAGTCCCGCCGGTACCCGAAGGGTTCGCGACCTGGGAGGACTACAACCGCTCGCTGCCTCCGGAGGATCAGGACAGGTCGTTCGCCTGCGCCGATCCGTCGGGGGTCGGCCCGCGCCTGTACTTCCAGCGCGTTCCGGAGGGCAAGGTCGTCAAGAACCGGGTCCACCTCGACGTGCGGGCCGGCATCGGGCTGGTGGGGGCGGAGCGGCTCGCCACGCTGGAGGCCGAGCGCGACCGGCTGGTGGCGCTCGGCGCGGTGTGCGAGCGCGTGATGGTCGCCGACGAGGAGAACGAGTCGTGCATCGTGATGCAGGACATCGAGGGCAACGAGTTCTGCCTCGACTGAGGCGTGGGCCGTCCCGCCGACGGCGGCGGGACGGCCTGAGGCCTACGGCGCCCAGGGGCTGAGCATGTCCTTCATCGCGTCCGTCAACGCCATCTGGAGCAGCGGCCCGTAGGTGATCCGGCCGACGCCGAGGCGGCGGAAGCGCTCAAGGTCGTGCTTGACCGGGTGGGCCGTGGAGTTGACGGGTACGGAGACGGCGGCCGTCACCGCCGCGAGCAGCTCGTCGTTGTCCTGGATCTTCACCGGGTAGACGCTGTCCGCGCCGGCCTGCTCCAGGGCCCGCAGCCGCTCGATCGCCTCGTCGAGGACGGCGGCGGCGTCCTCCGCGTGCGCGAAGAGGTCGGTGCGTCCGTTGATCCAGACCGGGACGCCCGCGTCGTCGGCCGCCGCGCGCAGGCCCGCGATGTAGCTCGCGTGCTCCTGCGTGGTGCGCACCCGCCCGCCCTCGGAGTGGACGGTGTCCTCGATGTTGAGGCCGACACCGCCGACCTCGATGAGTCCGGCGATGAGATCTGCGGGCTTCTGCCCGTACCCGGCCTCCAGGTCCACGGAGACGGGGATGTCGACGGCAGCGATGATCGGCCGGACGGCGGCGAGCACCTCCTCGAAGGTCTGCCCCTCCTGGTCCTCGGCCCCTCGGGAGTCGGCGAGCGGATGGCTGCCGACCGTCAGCGCGGAGAACCCGGCGGCGGCCGCCGTCCGGGCCGACCAGGCGTCCCAGACGGTCGGCAGCACGAGCGGCTGGTGGTCGGAGTGCAGTTGCTTGAGGCGCTGGGCGCGCTCAACTGTGGTGCGAGAGTCCATGCCGTGGACCGTACCCCCGGATCGGCCCGATCACCCGTTCAGGCGGCCAGCCGTACGGTGCCCATGGAGCCCGCCGGGCGGTTGGGCTGACCGATGGCCCGAGACCGTGCCCCGGAGAGCCGGATCAACTCCCCCTGGGCCAGCGCGAGGACATCGGCCAGGCTCAGCCCGAGCGCCCGCGCGGCGGCCGCCAGCACCTCGGACGAGGCCTCCTTGCGGCCGCGCTCCACCTCGGAGAGGTAGGCCATCGAGATCCGCGCCGCGTCGGCCACGTCCTTCAACGTCCGCTCCTGGGACAGCCGTTCACGCCGCAGTACGTCCCCGACGAGGTCACGCCAGAGCGGCTCCCGGGCCGGAGCGGGCCCGGGCGGGAACGGGTGCAGCGGGACGATGCGGGCTTGGTTCGTCACTCGGAAGGTCACCGCTCCAGCCTAGGAGCAGGGTGCCCGGCAGGCACGGCCCGGGCGTTGCGCTCCGGGCGGATCTGCTGAGGGCGAAGTTACGTGACAGGCGGCCACGCGGGAATGGCACCGGCCCGGCGGGTGTTCCCGCACGGGCCGGCGTCCCTCGCACGTCCTGCGTCAGATCAGCCCCTGCGCCAGCATCGCGTCCGCCACCAGCTCGAACCCCGCGATGTTCGCGCCCACCACGTAGTTGCCCGGGCTGCCGTACCGCTCGGCGGTCGTGTAGCAGGAGTCGTGGATGTGGCGCATGATCTCGGCGAGGCGCTCCTCGGTGTGGGCGAAGGTCCAGGAGTCCCGGGAGGCGTTCTGCTGCATCTCCAGGGCGCTCGTCGCGACCCCGCCCGCGTTGGCCGCCTTGCCCGGGGCGAAGGCGACGCCCGCCCGCTGGAAGACGTCGACCGCTTCCGGCGTGGTGGGCATGTTGGCACCCTCCGCGACCGCCTTGACCCCGTTGCGTACGAGTTCCAGCGCGTCGGCCTCGTGGAGCTCGTTCTGGGTGGCACAGGGCAGGGCGACGTCCACGGGGACCGACCACACCCCCGTACCGGGAACGAACCGGGCGTGGGCGCCGCGGCGCTCGGCGTACTCGGAGACCCGGCCCCGGCCCGCCTCCTTGACCTCCTTGAGGAGGGCGAGGTCGATGCCCTTCTCGTCGACGACGTAGCCGCCGGAGTCCGAGCAGGTGATGACGGTCGCACCGAGCTGCTGGGCCTTCTCGACGGCGTAGATGGCCACGTTGCCGGAGCCGGAGACCGCGACGGTCTGGCCCTCCAGCGACTCGCCCCGGCTGCGCAGCATCTCGGCGGTGAACAGGACCGTGCCGTAGCCGGTGGCCTCCGTGCGGGCCTGGGCGCCGCCCCAGCCGAGGCCCTTGCCGGTGAGGACGCCGGACTCGTACCGGTTGGTGATCCGCTTGTACTGGCCGAAGAGGTAGCCGATCTCACGGCCGCCCACGCCGATGTCGCCGGCGGGGACGTCGGTGTACTCGCCCAGGTGGCGGTGGAGCTCGGTCATGAAGGACTGGCAGAACCGCATGATCTCGGCGTCGGAGCGGCCCTTGGGGTCGAAGTCCGCGCCGCCCTTGCCGCCGCCGATGGGCATGCCGGTGAGGGCGTTCTTGAAGATCTGCTCGAAGCCGAGGAACTTCACGATGCCGAGGTTGACGGAGGGGTGGAAGCGCAGGCCGCCCTTGTAGGGGCCGAGCGAGCTGGAGAACTCGACCCGGAAGCCGCGATTGACGTGGATGTCGCCGGAGTCGTCGGCCCACGGCACCCGGAAGATGAGCTGGCGCTCCGGCTCGCATATGCGCTCGATGATGCGGGCGTCCACGAACTCGGGGCGCTGCGTCAGCACGGGACCGAGCGTCTCCAGGACCTCACGGACCGCCTGGTGGAACTCCTTCTCGCCCTGGTTGCGCCGCAGGATCTCGGCGTAGAGCGGCTCGATGACCCGGTGGGCGGCCTCGTGCGTACGAACGGAGTCGCGGGCGGAATCGCGGGCGGCGTCAGGGGTGAGCGACATCTGATCAAGACCTTCCGTGGGTCGGCTCGTGCGCGTCGGCGCCCCCGTCCCGGAGGGCGCCGGCATCGTACGCCCCGATTGTCCCGCGTCACCCGATGATCTTCGACACCCATCCACATGCTGGCCGCGCCGGGCGTCCGGAGCCCCCTACATCCCCTCCTCGGAGAACGCGGTGTCGCTCCACCGGAACCAGGCCCGGTCCCCCTGGATGTGCAGCAGGAACTCGGCGACGTCCTTCCCCTCCGGACCGGTCAGGACGAACGTGCCGTTCACCTCGCAGCAGACCCTCTCCCACGCCTCCGCGCTCTCGTCGCTCTCGTCCTCGTCCAGCCGTTCCATGAGGGCGAGTTCCCGCTCGAAGAGCTCGCGGGTCCCGGCGTCGTAGGCCGGACCGGGGAGGAACCGGCCGTGCAGCCAGGGGAAGTCGAGATCGTCGACGGCGATCTCCCCGACGAGTTCCGTGCCGCGCCGCAGCCTCCATGTGGTGCCGTCGAATCCCATCGCTGCCCCCGTGCGTACTCGTGCGTCTGTTCCCGTCACGGTAAGGGGTTGGTGAAGGCCGACGGGGGCGGGGAGGTTACCCGTCAGGAACCACGACACCCTGCCTGACGATCAGTCATGATGCTCCCCATGACGAAGCCGCGGGGGCATCGGAGAGCGCAATCTCCTTATCAGCCAAGGTTGTTGTACGGAACCAGCCGCACGCCTGAGAAGGCGCAGCAGCCTCGTATCCCCAAGGGCACGGGCGAGACGCGCCGCTACCTGGCGGTCGGCCTCGACTGCTACCTGTGCCTGCTGGTCGTCGGCCTGCTGGTGCACTCCTGCCTGGGCCCGGCGGGGGCAGGCAGGACGGCCGCGGTGCTCATCGGCCAACTGACCGTGCTGTCCTTCGCCAACCAGGTGCTGCTGACCATGGCCGTACGGGCGAGCGCCGGAAAGCTGATCATGGGCGTACGGGTGATCCGCCTGCCCGACGCGGGCCGCCCGGAGTTCCGCCGCCTGGTCCTGCGCTGGCTGTACGGCCTGCTCTGGCTCCCCCTCCAGCCCTGGCACCACCTCCGCCGCACGACGACCGCCGAGCCACCACCCCGGGAGCGCCTGGGCGGCTGCCCCCGCACCACACCCGACACGGACCTGGCGGGGGTCCGCCAGGTCCACCGCAGCGACCTGCGGTACTACCGGGAGGCGGCGGAGGGGCGTACGGGTTGAGGGGCGGGCCGACGCGCTACCCCGCCACCCGCTCCCGCGCCGCCCGCATCGCCGCGGCCGTCGCCGACGCGTCGTACTCCGGCCCGACGCCCGGGAGGATCACCAGGTCACCGTCGATGTGCCGGGTGCGCAGCGGCAGGATCTCCTGGTAGGCGGGCGACGCGTACCAGGCGCGGACCTCCTCGACCCCGGGAAAGGCCACCAGGACCAGCGCCCCGGGCCACTCCCCCTCCACCACCTCCACCTCGGCCCCATGGATCAGGAAGCGGCCGCCGTAGGGCTCCATGGTGGCCTGGATGCGCTCGATGTAGCTGAGCACCTCGTCGTGGACGGGGCCGTCGGTGGGGCGCAGGTGGGCAATGGCGTACGCGGTCATGGTCCGGTCCTCCGGGGTGGGCGTGGCGTGGTCCCTCGGTACGCCTCCGATGCTGCCGGTCGGGATGGAGGGCGTCGATTACCCCGGAGGTCATGGCGGTGGGCCTGGACGGCTGGGCGAGCCGCCGACCGGCGGCAACGGGCGGAGCCGTTCCCGCTCGGTATCACTCAGAGCACCCCGCCCCATGCTCACATCGACGGTCTGGAGAGGAGAACCCGGCGGGTCGGCGGATCGATCTTCCTGACGACGACGGCGATCGCCTCTCCGACCTCGAAGTCCTCAACCGGGCTCATCGCAGGCCGGCCGTGGGCTTCTCCGACGGAGACAAGCCCGGCGATCCCGTCCCCGAGGTCCACGATGATGGCGAAGGGAAGCACCTTCTCCACCGTCCCGCGGAGTTCCTGGCCCACCGCTGTGCGGTCGGCGAAAGCCTGGAGGGGGTCGGGCTCCAGGGCCCTCAAGGACAGTCTGGCCTCCGCGTTGTAGGTGTCGAACTGGAGGAACTCGCACGAGACACGCTGGCCCACCTGAACGACGTCAGTGGGAGCATCGATGTGCCGCCAGGACAGTTCGGGAACGACGATGAACCCGACACCGGGGAAGAGGGGATGGGCAGGCCCGTCGTCCAGGGCCACGAAGACCCCGAACCGCTCGATCGCCGCGACGGTGCCGGACAGGATGTCGCCGCGGTGCAAGGACGCCAAAAAGGCCCAGAGTTCCGGGCCCTCAGACTGCCAATCCATTTCGCCACCCTGGCACACGAGACTGCGGGCCGCCCAGGCCCTTGACGGACCCACGGGTACACCGGCGCCCGGCCGGGACGGCCGGCCGGGCACCATTGCGACCACCTGCAGGGCTTGCCCTACGAGCGCTTGAACTCGCCGTCCACGACGCCGCCTTCGAACGCCGCCCACTCACCGCCGGTGAAGACGAGAGCCGGGCCGTTGCCCTGGTCCTTGCTGTCACGCATGGCCACGCGGCCGTCGCCGAGGAAGGCGACCTCCACGCAGTTGGCATCACCATTGCTGCGGCTGCTCTTGCGCCAGACCGCACCTGCCAGGTCGGCACTGTTCACTTGCTTAGCTCCCTCACTGCTTGCTTGAGAAGGCTCGTGCTGCCCGCTTCGTCAAGCGCCGAGCCCCAGATGGACGTGAACGCACTGTCGTAGCGTTCGATCTCGTTGGGTTTGTCGAGGTAGAGCGCCCCGGTGAAGCCCTCGACGTACACCGTGGGCGGCTCCCCGTACGAGCTGTCGCCGTTGACCGGGAAGCGCAGCGTGACGAAGGGGCCGGACATCAGCCCTTCGTGCAGACCAGCGGCATACGGGACAACGCGGATGGAGATGTTCTCCAACTCATTCAAGTGAACCAGATGTTCCAGTTGCTCGGCCATGACCTTGTTGCCGCCGATCGGACGGCGGAGGATGGCTTCGTTGAGAGCAACGTCCACGACGGGTGGGGCCGTAACCCGGGTGAGCAGCGCCTGGCGCGTCACTCGGACGTGTACGCGCCGCTCAACTTCGGCGTCGTCCCGCTCGGGATTTGACCGCTTGATGAGCGCACGGGCGTAATCCGGGGTCTGGAACAGGCCGGGAACCAGCTCGGACTCATACCAAGACAGACGTTCGGCGGCCTCTTCGAGCCCGATGTAGAGATCGAATGTCTCTGGGATCACATCGCCATAGGCGTGCCACCAACCCCGGTTCTTCGTCTCCTTGGCAAGGCCCATCAGCCCCTTGGTCAGCTCAGGGTCCGCCCCGTACGTCCGGCACATGGCCTCGACGTCAAGGCTGCGAAGCGACACCTGCCCGGTCTCGATGCGCCAGATCTTCGGCTCCGACCACTCCAACTCCTTGGCGGCGGCGCGCACCGTCAGGCGCGAGGCGTTGCGTAAGTCTCGGAGGTGCCTCCCGAGTTGGCGTCGGGGAACGGTCGAACCAGTCGTTGCGCCACTCACAGGCGGCCACCTTCCTTCAATGCGAATACGTCTTGCACCCGAAACGTAGTCCTCAGGAGTTCTAATCCGCAATGCCGTATAAAAGTTCGAGAAATTCGAATTGATTACTCGAAATGTAGTCTTGCACAACGATGTCTCAGAGTGCTTCACTCGGTTACCCACAGGACCGCCGCGACCACTCCGCGTGATCGCCGGTAAGGCAAGGGGATCGAAGCACGATGAACCCGCTGATCTTTGGCTACATGCGTGTGCCCGACGACATGAGCGACGAGGAGGCGAAGCAGAAGCAGGACAGCCTCTCCTCGTACGCCGAGAAGAACGGCTTCCATCTGGCGACCGTGTTCTACGAGTACGTCCCGGGGGCGCACTCCGCGTTCACGGAGTTGGTGGCGGCCGTCCGGCACGCCGAGGCCAAGCACGTCATCGTCTCGTCCTACCGGGAGTTGGCGCTGAACCGGTCGCTCCAGGACGCCATGCTCACGCACCTCTCCTACGCCACCGGCGGCACGGAGGTCATCAGCCTGGACGACGGCTCATGACGTGCCAGGCCCCGCCGTACCGGCCCCAGCAGGTGCGCTTCGTCGACCAACTCTCCCTTGTCGCCGCACAGTCGGCCGTCTCGGCCTCACGCCATTTCCTGAGGTTCGCCCTCTCCAAGTGGCAGGCCGCCCTCATCGAGGACGACGTCCTTCTCGTCGCCTCGGAGCTGGTCACCAACGCCATCACCGTCACCGGGGTGCTCCCGGAGCCGCCTGCATGGGAGGAGTTGGAGCGGCTCGGCCTCGTCCACGTCCGGCTCGTCGGCTTACCGGACAGCGTCGTCGTCGAGGTGTGGGACGTGTCGGACGAGCCGCCCCGGCTCCAGCGCTTCGGCGATGACGCCGAGGGCGGGCGCGGGCTCGTTCTCGTACAGGAGCTGGCGGCACGCTGGGGCTCCTACCGCGTCACGGGCGGGAAGGCGGTGTGGGCCCAGGTGGCGGTCCGGCCGGCCTTGCCGCAGCGGCCGGAGAGGGGTGAGCGTCGCGGGAGCAGGTCGGCCGGTGCCCCGCCGGGGCCCGATGCCGCGCTCCTCCGCCGCGTCCGGGCGGGGCTGGATGCGGCGTTGTAGCAGGCCCCCGGACACGCCGAAGGCGGCAGCCCCCCGGAGCGTTCCGAGGTGCCGCCGCCTTCAGATGGGGACGGGGGTGGAGCAGGGGTCAGGAGATCAGGCGGCGGAGCCGGCCTTCCACTGGGACCAGCCCATGTTCCAGCCGTTGAGGCCGTTGTCCGGGGTGATCGTCTTGTCCGGGGAGTTCTTGACGATGACCACGTCGCCGACCATGGAGTTGTCGTAGAACCAGGCGCCGGGGGCGTTGGGGTCGTTGGCGCCCTTCACGTCGGCGAGGCCCACGCAGCCGTGGCTGGTGTTGGCCTTGCCGAAGATGCCCTTGCCCCAGTAGTTGCCGTGGATGAAGGTGCCCGAGGTGGACAGGCGCATCGCGTGCGGCACGTCCTTGATGTCGTACTCGCCCTTGCCGTCGTCATCGGTGAAGCCGACGGTGGCGCCGTTCATCCGGGTCTCCTTGTGCTTCTCGGAGATCACCATCTCACCGTTGTACGTGGGGTTCTCGGGCGCGCCCGCGGAGATCGGGATGGTCTTGACCGTCTTGCCGTCGCGGGTGACCGTCATCATCTTGGTCTTCGCGTCGACCGTCGAGACCTGGTTGCGGCCGACCTTGAACGTCACGGTCTTCTGCTGGACGCCGACGACGCCGTCCGCACCCTCGACGCCGTCCAGCGCCAGCTTCAGGGTGACGGTCGAGCCGCCCTGCCAGTACTCCTCCGGGCGGAAGTCCAGGCGCTGGCCGTTGAACCAGTGGCCGACGACCTCCTGGCCGCTGCTGGAGGTCACGGTGATGCCGTCCTGGACGGCCTTCTTGTCCGTGATCGCCTTGTTGAAGTTGATCGAGACGGGCATCCCGACGCCGACGGTGGAGCCGTCCTCGGGGGTGAAGTTCCCGATGAAGCTGTTGTCGGGCGAGACAGTGGTGAAGGAGCTGTTCTCGTGGGCCTTGCGGCCCTTCGCGTCCTCCGCCGTGGCGTCGATCTTGTACGTGGTGGAGCGTTCGAGCTGTCCGGCGGGCTTCCAGCTTGAGCCGTCAGCCGCCAGCGTGCCCTCGACGGCCTTGCCGTCCGCCGTGGTCATGACGACCTCGGTCAGCTTGCCCTTGGTGACGGAGACCTGGGCGGCGTTGTTGATGCTCGCGTTGGTGGCACCGTTCTCGGGCTTGATCGCTATCTGCGCCTCGGACGCGTCCTCGGCCGCAGCCTTGTCCACCTCCTGCGCCTGCGAGGACTCCGAGCTGCCGGCGCCCGCCTTCTTCTCGCCGCCGCCGTCGTCGGTACAGGCCGAAAGCACCAGCACGCCGCCGAGCAGTGCGGACGCGGCCGCGAGGCCCCTGCGCCGCTTGCTGTCCGTCATCACACGCTTCTCCATCGTTGCCGATTCCCCAAAATCCCCGGACGGGGCTGCCAGGCGGCGAATCCCCGTCAATGTTCCAAGAACACCCCGAACGGGCGCTCCGTTCCACATCCGCCAGGGATGTGGGGAACACCACTCATCGACGCGGCTGCGCCGGCGGTGGTTCCCGCTGTCGGGACCGGATACGGGACTGCCGCACAGCACGGCCCCGGTCCGCGGTGAAGCGGGGCCGGGGCCGGTGTTCTCACACGTCAGACCCGCTGCGCGAGGTCACCGTCCTCGCCGTCGTTCCTCCCATTGTGCGCGACCGCGTCGCCGTACCCCTCCTCGTCGTCCTCGATCTCGGCCACGAACGGGCCGTCCTCGTCGTCCTCGTCGTCGTCCCAGTCCTCCGCGTCGGGGTCGTACTCGACGCTCTCGCTACTCCAGGAGGCCTGCGCGAGCTCGACCCCGGGCACCTCGCTGACCAGGTCGAACGGATCGATCAGCGAGGCGAGGGCCTCTGCTCCGTCTGCCCGGACGGTGGCCTCGGCATGCATCCGCTCCTCGGCGGTGTCGCTCTCGGTGATACCCGATACCGGTTCCCCGTACTCGGCGGCGATGGATTCGAGGGCGGTGCCGGTGAGGGCGTCGAGGTCGGTGACCTCCAGCACCATTTCCACTCGTACGCGAACGAACCTGGATGTCTCTTCTGTGCTCATACTGCGGAGCGTATGGCTCATCGCGGCCACGACTTTCCTCCGACCCGCTGCTTTGCTTAGCATCGGCCCACGGGGCTAACTCATGGTTGTCGCAAGGGGATCGAAACTGTGTCCGTCACTCGTCGCACGCTCCTGACCGCCACCGCCGCGGGAACGCTGCTGGCCGCTCTCTGGTTCGTCCCGTCGGCCAACGCGACCGTCGAAACCGCCTCGGAGGGCGGCATGACCACCGCGTCCGGCCCCGCGTCCGGTCAGGGTGCGGCGCCGGTCGCCGAAGAGGCCGAACCCGCGCCCCAACTGGCCGCAACCGGGCCCGGGGTGGACACCACCCCGTATCTGATCGGCGGCACGGCGCTGCTGGGCCTCGGCGCCGGCTTCGTGACTTACTCCGTACGCCGTTCCGGGGGCGCAGCCCGCCCGGCGCTCTGATCCCGTACCCGCGAAAAGGGCTGCCACACCCCCCGGTGCGGCAGCCCCTTCGTACGCGTACGGGACGGCACCTCAGGCCCCCTCAGGCGTACACGTACGGGAGTGGCCCCTCAGGCCCCCTCAGGCGTACGCGTACGGGACCGGCCCCTCAGGCCAGCGGCCCCGTGACCGGCTCCACCGCCGCCACCAGAGCCCCCGCCCGTACGAACGTGTCCGCGGCGGCCAGGTCCGGCGCCAGGAAGCGGTCCGGGCCCGGGCCCTGCGCGCCCGCCGCCCGCAGCGCGGCCACGGCGGCCTGCGAGGCGGCGGCCGGGACCAGCCCCTCGGCGGCCCGGATCTCCACCGCCCGGGTCGCCGCGTACAGCTCCACGGCGACGATCCGGGCCAGGTTGTCCACGGCGGTACGGAGCTTGCGCGCGGCGGACCAGCCCATCGAGACGTGGTCCTCCTGCATCGCGGAGGACGGGATGGAGTCGGCGGAGGCGGGAACGGCCAGTCGCTTCATCTCGCTGACCAGGGCGGCCTGCGTGTACTGGGCGATCATCAGGCCCGAGTCGACCCCGGCGTCGTCCGCGAGGAACGGCGGCAGGCCGTGCGAGCGGTTCTTGTCGAGGAGCCGGTCGGTGCGGCGCTCGCAGATCGAGCCGAGGTCGGCGGCGACGATCGCAAGGAAGTCCAGGACGTACGCGACGGGCGCGCCGTGGAAGTTGCCGTTGGACTCGACGCGTCCGTCGGGCAGGACCACCGGGTTGTCCACGGACGAGGCCAGTTCGCGGCCCGCGACCACGGCCGCGTAGTCCAGGGTGTCGCGGCCGGCGCCGTTGACCTGGGGCGCGCAGCGTACGGAGTAGGCGTCCTGGACCCGGGGCGCGTCGTCCTGGTGATGGCCCGTCAGGCCCGAACCGGCCAGCACCCTCAGCATGTTGTCCGCGCTGACGCCCTGACCGGGGTGCGGGCGGATGGCGTGCAGTTCGGGGGCGAGGACCTTGTCCGTGCCGAGCAGCGCCTCCAGGGAGAGGGCGGCGGTGATGTCGGCGGAGGTGTAGAGGGTACGGAGGTCGGCGAGGGCCATGACCAGCATGCCGAGCATCCCGTCGGTGCCGTTGAGGAGGGCCAGGCCCTCCTTCTCGCGCAGCTCCACCGGGGTGATGCCGTGCGCGGCGAGCAGCTCGCCCGCCGGGCGGACCGTGCCGTCGGGGCCCTCCGCGTCGCCCTCGCCCATCAGGGTGAGCGCGCAGTGGGAGAGCGGCGCGAGGTCGCCGGAGCAGCCGAGCGAGCCGTACTCGTGGACGACGGGCGTGATCCCCGCGTTCAGCACGTTCGCCATGGTCTGCGCGACCTCGGGGCGTACGCCGGTGTGGCCGGAGGCGACCGTCTTGAGCCGGAGGAACATCAGGGCGCGCACGACCTCGCGCTCCACGCGGGGGCCCATGCCCGCCGCGTGCGAGCGGACGATGTTGCGCTGGAGCTGCGCGCGCAGCTCGGTGCTGATGTGGCGGCTGGCGAGGGCGCCGAAGCCGGTGGAGACGCCGTAGACCGGCTCGGGCTTCGCTGCGAGCGCGTCCACGATGAGGCGGGAGGCGGCGAGCGCGTCCACGGCGGCGGTGGAGAGCTCCACCCGGGCGCCGTGGCGGGCCACGGCGACGACGTCCTCGGCGGTGGTTCCGGACGTCCCCACCACGACAGTGTGCATATCCATATTCAGCAGCGTACGGATTGAAACCCGCTATGTCACTAGTGGTTCCGCGCTGGGACCCTTACCGCCTCGCAGAGGGACCCGTGCCGCCTCGTCCGTACGATCACGGGCGGTTGCCGCGCAGCCTGCGACGGTCGTGCGCCGACTTCGGCGGGGAGTCCGCGAGCCGGATGACCTCGCCGTCCCGCCCGGCCACCACCGGCCGCAGCGAGCGGGCGGCCTTGGCCCGGTACTGGGCCGCGTCCGCCAGCCGGAACAGCCGGCGGGCCGAGCGCACCGGGCCGATCGGATCGCCGGTCGACGCGACCCCGCAGGCGACCCCGTTGCCCAGCTCGATCACCGCCGCCCGGTCGCACAGCTCGGTGGCCACGCCGACCACGTCGTCCGCCTCGGGCCCGTCCGCCACCAGGCAGAACTCGTCGCCGCCGAGGCGGGCGGCCAGCGCGTCCGGGAGCATCGCGCCGCAGAGGGAGAGCACCGAGCCGAAACGTTCCAGCAGACGGTCACCGACCGCGTGGCCGTGGGTGTCGTTCACCGCTTTCAGGCCGTTGAGGTCGCAGACGACGAGGCTGACGACGACCCCCGCCGTGCGGTGCGCCTCGACCGCCTCGTCGAGCCGGATGTCGACGGCCCGGCGGTTGGCGAGGCCGGTCAGCGGGTCGGTGAAGGCCAGTTTGCGGACCTCCTCCAGCCGTTCGGTCTGGGCGATCCCGGAGGCCACGACGGCGGCGAGCACGGTGGCGAAGTTGGCGTCGTCCCGGTCGAACACCGGCTTCCCGGCCTGCCGCGCCACGTACAGCTCGCCCCAGGCCCGCCCGTGCAGCACGATCGGCGCGACCACGCAGCAGCCCCGGCCCCGCCGGCGCAGCGCCGCCACCCGCTGGTGGCAGTACGGGCGGGCGCCGCGCGCCGGGCCGCCCGCGCCGGGCAGGCCGTCGGCGGTCTCCACCCAGGCGTCGGGCTCACCGCCGCCGGCCCAGCGCTCGTGCAGGAACTCGGTGATCTCCGGGAACTCGTGGACCGGGTAGGCCTCCTCCTCGGGGAACTCCTCCTCCCCCTCGGCCCGCTGCCCCGCGTTGACCAGGACCCGCAGCCTGCCCCGGCCCCGCTCCCACACCGAGAGTGCGGCGAAGCTGCCGCCCAGCGCCTCGCAGGCCCCCAGCGCGGCCGCTCGCCACGAGTCGCGCGGCGTGTAGGCCGCGGCCATCGTCTGCGCCAGCGAAACCACGGCCCGCAGCCGAGCATCGTCTTCACCCATTTATCCAGCTTATGTAGATTTGTTCCTTTTTGATCAGTTTGATGCGCAACTAATTT
Source organism: Streptomyces cyaneofuscatus (assembly GCF_042718795.1). GTDB lineage: Bacteria > Actinomycetota > Actinomycetes > Streptomycetales > Streptomycetaceae > Streptomyces > Streptomyces cyaneofuscatus_A. The sequence goes on from NZ_JBHXOX010000005.1 coordinate 271,784, forward strand.
CCGGCGTCACGCGGCGGGCGGCCTGGGAGACGGCGGCCTCACTCACCCGGCCACCGCGGGCTCCGCTTCTCGTTGAAGGCGGCCACGCCCTCCGCCCGGTCCCCGGAGAAGGCCACCGACCGCCAGGCCGCGTCCTCCACCTCCAGGCCCGCCCGCAGGTCGAGCCCGTGCCCCAGCCGGAGCGCCTTCTTGGCCGCCCGCAGCCCGACCGGCGAGTTGGCGGCCATCCGGGCGCCCAGCGCGAGGGCCTCCTCCCGGTCCTGCCCCGCCGCCACCAGCTCGTCCACCAGGCCCAGCTCCCGCGCCTCGGCCGCCTCCACCCGCCGCGCGGTGAAGACCAGCTCGGCGGCGCGGGCCGCCCCCACCCGGCGCGGCAGCAACTGCGTACCGCCGCCGCCGGGGATGACACCCACGGATACCTCGGGCAGCCCGACCACGGCGGTGGCGTCGGCGACGATCACGTCGCAGGCGAGGGCCAGCTCGAAGCCGCCGCCGAGGGCGAAGCCGTGCACGGCGGCGATCGTCGGCATCGGCAGCTCCAGGACGCCGGTGTAGGCGGCCCGGGCGGTGGGCCGCTGGCGTACCAGCTCGGCATCGGTGAAGGAGTTCCGCTCCTTGAGGTCGGCGCCCACGCAGAAGGCCCGCTCATGGCTGGAGGTGAGGACGGTGACGCGGACGTCCCGGTCGGCGCCGAGCGCCTCACAGGCGGCGGCGATGGAGCGGGCCATGTCGGTGGAGACGGCGTTCATGGCCTTGGGCCGGTCGAGGACCAGCTCGGCCACGTGCTCCTGGCCCGCGTGCCGCCGTACGGCGACGAACTCCCCGAACCGCTGCTCGGACGTGACGGTCATGACTGCACCCCTGTCGGTCGACTGCCGGTGAACGCCGGTCAACGGGCGTTGTTAACGCGCGTTATCGACAGGGATCCTAGACAGGGCGCACGGGAAACCGACAGGGCAAACCGAGCCCGAACACCTGGAGGTCAGGCTCAGGAGCCCGTCTTCCCCCGCCGCGCCAGCAGCCACGGCTCCACCACACCCAGCCCGCGCACCGGCCGCTGCCACATCGGCTGGAGCCCGAAGCGGTACGTCGGCAGCGGCGGCTCCTCGACCACCTCGCGGCCCTCCTTCTCGGCCAGCCGGGCCCGCTCGGCGGCGGCCGCGACCTCCTCGGCAGCCTGGGCCTCCGACTCCGGGGCGTCCCCGTGCCGGACCAGCTCCTTGGCGAACGCCCCGTCCACGAGGACGGCGTCCTTCGGAGCTATGGAGGTGAGCCGGCTGGCAAGGTTCACCGTGGTGCCGAAGACATCGCCCATCCGCGTGGTGACCGTGCCGAAGGCGATCCCGACGCGCAGGGCGGGCATCGCCTCGTCCTGGGACATGGCCTCGATCAGCCGGAGCGCTATCTCGGACGCCGTACCCGCGTCGTCGGCGGCGAAGAGGACTTCGTCACCGAGGGTCTTGATGAGCCGGCCGCCGTGCGCGGCGACCAGGTCGGCGGCGGTCGTCTCGAAGGACTCGACCAGTTCGCCGAGCTCCTCCTCCTCAAGGCGCCGGGTCAGCCGGGTGAAGCCGACGAGGTCCGCGAAGCCGACGGCGAGGCGCCGGTCGACCATCTCGTCGTCGTCCGCCGCCTGCACGACCCGCCCGGTCGCGGCGGCCAACTGGCGCCGCCACACGTAGACGAGGAACTCCTGGAGCTCCGGCAGCAACAGCTCGACCAGCGGATACGTGACTTCCGTCCGGGTCATCCCCGGCTCGGGCGGCTCGGTGAGCCCCTCCAGGAACGAGTCGATCTGCCACTCCGCCAGCCGTGCGGTGGTCTGCCCGGTGGAGCGGGCCACCTGGATCGCCATCGGCTCGCTGAGCAGCCCCGCCTCCACCAGCCCGGCGAGTCGGCGCAGGGCCAGCACGTCGGCCTCGGTGAGCGCCTTGGCCTGGCCGATGTCGGCGAACCCCATGGCCCGCCAGAACCGGGAGGCCAGGTCCATGGAGACCCCGGCGGTGCGGGCGGCCTGGAAGGGGGTGTAGCGGCGGTCGGCCCCCAGGATCAGCGCTTCGAGGCGGATCGCGAGGGGGTCGTCGGTCGGTTCGGCCGTGTGGTCGACCTCGTGATGCGGGGTGGCATGGACCGAGGAGTCCGACGGGGGCTCCTCGCCCGCGCCGGACGTCGTGTCGCCGACGGTCACCAGCCGCCTCCTGCCCGTTCCCTGCGCACTGCCTGCCGATCTGTCGCTGATCGCCCCAACAGTGATCTGTCGCTGGATCGCCTCAACAATACGGCAGGTGTGCCCTAGCTCACGTCCTTGGTTGCCCGATACGGGTGCGTCGCGCGTGACATCTACCGGTTACGCGGTATCCACCGGTACGGCCATCGGGTGGATCCGGCGTACGGCGGGCCCTCTCGCCGCCCGCGCTCAGGTCAGCCCGCCCGCTCTCAGGTCAGCCCGCCCGCCGCGCCCCGCAGGTGCACGATGTCCCCGGCCGACACCGGCTGCTGGAGCCCGTCGTCGGTGGAGAGCACGAGGCGCCCGTCGCCGTCGATCGCCACGGCCTGCCCGACCAGGGAGTTCCCGCCCGGCAGCTCGGCCCGTACGGTCCGGTCCAGGGTCGCGCACCCGGCCGCGTACGCCGCCTGGAGCCCGCTCGCGGCCGCGTCTCCGCCCGCGGCCCGCCACTCCACGTACCAGTGCTCCAGCGAGCGCAGGACGGCCCGCAGCAGGGTCTCCCGGTCGGTGGAGACGGCTCCGGCGAGCGCCAGGGAGCCGGCGGTGGGGGCGGGCAGCTCGTCGGCGCGCAGCGAGACGTTGATGCCGAGGCCGACGACGATGCCGTTCCCGGCGAACTCCCCGAGGATGCCGCCGGCCTTGCGCTCCTCCCCTTCCACGGTGACCAGCAGGTCGTTGGGCCACTTGAGTGCCGTGTCGACGCCCGCCGCCTTGGCGAGGCCGGTCGCGGCGGCCACCCCGGCGAGCAGCGGCACCCACCCCCACCGCTCCACGGGTACGTCGTCGCCGGGCTCCAGGTACACCGAGAAGAACAGCCCGGAGCGGGGCGGCGCGGTCCAGCTCCGCTCCAGCCGGCCGCGCCCGGCGGTCTGCTCCTCGGCGACCAGGACCGCGCCCTCGGCCAGGTCACCGGAGCGGGCCCGCTCCGCGAGGTCGGAGTTGGTCGATCCGGTGGTCTCCACGACCTCCAGCTCGCTCCAGAGCGACTCGGGCCGCAGCAGCCCGCGGCGCAGCGCGGTGACGTTCAGGGGCGGCCGGTCCAGGTCCGACCAGCGGTTCTGTGGCGCATCCGGTGGTGTCATGCAAGCCACCCTAGGTGTGGCAAAGGACGCACTGCCTTTCCGGAGACGCGCCGATACCCTACGAGTCAGTAGCCGGAGCGTTACGTACACGCGTGACGTACGAACGTGACGTACAAGCGTGGCGTACGAGCGTTGCGTGACCAGAAGTTACGAGTCAGTAGCCGCAGAGTCGGACAGGCGACCGGTCCGTCCCCCCGTGACCGGCACCGTTCGCCGTCCCCGTGACCAGGCAGGGAGCCGCCCCCCGATGTCCGAGCCGCAGAGCGACATCCACACCACCGCGGGCAAGCTCGCGGACCTGAGCCGCCGTATCGAGGAGGCGACGCACGCGGGTTCGGCCCGCGCGGTCGAGAAGCAGCACGCCAAGGGCAAGCTGACGGCCCGTGAGCGGGTCGATCTGCTGCTGGACGAGGGCTCCTTCGTGGAGCTCGACGAGTTCGCCCGGCACCGCTCCACCAACTTCGGCATCGAGAAGAACCGCCCGTACGGCGACGGCGTCGTCACCGGGTACGGCACGGTCGACGGCCGCCCGGTCTGCGTGTACTCGCAGGACTTCACCATCTTCGGCGGCTCGCTCGGCGAGGTCTACGGCGAGAAGATCGTCAAGGTCATGGACTTCGCGCTGAAGACCGGCTGTCCGGTCATCGGCATCAACGACGGCGGCGGCGCGCGCATCCAGGAGGGGGTGGCCGCGCTCGGCCTGTTCGCCGAGATCTTCCGCCGCAACGTGCACGCCTCCGGGGTGATCCCGCAGATCTCGCTGATCGTCGGCCCGTGCGCCGGCGGCGCCGTCTACTCCCCCGCGATCACCGACTTCACGGTGATGGTCGACCAGACCTCGCACATGTTCATCACCGGCCCCGACGTCATCAAGACGGTCACGGGCGAGGACGTCGGCTTCGAGGAGCTGGGCGGAGCCCGTACGCACAACACCACCTCCGGGGTGGCGCACCACCTGGCGGGCGACGAGAAGGACGCCATCGAGTACGTCAAGTCCCTTCTCTCCTACCTCCCTTCGAACAACCTCTCCGAGGCCCCGGCCTTCCCGGAGGAGGCGGACCTCGCCACCACGGACGAGGACCGGGAGTTGGACACGCTCATCCCGGACTCGGCGAACCAGCCGTACGACATGCACACCGCGATCGAGCACGTCCTGGACGACGCCGAGTTCCTGGAGACCCAGGCGCTGTTCGCGCCGAACATCATCACCGGCTTCGGGCGGGTGGAGGGCCACCCGGTCGGGATCGTCGCCAACCAGCCGATGCAGTTCGCCGGTTGCCTGGACATCGACGCGAGCGAGAAGGCGGCGCGCTTCGTCCGGACCTGCGACGCGTTCAACGTGCCGGTCATCACCTTCGTCGACGTGCCGGGCTTCCTGCCGGGCGTGGACCAGGAGTACGGCGGCATCATCCGGCGCGGCGCCAAGCTGATCTACGCCTACGCGGAGGCTACGGTCCCGCTGATCACCGTCATCACCCGCAAGGCGTTCGGCGGCGCGTACGACGTGATGGGCTCCAAGCACCTGGGGGCCGACCTGAACGTGGCCTGGCCGACCGCCCAGATCGCCGTCATGGGCGCCCAGGGCGCGGTGAACATCCTGCACCGCCGCACCATCGCCGCCGCCGAGGACCCGGACGCCACGCGCGCCGAGCTGATGACGGCGTACGAGGACGCGCTGCTCAACCCGTACGTGGCGGCCGAGCGCGGCTACGTCGACGCGGTGATCATGCCGTCCGACACCCGGGCCCACATCGTGAAGGGCCTGCGTCAGCTCCGTACGAAGCGGGAATCCCTCCCTCCGAAGAAGCACGGCAACATCCCGCTGTAGCCGCCCGCCCTCCCGCAGAGAGGTCTGCCCATGATCAGGGTCGTACGGGGCAACCCGACCCCCGAGGAGCTGGCCGCCGCCCTGGCGGTGGTCCAGGCCCGCGCCGCGGCGAGCGCCGCCGTGTCGTCCGGCGCGCCCGTCCCGCCCGAGCAGTGGTCCGACCCGGGCCGCATCGCCCGTACGGGCCGCCCGCAGCCGGGCCCGCGGGCCTGGGCCAGGACGTACTGGCCGGCCTGAGGCCCCCGCCGGGCGCCGGCGCGCTTGAGTACCCGTACTCAGGTGCATCGGCGCCCGGCGGGGGCAGGATCGGAAGCATGCTGTGGTCCGATCCCGAGAACAAGCCGCCGAAGGAACTGCGCGACGCCCAGGACATGATGCGCAGAGCGGGTCTCCTGCTCGCGCTGGCGATGCTGGTCGCGATGTTCGTGCTCGGCACCCGCTGAGCCCTCACAAGGTCTGCAGGGTCCTTCGAGGGCACGGGCTCACGGTCCTTCGAGGGCACGGGCTCACGGTCCTACGAGGGCGCGGGCTCACGGTCCTACGAGAGCGCGGGCTCACGGTCCTACGAGAGCGCGGGCTCCTTCTACGATGGCCGGTATGACTGATCAGCGCCGCCTCGTCCTCGCCTCCGCCTCCCCCGCCCGCCTCGGCCTGCTGCGCCAGGCGGGTTTCGCCCCCGAGGTGATCGTCAGCGGGGTCGACGAGGACGCCCTGACCGCCCCGACCCCCGCCGAGCTGGCCCTGGTCCTGGCCCGGGCCAAGGCGGCGGCCGTCGCGGAGCGCCCCGAGGCGGCGGGGGCCCTGGTCATCGGCTGCGACTCGGTCCTCGAACTGGACGGCGAGGCGCTCGGCAAGCCGGCCGACGCCGAGGAGGCCACCGCCCGCTGGAAGGCGATGCGCGGCCGCTCCGGCATCCTGCAGACCGGCCACAGCGTGATCGACACCGCCTCGGGCCGCCACACCTCGGCGACGGCGTCCACCGTCGTACGGTTCGGCGAGCCGAGCGACGCCGAGGTCGCCGCGTACGTGGCGTCGGGCGAGCCGCTGCACGTGGCCGGGGCCTTCACGCTGGACGGCCGGTCGGCACCGTTCGTCGACTCCATCGAGGGCGACCACGGCAACGTGATCGGCCTCTCGCTGCCGCTGCTGCGCCGCCTGCTCGGCGAACTGGGCGTCTCGGTCACGGAGTTGTGGGTCTGAGCGGAGCTTCCCGGCGCTCCCGGCGGTGGCTCAGACGGCCGCCGGGGCCGCCTCGTCACTCACCCGGTCCTCGCCACGGCCCTCGGGCCCGTACCCGAGCAGGGTGAACACCAGAAGCGCCAGCACCATCATCATGAAGGCGAACGCGGGCCAGCCCACGAGCCCCACGGTCACCGCCCCGAGCACCCCGTGCACCACCGCGCAGCCGATCAGCACGATCCGCCCGAACCGCCCCGGCGCCCGGTCCCGGACCCCGGCGAGCAGCGCGATCAGCCCGCACCCGATGAGCAGCACGGCGGAGACCCCGCCCATCACCCAGGTCCCGGCGGTCATGGCTTCCGGGTCCATCCCGGCCAGGGACATGTTCTGGTTCTCGGTGACCGTGGCGAGGGCGGCGTTGATCACGAAGATGCCCACCGCCTCCCCGAACAGCACGAGCGCGGTCACGATCGCCACCGTTCTGCGCAGCAAGGCGCCACCCCCTGTTACTTGCGGTACGTGCGTGTCGCGGACCTTACTCACCGGTATTCCTCCGGACAAGGGGTCCACTGCCGCCGGTCCGGTCGTCGTACTGCCCGTCGTACTACCCGTCGTACTGGCCGTCGCACTGCCCGTCGTGCTGTCAGAGGGGCGTGACAGCATCCGCCGCATGACGGACACACCTGCGGAGCGCGGCCTGGAGATGTTCCGCGTGGGCGACTTCCCCCTCTACACCCTGACCTTCGTACGGGACACGAGCCCTGCCGAGCTGCTCTCCCGTATGGGCGTCGCCCCGGAGAGCCTCGCCCCGCGCGACGGCATCGATCTCGCGGACGACTTCGGCGACGACCTCTACGACGACGAGGAACCGGTCGTCACCACCGGCGTCGACGGCCCCTGGACCTGGGCGTGGGCTCGTCCCCGGCGCACCGGCTCCTCTCCATGGAGTGCTGTCGCTCGTCGAGAACGCTTTCGGCATCCGGCTGACCGAGCCGGCGGACGTGGACGATCCGCGGATGAGTGGCCGGTTGGGCCCACTGCCGGAGTGGCCCCTGGTGCGGCGGGGTCCGTACGCCGGGCAAAGAATCCCCCGGCCGTTCGTAGGGACTCCACAAAGAAACGCCGTAAGGCGTTGACCCCTCAGACAGAGACCTGCACCACACCGGGTAGTTACTGTGCGGTTGTAGAACCCGGCGTACCGTGGTGCCACAAGGGATTTCCCTACTGAGGCAAGCCTCGAATCACACTCCGTGTGGGCAAGCTCACCATTGGGGACGGGTCGTAGCGCCGTGTCGGTAGTCCCTAAACTCAGCTTGTTTCCAGGAGGGAGTCATCGTGCGCAAGGTGCTCATCGCCAACCGTGGCGAAATCGCTGTCCGCGTTGCTCGGGCGTGCCGGGACGCGGGGATCGCGAGTGTCGCGGTCTACGCCGATCCGGACCGGGACGCGTTGCACGTCCGGGCCGCCGACGAGGCGTTCGCGTTGGGCGGTGACACCCCGGCCGCCAGCTACCTGGACATGGCCAAGGTGCTCCAGGCCGCCGCGGACTCCGGGGCGGACGCCATCCACCCCGGCTACGGGTTCCTGTCGGAGAACGCCGAGTTCGCCCAGGCCGTCCTGGACGCCGGGCTCACCTGGATCGGCCCGCCGCCGCACGCCATCCGCGACCTGGGTGACAAGGTCGCCGCGCGCCACATCGCGCAGCGCGCCGGCGCCCCGCTGGTGGCCGGCACCCCCGACCCGGTCGCGGGTTCGGCGGAGGTCGTGGCGTTCGCCGAGCAGAACGGCCTCCCCATCGCGATCAAGGCCGCCTTCGGCGGTGGCGGGCGCGGGCTGAAGGTCGCCCGCACCCTGGAGGAGATCCCGGAGCTGTACGACTCCGCCGTCCGCGAGGCCGTCGCCGCGTTCGGGCGGGGCGAGTGCTTCGTCGAGCGCTACCTCGACAAGCCGCGCCACGTGGAGACCCAGTGCCTGGCCGACACCCACGGCAACGTGGTCGTCGTCTCGACCCGTGACTGCTCGCTCCAGCGCCGCCACCAGAAGCTGGTGGAGGAGGCCCCGGCCCCCTTCCTCTCCGAGGCGCAGAACGCGGAGCTGTACGCGGCGTCCAAGGCGATCCTGAAGGAAGCCGGCTACGTCGGCGCGGGCACGGTGGAGTTCCTCGTCGGGGCCGACGGGACGATCTCGTTCCTGGAGGTCAACACCCGCCTCCAGGTCGAGCACCCCGTCACCGAAGAGGTCACCGGCATCGACCTCGTACGCGAGATGTTCCGCATCGCCGACGGCGAGGAGCTCGGTTACGGCGACCCGGCCGTGCGCGGGCACTCCTTCGAGTTCCGCATCAACGGCGAGGACCCGGGCCGCGGCTTCCTCCCGGCCCCCGGCACGGTGACGGTGTTCGCCCCGCCGACCGGTCCCGGTGTCCGCCTGGACGCCGGCGTCGAGTCCGGCTCCGTCATCGGCCCGGCCTGGGACTCCCTCCTGGCCAAGCTGATCATCACCGGCGCCACCCGCGAGCAGGCCCTCCAGCGGGCCGCGCGTGCGCTGGCGGAGTTCCAGGTCGAGGGCATGGCCACCGCCATCCCCTTCCACCGCGCCGTCGTCGCCGACCCCGCCTTCACCGCGGACCCGTTCACCATCCACACCCGCTGGATCGAGACGGAGTTCGTCAACGAGATCAAGCCGTTCGCCGCGCCCGCCGAGGCGGACGCGGACGACGAGGCCGGTCGCGAGACCGTGGTCGTCGAGGTCGGCGGCAAGCGCCTGGAGGTCTCGCTGCCCTCCTCGCTGGGCATGAGCCTGGCCCGTACGGGCCTCGCGGCCGGCGCCAAGCCGAAGCGCCGCGCGGCGAAGAAGGCCGGCTCCGCCGCCTCCGGCGACTCCCTCGCCTCGCCCATGCAGGGCACGATCGTCAAGGTCGCGGTCGAGGAGGGCCAGGAGGTCAAGGAGGGCGACCTCGTCGTCGTCCTGGAGGCCATGAAGATGGAGCAGCCGCTGAACGCGCACCGCTCCGGCACGGTCAAGGGGCTCACGGCGGAGGTCGGCGGTTCCGTCTCCTCCGGCGCCCTGATCTGCGAGATCAAGGACTGACGGCTCCGTTCGTACCGAGGGGCCCGGCCGGCGTCGTCAGGACGCGGGCCGGGCCCCTCCGTGTACGGGTTCCGGGCCCCTCCGTGTACGGGTTCCGGGCCCCTTCCCGTGCAGTGGCATCCTGGATCCCGACAGCCCTATGGGGCCGAGGGAGGGCGGGAGCCATGGCAGGGCCGATCTCGATGGAACCGGGCACGGCACGGCCGCCGGAGCGGCCGATGCGCGCGGACGCCCGCCGGAACCACGAACGCCTCGTCGGCGTGGCCCGCACGGCCTTCGCCGAGCACGGTACGGATGCCTCGCTGGAGGACATCGCGCGGCAGGCGGGCGTGGGCATCGGCACCCTCTACCGGCACTTCCCCCACCGGCACGCCCTGATGAACGCGGTCTTCCAGGACGCCCTGCGCTCACTCCTGGACCGCTCCCGCGAACTCGCGGGCGCCGAGGCCCCGTGCCAGGCGCTGGTGGACTGGCTGGGTGCGATCGTCGCCCACGCGGGTGAGTACCGCGGGCTGGCCCGCGCGCTCATGTCGGCCTCGCAGGACGAGACTTCGGCGCTCGCCCCGTGCCATCTGCCGTTGCGGGAGGCGGGGGCGGGGCTGTTGCGGCGGGCGCAGGAGAGCGGATCGGTGCGGGGCGATGTGTCGATCGACGATCTGCTGCAACTGACGAACGCGATCGCGCTGGCCGCTGAGCAGTCGCCGGATGACCCGGAGCTGGCGGGGCGGTTGCTGCGGTTGACGTTGCGGGGGCTGAAGTAGGCCCCCCGGCCCCGGGGCCCGCTGCGCGGGGCCTCTCCCCGCCCCGCCCCTTCCCGAAACCGGAGCGCTGCCCCGCCCCCTTTCGTCCTCAAGCGCCGGAGGGGCTGAAAATGCGGCGCCGCCCAATCCAGCCCCTCCGGCGTTTGAGGAGCGGGGGTTCGGGGGCAGCGCCCCCGACCGGGGCCCGGGCCCTACCGCCGCCGCAGGTCCGCCACCCTCGCCCGCTCGCCCGACGACGACGCCTGGTCCGACAGCGGCGACGCGCTCCGTAGCTGCGGCCCCAGGCCTCCGGCGCGCCCCGCCGTCGTCCGGCGCTGGCCCGGCAACGGCATGTCGCGGCGAGGGCGGCGGTCCCCGGGGGGAGCCTCGCCGGGCGACGCGTCCGCGTCCGGGCCCGCCACCGTGACCTCCACGCCCTGGTCCGCCAGGGCCTGGAGCTCGGCGGCCGCGCGCTCGTCGTGGAGCGGGGGCTCGTCCGTCACCAGGCGGGTGATCAGCTCCGTGGGCACCGTCTGGAACATCGTGTCGGCGCCCAGCTTCGTGTGGTCCGCCAGGACGACCACCTCCGCGGCGGCCTGCACGAGGGCCCGGTCCACGCTGGCCGAGAGCATGTTGGAGGTGGACAGGCCGCGCTCGGCCGTGAGGCCGCTCCCGGAGAGGAAGGCCCGGGAGACCCGCAGCCCCTGGAGGGACTGCTCGGCCCCGCTGCCCACCAGCGCGTAGTTGCTGCCGCGCAGGGTGCCGCCGGTCATGACGACCTCCACCCGGTTGGCATGGGCCAACGCCTGGGCGACCAGCAGCGAGTTGGTGACCACGGTCAGACCGGGGACCCGCGCGAGCCGGCGGGCCAGCTCCTGCGTGGTCGTACCGGCGCCGACCACGATGGCCTCGCCCTCACCGACCAGCGAGGCCGCCAGGTCGGCGATGGCCGTCTTCTCCGCGGTGGAGAGATGGGATTTCTGCGGAAAGCCGGACTCCCGCGTAAAACCGCCCGGCAAGACCGCACCGCCGTGCCGGCGGTCGAGGAGTCCTTCTGCCTCCAGTGCCCGCACGTCCCGCCGTACGGTCACTTCGGAGGTCTGGACGACGCGGGCGAGCTCACGGAGCGATACCGCCCCGTTGGCACGCACCATTTCGAGGATCAACTGACGACGTTCTGCAGCGAACACGAAACTGACAGTAACCTGGCCGCCGGTGAGTTTTCAGCAGTTTGCGCCGAATAACGGAAGATGTACATCCGGCGTACCCGCACGTGATATAGAGGCTTTCACTCTTGTCCGGGTGTGATCACTGAGCGGTCATCACCCTCGTCCGGAGTGACGGGGGTTGCCGGGGAATGTCGGAATTCCCCGGCAACCGCAAGGCTTCCACCAGGACTTGACCCGGCGTCAGCCCTCGTCCGTCAGCTTGCGGGTGTGGAGCTGCCGGGCCACCTCCGCGATCGATCCGGACAGCGACGGGTACACGGTGAACGCCTTTGCGATCTGTTCCACGGTCAGGTTGTTGTCGACCGCGAGCGAGATCGGGTGGATCAGTTCGCTGGCGCGCGGCGCGACGACGCAGCCACCGACCACGATCCCCGTACCGGGACGGCAGAAGATCTTGACGAAGCCGTCGCGGATGCCCTGCATCTTGGCGCGCGGGTTGCGCAGCAGCGGCAGCTTCACCACCCGGGCGTCGATCTTGCCCGCGTCCACGTCGGCCTGGCTGTAGCCGACGGTGGCGATCTCCGGGTCGGTGAAGACGTTGGCGGAGACCGTCTTGAGGTTGAGCGGGGCGACCGCGTCGCCGAGGAAGTGGTACATCGCGATCCGGCCCTGCATCGCCGCCACCGAGGCCAGCGCGAAGATCCCGGTGACGTCGCCGGCCGCGTAGACGCCGGGGGCGCTGGTGCGCGAGACCCGGTCGGTCAGGATGTGGCCGGAGTCCTTCAGCCGTACGCCGGCCTCCTCCAGGCCCATGCCCGCGGTGTTGGGGATCGCGCCGACCGCCATCAGGCAGTGCGAGCCGGTGATGACCCGGCCGTCGGCCAGCGTCACCTCGACCCGGTCGCCGACGCGCTTGGCCGACTGGGCGCGGGAGCGGGACATCACGTTCATGCCGCGGCGCCGGAAGACGTCCTCCAGCACGGCGGCGGCGTCCGGGTCCTCGCCCGGCAGCACCCGGTCGCGGGAGGAGACGAGGGTGACGCGGGAGCCGAGCGCCTGGTAGGCACCGGCGAACTCGGCGCCGGTGACCCCGGAGCCGACCACGATGAGCTCCTCGGGCAGCTCGTCGAGGTCGTAGACCTGGGTCCAGTTCAGGATGCGCTCGCCGTCCGGCTGCGCGTCCGGGATCTCGCGGGGGTGGCCGCCGGTCGCGATCAGCACCGCGTCCGCGTCCAGCCGCTCCTCGGTGCCGTCGGCGGCGGTGACGACGACCTGGCGGGAGCCGTCGGAGGCCTGGAGCCCGTCGAGCCGGCCGCGGCCGCGCATCACGCGGGCGCCGGCCCGGGTGACGGAGGCGGTGATGTCGTGGGACTGGGCGAGCGCCAGGCGCTTGACCCGTCGGTTGACCTTGCCGAGGTCGACCCCGACCACCCTCGCCGCCTGCTCTATGTGCGGGGTGTCGTCGGCGACGATGATCCCCAGCTCCTCGTACGAGGAGTCGAAGGTCGTCATCACCTCGGCCGTCGCGATCAGGGTCTTGGAGGGCACGCAGTCGGTGAGTACCGAGGCTCCGCCGAGGCCGTCGCAGTCGACGACGGTCACCTCCGCGCCGAGCTGGGCGCCCACCAGAGCCGCCTCGTAGCCGCCGGGGCCGCCGCCGATGATCACGATCCGGGTCACGAAAAGTCCGCCTCGCGTGGGTGTCATCCCCACGGCCGTCTGCCGCCCCGGCCGGGGGTCCGGGGGATCGCCCCGGGGGAATGCAGTACGTACTCCATTGTCCCGCACGCGCCAAGCGGATTCGCCCCGGGGCCCTCCATACGGGAGCCGGGGCTCCGGAGGCACGGGCGCGGAGGCTCTGAAGATACGGGCGCGGAGGCCGCTGCCGTACGGAAGCAGAGCCTCCCGGCGTACGGGAAGGAAGCCCCTTCCGTACGGGAAGGAAGTCCCGTCCGTACGTAGACGGGGCCGCCCGCACACCCCTTCGAACCCCCGCTCGGCACTCCCCCGACCGGGGCCTTCGTCACAGGAACCGGCACTCCCGCGCCCCCCTCCCGTACCCTCGGACCCATGTCGCTCTACGCCGCGTACGCCGGCAACCTCGACGCGCGGCTCATGACCCGCCGCGCCCCGCATTCCCCGATGCGCAGCACCGGCTGGCTCAACGGCTGGCGGCTGACCTTCGGCGGGGAGCAGATGGGCTGGGAAGGGGCGCTGGCCACCGTGGTCGAGGCGCCGCGCTCCCAGGTCTTCGTCGCGCTGTACGACCTGGCGCCGATGGACGAGGACTCCATGGACCGCTGGGAGGGCGTCGGCCTCGACATCTACCGGCGCATGCGCGTCCGCGTGCACACCCTGGACGGCGAGGAGCCGGCCTGGATGTACGTGCTGAACGGGTACGAGGGCGGCCTGCCCTCCGCGCGCTACCTGGGCGAGATCGCGGACGCGGCCGAATCCGCGGGCGCCCCGCACGACTACGTGATGGGCCTGCGCAAGCGCCCCTGCTGAGCGGGGCGCGGCGGCCTCTCTTCGTGCGAAGCCACAAAGCCACGCGGCGAGTCTTTGCACCGGTACATCTACGCGCGTAGGCATTCAGCGGTTACGCTCTTCCGCGTGAACGCATCAGTTATTCCGGACAACATCCAGGGCGACCCGTACGCAGCCGCTGCCGGGGCCGCCGCCCGCCTGCGCGAGCTGACCGGCGCCGAGACCCACGACGTCGCCCTGGTCATGGGCTCCGGCTGGGCGCCCGCGGGCGAAGCACTCGGCGAGCCGGAGGCCGAGTTCCCCGTCACCGCGCTCCCCGGCTTCCCGGCGCCCGCGGTCGAGGGCCACGGCGGCACCATCCGCTCGTACAAGATCGGCGACAAGCGCGCCCTGGTCTTCCTCGGCCGCACGCACTACTACGAGGGCCGCGGCGTCGCCGCCGTCGCCCACGGAGTCCGTACGGCGGTGGCCGCGGGCTGCAAGACGGTCGTCCTGACCAACGGCTGCGGCGGCCTGCGCGAGGGCATGCGCCCCGGACAGCCGGTGCTGATCAGCGACCACCTCAACCTCACGGCGACCTCACCGATCGTCGGCGCCAACTTCGTCGACCTGACCGACCTGTACTCGCCGCGCCTGCGCGCGCTGTGCAAGGAGATCGACGACACCCTCGAAGAGGGCGTGTACGTCCAGTTCCCCGGCCCGCACTACGAGACCCCGGCCGAGATCAACATGGTCCGGGTCATGGGCGGCGACCTGGTCGGCATGTCCACCGTCCTGGAGGCCATCGCGGCCCGTGAGGCGGGCGCCGAGGTGCTGGGCCTCTCCCTGGTCACCAACCTGGCGGCGGGCCTCTCCGGCGAGCCCCTGAACCACGAGGAGGTCCTCCAGGCGGGCCGCGACTCGGCGACGCGGATGGGCGCGCTGCTGGCGAGGGTGCTGGAGCGCATCTAGGGCCCGTCCTCACCGGCCTCCCGGACCGGCTTCCTCTCCAGCCCGGACCGGCTTCCTCTCCAGCCCGTCCGGCGTTTGAGGACCGGGGTCCGGGGCGGAGCCCCGGTTTCGGGAAGGGGCGGGGTGGGGAACAGCCCGCGCAGCGCCCACCCCCGCCCCACCGGCCCACCCCCGCCCCACCGGCCCGCACCCGGCCGAGCCCACCCGCACCCGCACCCGCACCCGCCGGACACCCGCACCCACCCCCGTACGCCCCCACCCGCACACCCCCGAAAGGCGGACCCCGTGCAGCACGACCTCATCGCGCAGGCCAGGACCTGGCTGGCCGAGGACCCCGACCCCGAGACGCGCGACGAGCTGGCCGCGCTGATCGAGGCGGGCGACACCGCCGAGCTCGCCGCCCGTTTCGCGGGCACGCTCCAGTTCGGCACCGCCGGACTGCGCGGTGAGCTGGGGGCGGGCCCGATGCGGATGAACCGGTCCGTGGTGATCCGGGCGGCGGCGGGCCTCGCCGCGTACCTCAAGGCCCAGGGCCAGGCCGGCGGCCTCGTCGTCATCGGCTACGACGCCCGCTACAAGTCGGAGGACTTCGCGCGCGACACCGCCGCCGTGATGACCGGCGCCGGACTCCGCGCGGCCGTCCTCCCCCGCCCGCTCCCCACCCCCGTACTCGCGTACGCCATAAGGCACCTGGGTGCCGTCGCCGGCGTCGAGGTCACCGCCAGCCACAACCCGCCCCGCGACAACGGTTACAAGGTCTACCTCGGCGACGGCTCGCAGATCGTGCCCCCGGCCGACGGCGAGATCGCCGCCGCCATCGCCGCCGTCGGCCCGCTGGCGGACGTCGTACGCCCCGGGGGCGGCTGGGAGACCCTCGGCGAGGAGGTCCTGGACGCCTACCTCGCCCGTACGGACGCCGTCCTGGCCCCCGGCAGCCCCCGCACCGCCCGCACCGTCTACACGGCGATGCACGGCGTCGGCACCTCCGTGCTGACGGCCGCGTTCGAGCGGGCCGGTTTCCCGGAGCCGGTCCTCGTCACCGAGCAGGCCGAACCCGACCCCGCGTTCCCCACCGTGGCCTTCCCCAACCCGGAGGAGCCCGGCGCGATGGATCTCGCCTTCGCCACCGCACGCCGGGCCGCGCCGGACCTGATCATCGCCAATGACCCGGACGCGGACCGCTGCGCCGTCGCCGTGCCCGACACCGCCACCGAGGGCGGCTGGCGGATGCTGCGCGGCGACGAGGTGGGCGCGCTGCTCGCCGCGCACCTGGTCGAGCGGGGCGTCTCCGGCGTGTTCGCGGAGTCGATCGTGTCGTCGTCGCTGCTCGGCCGGATCGCCGAGAAGGCGGGCCTCGGCTACGAGGAGACCCTGACCGGCTTCAAGTGGATCGCCCGGGTGGACGGCCTGCGGTACGGCTACGAGGAGGCGCTCGGCTACTGCGTCGACCCCGAGGGCGTCCGCGACAAGGACGGCATCACCGCCGCCCTGCTCGTCGCCGAGCTCGCCTCCGTACTCAAGGAGCAGGGCCGTACGCTGCTGGACCTGCTGGACGACCTGGCGCTCGCCCACGGGCTGCACGCCACCGACCAGCTCTCGGTGCGGGTGGAGGACCTCACGGTCATCGCCGACGCCATGGCCCGGCTCCGCGAGCAGCCGCCGACCGCCCTGGCCGGCCTCGCGGTCACCTCGGCCGAGGACCTGTCGCAGGGCACGCCCGCGCTGCCGCCCACCGACGGGCTGCGCTACCAGTTGGAGGGCGCGCGGGTGATTGTCCGCCCGAGCGGCACCGAGCCGAAGCTGAAGTGCTACCTGGAGGTCGTGGTCCCGGTGGCGGACGCCGCCGGGCTGCCCGCCGCACGGGCTCGGGGCGCGGAGCTGCTCGCCGGGATCAAGCGGGACCTGGCGGCGGCCGCCGGGATCTGAGGCGTACGGACGTAAAACGAAGGGACCGGCCCCCTCCAGAGGGGGCCGGTCCCTTCGCGCTACACGTACGGCCTCCTCAGCCGACCGCCACCAGCACCACGAACAGCACCACCCCCACGACGGCCGGCGCGATCACCTCGTACGCCCAGCGCACCGAACCCGTGCTTCCGGTGGCCTCGCCCGCCGGGGGGCCCGCTTTCTCGGCGAGCTCCCGCAGCTCCGTGATCGTCCGGTCGGCGGCCGCGACGGGCGGCACGCTGTGCTGGTGGGCGGCGGAGCCCGTGCCCGCGCCCGGTGAGAAGCGGCCGTAGGCGTCCTTGTGCGGGGCGCGGCCCGCCGCGCGCGAGGCGCGCTTGCGGTCGCGGAGCGAGACCGGCACGGCCCAGAGCTGGTACTTGGTGCCACCGGCGGCGATCAGCTCGGAGGAGTAGCCGGCCCGGACGTCGGCGACCTCGGTCCAGGGCAACTGGATCGTGCGGAACGGGTTGCGGACGCGGATCCTCTCGTCGTTCACGGAGACGACGGGCCGCAGGGTGAACGCCACGATCAGCGGCACGGCGGTGAGCAGGGCGGCCAGGGCCAGCCACGGCGCCTGTCCCTCGCCCCGGAGCAGGGCGTCCCCGGCCATCACGACGACCAGGGCGAGGAGCAGCACCCCGCAGACCAGCGCGGATGTCGAGCGGTAGGTCCGGTCGGCGAACTGCGGCTCTGCGGGGGGTGTGGGGCTCGTCATGGGGGCGATTCTGCCTGACGGACCCGAAGGAGGGGCCACCTGGCCCGGAGGAGAGGCCACGTGGCACGGAGGGCGGGCCACCTGCCCCGGCGGACGGGTCACCTGCCCCGGCGGGCGCGGGTCACCTGCTCCGGCGGACGGGTCACCTGCCCCGACCGCACGTGTGGCGATGCGCACGGTTGGCACGGCCCCCTGTACAGGTCGCTACGCGCGTAGATATGCTCCCCTGGTGACCATGCCCACCACTGCTCCCGCATTTTCCGACGCGACGGCGTCCGACAGTGCGCTGCGCCGCTTCCTCTTCGGGCTGCCCGGCGTCGACGCCGTCGGCCTCGAAGCGCGCGCCGCCGCCCTCGGAACCCGTTCGATCAAGACGACGGCCAAGGCGTACGCGATCGATCTCGCCATCTCGATGATCGACCTGACGACGCTGGAAGGCGCGGACACCCCGGGCAAGGTCCGGGCTCTCGCCGCCAAGGCCGTCCACCCCGACCCGCTCGACCGCACGACCCCGCGCACCGCCGCGGTCTGCGTCTACCCCGACATGGTGGCCACCGCCACCGCCGCGCTCGCCGGTTCCGGTGTGAAGGTGGCGTCCGTGGCGACCGCCTTCCCGGCGGGCCGGGCCGCGCTGGACGTCAAGCTCGCGGACGTCCGCGACGCCGTGGCGGCCGGGGCCGATGAGATCGACATGGTGATCGACCGTGGAGCCTTTCTCTCCGGCCGGTTCCTGAAGGTCTACGAGGAGATCGTGGCCGTGAAGGCCGAGTGCGGGACCGCCCGCCTCAAGGTCATCTTCGAGACCGGTGAGCTCTCCACGTACGACAACATCCGCCGCGCCTCCTGGCTCGGGATGCTGGCGGGCGCGGACTTCATCAAGACCTCGACCGGCAAGGTGGCCACCAACGCCACCCCCGCCAACACGCTGCTCATGCTGGAGGCCGTGCGCGACTTCCGCGCGCAGACCGGCGTACAGATCGGTGTGAAGCCGGCCGGCGGGATCCGCACGACCAAGGACGCGGTCAAGTTCCTGGTGCTGGTGAACGAGACGGCGGGTGAGGACTGGCTGGACAACCACTGGTTCCGGTTCGGCGCCTCCAGCCTCCTCAACGACCTGCTGATGCAGCGCCAGAAGCTCAGCACCGGCCGTTACTCCGGCCCCGATTACGTGACGGTGGACTGATACGCCATGGCATCCGCATTCGAGTACGCACCGGCGCCGGAGTCCCGCTCCGTCGTCGACATCGCCCCGTCCTACGGGCTGTTCATCGACGGTGAGTTCACCGAGGCCGCCGACGGCAAGGTCTTCAAGACCGTTTCGCCGAGCACCGAGGAGGTGCTCTCCGAGGTCGCCCAGGCGGGCGCGGCGGACGTGGACCGGGCCGTGAGGGCGGCACGGAAGGCGTTCGAGAAGTGGTCGGCGCTGCCCGGCTCCGAGCGCGCCAAGTACCTGTTCCGGATCGCGCGGATCATCCAGGAGCGCAGCCGTGAGCTGGCCGTCCTGGAGACCCTCGACAACGGCAAGCCGATCAAGGAGACCCGCGACGCGGACCTCCCGCTGGTCGCCGCGCACTTCTTCTACTACGCGGGCTGGGCCGACAAGCTGGACCACGCGGGGTACGGGAGCAACCCCCGGCCGCTGGGTGTGGCCGGCCAGGTCATCCCGTGGAACTTCCCGCTGCTGATGCTCGCGTGGAAGATCGCTCCGGCGCTCGCCACCGGCAACACGGTGGTGCTGAAGCCCGCCGAGACGACTCCGCTCTCCGCGCTCTTCTTCGCGGACATCTGCCGCCAGGCAGGGCTGCCGAAGGGTGTCGTCAACATCCTGACCGGTTACGGGGACGCGGGCGAGGCCCTCGTCACGCACCCGGACGTCGACAAGGTGGCCTTCACCGGTTCGACCGCCGTCGGCAAGGCCATCGCGCGCTCGGTCGCGGGCACGGACAAGAAGGTCACGCTGGAGCTGGGCGGCAAGGGCGCCAACATCGTCTTCGACGACGCCCCGATCGACCAGGCCGTCGAGGGCATCGTCACCGGGATCTTCTTCAACCAGGGCCAGGTCTGCTGCGCGGGCTCCCGGCTGCTGGTCCAGGAGTCGGTCCAGGACGAGGTGCTGGACGCGCTGAAGCGCCGGCTCTCGACGCTGCGCCTCGGCGACCCGCTGGACAAGAACACCGACATCGGCGCGATCAACTCCGCCGAGCAGCTCTCCCGGATCACCGCCCTGGTGGAGACCGGCGAGGCGGAGGGCGCGGAGCGCTGGAGCGCCCCCTGCGAACTGCCGTCGTCGGGTTACTGGTTCGCGCCGACCCTCTTCACCAACGTCACCCAGGCCCACACGGTGGCCCGTGACGAGATCTTCGGCCCGGTCCTCTCCGTGCTCTCGTTCCGCACCCCGGACGAGGCGGTCGCCAAGGCCAACAACAGCCAGTACGGCCTCTCGGCCGGCATCTGGACGGAGAAGGGCTCCCGCATTCTCGCGGTGGCCAACAAGCTCCGCGCGGGCGTCGTCTGGGCCAACACGTTCAACAAGTTCGACCCCACGTCGCCCTTCGGCGGCTACAAGGAGTCGGGCTACGGCCGCGAGGGCGGCCGCCACGGCCTGGAGGCGTACCTCGATGTCCGATAACAACCGACTTGGCGTCTTCAAGACCTACAAGCTGTACGTCGGGGGCAAGTTCCCCCGCTCCGAGAGCGGCCGGGTGTACGAGGTGACCGACTCCAAGGGCCAGTGGCTCGCCAACGTGCCGCAGTCCTCCCGTAAGGACGCGCGGGACGCGGTCGTGGCCGCGCGGAAGGCGTTCGGCGGCTGGTCGGGCGCGACCGCGTACAACCGCGGCCAGGTCCTCTACCGCGTCGCCGAGATGCTGGAGGGCCGCAAGGAGCAGTTCGTCCGCGAGGTCGCGGCCTCCGAGGGCCTGTCGAAGTCCAAGGCGGCGGCCGTCGTCGACGCGGCGATCGACCGCTGGGTCTGGTACGCGGGCTGGACCGACAAGATCGGGCAGATCTCCGGCGGGGCCAACCCGGTCGCGGGCCCCTTCTTCAACCTCTCCACCCCCGAGCCGACCGGCGTGGTCGCGGTCCTCGCACCGCAGAAGTCCTCACTCCTCGGCCTGGTCTCGGTGATCGCCCCGGCCATCGCGACCGGCAACACGGCGGTCGTCATCGCCTCGGCGGACGCCCCGCTGCCCGCGCTCTCGCTGGGTGAGGTGCTGGCCACCTCCGACGTCCCCGGCGGCGTGGTCAACATCCTGTCCGGCGCCACGGCGGAGCTGGCGGCCCCGCTCGCCGCCCACCAGGACGTCAACGCGATCGACCTCACCGGCGCCGGCGCCGAGCTGGCCAAGGAGCTGGAGATCGCGGCGGCGGACAACCTGAAGCGGGTCCTGCGCCCGCTGTCCGCCGAGGCGGACGGCTCGGACGCCTCCACCGACTGGCTGGCCGCGCCCGGCACGCACCGGCTGACGGCCTTCCTGGAGACCAAGACGGTCTGGCACCCGACGGGTGCGCTGGGGGCCTCGGGCTCGTCGTACTGACGTCCTTCGCCGTCGTACGCCGTCGTACGCGAACGGGGCCGCCTCCACACGCTGGAGGCGGCCCCGTTCGTGGTACGGGAAGGCGTCGTCAGCCCGTAACGAGCCGGGTCACCGTCCCCACCACCGGCAGGTCGGCGATCGCGCCGCCGCTGGTGAGGGGGTCGGTGAGGATCGCCGTCGACACCGGCTGGAAGTCGGCGACCTGGGTGCCGACCGCGTTGTCCAGCGGGTCCACCCCGGTCTTGGCCAGCGGGTGGAGCTGGAGTTCGGTGATGGGCCGGATGCTGTTGGTCAGCGAGGTACCCAGCGCGCTGGTCACCGCGGGCCCGGCGCTCTCGGTGACGGCCTGGACGGCCGCGGTGCCCTGCTCGGGGATCTCGGCGACCGGGGGCAGCGTGGGGGCCGCCTGGGCGGAGCCCGCACCGGCCCCCAGGGCCGCTCCCAGCGCGGTCACGGTCAGACCGGCGCGCAGCAGGGCGCGGCGTTCGGGCTTGCGTGCGTGAAGTGCCATTTTTCCACCTGATCGACCTGGTCGGGTAATCGTCCGTACGCGCAGAGTAGTTGAGGTGTGATGCTGGATACCAACAGGAGGCCCGGGTGGTCCCCTGCGCGGGTCAATGCCTCACACTTCTGTTCTGTGAGTTCCCGTTCCCAACCGATCCCGACCCGCGTCGTGCTGCTCGCGGGCCCCTCCGGCTCCGGCAAGTCCGTCCTGGCCGCCCGCACCGGCCTCCCGGTGCTGCGCCTGGACGACTTCTACAAGGAGCACGACGACCCGACGCTGCCCCGGGTGCCCGGCTCCGCGGACATCGACTGGGACTCCGCCGCGTCCTGGGACGCGGACGCGGCGGTGGCGGCCATCGCCGAGCTGTGCCGGTCCGGCCGGACGGACGTTCCGGTGTACGACATCGCCACCAGCTCCCGTACGGGCCGGGAGGCCTTCCACATCGAGCGCTCGCCGCTCTTCGTGGCCGAGGGCATCTTCGCGGCGGACATCGTGGGCCGCTGCCAGGAACTGGGCCTGCTGGCGGACGCGCTCTGCCTGCGCGGCCGCCCCTCCACCACGTTCCGCCGCCGCCTGGTCCGGGACCTGCGCGAGGGCCGCAAGTCGGTCCCGTTCCTGCTCCGGCGCGGCTGGCGCCTGATGCGGGCCGAGCGGCGCATCGTGGCCCGCCAGACGGCGCTGGGGGCGTACCCGTGCGGCAAGGAGGAGGCGCTGGGGCGCTTCGCCGCCGCGGCGGCGGGACGGTGCCGCCGGGCGACGGTGGGGGCGCCGGAGTAGGGCCGGTCGTCAGCCGGCCGTGCAGCCGAAGGTCTTGGCGGCGGCCTTCATGACTCTTGGCGGCGGCCTTCATGAGGGGGCGATGTACGCGTTCTCGGCGGCGTCGCCGCCCTTGGCTTCGCGGGTCTCGGCCCAGCCGTCGATGAGTTTGTCCGTGTCCGCGATGCCGCCACCCGTACGCGGGATCGAAGCCTGGCCGCGCACAGCGAACGGGGCCGTACAGGACCCCCCGGCCCGTACGACCCCGCTGCGTTTCCCCCGTGGCCGGCGCCTCCCCCGAAGCGACGGACCGTTTCCCCCGTGTTCCCCCAGGCCCCCTCGGACCCGTTTCACTGCTCCCCCGCAGCCCCTGCCTCCCCCGAAGCAGCGGCCGTTCCCCGTTTCCCCCGTTCCCCCTGTTTCCCCCGTCCCCTCAGGCCACCAGCTCGCCGAAGGACTCCTGCTCGTCACGTCCGAAGCTGAGGACCTCGTCCTCGCGCAGCCGGCGGAGGGACCGCCAGATGCTCGACTTCACCGTGCCGACACTGATGTCGAGGATCGACGCGATCTCCGGGTCGGTGCGGCCCTCGTAGTACCGCAGGACCAGCATCGTGCGCTGGAGTTCGGGCAACCGGGCGAGCGCCTGCCAGAGCACCGCCCGCAGCTCCGTGCCGCGCATCGCGTCCGTGTCGCCCACCGTCTCCGGCAGCTCCTCGGTCGGGTATTCGTTGAGCTTGCGCCGGCGCCAGGCGCTGATGTGCAGGTTGGTCATGGTGCGGCGCAGATAGCCGCCGACCGCCGCCTTGTCGCTGATCCGGTCCCACGCCCGGTAGGTCGAGAAGAGGGCGCTCTGGAGCAGGTCCTCGGCCTCGAAGCGGTCGCCGGTCAGGTGGTAGGCGGTGGCGTACAGGGAGGCCCGCCGCTCCTGGACGTAGGCCGTGAACGCCGCTTCGGCCTCCGCGGTCTCCGTCCGGGTGCGGTCCCCCGTGACCTCCCCGTACGCGCTTCCCCCGTGGTTCCCCGCGCTTTCCCCCGTGGGGGCGTCGACCACCGTCATGTACGACGTGCGCGCCTGCTCCGCAGTCGACGGTGACGGCAGGTGCTGACGCCCGGCGCTCCGAACGCACCCCCGTACGTTCATCGCGTTCACCGCACCGGACTTCTCCGCACTCCGGCCGACATCGTGGAGACGCGTCACAACCGCGCTTGAACTGGTGCTGTGCAGTGCGTTCATCTCGCGCCCCCTATCGGTGGAGATCGGTGAAGTCCGTTCGTTCCCTGCGTTTTCCTGCGTTTCCTGCTGACCAAGAGCTTGCCGGGGCAGTTTCATGGCGCTGTCCCCCGACTGTCACAGGCCTGTCACAGGGGCAGTTGCGGCCGTGCCCGACAGCGGTCGCGGCCGTGTCCGGGCAACGGGACCGGGCCACAGGTCGAACTGAAGCGCCCCCATGGGCCAGAATGACGCTCGTGCCTTTCCTGTTGCTGATCGAGGACGACGACGCCATCCGCACGGCCCTCGAACTCTCGTTGTCACGCCAGGGCCACCGTGTGGCCACCGCGGCGACGGGAGAGGACGGCCTGGAGCTGCTGCGTGAGCAGCGCCCCGACCTGGTCGTGCTGGATGTGATGCTGCCCGGGATCGACGGTTTCGAGGTGTGCCGGCGCATCCGGCGCACCGACCAACTGCCGATCATTCTGCTGACCGCGCGCAGCGACGACATCGACGTCGTGGTGGGACTGGAGTCCGGCGCGGACGACTATGTGGTCAAACCCGTCCAGGGCCGGGTGCTGGACGCCCGGATCCGGGCGGTGCTGCGCCGCGGGGAGCGCGAGTCGACCGACTCGGCGACCTTCGGCAACGTGGTCATCGACCGCTCCGCCATGACCGTCACCAAGGGCGGTGAGGACCTGCAGCTCACGCCGACCGAGCTGCGGCTCCTGCTGGAGCTGAGCCGCCGGCCCGGCCAGGCGCTCTCCCGCCAGCAACTGCTGCGCCTGGTGTGGGAGCACGACTACCTGGGCGACTCCCGGCTGGT
Organism: Streptomyces cyaneofuscatus; assembly: GCF_042718795.1. Lineage (GTDB taxonomy): Bacteria > Actinomycetota > Actinomycetes > Streptomycetales > Streptomycetaceae > Streptomyces > Streptomyces cyaneofuscatus_A. Next base: position 296,029 of record NZ_JBHXOX010000005.1, read on the forward strand.
GGACGCCTGTGTCCAGCGGCTGCGCGCCAAGGTGGAGGACGTGCCGTCCTCGCCGACCCTGATCCGTACGGTGCGGGGCGTGGGCTACCGGCTGGACTCGCCTCAGTGACGGAGAGGACCAAGCGGTCCCTGCGGGCGGGGCTGCGCTGGACCAGTCTGCGGCTGCGGCTGGTCGTGGTGTTCGCGCTGGTGGCGCTGACGGCCGCGGTCTCCGCCTCGGGGATCGCGTACTGGCTCAACCGCGAGGCGGTGCTGACCCGTACGCAGGACACCGCGCTCGACGACTTCCGGCGGCAGATGCAGGACACGGCTGCGGCGCTGCCGGTGCGGCCCACCAAGGACGACCTCCAGCGGGCCGCCGGGCAGATGGCCTCCGGCGGTCCCGGCTACAACGTGCTACTGGTGGACGAGCGCGAGCGCGGCAAGCCGATCACCGGCTTCTCCGACCTGGACGACTTCACCCTGGACGACGTACCGGACTCGTTGCAGCAGCAGGTGGCCCGCAAGCAGCCGCTGACCTCGGACAACGAGCACGAGTACCACCTGTTCTGGCAGCGTACGAGCATCGCGGGCACCCCGTACCTCGTCGCCGGTACGCGGATCATCGGCGGCGGGCCGACCGGGTACATGCTCAAGTCCCTGGACCAGGAGCGGCAGGACCTCAACTCGCTGGCCTGGTCGCTGGGGATCGCCACCACCCTGGCGCTGATCGGTTCGGCGCTGCTGGCGCAGGCGGCCGCCACGACGGTGCTGCGGCCCGTTCAGCGCCTCGGTGACGCGGCCCGCAAGCTCGGCGAGGGCAAGCTCGACACCCGGCTCACCGTCTCCGGTACGGACGAACTCGCCGACCTCTCCCGTACGTTCAACCGGACCGCGAGCTCGCTGGAGAAGAAGGTCGCGGACATGAGCGCGCGGGAGGAGTCCAGCCGGCGGTTCGTCGCCGACATGTCGCACGAGCTGCGCACCCCGCTGACCGCGATCACGGCGGTGGCCGAGGTGCTGGAGGACGAGGCGGACAGCCTCGACCCGATGATCGCGCCCGCCGTGCACCTCGTGGTGAGCGAGACCCGGCGGCTGAACGACCTGGTGGAGAACCTGATGGAGGTGACCCGCTTCGACGCGGGCACCGCGCGCCTGGTCCTGGACGACGTGGACGTGGCCGACCAGGTCACCGCGTGCATCGACGCCCGGGCCTGGCTGGACGCGGTGGACCTGGACGCGGAGCGCGGCATGATGGTCCGCCTCGACCCGCGCCGGCTGGACGTGATCCTGGCCAACCTGATCGGCAACGCCCTCAAGCACGGGGGTTCGCCGGTGGGGGTCCGGGTGCGGACCGAGGGCGAGGAGCTGGTCATCGAGGTACGGGACCACGGCCCGGGCATCCCCGAGGAGGTGCTGCCGCACGTCTTCGACCGCTTCTACAAGGCCAGCGCCTCCCGGCCGCGTTCGGAGGGCAGCGGGCTCGGGCTCTCCATCGCGATGGAGAACGCGCACATCCACGGGGGTGACATCACGGCCGCCAACTCGCCCGACGGCGGTGCGGTCTTCGTCCTCCGGCTGCCCCGCGGCGCCTCGGAGCCGGCCGAGGACGGGGCGGACGGCGGCAGCGGGCGGGGCGGGGACGACGACAGTGAGGACGGTGGGGCGCCATGACCGGTGCGTTCCGGCCGATGCCGCGTGCGGCGCGGCGGCGTGGTGCCGTCGCCGTACTGGGCGCCGTCCTGGCGGCCGCCGCGCTGGCCTCGGGGTGCGGGATCCGGACGACGTCCGTGCCCGTGGACGCCGGGGCCGCGCCGTCCCGGGTGCCGTGCAAGCTGCCCTCGGCGGATGTCACGACCCGGTCCCCGGACAGCGTGGCGGCGCCGGTGTACCTGGTGTGCGCCTCGCAACTGGTGACCGTGGACCGGCCGGTACCGGCGGGCGCCTCCGGGGCCGGCGCGCTGGTGGCCGCCCGCGCCCTGCTGGACCAGGTGCGGCAGGTGCCGCCCGAGAGCGAGCGCCGGGCCGGGTTCTCCACGGCGGTCCCGGCGGGGCTGCGGGTGGAGCCCTCGCGCGCCGGCGACCCGGCGGGCACCCTGCGGCTGAGCAGCCAGCCCGAGGACCTGTCGGAGGAGGCGCTGGCCCAGCTCGTGTGCACGTACGCGGAGAACGAGGCGCTGGTCACGAAGGGCTCGGTGGTCCTGGGCGGCCCCGGGGAGTACCCGCCGCGCGGCTATCTCTGCACCTCGCAGACGAAGGCGCGGCCGCAGGACGGGACGACTCCGGACGTGCTCGATCTGGACTGAGGGCCCGCACGGAGCTGATCTGGACTGAGGGCCCGCACGGAGCTGGGGGGCCACACGGAGCTGAGGGGCCGCAGCAGGCCCCCGGAGAAGTCACGGAACCGATCCTGCCGGTCGTGGCGTCTTCGTGGACGTGCGTCAAGGTTCGGACGGTCAGACCGTCATCCACTTCCGCGCGGCGGGGGTCACTCTCCTCCTCGCGCATCTGCTGCTCGTCGGGTGGCTGACGCTGCGCCCGCTGGACGTGCCCTGGATCACGGCCGCCAACTTCGAGCCGCTCGCCTCGATCAGGGCCGACCTCGCGCTCGGCCCGGCCGAGGCCGCCCGCCGGATCGGCGGGGCGCTGCTCCTGCTGGCCCCGCTCGGGGTGCTGCTGCCGATGGCAGGGGGCCGGATCTTCGTCTCCCCCTGGGTGTCGCTGCTGCGGACGGTGGCGGCCGGGGCGCTGATCTCGCTCGCCATCGAGCTGGGCCAGACCGGGGTGCCGGGCCAGGTGGTCGACATCGACTCGGTGCTGCTGAACACCGCCGGAGTGGTCCTGGCCCATCTGCTGGTCGTCCCGGTGTGCCGGGCGCGGCTGCGCCGCCGGGGGGTGCCGGGCGTACGGGACCTCCCCCGGTACCGGCAGGAGACCCTTCTGCGGGACGAGGCCCCTGGGGGTTCGACCCCGACGATTACCAGGGTCGGCATCGCCCCGTAGAGCGATGCTTTGTCCCTCTTCGCGGATGCACCATGGATACATCGGGAGCAGAACAAAGAGCCGCTCCCACCGCTACGGTTCGCGAAGGAGCCCACCATGGCCGCACTGGTCCGCCCCACTGAAGGCCGCATGATCGGCGGTGTGTGCGCGGGGCTGGCACGGCGCTTCGGCACCTCGGCCTCCACGATGCGCGTCATCTTCGTCGTCTCGTGTCTGCTGCCCGGCCCGCAGTTCCTCCTCTATCTGGCCCTGTGGGCGCTGCTGCCCTCGGAGAAGTCCTCCTCGTCCTCCTCGTCCGCGACGGCCTGGTGACACGGCCGGCCGAGGCGGTCCCGTACATGACCGTGGGGCGCACACCCGGATCCGGG
>NZ_JBHXOX010000005.1:299388-326146 GCF_042718795.1 Streptomyces cyaneofuscatus
CTGTCTCACGCCCCCCGGGCCCCCCGGGCCCGCTCGGCGTTGGGCCCCGGGGGGCGGGGGGGGCCCCCTACCTTCCCGGGGGCCCCCCCCCCGCCCGGGGGGGCCCCCCCCACATGCGTGTCCAGGTGCCGCGGTCAGCCGCCGAGCGGGATGCCGTTGGCGGTCAGGCCCTGGGTGGGCAGTCCGCCGAGCAGGCCGGTGACCGGGGCGGCGGCGTCGGTGGCGTCGCCGCCGAGGACCTTGCCGACGGTCTCCTGGACCGGCGCGTTCTGGGCCGCCGTGGTGACGCCCTCCAGCGCCATGGTGGAGACGGGGAGCGCACCGGCCACGGTGTCGAGCGGCAGCGAGGGGGCGGCGGAGGCGCTCCCGGCGGCGGCAGCGGCGAAAGCGGCGCCGAGGGCGGCGACACCGAGAGTCTTGGCAGCGGTCTTCTTCATGAAGAATTCATCCTTGGGGAAGGGGATGTGAGCGGCTCTGCACGGTAGCCATCCCGCAGCCCCGTCCGCAAACATCCCGACACGCGAAAAATGGCCGGGAATTCGCTTCCCGGCCATCTCCCACGTGTCGAACGTCAGCTCGCGGCAGCGGCAGAACCGCTGGTCACAGCGGTCTGACGGAAAAGCCACTCCGACTTCAGCTCGGCATAACCGGGCTTGACGACCTCGTTGATCATGGCGAGACGTTCGTCGAAAGGAATGAAAGCTGATTTCATCGCATTGACGGTGAACCACTGCATGTCGTCGAGCGTGTATCCGAATGCCTCGGTCAGCAGCTCGAATTCCCGGCTCATGCTCGTCCCGCTCATCAGGCGGTTGTCCGTGTTCACGGTGACGCGGAAATGCAGCTTCCGCAGCAGCCCGATCGGGTGCTCCGCGTACGAGGTGGCGGCGCCGGTCTGGAGGTTGGACGTCGGGCACATCTCCAGCGGGACGCGCTTGTCCCGTACGTAGGAGGCGAGGCGGCCGAGCGCGACCGAGCCGTCCTCCGCGACCTCGATGTCGTCGATGATCCGCACGCCGTGGCCGAGCCGGTCGGCGCCGCACCACTGGAGGGCCTGCCAGATCGACGGCAGGCCGAAGGCCTCGCCCGCGTGGATCGTGAAGTGGTTGTTCTCCCGCTTGAGGTACTCGAACGCGTCGAGGTGGCGGGTGGGAGGGAAGCCGGCCTCGGCGCCCGCGATGTCGAAGCCGACGACGCCCTGGTCGCGGTAGCTGTTGGCGAGCTCAGCGATCTCCAGCGCGCGGGCCGCGTGCCGCATCGCGGTGAGCAGGGCGCCGACGCGGATGCGGTGGCCGTTGGCGCGGGCGATGCGCTCGCCCTCGCGGAAGCCCGCGTTGACCGCCTCGACGACCTCTTCGAGGGTCAGGCCGCCCTCCAGGTGCTGCTCGGGGGCGTACCGGATCTCCGCGTAGACGACGCCGTCCTCGGCGAGGTCCTCGGCGCACTCGGCGGCCACCCGGAAGAGCGCGTCACGGGTCTGCATGACGGCGCAGGTGTGGGCGAAGGTCTCCAGATACCGGGGCAGCGAACCGGAGTCGGCGGCCTCGCGGAACCAGACGCCGAGCTTGTCGGCCTCGGTCTCGGGGAGGGAGTCGTAACCCTGCGCGCGGGCCAGCTCGATGATCGTGCCCGGCCGCAGGCCGCCGTCGAGGTGGTCGTGGAGCAGCACCTTGGGGGCGCGCCGGATCTGGTCGGAATCAGGGACATTCAGGGTCTGGCTCGTCATCTGGGCACTGTAGCGCCTACGCGCGTAGAGCGCTGGTTGGCGCCTTCCGTCGATGCGTAACAGTGACCGGAAAGTCGGGTGGAGTACACCTGCTCTTCTGAGACTGTTCTGTCATGGCACAGCGCGCACTCCCCCTGCCTGCCGCCAGGCTGGGACGGGCCGTCTCGACGGCCGGAGCACCCTACGAGGTCAGCGGCGTGGTCCTGCTGCTCCCGGACGGCGAGCCCGACTCGCGCCGCCGTCCCTCCCCCCTGTCGTACGCGATACAGCTGCCGTTCGCCCGTGCGCTGGCGCGCGCCGGGGAGGGCGACGGGCTCGCGGTGCACGTCCTGCGCTACCGCCACCGCGGCTGGAACGACACGGACGCGCACCCTGCCGAGGACGCCGCCTGGGCGGCCGACGAGGTCCAGCGGCGGTACGGGGACGTGCCCGTGTGCCTGGCCGGTCACGGGATGGGCGGGCGGGCGGCGCTGCGGGCCGCCGGGCACGGGGCGGTCAACTCGGTCCTGGCGATGGCCCCCTGGCTGCCGGAGCACGCGGGCGCCGAGCCGGAGCCGGTGAAGCAGTTGGCGGGGCGGCGGGTGCTGATCGTGCACGGCACCAACGACGAGCGTACGGACCCGGAGCTGTCGTACCGGCTGGCCGAGCGGGCGAAGAAGTCCAACCGGGACACCTGCCGCTTCGAGGTCCACTCGGACGGGCACGCGCTGCGCCAGCACCGCTCCGAAGTGGTGGCGCTGGCGGCCGACTTCGTACGCGGCTCGCTCTTCGCCCGCTCCTACGCCCGCCCGGTCAAGGACGCGCTGGCCGCACCGCCGCCGCTCGGGCTGCGGATGCCGCTGGCGGCCGGGTTCGGGCGGTCGCTGCGGCACTGAACGCCGTACGCGTGAGGCGTCAGGCCGTACGTACGTCAGTCCGGCAGCAGGTTCCCGCGCCGCGAGAGCAGGAACCGCTTGAACGCGGCGACCGGCGGGGTGTCGGGGTGACCGTCCAGCCAGGCGACACCGATCTCGCGGACCGCGCGCGGGGCGGTGACCGTCAGCTCGACGACGCCGGGGCGGGCGACCGCGGGCGGTGGCAGCAGGGCCACCCCGAGGCCGGCGGCGACCAGGCCGCGCAGGGTCTCGGCCTCCTCGCCCTCGAAGGCGACGCGCGGGGTGAAACCCGCCTCCGCGCAGAGGTCGTCGGTGATGCGGCGGAGCCCGTAACCGGGTTCGAGGGTCACGAACGTCTCGTCGGCGGCCTCCGCGAGGCGGATGCGGCGGCGGGAGGCGAGGCGGTGGTCGTCCGGGACCACCAGACGCAGGCGCTGTTCGTCCAGGCGGCGGGTGACCAGGTCGGGGGCGTCGGGCACGGGTGAGGTGAGGCAGAGGTCGAGGCCGCCGGCGCGGAGGCGTTCGATCATGGCCTCGCCGTAGTTCTGGACGAGCTGGAAGCGGACCTTCGGGTGGTCGGCCCGGAAGCCGCGGATCAGGGCGGGGACGGTCTCGGAGCCCATGGTGTGCAGGAAGCCGAAGGAGACCCGGCCCGTCGTGAGGTCCGCGTCCGCCCGGACCGCGTCGGCGGCCTTCTCCACCTCGGCCAGGGCGCGTTCGGCGGAGGTGAGGAAGGTGCGGCCCGCCGGGGTGAGCGAGACCGTACGGCCCTTGCGGGCGAACAGGGCGACACCCAGGTCCGCTTCGAGCCGGACCATGGCCCGCGAGAGCGTCGACTGCGGCACGCCGAGCTCGTGTGCGGCACGGGTCACATGCTCGTGGCGGGCGACCGCCTCGAAGTACGCGAGGCGGGGTGCGAGCACGGCCCGGATGTCTTCTTCGTAACTACTCGGTGACAGCCGAGGCTGTGAGCTGCGTTGATGCACCATGGGATCGATTATGGCGGTTTCGTGCATTGGACGCATGAAACCTGGCGCTCTACGTTCGTCGTATGCCTCCCGCCGATACCGGGGCATCCACCATCGTCGTGGATGCCTCTGCCCCGTCGTCCCCCGTCATCACCACCGCAGCTCCCTCGGGCGCCCATGAGCGCCTGGAGCCCGGCCGCCCCGGCTACCGCAAGATGAGCTTCGCGCTCTTCGCCGCAGGTGTCGCGGCCTTCGCCCTCCTCTACTCCACCCAGGCCCTGCTGCCCGCGATCTCCGCCTCGTACGGTGTGAGCGCCGGCCAGGCGAGCTGGACGGTCTCCGCGGCGACCGGCGCGCTGGCGCTGTGTGTGCTGCCGCTGAGCGCACTGTCGGAGCGGTTCGGGCGGCGGCAGATGATGACGGCTTCCCTGGCGGTCGCGGTCCTGGTCGGGATGCTGGTGCCGTTCGCCCCCTCGATCGGCTGGCTGATCGCGCTGCGGGCCATCCAGGGCGCGGCGCTCGCCGGGCTCCCCGCCTCCGCGATGGCGTATCTCGCGGAGGAGGTCCGGCCCAAGGCGCTGATCGCCGCGATCGGGCTGTTCGTCGCGGGCAACAGCATCGGCGGCATGAGCGGCCGCATCCTCACCGGCTGGGTCGCGCAGGCCTGGGGCTGGCGCGCGGCGCTCGCGGCGGTCGGACTGCTGGCGGTGGCGTGCGCCGTCGCCTTCCACTTCCTGATCCCCAGGGCCCGTCACTTCACCCCCGGCTCGCTGAACCCGAAGGCACTGGCGAGGACCGTCGCCACGCATCTGGGCAATCCGCTGCTGGTGCGGCTGTACGCGATCGGCGCGCTCTTCATGACGGTGTTCGGCGCGGTCTACACCGTGATCGGCTACCGGCTGGTCGAGGAGCCGTTCTCGCTGCCGCAGGGCGTCATCGGCTCGATCTTCCTGGTCTACCTGGTCGGTACGGTCTCCTCCGCCGCGGCCGGTCGTCTGGTGGCCCGGCTCGGCCGCCGGGGCGCGCTCTATCTCGCGGTCTCCACGACCACGGCCGGGCTGCTGCTCTCGCTCGCCGACCAGCTCGCATCGGTGCTGCTGGGGCTGGTGCTGATCACCGCCGGGTTCTTCGCCGGGCACGCCGTCGCCTCGTCCTCGGTGAGCCGGACCGCCACGTCGGGCCGGGCCCAGGCGTCCGCGCTCTACCAGTCGGCGTACTACCTGGGCTCCAGCGCGGGCGGCACGCTCGGCGCGGTCGCCTTCCACGCGGGCGGCTGGGCGGCGACGGTGGCGCTGGGCCTGCTCGCGGTCCTCGGCGTCGTCTCGATCACGCTGTACGGGACCCGGGTGGCGCGGGCCGAGCGGCGGGCGCTGGTGCCGGCGACGCGCTAGCTTGCAAGGCCGCGATCCGGAGACCGTACTTGACGGGCCGCGATCCGGAGGCCGTAATTCCGCCTATGCCGGAACGCGACACAACCGAGACCTGCCCCGCGCAACCACCCCTCCCTTTCGCACGTCTACCAGGCGTAACCACAAAACCACTGTGGGCGAAGGGGAGTTGGGGGACATGGGAGTGAAGGCGAACGTAACCGGAGGGCGACTGCGACGCGGGGTCGCGCTCTCCGTGGCCGGGCTGGTGGCGGCACCCGCCCTGGTCCTGGGCACCGGCACGGCGGCCCAGGCGGCCTCCTGCTCCACCTCCACCGGGCCGCACCAGAAGCAGGTCGAGAAGTTCCTGAAGCGGCCGGTGGACGGCAAGCAGTCGGCCGCCGACTGCAAGGCGATCCAGAAGTTCCAGAAGGCCCACGGGATCACCCCGACCATCGGGTACGCGGGGCCGCTGACCTGGCGCACGATGAACACGATGCTCGAACAGAAGGCGGCCGGGAAGAACCCGAACAAGGCCGGGAAGTGTCCCACCGACAAGGGCCGCATCGCCTGTGTCGACCTGACCCGGCAACTGAGCTGGATCCAGGACGGCAAGAAGCTGAAGTACGGCCCGGTGCCGGTGCGGACCGGGCGGGACGGCGCGGAGACCCGGACCGGCGCGAAGAAGATCTACTGGCGCAACATCAAGCACTGGTCGACGATCTACAAGGTGTGGATGCCGCACTCGCAGTTCTTCGACGGCGGCCAGGCGTTCCACTCGGTCACCAAGTCCATGTACAACCCGCCGGGCTCCGGCGGCTGCGTCAACATGCGCCCCGCCGACGCGCAGGCATACTGGAAACTGCTGAAGAACGGCGACGACGTGTACGTCTACGGGCGCAAGCCCGGGACCTGATCGACGCGGGCCGTAGGCCTCTTTCCACCCCTGTTGTCAGTGCCCTGCGGTAGCTTCCGATGGACCGGGTGACGGAGGCCGCGGCGCGGCTGCGCGACAGGGGTGGAGCGATGAGCGATCTGACCACGACGACGGCCACGGATGCGGGGGCCGGGGCGGGTGCCGGCGGTACGGACGGAGCGGGCGCCACGGATGTCGACGCCCGGCTCGAAGGCCACCGCACCGAGCTCACCGGGTACTGCTACCGGATGCTCGGCTCGGCGTTCGAGGCCGAGGACGCGGTGCAGGACACCCTGGTGCGGGCCTGGCGCAACTTCGACAAGTTCGAGGGCCGCTCCTCGCTGCGCTCCTGGCTCTACCGGATCGCCACCAACGTCTGCCTGGACATGCTGAACGCGGGCAACAAGCGGGCCCGCCCGGTCGACCTGACCGGCCCGACCCCGCTCGCCCAGGCCGCCCTCAGCCCCCGACCGGAGAACGTCTGGCTGGAGCCGATGCCGGACGGCCGCATCCTGCCCACCGTGCAGGACCCGGCGGAGGCCGCCGTGGCGCGGGAGTCGGTGCGCCTGGCGTTCGTCGCCGCCCTCCAGCACCTGCCGCCCAAGCAGCGGGCCGTGCTGATCCTGCGCGAGGTGCTCGCCTGGAAGGCCGCCGAGGTCGCCGAGCTGCTGGAGACCTCCGTCGCCTCGGTCAACAGCGCCCTCCAGCGGGCCCGCGCCACCCTGACCGAGCACGAGGGCCGGGTCCCGGACGCGGCGGACCCGCTCGACGAGGAGCAGCAGAAGCTCCTGGAGCGCTATGTGAAGGCGTTCGAGGGGTACGACATGGCCGCTCTGACCGCGCTGCTCCACGAGGACGCGGTGATGACGATGCCGCCGTTCGACCTGTGGCTGCAGGGCACCTCGGACATCACCGGCTTCATGACCACCATCGGCGTGGCGTGCGCGGGCTCCCGGCTGGTGCCGGTGGCGGTCAACGGCTCCCCGGGCTTCGCGCACTACAAGCCGGACCCGGAGGGCGGCGGCTTCGTGCCGTGGGCGGTCCAGGTCATCGACGTCCAGGACGGGGCGGTCTCGGGGATGCACTGCTTCCTGGACGTGGAGCGCTGGTTCCCGCTGTTCGGCCTGCCCGAGCGGCTTCCGGCGGCGACGGACGCGGGCTGAGCGGCGGCGGACGACGACTGAGCGGTGCCGAGCGCGGGCTGAGCGGGGACGGACGCGGGCCGGGGCCGTGACGGACTACGGCTGAGCGGCCCGCGTCCGTCACGGCCCCGGCACCCGCTCCTCCGGCCCCTCCAGGCCGACCACGTCCGCCAGCCCCACCAGGTCCAGCAGGCCCTGGAATTCGGGTCCCACCCGGCGCAGCCGTAGCGGCCGGCCGGCCCGGCGGGCGACCAGGGCCAGCCGGGCCACCGCCTCCACCAGCGCCAGGTCCGCCCGCTCCACGCCGCCCACGTCGCACTCGACCGGCGCGGCGCCGCGTGGGCCGGTCAGTAGGGTCTCCAGCTCCGCGCAGAGGGCCGGTACGGCGTCACGGGTGACGCGTCCGGTGACGACGAGGACGATCGGATTCATGGCTGCCACAACGGGAGGACCGGCCCGGTGACCGAAACTCATCGGGTCGGCGGCAGATTTCCGGCCGGAGAGACCCAACTCACAACTCGTACACATCTCTTGCGAACCTCTTCACGATTTTCTCCCTCTAAGTTGTGTGAACGGTTCAGAGGAACCGCCTCATTCTCCAGGGGGAGAGTTGCACAGACACGTGAAGAGGGCGGGGGTCCCGGCGGTCGCCGCGGCCGCCGCCGTCGCACTCGCCGCGGGCATGACCACGCCCGCCGCCGCCCAGCCGTTCGCGCCCGGAGCCGTGGCCAAGGCGGCCGCCGACTCCACGGGCAAGCCCTCGCACCAGCTCACGCTGATCACCGGCGACCGGGTGTCGGTGGACGCCAAGGGCCGGGTCGTGGGCTTCCAGCCCGCCGAGGGACGCGCCGGTATCCCGGTACACCAGCAGATACGTGACGGGCGCACGCTCGTCATACCCGCCGACGCCAAGCGGCTCATCGCCTCGGGCAAGCTCGACCGGCGGCTTTTCGACATCACCGAGCTGAACCGGCCGGAGAACCGCCGGGCCCAGAAGAAGGACCTGCGGCTCATCGTCAGCTACCGGGGCGCCCAGGGCGCGCAGGCGGCGGCGAAGGCGGAGGTCCGGGACGCGGGCTCGACCCGGATCGGCCGGAGCCTGACGTCGCTGAACGCGCAGTCGGTCGCGACGCCGAAGGCGGACGCCCCGGACCTGTGGCAGGCGCTCACCAGCGAGCAGACGGGGAACGCCCATCGCACCACCGCGACCGGCATCGACCGGGTCTGGCTGGACGGCAGGCGCAAGGCGACCCTGGACCGCAGCGTCGCCCAGATCGGGGCGCCGACCGCCTGGAAGGCCGGTTACACCGGCAAGGGCGTCAAGATCGCGGTCCTGGACACCGGTGTGGACGGGACCCACGTCGATCTCAAGGGCAAGATCGTCGCGGCGAAGAACTTCACCAAGTCGCCCGACCTCAAGGACCGCATCGGTCACGGCACCCACGTCGCCTCGACCGCCGCGGGCTCCGGCGCCAAGTCCGGCGGCAAGTTCAAGGGCGTGGCCCCGGACGCCAAGCTCCTGGCGGGCAAGGTCCTCGGCGACGACGGGTTCGGCGACGACTCCGGCATCCTGGCCGGGATGGAGTGGGCGGTCGCCCAGGGCGCCGACGTCGTCAACCTGAGCCTCGGCGGCATGGACACCCCCGAGGTGGACGCGCTGGAAGCCGCGGTCAACAAGCTCTCCGCCACCAAGGGCGTCCTGTTCGCCATCGCGGCGGGCAACGAGGGCAGCGGCGCGGGCACGGTCGGCTCCCCGGGCAGCGCGGAAGCCGCGCTGACCGTCGGCGCGGTCGACGTGAACGACAAGCTGGCCGGCTTCTCCAGCCGTGGTCCGCGCGCGGGCGACGGCGGCATCAAGCCCGATGTCACCGCCCCCGGCGTGGCCATCACGGCGGCCTCCGCCAAGGGCTCGGAGATCGCCAAGGAGGTCGGCGAGAGCCCGGCCGGCTACCTGACCATCGACGGTACGTCGATGGCCACCCCGCACGTCGCGGGCGCCGCGGCCCTGCTCAAGCAGCAGCACCCGGAGTGGACGTACCAGCAGCTGAAGAACGTGCTGGCCTCCTCCACCAAGCCGGGCAAGTACACGCCGTTCCAGCAGGGCACGGGCCGGATCGCGGTGGACCGGGCACTCACCCAGACCGTGGTGAGCGAGCAGGTCTCGGTCAACCTCGGGTTGCAGCAGTGGCCGCACACCGACGACGTCCCGGTCGCCAAGGAGGTCACCTACCGCAACCTCGGCACCACGGACGTCACGCTCGACCTGACGGTCGCCGGCACCAACCCGAAGGGCAAGCCCGCCCCGGCCGGCTTCTTCACCCTCGGCGCCCCGCAGGTCACCGTGCCCGCGGGCGGCACCGCCGCGGTGGCGCTGACCGCCGACACCCGGCTCGGCGGCGCCGAGGTCGGCGCGTACTCCGCGTACGTCGTGGCCACCGGCGGCGGCCAGAGCGTCCGCACCGCGGCCGTGGTCGACCGCGAGGGCGAGTCGTACGACGTCACGCTGAAGGCCATCGGCCGCACGGGCAAGGTCCCGGCCGCGGCGGACGCCGAGCTGGACGGCCTGAGCACGAGCGCCGAGGGCTCCTGGTACACCTCGTCCTTCAAGAACGGTGTGGCCACGGTCCGCGTGCCCAAGGGCACCTTCGTGCTGAACGGCAGCGTCATCACGGACCCGAAGAAGAAGTGGGACGTCGACTGGCTCGTCCAGCCGAAGCTGAACGTCACGAAGAACACCACGATCACGCTGGACGCGCGGAAGACCAAGCCGGCCACCATCACCCTGCCGGTGAAGGGGACGACGCTCCGCGGCATCCAGACCGAGTTCACGATCGCGACCGACGAGTACGAGACCACCTACAGCTGGGGGGTCGGCCCCAAGGGGACGCTCCGCACCGCGCACATCGGTCCGAAGATCACCGACGGCTCGCTCACCCAGCGGTGGGCCGGCAGTTGGAACAAGGGCGCGACGGGCGACTACAACATCGCGTTCGGCGGCAAGGTCACGCAGATCGCGACGGGCGTCAGCCGTAAGTACAAGGCCGGCCAGTTCGCCACGGTGAAGCTGACCATGGGCGTCGGCGCGGTCAAGAAGAAGACCGCCGAGGTCGCCCCCATCGCCGAGCTGCCGGGCGGGTTCGGGATGTACGGCGCGCCCGCCTACCAGGCGCTGCCCGGCGCCCGTACGGTCCGCCTCGCCACCAGCGACAAGGCCCGCTGGTCCCTGATGTTCGCCCAGATCGGCGGCAAGGACAAGCACGGCGACCTGATCTACGAGTCGGGCTACTTCCTGGGGAACCCCGCCACCTACAAGGGCGGCAAGTCCTACGCGAAGACCGTGAACACCGGGGTCTTCGGCCCGCGGCTGACCGGTTACGACGGCGTCTACCGCGACGGCAACGAGATCGTCGGTTTCGTCCCGCTGCTGGCGGACGGCAAGGGCAACGACGGCTTGCCGGCGCTCTCCTCGGTCACCACGGTGCTCCACCGCAACGGCAAGAAGTACGCCCAGATCGAGGACCCGCTCCAGGGCTGGGACTACTTCACGGTCCCGGCGGGCAGCGCCGACTACAAGCTCAGCTCGTCGGTGAAGCACTCCGCGAAGATCGGCGCCCTCTCCACCCGGGTGGACGTCAGCTTCACGTTCCGCTCCAAGAAGGCGGCCGCGAAGCTCCCGGCCTCCACCGTCCGCTTCACCCCCGCCCTGACCACCGACGGCCGGGCGACGGCGGGCAAGACCATCTCCGTACCGGTGACGGTGCAGGGTTCGGCCGCCGGGAAGAACCTCAAGTCGCTGGCGACGTACGTCAGTTACAACGGCGGCAAGACCTGGAAGAAGGTCACCGTGAAGAAGGGCAAGATCACGGTGAAGAACCCGGCGAAGAACAAGGCCGTCTCCTTCGCCGCCAACATCACCGACAAGAAGGGCAACAAGTCCACGGTGCGGATCTACAACGCGTACCTGGGCAAGTGACGAGCTACGACCGGTAGTTCACCCTCGCACCACGGCGGCCCGCCGCACGGAGACTCCCTCCGCGCGGCGGGCCGCTCGCGTGTGCCGTGCCGGTGGTGCGATGCCTCAGCTCACCGGGAAGACGCCGGTGTCCAGGTCGAGTCCGAAGGGTTCGGGGAGGCTGATCTTCCCGCCGTACTCGACCGTTTCCGGCACCCGGTACGTGCCGCCCTCCGACTCCCCGTAGAGCGTCGCGGTCGGGCGGCCGGAGTGCCAGGGGTCGAGGAGCAGGAACAGCTCCACCCCGGCCTTGGCGTGGCCGTCGACCTTGCTGACGCGGTCGTGGTCGGCGTTGGCGCGGGAGGTGATCTCGACGACGAGGTCGGGGACGCAGGTCCCGCCCCACCGAACGGGACCGGCGGCAGTCCACCGGTCCCGTTCACCCGTACGAGGAAACCGCAGGTCAGGCGATACGTTCCCGCACCACCGGGAGCGGCGCGAACGACGTGCCCACCGGGGAGATCTCGTACGCGTCGGGCAGGGCCTTCAGCGCGTAGTCGAACTTCTCCGGGGTGTCCGTGTGCAGCGTCATCAGGGGCTGGCCCTCGGAGACGATGTCGCCGGGCTTGGCGTGGAGCTCGACGCCCGCGCCCGCCTGCACCGGGTCCTCCTTGCGGGCGCGGCCCGCGCCCAGGCGCCAGGCGGCCACGCCGACGTCGTACGCGTCCAGGCGGGTCAGGACGCCGGAGGCGGGGGCGGTGACGATGTGGTGTTCGCGGGCCGTGGGGAGCGTGGCGTCCGGGTCGCCGCCCTGGGCCGCGATCATGCGGCGCCAGACGTCCATCGCGGAGCCGTCGGCGAGTGCCTTCTCCGGGTCGGCGTCCTTGAGGCCCGCCGCGTCCAGCATCTCGCGGGCGAGGGCGAGGGTCAGGTCGATGACGTCCTGCGGGCCGCCGCCTGCGAGGACCTCGACGGACTCCCGTACCTCCAGGGCGTTGCCCGCGGTGAGGCCGAGCGGGGTCGACATGTCGGTGAGCAGGGCGACCGTGCGGACGCCGCTGTCGGTGCCGAGCGCGACCATGGTGGAGGCCAGCTCGCGGGCGTCCTCGATGGTCTTCATGAAGGCGCCGGAGCCGACCTTGACGTCCAGGACGAGCGCCCCGGTGCCCTCGGCGATCTTCTTGGACATGATCGAGCTGGCGATGAGCGGGATCGCCTCGACGGTGCCGGTGACATCGCGCAGCGCGTACAGCTTCTTGTCGGCGGGGGCCAGGCCGTCACCGGCGGCGCAGATGACCGCGCCGGTGGTGTCCAGGACGTTCAGCATCTCCTCGTTCGAGATGTGGGCCCGCCAGCCGGGGATGGACTCCAGCTTGTCCAGGGTGCCGCCGGTGTGGCCGAGGCCCCGGCCGCTGAGCTGCGGCACGGCGGCGCCGCAGGCGGCGACCAGCGGGGCGAGCGGCAGGGTGATCTTGTCGCCGACGCCGCCGGTGGAGTGCTTGTCGGTGGTGGGGCGGGAGAGCGCGGTGAAGTCCATCCGCTCGCCGGAGGCGATCATCGCGGCGGTCCAGCGGGCGATCTCGGTGCGGTTCATGCCGTTGAGCAGGATCGCCATGGCGAGGGCGGACATCTGCTCGTCCGCGACCTCGCCGCGGGTGTACGCGTCGATGACCCAGTCGATCTGCTCGGGGGTCAGCTCGCCTCGGTCCCGCTTGGTGCGGATGACGGAGATGGCGTCCATGGGAGTCCTTCCGGCCGGTGCGTACGCAGGAGTTCGATGGCGACTCCACGCGCATGGAGAGGGGGAATGGCGGTGGCCCTTCCGGGAGGGGAAGGGCCGCCAGGGTTACAGATCAGCCGAGGTGCTGCGGGCCGAACGACTGCGGCAGCATCTCGTCCAGCGTGCGCAGCCCGTCGGGCGTCTCCAGGAGGAGTCCGGGGCCGCCGAACTCGTACAGGAGCTGCCGGCACCGGCCGCACGGCACCAGGACCGACCCGGTGCCGTCCACGCAGGTGAAGTGGGTCAGCCGGCCGCCGCCGGTCGCCTGGAGCGTGGAGACCAGGCCGCACTCGGCGCAGAGCGAGAGGCCGTAGCTGGCGTTCTCGACGTTGCAGCCGGTGATCGTGCGGCCGTCGTCCACCCGGGCGGCGACCCCGACCGGGAAGCCCGAGTAGGGGGCGTACGCCCGGGACATGGCGTCCCGGGCCGCCTCCCGCAGGGTCTCCCAGTCGGACTCGTCGAACGACACGGCGGCGGGGCTCCCGGAGGCGGGCGAGGTCACTTGCCCTCGCCCTTCCGATAGGGCACGCCGTCCGCCTTCGGCATGCGTAGCCGCTGTGCGGAGAGCGAGAGGACCAGCAGCGTGGTGACGTACGGAGCCGCGTCGACGAACTGGCTCGGGACCTGGTCGGTCAGCAGGTACCAGGTGAACAGCAGCGCCGAGACGGCCGCCGAGATCACCGCGGCGACGTACTTCTTCTTGTAGAGCTGCCAGAACACCGCGATGACCAGCAGGATCGCCAGCAGGAGCAGCATCGCGTGGACGTTCTCGGCGCCGCCGCGCAGCTTGAGGCTGTCGGTGAAGCCGAAGAGCCCGGCGCCCAGCGCCATGCCGCCCGGCATCCAGTTGCCGAAGATCATGGCGGCGAGGCCGATGTAGCCGCGGCCGCCGGTCTGGCCCTCCTGGTAGATGCCGGTTGCGACGATCGCGAGGAACGCGCCGCCGAGGCCCGCCAGACCGCCGGAGATGGTGACGGCGATGTACTTGTACTTGTACACGTTGACGCCGAGCGTCTCGGCGGCCACCGGGGACTCACCGCAGGAGCGCAGCCGCAGCCCGAACGAGGTGCGCCACAGGATCCACCAGGTCGCCGGGATCAGCAGCAGCGCGAGCAGGGTCAGCAGGGAGAGGCCGGTGACCAGGCCGCCGATGATGCCCGCGATGTCGGAGATCAGGAACCAGTGGTGCTGCTGGAGGTCCTGCATCCAGTCCGAGAGCCCCGGAATAGTGATCTTGTCGATCGGGTCGATGCGCGGGGACTGCTTGGAGGAGCCGCCCTGCACGCCGTCGAAGGCGAAGTTGGAGAGGTAGCGGGTGACGCCGACGGCGAGGATGTTGATGGCCACACCGGAGACGATGTGGTTCACGCCGAAGGTGACGGTGATGACCGCGTGCAGCAGGCCGCCGAGGCAGCCGCCGAGGATGCCGAAGAGGACGCCCATCCACGGGCCCCACTGGAATCCGGCCCAGGCACCGAACCAGGTGCCGAGGATCATCATGCCTTCGAGGCCGATGTTGACGACGCCCGCGCGCTCGGCCCACAGGCCGCCGAGTCCGGCGAGGCCGATCGGGACGGCGAGTTCCAGCGCGCCGGCGACCTGGCCGACCGAGGTGACGTCGTCGGCGCCGCTGATCAGCCGGACGAGCGAGACGAGGGCGAGGCCGCCCGCGATGATGAGCAGGACGACGGGCAGGGTGAGCTTGCGGCGGCCGCCCTTCTTGGGGGCGTGGCGTGCGGCGGGGGCTTTGCTGGTGCTCACAGGGCCGCCTCCTTCTCGGTCTTGATGGCGTGGCCGGCTGCGAGCTCCTCGCCGACCTTCTGCTGCTGGCGGCGGACGCCGTAGCGGCGTACCAGCTCGTAGGAGACGACGACCGAGATCACGATCAGGCCCTGCATGATCGTGGCGATCTCCTTCTCGTACCCGAACTGGTCGAGCGAGGCCGACGACTTGTCGAGGAAGGCGATCAGCAGGGCGCTGAAGGCGATGCCGAGCGGGTTGTTGCGGCCCAGCAGCGCGATGGTGATACCGGTGAAGCCGATCCCGGTCGGGAAGTCGAGGCTGTAGGTGTGGGTGTCGCCGAGCAGCGTCGGCATGCCCGCGAGACCCGCCACCGCGCCGGAGATCAGCATCGAGGTGAGGATCATCTTCTTGGCGTCCACACCGGAGGCCTGGGCGGCGCTCTCGCTGGCGCCGGTGGCGCGCAGGTCGAAGCCGAACCGGGTGCGGTTGAGGACGAACCAGTAGAGCAGGCCGCAGCCGGCGGCGACGAAGGTGAAGCCGTAGATCTCCCCGCCGTCGCCCATCGGCAGACCCGGGAACCAGCCGGTCTCCGCGATCTCACCGGTGGTGAGGTTGTTGGAGCCGGCGGGCTGCTCGCCGAAGTTCTTGGGCAGGATCAGCCAGGCGACCAGTGCGGTGGCGATCGAGTTGAGCATGATCGTGGAGACGACCTCGCTCACCCCGCGGGTGGTCTTGAGGAAGCCCGCGATACCGGCCCAGAAGGCACCGACGAGCATCGCGACGATCACGATCAGCAGGATGTGCAGCGGGCCCGGCAGGCTGACGCTGGCGCCGACCAGCGCGGCCATCATGGCGGCGAGGCGGTACTGCCCGTCGACGCCGATGTTGAAGAGGTTCATGCGGAAGCCGACGGCGACCGCGAGGGCGGCGAGGTAGTACGTACCCGCCTGGTTGATGATCAGGACCTGGACGTCGACGTAGCTCGCCGAGTCGAACATGATCCGGTACGGCTCGAACGGGTTGCGGCCGGAGGCCAGCAGCACCACGGTCGTCAGCGCGAGCGCCACGACCAGGGCGAGCACCGGGCCGGCCAGGCCCAGGATCAGCCGGTCCTTGTCGAATTTCTTCATCGGGCCTCGTCCTCCGAGCCTTCGAGGTGACCGGTGGCGGCGCCGGTCATGGCCGAGCCCAGTTCCTCCGGGGTGATGGTGGCCGGGTCGGCGTCCGCGACCAGCCGGCCGCGGTACATGACGCGCAGGGTGTCGGAGAGCCCGATCAGCTCGTCCAGGTCCGCCGAGATCAGCAGGACGGCCAGTCCTTCGCGGCGGGCCTCGCGGATCTGGTCCCAGATCTGCGCCTGCGCGCCGACGTCCACGCCCCGGGTGGGGTGGGCGGCGATCAGGAGCTTGGGCGCGTGGCTCATCTCGCGGCCGACGATCAGCTTCTGCTGGTTGCCGCCGGAGAGGGAGGCCGCGGTGACCTCGATGCCGGGGGTGCGGACGTCGTACTCGCGCACGATCCGCTCGGTGTCGGTGCGGGCCGCCTTGTTGTCCAGCAGCCAGCCGCGGCTGTTGGGCTTCTCGGTGACGTGGCCGAGGATGCGGTTCTCCCAGAGCGGGGCGTCCAGCAGCACGCCGTGGCGGTGCCGGTCCTCGGGGATGTAGCCGATGCCGGACTCGCGCCGCTTGCGGGTGGGGGCGTGCGAGATGTCGTCGGTGTCGAGGGTGATCACCCCGCCGTCCGGGTCGCGCATCCCGATCAGGGCCTCGATCAGCTCGGTCTGCCCGTTGCCCTCGACGCCCGCGATCCCGAGGACCTCGCCCTTGTGGATGGTGAAGTCGACGCCCGCCAGGACGTCGCGGACGGTGCCGTCGGGGTCGGTGACCGTGAGCGCGAGGTCCTGTACGCGCAGCATCGGCACGTCGGTGACGGTGGACTCGCGGGTCTCCGGCGAGGGCAGCTCGCTGCCGACCATCAGCTCGGCGAGCTGCTTGGTCGTGGTGGTGGCCGGGTCGGCGGTGCCCACCGTCGTACCGCGGCGGATCACCGTGATGTCGTCGGCGACCGAGAGCACCTCGCCCAGCTTGTGCGAGATGAAGATGACGGTCAGACCCTCGGCCTTGAGCTCGCGCAGGTTGGCGAAGAGCGCGTCGACCTCCTGCGGCACGAGGACCGCGGTCGGCTCGTCCAGGATCAGGATGCGGGCGCCCCGGTAGAGGACCTTGAGGATCTCCACGCGCTGCCGGTCGGCGACCCCGAGGTCCTCGACGAGCGCGTCGGGGCGGATGCCGAGACCGTACGCGTCGGAGATCTCCTTGATCTTCCTGCGGGCGCCGGCGCCGATGCCGTGCAGCTTCTCGCCGCCGAGGACCACGTTCTCCAGGACGGTGAAGTTGTCGGCGAGCATGAAGTGCTGGTGCACCATGCCGATGCCGCGCTCGATGGCCTCGCCCGGGTTGGAGAAGGAGACCTGCTCACCGTTGATGGCGATGGTGCCCTCGTCCGGCTTCTGCATGCCGTAGAGGATCTTCATCAGGGTGGACTTGCCGGCACCGTTCTCGCCGACGAGGGCGTGAACCGTGCCCTTGCCGATCGTGATGTCGATGTCGTGGTTGGCGACGACGCCGGGGAAGCGCTTGGTGATGCCGTGCAGTTCCACGGCGGGGGGGCTGCTGGACGCGTTGATGACGCACTCTCCTTGGCCGGACAGGAGCGGGGGCGGAGGGGCTGGGGGGGCTCTGGTGAGCGGGGTGAAGTTATCGCGCCGGAGGGCCGTCTACACGCGTAGAGCTGCCGAATCGTAAAACACAGACGCACGTCACAGTCCGGACGCGGGGTCCGGGGACCGGTGGGAGAGCACTGCGAGAGGCGGATCTTCTTCGGTACTTCTTCGGATCTTCGTCGGTACCGCTGGTCTGGCTGCCGGGGCGAGGGCCCGGCGGGCCCTGTCCGCCCGCCCCGCCGGTGTACGGCGGGGCGGGCGGACAGGGCCGGGAGACCGTCCTGGTTACGGGGCGGTCTTGACGGTGATCTTGCCGTCGATGATGTCCTGCTTGGCCTTGTCGACCGCGGCGATGACGTCCTTCATGTCGGTGAAGGCCGGGTTGGACATCGACAGCGCGACGCCGTTCTTGTCCAGGCCGTAGCGGATCTCACCGGACTGCGGCTTGCCGTCCTTGACCGACTTGATCAGGTTGAAGACCGCATCCGTGACGTCCTTCGTGACCGAGGTCAGGATGGACTCCTTGTAGTTGGCGAGGCCCGCCTGGTTGTACTGGTCGGAGTCGACGCCGATGTTCCACTTCTTGGCCTTGGAAACGGCCTCGATGGCACCGGAGCCGGCCAGACCGGCGGCCGAGTAGACCACGTCGGCGTTCTTGTCGAGCTGGCCCTGGGCGGCGGCCTTGCCGAGGTCGGGCTTGGAGAAGCCGTCGAAGTTCGGCGGCTGGGTCAGGTACTGCGGGAGCACCTTCACCGACGGGTCGGTGTCCTTGACGCCCTGCGCGTAGCCGGCCTCGAACTTCTTGATCAGCGGGGTCTCGACACCGCCGATGAAGCCGACCGTCTTCGTCTTGGTGACCTTGGCGGCGGCGACGCCGGCCAGGTAGGAGCCCTGCTCCTCGTTGAAGACCATGTTGGCGATGTTCTTGGCGGTCACCGAGGAGTCGTCGATGATCCCGAAGGTGGTCTTCGGGAACTTCGGCGCGACCTTCTTGATGGCGGGCGCGTAGGCGAAGCCGACGCCGATCACCGGGTTGTTGCCGGAGCGGGCCAGCTCGGTGAGGCGCTGCACCTTGTCGGCGTCGCTCTCACCGTCGGAGGGCTCGGCCTCGCTGCCGTTGATGTCGAGGTCCTTCTCCGCCTTGGCGAGTCCGGCGTAGGCGGCGTCGTTGAACGACTGGTCGCCGCGGCCACCGATGTCGTACGCGATGGCGGCCTTGTCGCCGTCGGAGGCTGCGTCCGACGACGTTTTTCCGCCACACGCGGTGGCGGAGAGCGCGAGGGCGGCTGACGCAACGCCCACGGTGGCAATCCTGGTGATCCGGCGCAAGGGAGGCTCCTTCAAACCTGACCGAAGCGCCTCTTCCGGCGCTGGTTTCGCGGCGATCGTAACGCGCGTAGATGTCAGATAAGAGCACGTACGGAAGCCGTTATCGGATCGTCGCGAACAGAAGGGGTTAGGCACGTCCATGGATGGACCGCGAACAGTTCGTGAAGGTGACCCTAAGACCGTCCGGCCAGCAGGGCGGCGGCCGTGAACAGCTCGACCCCCACGGTGATGGCTTCCTCGTCCACGTCGAAGTTGCCGCGGTGCAGGTCCAGACCGCGCGTGTCGCCGGGCGGCCGGACCCCCAGGCGGGCCATGGCGCCCGGAACGCGCTCCAGGTACCAGGAGAAGTCCTCGCCGCCGAGGCTCTGCTCGGTGTCCTCGATCGCATACGAACCGCGGCGCTCGGTCATCGCCGCGTCCAGCAGCCCGACGGACTCGGCGTCGTTCACCACGGGCGGCACGCCCCGTACGTAATTGATCACGGTCTTGGCCCGATGCATTCCGGCCACCTCGTCCACGGCGGCGTGCACCAGGTCGGCCGCGTCCCGCCAGGCGTTCAGGTCGAGGCAGCGGACCGTGCCGGAGAGCTCGGCGTGCTGCGGGACGACGTTGGGGGCGTGGCCGGTGTGCAGGCGGCCCCAGGTGAGGACGAGGCCCGAGCGGGCGTCGACGCGGCGGGAGAGCAGCGCGGGGACGTCCACGGCGACCCGGGCGGCGGCGGTGACCAGGTCGGTGGTGAGGTGCGGGCGGGCGGTGTGGCCGCCGGGGCCGTCGAGCGAGATCTCCAGCCGGTCGCAGGCGGAGGTGATGGGGCCGATACGCAGCCCGATCGTCCCGACGTCCACCTTCGGGTCGCAGTGGACCGCGATGATCCGCCCGACCCCCTCCAGCACCCCGGACTCGATCGCGCTGAGCGCGCCGCCCGGCATGACCTCCTCGGCCGGCTGGAAGACCAGGCGCACCGCGCCCGGCAGGAGCCCCTGCCGGTCGAGCGCGGCGAGGACCAGGCCGGCGCCGAGCACGGTGGTGGTGTGGACGTCGTGGCCGCAGGCGTGGGCCCGGTCGGGCACCGTGGAGCGGTAGGGGACGTCCACCTTGGTGTCCGGGATCGGCAGCGCGTCGATGTCGGCCCGCAACGCCAGCATGGGCGTCACGCCGTCCCACTCCCCCACGTCGCAGACGAGCCCGGTCCCGACGTCCAGCACCCGCGGCTTCAGCCCGGCCTTCTCCAGCCGGTCCTTGATGGCGGCGGTGGTGCGGAACTCCTGGTTGCCCAGCTCGGGGTGCATGTGGAGATCCCGGCGGAAGGCGATCAGCTCGGCCCGCAGCTCGTCACCGAGCCTGCCGGGCAGCCCACCTCCCCCCGGCTGGTCGACCAGGTCTTCGGGGCGGGAGGCGCGGGACTTCAACTGGTTCACCTGATCAAGCGTATGCCCCCTCCCCCCTCAACTGGCCACAGATCAACAAAACTTCAGCCGCACAGGGGAACAAAAGG
This sequence comes from Streptomyces cyaneofuscatus, assembly GCF_042718795.1. Taxonomy (GTDB): domain Bacteria; phylum Actinomycetota; class Actinomycetes; order Streptomycetales; family Streptomycetaceae; genus Streptomyces; species Streptomyces cyaneofuscatus_A. Next base: position 319,404 of record NZ_JBHXOX010000005.1, read on the forward strand.
CCGGGTGGAGGCGTGTGACGGCTCGTGACAGTGGGTATAACCGCTGGTTTCGGTGCCGGTGCGAGCCCCGCTACGCGTGCGCCGTCGACGTCAGCCGCTGCACCCCCCGCGCCGTCTCCGTGACCCCGCTCAGGAAGCCCTGCGCGCGCGGGGAGGCCGTGGTGCGGAGCCACTCCGGGGCGATGTCGCAGACCGCGACGCTCACGCCCGTGCCGGCCAGGGCCAGCGGGAGGGTGTGGACCACCGTCGAGGGGAAGCTCACCACCGTGTGGCCGATGGGGCCGCGGCGGGCGATGAGTTCCAGGGGGAGGTCCGGGCGGACGATCTCCAGGCCGGTGGCGGCTTCCAGGGCGTGGAGCTTCTCGGCGGACTCGCGGCGGTGGGCGAAGTAGCGGGTGGCGCCGTGGGTACGGGCCAGGGCCGCCACCGCCTCCTGGTACGGGACCGGGTCGACCACCCCCGTCTCCACCAGGGACGTCCCCACCAGGTCCGCGCCCTTGCCGACGCTCGGCGGGCCGAAGCGGGCGCGGGTCCAGGCGAAGGTGTTGGCGGTGACGGTGACCCCGGACGGCGGCTCGACCGGCATCGCGGTGAAGACCTCCACCGCGTGCCGGGCCGTCGGGGTGAAGCGGCGCCGCGCGGTGGCCGTGACCGGGGCCAGGAGCAGCTCACGCGGGCCGCCGCGCCCCTTGCGGTGCCAGCGGGTCAGCCGCTCGCCCCGGGCCAGCTGGGTGACGAACTCCATGGTCGCCGTGCCGTCGTCGACCACCGTGAGGCGCTCGGCGCGGACCAGGGTCAGCAGGAGCTGCACATAGCGGGAGAACGGGTCACCGATCACTATGTGGTCAGCCCGCCTGACCAGCCCGGCCAGCGCGCGCAGGGCCTTGAGAGGCGCGCCGGAGTCCCCGCGCGCCTCCTGCCAGCGGACGGTGATGCCCTCGTCGCGGGCCAGCTCCGCCATCCTGCGCAGTTGGCCGCGCGACATCGGGTCGACCGGGGGGAGGACGACGACCGTGGTGCCGGCCGGGTCGTCTCCCCCCATGGCGTGGGTCCACTCCAGGACGTTCAGGAGCTGGACCGGGCTCTCGACGAAGGCGAGGTTCACCGGTCGGCGCTCAGACCGCGACCGGCTCGGGGGCCGCCGCGTTCTCGGTCTCGGCGACGACGCCCGCGACCCGGCGGAGCTTCTTCATCGGGCCGAGCTCGGACTCGTACACCTTCTTGACGCCGTCGCCGAGCGAGGCCTCGATGGTGCGGATGTCGCGGACCAGGCGGGTCAGGCCCTGCGGCTCGACGGAGGCGGCCTGGTCGGAGCCCCACATGGCGCGGTCCAGGGTGATGTGGCGCTCGACGAAGGTGGCGCCCAGCGCGACGGCGGCCAGGGTGGTCTGGAGGCCGGTCTCGTGGCCGCTGTAGCCGATCGGGACGTTGGGGTACTCCTGCTGGAGGGTGTTGATGACCCGCAGGTTCAGCTCCTCGGCCTTGGCCGGGTAGGTGGAGGTGGCGTGGCAGAGCAGGATGTTGTCGCTGCCGAGCACCTCGACCGCGTGGCGGATCTGCTTCGGCGTCGACATGCCGGTCGAGAGGATCACCGTACGGCCGGTGGCGCGCAGGGCGCGGAGCAGCTCGTCGTCGGTGAGCGAGGCGGAGGCCACCTTGTGGGCGGGGACGTCGAACTTCTCCAGGAAGGCGACGGCCTCGGTGTCCCACGGGGAGGCGAACCAGTCGATGCCGCGCTCGGCGCAGTGCTCGGAGATGGCCTGGTACTCCTCCTCGCCGAACTCGACGCGGTGGCGGTAGTCGATGTACGTCATCCGGCCCCAGGGGGTGTCGCGCTCGATGTCCCACTGGTCGCGCGGGGTGCAGATCTCCGGGGTGCGCTTCTGGAACTTGACCGCGTCGCAGCCGGCTTCGGCGGCAGCGTCGATCAGGGCGAGGGCGTTGCCGAGGTCGCCGTTGTGGTTGATGCCGATCTCGCCGGTGATGTAGACGGGGTTGCCGGGTCCGGCGGTACGGGTGCCGAACGTGCGCAGGCGGGAGGTGCTCATGGTGGTGCTTCCTTACTTGGTGGGGACTGTGGGGACAGAGGGAGTGGTCGTGAGGGTGGGGCCGAGCAGCCAGGCCGCGATCTCGCGGATGGCGCCGTAGCCGCCGGGGGTGGTCGTGACGGCGCGCGCCGCGGCGCGTACCGAGTCATGGGCGCTGCCGACCGCGACGGGCCAGCCGGCGAGGGCGAAGCAGCCCAGGTCGTTGACGTCGTTGCCGACGTAGAGCACGCGGTCGGGGGCGATGTCCTGCTCGTCGCACCACTGCTTGAGCGCCTCGTCCTTGCGGTCGATGCCGTGCAGGACGGGCACCTGGAGCTTGCGGGCGCGGGCGGCGACGACCGGGTTCTGTTCGGTGGAGAGGATCAGGAGCGGCACCCCGGCCTTGCGGAGGGCGGCGATGCCGAGGCCGTCGCCCCGGTGCACGGCCACGGTCTCGCGGCCGTCGGAGTCGACCATGACCCGGTCGTCGGTCTGGGTGCCGTCGAAGTCCAGGACGACCGCGTCCACGTCCGCGAGGGAGGGCAGCGGCGCGGGGTCGAGGAGCGGGGCGAGGGCGCGGGCGCGGGCCAGGTCGTGCGGGTCGTCGATCTCCAGCACCCGGGCCGGGTCGGTGGGCACGAGCGCGGTGTGGCCGAAGAAGCGGTGGCGGTGGGTACGGAAGCCCGCCGCGTCCATCGCGTAGGCGGCGCCGGTCTCCAGGAAGTCCTGGGGGCGGTCCTGGCGGCGGGGGCGTACGGACTTGTCGTGGTTGACGCCGTACGTCCCCTCCTCGACCGGGGCCCCGTCGCGCCAGACGAACCCGTGGAACGGGGCGACGGTGACCGCCGTGTCGGCGCCCTCGTGGGCCACCGCCCTGGCGACCGAGTCGATGTCCTCGCGGGAGACGAAGGGGCTGGTGCACTGGACGAGGAGGACCACGTCGACGGTGCGGGCGCGCTCGGCCTCGTACGTGTCCAGGGCGTGGAGGACGGCCGCCTCGCTGGTCGCGGTGTCGCCCGCGATGGCGGCGGGGCGCTCCACGCAGTGCAGCCGGTCGGCGGCGCCGAGATGGGCGGCGGCGGTGCGGGCGGCCTCGGCGATGGCCGTGTCGTCGGTGGTGACGACGACGTCGGTGACCTCGGGCGCGGCGAGCGCGGCGCGCACCGCACGGGCGACCAGCGGGATACCGCCGACCTCGGCGAGGTTCTTGGCGGGCACGCCCTTGGATCCGCCGCGGGCGGGGATCACGGCGAGCACGGTCGGGGTCGAGGGCGGCTGCATCGCTGCTCCTGGGTTCATCGGGGCTCCTGAGGTCCTGGAGGCCCCTGGGGTGGTGGTCACAGCTCCCCCATCCGGCGGATCACCGGGGCGACGCGCTGGACGCCGTGCCGGTAGGCGCCGCGCGCCGCGTTGCGGACGGTCTCCCGCACCGCGCCCCGCACCCGGCCGGTCTCCTGCGGCGCGGCGGCGCCGGGCAGCGGTGTGCCGTCGGGGGCCAGGTGGTGGCGGGCGAGGATGCCGGGGAGGTAGCCGGGGGCGGTGGCGGGGGTGTAGTAGGGCGCGAGGGGCGGGAGTTGCTCCTGGGCCAGCAGCTCGACCACCTTGGCGCGGGCCGTGTCGTAGGCGGCGGAGTACGAGCCGTCGGCGGCGACGCCCTGGCCGGACAGCCACTGTCCGTCGGGGCGCGGCCGGTACCCGCCGTCGAGCCGGTCCCAGGAGGTGAGGAGCCCGGAGCCGACGAAGTGGTGGTTGCCGAGGGGCTCGCGTACGCCGAGGTCGGTGAGGACCGCGGTCGGGATGCGGCGGTGCAGGGACTCCAGGGCGGCGGTGGAGGAGACGGTCACCAGGAGGTCGGTGCGGTCCAGGACCTCGCCCATGTGCCCGTACACCAGGCGGAAGTTGGGCGGCAGCCCGCCGGGCACCTTCTGCGCGAGCTTCTGGTACGGGAGTTCCTCGATGTGCGTGGTGTGCTCACCGGGCTTGGAGCGCAGCTTGAGCAGCACCTCGCGGCGGGGGTGCAGCCGGGCGTGCTCGACGAGCCGGCGGAGCAGGTACGCACGGTCGGCGCGGGAGGCCGGTACGGAGGGCTGCGCGGCGAACACCACGGTGTCGCGGCCCTCTTCGGCGCGGTACGGGGCTCCGCCGAGGAAGGGGAGCGCGGCCTCGGTGACGGCGGAGGCGTCGGCGCCCACGCCCTCGTACACCGCGCGGAAACGTTCCGCGTCGTGGGCCGAGTTGGCGAGGACGACATCGGCGCCGTGGCGCAGGAGGAGGCCGTCGGCGAGCTTCTCGTAGACGACGCCGACGTATCCGGTGACGATGACGGGCCGGCGCTCCCCCTTCAGGGCGGCCAGTCCGTGCAGCATCGCCTGGACGCCGCCGCCGACGAGAGCGAGGACGACGACGTCGTAACGCTCGTCGCGCACGGTGTGCAGGAACTCGACGGCGGTGACCTCGCGGACCTTCTCGGCCTCGATGCCGACCTCGCCGACCTCCGCGAGCTGGCGGGGTGTCGGGGTGGCCCGGCCGCGCAGCAGCAGCCCGCTCACCTCGACGGGGCGCGCGTACCGCCCGTCCCCGGCGGCCTCGGCGGTCAGGCGGCGCGCGGTGAGCGCGCCCCATTTCCACCGGGTGTCGGAGTCGGCGAGGACGGCGACCCGCAGCGCCGGGCGGGGCTCGGCGGGGGTCGGGGCCGGATCGGCCGCATTGCTGGTACGTGGGGGCACGTCCTAGAAGCTAGGAAGGCATTTCGATGCGCGGCCCAACGCGACGGCAACAAATGGTTAACAGCGAGCCGCCTCTTGGGGATTCGGCCTCGGAAGGCACCAAAAAGGCGCCCTTGGCCGGTAATTCATCTCTGGGCAATTCCTGGTTCACCCGAAGGGGGCGTCGCGACGGTTCACCGTCCCGACGACCGCCGTTCACCCTGAGTCCCCTTCGGGGACAAGGCCTGTGCCGTGGCCCGCCCTAGGGTCGTGCGCGTGGTCAAGCCTTTGGTTGTCATGCCGTTCCTGGACGCTTTCACGCCGTTTCTGGACGCTTTCATGCCGTTCCTGGACGCGCGGACATATGCGCCGGACGCCTTCGGAAATCTTCGGGCGGATATCCGCGAGGACTTCGAGTTCCGCGCGCGTCGCGGTCCCGCTGTCGCCGCCGCGGAGAACGCGAAGAAGGCGGCGAGGACATGAGCACCGCCCCCCGCACCACCCGGCTCTTCACCGCCTCCACCCTCTCCGGCGCGGCCATGCTCGCCGCCGCCCTGGACACCGGCTGTTTCGGCCCGGCCGACCGCCGGGTGCTGGTGGTCTGCGACACCGCGGCCGTCCCGGAGGCCGCCCCGGCCCTCGACGTGATGCCGGGCTTCGAACGGCTGCGTGGCCGGTTCGACGACGTGGTCTCCTGGAACGAGACCATCGCCCCCTTCCACCCGAGCGGCTGGTCCCCGCGCCTGGACGACGTACCCCTGTGGGAGCGGCATCTGCGGCTGGCCTGGGGGCTGGGCGACGACGAGGTCGAGCTCGCGGTCGAGTCGATCGAGGCCGGCCCGGCGATGGCGGTCACCGGGATCTTCGCCGGCGCCCCGGTCGATGTGTACGCGAACGGGCTGATGGGCTACGGGCCCACCCGCGACAGGCTCGATCCGCTGACCGGGACACGGGTGCGGCGGCTGCTGCACCTGGATCTGGTGCCGGGTCTGAAGCCGCTGCTGCTGACCGAGTTCGGGGTGGAGTCGGTGGTCGTGAAGACCGAGGGCTTCCTGAAGGTGATCGGTGAACTGGCCGCCGCCCCGGCCGTGTTGCCATCCGTTGAGGCCCCGGCCCTGCTGCTCGGGCAGCACCTATCCGCACCGGGGCTGCTCTCCACGTCCGAGGAGGAGGAGGAGGAGGAGCTGCACCTGCGGATGGTGCGGGGCGCGGTCGCCCTCGGCCACACCCGGCTGGTGTTCACGCCGCACCCGACGGCTCCGGTGCGGTGGTCGCGGGTGATGGAGGCGGAGGCCGAGCGGCTCGGCGCGGAACTGACCGTGCTGGGCCCCGGGACGCCGTGGGCTCCGGTGCCCGCCGAGGTGCTGTACGAGCGGATGCGGCCGGCCCTGGTGGTGGGCTGCTTCTCGACGGCGCTGCTCACCGCGTCGGCGTTCTACGGGCTGCCGGTCGCCCGGGTCGGTACGGAACTGCTGCTGGAACGGCTCTCTCCGTACGAGAACGGCGACCGGATTCCGGTCACCCTGGTGGACGCGCTGCTGCCGGAGCTGGGCGACCGGGCCGCGGTGGAGGCACAGCGGCCCGCCGACGGTGCCGAGCGGGAGGTCGCCGCGCTGGTGGCGGCCGTCGGGTTCGCGATGCGGCCGAGGCTCCACCCGGGGCTGCGGCCGGCGGCGGAACGGTACCTGTCCACCCGTCTCACGCCGGTGACCTGGCGGTACTTCAAGCGGCGCCGGCTGACCTCGCTGGGGCTGCCGGGCGGGGTGCCGGCGCGGCTCTCGTTCCTGTCGCGCAGTGCGGCGGTGCGCAGGGCGGTCCGGCGGGCACGGTCCCTGCGGTGGGCGGCCGGGCGGTAGTCGCGGCCCGGACGGAAGACGGAACGGCGGTGGGGGGGGGGCGGGGGGGGGCCCCCCCCCCCCCCCGCCGCGCCCCCCCCCCGACCCCCCCCCCCCCCCCCCCCCGCGTCCCGGCCCCCAAACAGCCCAGTGGCTAAAAAAACAAATAAGCAGCC
>NZ_JBHXOX010000006.1:0-284512 GCF_042718795.1 Streptomyces cyaneofuscatus
TTTTTTTTTTTTTTTACTTTTCTTGGTTGTTTTTCCTCCCTCTGGTTGTGTGTTTTTTTTTACTTCGGGGGGGGGGGGGCGGCCGGCGTGGGGGGGGGGGGGGGGGGGGCGGGCCCCCCCCCCCCCCCCCCCCGCTCCCCCGAGGCCTTACGCCTCTTCGTCGTTCACCCAGCTCATGAGCTTGCGCAGCTCACGGCCGGTGGTCTCCAGCAGGTGGTCGCTGTCGGCCTTCTTGTACTCGTTGTACTTGGGCAGACCGTTGTGGTACTCGGCCATCCAGGCATTGGCGAAGGTGCCGTCCTGGATCTCGGTGAGGACCTTCTTCATCTCGGCCTTGGTGGCGTCGGTGATGATCCGCGGGCCGGTGACGTAGTCGCCCCACTCGGCGGTCTCCGAGATGGACCAGCGCATCTTCTCCAGGCCGCCCTCGTACATGAGGTCGACGATGAGCTTCAGCTCGTGCAGGCACTCGAAGTACGCGATCTCGGGCTGGTAGCCCGCCTCGGTCAGCGTCTCGAAACCGGCCTTCACCAGGGCGGCGGTGCCACCGCAGAGGACGGCCTGCTCACCGAACAGGTCGGTCTCGGTCTCCTCGGTGAAGGTGGTCTTGATGACCCCGGCCCGGGTGCCGCCGATGCCCTTGGCGTACGACAGGGCGAGCTCCAGGCCCTTGCCCGAGGCGTCCTGCTCGACGGCCACGATGCACGGAACGCCGCGGCCCTCCTCGTACTGGCGGCGGACCAGGTGGCCGGGGCCCTTCGGGGCGACCATGCAGACGTCCACGCCTGCCGGCGGCTTGATGAAGCCGAAGCGGATGTTCAGGCCGTGGCCGAAGAACAGCGCGTCGCCGTCCTTGAGGTTGTCCTTGACGGACTCCTCGTAGACCTGGGCCTGGATCGGGTCCGGGACGAGGATCATGATGACGTCGGCCTCGGCGGCGGCCTCGGACGGGGTCACCACGCGCAGGCCCTGCTCCTCGGCCTTGGCCTTGGACTTCGAGCCCTCGTGCAGACCGACGCGGACGTCGACGCCGGAGTCACGGAGCGACAGCGCGTGGGCGTGGCCCTGGCTGCCGTAACCCAGAACCGCGACCTTGCGGCCCTGGATGATGGACAGGTCGGCATCGTCGTCGTAGAACAGCTCGGCCACTGGGTCTTCTCCTTGGTGTGCAGGTGTTGCGTCCCACCGTACGGCGGGGGCGTCGTGTACGTGATCGGGTCTCGCCATGCGAACCGGAGCCAGGGGCTCCGCGGATCCGCTCAGGCCGAGCGGTCGAGGGCGCGCAGGGAGCGGTCGGTGATGGAGCGCGCGCCGCGCCCTATGGCGATGGTGCCGGACTGGACGAGCTCCTTGATGCCGTACTGCTCCAGCATCTTGAGCATCGCCTCCAGCTTGTCGGCCCCTCCGGTCGCCTCGATCGTGACGGCCTCCGGGGAGACGTCGACGGTCTTGGCGCGGAACAGCTGGACGATCTCGACGATCTGGGAGCGGGTCTCGCTGTCGGCGCGGACCTTCACCAGGACGAGCTCCCGCTGGATCGCGGCGGACGGCTCGAGTTCGACGATCTTCAGGACGTTGACCAGCTTGTTGAGCTGCTTGGTCACCTGCTCCAGGGGCAGGCCCTCGACATTCACGACGATGGTGATGCGGGAGATGTCGGGGTGTTCGGTGGTGCCGACCGCGAGTGAGTCGATGTTGAAGCCGCGTCGGGAGAACAGGGCGGTGATCCGGGCGAGGACACCGGGCTTGTTCTCGACCAGGACGGAGAGCGTGTGCTTTTCGGACATGGGAGTCGTTCTCTCTCTGTCTCTCAGTCGTCTTCGTTGTCGCCGAAGTCGGGGCGGACGCCGCGTGCGGCCTGGACCTCGTCGTTGGAGGTGCCGGCGGCGACCATCGGCCAGACCATGGCGTCCTCGTGGACGATGAAGTCGATCACGACGGGGCGGTCGTTGACGGAGTTGGCCTCTTCGATGACCTTGTCCAGGTCGGCCGGGTCCTCGCAGCGGATGGCGTGGCAGCCCATGGCCTCGGAGAGCTTGACGAAGTCCGGGACGCGGGTGCCCTTGGCGGCGTTGCCGTCCGTGTCCGCGCCGGAGTGCAGCACGGTGTTGGAGTAGCGCTGGTTGTAGAAGAGGGTCTGCCACTGGCGGACCATCCCGAGGGCGCCGTTGTTGATGATGGCGACCTTGATCGGGATGTTGTTGAGCGCGCAGGTGGCCAGTTCCTGGTTGGTCATCTGGAAGCAGCCGTCGCCGTCGATGGCCCAGACCGTGCGGTCGGGTGCGCCGGCCTTGGCGCCCATCGCGGCCGGGACCGCGTATCCCATCGTCCCGGCGCCGCCGCTGTTGAGCCAGGTGGCGGGCTGCTCGTAGTCGATGTAGTGGGCGGCCCACATCTGGTGCTGGCCGACGCCGGCCGTGAAGATCGTGCCTTCGGGGGCGAGCTTGCCGATGCGCTGGATGACCTGCTGCGGCGAGAGGCTGCCGTCGTCGGGCAGGTCGTAGCCGAGCGGGTAGGTGTCGCGCCAGCGGTTGAGGTCCTTCCACCAGTCTGCGTACTGCCTGGCGGCCTCACCGGTGATGCCCTCGGTGTGCTCGGCCTGGACGGCCTGGACCAGGTCGGCCAGGACCTCGCGGGCGTCGCCGACGATGGGGACGTCGGCGGTGCGGTTCTTGCCGATCTCGGCCGGGTCGATGTCGGCGTGGACGATCTTGGCGTACGGGGCGAAGCTGTCCAGCTTGCCGGTGACGCGGTCGTCGAAGCGGGCTCCGAGGGCGACGATCAGGTCGGCCTTCTGCAGCGCGGTGACGGCGGTGACCGCACCGTGCATGCCCGGCATTCCCACGTGCAGCGGGTGGCTGTCGGGGAAGGCGCCGAGCGCCATCAGGGTGGTGGTGACGGGCGCTCCGGTCAGCTCCGCGAGGACCTTCAGCTCGGCGGTGGCCCCGGCCTTGATGACACCGCCGCCGACGTAGAGCACGGGGCGCTTGGCCTGGGTGATCAGCTTGGCGGCTTCGCGGATCTGCTTGGCGTGCGGCTTGGTGACGGGCCGGTAGCCGGGCAGGTCCTGGGCGGGCGGCCAGCTGAAGGTGGTCTGCGCCTGGAGGGCGTCCTTGGCGATGTCGACGAGGACGGGGCCCGGGCGGCCGGTGGAGGCGATGTGGAAGGCCTCGGCGATGGTGTGCGCGATGTCCTCGGCCCGGGTGACCAGGAAGTTGTGCTTGGTGATCGGCATCGTGATGCCGCAGATGTCGGCTTCCTGGAAGGCGTCGGTGCCGATCGCCTTGGAGGCGACCTGGCCGGTGATCGCGACGAGCGGCACGGAGTCCATGTGCGCGTCGGCGATCGGGGTGACCAGGTTGGTGGCGCCGGGGCCCGAGGTGGCCATGCAGACGCCGACCTTGCCGGTGGCCTGCGCGTACCCGGTGGCGGCGTGGCCCGCGCCCTGCTCGTGGCGGACCAGGACGTGGCGGACCTTGGTGGAGTCCATCATCGGGTCGTAGGCGGGGAGGATGCAGCCGCCGGGGATGCCGAATACCGTGTCGGCGCCGACTTCCTCGAGAGAGCGGATGAGGGACTGCGCGCCCGTGACGTGCTCAACGGTGACGGACGGCTGTCCGCCGTTACGGGCGCGCGGCTGCGGGTGGTGGGCCCCGGTGGCCTGCTCGGTCATCGGCATTCTCTTCTCGAAGCTGAGGGTGTTCGCGGGTGGTTTTTCGCGGGTGTTTTGCAGCGTTTTGAGAGGTGTCAGTGCAACAAAAAACCCCTCGTGCCGTGAGGCAAGCGAGGGGAGCGCGCCGGGTGCGGTCCGCAGAGTGTCGTGGAGTGACTCTGCTTCAGCCGACGCGCTTTCCAAGTACGAGAATTCGGGTGCGCATGGCATTGACCCTCTCTCCGGCACGCATGACGTGTCAAGTGGGTGGGACGGGCGTCTCAGCATGTGATCCGGTGAGCAGCGGGATCGAGCCGCCCGCCATCACCGTACGGGGGCCGGGGACGCCCGGCACGGGGAACTGGCCGCGCACCAGGGCGCGGCGCAGCCGGTACTCGTCGAGCGGGCCGGAGAAGGCCATCCCCTGGCCGTGGGTGCAGCCCATGGCGCGGAGCGCGAGGACCTGCTCGGGGACGTCGACCCCGTCGGCGACGGACTGGAGGCCGAGGTCGCAGGCGATCCGGAGCAGCCCGCTGGTGATCTTGTGCAGCCTGGCCGATTCCACCACCCCCTCGACCAGGTTCCGGTCGAGTTTCAGTACGTCGATGGGGAGGCGGCGCAGCGCGTTGATCGCGGCGAAACCGCTGCCGAAGCCGTCCAGGGCGATCCGGACGCCGAGCCGGCGCAGGGCCACCAGGCGCCGCTCCAGCTCGTCGAAGGAGACCCGGGGGTCGCTGTCGGCCACCTCGATCATCAGCGCCCCCGACGGCAGCCCGTGGCGGGTCAGGAGCGCCTCGATGGAGCCGAAGGGCAGGGCCTTGTCGAGCAGCCGGGTGGCGGTCAGGCGGACGGAGACGGCGACGGGATGTCCGGCCCTGGCCCGGTCGGCGGCCTGCTTCACGGCCTCCTCCAGCAGCCAGCGGCCGAGCTCGGCGGTGCGGTCGTCGTCGCCGGTGACCCGGAGGAACTCGGCGGGGGTGAAGAGGATGCCCTGCGCGGAGCGCCAGCGGGCCTGGGCGGCGACGGCGGCGACCGAGCCGCTGGCGAGGTGGACGACGGGCTGGTGCAGCAGGGCGAACTCGCCCTCGCGCAGGGCGGTGCGCAGCCGGGTGGCCAGCTCGGACCGGCGTACGACGTCGGCCTGCATCTGGGGCGCGTACAGCTCGACCCGGTCCTTGCCGCCGGCCTTGGCGCGGTACATCGCGAGGTCCGCGTTGCGCATGAGGTCGGTGGGGGTGATGCCGGGCTCGGCGAAGGCGACGCCGATGGAGGCGGCCACCCGGACCTCGCTGGGGCCGATCCGGTAGGGCTGGGAGAGGGTGAGGCGGAGGCGGTCGGCGATCTCGTGGACCTGGTACTCCCGGGCGCCCTGGTCACGGGTGCCGTCGCCCGTGATGAGCGCGGCGAACTCGTCGCCGCCGAGGCGGGCCGCGGTGTCGCCGGCCCGGACGGACTCCTGGAGGCGGCGGGCGGCCTGGATGAGCAGCTCGTCGCCGGCCTGGTGGCCGATGGTGTCGTTGACCGCCTTGAAGCCGTCGAGGTCGATGAAGAGCACGGCGGTGCCGGAGTCGCCGGCGCGGCGGCCGGTGAGCGCCTGGCGGACCCGGGAGGTGAACAGGGCCCGGTTGGGCAGGTCGGTGAGCGGGTCGTGCTCGGCGTTGTGCTGCAACTGGGCCTGGAGCCTGACCCGTTCGGTGACGTCCCGGCTGTTGAGCAGGAGCCCGCCCTGGTGCCGGTTGACGGTGGACTCGGCGTGGAGCCAGTCGCCGGTGCCGGAGCGGAAGCGGCACTCGATGCGGGTGGTGGGCTCCTCGTGGGGCGGGGCGGCGAGGAAGCGCCGCACCTCGTGGACGACCCGGCCGAGGTCCTCGGGGTGGATGATCGAGGAGAGCTCGGCGCCGACGAGATCCTCCGCGTCGCGCCCGTAGACCCCGGCGGCGGCGGGGCTGACGTAGCGCAGGGTGCCGCTGGGGGCGGCGATCATGATGACGTCGCTGGAGCCCTGGACCAGGGAGCGGAAGTGGTTCTCCTTCTGGGCCAGCTCCTGGGTGAGGGAGATGTTGTCCAGCAGCATGATCCCCTGCCGGACGACCAGGGCGAGGACGACCGTGCAGCCGGTGAAGATGACGACCCGGTCCACCCGGCGCCCCTCGACCACGTTGTACAGGATGCCCAACGTGCAGACGGCGGCGGCGAGATACGGGGTCAGCGCGGCCAGCGACCCGGCGATCGGGCGGCTCATGGCGCGCGGCGGGCCCGGGCGGTCGGTGCCGGGTGCCCGGCTCCGTACGCCCCAGGGCGCGTAGGCGAGGAGCAGCGAGCCGGCGAACCAGCCGGCGTCGAGCAACTGGCCCGAGTGGTAGGTGGATCGCAGCAGCGGCGAGGTGAACACCGCGTCGCACAGGACGGTCAGCGCCAGGGCGGCGATCGCGGTGTTGACCGCCGAGCGGTTGGCCCCCGAGCGGCGGAAGTGCAGCGCGAGCACCATGGAGACGAGCACGATGTCCAGCAGCGGATAGGCCAGCGAGAGCGCCGCCGGGCCCACGCTGGCGTCCTGGACGCCCGCCATGTGCGCCGCGTGCGCGAGGGCGAGGCTCCAGGCGAGGGTCAGCAGGGAGCCGCCGATCAGCCAGGCGTCCAGGGCCAGACAGACCCAGCCGGCCCGGGTGACGGGGCGCTTGGCGAGCACGAGCAGTCCGACGATGGCGGGCGGCGCGAAGCAGAGGAAGAAGGCGTCGGCCGCCGACGGGGTGGGCACGGGGACGCCGAGCACCACCTCGTACCACCCCCAGACGGCGTTGCCGCAGGCCGCCATGAGGGAGGAGAGCGAGAAGAGCAGCCAGGCGGGCCGCAGCCGCCCGGCGCTCACCCGGGCGTAGAGGAAGCAGGAGACGGCGGCGACCAGCGCCGCCGCGGCGAGGCCGAAGTCCCCCATGAAGCGGGCCAGTTCCGGTGATCCCCAGCCGACGGCCGCTCCGACCGAATATCCGCCGCAGACGACGCCGAGCAGGATCCGGGCCCGCAGCCCCGAGGAGCCGACGGCGGAACGCGGCGAGAGCCAGGCCCCCAGGGCGCTCACCGGAGGGCTCCCCGCCCCGGCCCCGGGCGCCGGCCCGGGGTGGAATCCGGCCACCCGCGGGCGGCCTGTCCGGGCAGCGGCGATGGCCGCCGCAGCCCGCTCGGCCGCCTCGGATCGTCTCTCCATGGCCAGCACATCGTCCGTCGCCCCCTCGCGTTCCGATGCTGCCCCCGCGCCGCCCCTGCCACCGCGCGGCGCTCCGGTCCGGACGATACACCAGATTCGTCACTCAGGGCCATAGCTTCTCTACGCTCCGTGACGAAACACGAGGTGGGCGGCACTGTACGCATGCGGATCACGCCTCGGCGTGATCGCCCGGGGCCGTCCGGGGCGCCTCAGCCGGTGGTGCTGACGACGTTCGCGAGCGCCTCCCCCGCGGCGAAGCGGGTGAGCTGCGTGGCCAGCAGCCGCTTGGCGCGCGGTTCGAACGCCGAGGTGCTGCCGCCCACATGAGGCGTGATCAAGACATTCGGAGCATGCCAGAGAGGATGGCCGGACGGCAGGGGTTCCGGGTCGGTGACGTCGAGTGCCGCCCGCAGCCGTCCGGATTCCAGTTCGGCCAGCAGGGCCTTGGTGTCCACTACCGGGCCCCGGGCGACGTTGACGAGGAGGGCCCCGTCCGGCATCGCGGCGAGGAAGTCGGCGTCCACGAGCCCCCGTGTGGAGGGGTTCAGCGGGGTGGAGAGCACGACGACGTCGGCCTCGGGCAGCAGGGCCGGGAGGTCGTCGAGCGTGTGTACGGGGCCGCGCCCGGTGGTCCGGGCGGAGCGCGCGACGCGGGCGACCCGCGCGCACTCGAAGGGCGCGAGCCGGTCCTCGATGGCCGCGCCGATGGAGCCGTACCCCACGATGAGGACGGACTTGTCGGCGAGCGCCGGGTAGAAGCCGGACCGCCACTCCTGCCTGTCCTGGCCGTGGACGAAGCCGGGGATGTCGCGCAGGGAGGCCAGGATCAGGGCGAGCGTCAGCTCCGCCGTGGACGCCTCGTGCACCCCCTTGGCGTTGCAGAGGCGTACACCGGCGGGCAGCAGGCCGAGCCCCGGCTCCACGTGGTCGATGCCCGCGGAGAGCGTCTGCACGACCTGGACGGCGCTCATGGCGTCCATCGGCCGGACGGCGACCTCTGAACCCTTCAGGTAGGGGACGACGTAGTACACGCAGTCCGCGGGGTCGCCGGGGAACTCCGGGCCGCCGTCCCAGAAGAGGTAGTCGAGGCCTTCGGGGAGGCCGTCGATCTCCTCGGCCGGAAAGGGCAGCCATACATCGGCACGTGTCGCGCCGGCAGTCGTCTCAGTCATGGTCAGGAGGCTATGCGACGGGTGTGCGAGTGCTCCAGGACGGCTGCGGGACGGCTGATCGAAGTCGTGGCCGGGCCAGAGGTTAGTTTGGGGTGCGGTACGGCCCCGTGACCGCGGGAACGAGGGAGGGTTCGGGGAGTTGGAGCGCAGGACGATCGGGGCGTCGGGGCTCGCCGTGGGCGCGGTCGGGCTGGGCTGCATGCCGATGAGCTGGGGCTACAGCGCGTCGCAGCAGCTCGGTGACCGCTCGGTGCGTACGGTGCACGCGGCGCTCGACGCCGGTGTCCGGCTGCTCGACACCGCGGACATGTACGGGCCGTTCACCAACGAGCTCCTGGTGGGGCGAGCGCTCAAGGGGCGCCGCTCCGAGGCGTTCCTCTCCACCAAGTGCGGGCTCCTGGTGGGCGATCAGCACATCGTCGCCAACGGCCGCCCCGGTTACGTACGACGGGCCTGTGACGCCTCGCTGCGACGCCTCCAGACCGATGTGATCGACCTCTACCAACTGCACCGGGCCGACCCCGAGGTGCCGGTGGAGGAGACCTGGGGCGCGATGGCGGAGCTGGTGACCGCGGGCAAGGTGCGTTCGCTGGGACTGTGCGCGGTGGGGGCGCGCGCCCCGCGCAGATCCGCGGCCGGGCCGCATGCGGGAACGATCCGGCAGTTGGAGCGGATCCAGCAGGTCTTCCCGGTCAGCGCCGTGGAGGCGGAGCTGTCGGTGTGGTCGCCGGAGGCGCTGGAGGAGCTGCTGCCCTGGTGTGCGGCGCGGGGGGTCGGGGTACTCGCCGCGATGCCGCTGGGCAGCGGCTATCTGACCGGGACGCTCAAGCCGGGCCAGGGGTTCGAGCCCGAGGATCTGCGGGCCCGGCACCCCCGGTTCACGGCCGAGATGATGGCGGCGAACCAGCCGGTGGTGGCCGGGCTGCGGCGGATCGCGGAGCGGCGCGGGGCGAGTGTGGCGCAGGTGGCGCTGGCGTGGGTGCTGCGGCAGGGGCCGCACGTGGTGGCGGTGCCGGGCGCGAAGCGGGAGGAGTGGGCGGTGGAGAACGCGCGGGCGGCTGAGGTGGAGCTGGACGAGGCGGACCTGGCGGAGATCGCCGGGCTGCCCCGGGCGCGGGGGTCGTGGGACTGAGGCCGCGCGCCCGGAAGAGGGTGGCGGGAGAATGGGCCGCACCGGGAACTTCGGGCGGGGCCGCGAGGTAAGAACAGGTAGAGCGAAAGAGCCAGTCGGGCAGCCGTCGAAAGGATCGGTCCAGTGCGCGGTGCTGTGTTCGGGTCAGTTCAGTCCCCCGCGGTGCGCAGGGGGGTGGTGGCCGCACTGGCGACGGCCTCGCTGGTCCTGTCCGCCGCGTGCTCCACGGGCGGGGAGGAGGGCACGTCCGGTACGGGCGCCGCCTCACCGACCGCCTCACGGAGCCCCGGTTCCTCCGCGTCGCCGAGCGCGTCGGCCGATCTGCCCCCCGCCAAGGGCTCGGCGAAGGTGGTCTCGACGCTGACCGAGGGGCTGAAGTCGCCCTGGGGGCTGACCGCGCTGCCGGGCGGTGACCTGCTGGTCGCCTCGCGTGACGAGGGGACGGTCCACCGGATCGACGGCGAGAGCGGGAAGCAGACCCTGCTCGGCTCGGTGCCCGGGGTCTCCCCGGCGGGCGAGGGCGGTCTGCTGGGGCTCGCGGTCCCCTCGACGTTCGCCGCGGACGGATGGGTGTACGCGTACCTCACCACCACCTCCGACAACCGCATCGTCCGCATGAGTTACGACGAGAAGCGCCCGGCCGGACAGCAGCTCGGCGCCCCGGACACCATCCTGCGCGGCATCCCCAAGGGGAACATCCACAACGGCGGCCGGATCGCGTTCGGCCCGGACAAGATGCTGTACGCGGGCACCGGGGAGACCGGGGACACCGGGCTCGCGCAGGACAAGGAGTCGCTGGCGGGCAAGATCCTGCGGATGACCCCGGACGGGGAGCCGGTGCACGGCAACCCGGAGGCGGACTCGGTGGTGTATTCGTACGGGCACCGCAATGTCCAGGGGCTCGCCTGGGACGCGCGGAAGCGGCTGTGGGCGGCCGAGTTCGGCCAGAACACCTGGGACGAGCTCAACCTGATCGAGCCCGGCGGCAACTACGGGTGGCCCGAGGTGGAGGGCCAGGAGGGCGAGGACGGGTTCATCGACCCGGTCGCGCAGTGGAAGACCTCCGAGGCCTCGCCCAGCGGTATCGCGTACGCGGAGGGCTCGATCTGGATGGCGGGGCTGCGGGGCGAGCGGCTCTGGCGCATCCCGCTCTCCGGTGACGCGGACAAGGAACCTTTGGCCGCCCCCCAGTCGTTCCTGGATGAGAAGCACGGCCGGCTGCGCACCGTGGTGAGCGCGGGCGGCGACCGGCTCTGGCTGGTCACCAGCAACACGGACGGCCGGGGAGAGCCGAGGTCCGGGGACGACAGGATCCTGCTGGTCGAAGTGGGGTAGGCGGACTCGGACACCCCGCGCCCCGCCCGGCGCACCACGTCCGGCCCACGCACCATGTTCGGAGGGAGCACGACCGTGTTCAATTTCTTCGAGGAGCTCTTCGCCCCGGGGCGCAAGCACGGCGCCGACGAGCAGAAGAGGCTGGAGCTGAGCCGGGTGGACGTCGCCGCCGGTGACCCGGGCCGCGGGCCGATAGACCTCACCTCCGGCAAGGTGACGGTCCGGGCGCCGGAGGCGGAGCCGGCCCCGGACGATGAGCGCGGACCGGCCGACCGCATGCGGAAGGCGCCGCTGGAGCAGGACGCCGTGCTCGCCCCCCGTACGCGCGTCGTCACGGAGCCGGCGGACGACCGGGGCGACGGGGACGACGGTCACGACGGGCCGCACGAGCGCTGACGGGCAGGGTCTACGGGGCCGGGTAGAGGCGGAGGCGGTGGGCCAGGGCCGCCGCCTCGCCGCGAGAGGCGACACCGAGCTTGGCCAGGATGTTGGAGACGTGCACGCTCGCGGTCTTCGGTGAGATGAACAGCTCCTCGGCGATCCTCCGGTTGGTGTGGCCGGCCGCGACCAGCCGGTGCACGTCCTGCTCGCGCGGGGTCAGCCCGAAGGACTCGACGGCGGTGATGGCCGGGTCCCTGTCCTCGGCGGACGGCCGCCCCGGGCCCACTGCGGCAGGTTCGGTGGTCAGGACGGCCGGGTGGATGGCGGTGTCGTGACCGGGTGGCGCGCCGGAGTCGTCCAGGACTATGCGGGCGCGGGCCGCAAGCTGTTCGACCGCCTCGGCGAGCGGGCGTGCGCCGAGCCGACGGGCGACCTGCAGGGCGCGGTGCAGCAGCGCCGTGGCGGTGGACCGCTCGCCGGGGGCGATGAGCAGGGATTCGGCCCAGCGGCGATGGATCTGGGCCAGGTGGTACGGGCGGCACAGCGGTTCGAAGGCCTCGGCGGCGTGTGCCCAGTGCGCGGGGGCGTCCGTGCCCTCCGCCCGGGCCAGCTCGGCCTCGATGAAGACACCGTGGGCCACCCATACGGGGACGAGCATCGGGAGGCTCTTCACGCACCGGCGGATCAGCGCCAGCAGCTCCGGGCGGCCGGGTTCGGCGGCGGGCAGTCCGCGGGCGTCCGCCTCGATCATGGCGGCGGTCTGGAGCAGCGGCAGGGCGTAGCGCTGGGTGCCGGGCGGGAAGCCGGGCCGGGCCAGCTCCTCGAACGCGGCCCGCGCCTCGGCGATCCTGCCCCGTGAGGCGGCCATCACCATGCCGTGCCGGACGGGGTCGATCAGGTGCTGGTGCTGCCGATCGCGATGCCCGAAGTGCTTGTGGACCAGCGTGAGCAACTCCTCCGCCTCGACGAAGTCCCCGCGCGCGACGGCCAGTTCGGTACGGCGGAGGGCGGCGAGCCCTTTCGACTTGGGGCCCAGCGCCAGGCGGGCGGAGGACGCGGCGGCGGCCTCGCTCTGGGGCCAGTGCCCGAGGGAGAACAGGGACTGGGACTGGTTGGCGTGCACCCAGGCCCCGGAGTCGGCCAGGCCGTGGCTGTGGCAGATCTCGATGCCGTGGTCGGCGGCGGCGACGGCCTCCAGCGAGCGGCCCATCGCCTCCAGCGAGGAGGGCAGGTTGACGCTGACCCGGCCGAGGAGGTTCATCAGGTGCAGCTTCTCGGCCCGGTCCCGGACGGCGTACATCTCGGCGAGGCCGTCCTCGACGCCGCCGGCGTCCGCCGTGAGCCAACCGCGGGTGAGGCGGGCGTGCAGCTCGATGTACTCGTCACCGACGAGCCGGGCGTACTCCACCGCGCGGTCGCTGTCGGCCAGCGCCTCCGGGCCCGGCCGGTGCAGCGCCTTCCAACTGGCCACATTGGTCAGGACGTCGGCCTGCACGGGGGACGGCGGCAGTCCGCGCACCCGTTCCTGCGCGGCGGCCAGCTCCTCCCAGCCGTCCCCCTTGTCGAGCCCCTGCACCAGTCGGCTGCGCTGCACCAGGAACCAGGCCTCGCGCAGCGGGTCGGCCTCGGACTCCAGGACCCGCATGGCCTTCTTCGAGATGGCCAGGGCGCGCTTGCGGTCGCCGCCGAAGTGGGCGGCGACGGTGGCCTCGGCCATCACGTCCAGATAGCGCAGCGGCGTGTTCTCCGGGTCGGAGGCGGAGGCGGGGTAGACCTCCGCGTAGTCGAACGGGCGCAGGGTGGCGCGCACCGCGTCGGGCACGTCGTCCCAGAGCTCCATCGCCCTTTCCAGCAGCCTCAGTTGCTCGGAGTAGGCGTAGCGGCGGCGGGCCTCGACGGCGGCCCGGAGCACGGCGGGCAGGGCCTTGGCGGCGTCGTGTGCGGCGTACCAGTAGCTGGCGAGGCGGGTGGCGCGTTCGTCGTCCCGGACGAGGGAGGGGTCGGCCTCCAGGGCTTCGGCGTACCGGCGGTTGACGCGGGTGCGTTCACCGGGCAGCAGGTCGTCGCTGACGGCCTCGCGGACCAGGGAGTGGCGGAAGCGGTAGCCGCCGCTGTCGGGGGCGGGTTGCAGCAGGTTGGCGCCGACGGCCGCGCGCAGGGCCTCGTCGAGCTCGTCCTCGCCGAGGCCGGCGACGGCGGCCAGCAGGTCGTGTTCCACGAAGGAGCCGCCCTCGGCGACGATCCTGGCGACCCGCTGGGCGTGCTCCGGAAGCGCCTCCACACGGACGAGCAGGAGGTCGCGGAGCGACTCGGTCAGCCCGGAGCTGTCGCCGCAGCACTCCAGGGAGCGGGCCAGCTCCTCGACGAAGAAGGCGTTGCCGTCGGAGCGGTCGAAGATCTCGTCGACGAGTGCGGCTTCGGGGGTCTCCGCGAGGATGCCCGCCAACTGGCTGCCGACCTCGTCGTGGCTGAACCGGTCGAGTTCGACGCGGGTGATGGTGCGCAGCCGGTCCAGCTCGGCGAGGAGGGGGCGCAGGGGGTGGCGGCGGTGGATGTCGTCCGCGCGGTAGGTGCCGACGACCATGAGACGGCCGCCGCTGAGGGTGCGGAAGAGGTAGGCGAGCAGGTGCCGGGTGGAGGCGTCCGCCCAGTGCAGGTCCTCCAGGACGAGGACCACCGCCCGGTCGGCGGATATCCGTTCCAGCAGCCGGGCGGTGAGCTCGAAGAGGCGGGCGATGCTGTGTTCGTCGGTGGCGTCCCGGTGGACCTCGCCCAGTTCGGGCAGGAGCCGGGCCAGTTCGCCCTCCTGGCCGGCGCAGGCGGCGGCCATCTCCTCGGGCAGGGCCCGGCGCAGGGCGCGCAGGGCGGTCGGGAAGGGGGCGAACGGCAGCCCGTCGGCCCCGATCTCGACGCAGGCCCCGACGGCCACGACGGCATCGCGCCGCCCGGCCGCCGCGATGAACTGCTCGACCAGACGGGTCTTGCCGACACCCGCCTCGCCGCCGATCAGCAGCGCCTGCGGGTCGCCGGACGCGGCACGCGTGAGCGCCTCGGTGAGCGAGGCGAGTTCCTCCGCGCGCCCGACGAACACGGGGCTCACCGACCTGGTCTCCACGCTGCCGAGCATCGCATACGCGTACGAGGCCGCGGGATCTTTTTCGCGGACGGTGATCATGCTCCCGGCCCGGTCCGGTGCCGGCTCGGTAGGCGTCCCGGGCCGGGACACCGTCAGGCGGCCGGGGCGAAGCGGGTGCGGTCGGCCTCCCTCACCTTTCCTTCGGGGTCACCGCGTCCGGTACGACGGGCGGCCCGGCGGGCGATGCGGG
Source organism: Streptomyces cyaneofuscatus (assembly GCF_042718795.1). Taxonomy (GTDB): domain Bacteria; phylum Actinomycetota; class Actinomycetes; order Streptomycetales; family Streptomycetaceae; genus Streptomyces; species Streptomyces cyaneofuscatus_A. The sequence continues at coordinate 14,204 of NZ_JBHXOX010000006.1, forward strand.
CCCGGCCGATCTCGCGCTCGGCGTCGGCCCGGCGGATCAGCTCGGCGGAGGTGGCGCGGTACAGCTCGTAGTCGTACATGGAGTGCCCCTGGTTCCCGGTCGCGGCAGCGGACCGTCGTGGCAGCGGACCTGAGGGGGTGCCCGGCCGGTCGCCGGGGCCCTGTGTTCGCTGTGTGTCCACTGTCGTCGGCCAGGAGGGGGCGCCGCATGAGGCGAGTTCCGCATCTTTCCCGCGCTGGTGGCCTTAGGCCGGCCCACCCCGTGGCCCAGGGGTGAGCGGGGGCCTTAGACCGGTGCCTTAGGGGCCCGGTACCGGCTCATTCCCGTGCCGTAGGGGCCCGGTCCCGGCCCCGATACCCGTGCCGTAGGGGCCCCGGTCCCGGCTCAGCCCGCCGGTGTGCCCGCTACCGGGAGGGAGAGGAACAGGTCGAAGTACATGCCTGCGGAGATCAGCACGCCGAGGGTGCCGAGCGCGACTCCGGCCAGCGCGACCGCGCGGATCCAGGCGGGCTGCGGCCGCGTGGCGGGGGTGCCGAAGGCGGGGCGGGCCAGGACGAAGGCGCCGACGAGCAGGGCCAGCACCGCGAAGACGCCGTTGACGAGGGCGGTGGCGTGCCAGGCGTCCCCGTAGATCTCGGAGATCTGCTGGGCCGCGCTGGAGCCGCCGGCGGTCTGGATCTGGCCCATCAGGGTCTCGCGCTCGGCGGCGATCCGGCCGGACCAGGCGCCGGTCAGGGCGACGATGCCGAGGGCGGCGGAGACGACGGCCGTGGCGCCCGCGCCGACGCCGTGGCGGGCCTCGGTGAAGGGGTCGGGCTCCAGGCCGTCGGGCTCCAGGCCGTCGTCCTCGGCCTCGTCGGCGGCCTCCGCCGGCGCGGCGGTCGCGGTGGAATCCTTGGTGACCGACGGCGCGGCGGTCGCGGCAGGGTCCTCGGTGACCGACGGCGCGGCGGTCGCGGTGGAGTCCTCCGTGACGGCGGCGTCGGCGGTGCTCTTCTCGGGGTCGGCGGCGGGCGTGTCCGTCGTGGACGGGCCGGTCGTCTTGGAGGGGGTGGTGTTCATGTGCCGCACGCTAGGGGCCCCGGATGAGAACCCCCTTAACGTCCGGGTGAGCGCCCCCTCGACGCCCGGGTTCAGCGCCCGGTGCGGGCCCGCCATTCCGGGGCCAGCACGGACCAGATCTCCGAGTCGTGGCGCTCTCCCCGGTAGAGGTAGTTCTGCCGGATCACCCCGTCACGGGTCATGCCGAGCCGCTGGGCGACGGCGATCGAGCGGGTGTTGGCGGCGGACGCGTCCCACTCGATGCGGTGCATGCCCCGCTCGTACACCGCCCAGTCGATCAGGCGCTCGGCGGCCCGGGTGATCAGACCCCGGCCCTGGGCGGCCGGCTCCAGCCAGACGCCGATCTCGCAGTTGCCCGACTCCGCGTCGAAGATCCGGAAGAGGACCCCGCCGACGAGGGTGCCCTCCAGCCAGATCCCGTAGAGCCGTCCGGTGTCCGCCGCCTGCTTCTCCGCGTACCGCCGGAGCAGCGCGCGTGCGGAGTCCAGGTCGGTGGCGAAGGAGGCGAACGGGATCCACGGGTCGACCAGCTCCCGGGCCCGGTCCATATGGGTCAGGAACTCCTCGGCCTGCCAGACCTCCAGCGGGCGCAGCTCCGCCTGGTCGTCACCCAGGGATATGGCGAACATCGTGCTCCTCCTTTGCCGACGCGGCGTCCACCTCCGTGACGCGCGCACCCGGGATCCTCGCATGATCCACCGCGGTGTCGGGCGGTTCGATGCTGATCCGGGGCAGCCGGCGGTCCAGCCAGCCCGGCAGCCACCAGTTGGCGCCGCCGAGCATGTGCATCAGGGCGGGCACCAGCAGGGTGCGCAGGACGAAGGCGTCCAGGGCGACGGCGGTGGCGAGCGCGATACCGAACATGGCGATCACCCGGTCGCCGCTGAGCACGAAGGCGAGGAAGACGGAGATCATGATCACGGCGGCGGAGTTGATCACTCGGCTGGTCTCGGCGAGGCCGACCCGGACGGAGCGCCGGTTGTCGCCGGTCTCCAGCCACTCCTCGTACATCCGGCCGACCAGGAAGACCTGGTAGTCCATGGAGAGGCCGAAGAGGACCGAGACCATGATCACCGGGAGGAAGGGTTCGATGGGCCCGGCGCTGCCGAGGCCGAGCAGCTCACTCCCCCAGCCCCACTGGAAGACGGCGACGACGACGCCGAAGGAGGAGGCGACGGCGGCCACGTTCATGACGGCGGCCTTGACCGGGATGCCGATGGACCGGAAGGCCAGCAGCAGGAGCAGGCAGCCGAGGCCGATGACGACCCCCACGAAGAGGGGCAGCTTGCCGACGATGATCTCGGCGAAGTCGTCGTAGCTCGCCGTCACCCCGCCGACGTACGTCTCCAGCGAGCTGGTGTTCTTGACCGGCGGGAGCACGTCCTCCCGGAGGCGGTCGACCAGCTCGCTGGTCTCCTGCGACTGGGGCGCCGAGGTGGGGACGACGGTGAGGAAGGCGGTGTCGCCGCCGCTGTTGTACGTGACCGGGCTGACCGAGGCGACGCCATCGGTGGTACGCAGCCTCTCGGGCAGCGAGTCCAGGGCGAGCCGGTCGTCGGCGCCGTCGAGCTGGGCGGCGATGGTGAGGGGTCCGTTGACGCCGGGGCCGAAACCGTCGGCGATCAGGTCGTACGCCTGGCGGGTGGTGGTCGTGGCCGGGTTGTTGCCCTGGTCGGAGGTGCCGAGGTGGAGCCCGAGCGCGGGCAGGGCGAGGACGGTCATGACGACCACCGCGATCCCGCCGAGCAGCCTCGGGTGGCGCTCCACGAAGGCGGACCAGCGGGCGGCGAAGCCGGTGGGCAGTTCGGGGCGCGGGCCGTGTTCGGCGAGCTGCCGGCGTTCGCGGCGGCTGAGCGCCCGCATCCCTATGCGGGAGAGGAGCGCCGGCAGCAGGGTGACGGAGGCGGCCACGGTCAGGACGACGGTGAGCGAGGCGGCGATGGCGACGCCGTTGAGGAAGCTGAGCCGCAGGATCAGCATGCCGAGCAGGGCGATACAGACGGTGGCCCCGGCGAAGACGACCGCGCGTCCGGTGGTCGTGACGGCGTTCTGGGCCGCTTCGTCGACGGACATCCCGCGCCGGAGCCCCCTGCGGTGCCGGGTGACGATGAAGAGCGCGTAGTCGATGCCGACGCCGAGCCCGATGAGCATGCCGAGCATCGGGGCGAAGTCCGCCACGGTCATCACATGGCCGAGCAGGACGATGCCCGCGTAGGCGGTACCGACCGAGACCAGGGCGGTGGCGATGGGCAGCAGGCTGGCGGCGAGCGAGCCGAAGGCTAGGAAGAGGACCACGGCCGCGACGACCACGCCGACCGCCTCGGCGATATGGGCGGAGGGCGCCTCGGTGAGGGCGACGGCGGTGCCGCCCAGTTCGACCTCCAGCCCGTCCGCCTCGGCTCCCTTCGCGGTGTCCACGAGGGCCTGGGCCTCGGAGACCGGGATCTCGTCGGCGGGGCGGTCGAAGGTGACCGTGGCGTAGGCGGTACGGCCGTCCTCGCTGATCTGGCCGGTGGACTCGGCTCCGTACGGGCCGGTCACCGCGCCGACGCCGGGCAGGGCGTCGATCGCGTGGAGGGTGCGGGTCATCGTCTGTTCGACGTCGGCGGCCCGCACCGTGGAGCCGGAGGTGTGCCAGACCACTGTGTCGGTGTCACCGCCGAGGTCGGTGAAGCCGCGCGAGAGGAGCTCGGTGGCCCGGCCGGACTCCGTACCGGGCACCTCGTAGTCGTTGGAGTACGCGGAACCCGCGAACCCCGCCGCTGCGGCGGTGCCGCCGAGGGCGGCGAGCCAGATGAGGACGGCGAGCAGCCGGTGCTTGATGCACCAGCGGGCGATGGCAGCCAACGGACGAGCTCCCTGCGGGTTCGTGGACCTTTACCCGCAGATAACATGATCTGCCGCAAACGTCGCATGACCTGGACCGCCACTCTCTCAGTAGAAAGTGATCCTTTGTCCGTTTCGTGGCCATGGTCACAGGGGTTGATCTGCTCCCTACACAGGAAACCCTCCCTACACAGGAAACCCTCCGCACATAGGAAACCCTCCGCCGGATGCCGCTCAGCCGGACACGCTCGCCCGGCCGTTCTCGATGTGCCCCATGAGCCGCCGCCGGAAGCCGTCCTCCCCGTCGGCCGTGACGGCGAGGTCGTACCAGCCGTGCGCGTCGGCGGCGGAGTGCACGACCGTACGGTGCCGGCCCGGCTTGACGGTGACGCGGCGGACCCAGTCGTGCAGGTCGTCCTCGTCGACGTAGCCGAGCGGCCGGACCAGGAAGGTCAGCGGGCGGCGGCCGGTGTTGCGCAGGGTGAGGTGCACGTCGCGGTCGCGGGTGTCGATGCGGGTGGCGACCTCGGCGCCGCCCTGGACCGGCCCGGCGAACTCGCGCCGGAAGCCGTTCGGCCCGGTGACCGTGAAGCGGTACGCCTCCCCCGCCGGCGGGACGGTCCAGTGCCCGGCGCCCCGGACGTCCTTATGCTGCGGGGCCGCGAACTCACCGGCGTACGGATAGAGCGTGAAGTGCGCCGAGGACCGGCCGCTGTTGCTCAGCTCCACCCGCAGCGCGCCGCCGGCCCCCCGCCTGACCTGCGCGTCCGGCTGGTACGGCAGCGGGCGCGCCGGGCGTACGCCGGGCTCCTGCTCGGGGAGGTGCTGGACAGAAGGGGGCTTCGGCTGCCAGCGGCCGCTGAGCGGCGGGATCGCCCCGGGCACCTGGACGGCAGGCTGCCGCCGGGCCCGCGTGAAGTCGAAGGCGGAGGTGAGGTCGCCGGTGACGCGGCGCCGCCAGTCGCCGATGTTGGGCTCCTTCACGCCGGTCCAGCGCTCCAGGAATTGGATCACCGAGGTGTGGTCGAAGACCTCGGAGCAGACGTACCCGCCGACGGTCCACGGCGAGACGACGAGCAGCGGCACCCGGATGCCGAGCCCGGTCGGGCGGCCCTCCCACTGCTCCTCGGTGACCTCGGGCGGGGCGACGGGCGGCGGTACGTGGTCGAAGAAGCCGTCGTTCTCGTCGTAGTTGATCAGGACGGCGGTGTGCCGCCAGACGTCCGGGTGCTTGCCGAGCGCGTCCAGGATCTTGTAGACGATGGTGGCGCTGTGTACCGGCGATGAGGTGCTCGGGTGCTCGGAGTCGATGGCCGAGGGCACCAGGTAGGAGACCTCCGGGAGCGTCCCGGCCGCGACGTCCTGGGCGAACGCGTCGGCGAGCGTCCCGGTCGGAACCCGGCGCAGCCCGCGCTCGAACAGGCTCCGCTCCTGCTTGGTGAGCGTCGCGACGCCCTCCTCCAGCAGCCCGAGCAGCCGGGTGCGCTCGGCCTCGGAGGCGCCGCGCACCTTGGCGTAGAACGCCTCCATGTACGTGTGGCCGCCGGTCTTGGCGAGCGCCTTACGGGCGATGGCCTTGAAGGTGGCGTAGAACTCGATCTGGTTGTCGGTGAAGTTCTCCCACTCCGTGTACGTCCGCCAGCTCCGCCCCGCCTGCTCCAGCCGCTCGGCGTAGGTGGACCAGTCGTAGCCGGGGTGGCTGCCCTCGCTGTACGCGTCGTTGCCGACGGCCCGCTTCCCGTTCGCCTCGTAGCCGGTCTTGCCGCTCCAGAGGTGGTTGCGGTTGGGGCTGGTGGAGGTGTGGATCGAGGAGTGGTAGGCGTCGCAGACGGTGAAGGTGTCGGCCAGCTCGTAGTGGAGCGGGATGTCCCGGCGGTCGTAGTACGCCATGGTCGCCGCGGTCTTCGCGCTGATCCAGCCGTTCATCCAGCCGCCGCCCCAGGCCTTCGCCCCGCCGTTCCAGGAGTGGTCGAGGGCGCCGATGTACTGGAGATCCTTCTTCTGCTCCTCGGCCGCCCCGCGCACCGGGAACGGCAGGACGGTGGTGCCCGAGGGGCCGGGCTGCTCGAAGACGGTCCCGCCGGTGGGCAGCTCGACGGCGTTGCGGTCGCCGAAGCCGCGTACGCCGCGCAGGGAGCCGAAGTAGTGGTCGAAGGAACGGTTCTCCTGCATGAGGATCACCACATGCTTGATGGCTCCGAGCCCTCCGCCCCCGGACCCCGCATGGGCGGGCTGCGCGGCGATGGCTGCCTGGAGCGACGGCGGCAGGAACGATCCGGCCGCAGCGGCGCCGAGCGCGCCCCCGCCGAGGGCGAAGAGCCGCCGCCGTGACATGTCCGTGGTCAAAAGAGCCTCCCGTGCATCGGTGGTTACAGCCGGGAAGCTAGTCAGGTCAGGTGGCGTCGGGAAGGACTGCGTACGGCCCGGTGGTGAACGTCCAAGAGGTCGGACCATAAGTCCAACCGGCGGCCTATGCCCCGATGAGGTGCAGCGCCCCCCAGAGCGCGAGCGTGGAGGCGAGCAGCGTCGCCGGTACGGTCGCGAGTCCCAGCCGGGTGAAGTGGCCGAGCTCGGGGGCGTCCCCGTGGGCGTGCAGGATGCGGCGCCAGAGGAGGGTGGCGAGCGATCCGACGTACGTGAGGTTGGGGCCGATGTTCACGCCGATCAGGGCGGCCAGCAGCGGTCCGGGTCCGGCCGCCGCGACGATCGGGAGGAGGGCCAGGATCGCGGGCAGGTTGTTGATCAGGTTGGCCAGCAGCGCCGCGACCACGGCGACGCCGAGCAGCGCGGGGAGCGTGTCGCCGTCGGGGAGGAGGGCGGCGATCCCGTCGCCGAGGCCGTTGTCGACGACCGCCTTGACGACGACGCCGAGCGCGAGGACGAAGAGGCAGAACAGCGGGTTGGCCGAGCGGACGACGGCGAGCGCCGTGGTCTCCCGCTTGACGAGGGCCCGTACGGCCAGCACGGCCGCTCCCGCGAGCGCCGCCCACAGCGGCTCGGCGCCCTCGAACGAGGTGACGACGAACCCGGCCAGGGTCAGCGCCAGCACGACGAGCGTGAAGACGGGTACGGGCGTGCGCTCGGCCTCCGGGTCCGGCGCGTGTGCCCCGGCGGCCAGGTCGGCCCGGAAAGCCCGGCGGAACACCACGTACTCCACGGCGATCGCGGCGAGCCACGGCAGCGCCATCAGCGCGGCGAACCGGGTGAAGGAGAGGCCGCTCGCGGTGAACGCCAGGAGGTTGGTCAGGTTGGAGACGGGGAGCAGGAGGGAGGCGGAGTTGGCGAGGTGCGCGCAGGCGTAGACGTACGGGCGTGGCCGCGCGCCGACCCGGGCCGCCGTGGCGAGGACGACCGGGGTGAGCAGGACCACGGTGGCGTCCAGGCTGAGGACGGCGGTGATGAGCGAGGCGACGACGAAGACCCCGCCGAGCAGCGGCCGGGTCTGCCCCCGGCAGGCGCGGGCCACCAGATCCCCGGCGGCCCGGAAGAGCCCTTCGTCGGCGCAGAGCTGGGCCAGCACGAGGATCGCCGCGAGGAACCCGACGACGGGGAGCAGCTCGCCGACCTGCTCCCGGGCCTCGGGCCAGGACACCGCGCCGACGGCCACCACGATGACGGCGGCGGGCACGGCGACGGTCGCCTCCGGCAGGCCCCGGGGGCGGACGACGGCGAAGGCGAGGACGCCCAGGAGGAGGGCGAAGGAGACGAGCTCGGCGGTGACGGTGTTCAGGGGGCTCTCCGAGCGGGGGTTCACGGCTGAGGGGACGGTGCCCCGGTGACGTACGGAGCACGGCGGAAGGGGCGACGCGCCTGCGGTGACGTACGCAGGACGGCCGAAGGGACTGTGCCCCCGCGACGGCGCACGGAACACGGCCGAAGGGGCGGCGCGCCCGCGCGTAGGTGAGTACGTGCGGGTGCACCGCCCCTTCGGGGACGATTCTGTGATCAGCCCTCGACGCCCAGCTTCTCCAGGATCAGCTCGCGCACGCGCGCCGCGTCCGCCTGGCCGCGGGTGGCCTTCATGACCGCGCCGACGAGCGCGCCCGCCGCCGCGACCTTGCCGCCGCGGATCTTGTCCGCGATGGCCGCGTTGCCCGCGATGGCCTCGTCCACGGCCGTGGACAGCGCGCCCTCGTCCGAGACGACCTTCAGGCCGCGCTTCTCGACGACGGTGTCCGGGTCGCCCTCGCCCGCGAGGACGCCCTCGATGACCTGGCGGGCCAGCTTGTCGTTGAGGTCGCCCTTGGCCACGAGCGCGGCCACCCGGGCGACCTGCGCTGGGGTGATCGGCAGCTCGTCCAGACCGCGGCCGGTCTCGTTGGCGTTACGGGCCAGCTCGCCCATCCACCACTTGCGGGCCTGGTCCGCCGGGGCGCCCGCCTCGATCGTGGCGACGATCAGCTCGACCGCGCCCGCGTTGAGGATGGACTGCATGTCGTGGTCGTTGACACCCCACTCCTCCTTGAGCCGCGCCCGGCGCAGCCGGGGCAGCTCGGGGAGGCCCTTGCGCAGCTCCTCGACCCAGTCGCGCGCGGGCGCGACGGGGACCAGGTCCGGCTCGGGGAAGTAGCGGTAGTCCTCGGCGTTGTCCTTGATGCGGCCGGCCGTGGTGGAGCCGTCCTCCTCGTGGAAGTGCCGGGTCTCCTGCACGATGGTGCCGCCCGAGGACAGCACGGCGGCGTGCCGCTGGATCTCGAAGCGCGCGGCCCGCTCGACGGAGCGCAGCGAGTTCACGTTCTTCGTCTCGGAGCGGGTGCCGAACTTCTCGGTGCCGTTGGGCCGCAGCGACAGGTTGACGTCGCAGCGCATCTGGCCCATCTCCATGCGCGCCTCGGAGACCCCGAGCGCCTTGATCAGCTCGCGCAGCTCGGCGACGTACGCCTTGGCGACCTCGGGCGCACGCGCCCCGGCTCCCTCGATCGGCTTGGTGACGATCTCGATGAGCGGGATACCGGCCCGGTTGTAGTCGAGCAGGGAGTGGGACGCGCCGTGGATACGGCCGGTGGCGCCGCCGACGTGCGTCGACTTGCCGGTGTCCTCCTCCATGTGGGCGCGCTCGATCTGCACCCGGAAGATCTCCCCGTCCTCCAGTTGGACGTCCAGATAGCCGTCGAAGGCGATCGGCTCGTCGTACTGGGAGGTCTGGAAGTTCTTCGGCATGTCCGGATAGAAGTAGTTCTTCCGGGCGAAGCGGCACCACTCGGCGATCTCGCAGTTGAGCGCGAGGCCGATCTTGATGGCCGACTCCACGCCGATCTCGTTGACGACCGGCAGCGCGCCGGGCAGTCCGAGGCAGACCGGGCAGGTCTGGGAGTTGGCGTCCTGCTTCAGCTCCGTGGAGCAGCCGCAGAACATCTTCGTCTTCGTGCCGAGCTCGACATGGACTTCGAGGCCCATGACGGGGTCGTAGGACGCGAGCGCGTCCTCGTACGACACCAGGTCAGTGACAGTCACGGTGAAACTTTTCCCTCTCAGCCCAGCAGGACGTCGTCGTCGCCGAGACGCTTCAGTTCGCGATAGAGGATCGCGAGTCCGGTGACGATGGCGGCCGCGGAGACGGCCGCGTCGACGAGACGCAGCACGTCGTTGTCGGTGCGGGCGAGCTTCGCCTGCTTGGCGACGCTGATCGCGCCGAACGCGGTACTGCCGAGCGCGACGTACAGCCCGGTCTTGGACTTCTTGAAGTTCTTGGCCTTCTTTGCCATGGCACTCACAGCGACGGAGCCTCCTCAAGCAGCGGGTGCCCCCACTTTTCCACGAACGCGGCCTCGACGGCGGATCCGACCTTGTAGAGCCGGTCGTCCTTCATGGCGGGGGCGATGATCTGCAGTCCGACCGGCAGCCCGTCCTCCGGGGCCAGGCCGCAGGGAAGCGACATGGCGGAGTTGCCGGCCAGGTTGGTCGGGATGGTGCACAGGTCCGCGAGGTACATCGCCATCGGGTCGTCGGCGCGCTCGCCGATCGGGAAGGCGGTGGTCGGGGTCGTCGGGGAGACGATCACGTCGACCTGCTCGAAGGCCTTCTCGAAGTCCTGGGTGATGAGGGTGCGGACCTTCTGGGCCGAGCCGTAGTACGCGTCGTAGTAGCCGGAGCTCAGCGCGTACGTGCCCAGGATGATGCGGCGCTTCACCTCGTCGCCGAAGCCGGCCTCGCGGGTGAGCGCGGTGACCTCCTCGGCCGACTTCGTGCCGTCGTCGCCGACCCGCAGGCCGTAGCGCATGGCGTCGAAGCGGGCCAGGTTGGAGGAGCACTCGGAGGGCGCGATCAGGTAGTACGCGGAGAGCGCCAGGTCGAAGGACGGGCAGTCCAGCTCGACGATGTCGGCGCCCAGCGACTTCAGCAGCTCGACCGACTCGTCGAAACGCTGGAGGACGCCGGCCTGGTAGCCCTCGCCGCGGAACTGCTTGACGACGCCGACGCGCATGCCCTGGACCGAGCCGTTGCGGGCGGCCTCGACGACCGGCGGGACCGGGGCGTCGATGGAGGTCGAGTCCAGCGGGTCGTGCCCGGCGATGGCCTCGTGGAGCAGCGCCGCGTCCAGGACCGTACGGGCGCAGGGCCCGCCCTGGTCGAGGGAGGACGAGAAGGCGACCATGCCGTAGCGGGAGACGCCGCCGTAGGTGGGCTTGACGCCGACCGTGCCGGTGACGGCTGCGGGCTGGCGGATGGAGCCGCCGGTGTCCGTGCCGATGGCGAGCGGGGCCTCGTAGGAGGCGAGGGCGGCGGAGGAGCCGCCGCCGGAGCCGCCGGGGATGCGGGTGAGGTCCCACGGGTTGCCGGTGGGGCCGTAGGCGCTGTTCTCGGTGGAGGACCCCATGGCGAACTCGTCCATGTTGGTCTTGCCGAGGATGACGACGTCGGCGGCGCGCAGCTTCCGCGTCAGCGTGGCGTCGTACGGCGGGACCCAGCCCTCGAGGATCTTGGAACCGACGGTGGTCGGCATGTCCTTGGTGGTGAAGATGTCCTTCAGCGCGAGCGGGACGCCGGCCAGCGGGCCGAGCTTCTCGCCCGCCTCACGCTTGGCGTCCACGGCACGGGCCTGGGCGAGGGCGCCCTCGCGGTCGATGTGCAGGAAGGCGTGGACCTTCTCGTCGACCGCGTCGATCCGTGCCAGGTGCGCCTCGGTGACCTCGACGGCCGTGAGCTCGCCGGAGGCGATCTTCGCGGCGATCTCGGCCGCGGTGAGCTTGATGATGGTGCTGTGGTCCGTCATGGCGGTTAGTCCTCCCCCAGGATCTGCGGCACCTTGAAACGCTGCTGCTCCTGGGCCGGGGCGCCGGAGAGCGCCTGCGCGGGGGTGAGCGACGGACGGACCTCGTCCGCGCGCATGACGTTGGTCAGCGGCAGCGGGTGGGAGGTCGGCGGTACGTCTTGGTCGGCGACCTCGGAGACGCGGGCGACCGCGCCGATGATGTCGTCGAGCTGACCGGCGAAGTGATCGAGCTCTTCGCCCTTCAGCTCCAGACGCGCCAGCCGGGCGAGGTGGGCGACCTCCTCGCGCGTGATGCCAGGCATGCAGCGATCCTCAGGGGTTGGTGTGTGGTTTTGGCTGGGGGTCGGTGGCACATTTCCGCCGTCCGTCCGGAGGACGGGCCGCGCGGCGTATGGTGCGTGCGATCGCAAGGCGCCGGAGCGCCCTCGTGGCGGAGCCACGTGGGCGTTTCGGCAACGCGGCGAGCGTGCGTGCCAGGCGTCGCGCGGCAGGTGGAAATGTGCCACCGACCCCCAATCCTATGGGGTCCCCCGAGGCCGGGTACCCCACCCCGATCGGCCCACCCTTTTTGCCCGGACCGCCGCCGCGCCTCAGGTCGTCGCCGGGCCCGAGACCGTACGTCCCTGGGGGTGCGGCTTGGCCTCCGTCTTGCCGTTCGCCGCGGCCGCCGCCTGGGCCGCCAGCTCCGCGGGGCGGCGCCAGCCGTGCCGGCCGCGGGCCCGGAGCCAGGCCGTCGTCTCCTGGGGCGGCATCGCGGCCGCCACCAGCCAGCCCTGCACCGCGTCGCACCGCAGGTCCCTCAGCCGCTCCCAGGTCTCGTCGTCCTCGACGCCCTCGGCGACGACGACCAGGCCGAGCGAGTGGGCCAGGTCGATCGTGCAGCGGACGATCTCCCCGTCCTCGTGGTCCAGGGCGAGGCGGGCCACGAAGGAGCGGTCGATCTTCAGCTCGCTCACCGGCAGCCGACGCAGGTGGACGAGGGAGGAGTACCCCGTACCGAAGTCGTCCAGGGACATCTTCACGCCGTGCGCGGTCAGCCCGGCCAGGGTGTCGGCGGCCCGCTGCGGGTCCTCCAGCAGCACGTGCTCGGTGATCTCCAACTGGAGCGCCGAGGCCGGGACGCCGTGCCGGGCGAGGCGGGCGGCGACCCCGCCCGCGAAGCCGGGGGTGTGCACGTCGCGCGGGGAGACGTTGACCGCGACCGGCACGAACAGGCCCTGCGCCCGCCACCGGGCGACCTGGGCGAGCGCCGTCTCCAGGACGTACTCCGTGAGGTGCGGCATCAGCCCCGAGGACTCCGCGATGGCGATGAACTCGTCCGGGGGGACCCGGCCGCGCTCGGGGTGCACCCAGCGCACCAGCGCCTCCAGGCCGGCCACCTGCCCGTCGAAGCGGACCTTGGGCTGGTAGTGCAGCTCGACGTCGCCCGCGTCCAGCGCCCGGCGCAGGTCGCCGAGGAGTCCGAGCCGGTCGGGGGTGTTGCTGTCCCGCTTCGACTCGTACACCTCCACGCCCGTACGGTCGCGCTTGGCCTGGTACATCGCGACGTCCGCGCGGCGCAGCAGCCCCTCGGCGTCCAGCGCGTGGTCCGGGTAGACGGCGACCCCGGCACTGGCCTCCAGCACGAGGACAAGACCGTCCAGGTCGAGCGGCGAGGACAGCTCGGCGACCAGGTGGCGGGCGACCCGCTGGGCGCTGGTGGTCGAGTCGGCCTGCGGCAGGAGTACGGCGAACTCGTCGCCGCCGAGCCGGGCCGCCTCGGCGCCCGGCGGCAGGGCGAGGCGGAGGCGTTCCGCTATCTGGAGCAGCAGCCGGTCCCCGGCGAGGTGGCCGAGGGTGTCGTTGACCGCGCGGAAGCGGTCCAGGTCGATCAGGACCAGCGCCGACCGGGTGCCCACGCTCTCGGCGTCCTCCAGGGCCGACCAGGTCCGCTCCAGCAGCCACTGGCGGTTGGGCAGCCCGGTCAGCGGATCGCGCAACTGCTCCTCGGCGCGGGCACGGGCGATCCAGAGCGTGGAGTCCAGGGCGATCAGCGGGACCGCGAAGAGCGGCAGCACGACGGGCATGGACATCGCGACGACGCAGATCAGCGGGGCGAGGCCGAGCAGGGCCACGGCGACGAGCCCCTGGCGCAGCAGGGCGGTGCGGGCGATGGTCGGCAGCCCGCCGTTCTGCGGGGCTCCGGCGTACCACAGCAGGACCCGGGTGACGAGCAGATACGTCGACGCCGTCAGGAGCAGCTCCGGCACGGCGGCGATGCCCCAGTCGAGTGGCAGCCAGGGCCGCTCCACGGTCGGCACCTCGCCGAACGCGGCCAGCACGAGCGCCGCCGCCCCGATGCCGAGGATGTCCACCGCGCCGTGCAGGAGCCCCTGCCACCAGCGGTGTCTGCGGGCGCTCCCGACGAGGACCACGACGACCAGGCTGACCAGGCCCGCGGGCAGCCAGCCGTAGAGCAGCAGCACGGCGAGGGTGAGGGCGGCCCCGGAGCCGGTGCCGCCCCACCAGCGGTCGCGGCCGAGCGCGACCAGGTGGCCGACGATGACCCCGGTGAGCACGGCGATCGACCAGCCCTCGGCGCCGTCCGGGAAGAGGGCTTGGCCGTCTCGCACGGTCCGGTAGAAGCCGGCCGCCAGCAGTAACGCGGCGATCCCGATGACGGCGGCGCCCACGGGCGACGTGAGGCCGACGAAACCTTGCAGCCGCGACACCGGGGCGGCGCTCTCGGTCGGTTTCATTCCGTCCCTCTCACAGCCGGCGGTGCCGAAGTCCCTCGGTGGCCCCCGCTCCCTTGCTCGCACGGCCCCGGACGGGCGGCCGGTGCACGGCAGGCGCTACCCCTCAACAGTAGGCCGCTGAAGGCTTCCAGGGGCAGCGCTCTACAGCTCTTGCCGAAGGCGAACCGACGACCCGTCACCATCTGCTATGCGCCGAACGGGTGACGCCGGTGGGCCGTTCGGGCTCCGGCCGACCCTTCTTCGCCCCTCTGCCCCGTTTCTTCCCCACCCGGGGCGCGCCACGCCGGGGCCGCGTCTCGAAGTCGTCTCGATCCGGCGAACGGAGGGTGTCCGGGAGTGGCGGGCGCGCCGCAGGGGCGGACGGTCCACTCGGGCGCGGATTCCGGGCGGTCTACTCGGGCGCGGGTTCCGGGGCTTCCCCAGCCGCTTTCGGGGAGGCTTCCGCGGCCGCTTCCTGCGCCGCTCCCGGGGCAGCTTCCGGCTCGGCCGCCGCCGGCTCCGGCACCGGCAGGGCCGCCTCCCGGGCGGCGTCGGGGCCCTGTTCGAGGAGGACGGCGAACCCGGCCTCGTCCAGCACCGGGACCTTCAGCTGCATGGCCTTGTCGTACTTGGAGCCGGGGTTGTCGCCGACGACCACGAACGCGGTCTTCTTCGACACCGATCCGGTGACCTTCGCCCCGAGGCTCTGGAGCGCCTCCTTGGCGCCGTCCCGGGTGTAGGCGGTGAGGGTGCCGGTGACGACGACGGTGAGCCCTTCGAGGGGGCGGGGGCCCTGCTCCTCGTCCGAGCCCTCGTCGGCCATGCGGACCCCGGCCTCGCGCCACTTGCGCAGGATCTCGCGGTGCCAGTCCTCGGCGAACCACTGCTTGACGGAGGCGGCGATGATGGGGCCGACGCCGTCCGCGTCGGCCAGCTCCTGCTCGGTGGCCTCGTCGATCCGGTCGATGGAGCGGAACCGACGGGCCAGCTCCTGGGCGGCGACCGGCCCGACGTGCCGGATGGAGAGCCCGGTGAGGACCCGCGCCAGCGGCGCCTCCTTGGCCGCGGCGATGCCCTCCAGCATGGCCACCGCGTTCTTCTTCGCCTCGCCCTGCTTGTTGGCGAAGACCGTCGCGATCTTCTCCTCACCCGTCTTCGGGTCACGCTTGGGCAGCCCGCTGTCCTGGTCGAGGACGTACGCCCGGATCGGCAGCAGCTCCTCGATGGTGAGGTCGAACAGGCCGCTCTCGTCCTTGAGGACCGGCTCGGCGGGCTCCAGGGGCCGGGTCAGGGCCGCGGCGGCCACATAGCCGAAGTGGTCGATGTCCAGGCTCTTGCGCCCGGCGAGGTAGAAGACCCGCTCGCGCAACTGGGCGGGGCAGGTGCGGGCGTTGGGGCAGCGGAGGTCGATGTCGGCCTCCTTCATCGCGCGCAGCTCCGTACCGCACTCGGGGCAGTGCGTCGGCATCTCGAACGCCTTCTCGGTGCCGTCGCGCAGGTCGACGACGGGGCCGAGGATCTCCGGGATGACGTCGCCCGCCTTGCGGATGACCACGGTGTCGCCGATGAGGACGCCCTTGGCCTTGACCACCTCCTGGTTGTGGAGGGTGGCGAACTCGACCTCGGATCCGGCCACTTCGACCGGCTCGACCTGGGCGTACGGCGTGACGCGGCCGGTGCGGCCGACGCCGACGCGGATGTTGACCAGCTTGGTGTTGACCTCTTCGGGGGCGTACTTCCAGGCGATGGCCCAGCGCGGGGCGCGCGAGGTGGAGCCCAGGCGGCCCTGGAGCGGGATCTCGTCGAGCTTGACGACGACCCCGTCGATCTCGTGCTCCACGGAGTGCCGGTGCTCGCCGAAGTAGGCGATGAACTCCCGTACGCCTGCGAGGGAGTCGACGACCTTGTTGTGCCGGGCGGTGGGCAGGCCCCAGGTGTGGAGGAGCTCGTAGGCCTGGGAGAGGCGGTCGAGGGTGAGGCCCTCGTGGGCGCCGATGCCGTGCACCACCATGTGGAGCGGGCGGGTGGCGGTGACCTTGGGGTCCTTCTGGCGCAGCGAACCGGCCGCCGCGTTGCGCGGGTTGGCGAACGGCTTGTCGTCGGCGGCCACCAGCCGGGCGTTCAGCTCCTCGAAGGCCTCCATCGGGAAGAAGACCTCGCCCCGGATCTCGACCAGCGCGGGGATGTCGTCGCCCTGGAGGCGGTGCGGGATCTCCGCGATCGTGCGGACGTTGGGCGTGATGTCCTCGCCGGTGCGGCCGTCGCCCCGGGTCGCCGCCCGGGTGAGGCGGCCGTGCTCGTAGGTGAGGTTGACGGCGAGCCCGTCCACCTTCAGCTCGCACAGGAAGTGGTGGTCGGGCGTGCCGACGTCCTTGGCGACGCGCTCGGCCCAGGCGGCCAGCTCCTCGTCGTCGAAGGCGTTGTCCAGGGAGAGCATCCGCTCGGCGTGCTCGACGGAGGTGAACTCCGTGCGGTAGGGCCCGGCGACCTTCTGGGTCGGGGAGTCCGGGGTGCGGAGCGGGGGGTGCTCCTCCTCCAGGGCCTCCAGCGCACGCATCTGCCGGTCGAAGT
The DNA here is from genome assembly GCF_042718795.1 of Streptomyces cyaneofuscatus. GTDB lineage: Bacteria > Actinomycetota > Actinomycetes > Streptomycetales > Streptomycetaceae > Streptomyces > Streptomyces cyaneofuscatus_A. The sequence goes on from NZ_JBHXOX010000006.1 coordinate 30,593, forward strand.
CGGCGTCGCTGACGACCGGCTGGTCCTTCACGTAGTAGCGGAAGCGGTGCTCCTCGATCTGCTCCGCCAGCAGCGCGTGCTTCTCCCGCGCATCCGCCGGTACCGAGCTCTCCTGCTCCACCCGCTGTTCCGCCACCATCGTCCCCATCCTCCCGTTGACCCGTCGTGCCCGTCACTCAGGGTTGTCGGCGAGCGACCTCGCCGCCCTCGCGCTGTGGGCGAGCGCGGCGCGGGCGTGCGCGGGCGACGCGCCCGCGAGACCGCACGACGGGGTGATCGCGACGGACTCGGCGAGAGTCCCCGGATTCAGCCCCAGCCTGCTCCACAACGTCCTGACCCCCATGACGCTACCGCCCGGGTCTGACAATGCCGTCGTTGCCGCGTCGGTGGAGGGCACCACGCCCAGGAACAACTGGGTGCCGCCTTCGACCGCTTCCCCGATCGTCTCCTCCTCACGCTCCGTGAGCAAGGAGAAGTCGAACGAGATCCCGTCCGCCCCCGCCCGGCGCAGCAGCGCGAACGGCACCTCGGGCGCGCAGGAGTGGACGATCGTCGTCCCCTCCCCGCCCGCGGCGGCGAGGACGTCGCGCAGGGCCGACTCGACGACCTGGCGGTCGACGGCCCGGTAGGTGCGGTAGCCGCTGGCGGAGCGGACCCGGCCCAGCAGGACGGCGGTCAGGGAGGGTTCGTCGAGCTGGAGGACCACCTCGGCCCCGGGCATCCGGCGCCGCACCTCGGCGAGGTGGGCGCGGAGCCCCTCGGCCAGCGAACCGGCCAGGTCGCGGCAGGCCCCGGGGTCGCCGAGCATGGCCTCGCCGCCGCGCAGTTCCAGTCCGGCGGCCAGCGTCCACGGGCCGACGGCCTGGACCTTGAGCAGGCCCTCGTACCCCTGGGTGAACTCCTCCAGGGCGTCCAGGTCCTCGCCGAGCCAGGAGCGGGCACGGCGGGTGTCGCGGCCGGGCCGGTCGCTGATCCGCCAGCCGCTCGGCTCGACGTGCCCGTACATCTCGACGAGCATGCCGATGGTCCGGCCGATCATGTCGGCGCCCGGTCCGCGCGCCGGCAGCTCCGCCAGGTACGGCATGCCCTGTCCGTCGGCGAAGGAGCCGGTGACGGTCTTCGCCGCCTCCCGCGCGTCTCCCCCGGGCATCGACCCGATCCCGGTCGCCGGGCACCCGCTCAACTTGCTCTTCTCGCTCACGCCGGAAGCCTACGGTCCCCCGCGTACCCCCCGCGTACGCGGGGTTTCGGCGGCCAGGGCGAACGGTGGGCTTCAGCGGCCCGGGCGGACCGTGAGGTCGTTCACCTCGGCGTCGCGCGGCAGGTCGATCGCCATCAGGATCGTGGTGGCCACCGACTCGGGGTCGATCCAGCGCTCCGCGTCGTACTCCTTGCCCTCCTGCTGGTGCACCTTGGCCTGCATGGGGCTGGCGGTGCGCCCGGGGTAGACGGAGGTGACCCGCACCCCGTTGCCGTGCTCCTCGTGGCGCAGCGAGTCGGCGAGCGCCTTCAGGCCGTGCTTGCTCGCGGCGTACGCGCTCCACCCGGCGTGGGCGTTGAGCCCGGCGCCGGAGTTCACGAACAGGACGTGGCCCTGGGCGGCGCGGAGCTGCGGGATGAGGAGGCGGGTGATCTCGGCGGGGGCGATGAGGTTGGCGTTGAGCTGGAAGTGCCAGGCCTTGGGGGTGAGCTCGCCGACCGTGCCGAGCTCGACGACGCCCGCGATGTGCAGCAGGGTGTCGATCCGCTCGGGCATGGGCTGCTGGCCGAACGCCCAGGAGAGCCGGTCGGGGTTGGAGAGGTCGCCGACGAGGGTTCGCGCGCCCGGGTAGCGGTCGGCGAACTCCTTGGCGCGGCCGGCGTCGCGGGCGAGGAGGACGAGGTCGTCGCCGCGCTCCAGGAGGCGGCGGGCGACAGCGGCCCCGATGCCGGAACCGGCGCCGGTGATGAGGTGGGTAGGCATGGGGCGATCCTAGATCCGGGGCTTCTGCTGCAGCCCGGCGGACTCCTCCGGACACGCGGGATCACTGCAGCCCTGCGGACTCCTCCAGATACGCCAGCGCGCCCACGCCGTCCTTGGCGAAGAAGACCAGCTCGGTCAGGGGCAGCGGCAGGAACCCCTCGTCCTCCATCCGCTGGAACTGCTCGCGCAGCCCGTCGTAGAAGCCCGCCGTGTTGAGCAGGACGACCGGCTTGGTGTGCTTGCCGTGCTTCTTCAGCTCCAGGATCTCGGTGGCCTCGTCCAGCGTCCCGGTCCCGCCTACCATGATCACGATCGCGTCGGCCTTCTCCAGGAGGAGGGCCTTGCGCTCGGCGAGGTCGCGGGCGATGACCATCTCGTCGGCGTTCTCGCGGGCCTTGGCGGCGAGGAAGTCGACCGAGACCCCGACCAGCCGTCCGCCCGCCTCCTGCACCCCGTCCGCGACGACCTTCATCAGGCCGCTCTCCGAACCGCCCCAGACCAGGGTGTGCCCGCCTCTGCCGAGCAGTTCGGCGAACTCCCGGGCGGGCACGGTGTAGCGGTCGTCGAGGTCGGCGGCGGAGAGGAAGACGCAGATGTTCATGGAGCCACCGTACGACCCGGCTCGGACACTCCCCCGTGGGGCTCGGACACTCCCCCGTTGTGGGGAAGGTCCGGCGTCCGGGGAAGATTCCCGGCCCGTACGCCGCTGAGAGAGGCATGACTTCCACCCGAGGACACCACATCACCGTCGAGCCGGGCACCGTGCACGTCAGGGCGGTGCACGGGGGCCAGGTGCTGGCCGAGAGCCGCCGCCCCCTCATCCTGCGCGAGACGGGCTGTCCGGACCGCTACTACCTGCCGCCGGAGGACGTCCGCACCGAGCTGCTCACCCCGTCGGACACCACCACCCACTGTCCGTTCAAGGGCGACGCCTCCTACTGGTCGCTCCCCGGCGCCGCCGACCTCGTCTGGGCCTACCCGGACCCGAAGCCGGAAGTCGCCGCGATCCAGGACCACTTCTGCTTCTACGGGACGGAGCCGGTGGCCGACTGACCTGCGCACCGCCGAATTCTTCCGGCGGAGCGATGAGTTTTCCGGGCCGTCCCGGTCTCCCCTCCCATGGACAGGATTCTCTCCGCCGACGGGACGCCGATCGCCTACCGCCGCCAGGGCGAGGGGCCACCACTGGTGCTGGTCGGCGGGGCACTGAGCACCGCGGCGACCGACGCGCCCCTGGCCGCCCTGCTGGCGCCGCGCTTCACCGTGGTCACGTACGACCGCCGGGGGCGCGGCGCCAGTGGCGGTGGTGCGGGCACCGTGCGCCGGGAGATCGAGGACCTGGCCGCCGTCGTGGGTGCGGCGGGCAGCGGCGCCTCGGTCTTCGGGATGTCCTCCGGCGGCGCGCTGGCCCTGGAGGCGGCCGCCGCCGGGCTCCCCGTCGGCCTGCTCGCCGTCTACGAACCGCCCTACACCCCCGGCGCCTCCGGCCTCCGTCTCAAGGCCCGCTGCACGGACCGGCTGCACCGGCTGCTGGCGGCCGGGAACCGGGCCGGGGCGGTGGAGCTGTTCCTCACGGCGACGGGCGTCGACCCGGCGACGGTGGCCCGGATGCGGCGCGCGCCCCTGTGGCCGGGCCTGGAGGCGCTGGCGCACACCCTGGCGTACGACGACGCGCTGCTGGGCGACGGGGCGGTCCCGGTCGAGCGGTTCGCCGCCGTGACCGCCCGCACGCTGGTGGTCTGCGGCGGCTTCAGCTCGGCCGGGACCCGGGCGGCCACCCGGACCCTGGCCGAGGCCCTGCCGCGCGCCCGGCACCGCACGCTGACGGGCCAGATGCGCGAGGTGGCGCCCCAGGTGCTCGCCCCGGTGCTGGCGGACTTCTTCGCCCGGGACGTCTACGTACGCCAGGCGTCGTAGGCCGGTTCAGCCCGCGGTCACTCGCTCACGCCGCACCGTCGTCGCGATGGTGGCCGAGCCGACGACCCGGCTGCCGTCGTACAGGACGACCGCCTGGCCGGGGGCCACGCCCCGTACCGGCTCGGCGAAGGTGACGTGCAGCTCCGAGCCGTCCACCAGCTCGGCCGTCACCTCGGTCTCGCCGCCGTGCGCGCGGAGCTGGGCCGTGTACGTGCCCGGGCCGGACGGAGGCGTTCCGCACCAGCGGGGCTTGATCGCGGTCAGCGAGGTCACGTCGAGGGCCTCGACCGGGCCGACGGTGACCGTGTTGTTGACCGGTGAGATGTCCAGTACGTAGCGCGGCTTGCCGTCGGGGGCGGGGTGACCGATCTTCAGGCCCTTGCGCTGGCCGATGGTGAAGCCGAACGCGCCGTCGTGGGTGCCGAGCTTCGTACCGGTCTCGTCCAGGATGTCGCCCTCGGCCGGGCCGCCGAGGCGGTTCGCCAGGAAGCCCTGGGTGTCGCCGTCGGCGATGAAGCAGATGTCGTGGCTGTCGGGCTTCTTGGCGACGGCCAGGCCGCGGCGCTCGGCCTCGGCGCGGATCTCGTCCTTGGTGGTCAGGGTGTCGCCGAGCGGGAACATGGCGTGGGCGAGCTGCTTCTCGTCCAGGACGCCCAGCACATAGCTCTGGTCCTTGGCCATGTCGGAGGCGCGGTGCAGCTCACGGCTGCCGTCCTCGGCGAGCACGACGGTGGCGTAGTGGCCGGTGCAGACGGCGTCGAAGCCGAGGGCGAGGGCCTTGTCCAGCAGCGCGGCAAACTTGATCTTCTCGTTGCAGCGCAGGCACGGGTTGGGCGTGCGCCCGGCCTCGTACTCCGCGACGAAGTCCTCCACGACGTCCTCGCGGAAACGTTCCGCGAGGTCCCAGACGTAGAACGGGATACCGATGACGTCGGCGGCACGGCGCGCGTCCCGGGAGTCCTCGATGGTGCAACAGCCGCGCGCCCCGGTCCGGAAGGACTGGGGGTTCGCGGACAGGGCGAGGTGGACACCGGTCACGTCGTGGCCCGCTTCGGCGGCGCGGGCCGCGGCGACGGCGGAGTCCACGCCGCCCGACATCGCGGCGAGGACACGCAGGGGGCGCTGGGAAGTCTGAGTCATAGCCCCTCCAGGGTACGGGTCGCCGGGAACCGAACGCTCGCGGATAAGCGTTGACGATCACATGGGGAACAACGGGAGCACCGGGGCGTCGGACAAGCCCTCAGGCACGTCGTCACGCAAGGCTTCGCGGAAGACTTCACAGAAGGGTTCGCGGAAGGGTTCGCGGAAGGGTTCGCGGAAGAAGCCCTCCGGCGGCGTCAGCCGGCGCGCGCTGCTGATCGGCGGCGGCGGTGTGGTGGCCGCCGGGACGGTCGCCGTGCTCGTGCGCGACGAGGTGAAGCGGGTCTGGTGGCAGGTGCCCGGCGTGGAGAAGCCCCGCAAGGCCGGTGAGCTGGACTACGGGGCGGCCACCTGGGTCGCAGCCTCCGAGGCGAACTGGCGGCGGGCGGACCGCCCGGACGACTTCCGGATCGACCGCGTGATCATCCATGTCACCCAGGGCAGCTTCGACAGCGCGGTACGGGTCTTCCAGAACCCCGCCCACCGGGCCGCGACGCACTACATCGTGGGCCAGGACGGGCGGGTGGTGCAGATGATCCGCGAGCTGGACGTGGCGTACCAGGCGGGCAACCGCTCCTTCAACGAGCGGGCCGTCGGCATCGAGCACGAGGGGTTCGTGGACCGGCCGAAGGACCTCACGAAGGCGATGTACGAGTCGTCGGCGCGGCTCACGGCGTCGATCTGCGCGCGGTACGGCATACCCGTCGACCGGGAGCACATCATCGGCCATGTGGAGGTGCCGGGCACCGACCACACCGACCCCGGGCCGCACTGGGACTGGGACCGCTATCTGAAGCTGGTGCGGCGGGCGGCGACGGCACCGCCGGCGCCGTCGCCTTCCGCCACACGCGCCGAGTGACAGCCGGTCTCAGCTCAGTCCGGCCGTCCGTGCCCGCTCCACCGCCGGGCCGATCGCCTGGGCCAGCGCCTTGACGTCCTCCTCGGTCGAGGTGTGGCCGAGCGAGAAGCGCAGGGTGCCCCGGGCCAGGTCCGTATCGGTGCCGGTGGCCAGGAGTACGTGGCTGGGCTGGGCGATCCCGGCGGTGCAGGCGGAGCCGGTGGAGCACTCGATGCCCTGGGCGTCCAGGAGGAGCAGGAGGGAGTCGCCCTCGCAGCCGGGGAAGCTGAAGTGGGCGTTGGCGGGGAGGCGTCCGGCCGGGTCCGGGTCGCCGCCGAGGACGGCGTCCGGGACGGCGTGGCGCACGGCGGCCACCAGGTCGTCGCGGAGCCCTCCGACGCGCCGGGCGAAGTGCTCGCGCCTCTCGGCGGCCAGCCGCCCCGCCACCGCGAAGGAGGCGATGGCGGGCACGTCCAGGGTGCCCGAGCGCACGTGCCGCTCCTGGCCGCCGCCGTGCAGTACGGGTACGGGGGTGTGGTCACGGCCCAGCAGCAGCGCGCCGATGCCGAACGGGCCGCCGATCTTGTGGCCGCTCACCGTCATCGCGGCCAGCCCGGAGGCGGCGAAGCCGACCTCCAGCTGACCGAAGGCCTGCACCGCGTCGGCGTGCATCGGGATCCCGAACTCGGCGGCGACCGAGGCCAGTTCCCGTACCGGCATGATCGTGCCGATCTCGTTGTTGGCCCACATCACGGTGATCATCGCGACGTCGTCGGGGTTGCGGAGGATCGCCTCGCGGAGGTCCTCGGGGTGGACCCGGCCGTGGCGGTCGACCGGGAGATAGTCGACGGTGGCGCCCTCGTGCTCGGCGAGCCAGTCGACGGCGTCCAGGACTGCGTGGTGCTCGACGGGGCCGGAGAGGACCCGGGTGCGGCGGGGATCGGCGTCGCGCCGGGACCAGTACAGGCCCTTGACGGCGAGGTTGTCGGCCTCCGTGCCGCCGGAGGTGAACACCACTTCGCTGGGGCGTGCGCCGAGGGCGTCGGCGAGGGTTTCTCTGGACTCCTCGACGGTACGGCGGGCCCTGCGCCCGGCCGCGTGCAGGGAGGACGCGTTGCCGGTGACGGAGAGCTGGGCGGTCATCGCCTCGATCGCTTCGGGAAGCATCGGCGTGGTCGCGGCGTGGTCGAGGTAGGCCATGGTGGAGCCGATTCTACGAGCCCGCCTCGGGGCGCCCGCGTCAGGCGCCGAAGTTCCAGGCGACCGTGCCGTTGACGGTGACCAGGACGGCCAGCACGACGAGGTCGGCGACGCCGAGTGCCAGGCCCAGGTAGGCGCGGCCGGGGCGGCGGGTGCGGCGGGCCAGGGAGAGCAGCGCCATCACGATCGCGGTGGGGCCGAGGAGCAGGTTGAACGCCAGCAGGCCGACGAGGCCGAGGACGAACGAGGCGACGGCGAGACCGTCCGCCTCCCGGCCGGCGGCCCGACGCGGGGTGGGATCGGGCGCCTGGGCGGGGGTCGCCTCGGGAGCCACGGCCTGGTCGGTGACGTCGTCCGTACGGCGGGTGCGGTCGATGAGGGTGAGGGTCATGGTGCGAGCTCCTTCGGATCGGTCCGGGTACGGCGGGCGCGACGAACGCCGAAGCGGGTGCGGGTCAGCGGGCGCGGCGTTCCCGTACGGCGAAGATCAGCAGCCAGCAGCCGATCACCGTCGCGGCGGCCAAGGAGACCGGGAGCGGAAGGTGGGCCACGGCCCCGAGGGCGATACCCAGGAGCAGCAGTGCGGCGACGAGGACAAGCACGGCGGAACCTCTCTGTGCGAAGTCGGTGCGCAGTCGGTGCGACGGACAAAGCCATTCGGAGTACGAGTGTTCACTGACTTGCCAGCCTAAACCTCCGGCCCCTTCCTTGGCTCGGAGAACAGTTGTTTACTGAATGGCATGAGTCACACCGCCGGAATCCGCCAGACCCAGAAACTGAAGACCCGCCAGGCCCTTCTCGACGCCGCGCTCCTGCTGCTGGAGCACCAGAGTCTGAGCAGCCTGGGGCTGCGCGAGGTGACCCGGGCCGTCGGGGTCACCCCCACCGCCTTCTACCGGCACTTCGCGGACACCGCGGCGCTCGGGGTGGCCCTGGTGGAGGAGACGCTGGGCAGCCTGCACGGGCTGATCGCCGCGGTGCTCCTGGAGACCGGCGACAGCGAGGAGCGGGTGGACCGCAGCGTGGAGGTGATAGCGCGGCACGTCGGCGCCCAGCCCGCGCACTTCCGGTTCATCGCGCGCGAGCAGCACGGCGGGGTGGAACCGGTGCGCGAGGCCATCGCGGCGCAGTTGTTCCGGTTCGCCGAGGAGGTGGCGTGCGCGCTCAAGGTGGAGCCGGGGTCGGCCGGGTGGAGCGAGGAGGACCTGCTGATGCTGGGCGGGTTCTACGTGGACCACATGGTGATGACCGCGTCGGCGCTGCTGGACGCGGGCCCCGAGCATGAGCGGGACGTGGCCCGGCAGGCCAAGCGGCGGCTGCGGCTGGTGACGATCGGCCGCGCCCACTGGCTGGACGAGGCGCCCGCCCGGGACTGAGAACTCGACGAGGCGCCCGCCCGGGACCGAGCCGGACCGAGCCGGGGCGGGCGAGCCGTTCTTCGTACGCGCTACTCGGTGCGCGGGGCCTTCGCCAGTTGGCGGGACTGGGCGACGAGGCGGTCGGCGCTGTCCCAGACCTCGGCGTCCTCCTCCAGGAAGCCGCCCGCGAGGTTGCGGGTGGTGATGGAGACGCGCAGCGGGCCCGGGGCGGGGCGGCAGCGGATGTGGGTCGTCAGCTCGACGGTGGGGGTCCAGCCGGTGAGGCCCAGCTCGAACGAGGTCGGCGGCAGGGCGTCCACGGTGAGCAGCAGGGAGAGCGCGTCGGGGTCGCGGCCGTCCGCGAGGCCGAACCAGCCGCGCATCTCGCCCTTGCCGGACGGGGCGCCGACCGCCCAGCCGACGGTCGCCGGGTCGAGCTTGATGTCGAGCCGGTCGGTGATGGCGGAGCTGCCGGGAATCCTGGGCGCGCCGTCGCTCGGGCCGAGGCAGTGGTCCCGGTCGGGCATGGCGGGCGGCAGGGCGGTGGTGCGTACGTCGTCGGGGAGGGCGTCCAGGTCGCCGTAGGTGGCGAGGACCCGGATGCGCTCGATCTCGCTGCCGTCCTCCGCGTACTGGAAGAGCGAGGCCTGTCCGGTGGAGAGCGTACGGCCGGTGCGGACGGTCTGGGTCCGGATCACCGCGGGGCCGGGGACGGAGGCGGTGAGGTAGTGCGCGGAGACCGAGAACGGGTCGGGGTGCGGCAGGGCGTCGCCCAGCGCGCGGCCGAGGAGGGCGAGCAGGTAGCCGCCGTTGACGGCGTGGATGATGGTCCAGCCCGCGGAGAGCTCGGCGTCGTAGACGCCCTCCTCGCGCAGGGTGACCGCGGTGTCGCGGTCGAACTCGCTGTCGCCGATGGTTGCCGGAGCGGTCTGTGCCGCCGCCTCTGTCGCTGCCTGTGCCATGGCATGCACGGTACATGGACTGCATTACTGAGCGGTAGCTTTTTGGGGCGCCCAATCCCGGACACGCCCTACGCCTCCTCCGCCCGCGCGGAGGACCGGTTGTACGCGCGCGGCGCCCGCCAGTGGAAGCGCAGGGCCAGCAGACGCAGGGTGAAGGCGGCGATCACCGCCAAGCCGCTGGTCAGGGCGTTGAGGGTGTCGAAGCGGATGCACAGGACGACCATGGTCGCGCCGACGATCGCGGGCACCGCGTACAGGTCGCGGTCCCAGCGCAGCAGCGAGGGCACCTCGTTGGCCAGCACGTCCCGCAGCACACCGCCGCCCACCGCGGTGGCCAGCCCGAGCGCGGCCGATGCCGTGAGCCCGAGGCCGTACTCGTACGCCTTGACCGTGCCGGTCACGCAGAACAGACCGAGCCCCGCCGCGTCGAAGACGTTGACGCCGGCCTGGATGCGCTCCACGTGCGGGTGGAGGAAGAAGACCAGGACGGCGGCGAAGAGCGGGGTGATGAAGTAGCCGAGGTCGGTGAAGGCGGCGGGCGGGATCGCACCGATCATCACGTCACGGAACAGCCCTCCGCCCAGCGCTGTTACCTCGGCGAGGACCGCGATGCCGAAGACATCGAAGTTCTTGCGTACGGCGAGCAGGGCACCCGAGATCGCGAAGACGAAGATGCCGACGAGATCGAGCGCATGCTGGACGGAGGGCGTGAACAGTTCGGTGAGCACCGGGCAATTGTGCCGGTCTCAGGCCTTGGGGCTCTCCTCCGCCCGTTCGGCCTCTCCCGCGTCGGCCTGAGCCGGTACGGTCGCCGGCTCCGCCTTCTTCACGGGAGCATCGGGGACCTCGGCGTCCCCCTCCGAGACCTCCACCGCCTCGGCCGCGACCGCCTCCGTGGCGACCACCGCCTCGATCCCCGTCGCCAGGGTCTGCTTCACCGTCCCGGCCTCGATCTCGGCCGTGAAGTGGCAGGCCACCTTGTGCCCGTCACCGGTGTCCAGCAGCGGCGGGCGCTCGGTGGCGCACTTGGTCTCCTGCACCCACGGGCAGCGGGTGTGGAAGCGGCAGCCCGCCGGCGGGTTGGCCGGCGAGGGCAGGTCGCCGTGGAGCAGGATGCGTGTCCGGCGGTCCTCGACCTCCGGGTCCGGGACCGGGACGGCCGACATCAGCGCCTTGGTGTACGGGTGCCGGGGCCCCGCGTACAGCGCGTCGCTCGGCGCCTCCTCGACCAGGCCGCCCAGGTACATGACCCCGATGACGTCCGAGATGTGCCGGACGACGGCGAGGTCGTGCGCGATGACCAGGTAGGTCAGGCCGAGGGACTCCTGGAGCTCCTCCAGCAGGTTGATGACCTGCGCCTGGACCGAGACGTCCAGTGCGGAGACCGGCTCGTCGCAGATGATCACGTCGGGTTCCAGGACCAGCGCGCGGGCGATGCCGATGCGCTGGCGCTGGCCGCCGGAGAACTCGTGCGGGTAGCGGGACATCGCGTTGGCCGGCAGGCCGACCTTGGCGAGGATCTCCTTGATCTTCTCCCGGCGCTCCGCCTGGTCCTTGCCGATGTTGTGGGCGGCCATGCCCTCGGCGAGGATCGACTCGATGTTCTGCCGGGGGTTGAGGCTGCCGAGCGGGTCCTGGAAGACCATCTGGAGGCGGCGGCGGAAGGTCCGCATCTCCTCGGACGGCAGCTTCGCGAGGTCGGTGCCGTCGAAGACGACCGCCCCGTCGGTGATGTCGTTCAGCCGCAGCACCGCGCGGCCGAGCGTCGTCTTGCCGCACCCCGACTCGCCGACCAGGCCGTACGTCTGGCCCGCCTCCACGCTGAGCGAGACGCCGTCGACGGCGTAGACATGGCCCACCGTACGGTCGAAGAAGAGGCCCTTCTTGACCGGGAAGTGGACTTTGACGCCGTCCAGTTCGAGCAGGCTCATGCCGGGACCTCCGCCTTGGGCAGGACCGGGTTGACGCAGCGGACCTGGTGTCCGGCGGCGCGTGGTTCGGTCAGTTCGGGGGTGCCGGTGAGGCACTCCATCGTGTAGTGGTCGCACCGGGGTGCGAAGGCGCAGCCGTCGGCCCAGGCGATCTTGTCGTTGATGGAGCCGCGGATCGGGTTGAGCGGCTCGCCGCGCGGGGCGTCCAGGCGCGGGATGGAGCCGAGCAGCCCGTGCGCGTACGGGTGCGTGGGGTGGGCGAACAGCTCGCGGCGGCCCGCCGATTCCACCGCCCGGCCGGCGTAGAGGACGTTGACCTCGTCGCAGAGTCCGGCGACCACACCGAGGTCGTGGGTGATCATCAGGAGGGCGGTGCCCTCCTGGTCGACCAGCTCCTTGAGCAGCTCCAGGATCTGCGCCTGGATGGTGACGTCCAGTGCCGTGGTCGGCTCGTCGGCGATCAGCAGGCGGGGCGCGCACGCCACCGCCATGGCGATCAGCGCACGCTGGCGCATACCGCCGGAGAGCTGGTGCGGGTACTCCTTGAGCCGCCGTTCCGGGTCGGGGATGCCGACCCGGTCCAGGAGCGACGCCGCTTCCTTGCGGGCCTTGTCGCCCTTGAGGCCGCGGTGGCGCTGGAGGATCTCGGTGACCTGGATACCGATGGGGACGACCGGGTTCAGCGAGGAGAGCGGGTCCTGGAAGATCATCGCCAACTGGCTGCCGCGCATGTCGCGGAGCTTGCGCTCGCTGATGCCCAGCAGGTTCTGGCCGTCGAACTCCGCCCGTCCGCCGATCCGTACCCCCTTGCGGGGCAGCAGCCCCATCAGGGCGAGCGAGGTGACGGACTTGCCGCACCCCGACTCGCCCACCAGGCCGACGACCTGGCCCTGGTCGACGTCGAAGGAGACGCCGTCCACGGCCGTGGCGTCCTTGCGGCCGCGCGCGGTGAAGGTGACGCTGAGTTCTTCAACTGAGAGCAGTGGCATGGGACGTCAGCCTCGCAGCTTCGGGTCGAGGGCTTCGCGCATGGCCTCGCCGAGCAGGGTGAAGCCGAGTGCGGTGATGATGATCCCGATGGCCGGATAGGCGGCCATCATCGGCTCGTTGTCGAAGAAGCGCTGCGCCTGGGAGAGCATCACGCCCCACTCGGGAACGGCCGGATCGGGGTTGCCGAGCCCCAGGTAGGACAGGGCCGCCGCCTCGATGATCGCGGTGGCGAGGCTCAGCGTCGCCTGGACGATCACCGGGCTCAGCGAGTTCGGCAGGATCTGGGTCAGCACGATCCGCTTGCGCCGGATGCCGACCGCCTTGGCAGCGAGCACGTAGTCCGCGCCGCCCTGGACCAGCATCGAACCCCGCAGCAGGCGGGCGAAGATGGGGATCTGGACGACACCGACGGCGATCATCACGGTGGTCAGCGACTGTCCGAGCACCGCGGCGATGGAGACCGCCAGCAGCAGGGACGGCAGCGACAGCATGATGTCGGTGAACCGCATGACGACGGTGTCGATGCGCTGGCCGACCTTGCCGCCGAGGGTGGCGGCGGCGCCGGAGAGGATGCCGACCGCGGCGCCGATGATCAGGCCGATGAGCATGGAAACCACACCGACGAGGAGCGTCTGGCGGGCGCCGACGAGCCAGCGGGAGAACATGTCGCGGCCCAGGTGGTCCAGGCCGAACCAGTTCTCGCCGCGCATGCCGACGAACTTGCCCTGGTTGGGGAAGACCTCGCTGCGCCAGTTCTGCGCGGTGGGGCCGTGCGGGGCCAGCATCGGACCGACGATGGCGACGACCACGAACGCGGCGATGATGGCCGCGCCGATGATCGCCATCTTGCTGGAGCGCATCCGGCGGAACGCCTCGCGCCACAGGCTGGTACCGGCGACGGACTCGGAGCTCTGGGTCAGCTCGGCGAGACGGTCGATCTTGTCTGCTTTGTTGGTCAGAAGCGTCACGTCAGTGCACCCGCACTCTCGGGTCGATGATGCTGTACGCGAGGTCGACCAGGAGGTTGATGAGCACGTACACCATCGCGATGAAGAGAATGAACCCGACGAGGACCGGGTAGTCGCGGCCGTCGATCGCGGTACGGATGAACGAGCCGATGCCGCCGAAGTCGAAGACGGACTCGGTGAGCACCGCTCCGGAGAGCAGGCTGCCGGTCAGCAGGCCGACCGCGGTGATCACCGGCAGCAGCGCGTTGCGCAGCACATGGCGGCCGCGGACGACGCGCTTGTCCAGGCCCTTGGACTCGGCGGTGCGGATGTAGTCCTCGCCGAGCACCTCCAGGACGCTGGCGCGGGTCATCCGGACGATGACGGCGAGCGGGATCGAGGCCAGCGCGACGGCGGGCAGGACCAGGTGCATGATCGCGTCCCAGCTCGCGTCGAACTCGCCGGTCAGCAAGCCGTCCAGGACCGAGAACCCGGTGATGTCGGTGGCGTTGAGGCCGGTGGTGAGCCTGCCCTGGCTGGGGAACCAGCCGAGCTGGACGGAGAAGATCCCGCGCAGCAGCATGGCCAGGAAGAAGACCGGGATGCAGATGCCGAGCAGCGATCCGGAGACGGACGCGACGTCCAGCCAGCCGCCGCGGTGCTTGGCCGCGAGGTAGCCCATCGGGATGCCGACGACCACGGCGATCAGGATGGCGGCGACGCTGAGCTCCACGGTGGCCGGGAAGCGCAGGGCGAATTCGTCCCACACCGGCTGGCCGGTCTGGGTGGAGGTTCCGAGGTCGAGCTCGAAGATGCGCTTCAGGAAGCGCCAGTACTGGACGTGCACCGGCTCGTCGAGCCCGAGTGCACGGTTGATTCTCGCCACTTCGGCTTCGGTGGCCCGCTCGCCCAGGATCGCTGAGGCGGGTCCGCCGGGCAGTCGGTTCAGCCAGAGGAACAGCAGGACCGACAGGCCGAGCAGGGTGGGAATGAGCTGGAGAAGTCTTCTTACGACGAGTCGCAGCACCCCGCATGCCCCTTTCTCACGTGCGTCGATGCGGGTCCGCCCGGCCACCTGACTGCTGTGGCCGGGCGGACCCGCTGGTGTGCGATTACTTGAAGGAGACCTCGGCGAAGTTCTCCTGCGTCAGCGGGGAGACCTTCGGCGGGTTGACGTTCTTGGCGAACGCGATCGCCGGCGGGGACGAGGAGATCGGCACGCCCGGGACGTACTCCATGATGGCCTCGTTGGCCTTCTTGTACGCCTCGGTGCGGGCGGCCGGGTCGGTGACCTTGGAGGCCGCGTTCACGGCGTCGAAGACCTTCTTGTCCTTGAAGCCCCACTGCTTGTCGGGCCCGGCGAACCAGGTGCCGATGAAGTTGTAGCCGTCGTTGAAGTCACCGGTCCAGCCGAGCAGGTGCAGGGCGCAGGAGCCGGCCTCGGTGGCGTCCAGGTAGTCCGGGGCCCACTTCATGGCCTTCGGCTTGACGGTGATGCCGGCCTTCTCCAGGTCGGCCTTCATCAGCTCGAACATGTCCTGCGGGGCAGGCATGTACGGGGCGGGTGACCTCGGTCGGGTAGCAGAAGTCGATGGAGAGCTTCTCCTCGCCGGCCTGCTTGAGGAGGTCCTTCGCCTTGGCGGTGTCGAACGGGTACGTCTTCACCTTGTCGGAGAAGCCGGCGACCGTGTCGGGCATGAACTGCGTCGCGGCCTTGCCGCCCTCGGGCAGCTGGGTGTTGACGAGGTTCTCGCGGTCGATGGCGTGCGTGATCGCCTGACGGACCTCGGGCTTCTTCAGCGCGGGGTTGGCCGACTGGCTCATGCCCACGTAGAAGATGTTGAAGACGTCACGGGTCGGGACCTCGTAACCCTCCTTCTCCAGCGTCGTCACATCGGCCGGGGCGACCAGGTCGTAGCCGTCGATGTCACCCGCCTGGAGCGCCTGGCGGCGGGTCTCCTCGGTGGAGATGGTGCGGAAGACCAGGTTCTTCACCTTGGCCTTGTCGCCCCAGTAGTCGTCGAAGCGCTCCAGGGAGACTTCCTTGTTCCCCTTGTTCCACTTCACGATCTTGTACGGGCCGGTGCCGGCGACCGTGCCGGCCTCCTGGCTGTACTTGGGGTACGTGATCGCGTCGCCCTTGGCGGACGCGTCCTGCTTCTCGTACTCCTTGATCGCCTTCGGCGAGTGGATCGCGAGCGCCTGGAGGGAGAATCCGCCCGGCAGGTTCGCCGAGGGCTCGTTCACCTCGATGACGGCCGTGTTCTCGTCCTTGGCGGTGCAGGACTTGTAGTTCGCCTTGGGCGCCTCGGCGTCCTCGTTCTTCGCGAACCCGCCCATGATGGTCTGCCAGTAGTAGGAGACCGCGCTGGACTGGTACGTGCCCTTCCAGTTGAACCAGTGGTCGTAGTTCGCGCAGACCGCGGCGGCGTTGAACGCCTCGCCGTCGTGGAACTTCACGCCCTGGCGCAGGTTGAACGTCCAGACCTTGCCGGCCGCGTCGCTCTCCCACTTCTCGGCGAGGCCGCCGACCAGCTTGCTGCCGCCGGGCTCGTGCTCCAGCAGCGCCTCGAAGGCCTGACGGGTGACGCGGAACGTCTCGCCGTCGCTCGCGAGGGCCGGGTCGAGGGAGCCGGGGTCACCGGATCCGGCGAAGACGAAGGTGTCCTTGTCGCCCCCCTTGGCTCCGTCGGCGTCCCGCTCGCTGGAACAGCCCGTGGCGATCAGACCGACAGCGACCGCTGTCGTGATCGCCCGGACAGCCCGGGACTTGAATATGCGCATGGGTCCACCCCTGGTTCGCCATGTGGTGAGGTTTGATGGCCGCACACTACAGACGGGGTACATCGCAAGAGAACAGTCCGGATAGCGGTGATACCTAGTCGAGACCCGGACAGTTAACAAACCGTCCAGTTCCGGGACATCCCTCCGGGCCCGGTTAACAAGCCGGACATCTGGGGGTGTTCGGCGAGGACGGTCCCGGCGCGCGGTTCGGCGGCGCCGGACGGACCCGCAGCTCAGCGGGGCAGCGGTGGCGGTATCAGCTGTGCTCCCGGGGCGGTTTCAGCGGTGCTGCTGGGGCGGTTTCTGCGGTGCTCCCGGGGCGGTTTCAGCGGTGCTGCTGGGGCGGGTATCCGTAACCGGGGGCGGCGGCCGGCGGGGGTCCTGCGGGGGCGTGCGCCTCGCGGTCGTAGAACGGGCGGGCGTTGGCGCGCAGCCACATCGCGACCGGGTCGTACTCGTCGGACAGGGCGACGGTGGAGACGGGCAGCCCGTCGGGGACCGCGCCGATCGACTGCCGCATCATCGCGCGCACCGCGTCGACGGAGGCCCGCCCGGTGTCGTACAGGTCGAGCCCGATCGCGAGGTACGGGACGCCGACGGCGGGGTGCACCCAGGCGCGGCGCAACGAGCGGACGGCCGGGGTGCGGTGGGCGTTCTGGGTGAGCTGGGCGTAGAACTGCGGGAGTTCCACGGCGGGTTCGGTCAGCCGGAGCGGGCCCGCCGGCAGCCGGTCCAGGCCGGTGGAGATCCGGCGCAGGTCCAGCCAGGGGATGCCGACGCCGCCGCCGGGGGCGTGCGGGTTGAGCCAGATGCCCCAGCGGTCGGGGAAGAGCGTACGGGCGATGTCCCGGCCGGAGACCAGCTCGTGGGCCCGGCTCCAGCCGCTGGCGGAGAGCTCCTGGGCGGAGGTGACGCACGGGGCGTAGCCGAGTCCTTCGACCTCCATGGAGCCGTACTGCGCGTCCGGGGAGCCGGCCGTACCGTGCCAGAGCAGCATCCAGACCCGGCCGTCGGCGAGGGACGCGAGCAGCGCCTCGTAGGCGTCGTAACGCCCGGGGCTGACCTGGCGCAGCATGTGCTCGACCGTTCCCCCAGCTCTCGGCTCCGCTCGAGCAGGGGAGGCCCCACTGTCCGCCGCAGTGCCTGACGCACTCACCCTGGTCCCGCCCCTCATCGTTCCGTCGACGCTCCCGGGCACACGGGAGCGGCCTCGCCATCAAACCAGCTTATGCGCCACTTCTGACCCCGACTTGACGCCACGGTCGGACGGCGCCCGATCCCCGGGGGGCCGGTGGCTTGCGCGCCGTACGTCCGGTGGCCTCCGCGCCGTACGTCCGGTGGCCTGGGAACCGTACGTTCAGTGGCCCTCGCGCCGGTAGAACGGGCGCACCTTCTCCCGCATCCAGTCGCCCACCAGATCCTGGGCCACGTCCAGCAGGACCAGGTTCACCGGCCAGGGCACCTCGATCCGGCCGAGCGCCCGGCCCAGGGCGTCCATCGGGGCGCTCTGGCCCGCGCCGTCCCAGGTGGCGAACTCGACGCCGACGAAGAGCACCGGGTCGCCGCCCTCGATGCTGGCGAGCGCCCGGCGGGCGGTGGACACCACGCCGGTGGCCTCGAACTCGGCGGAGACGGCGGAGAGGAAGTCGACCGGGTCTTGCTGCCAGTCCGGTTCGTACAGCTTGACCCGGCCACCGGTGGCAGGCCCGTCCAGGGCGGTGCGCCCGGCCCGGCAGAGCTCAGCGACGGCGGGCGGCGGCAGCGGGGTGCCGACCGCGCCGCCCGGGTTCACCGCGATGCCGACCTGCGGGGGCAGACCCCGGGCGAAGTCGCGGGCGGGGGCCACGGCGAAGGACATGTGGCTGCCGACGCAGCTCAGGAACTGGCCCTCGGAGCTGAAGACGGGGACGTACGCGGCGCCGTCGATGTCCATCATCGGCAGGTCGAGGTCGGCGCTGGCGGGCGAGCCTCCGGCCGGCAGCGGGACCCAGACCGAGCTGCGGCCGAGCACCTCGACCAGGCGGCCGCCCGCGTCGGCGACGCCGAGGGAGGCGGTCAGCACCTCTTCGAGCTCGTTGGCGGGCCACCCGTGCTGGGGGTGTGGCTGGGCCGGTGCCGGAATGTCCACTGCCTCTGTGCCTCTCTCGGCGGTCGTCGCTGGCGTTGTTCCGGCCAGAACCCTAACCGGAGCGGTCGGCCGGGTCGCCGGCGTCCGTGAAGGTGATCCGCTCCAGCGCGCTCGCGGCCTCCCGGTCCAGCAGCACCGCCGAGGCGCAGCCGGGGGGCAGCGTGCCCTGTTCGGTGTCGTGGATCAGCCGGGCCACCGCGTGCCGGTGGCGGGCGAAGGCGTACCCGGAGACGCCCCGGCCACGTTCGCGCTGCCCCTGGCGGGCCGTGGCCGGGTCCACGTCGAGCAGGAGCAGGCGCAGGGTGCGGCCCCGGCGGGCGGCGTGCCGGGCGAGCCAGCGGCGTACCCAGGTCTGCGTACCGCAGTCGTGGACGACCACGGACGCGCCGGAGCGCAGGACGGCCCAGAGCCCGAGGTAGTGGGCGGCGCGGACCAGGGGGCGGTAGAGGGCGTACGGCAGTAAGCCGGGCAGAGCGGCGGCCCAGCGGTCGCGGGTGTTCTGGGAGTCGATGGCGGGGCCGCTCACGGCCTGCCGGATCAGGGTGGACTTGCCCCCGCCGGGCAGCCCGGAGACGACCACGATGTCACCGGGGGTGAAGTCGAGGCTGTACGGGCCGTGGGCGGTGCGCCCGCGCAGGTCGCGTACCACCGGCGCGTGCTCGGTGATCAGCTCCTGTACGGGTGCGCCGGACTGTACGGGAGCGCCGGACTGTACGGGAGCGCCGGACTGTGCGGGCATCGCGCTGTGCGCGACCCCCGCGGTCGGTACCGACCGCTGCAACGTCATCGCCCATCCCCCTGCTGTCGGGCCGCCCGAACCCAGGGCCTGTGGTCAGGAGCAGGCCCTGCCCCTGAAGTGTAAAGAAATGGCAAGGCTCCACAACTGTCCCCGCTGTTCGCACAAGCGTTGCCGACCGGCCGCCCCACTCTGCCGCAAGGCGTGCGATGATGACCCCGCCAACTGCATACCGGCCGTTCGAATCCGCGCGGGAGAGTTCCGGCCACAGTGTGAGCCGGGCGCCGAAGGAGCAAGATCCTCCCTTGAATCTCTCAGGCCCCGTACCGCGTGGATGAGGCAGATCTGAAAAGCGAGCCGCCCCGCGGCTCCACCCAAGGTGCAAGCCGACCCCTGTGAACAGGGGCGCCCCTCTCCGGGGGCATACCCCGTCAGGGGCTATCGGCGAACCTCTCAGGTTCCGATGACAGATGGGGAGGATTCGTCCTGACGTCGTCATGCCCTGGAGCCGTATCCATGAGCACTGCCCCCCGTCTCACCGCCCTCGACGCGCTGCACCGCTCGCTCGGCGCCACCATGACCGACTTCGCGGGCTGGGACATGCCGCTGCGGTACGCCAGTGAGCGCGACGAGCACAACGCCGTACGCACCCGGGCCGGTCTCTTCGACCTGTCCCACATGGGCGAGATCACCGTCACCGGACCCGGGGCCGCGGCCTTCCTGAGCTACGCGCTGGTGGGCAACATCGCCACCGTCGGCAACGGCCGGGCCCGCTACACGATGATCGTCCAGGAGGACGGCGGGATCGTGGACGACCTGATCGTCTACCGCCTCGGCGAGACGGAATACATGGTCGTCGCGAACGCGGGCAACGCCCAGATCGTGCTGGACGCGCTCACCGCCCGGGTGGAGGGCTTCGACGCCGAGGTGCGCGACGACCGGGACGCGTACGCGCTGCTCGCGGTCCAGGGCCCGGAGTCGCCGGCCATCATGAAGGCCGTCACCGACGCGGACCTGGACGGGCTGAAGTACTACGCGGGCCTGCCGGGCACGGTCGCCGGGGTCCCGGCGCTCATCGCCCGTACCGGCTACACGGGCGAGGACGGCTTTGAACTCTTCGTCGCGCCCGAGCACGCGGAGGCCCTGTGGCGGGCCCTGACGGAGGCCGGCGAGGCGCACGGGCTGATCCCCTGCGGCCTCTCCTGCCGGGACACGCTGCGCCTGGAGGCGGGCATGCCGCTGTACGGGCACGAGCTGACGACGGCGCTGACCCCGTTCGACGCGGGCCTCGGCCGGGTCGTGAAGTTCGAGAAGGAGGGCGACTTCGTGGGGCGCGAGGCGCTCCAGGCCGCCGCCGAGCGTGCCGAGACCGCCCCGCCGCGCAAGCTGGTCGGCCTGATCGCCGAAGGCCGCCGGGTCCCGCGCGCCGGTTTCCCGGTCGTCGCGGACGGCCAGGTGATCGGCGAGGTCACCTCCGGCGCCCCCTCCCCCACCCTGGGCAAGCCGATCGCCATGGCGTACGTGGACGCGGCCTTCGCCGCGCCGGGCACCGAGGGCGTGGGCGTGGACATCCGGGGCACGCACGAGCCGTACGAGGTCGTCGCGCTGCCGTTCTACAAGCGCCAGAAGTGATATCCCGGAAGGAACCGTTGGTTTCCGGGCCTTCGCGCCGCACGCAGGCGTCACGGAAGTGACGTACCTCCGTCTCACACCGTAAGACCACCGTCATCAGCACTCCCCCGCGTACAGGAGAATTCAGGTCATGAGCAACCCCCAGCAGCTGCGGTACAGCAAGGAGCACGAGTGGCTGTCGGCCGTCGAGGACGGCGTGGCCACGATCGGCATCACGGAGTACGCGGCCAACGCGCTCGGTGACGTCGTCTACGCCCAGCTTCCGGAGGTCGGTGACACGGTGACCGCGGGCGAGACCTGCGGTGAGCTGGAGTCGACCAAGTCCGTCAGCGATCTGTACTCGCCGGTGACCGGAGAGGTGACGGCGGCCAACCAGGACGTCGTGGACGACCCCTCGCTGGTGAACTCCGCTCCCTTCGAGGGCGGCTGGCTGTTCAAGGTGCGCGTCACGGAGGAGCCGGCCGACCTGCTCTCCGCCGACGAGTACACCGCGTTCTCCGGCAACTGAGACCTGAGACCTTAAGGGACCCCCTGATGTCGCTTCTGAACTCCTCCCTCCACGACCTGGACCCGGACGTCGCCGCCGCCGTCGACGCCGAGCTCCACCGTCAGCAGTCCACCCTCGAAATGATCGCCTCGGAGAACTTCGCTCCGGTCGCCGTCATGGAGGCCCAGGGCTCCGTCCTCACCAACAAGTACGCCGAGGGCTACCCCGGCCGCCGCTACTACGGCGGCTGTGAGCACGTCGACGTGGTCGAGCAGATCGCGATCGACCGGATCAAGGCCCTGTTCGGCGCCGAGGCCGCGAACGTCCAGCCGCACTCCGGTGCGCAGGCGAACGCCGCCGCGATGTTCGCGCTGCTGAAGCCGGGCGACACGATCATGGGCCTGAACCTGGCCCACGGCGGTCACCTGACCCACGGCATGAAGATCAACTTCTCCGGCAAGCTCTACAACGTGGTCCCGTACCACGTCGACGAGAGCGGCCTCGTGGACATGGAGGAGGTCGAGCGCCTCGCCAAGGAGTCGCAGCCGAAGCTGATCGTGGCCGGCTGGTCCGCCTACCCGCGCCAGCTCGACTTCGCGGCCTTCCGCCGGATCGCGGACGAGGTCGGCGCGTACCTGATGGTCGACATGGCGCACTTCGCGGGCCTGGTGGCGGCCGGTCTGCACCCCAACCCGGTACCGCACGCCCATGTCGTCACCACCACCACGCACAAGACCCTCGGCGGTCCGCGCGGTGGCGTGATCCTCTCCACCCAGGAGCTCGCCAAGAAGATCAACTCGGCGGTCTTCCCGGGCCAGCAGGGCGGCCCGCTGGAGCACGTGATCGCGGCCAAGGCCGTCTCGTTCAAGATCGCGGCGGGCGAGGAGTTCAAGGAGCGCCAGCAGCGCACCCTGGAGGGCGCGCGCATCCTGGCCGAGCGCCTGGTCCAGCCGGACGTCACCGAGGTGGGCGTCTCCGTCCTCTCCGGCGGCACCGACGTGCACCTGGTCCTGGTCGACCTGCGCAACTCCGAGCTGGACGGCCAGCAGGCCGAGGACCGGCTCCACGAGCTGGGCATCACGGTCAACCGGAACGCCATCCCGAACGACCCGCGCCCCCCGATGGTCACCTCGGGCCTGCGGATCGGCACCCCGGCGCTGGCCACCCGTGGCTTCGGCGCCGAGGACTTCACGGAGGTCGCGGAGATCATCGCCGCCGCCCTCAAGCCGTCCTACGACGCGGACGACCTCAAGGCCCGCGTGGTGGCGCTGGCCGAGAAGTTCCCGCTGTACCCCGGCCTGAAGTAGCACCTGGCCTGCGGTTCCGCGCATCCGGACGGGGCACCGCGCACACTGAGGAGAGTGAGCGCGGTGCCCCGTTCCTTGCCCCCCTCCCGTTTGTTTTCTCCCGCTTGCCCCGCTTGTCCCCGCACCGCCCAGGCAGACAACGGCGTCTTCCAACCCCCCAAGGAGTCCTCCCGTGGCCATCTCGGTCTTCGACCTCTTCTCGGTCGGCATCGGCCCGTCCAGCTCCCACACGGTGGGCCCGATGCGGGCCGCCCGGATGTTCGCGCGCCGCCTGAAGAACGAGGGCCTGCTCGCGCACACGACCTCGATACGGGCCGAGCTGTACGGCTCCCTAGGCGCGACCGGCCACGGCCACGGCACCCCGAAGGCGGTCCTGCTCGGCCTGGAGGGCGAGTCACCCCAGACCGTGAACGTGGAGACGGCGGACACCCGGGTCGAGGAGATCCGCTCCACCGGCCGCATCAACCTGCTCGGCATGCACGAGATCGCGTTCACCTTCGACGACGACCTGATCCTGCACCGCCGCAAGGCGCTCCCGTACCACGCCAACGGCATGACGATCTTCGCGTACGACACCGAGGGCGCCCCGGTCCTGGAGAAGACGTACTACTCGGTCGGCGGCGGCTTCGTGGTCGACGAGGACGCGGTGGCGGGCGAGAACCCGATCGTCCCGGACGACACGGTCCTGCGCCACCCCTTCCGCACCGGCGACGAGCTGCTGCGCCTGTCCCGCGAGACCGGCCTCTCCATCTCCCGGATGATGCTGGAGAACGAGCTGGCCTGGCGCACCGAGGCGGAGATCCGCTCCGGGCTGCTGGACATCTGGCGGGTCATGCAGGCCTGCGTCTCGCGCGGCATGTCCCGCGAGGGCATCCTCCCCGGCGGCCTCAAGGTCCGCCGCCGCGCCGCGAACTCGGCCCGCCAACTGCGCGCAGAGGGCGACCCGCAGGCCCACGCGATGGAGTGGATCACCCTCTACGCGATGGCGGTCAACGAGGAGAACGCGGCGGGCGGCCGCGTGGTCACCGCCCCCACGAACGGCGCGGCGGGCATCATCCCGGCCGTCCTGCACTACTACATGAACTTCGCGTCCCACGGCTGCACCGAGGCGGAGAAGGAGGACAGCGTCGTCCGCTTCCTCCTCGCCGCCGGCGCCATCGGCCTGCTCTTCAAGGAGAACGCCTCCATCTCCGGCGCCGAGGTCGGCTGCCAGGGCGAGGTCGGCTCGGCCTGCTCGATGGCGGCCGGCGCCCTGGCCGAGGTCCTGGGCGGCTCCCCCGAGCAGGTGGAGAACGCCGCCGAGATCGGCATGGAGCACAACCTGGGCCTGACCTGCGACCCGGTCGGCGGCCTCGTCCAGATCCCGTGCATCGAGCGCAACGGCATGGCGGCGGTGAAGGCGGTGACGGCGGCGAAGATGGCGCTGCGGGGGGACGGCAGCCACAAGGTCTCGCTGGACAAGGTCATCAAGACCATGAAGGAGACGGGCGCCGACATGAGCGTCAAGTACAAGGAGACGGCCCGGGGCGGGCTCGCGGTGAACATCATCGAGTGCTGAGGGGGCGGGGCCCTGACCAGAGCGTTCATGTCCTTCGGCGCCGTCAGGGGCCGTTCCCGCCCAGGCGACGGAGAAGTCCTGGGATGCCCGGTGGGCACCCGTTCGCAGAGTGGCCTCAGCCCCTGCGGTCCGCCGCAGTCGCCCGGTCAGCGGTCGGTAAGGGCCACGACAGCCACCCCTGCGACACGCTCGTCGGGCGGCTCGGGCAGCTCGCCATGGAGGAGAACACTCCTGATCCGCTCAGGCAACAGCGGCGGAGGACTGTCGGCGAGTACGTCGAGCGCTCGGTACAGCGCACTGTCCACCGCTTCCGTTTGGTGCAACTCAGTATCCAACGCATCCCTGCGAGGCCGCTCGGGCACGTCCTCGTACGGAACCGTCAGGTCACTCGTCACAAAGCGGCGTACCCTACCCTCGCCTTCCTCTGTCTGCCCGGCGGTGTCTGCCCGGACCGGAGGCCGCTGAGCAGCCAGCCGTAGATCATGTCTTCCCGCGTTGTGGAGCGCCCCCATGTGGTCGAACGCGGTTTCCAGACTGGTGACATCCGCGCGCCGCCTGTACGAGTCGCAGACAAAACGGTTCCAGGGCAGGCTGTGCCGCTTGACGTGGTCACTCGACCGGGGCATTCTCTCGGCCATGACGCGCTGGACCACCAGCGCCGAGACGATCGTGCATCCCGTCTGGCGCTGGTCGGCCTGGGTGTGATCACAGTCCCTCGGTGCGAGCCGGTCGTCGGTCGCGGTCCAGCTCTTGTGGTTGTAGAAGACATAGAAGGGCAGGCAGCCCGAGGCGGCCGCGTCCTCGATCAGTTGCGTGCTCTGCAGCGCCCCGGTTCCACGGACAATGTGCCGGAGTGCGTAACGACCGTCCTTGTGGGCCTTCTTGGCCTGGACACGCATGCCGAAGCCGTGCGTGCCGTCATGAAACCACCATTCCCAGTCGGCGCCGTTCCTGGACTCCTCTCGTCGGTTGTACTGACGGATGATCACTCGATCCGGATGTGCCTGGCGAATGTCCTGAAGGTTGTAGTCGGTGAAGGACTCCTCCCCCAGTGCCATGCCCGCGAGATGACTCTCGGCAAGGCGCTCGTAGGTCCGCTCCGCGCACCGGCACAGGGTGCGGCACAGCTCGCCCGTTCGCTGTCCTTGCTTGCCGCTGGGCCGCACAGCGAAGCCGCACGTGGGGCAGAAGCGGAAGTCGTCGTCGATCTCACGTCCGCAGTCGCAGAACCGATCCGGGCTACCCCGCCCTATCGATGCCCGTGTCTCCCCTGTCATCCGGCGGCCCGTTCTCGTGGACCGCGAGCCGAAGACAGTGATCGCACATGACCGAGGTCGATCGGGCATCCGCTTCGTTCTGACCGCCCAGGCCGATACTCCAGTCCTCGTTGACGTGTTCGGGCATGGAACACACCGGCTCGACGGGTTCGACGACCCCCCCGACAGCGACTACCTCGCCGACCAGGTGAACACCGGCGCCGTACACGGTGGACAGTTCCGACTGCCTTCTCATCTGTCACCGATACAGCTTAGTGAACGGTCTGCACAACAAACGAGTGAGGCTGCCGCCAGTATCGGGAGGCCCGCGAGGGGTACACCAACCAGAAATGCACCCCCAGTCTCTACCGGGAAGTAGCCCCTGGAAATACGGGTACATAGCACCACGAAAAACAGTAGTCATTAGTCAAGGCGTCTTCTCCGTGGCCACCCTCCTTCTCCTGAGCGCCTTGAACTTGTTCGGGAGGGCAGGCACGTGCACGCTACTGCTCGCCATGGGTCAGCCCGCGACCCGGCGGACCGGGAGGGGACAGAAGCAATGCCGACGAAGACCTACGGATCAGGAAGGGACTGGAGGCCGGTGAACGACGCCTTGATCGAGCTACTGGAGTGCCGACGCCTGGAACGCCGATTGACCTACGGTCAGTTAGCGGTACTCATCAAGCGAGACTCGTCGACCGTCTCACGGGCATTGTCCGGACGGAAAATTCCGTCTCGGGCAGTAGTCCAACTGATGGCTCGTTCACTGCACATGGACGAAGCGACCGTGATGGCCATCAGAGACGAAGCTGCCGCGATCAAGCGAGAGAGCCAAGCCCTCCGAGCCGCTGGCGGCCCCCCTGACGGAATGAAAACCCATGGCGATTTCTTGAACGCCCTCGGAGAGCTCATTCGGGGGGCGAATCTCTCTCAACGTGAGATTGGGCTAAAGAGTTACGGGGAGCTCAAGCGTTCAACCATCGGCGCGGCGCTCCGGGGCGAACGCAGCGCGTCGCTCTCCTTGGTCATGAGCATCGTGCAGATCTGCGAAGTCCGGCACCCGGACGCCGTTTCGGCGTGGGAAAAGGCGTGGTATGACCTCGCATATCCCGACCGAGAAAGGCGTCGTCAGCGTAGGTGGGAAGCGTACAGCTTTCTGCGCTACCTCCGTAGCCTGCCGGGACACAGGCAGGCGTCAGCCTGGGCCATGTACAAAGCGAGAAGACGTTGTGATCAAACTCCGCGCTCGGGTTCCGGTGACATCAGGTAGGGCGGTGCGTGTCCGTCGGCGGGAACTGTTCAGCAAGGCCAACTGCGTTCCTCGCCACAGAAATCACCCAGCGGACAGGGTCAGAACACAGGCGGTCGCCCGGCCGTCGTGAGCCGGAGCACGGTTCGCCAGGACATGGGCTGCCTCGGGCCCTGCCCACCGGCGAGCCCTTCACGGAAGCCGGCGAGCGTGACGCGGAGCGCTTCCCGGTCGCGGATGCGCCACAGGGTGATCAGGCACCAGGTGGCGAGGTTGAAGGGGACGAGGAGGCGGGGCAGGTTGCGGCGGGCGACCCAGACGCGGTTGCGGGCGTTGAGTCGGTAGAAGGTGTCGTGCCGGGCGGGGTTGGTGGCGGGGTGGTGGACGACGATGTCGGGGACGTACCGGCCGGTGCAGCCCAGGTTCCACAGCCGCCAGGCCAGCTCGACGCCTTCATGGAAGAGGAAGAAGTCTCCGGGCCAGCCGCCGGCCCGGTCGTAGGCGTCGCGGCGGACCATGACGACGCCCTCGGCCATGACGGTGACGATGCCGGGCCGGGTGGGGTCCGAGGCCCGCAGGCGGGGTACCCAGCGGCGGAGGGTCTCACCGGTCACCGGATCGCTGATGCGCGGCTGTACGTACGCGAGCTGGGGGTCGCGGTGCAGTTCGGCGATGAGCCGGGCGAGGGTGTCGGTGTCGGGCAGGTGGGCGTCGTTGTCGAAGAAGAAGAGGTAATCGCCCTTGACGTTGTCGGCCCCTACGTTGCGGCCTTCGGGGATGCCGACGTTCTCGGGCAGCGTGACCGTGCGGACGCCTGCGGGGATCTGTTCAGGTGCGCAGCCGTTGCCGACCACGATGACGTCGAGGTCGATGCCTGCCTGTGCGAGGAGCGAGGCCATGGCCCGGGGGAATTCCTCGGGCCGGTCGTTCATGGTCAGGACGACCGCGCCGACCGTGGGACGCGAGGCGCCGGAGCTCACAAGGGTGCCCTTCTGCTTCTGTTCACGAGGAGTTCAACCCTAGTGTTCACCGGGGGTCGGCGGTGACGCCGTGGAGGTGCGGAGCGCGTGCGCCGCTGCGGCAAGCGCCGTGTGGAGTGCGTGTTCGGTGTCCGGCGAGTGCTGGCGCGGGCGGCGGTCGACGAGGGAGTCCGCGATGGCGAGGACGGTGGCGACGGCGACCGTACGGCAGTGGCCCACGGCGAAGACCGCGGCGGCTTCCATGTCGGCGGCGAGGATGCCTTCGGCTCCGTACCGGGTGACTTCTGCCGCTGTCTCGCGGTACGGGGCGTCTGTGGTCCAGATCGGCCCGCGGGTGACCGGCCGGTCGTGCGGGGCCAGTGCTTCGGTCAGGTGCTGGGTGAGGGTGGGCGAGGGTGAGGCTGTCCGGCCGGGTGGCAGGTAGTGGTGGGAGAGCCCTTCGTCGCGCAGCGCGGTCGCACCTACGACGAGGGCGCCGGGGCCGAGGTTGAGCTGGAGGGAGGCGGCGGTGCCGACGGTGATGATTCGCCGGGTGCCGAGCGCGGCGAGTTGCTCGACAACGAGGGCGGCGGCCGGGGCGCCGAGGCCGAAGCCGCCGCACAGGGCGAATCTGCGGCCCTGGTCCTCGACCAGGTGCAGGCCACCGCGCACCCACCCCGGGCGGGGGCGGGTGCGGTACGTACGCAGAGCGTGCTCCAGCAGCCGCCCCTGGTAGAGGAGGACCACTCCGTCGAGCGTGGAGAGGTCCGCATCAGGGTCGGTGGTGCGGACGTACGCGGCGTGCTCGGCCGGGTCGGGTACGGCGGGCAGGGCGTGCTTGCCCGGGTGGAGGGGGAAGCCGTTCACCCGAGAGTGCTCTCGCGCTCGTAGAGGGAGGTGGCCAGTTGCTGCTCGGCGGTGGTGCTGACGTGGTTGAGGGTGTGCCAGGGCAGGACGGGCTCGTCCATGTGCCGCAGGCGGCGGTCGTACGACAGGCCGCGCCGGGCGAGGGCCTCGACGAGTTGGCCCTTGGTCACCGTGTGCAGGTCGATGTTCGCGTCGTAGAGGTCTTCCAGGACCAGCCCGATCCGGCGGTCGCCTCGCGAGCAGATGACTTCGAGGTGCATGTGGCTGGCGCCGAGGTCGAGGACCCGGAAGTGCTGTTCCAACTTCTCGTCGCCGACGAGGGCGCGCAGGCGGTCCTCGATCTGTGCGGTGTAGGTGTGGACAAGGTCGGGGTCGCTCATCCGCAGGCGCTGGCTGGCGGTGCCGGGCTTGGGCATGAATTGGTGGAGCTTGACGATCACCGTGCCGTCGGGGTGCCCGAGCCGGTCCAGGACGTCCTGGGCGTAGTCGGCGATGGCGAGGCGGTCCGCGTCGCGCTCGCCCGGTGCGCCGACGATGAAATAGAGCATGACGGTGTTGACGTCCTTGCTCTTGCGACACAGTTCGATGGCGTTGTCGACGCGTTCGCGGCGCTGGGTCTTGCCGTACATCGCGACGAGGTCCGGGGAGGCCCACTCGGGGGCGATGGTGATGATGCCCCGGGCCTGGTCCAGGTTCAGCTCGGTGAACAGGTGCCCGAACTCTTCGAGTTCGGTGACCGACTCCAGATAGTCCGCGGTGAGTTCGTCTGCCCGGATGGAGCCGATGATGGTGGTGACCGTCTCCCCTTCGGCTGCCGCCCGCCGGGCGTAAGCGCTGATGTGGTCCAGGAGTTCGCGGCGGTGCCGGTACTGGGTGAACGTGGGCGAGCTGATGATGATCCGCCGGATCTTCCGCGCTTCGAGGCGGTCGATGTAGTCCTTGAGCATGCCGATGGGCGCGTGGCGGAACGGGGGGACGCCGAGGTTGCAGAAGTCGCAGGAGTGCCGGCAGCCGAGGGTGGGGTGGATACCGGCGGCGGTGCCGTCGCTCTTGGGGTAGACGAAGTGGGCGGGGTGCAGCTCACGTACGGGGAGGTAGGCGGGGCTGGCCTTCGCCGGGACGGTGAGCTTCTTCGGGGTGACCGCGGCCACGCCGCCGCCGGGCAGATACTCGCAGGTGTACAGCGACGGTACGTACAGGCCGGGGATGCGGGCCAGCTTCTCGTACAGGCTGACGCCGCTTCCGGGCTCCTCGCGGTGCGCGCGGACGACGCGCAGCAGTTCGAGCAGGGACTCTTCGGCTTCGCCGAGGGCGATGACGTCGAGGTAGTCGGCCATGGGCTCGGGGTCGGCGAGACCGGAGTTGCCGCCGACGATCAGCGGGTGCTCGCCGGGGATCCGGTCGGCGCTGCGCCGGGGTACTCCGGCGAGGTCGAGCTGCTGGAAGACGGAGTGCAGGCTGCCGGAGTTGATGACGGAGACGCCGATCACGTCCGCCGTGCCGACGGGTAAGGGTGACTCGATGCTGCGGTAGACCTCCCCGTCCGGCGTGGTCACGCGGTTTCCCTCGTGGATCAGGCACTCGTAGTGCAGGGCGCGCTCGGCGACGGCGGGGACGTCCTTCGTACGGTTGATGAGGTCGTGCAAGCCCATGGGGCCATTGCCCATCAGGCTGAAGGCGTGTCCGTACGGGATCATGAAGACCATCCGCAGGAGCCCGTCGGGATCCTTGAGTTCGTACGGGTCGACGAGGTGGATCTCGCGCTCACGGATGCCGTCGATTTCCTTCTTGAGCTGAGACATCAGCCGTTCTCCTTGATGGTGGCCGGGTGGAGTTGGGCGATGCTGGCGGTGGCCCGGCGGATGGCATCGCGGACCTGGGTCTCTTCGCCCTCGGTCATCTGCGGGTGGAGGCAGGGGCACAGCAGGCGGGCGGCGAGCTGTTCGGCGCGCGGGCAGTGCTGGCCGGCCGTGTGGGCGCGGATGAGGTCGTGGCCGAGGTAGGTGACCGGGTCGGAGACGATGCTGCCTACCCCGTACCGGTCGGCGAGCACATCCATCAGCTCGTCGCGGCTCCGGCCCGCCCATGCTTCGGGGACCAGGAGGTTGTGCCGGTAGTAGAGGTGCAGGTCCTCGGCGAGCGTCGGAGGCAGGGTCAGCTCGGGAATGTCGGCAAGGGCCGCCGTACGGTCGTAAGCCCGGGTGATCCGGGCGGCGTTCATCTCGTCCAGGCGCGCGAGCTGGACCAGGCCGACCGCGGCCTGGGCTTTGGTGAGCAGTTGGTTGGTACCCCAGCCAGCCCGCCCGCCGTACGTCCGTAGCCCGCGCAGCCGCTCGGCCAGGACGTGGTCGTCGATGGTGACCATGCCGCCCTGGCCGAAGGTGGTCATCAGCTTCTTCGACTCGAAGGAGAACACTGTCGCCCAGCCCTCAGCGCCGACGCGCGCTCCGGACGGGGTCCGGCCGCCGCAGGCGCGGGCGGCGTCCACGATCACGACCGGCGGCCCGTGCACCGGGTGTGGGTGGCGAGCGGCCAACTCGACGAAGCGGCCGATGTCCGCGCTCGCGCCGTTCCAGTGGGTCACCAGGATCGCCCGGGTCCGCGGGCCGATCCGTTCTTCGGTGTCGGCCAGGTCGAGGTTGAGGGTGACCGGGTCTGGCTCGGCCAGGACGAGTCGGCCGCCCTGCCCGATGACGGCGATGTGCGGTCCGACGAAGTTGATCGCGCAGGAGATCACCTCGTCCCCCGGCTTCAGCTCCAGGGCGCGGAGCACCATCTCCATAGCGGTGCCGCCCGAGTTGAACGCCAGGGCGTGACTCGCCCCGGTGTACCGGGCGAAGGCGTCCTCGAAGCTGGTGACGTACTCGCCACCCCTCCAGCCCGTGTGCCAGTCCTCCGAACTGGACATGGCCATGCGGATGGCATCGTGCTCGGCTCCCGTGTACCAGCCGCCCTGGGCTGGCTCGAACGGGATCGTCAACGCTGCGGTGGTGCGGGGAACGGTGCTCTGATTGGTCGGCATTGGCGCTCCTCGTACGGGTCAGGGAAGGGGCGGGGGGATGACGCGGCCGGTGCTCTCCAGGTCGTGGATCATCTGCACCTTGCGGGCGGCGGACGCGGTCGGGTCGAAGCGGTGGGCAAGCCATTCCTCGGCGAGCTGCTTGGCCAGGGCCAGGCCGATGATTCCGGCGCCGAAGGTGAGGACCTGGGCGTTGTTGGAGAGCACGGAGGCCCGCACGGACAGGGAGTCGTGGGCGGTGACGGCGCGGACGCCGGGCACCTTGTTCGCCGCGATGGCGACCCCGAGGCCGGTGTGGCAGATGAGCAGGGCCCTGTCGACGGTGGCCTCTGCCACGTGCCGGGCAGCCGCCTCGGCGATTTGCGGGTACGCCTCTTCGGTCCAGAGGTGTACGCCAACGTCGAGCACGGACGCGACGAGGTGGTGATGCTGCAGGTACGCACCGAGCGCGTCCTTGTACTCCTGACCGGCACGATCGGCGCCGATGGCCACGTGCAGGGGAGGCAGTACGTCGGGGCGGGCCACTGGCACCGGGCGGCGCGGGGTCACGGGAGCATTTCCTCGACGCCCGCGTTGCGGCTGCGGATGCGCGTCTGTGCGGTGTGCGGGGCCGTGACGACGGAGTTGTCGGGGACGGCGCGGATGGCGAGGGTGACGCCGCTGTCGATCTGGCTGTTGCGGCCGACGAGGACGCCGGGGCCCAGACTGATGTTGTTCCCGGT
This sequence comes from Streptomyces cyaneofuscatus, assembly GCF_042718795.1. Lineage (GTDB taxonomy): Bacteria > Actinomycetota > Actinomycetes > Streptomycetales > Streptomycetaceae > Streptomyces > Streptomyces cyaneofuscatus_A. The sequence continues at coordinate 62,543 of NZ_JBHXOX010000006.1, forward strand.
CTGCACCTTGTCGCCGATGACCGCGCCGAACTGTGTGGTCCCACACCGGTACATGCCCGCCGTGGTACGCAGGCAGATCTCGCGGTCCGGCCTGGACATGTTGGCGCTCACCGCGATGGCGGCCACCGTCACCCCGTCCGACAGGTGGGCTCGGTTGCCGACGATCGTGCGGTTGATGCCGATGCGATGGCCCAGGACCGCGCCCTCGCCGACGAACGCGGCGGTGACCTCGCAGTTGAAGCCGACGGACGCCCCGGCGCACAGCACGCTGCCCTTACGGACGGTGGAGAACTCGTACACGTTCACACCCGGGCCGATGATGACGTCGTCCCCGATGATCGCCTGCGGGTGGACGTAGGCGGAGGGGTGGATACGGTCGTCGCCGAGCAGGGCGAGGGCCTCTTCGTGCAGCTCCGGCCACCGGGCGAGGAAGTCTGCCAGGTCGTAGGTGTGCAGGCGCCCGTACGGGGTGGCGGCGAGCTGTCCGTAGGTGGGCGCGGTGACGTAATCGCCGAGCAGGAGCGGCTTCATGGTGTTCCGGCTTTCCGTGAGTTGGTCGTGGCGGGAGGGCCTGAGGGGGTCGCCCTTGCGGGGCGGGACGGCGGTCTACGCCGTGCGGCACCGGGCGGTCTGAACTCGGTTCGTCTAAAGGGGTGTTGTCTGCGACAACCAGTCCGGGGCGGCCTGCGGCGTGGTCTGCAGCCACCGCACGTAGCGCTCCACCCCGTCCGCGAGCAGCACCTTCGGCGCCCAGCCCAGAACGTTCTCCATGTGGTGGACCGAGGCGCAGCCGCCGAGCGGGTCACCGGCCGGCAGGGGCGTCTCCAGGAGTTCGGTGTCCGGGTAGTGGGCCCGGACCAGCTCCGCGACGTCCCGGATGCTGGTGGCGATGCCGGTGCCGATGTTGATCGTCTCGTTGTGGGCCCCGGGGCTGACCAGCGCGCGCAGCGTGCCCTCGGCGATGTCCTCGACGTGGGTCAGGTCCCTGACCTGGCCACCGCCGCCGTTCAGGTGGAGTGGCAGGCCGAGCGAGGCGCGGGCGGCGAACCAGGCGACGACCCAGGAGTGGCTGTTCGGCCTGATCGTCTGCGGCTCCCCGTACACGGAGAAGTGCCGCACGATGCTGTACGAGATGCCGACCTGGCCCAGCACGATCGCGGTCTGCTGCTCGCCCCACGCCTTCGTGGCGCCGTACATCCATACCGGGCGCATGGAGTCGAACTCGTGGAACTGGCGCGGGATACGGCCGCGGACGCTCTCCAGGAGCTGCCGCATGGCGAGCACCTGGCGGCTCTCCGTCTCCTCCGGTTCTCCGTCTCCATAGACGCTGCAGGAGGAAACGAAGACCAAGCGGCGCACGCGGCGGCTCGCGGTGACGGCGTCCAGGACGGCCTGGGTACCGGCGGTGTTGACGTCGATCGCGTCCGCCGGATCCCGAGTGCAGGCAGCGATGTCCGCGAGGGCGGCGGCCTGGATGACGTAGTCCGACTCGGGCGACCAGCTTTCGCACCAGGGCGGTCTCCCGTACGTCTCCGATCACCGTGTTCGCATGGGTGGTGTCGACGCCGAACACGCCGGAGTAGACGTGCTCGGGATAGGCGTTCATGTTGCGCAGGGCGATCGGGCGGGCTCCGGCCTGCTTGAGCCGAGCCGTGATCCGGGAGCCGATGAGCCCCGCGCCACCGGTCACCAGAACCGTGGCGCCGTTGAGTTCGGACAGGACGGAGCGGTTCTGCACAAGGCCTCCTGAACGATTCGGGATGGAGCGTGATGGTCGGGTCGGTCGGCCGCCGACTCCAGGTCGACGGCCGACCGGGGCTCCGCGCGGCGTGCTCCGCTGCGGTGCCACGCCCCTCCTGTCGTCGGGCTCTGCAGGGATCATCTGCGGAGCCGGAGGGGCCCCTTCGGAGGGTCGAATCTGTCGGGCGGGGGCCTTGGCAGATACGACCGGGTCAGAAGATGAGGGGAAAGTGCCACCTGCCACCCAGTTCGCGACCGGGGCCTTGAGGCTGAAGTCCAGGCTCAGAGGTGCCGAAGGCGCTCCGCCGCCGTCCCTGAGATTGCGGACCCCCGGCCGGGGAAGCGACGAAGTGGTTCGATGCCAGGCCCGTCCCGTCAGGAAAGTTCCCTCGGGCCTTCAGCGTCGGGCAGGCTTCGTCTTCAACATCCACAGCTCAGAGGCCTCTGAGCCCGACGAGCACGCGACCGAGCACGTTCAGATCCACTGGTGCGGCCATAGGCACCCGAGGCCCGGCGGACGGAAGTCGGCCGGAGGAACACTCCGTCCCCTTTTTCTCACCAAGCAGGCTCGCGGGGACGAGAGCGACCTCGGCCCACACCACCTTGCCGGGCATGTTCCGAGCCGGGTAGTGCCCCCAGTCCCTGCTCATCATCGCGACGATAAAGATGCCCCGCCCACCTGTGGCCTCGCCCCCGACCTCCTTCAGGACGGGCGGCCTCGTGTCGCGGTCCCACACCGAAAGCCTGACGGCGTCGTGAAGCATCTCCAGTAACAGCTCAAAGGACTGCACAGCGTTCTGTGAGGAGAACACCGAAGCCCACTCGTCGCTTTCCGTGGGATGCCGTACGGCATTCGTGGCCAGCTCCGACACCAGGAGCTGCGCCGTCTCCGCAAGGTCGGAGGGCACGCTCCAGCGGGCGAGGACCTCGGCAGTGTGCAGCCGCGCCAACCCGACAGCGTCGGGCGTCTCCGTCAGCGTGAGTCTGCTGTGCAAGTGTCGTTCCTGGGACACGGTGTGCCCTCCCGAGTTGAGAGAGGAGCGCTGATCCGTTGCCGGCTCTCGCGCTTCATGACGTGAATCAGAGTCGCCACACAGGCCGTTCGGATACCGTGTGATCAACTCACACCAACGATGAAAACGGCTGGGAGCCTCAATGGGGAGTCCCTGGATGGAGCCCCACACGCTGGCTCCGCAGGCCCCATCCAGAGCCGACCGGTGTCGTTGGCATCTATCCGCAGAGCAAACGGAAGTTCGCGGTGGGGGGAAGAGTGGGGCAACAGCCGAAAGAACTGACTCCAGGGGTGGGCCCATGGCACCGCTGGGGATACGAGTTACGCCAGTTCCGTGAGGCCCGTCGGCTGTCGCAACAGGCTCTCGCCAGAAAAGCACTGATCGACCGCTCACATCTGGGGCGCTTCGAGCGCGCTGAGCGTCCCGTGCCACGGCACGTGGCCATCGTCCTTGACGATGCCCTCGATGCCGCCGGCGCACTGGTCCGTGGCTGGGATGAGGCGGAACACGAGGCCCCCCAGGGTAATTCGGCCATGGCGTCCAGAGTCGAGACGACGACTCATGGGGCCAATACAAGGGGCCATGGAGCCAGCCGTCTGGCGCCCCTGGCATCGAGCGGGCTCAGGCAGGCAGTCTCACTCCGAGACGACACCGACACGGTCGTCGTCCCCGCCCGCATCCACGGAAGGATCCGCTTCGTGCCCGTGCCCCGCCGTGTCGTTCTCGCCTCCGGGCTGGCCGGCCTGGCTGCGACTGCCATCCCGGCCGCGACGGTGGCTACCGCCACCGAACTCGCTGACATGGGCTCTCCCTTCGAGCACTTCACACAGCTCCGCCGAGTGATGATCCAGACCGACAACCTCATCGGTCCCCGGCATGTTCTGCCCGCTCTTCAGCAACATCTCGTCTCCCTTGCCGCAAGGCGCCGAGCCGCCCGCGGCATCGATGCCGTCAAGCTCCTCTCCTTGGAGACGCGATACGAAGAGCTGGCGGGGTGGTTCGCCCAGGACATGGGCGACGAACGCACCGCCCACGGCCATACGGCGAAAGCACTCGACGCTTCCCACATCACCGGCGACGCCGATCTCACGGCCTACATCCTCGCCCGTAAGGCCCAGCTCGCGGTCGACACCGGACATCCCGCTGACGCCCTCGGACTCGCCACCGCCGCCCGACGCACCGCCCGGCCTGGGACCCGCCTGGAAGTCATCGCCGTTCTGCACGAGGCCCATGCGCGTGCCCTTCTCGGGGAAGGCGGTGAGGCACAAAGGGCTTACGAGGCCGCGCTCGCCCTTCTCGGTCGTGCAGACTCCGACGACGTCTGGGGTTCCTGGCTCGACACTGCGTACATCAACACTGCCAGGGCCCGTTCCCTTGCCGCGCTCGGCGACTTCGAGCAGGCCGCAGCCGGCTTCGACAACGCCATCGCAATGCTGCCACCCGCCTACCGCCGGGACCGCGGTGTCCACCTCGCCCGTGCTGCTCGTGCCCATGCAGGCACGGGCAACATGTCCCTGGCCGCCCGAATCGGGGCGCAGGCCGTGGGGATCGCAGCTGAGACAGGCTCCGCACGGATCTTCGATCAGCTCGACCGCCTTGATCAGACACTGACCCCCGCGGCAGGTGAGGAGGGCGTCACCGAGTTCCGGGCATCACTCGACCGCATCGTCCTGCATCCCGCCTGACCCACTCGTCCACACCCTCTGGAGACAGCGTGCCCCGCCCGTACATCCTGTTGTCCGCAGCCGTCTCGATCGACGGCCACCTCGACACCCGTCCGGGCGAGGCGAGGCTGATGTTGTCCAACAAGGAGGACTTCGACCGCGTCGACTCCGTACGAGCCGGCGTCGACGCCATTCTCGTGGGAGCCGGAACACTCCGGGCCGACAACCCCCGTCTTCTCGTCAACTCCGAAGAGCGCCGGGCCTCCCGGATCGCGGCCGGTCAGCCTGAGTACCCGCTGAAAGTCACCGTCACCGGTACGGGCGACCTGGACCCTGGCTGGAAGTTCTGGCACCACGGTGGGGACAAGCTCGTCCTGGCCGTGGGTGACGCGGCCACGGCGAAGGCACGGGCCAATGTGGGTGGCCTGGCCACTGTTCAGGGCCTCCCCACCGAGGGCACATGGCCGACCGCGCTCGACGTCCTCGGCAACGTGTACGCCGTCCAGCGGCTCATGGTCGAAGGCGGCGGCACCGTCCACACTCAGCTCCTCGGGGCTGGGCTCGCCGACGAACTCCAGCTCGTCATCGCCCCGCTCCTGGTCGGCCAGCCCGACGCCGTGCGCATGCTCGGTCCGGCGGGCTACCCCGGCGGACCCACCGCCCGACTCCGGCTTCTGGAGGCTCGCCAGATCGGTGACGTGGTTCTCATGCGGTACGCCCCCAAGGACACCTCTACGGCGCCCCGATGAGCCCTATCCCCTCGGCAGGTGCCCCAGGCACCGGCCGCAAGCCGAACACCGCGGACCGGAACTGGCTCGCTCTCGCCTGCGAACTGGCCGCCCTCTGCCCGCCCTCGACGACCGCCTTCAGCGTGGGGGCGGTCATCGTCGGGGCCGACGGGACCGAAATGGCCCGTGGCCACTCCCGTGAGCACGACCCCCACGACCACGCCGAGGAGGGCGCCCTCGCCAAGCTCCCCGCCGATGATGCCCGGCTCGCCACCGCCACGATCTACAGCTCCCTGGAGCCTTGCGCCGAGCGGGCATCCCGTCCTCGCCCCTGCGCCCAACTCATCCAGGATGCCGGGCTCCGCCGTGTCGTCACCGCCTGGAGCGAGCCGGACACCTTCGTCGCCGATGCCGATGGCACCGAGACCCTGCGAAGTGCCGGTGTGTCGGTTGTCGTACTGCCCGAGTACGCGGACGCCGCACAGGCCCCCAACCGGCACCTGCTCTGACCGCCCGGACGGATGGCGAAGCTGGGTACGCATTCCGAAGTCAGCGTCCTGGGACCGGTGCCTCTTCGCCCTCGCTGAGGGCGAAGACGGCTCTTTCGTCGGTCTCCTCCCGCTACTGCTTGCTCGCGATGCGCTCCTCCGCGGGCTCCTCGTGCACCTCGGCGGCCTGCTCCTCCGGCGCCGACTTGGGGAGCCAGCGCAGGGCGGCCGTTCCGAGGGCGGCGTGCAGGAGGCTCGCCACGACCACGACCACGTGCAGGCCGGTGACGAACGCGGACTTCGCGTCCTGGATCGCGGACGGGAGCAGGGAGGGGAGCTGGAGGGTCTCGTCGAGGGTGGGGGCGAGGTCCGGGCCCTGGAGGCGGAAGAGCAGTGCGGCCAGGGAGCCGAGGAGCGCGATGCCGAGGGCGTTGCCGATCTCGTTGCTGGTCTCGGCGATCGCGCCGGCCGAACCCGCCCGCTCCGCGGGGACCGCGCCGACCGCGGTGTCCGCGACGACGGCGAAGGAGATGCCGTATCCCAGTCCCGCGATCACGGTCGAGGCGATGTACCAGCCGATCCCGCCGGTGACCGTGGTGGGAAGCAGCATCAGCAGGCCGCCCGCGATGGAGAAGTGGCAGATGAGGAGCGCGGCCCGCTTGCCGATGCGCTCGACGACGGCCGGGGTGACGATGCAGGAGATGGTGAGGGCCGCCGCGCCCGGGAGGGCCAGGAGCGCCGCGTGCAGGACGCTCAGGTCCAGTACGGACTGGAGGTAGATGCCGGACAGGTACGCCGCCGCAGACCAGGCGGCCAGGGGCAGCAGGCCCGTGATGATGGCGATGGTGAAGACGCGGTCGCGGAAGAGGGAGAAGTCGATCAGCGGGTTGTCGAGGTTCCGTTGGCGCAGGCCGAAGAAGGTCAGTACGGCGATGCCGGCGATCACCGTGATGATCGGGAGGGCCGAGATCCCGTCGGCGGCCAGGTGCTTGATCCCGTAGATCGTGAGCAGCAGGCCTCCTGCGGAGGTCACGACGCTGAGCGGGTCGACGCGGCCCGTCCCGCCCGACCGGACCTCGCGGAGGAGGATCGGCGCGAAGACCAGGAACACGGCGATCACGGGGAGGTTGACGAGGAAGACCGAGCCCCACCAGAACTGGCCCAGCAGCGCGCCGCCGACGACCGGGCCGATGGCGAAGCCGGCCGCGAAGGCAGCGGCGAAGATGCCGATGGCCTGGGCCCGGCGCCGGGGGTCGGGGAACAGTTCGCTCAGTACGGCCAGCGCCGAGGGCAGCAGGGTGGCACCGGCCACGCCCATGAGCGCGCGGCAGGCGATGAGGAGTTCGGGGGTCGGTGCGAACGCGGCCCCGGCGGAGCCGAGTCCGAACACGGTCGCGCCGATCATCAGGAGCTTCAGCCGGCCGTAGCGGTCACCGATGCTGCCGAAGGCGACCAGCAGGGAACCGACGGCGAAGCCGTAGATGTCCAGGATCCACAGCGCCTGGTCGGCGGTGGGCGAGAGGGCCTGGCTGATCCGGGGCATCGCCAGGAACAGGATCGATCCGTCCATGGAGACGAGAAGAACCGGTCCGAGGACCACGGCGAGCCCGAGCCAGGCCCGCAGTCCGGGTGCGTCGTTCGTATGCTGTCGAGTCATGGTGCCGACACTCGGGCACGGCGTGGCCGACAGCCATCCCCATGGTGTGGGTACACCCGACAGGTACACCCACGGGGCGGGCGAGCGCCCTACGCTCGTAGGTATGGAGAGCCTCGGAACGTTCCTGAAGAGCCGCCGTGACCGGGTCACTCCGGCGGAGATCGGTCTGCTGACCTACGGCACCTCCCGCCGGGTTCCCGGCCTCAGACGGGAGGAGCTCGCCCAGCTCGCCGGGGTGAGCGCGGGGTACTACACGCGGCTGGAGCAGGGGCAGGCGGAGAGCGCCTCCGAGCAGGTGCTCGACGCGCTCGCCCGGGTGCTCCGGCTCGACGAGGTGGAGACCGTACATCTGCACAACCTCGCCCGGCAGTCGGTGAAGCCCGGTCTGGGCGATCCGCCCGCCGAGGAGCCGCACCCGCGGGTGCTGACCCTCCTGGAGTCGCTGGGCGATGCCACGCCCGCGGTGGTGCTCGGCCGGCGCGGCGACGTCCTCGCGTGGAACCGCACCGGGCACGCGCTGGTGGCCGAGCACATCCCCTTCGAGGCGCCGCGGAACGCGCAGGGGCGTCCGTCGATCCCCCGGATGTTCTTCCTCGACCCCCACACCCGCGACATGTACCGCAACTGGCCGGACCTCGCCAAGGTCCACGTCGCCTATCTGCGTCTCACCGCGGGCCGCTATCCGACGGATGCCCGGCTCGCCGGGCTGATCGGCGAACTCACCATGAGCAGCCCGGACTTCGGCGCGATGTGGGCGACGGGGGACGTCTCCGACTGCACGACGGGGGCCATGCATCTGCAGCATCCCACCGTCGGGGCGGTGAGCGTCGACTACCAGGTGTGGCTCCAGCCCGACAGCCCCGACCACCGGGTCGAGATCTACACGCCCAACGACGCGACCTCAGCGGACGCGTTGCGCGTGCTGAACCAGCAGAGCGGCCGGGGTGACGAGCCGGAGTCCACCCTCGTACGGGCCGAGCGGCGCTGAAACCGCCCCGCCCCGTCCGGGGGACGCCCGCGGAGGGGCGGGGGCGTCCGTACGGAGGGAGCGGGGCGGGGCGCTTGCGCGTACGCGGAGAGCACGCGGGGTGCGTGGGTTCAGGAGACGGTCTGCTCCTGCCGCTCCGGGGCCTCGGCCTTCGTGTCGCGCTCCTCGCGCGGCAGCCAGCGGATCGCGAGGATACCGAGCGCGAGCGTGAGGGCGGCCGCGACGCCGATCGCCGCGTGCAGGCCGGTGACGAAGGCGTCCTTGGCCTGCGCGGCGCTCTCGTCGGACAGGCCGGGGGTGGACAGGGTGGTGTCGAGCGTGCCCGCCGTGCCGGGGCCGAGGAAGCGGAAGAAGAACGCGGCGAGCGAGCCGAGCAGGGAGATGCCGAGCGCGCCGCCCAGCTCGTTGCTCATCTCCGCGATGGCTCCGGCGGAACCGGCGCGCTCCGCGGGCACCGCCGCGACGGCGGTCTCCGCGACCAGGCTGAAGGAGAACCCGTAGCCGACGCCCGCGATGACGGTGGAGGCGATGTACAGCGCCGCACCGGCGGTGGTGCCGGTGAACATCAGCAGCAGGAGTCCGGTGCCGATGAAGAAGTGCGAGGCGATCAGCGCGGACCGCTTGCCGATCCGGTCGACCACGCCCGCCGTGCCGATGCAGGCCACGGTGAGCACCGCCGCGCCGGGCAGGGCGAGGAAGGCCGCGGTGAGCACGGTGAAGCCGAGCACCGACTGGAGGTAGACACCGCTGAGGTATCCGGCCGCGGCCCAGGCGACCAGGGAGAGGAGCCCGGTCAGTACGGCGACGGTGAAGACCCGGTCACGGAAGAGGCCGAGGTCCAGCAGCGGCTCCTCCAGCGTGAACTGCCGACGCACGAACCACACCAGCACGGCGATGCCCAGCGCGCCGATGGCCAACTGCTCGATGGAGAACCCCTCCGCCGCGGCGGCCTTGACGGAGTAGACGGCGAGCAGGATGCCGACCGCCGACAGCGCCACGCTCAGCCCGTCCACCCGGCCGGGCCTGGCCTCGCGGACCTCCTTCAGGAGCTTCGGGGCGAAGGTCAGGAAGACCACTACGACCGGAAGGTTGATCAGGAAGACCGAGCCCCACCAGAAGCGGTCGAGGAGCAGACCGCCCGCGACCGGGCCGACCGCGAAGCCCGCCGCGAAGGTGGCCGCGAAGATGCCGATCGCCCGGGCCCGCTGCCTGACGTCGGGGAAGAGGTTGCTGACGATCGCCAGACCGGAGGGCAGCAGGGTCGCGCCGCCGAGTCCCATCAGTCCGCGGGAGGCGATGAGGAGTTCCGGGCTGGTGGCGAACGTGGCGCCCGCCGATCCGATGCCGAAGAGCATCGCGCCGCCGAGCAGGAACTTGAGCCGGCCGTGCCGGTCGCCGAGGTTGCCGAACGCGATGAGCAGCGAGGCCACCACGAAACCGTAGATGTCGACGATCCACAGGGCCTGGCTCGCGCTGGGCGAGATCGCGTCGTTGATGCTCGGCATCGCGAGGTAGAGCACCGAGTTGTCCATCGCCACCAGCCCGACGAGGCTGAGGACCAGGGTGAAGCCGAACCAGGCCCGGCGGGGTGTTGTGCTGTGTGTGGTCAACGTACTTCCTCCAGAGTGAGTGCGGCCGGGCCGCGGAGCGACGAGGGGGACGACCGCCCGACAAGAAACATAGTGCTCATTATTATGTTGGCATAGTAGCCGCTCCTTCGCCAGATCGGGTGATAGTCATGAGGCCGTGGAGAGGAGAAGGCTGTGCGCATAGCGCTGACGGGGGCCACGGGAACGGTGGGGGGCCAGGTGGCGCGCCTCCTCGCCCCGCGGTACGACCTGCGCTGCCTGACCCGCTCCCCGGCACGGGCGGCGGCCCGCCTACCGGGGAGCGGCCTGGCCGTCGAGGCGGATCTGGACGACACCTCCTCCCTGACACGGGCGCTGGCCGGGGCGGACGCGCTCCTGGCGGTGACGTTCGACCCGCTGCGGGACACCCATGACGAACACCTCCTCACCGCCGCACGCCGGGCCGGGGTCCGGCACGTCGTGAAGATCTCGGCCCTCGCGGTCACCGACCCCCGGGCGCAGGACGCGATCACCCGGTGGCAGCGGACGTGCGAGGAGCGCGCCCGGACGTCCGGGCTGTCCTGGACGCTGCTGCGCCCCCGCGCCTTCATGTCCAACTGCCTCGACTGGACACGGTCCGTGCGCGAGGAAGGCGTCGTACGTACGCTGCACGGCTCCTCCGCCAACTCCTGCGTGGACCCCCGGGATGTGGCCGAGGCGGCGGCCCGCGCCCTGACCTCCCCGCAGTGCGCGGGACGGGCGTACGCGCTGACGGGCCCGGCGCCCCTGTCGGCCCGGCAGCAGGCCGCGCAGCTCGGGGAGGTGCTGGGCCGGCCGGTGCGCCACGAGGAGCTGACCGAGGCGGAGGCCCTGGCCGCGTGGCGCGCCCGCTACCCCGACGCCATCGCGGCGGCGCTCCTCGAAAGCGCGGACCGGCAGGCCCAGGGGGCCAAGAGCGGCGTGGACCACGGGGTTCGGGAGGCGATCGGCCGGGAGCCCGGTACGTTCCGGGCGTGGGCCCGTCGTCATGGCGCCGCCTTCCGTGCGGAGGGTGCGGAGGAAGCGGTGGAGGGGTCCGTGGAGGCGCAGCCCTCGGCGTAGACGGTGTGCGGGAGGGCCGGGTCGGGGCGGGCCCTCCGGGATGGCCGGTGCGGCCGGGCCCTCGCGGACGACGGTCATGACAGGGCCCCCACCGGCGCGCCGGCCAGCTCGGACCGCACCGCCGAGGCGACCTCCGCCGCGGTGCGCCCGTGGGTGGACACCACGGCCCGGGCCACGGACAGGTACAGCGGGCGCCGCCGGGACATCAGGCCGAGCCACCGGCCGGCGAAGTCGTCCCGCAGAAGCGGACGGGAGTCGTCCGCCCCCAGGCGTTCCCGGACGTCCGCGAGCGTGGCGTCCAGGAAGACCACCGGCAGCCCGCGCAGCGCCGCGCGCGTCCCCGCGTGCAGGACGGCCCCGCCGCCCAGGGCGAGCACCCCGGAGTGCTGGTGGAGCGCCGCGCGGACCGCCTCGTGCTCGATGGCGCGGAAGTGCGGCTCGCCCCGTTCCGCGAAGATCTGGCTGACGGTCCGTCCGGTCAGCCGCTCGATGTCCCGGTCGGTGTCGCGGGCCGCCGTGCCCGTACGCGCCGCGAGGATCCGCGCGACCGAGGACTTGCCCACGCCGGGCGGGCCGACGAGCACGGCCAGGGGGGTGGTCATGCGATCTCCAGGTGGGTGAGGAAGCCGGAGACGTTACGACGGGTCTCGGCCACGCTGTCGCCGCCGAACTTCTCCGCCACCGCGTCGGCCAGGACCAGCGCCACCATCGCCTCCGCCACGATCCCGGCGGCCGGCACCGCGCAGACGTCCGAGCGCTGGTGGTGCGCGACGGCCGCCTCGCCGGTGCTGACGTCCACGGTGGCCAGGGGGTGCGGAACCGTCGCGATCGGCTTCATCGCGGCCCGTACGCGCAGGAGTTCACCGGTGGTCAGGCCGCCCTCGGTGCCGCCGGAGCGGCCGGAGGAGCGCCGGATGCCGTCGGCGGTGGGCACGATCGCGTCGTGGGCCAGCGAGCCGGGCACCCGGGCCAGCCCGAAGCCGTCGCCCACCTCGACCCCCTTGATCGCCTGGATGCCCATCAGCGCGGCGGCCAGCCGCGCGTCCAGCCGGCGGTCCCAGTGCACGTGCGAGCCGAGGCCGACCGGAACCCCGTGGGTGACGACCTCGACGACGCCGCCCAGGGTGTCGCCGTCCCGGTGGGCCCGGTCGATCTCCGCGACCATCGCCTTGGAGGCGTCCGCGTCCAGGCAGCGCACCGGATCCGCGTCGAGCCGCTCCACGTCGCCGGGCCGGGGCACGTCCCCGTAGGGGGCCCGCGCGGCGCCCAGCTCCACGACATGGCTGACGATCTGGATCCCGGCCGTATCCTTCAGGTACGAGCGGGCCACCGCGCCGAGGGCCACCCGGGCGGCGGTCTCCCGGGCGCTGGCGCGCTCCAGTACGGGGCGCGCCTCGTCGAAGCCGTACTTCTGCATCCCCGCCAGGTCGGCGTGGCCCGGACGCGGACGGGTCAGCGGGGCGTTGCGGGCCAGGCCGGCGAGCTCGGCGGGGTCGATCGGGTCGGCCGCCATCACCCGCTCCCACCGGGGCCACTCGGTGTTGCCCACCATGACGGCGACCGGGGAGCCCAGGGTGAGCCCGTGCCGGACGCCGCCGAGGAAGGTCACCTCGTCCTGCTCGAACTTCATCCGCGCGCCGCGCCCGTACCCCAGGCGCCGCCGCGTCAGCTCCTCCCGCACCATCCCCGTGGTGATGGGCACGCCCGCGGGGAGTCCCTCCAGCGTCGCGACGAGTGCGGGGCCGTGCGACTCCCCCGCCGTCAGCCAGCGCAGCCTGCTCATCCTCTCCCTGCTTTCCTCTTGCGCGTGTAGGCGGTCATCAGCGGTGATCCGGTACGTCGTAGGACGGGAAGAGCCGGGCCATCTCCCGGTGGAACCCGGGGAAGGTCTTCTTCACGCAGGACGGGTCGTCGAGGGCCAGCGGAACCTGTGCGGCCATCCCCAGGACCGAGAACGCCATGGCGATGCGGTGGTCGCGGTGGCAGGCGATGCGGGCCGGGCGCAGCGGGCCGGGGTGGACGGTGACCGAGTCCTCCGTCTCGTCCACCCGGACGCCGCAGGCGCGCAGGTTCTGCGTCACCGCCGCTATGCGGTCCGACTCCTTGTACCGGGCGTGCCGCACCCCGCCGATGGTCAGGGGGGCGTCGGCGAGCGGGGCGATGGCGGCGAGGGTCATGAAGGTGTCGGAGATGTCCCCCATGTCGAGGGTGAGGCCGCCGCGCAGCCGTCCGGTGCCCGTCACGGTGACGTCCCGGTCCGACACCTCCACCTGGGCGCCCAGTTGCCGCAGGGTGTCCACGAACCGCAGGTCGCCCTGGAGGCTGCGCCCGCACAGGCCGGGGACGGTCACGCGGTGCCCGGTCGCCGCGGCGGCGGCGAAGACGTAACTGGCGGTGGAGGCGTCGGGTTCGATGACGAGGGCGGCGGGCCGGTATCCGCCCGGCCGCACCTCGACCACCCCGGTGCCGGACTCCTGGACGTCGGCGCCGAAGCGCCGCATCAGGGACAGCGTCATGTCCAGGTAGGGGCGGCTGACGGAACCGCTCAGGTCGGCCCGGACCGGACGCCGCATCAGGGGGGCGCTCATCAGCAGGCCGCTGAGGAACTGGCTGCTCATGGAGGAGTCCACCCGCAGCTCGCCGCCCTCCAGCCCGGTGGCCCGTACGGTCAGCGGGAAGCGACCCGGGGCCGGGGTCTCCAGCTCGGCGCCGAGCGCGGTCATGGCCTTCATCAGCGGGGTCAACGGGCGGGCCCGGAGCTGTTCGGAACCGTCGAAGGTGAAGGTGCCCTCGCCGGTCGCGCTGAACGGGGGCAGGAAGCGGGCCGCCGTACCGGCGTCCGCGCACCACACCTCGCCCGCGCCGACGGGTCCCCGGCCGTGGCCGGTGACGTCCCAGAACTGGTCGCCGGGGCTGTTCTCGACCCGTACGCCGAGGTTCCCCAGGGCCTCCCGGAAGGCGAGGGTGTCGCGGCTGACCAGCGGGGCCCACAGGGTGCTGGTGCCCTTCGCGGCGGCGGCCAGCAGCAAGGCTCTGGTGGTGATGCTCTTGGAGCCGGGGATGCGCGCGGTCAGCGGGCGCAGCCGGGATGCCTGGGTCGTCATCGGCGGGCCGCCTTCTCCATGGCGGTCTCCACCTCGGCGGCGATCGCCTCGGGGGTGAAGCCGAACTCGCGGAAGAGCAGCGCACCGTCGGCCGAGGCCCCGAACCGCTCCAGGGACATCACGCGCCCCGCCTCGCCCGCGATGCGGTCCCAGCCGAGGCCGACGCCGGCCTCGACCGTCACCCGTACGCGGACGTCGGGCGGCAGCACCAGGTCCCGGTAGGAGCGGTCCTGCTCCATGAACCACTCCAGGCAGGGCATCGACACCACCCGGGCCGCGATGCCGCGCCGCTCCAGCAGCTCCTGGGCGGCGACCGCCAGGGACACCTCCGAACCGGTGGCCACGAGCAGCGCCCGCGGAACCCCGCCCTCGGCCTCGCGGAAGACGTAACCACCGCGCGGAACCTGGTCGTTGGGCCGGTAGACGGGCAGGTTCTGCCGGGACAGCACGATCCCGTGCGGGGCGGGGTCGGCGCTGTGCCGGCGCACGATCTCCGCCCAGGCCGCCGCCGTCTCGTTGGCGTCGGCGGGGCGTACGACGTTCAGTCCGGGGATGGCCCGCAGGGAGGCCAGATGTTCGACCGGCTGGTGGGTGGGCCCGTCCTCGCCGAGTCCGATCGAGTCGTGGGTCCACACGTAGGTGACCGGGAGCCGCATCAGCGCGGCGAGCCGTACGGCGGGGCGCATGTAGTCGGAGAAGACCAGGAAGGTGCCGCCGTAGACGCGGGTCGCGCCGTGCAGCGCCACCCCGTTCATCACGGAGCCCATGGCGTGTTCCCGGATGCCGAAGTGCACGGTGCGCCCGTACGGGTCGGCCTGCGGGAGGGCGTTGCCCAGCGGCAGGAAGGAGGAGGTGCTGTCGATGGTGGTGTTGTTGGACCCGGCCAGGTCGGCGGAGCCGCCCCACAGCTCGGGCAGCAGCGGCCCCAGCGCGGCGAGTACGGTGCCCGAGGCCTTGCGGGTGGCCACCGAGGTGCCGGGCTCGAAGACGGGGAGCTTGTTCTCCCACCCGGTCGGCGGCTCCCCCTGGGTGATCCGGTCGTACTCGGCGGCCCGGCGGGGGTCGGCGTCGCGCCACCGGGCCAGTCTCCCGGCCCAGGCGGTGTGGGCGGCGCGGCCACGGACCAGGGCGGTCCGGGTGTGCGCGAGCACCTCCTCCGGTACGTGGAAGGAGCGGGCCGGGTCGAGGCCGAGGACCTCCTTGGTGGCCGCGACCTCGTCCGCGCCGAGGGCGGCTCCGTGCGCGGCGGCGGTGCCCTTGGCCTGGGGCGCGGGCCAGGCGATGACCGAGCGCGCGGCGATCAGGGTGGGCCGGTCGCGTACCTCCTTGGCGGCGAGGAACGCCTCGCGCAGGGCGCGGGGGTCGAGGTCGCCGTCGGGCTTCGGCTCGACCCGCTGCACGTGCCAGCCGTAGGAGGCGTACCGCTGCAGGACGTCCTCGGAGAACGCGGTGCTGGTGTCCCCCTCGATCGAGATGTGGTTGTCGTCGTAGAGCACGACGAGATTGCCCAGCTTCTGGTGCCCGGCCAGTGACGAGGCCTCGGCGCACACGCCCTCCTGGAGGTCGCCGTCGCCCGCGATGACCCAGACCGTGTGGTCGAAGGGGGAGGTGCCGGTGGCGGCCTCGGGGTCGTAGAGCCCCCGCTCGTAGCGGGCGGCCATGGCCATGCCCACCGCGTTGGCGACGCCCTGGCCCAGCGGCCCGGTGGTGGTCTCCACCCCGGGCGTGTGCCCGCGCTCGGGGTGGCCGGGGGTGAGGCTGCCGTGCCGGCGGAAGGCCTTGAGGTCGTCGAGGGTCAGCGGGTAGCCCGCCAGCATCAACTGCACGTAGAGCAGCAGGCTGGCGTGCCCGGCCGAGAGGACGAAGCGGTCCCGCCCCTCCCAGCCGGGGTCGGCGGGGTCGTGGCGCATGACCTTCTGGAAGAGGACGTACGCGGCCGGGGCGAGGCTCATCGCGGTTCCGGGGTGTCCGTGCCCGGCGTGCTGCACGGCGTCCATGGCGAGGGCGCGGGCGGTGTCGACGGCCAACTCGTCGAGCGCGTTCCATTCCTGTGCGCTGCGGTCCTGTGCGCTCCGGTCCTGTGGGCTCCGGTCCTGTGCGCTGCGGTCCTGTGCGCTGCGGTCCTCGGTGCGCTGTGCCGGCTGATCCGGTGCGGTCTGCGGTGGTGACTGCATGGGGTCGTCCCTACGGAGTTCGGCGGTCCGGGAGAACCGCGGGCTGGTCGGGAGGCTCTGCCCGGGGCAGAGCTCGGTCGAGACATGCGGGCGTGCGTGTGCGGACTTGCAGGGGTGCGTGAACAGGCGTGCGGGGGTGCGTGCGTGAGCAGATGAGCAGGCGTGTGGGGGGGGGCTGGTCCGGGGTGGGCCCCGGTCCTGTGCCGGTCCTCGCTGTGGGGGGGGGCGGCGGCGTGCTGCGCGCCGGACGGGAGACCGGCGGCGGGGCGGCCCTCGGCGGGGCCGGGCCGTTCCTCGGCCGCCGCTCCAACTTATGGGGAGGCGGCGGGGCGTCCAAGCCGGATGTCGATAACTAGCGCGCCATGTGCGGAAGATGCCGGGCGGGGTCGCCCAGCATGGTCACGGCGTGGGCCGCCGAGGCGAGCGTGACGTGCCGGTGCCAGCCGGTGAAGGAGCGCCCGGTGAAGTCCCGGATGCCCACCCGGTCGGCCACCACCGCGGCGTCCCGGGCCGCCCGGGCCGTGAGCTGTCGCAGCCTGGCCAGATACTCCATGGGGACCGTGGTCAGGTTGGACAGCCACAGTTCGGCCGGCCAGCGACTGCCGTAGTCACCCATGCCCAGGAGTACGAGCTGCCGGTGCTCGGAACCCCGCGCGGATGCGGGGAGTTCGACGCGGACGGCGGCGGCGAGGGGCAGGCTCTTCACCATCCCGGGCAGCGGGCGCCTGCCCGGGACCGGACGCCGCATGTTGCCGGCCATCGCCATGATCCGGTGCGCGGGGAGCGTGCTCTGCTCCCGCCCGCCCATGACCCGGTCGACCACGGTGAGCAGGGTGTCCTCGCCCACCCTCGCCATGAGCGGCGCGTGGCTGGTGGCGAGCGTCTCCAGGAGCGGCTCGGGCGCCTCGTCCAGATCGAAGACGACGGGCCGCACCGGCAGCCCCCAGCCGAGCTGGGTCTCCCGGGACGCCTCGACCGCGCAGCCGTACAGGCTCTCCTCCCCCGCCCCCTCCGGGACCGCCGCCTGACTGCGCCGGGCGTCGTCGGTGTGCCATGAGGAGGGCAGGTACAGGCGCCAGTTGACCGGTACGCTCGCGGATTCCGACGCGGCCCAGACGCCGACGGCCCGCTGCGCGTTCAGGGTCTGGCCGAGCGCCGCCGAGAAGTGCTGGCCCACCCCCACGGAGTTCTGGCCGGCCTTGGGGATGGTCATGGGTCTCACCACCCAGGCCCGGGTCGGCAGGGCATCGTCCACGGCTTCGGCCAGGGCCCGGCGTATGGGCACCCAGTCCCAGGTGGAGTCGCTGATGAAGTGGTGCAGGTTCTGCTCGGAGGCCTGGGTGCCGAGCAACTTGGCGATGTTGCGGATCGACTTGCGCCCCTGGACGGTCAGCAGGCCGTCCAGGTACTGGAGGCCCTTGCGGCGCTGGTCGCTGCGGGGCAGCGAGGCCAGGACCCTGGAGGACAGTTGGGCGAGGACCAGGTCACGGGAGCCGGTAGGAGCCGGCGCCTGAGCCGGGAGCGCGTGACCGGTACGGACGGCGGACGGGTAGTGGTCGATCATGGGATTCCTCACTGTTGCCCGGGGGTGAGCCACCCGGGGGGATCGGCGTCGGGGCGGATCGGTGTCCGGCTGAGTGGCACCTCGGCCGCGCGAGGTGCCACTCGACGGGCCGCCGCTACGGGGCGCTCGTGCCCAGCAGCCGGCGGTAGAGGTAGGCGGCGGAGGCCAGCGTCATGTGGTGGTGCCAGCCCGGGAAGGAGCGGCCCTCGAAGTCCAGGAGACCCAGCTCGGTCTGCACGTCCCGGACCACGACATCGGTCAGGACGCTGCGGTGGGCCAGCCCGCGCACGGTGGTGGGCGGGGCGTCGCGCAGCGAGGTGATCCAGAACCGGGAGGGCCGTTTCGGCGCGGCGGCGACCTCCGCCACGAGCCGGTGGGGCTGGTGCGCGGCCGGTGCCGGGGGGCCGGGCGGCAGGAGGCGTACCGGGGCCGAGAACAACTGCGCCCGCCCGGGCAGCGCGGAGGTCGTCCGCCGGCAGTGCGCCGCGACGAGGGCCGCCGCGTCGCCGCGGGGCGCGGTGGCCGGGGAGGGGACGTCCCCGCGCGGGGACACCGGGGTGAGCGGCTGCCCGGGCGGCACCTCCAGGACGAAGTCACGCCGCTGGCGGGCGAGTTGCGAGACCACCTGGCGGACGCCCGGGGAGAAGTCACGGCCGAGCACCACGGGCGCGGACTCGGCCACCCCCGCGGCGGCGAACTGCTCCACCATCTCCAGCACGAGGGCCCAGGCGGGGCGGGGCGTCACCGTCTCCGGGATCCGCACGCGGCGGCGGCGCTCGGGGTCCTCGCACCATGCCTCGTCGAGGAGGAGACGCCAGCCGACCGGGATGCTGTGCCGGGCTCCGGTGAGGAACAGTCCGATGCCGACCTGGCAGTTCACCCGCCGACCGGTGCCCGGGGCGATGCCCTCGCGCACCCCCACCGAGTGGCTTCCCCGCTTGCGCAGCATCACCGGCTTGGCCGTCCAGACGGCGTCGGGCAGCAGTTCGGCGGCGATCCTGGCCAGCTCCACCCGCGCGGGTGTCCACTGCCAGGGGCTGGCGCTGATGAACTGCTGGAGAGCCTGCGGCGCACTGTCGGGCAGGTCCAGCGTCCGGGCCATCCGCCGTACGGTCTTGCGCCCGGGCGTGGCGAGCAGCCCCCGGAGGTAGGCGTCCGCCCAGCGGCGCTGATCGCTGCGGGGCAGGTATCCGAAGACCCGCTCCCCGTAGGCGGTCAGGCCCTCCGGCCCCTCGCGCCGCGCGCTCTCCGGTGCGCCGAGGATCACTGCGGCCCCTGCAGACATGGCTGGCTCCTTGAAGGCTCCCGGCCGGCGGTGACCGCCGGCGACAACAAAAACATAACCATCATTCTTGTTCTTTTGAAGAGTGAGGATGCCTTCCGGGTGCAAGTTCGTCAACTCGGCGTTGTGAACGGCGGATGACCCGGGGAGCGTAGAGAGTTGATCAGTGGACGAGAAGCAGGAGGTCACGGTGACATCGGACGGATCGGGAAGGAGGCCGGCGAAACAGCAGGAGAGATCCCTGCTGACGCGCGGCACCCTGCTGGACACCACCGCACGCGAGATCGACCGGCACGGCCACGGCAGCATCGCCATGCACCGCATCGCCCGTGAGGCCGGCCTCACGACCGGTGCGCTGACCTTCCACTTCCCCACGAAGGGGCAGCTCCTCACCGAGCTCAAGGAGCTCGGGCTCGCCCGGATCGAGGAGCGGGTGAGCGAGGCGGTCGCGCTCCCGGCGGCCCCCCTGCGCCGGGCCCACCTCCTGCTGCTCGCCCTGCTCGAACTGCTGCACCGCGACGTCGTGGTGCGCGCGGCCGTACGGCTCTCCGGGGAGCTCCCGGAGGGCGGGGACTGGTCGGATTCCTGGCTCCCGCCGGTGCGGCAGATGCTCCGGAGCGCGGGCGAGGAAGGAAGGCTGCGGGCGGGCGTCACCCCGGAAGCGGTGACGGAGATGGCCCTGCGCCTGGCCACCGGGACGGAGGTGCGCGCCCGGGGCAGCGATCCGGAGCCCGACGGCGCCGAGGCCGGCGGAGAGCACGTCGCCCACTTCTGCGACCTGTTCCTGTACGGGATCTCGGCCGTCCGCCCGCCAGAGACGGACCGCACCCCCCGATAGGGGCGACCCCGCCCGGACCCCCCGGCCCCGCCCGGATTCCTCCCGCCCCCGCCCCTGACACCCGCTAGCAAAAATACATAAGGACCATTATTCTTTTCTCGTCAGGGGGCCACCCGCGAGGGCGGCCCCGGGGGGTCAGATGCAGTCCATGGGGAGTGGGAGCTCGACATGACGAGGGACACAGGCTTACTGCGCGACAAGGTCATCATGATCACGGGGGCGTCCAGCGGGATCGGGGCGGCGGCCGGGCACGTGTTCGCCACCGAGGGCGCGACCGTGGTGCTCATGGCGCGGCGCGAGGAGCGGCTGCGCGAACTGGCCGACCGGATCGTCGCGGGCGGGGGCCGTGCGATGGCGGCCGTGGGGGACGTGACCCAGGAGGGCGAGGTCGAGCGGGTCGTCACCGAGGCGGTGTCACGCTTCGGCCGGCTGGACGGGGCGTTCAACAACGCCGGTTACGCGACGGCCGGCAGCCTGCTGCACGAGACGGACGGCGCGGCCTTCGAGCAGATCATGGCCGTGAACGTCCGGGGCGTGTGGAACTGCATGCGTCACCAGATCCCCGCGATGCTCCGCTCCGACCGCCCCGCGGCGATCGTGAACACCTCCAGCGTCGCCGGGGTGCTGGCCACGGGCGCCTCCTCGGCCTATGTGGCGGCCAAGCACGCGGTCCTCGGGCTGACGCGGGCGGCCGCGGCCGAGTACGGAGGGCGCGGGGTCCGCGTGAACGCCCTGGTGGTGGGCAGCACGCGCACCGAGATGATGGACCAGGTACTGAAGGAGACCCCGTCGCTGGAGGAGCAGTTCGTCGGGCGCTCCATGCAGCGCCGGATGGCCGAGCCGGAGGAGATCGCCCGCAACGCCGCCTGGCTCTGCAGCGATCAGGCCTCCTTCGTCACGGGGGTCGCGATGCCGGTGGACGGCGGCTGGACGGCCGGCTGACGCCGGGTCGGCCGCCCCGACGGCGACGGCGGCCCGCCCCCTTCGCGGGGGCGGGCCGCCGTCGCCGTGTCAGCGCGTACCGGAGAGGCGGGACCCGGGGGGGCTACCGCGGGAACGGGATGACCTCGCCACCGGCCCGGGCGAGGGCGCCGGCCCCGGGGCCGGCCTTCCGGGTGAGCCGCACCGTGGCGGTGAAGCACTCGACACCGTTCTGCCACAGCGAGACGACCGTACGGCGGTGGCCTTGCGCGTCCGGCTCCAGCGGCCGCGCCTCGATCCGGCACGGCGCGTCCAGCTCGACGTAGCGGGCGAAGGAGGTCTCCATGCCCAGCACGGACTGCGGGTGGTCGGCGGGAAGCATCAGGGCGGCCTGGCGCGCGGCCTCCAGGAGGAGCAGGCCCGGGGCGTGGTCGAGGGGGTGGTCGAAGAAGAGGGGGTGCGCGGTGTCCACCCGCAGCCGCCACCGGCCGAGGCCCACCGCGGGACTGAGGACGACGTCGCGGAGCCGGGTGCGCGCCAGGGCGGACGCCGCGATCGGCGCGATGGGGGCGGCGGGCAGCACGGCGACGGCCTCGGGGGTGGAGCGCCCGGCCCGCAGGCGCTGGTAGACGGCCGGGGACTGCACGGTCAGGCGCGTGCCGCACTCGGCGAGCAGCACCCCTTCCTGGACCACCGATATGAGCAGGGTCAGCGCCGCCGCCCGGCCGCCTCTTCGGGTCGACTCCCGGCAGGTGACATGGAGCTCGACCGCTCTGCTGTGGTCTCTCGGGGCCAGGGCGGCGGGAGTCAGCTCGTAACCGAAGGTGTCCCAGAGCAGGTGGTGGCCGAGGGGGACGTCGTAGGCGCTGTGGCACAGCAGGGGGAAGGCCTGCCGCACCGTCTCGGTGAGGAGCAGCGGGTCGAGCGCGGTCCGCCCGGTCGCGTAGAACTCGTGCACCTCGGGCCAGTGGGCCGAGACGACGAACCCGTCGCCCCCGTCGGGCCGCAGACCGGTCAGGAGCACCGAGCCGGGACGGGCCTTGTGGACGAGCTCCCCCGCGACGAACGCGACGGGCGGGGCAAGGGTGGCGGTGGCGGTGGCGGTGCTGAGCATGCGGATACTCCCCCGGTAGAGGCATGAGAGGTACGGACACAGAGCGCACGGGACACTGAGTGGGCGCACCCGCCTGGACGGCTGGGGCCCTGAGAGATAAAATAAGGATGATTCTTTTTTTTGTCCACACTTTGCTGATGAAAGGAGCCGGAACATGGAACGTCAGATGCAGGACCGTGCGGTGCGCACGAGGGAGATGCTGCTGCGCGCGGCGGCGGAGGAGTTCGACGCGTCCGGGTACGCGGGGACGGGTCTCAACAAGATCGCCAAGCGGGCCGGGCTGACGGTGGGCGCCCTCTACTTCCACTTCGAGTCGAAGGAGGGCATCGCCCGGGCGGTCATGATGGCGCAGCCCGAGAGCATCGAGCCGCACCTCGACACCCAGGGGCTGCAGCGCATCGTGGACATCACCCGGGTGTGGTCGCACCAGCTCCTGCAGGACCCGCTGCTGCGCGCCGGTGTCCGGCTCTCGGTGGAGCAGGGGAGCTTCGGCGTCCACGACATCACGCCCTACCTCCAGTGGCGGGACGTCATGGAGCAGTGCCTGTGCGACGCCCGGGACAGCGGGGAGCTGCTGCCGGGGATCGACCCGGGGCGGGTGGCGGAGTTCGTCGTCAGCGCGTGTACCGGCGTCCAGTTGTACGCGCAGCTCGTCAACGGCCGGGAGGACCTGCCGGAGCGCACGGTGGAGATGTGGCGGCTGCTGCTCCCGGGGATCGCCACGCCGGGGACCCTGCCCCGTATCGATCTCAGCCCGCACCTCGACAGGTCCTGAGCCGGCCGGCCGGCGTACGGCCCGCCGGCTCAGGACCTGTCGCGTCAGCGCGCGGCGACCGGCTCCGGGAGGTCCAGCAGCTCCGGTGCCTCCCGGCTCCAGGGAAAGCCACGGTGCAGTTGGAGGGCGGACGGTACGCCGGTGTCCGCGAGGAGGGCCACGGCCGCCAGCACTCCGCGCTCGGGTTCGAGCTCCAGGAACCGCCAGGGCAGCTCTCCTTCGGACTCCGGCGGCCGGAACGCCAGGACCCCTCGCTCCTCGTGCAGGGTGAAGGAGAAGCTGTCGAAGGGGAGCCCGAGGCCCAGCCCTCGGGCCTTCGCGTACGCCTCCTTGAGCGTCCACAGCCGCAGGGTCCGGCAGTCCCTGGGGCGGCCTGGCGTGGCGCGCGCCACCCAGTCGCGCTCGTCCCGCGCGAAGGTCTCGATGATCCCTTCGAGGCCCTGCTCACCCCGGTCGACCCGCTCCACGTCCACCCCGATCCGGTGACTGCGCACCACGCCGAGCAGGTTGTGGCCCTCGGCGTGGGACAGGTTGAAGTCCAGCTCCTGTCCGCCGCGCGGCAGTCCGACGGGGGGCCGCTGGAGGAACGGCCGCCCCCGCTCGGAGCGCCAGATCACGGCCTCCGCCTCGGGCAGACCGCTCTCCAGCGCGAGGACGCGCCGTACGAGGGCGTGGGCGACCAGATACTGCCGCCGGTCCTGTTCGAACAGGAAGCGGCTCGCGGTCTCCTGCTCCTCGTCGTCGAGCCAGTGCCGGGCCAGGGTGGTGGCCAGTACGTGGTCGAGCTCGTCGTTGGAGCAGTACCAGAGCTTGATGGGTTCATGGGCACCGCCGGGCAGCGGCAGGAACAACGGGGCCGAGGAGCCGGACGCCGGGGGATCGGGCGCCGAGGAGCCGGCTTCCGTTCCCGGGCCGGGTGCCTTGCGCCGTTCCGCGAGGAGCCACACGGCCTGCTCGCGCTCCAGAAGCCCGGCCTTGAATCGGGTGAGTATCTCGCGTTCGTCCATGGTCGTCGTCCGTTCACGCCCGGTGAGGCAGCCGCGTGAGCGCCTCGTCCACGGAAAGCCGGTCCGCGCGCACCGAGTCGAGGAGCGCGCCCAGTTCTTCGTCGGCCGCCGCGTCGTCGGTGGCGGGCGGTGCGTCCGCCCGGGCGGCGTGGGCGGCGTGGGCTATGTGGGCGGCGTGGGCTATGTGGGCGGCCATCGCGGCGAGGCCGGGGCGGTCGAGCAGGGTGACGGCGGGCTCGTTCAGGCCGTACGCGTCGTTGATGGCGGCGACGAACTTCGCCCCGCGGATGGAGTCGACGCCCAGCAGGTTGAAGGGGGCCGCAGGGTCCAGGGCCGCCGGCTCGCAGCCAAGGATCCCGGCCAGGCGCTCCCGCAGGAACCCGAGGATCTCCTGCGTGGCGGGCGCGGCGGGCTCGGCAGGCGCGGCGGTCGCGGCCGGCTCGGCAGGCGCGGCCGACGCGGTGGGCCAGGCGGACCGGGCCCCCCGCTCCCCCGCCCCGGTTTGGCGGGCCACGTGTCCGGCGAAGGCCGACAGCGTCGGGTGGGCGAACAGGGAGGTGGGGTCGAGGCCGGTTCCGTAACGGGCGTTGACCGCGGAGACGAACTGCGTGGCCGCCACCGATCCGACGCCCGCCGAACGGAACGTCAGTCCGGGATCGAGCTGCTCGGGCCGCACCTTCAGCACGTCGGCGAGCAGGGGCACGAGCTCGGCCGCCACCGCGGCCGGTGCCACGCCGGACACCGCGGCGAGGTTCTGGTGTTCAGGGGACATACGAGGACTCCAAAGTATCCGTGCGGGGTACGGCGGCCTGCCGCGCAGGCTCGTGAACGGCGGCGGCTCCCGGGCCCGGCCGTGCCGCCGGACCCGGGAGCGGCCGGTCAGCCGACGCGTGCGGCGGTCAGGCTTCCCAGAAGGGCGGCGAAGACCCCGGGGCCGTTCTGGGTCAGCACGGATTCGGCGTGGAACTGCATGGAGGCGAAGCCTTCGGCATGCAGACCGTGCACCTCACCCGTCTCCGGATCGCGGCTGATCCGTACGGGCCCGTACTCGGGGTGATCGAACCCGTCCACCTCGGCGTGGGCGGCGAAGGTGTTGTAGAAACCCACCCGCGCGCGGCCGCCGAACCAGTCGATCTCGTGCTGCACGCCCTGGTTGGGGACCGGCCTGCGGTGCAGCGGCAGGCCCAGGACGGTGCTGAGCACCTGGTGGCTCAGGCAGACGGCCAGGAAGGGCCGGCGCGCCGCGAGCAGCCCGGTGACGGCGCCCCGCAGATGGGCGATCTTGGGGTGCTCCGTCTCGCGCGGATCCCCCGGCCCGGGGCCCATGATCACCAGGTCGTGGGCGGTCACGTCGTACGGCTCGTCGAAGCGCCGCACCGTCACCTCACAGCCGAGCGAGCGCACCTGATGGGCCATCATCTGGGTGAAGGTGTCCTCCGCGTCCACCACCAGGACCCGCTGCCCCGCCAAGGGCTGCTCCTGCCCGCGGTGGCCGTCCGGTTCACGCAGCCAGAAGTCGGCGATGCCCTCGTTCCGCCGGTCGAGGGCCGTGCGGACGGCGGGGTGGGCGCCGAAGCGGACGGGCTCGGGTTCACCGAGCGCCGCGAGCAGTCCCTCGGCCTTCACCCGGGTCTCGCGCACCTCCGACCCGGGGTCCGAGTGGCGCACCAGGGTCGCGCCCGTCCCGATGCTCATCCGCCCGGTGGCGTCGATGTCGGCGGTACGGATGAGGATCGAGGAATCGAGGGTGCGGCCCCCGGCGGCGTCGCGGCCGATGAGGGCGGCGACTCCGCTGTAGTAGCCGCGTCCGACGGGCTCGTAGCGGCGGATCACCTTGGCCGCGCTCTCCAGCGGGGAGCCGGTCACGGTCGGGGCGAACAGGGTCTCGCGGAGGATGTCCCGGACGTCCCGGTCGGTCGTGCCCTCGATGAAGTACTCGGTGTGGGCCAGGCGCGTCATCTCCTTGAGGTAGGGCCCCACCAGCCGGGCGCCCGACGGGCAGACCCGCCCCATCATCTTCAGCTCCTCGTCGACGACCATGTAGAGCTCGTCGGTCTCCTTGCGGTCGTCGAGGAACTCCAGGACGCCGTCCAGGGAGGGACCGTCGGCGGGGTAGCGGTAGGTGCCGCTGATGGGGTTCATGACCGCCACGCCGCCGTGCACGCTGATGTGCCGCTCAGGGGTGGCGCCGACGAACGTACGCCCGCCCGTGTGCACGAGGAAGGTCCAGTACGCACCGGACTCGCGCTCCACCAGCCGACGGAAGACGGACAGGGCCACCTGCCGGGAGAAGTCGGGCAGTTGGGCGACGAAGGAGCGCTTGATGACGAAGTTGGCTCCCTCCCCGGTGCCGATCTCGTCGTCGATCACCCGGCGCACGATGTCCGCGTACTCCTCGTCGGGCACGTCGAACCGGCCGTCCACGACCTTGACCGGTCCGCCCGGCAGCCGGGACAGCGTCGCACCGAGGGGCGCCGTGGCCTGTTCCCGTACGGCCATGGAGAGCAGCGACTCACCGTCGTCGCGGGCCTGGTAGCCGCGCTCGGTGATCTGCCCGTACGGGATCATGACCAGCAGGTCGTGTCCCGCACCGGGCGCCGGCTCCGCCGCGACCGGCAGGTCCTTGAGGGCGGCGACCTCGGTCACCTCGCCGAGGAGGATCTCCAGGGTGTCGGCGCCGGCCTGCTCCGGCCGGTGCAGCAGGGCGAAGTCCGCCGCGCGGCCGTCGAGGACGCGCGCGAGGAGGTCGGGAGTCTCGTTCACTGATGCCATGGTGTTCCCCGTGGGGTGAGATGGTGCGGACTGCGCTGTCATCGGCCGGCTCCGGACGCGCCGAGGTCACCGGCTGCGCCGGGTCCACCGAGTTCGCCGAGTTCGCCGAGGGCGGTCTTGGTGGTGAGCACCCGGCCGGCGCGCCGGGCGACGTAGTTCAGGGCGAGACGGTGGTCCTCGGCCGAGAAGTCGGCCACGGCGTCCGCCACCAGGAAGGGCTGGATGTCGTGGGTGTACGCGTCCACGGCGGTCATCAGGACGCCGATGTGCGCGTACACGCCGCAGACGATCAGTTGGTCCCGCCCGTGGTGACGCATGCGCTCCAGCAGGTCGGACCGGTGGAAGGCGCTGTACCTCCACTTGGTGAACTCCCAGTCCTCCGGGCGGGGTTCGAGTCCGTGGACGACCCTGCGGTCCTCCGGGGTGGGGTTCATCCCCGGCCCCCAGAAGTCGAGGAGCAGACCGCGCTGCCGCGGGGTCATGCCGCCGGGCTGGGCGGTGTAGGCGACGGGGATGCCCAGCTCGGCGCAGCGCTCCCTGAGCAGGGTGGCGTTGGAGACGAGGGCGCCGCCAGGTTCGCCGCTGCGGGGGAAGGGCCTGAGGAAGAACTCCTGCATGTCGTGCAGCAGCAGCACGGCCCGGTCCGGGTCGGGCACCCAGCTCACGGTGTTGTCGGGGAGGTCCCCTTCCGCCGGCATGGGGTAGGGCTCGACGGGCGGTATATGAGGCATGGGCGGTCGCGTCCTTTCCGTGGTGAGTGGTGAGTGGTGAGTGGTGACGAGGGGGGCCGCCGGCGGTACGGCGTGGGGGGCGGGGGCCGCCGGCGGCCGTGTGGGGGGAGGTGGGGGGAGGTGGGGGGCGTACGGGCGGTGGTGGGGCTATCCGCGCCAGGCGGAGACGACCTCGACCGCCTGCTGCGGGTTGAGCCGCGGGTCGCAGAAGCTCAGGTACTTCTCACCCAGCCGCCCCAGCTCCGCCTCGTCGCGCACGCACTCGACGACGGCCTCCGGAGTGGTCTCCAGGTGCAGCCCGGCGGCCACCCCGCCGTTCCTCGTCACCGCCTCCTGGAAGTTCACGACCTCCTGGACCACGGTCCTCACCAGGCGGGTCTTGGTCCCGTCCGGTCCGCTGACCGTGTTGCCGTGCATGGGGTCCGACAGCCACAGCACCGGGTGGCCCGCTTCGTGGACCGCCTTGACCAGGGCGGGAAGGGTGCGGGCCGCGTGGTCCGCGCCCATCCGCGAGATGAGGGTGAGCCGGCCCGGCTGGCGCTGGGCGTCGAGGCGGTCGCACAGGGCCAGCAGCTCGTCCGGCGTCATCGTGGGCCCCACCTTGACCGCGACCGGGTTGGAGACGGCGGCGAGCAGCGCGATGTGCGGGCCGTCGAGCTGACGGGTGCGCTCCCCCACCCACGGCCAGTGCGTCGAGGTGAGGAGCAGGGAACCGTCCAGCTCCCGCCGCAGCAGGGGCACTTCGTAGTCGAGCAGCAGCGTCTCGTGGCTCGTGAACACCGGCGCGTCGAGGTCCGTCCTGCACTCGGTGCCCCGCCAGCCCAGGAAGTGCATGATGTCGCTGGCGGCGCGGTACCCGGTCAGCAGGTTCCGGGGGTCGGGGCGGCGCAGCTCCGCGTCGGGCTCGGGGCGGTTCACCATATGGCCCCGGTAGACGGGGAGTTCACGCCCGTCGACCATCTCGACGGGCGCCGAGCGGGGCTTGGCGTACTGCCCGGCGATCCGGCCGACCCGCAGCACCGGGAGGCCGGAGGCCAGACGCATCGTTCCGGCGAGGACGTCCAGCAGCGCGCCCTTGCGTCGGACGTCCGCCGGGGTCGCCTCCGCGGGGTCCTCCGCGCAGTCGCCGGCCTGGACGATCTGGACACGGCCCGCCGCGGCTTCCATGAGCAGGGAGCGCAGCCGCTGTGCGGCCTCGGCATCGACCAGGGCGGGCATCCGGCCCAGGTCCGTGCGGACCGCTTCGATGTCCGGATGGCCCTCCCAGTCGGGCTGCTGAAGTGCGGGCATGGAACGGAGGTAAGAGACTATGTCGATCATTGAGTTCCCTCGAATGGGCCGGACCCGGGTGGTCCGGCTGTCGACAGACCTGGTGATGCGCCCTGTCGGACGGAAGTGCGACGGAAGAGCGGGCGCAGAGGCAGAAGCAGAAGCAGATGCAGGTGCAAGCGCAGGTGCAGGTGCAGGTGCAGGTGCAGGTGCAGATGTAAGGAGTCGCGCGTTCTTCGGCGGCTTTCGGCAGGGGAATTCCCGCGCCGGACGAACGCCCATGGAGATCCCGGGTATGGAGCCGTGTGTCCACCGCTCACACGTGGAATTCCGACGCTTTTCACACCGTCGGCCGACCGGGACCGCCTCTCTGACGGACACCACTCTTGGCCGGACGGCGTCCGGTGGACAACTCGGCGGAAGGTAATCCGTCAGGTGGCCCTCGGCGGGGGCCTCGCTGCCGCCGAGGGGCGGGGCGCGGCGGGCGGGGCGCGGCCGGCGGACCTGACGGACTCCGGCTCAGGGGCTCGAATGTTCGGTTCGGCCGGTCCTAGCATCACGGCGCGCCCTGGGTGACGGGAAGGGGACTGCGCCGGCCTCGCCCCGCGCAATCACTTTCCTGTTCGCCCGGCATCGAGCGTCCGACGTCAAGAGTCGGCGTAATCCAGTTATGCGATACGGAGATTCATCATGCGACTTGCGCGAGTGATGGCCGACATCATGGAGCAGTATGCCGAGCGCCCCGCTCTCGGGGAACGCGTGAAGACACTCGTCGAGGAAGCCGGCACGGGCCGCACCCGTATCGGTCTGGTGCCGCGGTACGAGATGACCACCTACGGCGAACTCTGGCAGCGGGTCCGCTCGGTGGCGAGTGCGTGGCACCACGGCGGCGATGACGCGGTGCGGGCCGGGGACCGGGTGGCGATTCTCGGTTTCGCCAGCGTCGACTACACGACGGTCGACCTGGCCTGTGCCCATCTCGGCGCGGTCAGCGTCCCCCTGCAGACCAGCTCCGCGGTGTCACAGCTGAACACCATCGTCGAGGAGACCGAGCCGGTCACCGTCGCGACCAGCATCGAGCGCCTGGACACCGCGGTCGAACTGGCCCTGGCGAACCCGTCGGTGCGGCGCCTGGTGCTGTTCGACTTCGAACCGGCGGTGGACGACCAGTCCGACCGGTTCGCCGCCGCCCGGGCCCGCCTGGCGGAGCACGGGCGTGAGCTGGGCATCGACGTGCTGGAGGACGTACGCGTACGAGGGGCCGCACTCCCCGAAGCGCCGCTGTTCGACGTCGAGGGTGACGAGGACCCGCTCGCCATGCTCATCTACACCTCGGGCAGCACGGGAACCCCCAAGGGGGCCATGTACACCGAGCGGCTGGCCCGGGCCATGTGGGGCGGCGCCTGGTCGCAACTGTTCTCGGACGAGCACGCGGCGAACCTCCATTACATGCCGATGAGCCACGTCGCCGGGCATTCCTCGCTGAAGAACACTCTGGCCCGTGGCGGCACCACGTACTTCACGGCGAACAGCGATCTGTCGTCCTTCCTGGAGGACATGGCACTGGCGCGGCCCACCGAGATGTCCCTGGTTCCCCGCGTGTGCGAAATGCTCTTCCAGAAATACCAGAGCGAACTCGACCGCCGGTCGGCCCGGAGCGGCGACGGAGATCAGGAACGGATCGAGGCCGAGGTCAGGAAGGACATCCGCGAGAACGTCCTCGGCGGCCGTGTGGGGTGGGCCAGTTGCGGATCGGCTCCGCTCTCCGCCGAACTGAAGGAATTCACCGAGTCCCTGCTGGGGATCGATGTGCACATCATCTACGGTTCCACGGAGGCCGCCGCGGTCTCGGTGGACGGAAAGCTCCTGAAGCCCCCGGTCCTCGACCACAAACTCATCGACGTACCGGAACTCGGTTATTACCGGACCGATTCACCGCATCCCCGGGGCGAACTCCTCCTCAAGACCGAGGCGATGGTGCCCGGCTATTACCGCAGGCCCGACCTCAACGCCGAGATCTTCGACGAGGAGGGCTATTACCGGACGGGCGACATCGTCGCGGAGATCGAGCCGGGCCGGCATGTCGTCGTGGACCGGCGCAAGAACGTGCTCAAGTTGTCCCAGGGCGAGTTCGTCGCCACCTCCCGC
The DNA here is from genome assembly GCF_042718795.1 of Streptomyces cyaneofuscatus. Lineage (GTDB taxonomy): Bacteria > Actinomycetota > Actinomycetes > Streptomycetales > Streptomycetaceae > Streptomyces > Streptomyces cyaneofuscatus_A. The sequence continues at coordinate 93,189 of NZ_JBHXOX010000006.1, forward strand.
CTGGAGGCCGTCTTCGCCGTCAGCCCGCTGGTCCGGCAGATATTCGTGTACGGGAACAGCGAGCGGTCCTATCTGCTCGCGGTGGTCGTCCCGACCGCGGACGCCCTCGATCAGTGCGGCGACGACGAGACGACGCTCAAGAAGCTCCTCGGGGAGTCGTTCCAGGAGATCGCGAAGGAGGTCGGGCTGAACTCCTACGAGATACCGCGTGACGTCCTGATCGAGACCGAGCCGTTCGGCCAGGAGAACGGCCTGCTCTCCGACCACCGCAAGCTGCTGCGCCCCCAGCTCCTGGCGAAGTACCGCCCGGCCCTGGAGGAGACGTACTCCGCCATCGCCTCCCGGGAGAAGGAGGAGCTGCGCGAGGTGCGCCGCGGCGGCAAGGACCGGCCGGCTCTGGAGACGGTGCAGCGGGCGGCCCGGGCGCTGATGTCCACCGCGACCTCCGCGATCGGTCCCGGCACGCGCTTCCGGGAGATCGGCGGAGACTCCATGTCCGCGGTCACCTTCTCCGATCTCCTCGTGGACATCTTCGGCATCCGTGTCCCCGTGGACCTGATCATCAGCCGCGGTACCGACCTGGGGCGGATCGCCGCCCATGTCGAGGAGAAGCTCGCGGCGGGGCCCCGGCGGGTGAGCTTCGAGTCGGTCCACACCGCGGGCGGCTCCCGCGTCCACGCCAAGGACCTCACCCTCGACAAGTTCATCGACGAGGAGACGCTCGACCAGGCCCTGTCCCTGCCCCGGACCTTCGGGGATCCGCACACCGTGCTGCTCACAGGGGCCAGTGGCTATCTCGGCCGGTTCCTCTGCCTGGAGTGGCTGCGGCGACTCGCCCCGGTGGGCGGCAAGCTGATCTGCGTGGTGCGCGGGGCGGACGACGCCGCGGCCCTGGCCCGGCTCGTGGAGGCGTTCGGCGACGGGGACGGCGAGGCCGCCCGCACCTTCCAGGACCTGGCCCGCGACCACCTGGAGGTCCTGGCGGGCGATATGGCGGAGCCCCGGCTGGGGCTGGGCGAGGAGGTGTGGCAGCGGCTGTCCGGAGAGGTGGACCGGATCGTGCACGCCGGCGCCCTGGTGAACCACGTGCTGCCCTACAACCACCTGTTCGACGCCAACGTGGTGGGCACCGCCGAGCTCATCCGGCTGGGGCTCACGGACCGGCTGAAGCCGTTCACGTACATCTCCAGCGTGGCGGTCGCGGCGTCCCTGCCCGGCGGCCGGGCCCTCGACGAGGACCGCGACGTACGGGTCGCCCTCCCCGACCAGCCGGTCGACGACGGCTACGCCAGTGGCTACGCGACCAGCAAGTGGGCCGGTGAGGTGCTGCTGCGGGAGGCGCACGACCTACACGGCCTCCCGGTCACGACGTTCCGGTCGAACATGATCCTGGCGCACAGCGACTACCCGGGACAGCTGAACATCCCCGACATGTTCACGCGGCTGCTGCTCAGCCTCGTCGTCACGGGCATCGCCCCGCGCTCCTTCTACGAGCCCGACGGCACGGGCCGCCCCCCGCGCGCCCACTACGACGGCCTTCCGGTCGACTTCACCGCCGAGGCCGTGGTGACGCTGGGGGGCGAGGCACGGGCGGGGTACCGGACGTTCAGTCTGGTCAACCCGCACGACGACGGCATCTCGCTCGACACGTTCGTCGACTGGCTGAACGAGGCCGGCCACCGCATCGACCGCGTCGAGGACTACGACGACTGGCTCGCGCGGTTCGAGACGGCGCTGCGCGCGGCGCCCGAGGTGCAGCGGACCCACTCCATCCTTCCGCTGCTCGACGCGCACCGGACGCCGGAGGTCGTCGTGAACGGATCGGCCATTCCCTCCGCCCGCTTCCAGGCCGCCGCCGAGAGCGCGCGCCTGGGCCGGACAGGCGCCGTTCCGCAGCTCTCGCCCGCTTTCATCAAGAAGTACGCGGACGACCTGGCGTACCTGATCGCTCCGTGACCGAGGGGCCGGACCCGTCCTAGCCGTTCCCCGTCGCGGCCCGCAGGGTCAGGCCGAGGCCGACGGCGACGACGAGGAGCGAGGTGACGACCGGGCCGGTCCGCGCCAGCTTCCTGAGCAGGGGGTGGTGGCGGAGGGACCAGGCCCGGTCGTGGCGCTCGATCCGTTCGCGCAGGCGGACGAGGAGGAGGCCGGCGAGGGTGAGTGTGGCGGCCATGCCGAGTCCGTAGCCGATGACGAGAAGGACGCCGAAGGCCGTACGCCCCAGGGCGACGGCACCGAGGAGGACGACGAGGGCGGACGGGCTGGGGACGAGGCCGCCCGCGATGCCCATGCCGATGAGGCCGGTCCTGCTCGTACGCCGGGGCTTCTCGGGGGCCGTCGATGTGGCCGGCGGGTGGTGGGGGTGGTGATCGTGGGTGTGGCCGTGGGTGTGGCCGTGGGTGTGGTCGTGGTCCGGCGGGGCCAGCGTCGCGACCGTGGAGTTGCCCCGGAGCTCCCCGGCCGGCGGTCGGGCGGGAGCGGGGACCGGTGTGGCGGGGCCGTGGTGGTGCGGGGGGGTGTGGTCGTCGCCTCCGGCACCGTGGCCGTGGCCTCCGGCACCGTGGCCGTGGCCTCCGGCACCGTGGCTGTGGTCGTGGCTGTGGCTGTGGTCGTGGTGATGGTGCCCGTGGCCGTGGTGATGGTGGTGGTGTTGCGGTCTGCCCCGGAGCGCGCCCAGGAGGAGCCAGAGGCCGATGCCCGTGACGAGGAGGCCGCTTGCGGCGCCGAGCCACAACAGGACGGTCTCACCCGCCAGATGGGTGGAGACCGGGAGGGCCAGGCCGAGGACGAGGACGCCTGCGGTGTGGGTGAGGGTGACGGTGGCGCCGACGGTCAGGGCGTCCCGTCCGGTGCCTCGGCGGCCCGCCAGGTAGGCGGCCATGATGGTCTTGCCGTGGCCGGGCATCGCCGCGTGGGAGGCCCCGAGGACGAGCGCCAGGAGCAGGGCCAGCAGTCCCACGGGGAGGGTGATCTCGCGGGCTCCGACGAGTGCGTCGAAGGCCCCGGTGACCTTGGCGAGCACCCCGCCGACCAGGTCGGCGCCGGGGAGGTCCGCCGCCACCGCCGGAAGGGCCCCCGTACCCCGCCCGGGCTCGCTGCGCAGTTCTGCCGCGCGCTGGTCCAGCGGGGAGACGAGGGGGTCCTGCGGGTACTGGCGCAGCTCGCGGGTGACGGAGGTGGCCGGTACGTCGGTCCGGGTGACGCGGACGCCCCGGCCCGTGGCCGTCATCTCGTGCCAGCCGATGCGGATCGTGTCGTAGTCCGTCCGGGCGCGGATGTCGGCGGGTCCGGTGAGATCGGCCGGGGTCGTCAGTGCGCAGGTGAGGCGGCTGGTTTTGAGGCCCGCCTCCCCGTTCGCGTACACCAGGGTGGCCGAGGTCCGCTTCCAGTCCGCCCGCGTGCCGCCCACGCTCAGGTGGAGCCGGCCGCTCAGGTCGGAGCAGGCCTTCTCGGCGTGGGCGCGCGATTCGCTGTCGCTTACCCTGCCGTCGTGGTCGGTGTCGATGGCGGGGCGTTCCTGGAGGGCGGAGATCTCCGCACGGTCGACCACGACCCGGGCGTCGATCCGGTCGGGACGGAGGACGAGGCCCGTGTGGTGGTTGACGCTGAAGTTGCCCAGCGGGTGGGCCGTGGCGGCGGGGGCCGACGCCACGCTCGCGACGGCGGCGAGGGCGGTGGCGGCCAGGGCGGTGAGGGCTCGGCGCGGGGTGTGGTTCATGGTGTGGTGTCGATTCGCTGGAGCAGGTCACGGGCGGTCGTGGCGTGCAGGGGGTGGAAGCGCGGCTCACGCAGCGCCTCGGTCAGGTCGCGGCGGGCCGCCTCGTCATCGCCGAGGGCGTGGTGGATGGCGGCGCGGTGGTAGCGGAAGAGGGCGCTGCGGGTGCCCAGGGCCAGGGCTCTGTCCGCCTGGGCGAGGGCTTCGGTGTGCCGGCCCGCCCGGTGCAGGGCCCAGGCGTACGCATCGTGTACGGCGACGAAAGGGCGGGCGCGCAGGGTTCGTTCGGCCAGGGTGACGGCGCGTCGCGGGCTGCCGTGATCGGCCTCGAAGAGGATCGCGTCGGTGTCCGCCGGGTCCCCGGCGGCTTCCCGGATGCGGTCCTGGGCACGTAGGAGGGCGTAGCTCTCCTCGGCCCGTTCGCCGTTCCCCAGGGACTGTTCGAGTTCGCCCAGGCCCAGCAGGTGGTGCGGCAGGGGGGCGATGGCGACGGCCGCCCGGTAGTCGGCGACGGCCTTGGTGGTGTCGCCCCGGGCCAGGTGGGCGCGGGCGCGGGTCTCCAGGAGGGCCGGATCGTCGGGGGCGGCGGTGAGCCCGGTCCGCGTCTCGGCCAGGGCTGCCCGGGGGTCGGCGTCCTGGAGGTCCAGGGAGGCCAGGACGGTGTGGGCGAACGCCCTCTCGGCCGGGGTGGCCGATGCCGCGAGGGAGCGCCGCATCAGGGCGCGGGCCCGGTCGGTGTCCCCCTTGAGCTCGAAGGCGTACGAGGCGCGGGCGAGGGAGGCGGCGTCCGGGCGCAGGTCCACCATCTTCTGGACGGCCTCGTCGGCTTCGTCGTAGCGGCCCAACTGGGTGTAGGCGTCGGCGAGTACACCGTGGGCGGAGGAGTTGTAGGGGCCGCCGGCGACGGCCTTGCGGGCCCAGCGCAGCGCGGTGGGGAAGTCGTGGCGGGCGGCGGCCAGGGCCCCCATGGCGGTCTCCGCGTCCGTGTTGTCCTCCCCCTGTACGGAGAGGGAGGTCCGCAGCGCCTTTTCGGCCCGGTCGTAGGTGGCCGGGTCGGCGGTGGTGCGCGCCTGCTGGACGTAGGCCATTCCCAGGGCGGCCCAGCCGCCCGGGTCCTTCGGCAGCCGGGCCACCCGGGCCTGGAGTGCTTCGACCGTCCCACCGGGCGCACCCGCCGGCCGGCCGTGGCTCGCCGGGCGGGGAGCGGTGGTCCCGTCGGGGGTCAGCAGGACCGCGCCGGCGGCGAACATCGCCGCGCCCAGGCCCAGGGTGACCGCGATGCTCCGCAGCCGCCGGCCGCCTCGGGAGGGGGCGGGCGGTGGCGTGGACGTGGGTGCGGCGGGTGTGGCGGGTGCGGTGTCGTCCGGGTGCACGAAAGGTCCTCCCCATGGTTCGGTGGCGCCCGGGCCGAGGTGGTGTTCCCCCGGCCCGGACACCTTCATGGCCTCGATCCGTGTTCTGCTACGGCCGGTTCAGCTGTCCTTGCCGCGGCGGCGGAGGCGGAAGCCGCCGACGCCGAGAAGCAGCGCACCGGCCCCGGCGAGCGCCGCCGCGTGGGTGGGCCGCAGGGCGGGGCTCGCCCCGGTGTTCTCCGCCGAGGACTGCTCGGCGTCGCGCCCGGCCGCTCCCGGGCCCCGGTTCACGTTCTTGGTGTGCGGCAGCGCGACGTACGGGAACGAGGCGCCGAACGGGACCTCGTTGGTGTCGACCTTGTCGCCGTCCGCGAGCGCGGGGACGAGGACACCGGTCTGCGCGGCGCCCTCGACGGCCTGGAGCGAGATGTCGATGACGTCGTCGGCGAGACGGCGCCCGTTCGGGAAGCCGGCCAGGTCGCCCGCGAGGACGCCGAGGCGCTGGGGCCTGGCGGTGGGCGGGATGGCCATGTTCAGGCGCAGCTCCTCCGCCGGGACGATCCGCTTGAGCGGGGCGTCCTTGTTGAGGCGGTGGGCGTTCAGGTCGGCCTTGATGGGACCGCAGACCTTGCAGATGCCCGTCAGGTAGATCTCCGCGAGGTCGTTGCGAGGCGTCTTGGGGGCCGGGACGCCGTAGACCTGCTGGATGAGCTTGGGCAGGATCGGGTCGTACACCTTGTCGACGACGGGCTGGACGGTGCGGTCCTGGCTGGGGTTGAGGGTGTTGAAGGCGTCCTTGAACTTCAGCGGTACGACGACCTCGTTGACCAGCGGGTTCCCGAGGCGGGAGACCTGCTTCCACTGCTTCGTGGCGCCCTTGTCCCGGGAGTCGTTGACGGTGACGCCCGCACGCTCGGTGGTCGACCACACGCCGATGACGGGGTTGCGGGAGGTGTTGCCCCTCAGGGCGAGCTGCTTCTTGGGGATCTGGATGGCGATGGTGTTGACGTTGTAGCCGGCCAGGGTGTCCTGTCCCCGCTCGCTCAGGTCGCCGCCGTACAGGAGGTCGAAGACGCGGAGGTCAGCGAAGAACGGGTCCTCGGCCTGTCCCGCGTACGTCCTGCCGCCGCCCGGCAGACCGAAGGTGGCCTGCTTGCGCAGCGCCGCGTAGTCGGGCATCGACGCCTGGCCGGTGCGGGACGGGGCGGCCGGCACCCCCGACAGGAGGGTCCGGCTCTTTCCTCCGGTGGTGACGACGAGGTCGTAGACCTGGCGGAAGTTCAGGTCCGGGTCGTTCAGCGAGGTGACCTGGCCGGTGTTGTAGAGGAACTGGTTCGCGTCGTCGCGGTAACTACCGCGGAAACGCCAGCTGTAGGTGACGTCGGCGACGCCGTCACCGGTGTTGTCGACCTTGATGTTGTAGCGCAGGTCGTCACCGAAGGCGTAGAAGTTCGGGCCGCCGTTGGGTTCCTCCATCGGAATCCAGTTCGCCACCATCGTGACGGTGTCGGCCTTGTCGGGACTGGTGAACGCGTACACGTCCGTGTTGTCCGCCCGCGGGTCCCCTGCGATGAGGGGAGCCTCACGGTGGCTGGAGGCGGCGCTGAGGCCCGGGGCGAGGGTCATCGCTCCGATTCCCGCGACCAGAGTGGTGGTGCCGAGAACGAGCAGGGACCGGTCCAGGACGCGTCGTGAACGGGGCCTGGCCTGGGAAACCTTCACAGAATTGCTCCTGTCCGCCGACCCCTGCTCCGGCATGCGCGAGCGCACGCCGGAGCAGGGGTCGGCTGATGGTGATGGCGTTCGGCACCGCGGCGAGACATCTCGCTCTGACCGGGCCGGGCCGAAAGGAGAGGATCAGCGGGCGGGCGGAGACCCGGTCCCGCTGTCACGCAAGAACTGCGCAGCCGTAGACAAGCACGCCGACATACCATCCCGTGCACATCCCGGCCGGATTCCCGGGCCGGACACCACGGTCCTCGGCGGAGAAAAAGGCCGGTGGGACCGGTGAATCGGCGAATTGGGCATCCCAGGAAAATCCCTGACGACACATCTGCCGACCATTGGGCCGAATGGGGCAGAACCCTCTTATTGCATGCTGTTCGCAATAAGGACGGCGGGGAAATCACCGAAACGCGACCCGCTCATCGCACGCCCGTGGCTCCGTTCGGGTGCCTCTCGGCATACGACCCATCCGCGCGGGTCCGGGCTCCGAACCAGCAGGGAAACCGCTCGGCATCCCGTGCCGGACACCGGACTTCCCCTGGAGCATCATGCGTACTCGTAGAACCGTCGTCGCTGTCTCCGTCGCCGTGGTCGCGGCCCTCTCCGTGCCCGCCCTGGCGTCCGCCGACGGCCACGGCGGACCCCGCGCGGACCACCGGAGCCACAAGGCGCTCACCGCCATCGGGCTCACCGCCGACCAGCGGCTGGTCGCGTTCGCCGTCGACCGGCCCGCCGGGGTCAAGGCGATCGGGAGGGTGTCCGGGCTGCGCGGGGACACCAAGGTCGTGGGCATCGACTTCCGCGTCCAGAACGGGAAGCTCTACGGTGTCGGCGACAAGGGCGGCGTCTACACGCTCGGCACCACCAACGCCAAGGCCGTGAAGGTCTCCCAGCTCACCGTCGCCCTCTCCGGCAGGCAGTTCGGCGTCGACTTCAACCCCGCCGCGAACCGGCTGCGCGTCATCAGCAACACCGGGCAGAACCTGCGGCACAACCTCGACGACAACGCCGCTCCCCTCGGCACCACCGCCGACGGCACGCTCACCAACCCCACCATGCCCCCCTCCACCGCCATGGGCGTGACCGGAGCGGCGTACACCAACAACGACCTCAACGCGGCGACCGCGACGACGCTGTTCGACATCGACACCCTCGCCGACCGCGTCTCCCTGCAGTCGCCCGCCAACGCCGGCACCCTCGCCCCGACCGGGAACCTCGGCGTGGACGCGGGCCCGGACGCCGGCTTCGACATCTACTTCTCGCCCAAGTACGGCACCAACCAGGGATTCGCCGCCCTGAACACCGCCGGCGCCGCCCGTCTGTACGCGGTCGACGTGCTCACCGGGGCCGCCCGTGATCTCGGCGCGTTCCCGCGGCGCCAGCAGGTGACCGACCTCGCCCTTCCGCTCGACCAGCAGCGCTGAGCAGCCGGCCACCGGGTCATACGCCCCGGTGGCCGGTCAGGCTGGCGTAGACGACGACGTTGTCCGCGTAGCGGCTGTCCTTCTCGGAGTAGGCGCCGCCGCAGGTGATCAGGCGGAGTCCGGCGTGGTCGAGGTTGCGGTAGACCTCGACCGTGGGGAAGTCGTCCTTGGGGTACGTGGCGGTCCGGTCGACGGTGAACTCCGCCGTCGTGCCGTCCTCGCGGCTGACGTCGATGCGGTCACCGGGTTCGAGTTCGGTGAGCTCGAAGAAGACGGCCGGTACTCCGTCCCAGGTGACATGTCCGGCGATCACCGAGGGGCCGATCGCGCCGGGGGTGGTCCCGGGTCGGTACCACCCGGCCTTCGCCGGGTCCTTCGGCGTCTCCATCGCGCGGTTCTTCCCCAGACCGAGCTGTTCGAGGTCCGAGGTGACCTTGAGGGACGGGATCGTGATGCTGACGGGCCGGGAGGGCGGCAACGGGGTCACCCGCGGCTCGGCGGAGGGTTCCGGTGAGCGCGGGGCGGCGGACGCGCCGGCAGGAGGGGCGCTCCTGCCGGCCGAGGGAGGCGGGGCGGGCTGCTGCCGGATGGTTCCCAGTGCCAGCAGCAGCCCGCCCGTCAGGAGCAGCGCGGCGATGGCCGCGAGAGGGACCCGACGCCGCCAGGACGGCCTGCGGGGCGGCTCCTCGTCGGGTGCCCTGTCCATCGCTTCACCTTTCCCTTTCCCTGTTCCCTGTCGCCTGTGCTCGGCCGTGACGGGTCGTCGATCAGGTGCGGAGCCGGTGGTCAGCCGTCGTGACGGGCGTCCGCGGTCCGCGTCCGGCGGCGTACGGCGAACAGTCCGCCGGCCGCGAGGACGGCCGCGCCGCCGGCGGCGAGCATGCCCGGGGACTCCACGCCCTCGGTGGTCCCGCCGCCGGTCTCGACACCGCCCACCGGCATGGAGCCGACGGCCGCGCCCTTGACCATGCCGCAGTTGGCGGGGGCGGTGGCCTCCTGGGGCAGCTTCGGGTCGAGTTCGCTCTTGCCGGCGCCGAAGTCGTACTTCCCGTCGCTGTTCCGGTCGATGCCGTGCTGCACGATGTGCAGGTCCTTGAGGTGGTCCGCCACGTCCTGGGAGACGGTGATCGTGCGGGAGTAGGTCAGCTTGCCGTCCTTGTCCGCGACGGGCATCCGGTCCACCGCGAGGCCGCTGTCCTTGGAGGTGTCGCCCTTGGTGGTCAGGGAGATGTTGATGTCTCCGTACTGCGGCAGGCCCTCGGCGGTGGTGACGATGCCGTCGCCGTCCTTGTCCGCGCTCTTGTCCGGGCAGCGGAAGTCGTGGCCGTCGGTGGAGCCGTGGATGTGCTGGGCGTGCGGCTGGCCGGGGACCAGCCCCTGCGCGTCGATCTTCACGGTCAGCTTGTCGCCTTCCAGGCTGACCAGGGCGGCGCCGCTGGCACCGGAGTCGTTCAGCTGCTCCAGGTCGATCTGGTACGTGTCGCCGTCGACCGCCTTGGTGGTCCCGGCGGGGTGCCCCTCATGAGCCAGGGCGGGCGCGGCCACCCCGAGGGTGAGCGCGGCGGGCAGGACGAGCAGGGCGGCGAGGCGGGTGGTACGGCTGGCTATCACGAAGACACATCCCCTTCCGGAAGTTCCGGCGCGGGGCCGGAACTTCGTTCGGTCGCTGATGTGGTCTATTCGGAGCCGACCACGGGATTGATTGGTCGGGTCACGACAAAATTCTCCGGGAGGGTGGCTTACTCAGGGCGGGTTGCTCCGGGAGGGTTCACCTCGCGGACGCGGCCCCGTCTTCTCCCTCACCGCCCCCGCGTCAACCGGTGGAGGCGCAGCGCCAGTTGGATCTCCAGCGCGCGCGGTGGCTCGTTCCAGTCCGGGCCCAGGAGGCGGCCGATGCGTTCCAGGCGCTGCACCACCGTGTTCACGTGGACGTGGAGCAGGGTCTTGGTGCGGGTGAGGCTCGCTCCCTGGGCGAAGTACGCGTCCAGGGTGGTGACCAGGTCCGTTCCGCGCGCCGTGTCGTAGTCGAGTACGGGGCCGAGCGTCCTGGTGACGTACCCGCCGAGATCCGCCTGGTCGCCCAGGAGTACGCCGATGAACCCCAGGTCCGCCGTGGCCCCGCCGCTCCCCGTGTGGCCGAGCGTGCGCAGGGCGGAGAGGCAGCGGTCCGCCTCGCTGTGGGCGTCGGGCAGTTCGGCCGGTCCGGTGGCGGGGCCAGCCGCGCCGACGGTGACCGGGCAGCCGGCCGCCTGGCCCAGTTCGGCGGCGAGCGCCTGGGCGTCGGGGCCCGGGGTGTCGGAGGGGGCGACCAGGACGACGTGGTCGTGGTGGAGGCCGGCCAGGCCGTTGCGGGTCTGGGCGCTCCGCGCGGCGGCGGCCAGCAGGCGGTGGCGGGGGGCCGCGTCGCTGTGGGCCACGAACACGCTGTGCAGGCGGCCCAGGTCGACGCCGAGGCGGCGGGCCCTGGCCGTCAGGGTGCCCGGGTCGCCGGTGCGGGAGAGCAGGTCGCCGAGCAGCTCACCCCGTACCCGGTCCTCCGTCTCGGCGACCGAGCGGCGCAGCAGCATCAGGAGCGCGGTGACCACGCTGGCCCGCTCGAAGAGGAGGCGGTCGGCGTCCGCGAGGCCCGCCCGGCCGGTCAGCGCGATGGAGCCGAGGAGTTCGGGCCCGGCGAGGACCGCGCAGACCCAGGTGCCGTTGAGCGGGACGGCCCGGCCCCGGGCCCGGGAGGCGGCGACCGCCGGGGTCGGCGGGGGGTGCGGTCCGGTGCGGGCGCGGGCGAGTTCGGCGCCGTCCGCGTCATGGATGAGGATGCCGCCGTCCAGGATGTCGGCGAGGGCGGCGGCCACGTCGTCGGCTCCGCCGCCGCGCAGGACGAGGTCGGTGAGCTGGTCGTGGGCCTCCTCGGCCCGCCGCATCGCCTCGCTGTGCGTCCGGATGGTCTCCGAGGCGGCGTTGAGGTCGACGAGCGCGGCCCGGGTCTCCTCCAGCAGCCGGGCCCCGTCGATGGCGATCGCCGCGTGGTCGGCCAGTGAGGAGAGCAGCGCCACCTCCCCGGCGGTGAACTCGCGGGGGGCGCGGTCGGCGGCGTACAGGACGCCGATGATGCGGCTGCCCAGGCGCAGCGGTACGCCGAGGATGGCGCGCAGCCCCTCGTCCAGGACGGCGCTGTCGATGGTGGTGGTGTGGTGGAAGCGGGGATCGGCCGCGTAGTCGCCGGTGGCGTACGGGCGGGCCGTCTGCGCGACGAGTCCGCCGAGCCCCTCGCCCATGCCGAGCCTGACCCGCTGGAACGCCTCGGCCACCGAGCCGTCGGTGACCCGCATATAGGTGTCGCCCGCCGCGTCGTCGTTGAGCGAGAGGTAGGTGACGTCGGTGCCGAGCAGCAGTTTGGCCCGGTGGACGATGGCCCGCAGGACGGCGTCCAGGTCGCGCAGGGCCGCGAGGTCGCTGGCCGTGTCGAAGAGGGCGGTGAGCTGGGCCTCGCGGACCCGGTGCTGGCTGAGGGTGCGCCGGATGCGCAGCGCCACGGTGGTGGCCTCCGCGATCCCGGCCAGTTCGGCGGCGGGGGCGCCCGCCTCCCGTGCGCCGGCGGCGGGCCGGTCGAACTCCTCGGCCGCCGCGCCCTGGGCCAGCAGGTCGAGGAGGTGGCGCAGGGCCGCTGCGGCGTGCTGGGGGGCGGGGGGTGTCACGCCGGTGAGCATACGGTGATCGCCTTCCGGTGGGACGGCCGCTCCCGCGCGCTCCGGGGAGCCGGGCGCGCGGGAGCGGGGTCGAGGTCAGCGGCCGAGCGGGACCGAGTTTTTGACGGTGGCGGCCGGCGCGGCCGGGACCGACTCCGCCAGGCCGTCCTTGGCCAGGTCGCGGCCCCGGGTCTCCTTCGCGATCCACACCGTCACCGCCGTGACCAGCGCGGCGAAGCAGAGGTAGAGCGAGATCGGGACGGACGAGCGGTAGTCCTTGAGCAGCTCGACCGCGATCAGCGGAGCGAGCGCGCCGCCGATGATCGAGGCGAGCTGGGAGCCCATGGAAGCGCCGGAGTAACGGACCTTCGTGTCGAACATCTCCGAGATGAAGGCCGCCTGCGGCCCGTACATCGCCCCGTGCAGCAGCAGGCCGACGGTGACCGAGAGGACGATCACCGGGAACGACTTGGTGTCGAGGAGAGCGAAGAAGCCGAAGGCCCAGACCGCCATGCCGAGTGCGCCGATCAGCGTGACCGGGCGGCGGCCCAGCCGGTCGGAGAGGGCGCCCCACAGCGGGATGGTGACGAAGTGGACCGCCGAGCCGATCAGTACGGCGTTCAGCGCGTCGCTCTTGGACATCTCCAGGTGCACGGTCACGTAGACCAGCAGGAACGCGGTGAGGATGTAGTACGAGATGTTCTCGCCGAACCGGGTGCCGATGGCGAGGAGCACCTCGCGCCAGCTCTTGCGGAACACCTCGACGACCGGGGGCTGTTCCTTGACGCCCGCCGCGGCCTGCTCCTGTGCCTTCTGCTGCGCCTCCAGGAAGACCGGCGACTCCTCGACGGAGATCCGGATCCACAGGCCGAGCATCACGAGGACGCCGGAGAGCAGGAACGGGATGCGCCAGCCCCAGGCGAGGAAGGCCTCGTCGGACTGGACGGCGGCGAGCAGCGCCAGGACACCGGTGGCGAGCAGGTTGCCGCCGGGGGCCCCTGCCTGCGGCCAGGAGGCCCAGAAGCCGCGCCGCTGGTCGCCGCCGTGCTCGGAGACGAGCAGGACGGCGCCGCCCCACTCGCCGCCGAGTGCGAAGCCCTGGACCAGGCGCAGGACGGTGAGCAGGATCGGGGCCCAGACGCCGATGCTGGCGTGGGTGGGCAGCAGGCCCATGGCGAAGGTGGCGCCGCCCATCATGAGCAGGCTGATCACCAGGAGCTTCTTGCGGCCGATCTTGTCGCCGTAGTGGCCGAAGACGACGCCGCCGAGCGGCCGGGCGGCGAAGCCGACCGCGTACGTGAGGAAGGCCAGGAGCGTGCCGACGAGCGGGTCGCTGCTGGGGAAGAACAGCGTGTTGAAGACGAGCGCGGCGGCCGAGCCGTAGAGGAAGAAGTCGTACCACTCGATGGTGGTGCCGACGAGGCTGGCCGCGACGATCCGGCCGATGCGGCTGGTGCCGGGCGGGGCCGCCGGGGCGGAGGGCTGGGCGGGGGTTGGGGAACCCATGGTGAGTCACCGTGTTTCGTTGGCAGGTGGGGCAGGGACGGGGGTGCGGGTGGAGCGGGGTGGTGCGTCCGGCTTCGGGTGGCTGCCGGGTGTGGGGTTCAGCGGGCGCCCCAGCCTCCGTCGACGGGGAGCGAGGCGCCGGTGATGTACGAGGTGTGCGGGCCGCAGAGCCAGACGCAGACGGCGGCGACCTCCTCGGGCTCGATCAGCCGCTTGATCGCGGACCGGTCCAGCAGGACGTCGGCGACGACCTCGTCCCGGGGGATGCCGTGCGCGGCGGCCTGGGCGGCGATCTGGCCCTCGACCAGGGGGGTCCGTACGTACCCGGGGTTGACGCAGTTGCTCGTCACCCCGTGCGGGGCGCCCTCCAGGGCGGCCACCTTGCTCAGCCCCTCCAGGCCGTGCTTGGCGGCGACGTACGCGGACTTGAAGGGGCTGGCCCGCAGGCCGTGCATGCTGGACACGTTGACCAGCCGGCCCCACCCCCCGGCGTACATGTGCGGGAGACAGTGCCGCATCAGGTGGAACGGGGCGGTCAGCATCACCTTCTGGATCAGCTCGAACCGCTCGGCCGGGAAGTCCTCGATGGGCGCCACGTGCTGGAGCCCGGCGTTGTTGACCAGGATGTCCACGGCCCTCGGCAGCGCCCCGACCGCCTCCGCGTCGGCGAGGTCCACGACATGGGCCACCCCGCCGGTCGCGGCGGCGACGGCCTTGGCGGCGTCGGCGTCGCGGTCGGCGACGTGCACCAGGGCCCCGGCCGCGGCGAGCGCCTCGGCGGTGGCCCGTCCGATGCCGCTGCCGCCGCCGGTGACCAGGGCGGTGCGCCCGCTGAGGTCCACGGCTCCGGGGCCCTGCGCGGGAGGGCCGGACGCTGCGGGAAATTGGCTCGTCATGGCCGGAAACGCTAGAGACACCCGGCCGGACATCCCATGGGGCGGATCGCCACAGTGGTGGCGGCCGGTATGGCGGCCGCCACCACTGTCTAGCCGCGCAGGGGGCAGTACGTGAGCAGCTTCCCGGCGTCCGCCCCGGCCGGCAGCTTCAGCGTGCGGCTCGACGGGGGCCGTACGCCGTGGTCCAGCCAGCGCTCCAGGGCGGTGGCCGCCGAGCGATGGCACGGCACCAGGGGGCGCACCCGGCCCGGGAAGGCGTCGGCGAGCGAGTCCACGTGCGTGCCCGCCTCGACGCGGTAGTACCGGTGGAGGTGGCCCCGGCCCTCCCGCTCCACCAACCGCGCGTAGACGTCCGAGCTGCGGGAGATCGGCAGAAGGACGTCGTAGGTGCCGTGGAAGCTGATCAGCGGTTTGCCGATCCGGCCGGTCAGGGCGATCTTCGCGACGGCCTGGTGGACCTCCTCCGGCCGCTCGGCGTAGACGTAATCGGCGTCGCAGGCCGGGGTTCCCGGTGCGCAGAACGGTGTCCCGGCCTCCGTCGCCCCGTCGAACCCCGGGTCCAGCTCCTCCCGGTAGATCCGCTGGGTGAGGTCCCAGTAGTACTGGTGGTGGAAGGGCCAGAGGAACTCCGAACCGGCCGGGAAACCGGCGTCCGTCATCGCCCGGTGGGCCTGCTCGGCGCCCGCGCCGCCGGCCGCGTACGAGGGGTAATGGCGCAGGGCGAGCGGGAGGAAGGTGAGGAGGTTCGGGCCCTCGGTGCGCCAGAGGGTGCCTTCCCAGTCCACCCCGCCGTTGTACAGCTCGGGGTGGTTCTCCAACTGCCAGCGCACCAGGTAGCCGCCGTTGGACATGCCCATCGCCAGGGTGCGGGTGGGCGGGCGGTGGTAGCGGCGGGCGACGACCTGGCGGGCGGCCCGGGTGAGTTGGGTGACCCGGTGGTTGCCCTCGGCCAGGGCGTCGCCGGGGGCCTCGCCGTCGCGGTGGAAGGCGGCGCCGGTCGCGCCCTTGTCGGTGGCGGCGAAGGCGTAGCCCTGCGAGACCGCCCAGTCCCCGAAGGCCCGGTCGTTGGCGTACTGCTCGCGCACGCCCGGCGCGCCGGAGACGACCAGGCCGCCGTTCCAGCGGTCGGGGAGGCGGATGACGAACTGGGCGTCGTGGTTCCAGCCGTGGTTGGTGTTGGTGGTGGAGGTGTCGGGGAAGTAGCCGTCGATCTGGATGCCGGGGACGCCGGTGGGGGTCGCCAGTCCGGCCGGGGTGAGGCCCGCCCAGTCGGCGGGGTCGGTGTGGCCCGAGGCGACGGTTCCGGCGGTGGTCAACTCGGTGAGGCAGGCGGCTCGCTGGTGAGCTGCTCCGGGGACCTTGAGCGTGTCGGTACGGGAGCAGAGGGCAGGTCGGGCGGTGTCCGGGGGCAGGGGGGCGGCGGTGGCCGGGGCGGCGGTCCAGGCGGTCAGGGCGGCTGCGGCGAGGGCGGCGGGGCGGAGCCATCGGCGGTGATGGTGTCTCCGGGGGGCGCGCGGCATCGGGAGAATCTCCTTCAGGTCAGGTCAGGTCAGGGGCAGGAGCCGGTGGCGATCGTGTAGTGGCCCGCCGGGGATTCCTTGAGGGTGCGGGTCACGAAGGTGTTGTAGAGGCCGAGGTTCTGGCCGGAGCCCTTCGCGTAGGCGTAGCCGCCGGTGGTGGTGGCGCGGCCCGCGCGGACGTGCTCGTAATTGCTGGCGGTCCAGCAGGCGGCGGGCTCGGTGGGCGGGTCCACGGGAGGCTCGGTGGGCGGGTCGACCGGCGGCTCGGTGGGCGGCTCGGTCGTCGTCCCGTCCAGGCCGAAGAATGCGGTGATCCAGTAGCTGGAGCAGATCGACGCGATGAAGTGCTGGGTGCCGGTGGCGCCGCACTGCTGCGGGCCGGTGCCCGGGGCGACCGGGGTGCCGTGGCCGATGCCGGGCACCTTGTTCACCTCGACGGCGGTCCGCCCGCCGGCCGTGACGTACTCGCTCCTGCGGGTGTTGTTCGGGCCGAGCGTGGAGGTGCGGGAGGGGGTCTGGCCGAGGCCGTGGACCGCCGTCCACTGGTCCCGGAGCTCGTCGGCGTTCCGGGGGGCGACGGTCGCGTCGTTGTCCCCGTGCCAGATCGCGACCCTCGGCCAGGGTCCGGCGAACCCGGGGTGCGCGTCGCGTACGGCCTGCGCCCAGGCGGCCGGGGTGCGGTCGGCGCCGGGGCTCATGCAGCTGAACGCCGAGACCACGTCGACCCCGCAGCCGTACGGGATACCGGCGACCACCGCGCCCGCGGCGAACACCTCCGGGTAGGCGGCGAGCATCACCGAGGTCATCGCCCCGCCCGCCGAGAGGCCGGTGACGTGGGCCTTGGCCGGGTCGGTGCCGTACGCGGCGGTGGCGTGGGCGACCATCTGCCGGATCGAGGCGGCCTCGCCCTGGCCCCGCCGGGTGTCGCCCGGCTGGAACCAGTTGAAGCACTTGTTGGCGTTGTTGGCGGTGGTGGTCTCGGCGTAGACGACCAGGAAGCCGTGCCGGTCGGCGAAGGTGTTGAGGCCGGAGTTGTCGGCGTAGAGCTGGGCGCTCTGGGTGCAGCCGTGCAGGGCGACGACGACCGGGGCGTCGGCGGGGAGCGCGGCGGGGCGGTGGACGTACATGGTGAGGGCGCCGGGGTTGGCGCCGAAGTTCGCGACCCGTTCGAGCGCGGCGGCGGCCCTCGGGGCGGCGGTCGGCGCGGCGGCGCGGGCCTCCGTAGCGGGGCTGAGCAGCGCGGCTCCGGTGGCGAGTGTGACCGCGGCGGCGAGCGCGGCGAAGAAGCGGCTCCGGCGGCCGCCGCCTCTCCGTGGTGGTGCCGGGTGCGATGGCATGACGTACGGCAACGTGACCTCCCGTGGCGCGGCGGCACGGGATCGCCCGTGATCCCGTGGCCCCGGAGGCGCTGTCCCGCAGAGCCCCCGAGGTCCGTCACCGTAGGAAGCGGGCGGTGGGCCGGGTAATGGCGGTGCGCGCCACAACCCGGCCCGGAACCAGGCGCCGCCACCCGTTGCGGCGGCGCGCTTCCCCCTGCTACACGCGTACGCCCCGCTGCTCCACGCCCGCGTCCAGCCGTACGGTCAACTCCGCGCCCGTGGCGGCCCGGACCTCGTCCACCGTGACCCCGTCCGCCACCTCCCGCAGCACGAACCCCTCGGCGGCGATGTCCAGCACCGCGAGATCCGTGATGACCTGGTGCACCACGCCCCGGCCGGTCAGCGGCAGCGTGCACTCCCCCAGCAGCTTCGGCGAACCGTCCCGCGCGGTGTGCTCCATCACCACGATGACGTGCCCGGCCCCGTGGACGAGGTCCATGGCCCCGCCCATCCCCTTGACCACCTTGCCCGGGATCACCCAGTTCGCCAGGTCCCCGGAGGCGGAGACCTGCATGGCCCCCAGGACCGCCACGTCGATGTGGCCTCCCCTGATCATCGCGAAGGAGAGCGCGGAGTCGACGCAGGAGCCGCCGGGCCGCAACGTCACGGTCTCCTTGCCCGCGTTGATCAGATCGGGCTCGACCTCGGACTCCTCCGGGTAGGGGCCGACGCCCAGCAGGCCGTTCTCCGACTGGATCACCACCTCCACGCCCTCGGGCAGGTAGTTCGGGATCAGGGTCGGCAGGCCGATGCCCAGGTTGACGTAACTGCCGTCGGCCAGCTCCCGGGCGGCGCGGGCCGCCATCTGCTCACGGGTCCGTGCCATCTCAGGCCTCCATGTGTACGGTGCGGCGCTCCACGCGCTTCTCCGCGCGCGGGTCACCGGCGGCGACGGGGACGACCCGCTGCACGAAGATCCCGGGCAGGTGGATGTCGTCGGGGGCGAGTTCGCCGGGCTCGACCAGCTTCTCCACCTCCGCGATCGTGACGCGTCCGGCCATCGCCGCCAGGGGGTTGAAGTTGCGGGCGGAGGAGTGGAAGCGGAGGTTGCCGTGCCGGTCACCGACGGCGGCCCTGACCAGGGCGAAGTCGGTGGTGATGCCCTCCTCCAGGAGGTGGTCGCGGCCGTCGAAGACCCGGGTCTCCCTGGGCGGTGAGGCGACGGTGACCGAGCCGTCGGCACCGTACCGCCAGGGCAGTCCGCCCTCCTCGACCCAGGTGCCCGCACCGGCCGGGGTGTAGAACGCGGGGATGCCCGAGCCGCCGGCCCGCAGCCGTTCCGCGAGGGTGCCCTGGGGGACCAGCTCCACCTCCAGCTCACCGTGGAGGTACTGCCGGGCGAACTCCTTGTTCTCGCCGACGTATGAGCTGGTCATCCGCGAGATCAGCCCCGCCCGCAGCAGGAGGCCGAGGCCCCAGTCGTCCACCCCGCAGTTGTTGGACACCACCCGCAGCCCGCCGACGTCCCGCTCCAGCAGGGCGTGGATCAGCACGCCGGGGATGCCGCAGAGCCCGAATCCGCCGACCGCCAGTGACGCCCCTGGCGCCACGTCCGCGACCGCGTCCGCCGGGTCGGCGACCACCTTGTCCACACTCATCCGTCCGTCCTCTCCCCGCCGCATCGAATGCGACGAGACTAGGAACGGAGGACGGCGTACGGCGATGGCGTCCGCCCACACATCGCCGCCGGTGAGGGTGGTTGTTGCCCATGCCCCCGGCGTATGCCCTACCGCCCCCGGCGTACGCTCTACCGCCCCCGCCGCTCCTTCGCCAGCCACGGCCCGAACTCGCTCTCCAGCACCAGCCGCCCCAGCTTCCGGTACTCCTGGAGCACCGCCGTGACGAGCTGGTCCATGGTCAGCGGCGCCCGCGACTCCGCCGCGAGGTAGGCGGCGGTCACCGCGCAGGCCCGGATCGAGCCGCCCGCCAGCTCGAAGCGGGCCGCGCAGAACTCCAGGTCCAGCGCCGGATCGCGCGGGATCGCGGTGCCCAGGCAGCGGTCCCAGAGGGCGAGGCGCTGCTCGGCGTCCGGGATCGGGAACTCCGCGATCACGTCCAGGCGACGGGTGAACGCCTCGTCCAGGTTGGCGCGGAGGTTGGTGGTGAGCACGGCGATCCCGTCGAAGGACTCCATGCGTTGGAGCAGGTACGCCGACTCCACGTTGGCGTGCTTGTCATGGGCGTCCTTGACCTGCGACCGCTTCCCGAAGATCGCGTCGGCCTCGTCGAAGAGCAGGATGCCGTTGACGTCGGAGGCCTCGACGAAGATCCGCTCCAGGTTCTTCTCGGTCTCGCCGATGTACTTGTCCACCACGGTGGAGAGGTCCACGACGTAGAGCTCCATGCCCAGTTCGCGGGCGATCACCTCGGCCGACATGGTCTTGCCGGTGCCGGACTCGCCCGCGAACAGGGCGATGACCCCGCGCCCCCGGCCACCGCCCGGCCGCATCCCCCACTGCCCGAGCACCTGTTCGCGGTGGCGGGCGCGCAGGGCGAGTTCGGTGAGCTGGGTGCGGGTGGCCGGGGGCAGGACCAGGTCGTCCCAGCCGACGGCGGGTTCGATGCGGCGGGCGAGCCGCTCCAGCCCGGCGCCGTTCTGGGCACGGACCGCCGTGCGCAGGTCGTCCGGGTGGACCGGGCGCTGCTCCTGGGCGGCGAGGCGGGAGGCGACGGTGGCGGCCTTCCGTAGCTGGTCGGAGTCGAGGCGGTAGGAGGCGGTGGCCTCGATCAGCCGGTCGTCGTCGGCCGGTGCCGGCGCGTCCGGCAGCCCCACCGCTCGGGCCGCCTCCGCGAGCGCCTGGCGCCAGCGGCGGGCCGCGCCCGCCGGGCCCGGGGGCAGGACGGCGACCGGGACCGGGCTGTCCCGGGTCCAGAGCGGGTCCCAGTTCTTCTTCCCGTACGCGATCAGGGGCGTGCCGCTCACCGCCGTACAGAGGGAGGCCAACAGGCTTGCGCCCTCCGGCCGTTCGGGGGCGAGCGCCTCCAACGGGCCGAGCACGACACCGCCGTGGGCGAGGCGGGCCTCGGCGGCCAGGGTCCGTACCAGCTCGGGCACCCGGTCGCCGGCCGCCGCGAGCACCGCGATGTCCACCACGAGGGGGCGGCGTCCGGTGGCGGTGAGCGCCTGGACGGCCAGCCCGGAGGGGTCGCCGCCTCGGTCGAGCAGGTGCACCAGGCCGCTGCCCGTGGCGAGGGCGGCGGCGATGCGGTGGGCCTCCGGGCGGTCGTCGGACTCGGCTGCGGGGACGGGCACATGGACCAGGCCGCGCAGCCTCCCGTCCGGTTCGTCGTCGCCGAGGAGGTGGGCGGTGATCCGGTCGGGCACCCGCAAGGTCCGGGAGAGCAGGGGGCGTTCGGGGTCGCCGATCTCCAGGAGGCCACCCGCGACGAGCGGGGCGGACGGCTGGAACCGGAAGCGTCCGGAGCCGGCCGCGGGCAGCCCGCAGAGCTCCAGGGCCAGGCCGATGGCAGGGCGGCGGCGGGTCAGGTCGTCGTTGAGGTAGCCGTAGAGGCGCTCGAACCGGGCGTCGATGTCCGGCGCCATCGCGACCAGCAGCAGCTCCACGTCCAGCTCCGCCAGACCGAAGCTCCGGACCAGCCCGCCGAGCCGGGAGCCCGGCTCCGTGACGTACGCCGGTGGCTCATCACCGTACGGAGGTACGGGCGCGAACGCGTCCCGCGACTCCAGGACGCGTTCGACCGCGTCGGGGGTGAGGTACTGCCCCCGGTACGGATCGTCCGGCTCCGGGTCGGTGGCGCGGCGGGCCGCCACCGTGTGCCGAACCCGCTGCTCGACGCGGCCCAGCCGCTCCCACAGCACCTCGACGTCCGCCATCGGCGGCGCGCTCTCCGTAGCGTGCACGGTCACCGTCATCGCGCCGCGCTCCCCCGCTTGCGCCGGCCGGGCGGCAGTTGCCGTTCCCGTGTCGCGGCGAAGCCCTCCGCGTCCAGGTCGGCCGCTCCCTCGTACCGCAGGCGGCGGCCCGGGTCGTCGGTGGCCGTGCCGTCCACGGCGGGGGCGGCCTTCATCACGAGGCCCTCGGTGACCGGCGGTCCGGCCGGGGCCCGTTCGCCGGCGAGCGGGGCGAGGACGCGCAGGTCGATCGCGGCCTTCAGCTCACCGCCGAGCGCCGACCACACGTCGGAGGCGGAGGGGCCGTCGGTGCGCGGGCCCGCCGCCTCCAGCTCCACGGTGAGGGCGAGCTCGGCGAGGCTGCCGGTGAGCATCGGGGCGGGCAGCGTGTCGTGCCGCATCAGGCAGCGCAACACCTCGGAGAGCAGGCGGTGTTCGTCCTGCGGGCGGTTGGTCCAGGCGGTGACCAGGTAGGTCAGCTCGAACCAGCGCGGCGGGGTGCGCCAGCCGATGACCATCCCGTTCTCGTCGTGGTCCTCGGCCGTGCCGGTGCGCCGCCTGCCGGCGTCCTCGCGGATGCCGTGCAGGAAGACGCTGATGGTGGGGGCGTTGCGCCGGGCCGACCAGTCCTTCGTCGGCGCGTCGAAGACCAGGTCGACCCCGCTCTCCTGGAGTCCGGCGTCGACCAGCAACAGCCTCAGTCCTTCGTCGACTTCGTGGATCATCGGCGGATCACCTCGTCCGGCGGGGTGATGGTGCCGAGCACCACGAGGAAGTCGGTGGTGACCGGGGAGAAGCCGGGGCCCCTGGCGGTGATGGTGCGCGGCCCGGTCCGGTCCTTGGCCAGGATGAGCAGTTGGGCGATGAACGTGCCGTCCGGGTTGGGCAGGGTCGGCGCGGCGGCCGCCGTGATGCCCGGCTTCCACCTGAGCTTCACGGGCGCGCCGGGCGGGAAGTCCTTGCCGCGCACCGAGGTGACGAATCCGGGCTTGCCGATGGCGGGCACCGCGATGATGCGGGGCTGGAGGATGCGCAGCGGGATGCGGGAGCGGTTGTCGCCCCGGTTCGCGTCCGTGCCGGTGGTGGTGAGCGTCGCGGTGATGGACGTGCGCAGCGCGCGGTCCGGGGAGAGGACGACGCGGACGACGGTGGAGGCGCCGGGTCCCAGGTCGGGCAGCGTGCACTGTCCGGCCGTGCAGCCTGCGGGGAGCGGGCCGGACGGGATGGTGTTGGGCAGGCCGAGCTGGAGCCGGAGGCCGGTGGCGGTGGCGGTGCGGCCGTTGCGCACGGTGTACGTGACGACGACCTTGCCGCCGACGTAGCCGGGGCTGGGCTGGGCCCGCACCACGACGCCGGGGCCGGCCAGGGGCGCGGGCGGCAGGGGGGCCGGGGGGCGCGGGGCGGGCGGGCGCGGGGCCGGGGGCGGAGGGGGTGCGGGCGCGGTGGTCGGGGGCGCGGGGGTGGGGGTCGGAGGCGTGGGAGGGGTCGGCGTGGGAGGGGTCGGGGTCGGAGGCTTGGGCGTCGGGCTCGGCGGGGGCGGATCCTGGACGGGTACGAGGGTGCCGGTGGCGTTGTCCGTCGGGTTCGGGTCGAGCACGGTGCCGGTGACGGACCAGCCGATCGGCTGGTCGCCGCGTGTGACGCCGGTCAGCTTGGCGGTGATCTCCACGCTCGCGCCGGGCGGGACGACACCCAGGGCGCACTGGGGCGAGCCGGCTCCACAGGTCCCGGCGGGCGTGGTCAGCTCCTCCAGCCGTACGCCGGGCGGGGGGTCGGCCGTGAAGACGGTGCCGGGCGAGGGCGAGGGGCCGTGGTTGGTGACGGTGACCTTCACCTCGACCGAGGAGCCGACCTCCACGGCGGGCCCGGTGGGCGGGGCCGTCACGGCGAGGTCGACCGACTGCTGGTAGCTGGGCTCCTTCTGCCGTCCGGCGTGCTCGTTGTCCAGGGGCGTCAGCTCACCAGAGGCGAGGTCCAGGACGGAGAGCTGCTCCATCGAGTTGACGGCCTGCTCCCGGCGCGAGGACAGCGCGATCCGGCTGCCGTCCGGCGACCAGGCCACGTCACGGGGCTGGAAGGGGCCGGTCCCGGTGGTGTCGGGGATCGGCAGTTCGCAGCCGAGCGGGTTGTCCCGCTCGGAGGAGGGCAGCACGACCCGGCAGCCGCCGCCGCTCAACGGCTTGACGATGATGCCCGCCCGCTCGTTGATCCGGCCGCCGCCGTCCTTGCGGTTGAAGGCCACCCGCGTACCGTCCGGGGAGAACGCCGGGCTGTCGTCGATGACTTCGCAGACGCCGGGGCAGATGGTGGCGCTGAGGTCCCGCTGCTGGTCGAGCCGGTTCACCGGCACGGTCCAGATGTGCTTGTTGCCGCCGTTGCCGTTGATCACCTGCGTACGGGTGAAGGCGAGGTTGACGCCGTCGGAGGACCAGGTCGGCTGGGCGTCGCCGCCCTGCTGCTGGCCCTCGGGCGGGCGGATCTCGTCGAGGATCGCGCCGGTGGCCACGTCGGCGATGAGGATGCGGCCCGGCCCGGCCGCCTCGCCCACGCCGCCGGGCGAGGTGCGGGTGAACGCCAGCTTGGTGCCGTCGGGCGAGAAGGTGGGGTCGGTGTCCCAGTCGCGCTCACCGCGTCCGGCGAGCGGGAGGGCGGCGCGGTTGGTGCCGTCGGCGTCGACCATCCAGATGCGCTGGACGCGTGCCTCGGGCGGGCCTTCGAAGCGGGTCACGACGATGCGGCGGCCGTCGGGGGTGTAGTTCTGCCGCTCGGTCCACGGGTCGTACCCGGCCGCCGGGTTGAAGAGCGGGTCGATCGCCGGGTCGGTGTTGGTGCGGGCGGCCGGGTCCTCGTTCAGGATGGTGAAGTTGAGGTCGCGCGGGTCCGAGCCGTCCTGGCGTACGTCCTGGAGCGTGACGGTGTTGGCCTGGGCGGCGGTGATCCGGGAGACGATGACGTCGCCCGTCCCGCTGTCGCTGCCGGTCCAGGTCGGGGACTCGACGTCGCGGTCCTCGGAGACCAGTTGCTCGGGCGTCTGCTCGGAGAAGGCCGGGCCCCGGTAGACGTGGTCGAAGTCGTCGCAGCCGCAGACGTGGAAGGGGCTGAGGAAGAGGACGTCGTCGCCGTTCGGCAGCCAGGAGACGGAGTGGCTGCCCCACTCCGCGTGGCCGCCCGCCAGCAGCGGCCGGTCGGTGCCGATGCCTTCGGTGACCCGCAGCCGGTAGCCCTTCTCCGGGTCGGGGTCGGTGATGTGGGTGTACGCGACCCGGCTGCGGTGGGTGGCGTCGTCCACCGGGTTCCAGGACGGGTCCTTGGCGTCGCCGGGCGGGCCGTCGCTGATCCGGGTCCGCTCGCCGCCCGCGAAGGGCTGCTCGTATATCTGCCAGCCCAGGGAGGCGTCGCCGTCGCAGGCGTACGCGATCCGGGTGCCGTCCGGGGAGAAGGTCGGCGACTCCTCGTTGTCGGGGGTGTCCGACAGCCGCCGCAGACCCGAGCCGTCGACGCCGACCGACCACAGGTCGCGCTGGACGGTGTCGTCGGGGCCGGGCTCGGCCGAGTCGAAGACGACGGTCCGCCCGTCCGGGGAGAGTTCGGGGTTGGCCGCGTCCCGGTCGGTGGTGAGCCGGCGTACGGTCCCGTCCGCGTCGCGCACGTACACCTGCGGCCGCACGCTGTCGCGGAGGCTGGTGAAGACGAGCACCCCGCGGCGGGCGGAGGGGTCCTGGTCGTAGTGGGTGGGCCCGTCCCCGAAGAGGGGGTCGGTGGCCTTGTCGCCGTTGGCCTGTCCGAGGCTGCGGTGCTCCGTACCGGCGAAGGCGATCCGCCCGGCCTCCGCCGGGTCGGCCTCCGCCGCCGCGGCGACCGCGTCGGCCGTCCCGTGCGGGGTGGCGGCCGAACCGACCACCAGCAGCGGCGCCAGCAGCACCACCGCGCCCGCCAGTCGGCTCCACCGGGAATGCTTCGCCGGGCCAGCAGTGCCGGTCACGGCCCACCTCACAGTCTGTTGATGACGCTCCACCGTCGAGCATCGCGCCCGCGCGGGGCAGGAAGACAGGCCTCAAGTACCCGGACCGGGGGAAGGAGCGGCTGCCCTTTGCGGCGCGCCCCCTCCCGCCGGAGGTCCGGTGGACCGCTCTCAGATCAGCCCGTGCCGCATCGCGTAGCCCACCGCGTGGGCGCGGTTGCGCAGTTCGAGCCGGGTCGCGACCTCGTGCAGCACGTTCTTGACGGTGCGTTCGGAGTACGAGGTCTTCTGCGCGATCTCCGAGGTGTCGAAGCCCTCCGACACCAGCCGGATCATCTCCGCCTCCCGCGCCGTGAGGGTGGAGAGGGTGAGCCCGCGGGGGTCCAGGACCGTCCGCTGGAGGCTGCTGACATGGTCCAGGAGCTTGCCCAGCAGGTCGCCCGGGAGGACGCCCTCGCCGTTGGCCATCGCCTTGACCAGATGGATCAGCCGGTCCTGGTCGGCCTCGCCGCGCCGCAGCACGGCGGCGACCCCGCACTCGATCATCGTCTGCAGCGCACCCGACTCGAAGAAGCCGACGACCAGCCCGGTGCGGGTGGAGGTGTTGCGCTGGAGGCGGTGCAGGAGCTGGACGGTGGCGTCGTCCACCATGTCCACCACCACCAGGGAGACCTGGGCCTGGTCCGCCTCGGCCTCCGGTATCAGTTCTATCTCCGGCCGCATCCGCAACTGGTGGACCATGCCGGTCTGGAGGATCAGGTCCTCCGCGTACACCGCCACGGTGACCCTTCCGCCGGTCCCCGCCCCGGGGGTGGTCCGGGCGGCCCGCCGGTCCGCGTCGGGCCTGCGGTACTGCGCGCGCTCAGCCGTCCTGCTCCTGGTGGCTGCCGTCTCCGCCGTGGCCCTGCTCTTCGCGTCCGCCGTCGTCATCGTGTCTGCCGTCGTCATCGTCATCGTTCCGCGCCGTCTTCCTCAGGTACTTCCGCCCGATATGCCTTCTCTCCGCCCCGACCGCACCGGTCTTCGGCAGGGGGCGCGGGCGCGGGGCGGGGGCGTGGGGCCACCGGGGCGGTGTGCGTTCGGGGCACCGGCCCTGCCCGCTCGTTGCCCTCGCGACCCTGCTGCGCGGCCGCAGGGGCGGCTTACGGTCGCAGGGTGACCACATCTGCCGAACTCGAAATGCCCACGGTGACGGTGTCGCCCGGCGGTACCGCGACGACGACCCTGACCGTGCGCAACGACGGTGACATCGTCGAGGCCTACACGCTCGAAGTCGTCGGCGACTGCGCCGCGTGGAGCACCGTCGAGCCGGCCCGCGTGTCGCTCTACCCGGGCACCTCCGAGACGGTGACCCTCACCTTCGCTCCTCCCCGCTCCCACGAGGTCAGGGCGGGCGAGACCCCGCTGGCCGTCCGCGTCCTGCCCGTGGAGCACCCGGAGTCGGTGGTGGTGCCCGAGGGCACGGTCACCGTCGAGCCGTTCCACGAGCTGCGCACCGAGCTGGAGCCGCGCCGCCGCCGGGGCTGGCTGGGCGCCCGCTTCCGTACCGCCGTGCAGAACAAGGGCAACACCCCGGTCGACGTCGCCTTCACCGGCAGGCAGGCCGGGGAGGAGCTGCGGCTGGGCTTCACGCCGGGTCAGAAGCGGCTGGAGCCGGGCGAGTCGGCCGAGATCCGGCTCAAGGTCCGTGCGGCCAAGCTGATCTGGTTCGGCGAGCCGGTCACCTGGCCGTTCGAGGTGGAGGCGGCCGAGGTCGTCGCGCCGGTGGAGGCGCCGGTCGCGGTGGCCGCCGGCAGCGGCGAGACCGTACGACCCGAGGCCGTACGACCGGAGACCGTACGTCCGGAGACCGTACGTCCGGAGACCGGGGGCGTGGAGGCCGTACGTCCGGAGCCGGTGCCCGGTGAGTTCCTCCAACTGCCCGTGCTGCCCAAGTGGCTGCTGATCCTGCTGGCCGCGCTGCTGGCGCTGCTGCTGGCCTGGTTCGCGCTGGTCCGGCCGGCGGTGAAGAGCACCGCGAAGCAGGCGGTGACCGAGGCCGCGCAGGAGGAGGCCGCCCGCGGCGAGCAGCAGCAGGGCGCGCCCACGCCGGGCGGCCCGGACGACCCGACGGGAGGCCAGGGACAGGGCACCGGCCCGGACGCGCCGGGCACGCCCGGGGGCACCGGCGGCTCCGGTACGGGACCGGGCACAGGCTCCGGGCCGGGCGGCACGGGCGCCGGGGGCACCGAGCAGAGCTCCGCGACGATCGACGTGGAGACCAACGCCGGGATCGAAGGGGTGGGGACGTACAAGGTGCCGGCGGGCAAGGTCTTCGGCATCACGGACATCGTGGTGGCGAACTTCCAGGGCGACGAGGGAGTGCTGACCATCTCCTTCGGAGAGCGGAAGATCACCACCATCGCGCTGGAAACCTTCCGCAATCAGGACTATCACTGGGTCACCCCCATTCAGGTTCCGGAGAACGCCACGGTCACCGCTGCCGTCACCTGCGCCAAGCCCGGCACTCCGGCGACCGGAACACAGGCCTCGGGCTGCCATCAGGTGATTAACGTCAGCGGTGTACTCAGCGATCTCGCACGGTAGAAGCTCGTCGGTGGAAGTACGTCGGTAGAAGTAGTCGGTAGAAGCACGGTAGATCCGCGGCGGAAACAGCGGCGCCGGGCACCGTGCTCCACCTATCCATGACGACAACAGCAGATACCCGGCCCCGGGGGAAACCCGGCGTGCCGAGCAATGGCGGATTCATCCTCCCGAATCCACCAAAGGTCTAGACCAATTCGGTCATCCCTGCCGCCGACGACCCCGGAAGAATATCCGGTTGCGGCCGACCGGATCACGAACGAGCCTGATCAGAGCCGCTCCTGACGGTTCGGGGGAAGACATCGGGCGCCCGATCGGAACCATCGGGCGCCCGTTTCCGTCGGCGGAACCTGGCCGGACGACCACCTGTTCTGGGCGCATTCTGGCCGAATCCCGTCAGTCCACCCCGATTGCCGGTGGGCCCCGTACGGCTTTTTACCGTTCGGCGTTCATCCAGAAAAAGAGATACCGAACACATACCCCCAGGGAAGCGGAACCTCTAATTCCGTCGAATCCCCGGAACGATGGCGGGAGCGGAAACAGTTCCGTGACCCGCCGTTCTCCTCCGCGTCATCTCGGGCCTCCCGAATACGCCCGCCGCCGCGAATGGGCGAGGGGCGCGGCCGGCCCGCCAAGGGCAGCATGCGCGGCAGCGGGGGTGACCGGGAAGGCAGCGTCATTGCCCCGCGCCCAGGACTTTGAGGCCTACTCCGCGCCGCCGCAGCCGGGCAAGACTGATCGGTGAACGAGTGACCACCCCGAAGGAGCGAGCATGCCGTCGTACCTCACCCCCGGTGTATACGTGGAGGAGGTGCAGTCCGGAGCACGGCCCATCGAGGGAGTCGGCACCGCGGTCGCAGCCTTCGTCGGCTTCGCCGAGACGGGCCCCTTCCACCAGCCGACGCTGGTGACCAACTGGGACCAGTACGTCCAGACGTTCGGCACCTTCACCGCCGACACCTACCTCACCCACGCCGTGTACGGCTTCTTCGCCAACGGCGGCGGCGCGGCCTACATCGTGCGCATCGGCGGCCCCGCGCAGGGCTCCTCCGAGGCCGCGGCGCCCGGTGCCGTCGGCCAGGCCCCGGCGCCCGTCGCGCTCGGCGGCTTCCTGGTCTCCGCCAAGTCCGGTACGAGCGACGGTCTCTCCGTCGAGATCGCGGACCCCGAGGGCGACAGCCCCCCGGAGGACCGTTTCCGGCTGCTGGTCCGTCAGGCCGGCAAGGTCGTGGAGACGTACGACGTCTCCACCCGCAAGAACGTCAAGGGCTACCTGGTCACCCAGGCCCGCGAGTCCAAGCTCATCCAGGTCACCGAGCAGCCCGGCACGGCCCAGAGCCGCCCCGAGAAGCAGACCGTCGCCCTCGCCTCCGCCCCCGCCACCGGCACCCCCGGTTCCGGCGTGGCGCGGCTCGACGCGTCCGAGTACGTCGGTGACCCCGCCGCCCGCACCGGGTTCGGCGGCCTCGAATCGATCGACGAGATCACCATGGTCGCCGTCCCGGACCTGATGAGCGCCTTCCAGCGCGGCGACATCGACGCCGAAGGCGTCAAGACCGTGCAGCTCGCGGTCATCTCGCACTGCGAGCAGATGGGCGACCGCGTCGCCGTCCTGGACACCCCGCCCGGCATGAACGCCCAGCAGGTCCGCACCTGGCGCAACGACGAGGCCGGCTACGACTCGCGCTACGCCACCCTGTACTACCCGTGGGTCAAGGTCTTCGACCCGGCGGCCGGCCGCAACTCCCTGGTCCCGCCGAGCGGTCACGTGGCCGGTGTCTGGGCGCGCAGCGACGGCGAACGCGGAGTCCACAAGGCGCCCGCCAACGAGGTCATCCGCGGTGCGGTGGACCTGGAGATCCGGCTCAGCAAGGGCGAGCAGGACCTGCTGAACCCGATCGGCGTCAACTGCGTCCGCGCCTTCCCCGGCCGCGGCATCCGCATCTGGGGCGCCCGCACCCTCTCCTCCGACCCGGCCTGGCGCTACCTCAACGTGCGCCGGCTCTTCAACTACCTGGAGGAGTCCATCCTCCTGGGCACCCAGTGGGTGGTCTTCGAGCCGAACGACGACCGCCTCTGGTCGAGCATCCGGCGCAACGTCACCGCCTTCCTCACCGAGGAGTGGCGACGCGGTGCGCTGTTCGGCCGCACGGCCGAGGAGGCGTTCTACGTCCGCTGCGACCGGAGCAACAACCCGCAGGAGTCGATCGACCTCGGCCAGGTCGTCTGCGAGATCGGCGTCGCGCCGGTGAAGCCTGCGGAGTTCGTGGTCTTCCGGCTCTCGCAGTTCTCCGACAGCACCAGCCTCGTCGACGAGTGACCCTCGCGGCCCCTTTCCACCACCCACAGCACCATCGCAACCGGAACAGGTGACACACAGTCATGGCAGAGGGCGACGCTCTTTCCACCCACGTCTTCGGCGTGCAGCTCGGCGGCTATCTCGTGGAGTCCATCCAGGAGATCAGCGGGCTGACCGTCGAGGAAGAAGTCGTCGAGGTCCGTCAGGTGACCGCCGAGGGCAAGCAGATCATCCGCAAGCAGCCGGGCGCGCGCCAGGCGGGCGAGGTGACGATCACCCGCGGGCTCGACCAGAGCAGCGAGTTCACCACGTGGATCAAGGAGACGCTCAACAACGGAGCCGTCGACACCGCGCGCCAGAACCTCACCATCGAGATCAAGGACTCGACCGGTGCCACCGTCCGGCGCATCCAGCTCATGCAGGGCTGGGCCTCCAAGTGGGAGGGCCCCTCGCTCAAGGCCGGCGAGTCCAGCGCCGCGACCGAGACGGTGACCATCACCTTCGAGGAGATCGTGGTCGAATGAGGCGCCGGACCGTCTCGCCGGGCAGCGGCCTCGAAGAGACCCTCGACAACCTGGCCGCCGCGACCGCCGCACGCCAGGAGGCTCCGGCCGCCGCGGCGCCCGCGGCGGCGGCCCCCGCCCGCGCACCCCGGCGCGAACGGGAGTCCCTGCAGACGGAGTTCGCCTTCGAGCTGCCCCGCGGGTACGTCGACGACGAGGGCCAGCTGCACCGGCACGGCACCATGCGGCTCGCGACCGCCCGGGACGAGTTGCGCCCGCAGATCGACCTGCGGGTGAAGGAGAACCCGGCGTACCTGTCCGTGGTGCTGCTGAGCCAGGTGATCACCCAGCTCGGCACGGTCACCGACGTGCACGCCGGGATCGTGGAGCGGATGTACGCCACGGATGTGGCGTTCCTCCAGGACTTCTACCGCCGGATCAACAGCGAGGGCCACACGCACGCCGCGGTGACCTGCCCGCTCTGCCACGGCTCGTTCGAGGTGGACCTCTCGGGTGGGCGCCTGGGGGAATCGTGACGTACGCGCTTCCCCGGTTGCGGGAGGAGATCGCGTACGTCGCCTACCACTTCCATTGGCAGCGTGAGGACATTCTCGACCTCACCCACGCGGAACGTCAGCAGTGGGTACGGGAGATAGCGCGGATCAACACCCGCGTCAACGAAGGCGGGTGATCGTGTGGGGCTCGGGGACTGGCTGCGCCGCCGGACGGACGGGCAGGGGGGCGGTGTCGCCGATGCGGTTGCCGGTCCGGCTGCCGGTCCCGGGGCTGTCGCCTCGGCTGATGCCGCGGCCGGTGTCGCGGCCGGTGTCGCGGCTGATGCTGCGACTGGCTCCGCTTCCGGCGGCTCCGACTGGGACGGGGGGTGGCGTCGGGTCGCCCCGCCCTCGGTGACCGTCGCCCGGTCCTCGATCGGGGTGAGCGACGGGCTGCGGTTCCGGTCCCAGCTCGCCTCGTGGCAGAACCCCGCCCTCGGCGGCGAACTGGGCCATGCCGTCCTGCCGTCCGCCCCGGTGGGCCTCATCCATGGCGTGACCCGCCCGGGCTCCGCGCGTTCCGCCTCGCCCGGTGGGCCGCTGCTGCTGCGGGCGGCCCGGCCGCAGGCGGAGGGTGAGGCGGAGGCCGGTCCGGCTGCGGCGGATCTGCCGTCCGCCTCGGCCTCGGCGGGGCGCGCGGGTGGCCGGACGCCGGGGCGGAGTGCCCCGGTCCAACGACGGGGGACGGGAACGGGGGCCGCGCCTGGCGCACGCCCGGAGCCCCCCTCGGCTGCGGGCGCGGGCGCGGCGGCCATGCCGACGGTGCAGCGGGCCGCGAAGGCGGGTGCGGCTCCGGCTTCTTCGGACGCCGTCGCCGCCGCTGCCTCGAACGCACCCGCTCCTTCGACTTCGACTTCGACTTCGGTTCCGGTTCCGGCTGTTGAGCGTGCGCGTCCCGCCGCCGTACGTCCTCGGCGGACCGCGCCTCCCCTGATCGTCGCCCGGCGCCCGGCGATGCGGCTGCGGCATATCACCGGGCTGCCGCCGGCTGCCCCTGCCACCGCCGCTCCCACCGCCACAACCGCCACTCCTTCCGCCCCGGCCGCATCTGCCGCTCCCGCCGCACCTGCCACTTCCGGCACCGTGCAGCGGAGCAGCGCGGCTCAGCCGCAGGCGGAGCAGCCGGCCGCGCCAGCACGGCAGGAGAGCCCCGGCCGAGCAACGGCTCCCGCACCCGAGGCCGTACGCCCTCCTCTGGGCAAGCCTCTGCGGGAACTGCCCTCAGGGGCCATCCCCGCCGGCCCGGCAGGGCAAGGACAGGTAGCGCCAACTGCCCCGGCAGGGCAGGAGGCGGCGGCCATGCCGGTGCTCCAGCGTCAGGCGTCGGAGACGCCGGCGGCAGCCGCACCGGTCTCTCCGGCCTCACCGGCGGCGACTCCGCCGCCGGGGCAGACACCGGCAAGCGCGTCACGCACACCCCAGCGCCCCAGCGCCCCCGTGCGCCCGGAAAGCGTGCAGCCCGCCGCCGCACCCGGCCCCCGTGGCCGTACGCGAGGCGGGATCGGCGCGCCCCTCACCTCGCTCCCGTCGACCGCCCGGGTCCAGCGCGACGCGCCGCTCCTCGGTGACCGTCGTCGTACGCAGCCGGGCCCCTCGGGCGCACCGGCACCGCAGGCCACGCCTCCGCAGGCCACCCCGCCACCGGCCGCCACGACCTCACCGAGCACGCCCGCCGCGATGCCGATACGTTCCTCCGCCGCCGCGCCCGTACAGCGCGCGGCGGAGGGCGAGCGCCGCCCCCACCCGCGTACGCCTTCGGGTACGAGTACGGGTACAGGTACGGGGCCGGGCACAGCGACGCCCGCACCCGGAACCGCCGCCTCCCCGGCCACTCCCCCGGCCCCGGTCCGTATCCGGAACATCGGCCCGAGGCAGGAGGCCGGACGGCCCCTCGCCACGCCCTCCGCCGGTACCGCCGCGCCGACGCCCACCGTCCAGCGTTCCCGCACCCTGCTCTCGGGCCGGGACCTGAAGGTGAACACCGGTGCGGCCGAAGGGTTCTCGGCCGCACCGACGGCAACAGCGGGCGGCAGCACGGCCCGCCCGGTCGTGGCAGCCACCTGGCGCCGCGACGTACAACAGCCCGGGCAGGCCGAGCCCGCGAACGCGCGAACCGACGCCCCGCGGCCCGGGGGGCACCAGACATCAGCGGGTGTGACGCCCCGGCGCAGCGCACCCCGCACCCGTACGCCCGGCGCGGCTCCCACGACGGCAGCGGCTCCGGCTCCCACGATGGCCCCGACGGCGGCAGCCCCCACGTCCGGCGCCACCGTCCAGCGTGCCGGGCACGCGGCCCCGGCGCCCCGGCGCACCACCGCCGGCGGACGCTCCACCACCGCCCCGAAGGCAGCGCCCGGGCAGCAGGCGCCCCAGGCCGAGCGCACCACGCGGACCGCCACCGCCCCGGCCAGGAGCGGGTCCGCCATCGGCGGCGCGCTCCAGCGGCTCGTACAGCGCCGTTCGGTACGGAATACGGCGACCACCACCCCGTCGTCGCCCAGCCCCCAAGCCCGCCCAGCAGGGCAGACACCGCAGCAGTCGGCATCGACGCGGCCGGCGTCACCATCGCCGTCGCCGTCGTTGTCGCCGCCTCGATCAGCCTCTTCCCAGCACAGCGGGCACAACACCCCCACCCCGCAGTCCGCCCCGCCCACCCGCGCGGTCCCGGTCGTCCGCCCCCATCCCCCCGTGGCACCCCCGCCCGGAGCCACCGTCGTACCCGTCCAGCGCATGCCGCTCCCGGTCGTGCCCGACCCCGCAGGCCCCCCGCCCGCAGGCCCGGCGCCCGGTGGCGACGCCCCCCTGGCCGGCCCGCCGGCCCTCTCCGTACGGGTTCCACCGCGCCCGCACACACCGGCCTCCGGACCGAGCGGCACAGGCCCGAGCCCCAGCGCCAGCGCCAGCCCCGGCGTCGGCACCACCCCAGGACGGCCCCCGACCCAGGCCCAGGTGCTGCAACGCGCCGCCGCCCAGGCCGGCCTCACCGGCATCCCGGTCACGGCAGTCCCGCCGAAGAGCACACGAACGGGCACACGAGCGGACACACAGACGGGCGCGCGAAGGAGCACCCAGCCCGGCGTCCCGAAGCCCGTTCAGCGCGCGGCCGACGACACTTCCGGCTTCGCCCCCACCTCCGAGACGCCGACGGAGAACGCGGCAAGCACCGCGAGCCGCCTCTCCGGGTCCGAGATCGAGGAGCTGGCCCGCCGTCTCCTCGACCCCGTGAGCCGGCTCATTCGCGCCGACATGCGCCGCGGCCGGGAACGTGCCGGGCGGCTCCACGACGGCCGCCGCTGACACCGCGCACCGCCCCGGCACGACCCGCACCAGCACCAGCACCAGCACCAGCACCAGCAGAGACGAAGAAGAAGAGAAACGGCATGACGGACAACATCTTCGCGACGAGCGTGTTCTTCAAGCTCGTGATCGGCGGCAGTGACCTGGGTGCCTTCCACACCTGCTCGGGACTGGGCGCCGAGGTCGAGATGGAGACGTACGCCGAGGGCGGCAACAACGGCTTCACCTGGCAGTTGCCGGGGCGCATCACCTGGACCAACATCACGCTGACCCGCCCGGTCACCGCCGACACGATGAAGATCGCGCGCTGGCTGAACGAGACGATCCGCCGGGTCGAGCCCAAGGACGGCGAGATCGTCGCGCTGCGGCCGGACCTCAGCCGGATCATCAGCTGGCAGGTGCAGGGCATCGTCCCCGTGCGCTGGCAGGGACCGTCGTTCGACCCCGCCAGCTCCCAGGCGGCGATCGAGACGCTGGAGATCGCGCACGAGGGCCTGGAGCCCTCCTGATGCTCCGTCACCTGATTACTTACCAGGCCCCCCAGGAAGGAGGAACGCCATGTCACCCGCTCTCCGTGCGAGCCGTGCGCGCGCGCAACTGACCATCATGGAACCGCCGTCCACCGTCGGCGCCAAGCCGGGCGGCAAACTCGCCCAGCTCACTCTCCAGTTCAACCCGAACAAGCTGTCGCTGAGCAAGAGCACCGAGTGGCGGCGCACTCCGTCCCGGATGGCCGGGCAGTCCGCGCTGCCCGAGTTCGTCGGGAGCGGGCCCCGCTCGCTCTCCCTGGAGGTCTTCCTCGATGCGACGGCCACCCATGACAACTCCGTGGAGAAGGCGGTGGAGCAGCTCATGATCGCCTGCGTGCCCACGCCGACCAGCCTCGCGCGCAAGACGCCCGCGAGCCCGTGGGTGCGGTTCGACTGGGGCACGTCGCGGACGACCTCGTTCGACGGCGTACTCTCCAACCTCTCCGTCTCCTACACCCTGTTCGACGTGGACGGGAAGCCGCTGCGCGCCACGTGCTCCCTCTCCATCAAGGAGGCGAGCGTCGATCCCGCGGGCCAGAACCCCACCTCGGGTTCGAAGGAGGCCCGGCGGACGCACCGGGTCGTGGCCGGGGACAGCCTGCCGCTGCTGGCCTGGCGCGAGTACGGCGATGCCACCGCCTGGCGCACGATCGCGGACGCCAACGACATCGACGACCCGATGCGGTTGGTCCCCGGCAGCGAGCTCCTGGTGCCGGGACTCGAGGACCACCTCGCGGAGGGCGGCCGATGAGCCCCGCCGCCCCCGGGCGTTCCTTCGCCGCCGACCCGATCGTGGAGATCCCCGCCGAGCTGCCGCTGGGCTGGGCCGCCCAGTTGGTGAGCTGTGTGGTCGACGAGAACGTCGGGCTGCCGGACACGGCGGTGCTGATGTACCGGGACCCGGACCACGATCTGCTCAGCGAGAGCGGGATCACCCTCGGCACTCCGCTGAAGATCTCCGTCGTCACCGTCCAGGACCGGGTCCGTGAGCGGCTGTTCACGGGTGAGGTCACGGCGATCGAGCTGGACCACGACACCACCGGCACGTTCACCGTCATCCGCGCGCTCTCCAAGGCGCACCGGCTCCAGCGCGGCCGGAAGGTGGTGGCGTACCGGAACATGAAGACGGCGGACATCGTCCGCAAGGTCGCCACGAGCGCCGGGCTGACCTGCGGCAAGGTCGAGGCGGCACCGATCACGTACAAGCAGCTCACGCAACCCAACGTCTCCGACTGGGAGTTCCTCCAGCATCTGGCGGCCGAGAGCGGCGCGCAGGTGCGGGTGGACGACCAGGGCGTGCTGCAGTTCACCAAGCCGAAGCCCGCCTCCTCGGCGCCCTCGCCGGACACCCGGGCCGCGAAGAACCCGATGGTCCTGGAGTACGGGGACAACCTGCTCGCGCTGCGGGCCGTGGTGACCGGCGCGGACGGGGCCGGGGACGTCGAGGTGCGCGGCTGGAACGTCGACACCAAGACGCGGCTCGTGGCACGGGAGCAGTCCGTGCGCAGCAAGACCGTGACGCCGGGGATGAGCCCGTCGGTGGCGGCCGGGGCGTTCGGGGCGAAGGCCCGGGTGACCGTCGCCGACACCCCGTACCGGACCCAGGCGGAGACCACGGCCGTCGCGGGTGCGGTGGCGGCCTCGGTCAGCTCCGGCTTCGGCGAGATCGAGGCGGTCGCCTTCGGCAACCCGCAACTGCGCGCGGGCGCGCCCGTGGCGCTCGGCAACGTCGGCCCGACCTTCTCCGGCCGCTACACCGCCACCGCCGCCCACCACGTCCTGGAACCGGACGGCGGCTACCGCACCACCGTGATCGTCAGCGCCTCCCCCGACCGCTCCCTGGCCGGGCTGACCGGCGGCGGGGCCCCCTCGCGCGGTCCGCGCATGCCGGGGCTGGCGATCGGCGTGGTCACCGACATCCGCGAGGGCAAGGGCCAACGGGGCTGGGTGCGGCTGAAGTTCCCCTGGCTGGACGACACCTACGTGACCGACTGGGTCCGTACGGTGCAGTGGGGCGGCAACGGCGGCGGCGGGGTGTTCAGCCCCGAGGTCAACGACGAGGTGCTGGTCGGCTTCGAGCAGGGGCTGCTGGACAGCCCGTACGTGCTCGGCGGCCTGTACAACGGGATCGACCGCCCCTCCGAGCATGACGTACCCCTCGTCGACAAGACCAGCGGCAAGGTCAACCGCCGCTCCCTGGTGTCCCGTTCGGGCAACCGGCTGGAGCTGCTGGACACTCCGCGCGGCCCGTCCGGCGTGCGGCTGGCCAGTGGCAACAAGCGGCTCGAAGTCACGCTCGACGAGCGGAAGAACGAGATCGCCCTCACCGTGTTCGCCCCCGGCTCCAAGCGCCCGCAGAGCTCCGTGACGCTCTCCTCGACGGGCATCACGCTCGACGCCGGTACGGGGAACGTCGAGGTCAAGGGCCGTTCGGTGACCATCAACGGCAAGACGGGGGTCACCGTGGACGGCGGACTGCTCGCGGTCCTGAAGGCCAAGATGATCCGCATCAACTGACGCCCGCCCCCTCGACCACCCAGCCTTTTCCACAGCAAGGAGAATCCCGGCCATGCCCCCCGCAGCCCGCTCGGGCGACAGCACCGTCCACGGCGGCGTCATCGGCCCCCCGCCGCCGGGCGCGCCGGCCGTGGCCACCGTGTGGATCGGCGGTCGGCCCGCGGCCGTCACCACGAGTGTCGCCCCGCCCCGACCCGGCACTGTGCACGCCTGCGTCATCCCGCCGCACGCGGCGCTCGCGGCCGCCAACGTGATCCTGCCCAACCCGGCGGCGGCGCTCAGGGGCCAGGTGCTGATCGGCGGCATGCCCGCAGCCCGGGTGGGCGACAAGACCACCTGCGGTGCGGTCATCCTCACCGGCGCGCCGAACGTCATCATCGGAGGCCCGATATGAGCGGCAGCGAATACGCCGGGCACGGCGGCGGCTTCATCGGGCGCGGCTGGGGCTTCCCGCTGCGGACCGGCGCGACGGGCGGGATCGCCCTGGTCGAACGGGACAAGGAGATCGAGGAGGCCATCGGGCTGATCCTCGGTACGGCACCGGGCGAGCGGCCGATGCGGCCGGAGTTCGGCTGCGGCATCCACGACTACGTCTTCGCGCCCGGCGACGGCGCGACCGCCGGGCGGATCGCCCAGGAGGTCCGTACGTCGCTGGAGCGGTGGGAGCCGCGCATCGAGGTGACGGACGTGGTGATCGCGTTCGACGCGATCGAGGAGGGCACGCTCTACATCGACGTGCGCTACACCGTGCGGGCCACCAACGACCTGCGCAACCTGGTCTTCCCGTTCTACACGATCCCGTCCGAAGAGGGCTCGTCGCAGGCGTCGCAAGCCCCCGAAGCAGAGGCGCGCTGATGGCCCTCCCCTCCCCCAACCTGGACGACCGCCGCTTCCAGCAGCTCGTCGACGAGGCCAAGCGGTACGTCCAGCAGCGCTCCCCCGAGTGGACCGACCACAACGTCTCGGACCCCGGGGTCACGCTGATCGAGACGTTCGCGTACATGGTCGATCAGCTCCTGTACCGGCTGAACCGGGTGCCCGACAAGAACTACGCGGCCTTCCTGGACCTGCTCGGCGTGACCCTGTTCCCGCCGACCGTGGCCCGGGCCGAGGTCGACTTCTGGCTCTCCGCACCGCAGCCGGAGACCGTGCACCTGGTCGCCGGTACGGAGGTGGCGACGGCACGCGGCGAGGCCGAGGAGCCGGTGGTGTTCACCACCTCCGAGGACCTGCCGATCGTGCCGAGCGAGCTGGTCCGGCTGGTCACCGCGCCGAAGACCGGCGAGCAGACCGACCGCACCGGGCCGCTCGGCGCGGGCAAGGACATCCCGTGCTTCTCGCCGCGCCCGGAGCCGGGGGACGCGCTGCTGTTCGGGCTGCCCGCCGCCGTACCGCGCTGCATCGTCGCCGTACGCCTGGACAGCCGGGTGGAGGGCGTGGGCGTCGACCCGCGTCAGCCGCCGCTGGTGTGGGAGGCGTGGGACGGGGCGCGCTGGGTGGAGTGCGCGACCGGGGACGACAGCACGGGCGGGCTCAACCGGCCGGGCGAGGTCATCGTGTTCGTCCCGGCCGGGCACACCGCGTCCGTGGTCGCGGGTACGCGAGCCGGCTGGCTGCGCTGCCGGGTGACGCCGGCCGAACCGGGCCAGCCGTTCTACTCCGAGTCCCCGACGATCCGCGAGGCCGAGATCTTCACGGTCGGGGGCACGGCGGCGGTCGAGCACGCGGAGACGGTCCTCGACGTGCCGCTCGGGGTCTCCGAGGGTGTGGCCGGGCAGCGGTTCTCGGTCAGCCGGGTGCCGCTGTTGATGGACGGCGAACCGCCGGTGGTCCAGGTGTCGACCGCCGAGGGCTGGCAGGTCTGGACGCCGGTCGAGCACTTCGGCGCCTCCGCGCCGGGCGACCGGCATGTCCGGATCGACGCGGTCTCCGGTGAGTTCGCGTTCCCGCCGGAGGTGCGGGAGGAGGACGGCACGATGCGTGCGTACGGCGCCGTCCCGGAGAAGGGCGCCCAGCTCCGCGTCCCGCGCTACCGCACGGGCGGCGGGTCGGCGGGCAACGTGGCCCGGGGCGCGATCTCCGTGCTGCGCAGCTCGGTCCCGTACGTCGCGGGGGTCGGCAACCGGGAGGCGGCGACCGGGGGCGTGGACGGGGAGACCGTCGAGAACGCCAAGGTGCGCGCGCCGAACATCCTGCGGGTGCAGGAGCGGGCGGTCACGGCCCGGGACCACGAGGTCATCGCCCGCGAGGCGGCGCCCTCGCTGCGCCGGGTGCGGTGTCTGCCGGCCGTCGCGGGCGAGGGCGGTGCGGTACGGGTCCTGGTGGTGCCGGACGCGGTGCCCGACGAGGGCGGCCACCTGCGGTTCGAGCAGCTCATCCCCTCGGACCAGGTGCTGGCGGCAGTGGCGGAACGCCTGGACGAACGCCGTCTGGTGGGCACCCGGCTGGTCGTGGAGCCGCCCGCCTACCAGGGCGTCACCGTGGTCGCCCGGCTGGTCGCGGCCCCGGGGGACGTGGACCGGGTGCGCGCGGAGGCGCTGGAGGCCCTGTTCCGTCACATCGACCCGCTGCGGGGCGGTGCGGACGGTACGGGGTGGCCGTTCGGGCGGCCCGTGCAGTACGGGGAGGTCTTCGCCGTACTCCAAGGAGTACGGGGCGCCGGTCTGGTGGAGGACGTCCGGCTGTTCCCGGCGGACCCGATCAGCGGGCGGCGCGGCGGGTCCGTGGACCGGATCGACGTGGCTCCGGGCGCGCTGGTCTTCTCGCACCAGCACCAGGTGATCGTCACGGCGAGCGGGCCGGGTGAGGGCGTATGAGCCGGGCCGCCGTACCCGGGCTGCCGAGCCGCTACCCGATCGGCGAGCTGCTGCCCGCCCTGTACGCCGACGACGACCTGGCCCAGCGGTTCACGGCGGGCCTCGACACGGTCCTGGCCCCGGTCCTGTCCACCCTGGACAACCTCCCGGCCTACTTCGACCCGGCTCTCACCCCCGCCGACTTCCTGCCGTGGCTGGCGACCTGGGTGGGCGCGGGCATCGACCCCGACTGGCCGCCGGAGCTGCAACGGGCGGTGCTGGCGCGCGCGGTGGAACTGCACCGGTGGCGCGGCACCAGGCGCGGCCTGGTCGAACACCTCCGCCTCTGCTTCGGCGTCCACGCCGACGTGCGGGACGGCGGAGGCGTGGCGTGGTCGTCCGAGCCCGGTACGGCCCTGCCTCCGCCCCCGACCGGTGAACTGCTCGTACGGGTCTGGCCGGCGGCCCCCGGAGCCACGGTGGACGAGAACCGGGTCCTGGACGTGGTGACGGCCTCGTGCCCGGTCCACCTCACCTGCCGGGTGGAGATCCTGCCGGGCCCGCCGGACACAGCACCCGAAGTGACACCCGTAGAGACAGGAGACTGACGCGATGCGCGCGTGCCCGGCATGCGGTACGGCCAACCGCGAGGACGACGACTTCTGCGGGAACTGCGGGTCGTACCTGGGATGGTCCACGGAGCCCAGGCGCACCCCGCCGACACCGTTCCCGGAACCGGAACCGGAACCGGAACCGGTCCCGGAGCCGGAACCGGCAGCCGTGCCGGAACCGGCGCGACGCCCGACCCCGGAACCACAGCCTCAGCCGACACCACAGGCAGAGACAGAGACAGAGGCACAGGCGACCCCGCCAGCGCCGACACCACAGCCCGAACCCGAGCCGAGCCATGCGCCGAGCCCGGCGCCCGAGCCAACACCTGCACCGGCACCGGCACCCCCACCCCCCTCGGCACCCCCGCGCCCCACCCCCGTACGCCCTCAACACCCCCCGCAGCCCGCCCCCCTACGCCCTGCCGCACCCCCGACGCCCCCCGTTCGACCCGCCCGCCCCGCACAGCCCACACCCACATCCACATCCGCCCCCACACCCACGCCCGAGGCCGAGGCGCCGATCGGGGCCGTTCAGCCGGCGAAGCCCGTGGCGCGGCGGCCCGTGGTCCGGCCGGTGGAGGAGGACGCGGCGTCGGACGGGCCGCCGTGCCCGAAGTGCGGTACGCCGAACCTGCCCGGGCGGCGGTTCTGCCGGCGCTGCGCGGCCCCCCTGCACCCCAAGGAGGAGCCCGCGCCCCTGCCGTGGTGGCGCACGGTGTGGCCGTTCCACCGCCGGGTGCGGGTCCGGTCGGGCCGGGCGCTGCGGCGGATCCTGCTGGTGCTGGCGGTCGTCGGGCTGCTCTTCGTGGGCTTCCTGTTCCTGCCGGCCGGCCGCGTGCTCTTCGAGGACGTCCGGGACAAGCTCGGCGGCACGGCGGAGATCAGCCCCTCCGGCGTGACGGCGAGCGGCGAGGCCCCCGGCCATCCGGCGGGAGCGGCCATCGACGGCCTGACCAACAGGTACTGGGGCGCGCCGTCGTTGGGCTCGTCGCTGACCGCCACCTTCGCCGCACCGTTCCGGCTGGTCGGGGTCGTCCTGTACACCGGGGCGTCGAAGGAGCCCGAGGAGTTCCGGCGCGAGCCGCGGCCGATCCGGGCGGAGCTGGTCGTCACCACGGCGGACGGCACGCGCCACAAGAAGCAGCTCACGCTCAACGACAAACCCGGCGAGCAGACGGTACGGACCGGCATCAGCGATGTCGTCTCCGTCCAGCTCGTCCTGCTGGAGGCGGCGGGCCGGGCCGAGGGCCGTCCGATCGCCCTCGGAGAGGTCGAGTTCTTCAAGCGCACCTGACCGGTATGGCCCCGGCGTGGCCCCGGTGCGACACACGGGGCCACGCCAGTGGTGTTCAGTCCCAGAAGACCTTCAACTGCTCATAGCTGCACAGCAGTTCTGACCGATGAAACAATTTCGGTCACATATGGCTTCCCTCCACCCCTCCACAAGGGGTTGACTATGCATCACGCATGGTGACGCGATCGGCCTCGCCGGCTCGCCGACCCGGCCTCGGCGCCCCGGCCCCGGCGGAGGAGAGAGGACAGCGATGACCGGCTCACCTCGTACGGTCATCCCTTGGCCAGGACCTGCGGACGCCCGGCGGCCGCCCTCCGGCGGGAGCGCGCCCGTGCGCGATCACCGGGAATGCGCGGTGCGCATCGCCCATCCGTACTCATTCGACGAGGGGCAGCAATGAGCCAGATAACGTTACCGGCGTTTCACATGCCGTTCGCCAGCGCTGGGTGCAATCCGGGTCTGGAGAAAACCAGGGAGGCCGCTTGGGAATGGGCGGAAGCGGAGGGACTGATCCTCTCTGTTCCGGCCCGCAGGAAGATGATCCGCACCCGGCCGGAACTCTGGATTTCCCTCATCTTCCCGGAAGCGTCGCAGCACCATCTGGACCTCTTCTGCCAATGGCTGTTCTGGGCCTTCCTGGTGGACGACGAGTTCGACGACGGCCCGGCCGGCCGTGACCCCCTGATGTGCGAGGCGGCGATCACCCGGCTGGTGGACGTGTTCGACGGGGCGGAGCCGCGCGGGCCCATGGAGCAGGCGCTCGCCGGGCTGCGCGAGCGGACCTGCCGCGACCGGTCCCCGCAGTGGAACCGGCAGTTCCGGCGGGATACGGCGGCCTGGCTCTGGACGTACTACGCCGAGGCGGTCGAGCGGGCGGCCGGGCAGGTGCCGAGCCGGGCGGACTTCGTCAAGCACCGCCGGGACTCGGTGGCCATGCAGCCGTTCCTGGATCTGCATGAGATCACCGCCGGAATCGATCTGCCGGATTCCGCCCGGAGCCTGCCCGCGTACATAGCGCTGCGGAACGCGGTGACCGATCATTCGGGGCTCTGCAACGACATCTGCTCGTTCGAGAAAGAAGCCGCGCTCGGCTACGAGCACAATGCGGTACGGCTCATCCAGCGGGACCGCGGCTCCACACTCCAGGAAGCCGTCGACGAGGCCGGAATTCAACTGGCACGTATTGCCGAGCGCGTGGTGCGGGCCGAAAAGGAACTGATCGAGGAAATCGACGCGGCGGGGATCGGTTCCACGACCCGGGCCGCCCTCGAACGGTGCGTCCAGGACTACCGGGGTCTCGTACGAGGCGACTTCGACTACCACGCGCGCGCCGAGCGCTACACCCGCCCGGACTTGGTGGAGCTGGACGCGCGGAACTCGATGTCCCGGTATTTCGCCGCCTGAGAGCGGCGCCCCGCCGCGCCTGCGGAGGACCAGGGCTTGGAGGGCGGACACCTTCCAAGCCCTGAAGTCCGCTCCCTCACCCCGGAGCAGGTCGATCAGAGCTCGATCCGGTCACATCGCAATCGATCGATAAAGAACAAGTCCGGTCAGAAGCGATCGCATGGAAGACTGTGCCGTGCAAGCATGTCCCGGGTCGCCCCACCGGCCGGGCCGGCCACTTCGCCGTGCCCCCGGTCAGCGGCTGACCGGTCGGAATGCCATGTCTTCCACCACAGTCCCCGGGAAATCACACGTGAGATCACAGCGAAGAATCTGGACCACGGCTGCCGTCGCGACCGCGGCCGTGACGGGCGTCCTGGTGTTCCAGGGCGTCGGTGGCAGCTCCACCCCCGACGGTGAGGCGGACGCCAAGTCCGCTCCCGCGAAGGTGGATGTCCACCGCACCCCGCTCAAGACCTCCGAGGACGGCGCCTCCGCCTCTCTCCCCCAGCGCTCC
The DNA here is from genome assembly GCF_042718795.1 of Streptomyces cyaneofuscatus. Classification (GTDB taxonomy): domain Bacteria; phylum Actinomycetota; class Actinomycetes; order Streptomycetales; family Streptomycetaceae; genus Streptomyces; species Streptomyces cyaneofuscatus_A. Next base: position 137,086 of record NZ_JBHXOX010000006.1, read on the forward strand.
ACCGAGCGGTTCAGCCTGCTCGGCGTGACCTGGACCGACCCCGCCGCCAAGGTGACCGGCCGGGTCGAGGCCCGTACCCGCTCCGCCGCCACCGGCGAGTGGACCGGCTGGCTGCCCCTCGACACCGAGATCGACGGCCGCACCGAGGCCGGCCGGGCCGGCGTCCGGGGCACCACCGAGCCGCGCTGGGTCGGCCCGTCCGACGGCGTCGAGGTCCGGATCAGCGCCGCCGACGGCGTCAGGGCCGGGCTCCCCGACGGGCTGCGGCTCGACACCGTCGACCCGGGCGGCAGCACCACCCCGCTCGCCGCCGAACCGGCCGCCTTCGCCGCTGAGCCCGCCGCGTTCGCCGAGCGGACGCCGACCGACGAGCCGACGCCGTCCGCCGAGCCCTCCTCCGATGAGCCGACCGAGGAGCCTTCCCCGGAGCCGCCCGCCCCCACCCCGACGACCGCGTCCCCGACGCCGCCGGCCTCGAGCCCCACCCCGACCCTGACCGCGACTCCGAGTCCGGCCCCCACCACCGCGTCGCCCACGCCGAGCGTCACGCCGACGCCGACGCCCACCGCCACCACGACCCCGACGCTGCCGCCCGCCCCGCCGTCCACGGCCCCGCGGCCGACGATCGTCTCGCGGGTCGCGTGGAAGGCCGACGAGTCGCTCAACAACGAGTCGCCGGCCTACACGAACGCGGTCAAGGCGGTGTTCGTCCACCACACCACGCAGAGCAACACCTACTCCTGCGCCGACTCCCCGGCGATGGTGCGCGCGCTGCACGCGTACCACGTGAACGGGAGCAAGTGGAAGGACATCGGCTACAACTTCGTCGTCGACAAGTGCGGCACGATCTTCGAGGGCCGCAAGGGCGGAGTCGACCGGCCCGTGATCGGAGCGCACGCCAGCGGCTTCAACCGGGACACCACCGGAATCGCCGTGATGGGCATGCACACGGACACTCCGGCCACGAGCGCCGCGACCGCCGCGGTCGCCCGAGTCGTCGCCTGGAAGCTCGGCCAGTACCAGGGTGAGCCGAACCGCACGGTGGAGCTGACCGCCGGGGTGGACGGCGGCAATCACGCGGGCAAGGAGTTCGCCGTCGGGAAGAACTACCCCTTCCAGCAGCTCTCCGGGCACCGGGACGCGTTCAACACCCAGTGCCCCGGACAGAGCCTCTACAACCAGCTCCCCGCCATCCGCTCGCAGGCCGCCGCCCTGCTCACCGACAAGGTCACCGGCCTCTCCGTCACCTCGGTGACCGGAGCGAGCGCCTCCGGCTCCACGTACTACACCAGGTCGGCCGTCACCGTCGGCTGGAAGGCGGCCACGCCCGCCGCCCTCGTGAAGCAGTACGAACTGCTCGTCGGCGGCAAGCCGGTGGCCACCGTCCAGGGCAACGTCGCCTCGGCCGCGGCCACCCTCGCGGTGGGCAAGCACTCCGTGCAGGTGCGGGCCACCCACCAGTCGGGCAAGGTCACCACATCGGCGGCCGCCACGGTCGTCGCCGAGCGGACGGCCCCGGTCTTCACCACCAAGCCGGCCCTGACCCTGCGCACCGGCACGGTGAACACGGCCGCCGTCCCGCTCACCCTGACGTGGAAGGCCACCGACGCCACCGCCCTCAAGGAGGTCCGGCTCACCGCGCCCGTCGCCAAGACGTACGGGCCGACGACCGGCAGCGCCTCGCACACCGCGAAGTCCGGTGCGGCGACGGCCTGGAAGATGACGGCGTACGACCACGCGGGCAACACGGCCGCCGCCTCGGTCTCCGGCACCGCGGTGATCCTCCAGGAGACCTCCGCCACGAAGAGCGGGAAGTGGACGGCGAAGTCCTCCGCCGGCTACCTGGGCGGCAAGTCCCTGACCAGCAGCACCAAGAACGCGAGCCTGACCTGGACGTTCACCGGCCGGTCAGCCGCCTGGGTGGTGTCGCGGGCCGCCACTTCGGGGCAGGCATACGTCTATGTCGACGGCAAGAAGGTCGCCACGGTGGACCTGAAGTCGGCCTCCACCAAGTACCGGGACGCGATCTGGACGCGGTCCTGGTCCACCAGTGCCAAGCACACGGTCAAGATCGTGGTGGTCGGTACGAAGGGCCGCCCGACCCTCACCATGGACGGGCTGGTCTACCTGAAGTGACCCGCTGAACCACCGCACCGCGAGAGGGGTTGGCACGCACCATGTCCGACATCGTGGAAGCCACGGCCAGGACCGTGCAGGGCACCGTACGCGGTGCGGTGGAGAAGGGGGTCGCGGTCTTCCGCGGCATTCCGTACGCGGCTGCGCCGGTGGGCGCCCGGAGATTCCGCGCGCCGGAGCCGCCGGAGCCGTGGGAGGGCGTGCGCGACGCCCTCGCGTTCGGGCCGACCGCCCCCAAGCGCCCCTACGCCCCACCGCTGGACCGGCTGCTGCCGGACCCGGCGGTGGCGGGCGAGGAGTGGCTCAACCTCAATGTGTGGACGCCGTCCACGGGGGCCGCGGGGCTCCCGGTCCTGGTCTGGATCCACGGCGGTTCGCTGCTGCACGGTTCCTCGGCGGTGCCGGTGTACGACGGGTCCGCGTTCGCCCGGGACGGGGTGGTGCTCGTCTCGGTCAACTACCGCCTGGGCGTCGAGGGCTTCGGCCTCTTCCCGGACGCGCCCGCCAACCGGGGGCTGCTGGACCAGCTCGCGGCCCTGGAGTGGGTGCGGGACAACATCGCGGGGTTCGGCGGCGACCCGGACCGGGTGACGGTGGCCGGGGAGTCGGCGGGGGCGGCGAGCATCGGCGCCCTGCTGGCCACGGACCGGGCGGCGGGGCTGTTCCGGCGGGCGGTGCTCCAGAGCGGGGTGCCCGCCGCCCTGGCCCCGGACGCCGCGCGCGGGACGACCGAGCTGATCGCCCGGCGGCTCGGCGTCCCCGCCACCGCCGCCGCGCTCGCCGCGGTGGACCCGGAGGCGCTGCTGACCGCGCAGACCGAGGTGACGAGCGGCGGCAACCCGCTGACCGGCCGCAACTCCTTCCAGCTCGTGGTGGACGGCGAACTGCTGACCCGGGACCCGGCCGAGGCGCTGCGTACGGGCACGGGCAGAGGCACCGGCACGGGTACGGGAAGTGGAACGGGAACAGGCACCGGCGCGGCGGCCGCCGGGATCGACCTGCTGATGGGGACGAACACCGAGGAGTACCGGCTCTGGTTCGTCCCCGGCGGCCTCACGGAACGGATCAGCAGGCTCAAGCTCCGCCTGGCCCTGCTGAAGTTCAAGGTCCCGAACGCGACCGCCCGCACCTACCGGGCCAACCGCCCCGACGCGACCCCCGGCGAACTCCTCGGCGCCCTCGCCACGGACCTGCTGCTCCGGGTCCCGCTCAACCGCCTGGCCGACGCGCGGGCCGGCGCCCCGGCCTCCACGTACGTCTACGAGTTCGGCTGGCCCTCCCCCGTACAGCGGCTCGGTGCCTGTCACGCGCTGGAGCTGGGTTTCGTCTTCGACACGCTCGCCCATCCCGACACGATGGCCCTGACCGGCCCGGACGCCCCGCAGGAGCTGGCCGGCGCGATGCACCGGGCGTGGGTGGACTTCGCGACGACGGGGGACCCGGGGTGGCCGTCCTGGGACGCGTCCCGGCCCGTACGGTTCTTCGGGCCCGGCGCCCCGGCCCTCGTCCTGGCCCCGCGCGACGACGAGTTGCGGGGCTGGGGACAGGGTTAGGGCCGTAGCGAGATCCCGTGCGATGCGGTCCCGGTGGCGGCGAGGGGCACGTACAGCCAGATCGCCAGGCGTGCGTCGCGGCGCCGATCTCCGGGCTGTACGCCTCCGGGTGGGCGCGGATGGCCTCCGCGCCGATGACGACGGCGAGCGCGGAGAAGAGGACGGTACGGAGCAGAGTGGTGACCCCGCGCCGGGTATCCGCAGCTTCCCGGTGCCGCGCGCGGCGAGCCCGGGGCCGAACACGGCTATCGGGGCGGCCGGATCGGCGGGAGGTCCGGAGACCATCACGGCTCGATCCTCTCCGGTGGCCACATACCCGGCAAGCCGCACAGGTCCCCCGGCCGGCCGAGGGCGGCCGGGGGTCCCGTCGTGGCTCAGGCCTTGTTCTGCGCGGCCCAGAACTCGTCGAAGGTGAGCAGGCCGTCACCGTTGCCGTCGTGGGCGTTGATGATCGCCTGCGCCACCGTCTCGGTGACGAACGGGTCGCCCAGCTGCGCCATCGCGCTCTTGTACTCGTTGGCCGTGATGAGACCGTCGCCGTTCGCGTCGAACTTCTCGAATACCGTCCGCGCCGACTCGATGTCCGCCACTGTTCCCGCCCCTTCGTGGTGCTGAATGTCGGGATCAGATTATCGGGCCGTACGGGTGACGGATGCGGCGGCCGGTGCCGGGGACGGGCGGCCCCTGGCGCCGGGGCCGGGCGGCCCGTGGCACACCGGCCTGACGTCAGCTCAGCAGCTCCGTGGCGGTCACCGCGCGCAGCCCGCGCCGCTCGATCTCGGTGAGGAGCAGGGGCAGCGCGGCGACGGTGTGGGGCCGGGCCAGACTCAGCCCCACCACGGAGCCGTGCCGGAGCTCGCCCGTCACCTTGCGCAGGACGGCCGGTACCCCGGTCGCGGCGTGGTCGAGCGACTCCACGTCGTACGAGAGGACGTGCGGGTATCCGGCCCGCCGGGCGAGGTGCTGGACGAGCGGGGTGGCGTCGGGGCCGGGCGAGGGGCGGAACCAGGTGCCGATGGAGCCGGTGAGCCGGCGCAGCCGCCGGGCGCAGGCGGTGATCTCCTCGTACGCGGCGCGCTCGTCGAGGGCGGCGAGGTCCCGGTGGTTCTGGGTGTGGTTGCCGATCTCGTGGCCGCCGTCGAGGATGCGGCGGGCCATGGAGGGGTGCGCGTCGAGCCAGTTGCCGACGGCGAGGACGGTGACCCGGGCGCCGGCCCGTTCGATCCGGCCGAGCGCGGCGGTGGCGAGGCCGGGGTCGCCGCGGCCCTCGAAGGTGAGGGCGACCCGGGGCCGGTCGCGGGGGCCGTGGGTGATGCGGGCGGGCAGGCCGGGGAAGCGGCGCGGGGCTCGCGCGGCGGTGGGGGCGTACGAAGGCGACGGTGAGGGCGCGGGCGCCCCGCCAGCCGCGGCGGCCGTACCCCCCGGGCTCCTCGCGCAGCCCGCCGCGAAGGCTGCCGCGAGGAGCCCGACCCCGGTGCCCAGCGCGTCGCGGCGGCGCATCGGCGCCCTGCGTCCGTCCATCCCGACCACCTCGCGTTCCACGGAGCCCTCGGATTCCCCGGATTCCCCGGAGCCCCCGGATTCCCCTGACTTTCCGGGACACAGTAGAGGCGGAGCGGGCGAAATATCCCGATTAACCGATTTTCGGAATGATCTATGAATCATTCATGGCGCGGCATGATGATGCATGGAAAGCCAGGCGAGTGACCGAGCCCACCTGCGATTCAGCCAAGAAATGCCCTGCATGTCCGAGAATCACCCGAAAGGCCTCTTTGGCACCGAGGTCGCCCGTCTGCCATAGTCGGAGCCACGACCCCCATTGACCCGGGCCGAGGTCGTCGCGAACGGCCGTGAACCCACCCCACCTTTCACGGCCCCCCACAGAAGCCCCCGCAGCGCCGCACCACGGCCGACCGGGGGCTTCTGTGCGCCCGGCACGTGTCAGTGGCCGGATCAGCGGTCAGCTCAGCGGTCGGAGATCCGCATCTCGAACCAGGTGGTCTTGCCGCGCGGCAGCAGATCGACGCCCCACCGGTCGGAGAGCTTGTCGACGAGGGAGAGGCCCCGCCCGCTGATGTCCATCTCGCGCACCGGCATCAGACACGGCAGTCCGCGCGAGGGGTCCCGCACCTCGATCCGGATCCAGCCCCGGCGGCGCACCATCCGTAACCCGAAGACGCGGGCGCCGGTATGGCGCACCGCGTTGCCGACGAGCTCGGAGACGAGGAGCACCGCGTACTCGGCGGTCTGCGGCGAGAGGGCCCACTGCCGGAGCACCACACAGGAGGTGAGCCGGCGGGCGGTCGCCGCGGACTCCGGCCGCGACGGCAGCCGGACTTCCCCCTCGGTCGGATTTCCGAACAACTCCAGCGCCTTGAACGCCTGTTCGTCATCCATACCCGACGTCCAGCGTGCCGCGGTCGCGCTGCTGCGCGGTCGCGGCTGATCCACACCCTCCAGGCCCGCCATGCCCACCATCATGGACGGAGAATGCGCACCCCGGGGCCGTTCCGAGGGAATCCGCCCCCCGGAACACCCCATTCCGCACAGGGCAGTTGGCATATGCCGGAGGCAAGGCGAGGCTCTTCGGGGCCTCGTTGAGCTGCGGCGATGCGCGGCCCGGGCGGGATGACCCCGAGGGATACGGCACCGGGCCTTAAGGTTGCCTTAAGACCCGGATAATCCGCTCGGAGGGATGAACCCGCGCCAGGAGTGCATCCGGAAAAAGCGGTGGGAGAAAATCAGAGGAACTTCGCCTTTCCGGGGCCCTCCTCCACGAAGCTGCGCATCCCGCGCTCGCGGTCCTCGGTGGCGAACAGCCCGGCGAACCAGTTCCGCTCGACGGTGAGCCCGGTGTCGATGTCCGTCTCCAGCCCCGCGTCGACCGACTCCTTGGCGGCGCGCAGCGCCAGCGCGGGCCCCTTCGCCAACTGGGCGGCCCAGGCGTGCGCCTGCTCGTAGACCTCGGCGGCGGGCACCACCCGGTCCACCAGACCGAGCGTCAGGGCCTCCTCCGCCTTGACCATACGGCCGGTGAAGATGAGGTCCTTGGCGCGGGACGGGCCGATCAGCCGGGCGAGGCGCTGGGTGCCGCCGGCGCCGGGGATCAGTCCGAGCAGGATCTCGGGCTGGCCGAGCTTGGCGTTGTCCGCGGCGATGCGGAAGTCGGCGCAGAGGGCCAGTTCGCAGCCGCCGCCGAGCGCGTACCCGGTGACGGCGGCGACGACGGGCTTGGGGATGCGGGCGACGGCGGTGAAGGAGTCCTGGAGCGCCTTGGACCGCACGACCATCGCCGTGTGGTCCATCGCCTGCATCTCCTTGATGTCCGCGCCGGCCGCGAACACCTTCTCGCCGCCGTAGAGGATCACCGCGCGCACGTCCTCGCGCCGGGTGGCCTCCTCGGCGAGCTCCCGCAGCCGGTCCTGGACCGCCACGTCCAGGGCGTTCATCGGCGGCCGGTCCAGCCGGATGGTTCCGACGTTGTCGCGTACTTCGAGAGTCACAGTCATGCAGGCAGGTTAACCAGTGCTAACGCGGGCGGACCCGGTGCCGTCGGTCACAGCACGGGCCGGAGCGATGTGACCCCTGGCTCCCGTGCAACAAACTGCTTGTCCCGGCTGGTTGATGACGCTTCTGTATCTACATCTACATCTACACGAACGCCGCCGATCCGCGGTGGCGCACCGGCATCAGGGGTGGGATCAGAGTTGAGGAACACGTTAGGAAGAAGCGGCCGCGGGCTGGCAGCGGTGCTGTTGACGGGTGTGCTGGCCGGGTCGGGGCTGACGGCGGCCACCGGTACCGCGTCGGCGGCTCCGGGGGCCGCGGCGGCTGCGGCGGCTGCCGTGGTGCCGGCGGGGCCGGGCATGGAGTTGTCGGCCACCTCGTTCACCCAGATGACGGTGGACGAGGCCGGTCGGCGCGTATGGATCGCCGGTGACCGGGTCTACCCGGACGGGTCGCGCCGGGGTGAGGTGGTCGGCCTGCTCTACGGGGGCGTGGGGCCCGCCGTCGCGAGCGCCGACGGGGCCGCCCCGCTGTCAGGTGTCGCGGTGGAGCCGGGCGGCTCGAAGGTCTATGCCGGGCAGTCGGACCACATCGCGAGCTACGCCCATGAGAACGGGTCCCTGTCGCCTCTCGACCCGATTCCCGCTCCGGCCGACGGCTGTGGGCGGGAGCTGGTGCACACCGGTGGGCGGCTGTTCTTCACCAGCCGGCCGGCTGCGTCGCCCGAGGACTGCTCCGGTGCGCAGGGAAGTGTCAGCGTCGCCGCGGCATCCACGGACGCCCCGGCCGGGGTGGTCATGTACACGGGCACCGAGGTCCATCTGGAGGGTGGGCCCGGAGGGCTGCTGGTGACCGCTCCGGAGCGCTGGTCCCCGACCGACGACCCCGACCTGGGGATCTACCGCGTGACGGACGGGGCGGACGGGGCCGACGGGTCGGACGGGAACGTGCTGGAGTTCCTGGGCGAGCGCCGGTTCGCCGAGGACGGCACGGGCGAGGGCATGGACTTCCGGGACGCCGACTTCTCCGCGGACGGCTCCGTCCTCGCGGTCGCCGACGGGGTCCGGGGGACGGTGCTGCTCGACAGCCAGGACGCCCGCTTCCGCGAGAACCCCTACGCGCCGCTGCCGCAGGGCGTGGCACCCACGGCCGTCGCCTTCAGCCCCGACGGCAAGTGGTTCGCCCAGGGCGGTGCGGCATCGGGCGACACAGCCGACCTGACCCTGGCGTTCGCCGACCCGTCGGTCGAGCACCAGCCGCTGCGCATCAGCTTCGAGGACGAGGCAGCCGGCCACCGCGTGGTCCCACGGGGCATGGAGTTCTCCGGGGACGGAGAACAGCTCTTCGTCGTGACCTCCAACCAGGAGGGCACGAAGTTCTGGCTGCACACGCTGCAGACCCGGGAGGCCCTGGCCCCGTCCCGCTTCGTGGACGTGACACACGGCCCGGCCGTCGCCGGGGCGCCGTTCAGGGTGACCGGACGACTGGAACTGGACGGACCGGAGCCGGCCGAGGCGCCGAAGATCACGGTCCTGCGGATGAACGGCTCCGAGGTCACCGACCTGCCGCCGGTCCCGGTCGCCGAGGACGGGACGTTCGTCCTCGAAGACGTCCTGCCGGACCGGGCCGGGGACGTCCTCTACATCCTCGGCTACGCGGGTGGCGAGCACCACCAGCTCTCGGAGCACTGGCTCGCGGTGGAGACGGTCGAGGCGCCGAGCGCGGTGCGCGACAGCGGGCGGTAGACGGCGAGCGGTAGACAGTCGGCGGGCCCGGTGCTGTGGGTCACAGCACCGGGCCCGCCGGGGTACAGCCGGGAAGTCGTAGGCGAGGAAGCCCTACTTCTTCCACTCCTCCCAGTCCATGTTCCAGCCGTTGAGGCCGTTGTCCGGCGCGATCTGCTTGTCCTCGGAGTTCTTCACGATGACCACGTCGCCGATCAACGACTTGTTGTAGAACCACGCCGCCGGCGTCTGGTTGTCGTAGCCGCCGCGCACATCACGCAGACCGACACAGCCGTGGCTGGTGTTGGTGGTGCCGAAGATCGAGGACGCGCCCCAGTAGTTGCCGTGCAGGAAGGTCCCGGAGGTGGAGAGCCGCATGGCGTGCGGCACGTCCTTGATGTCGTACTCGCCGCCGAAGCCGACGGTGTCGCCGTTCATCCGGGTCACCTTGAGCTTCTCGCTGATGACCATCTGACCGTTGTACGTGGTCGTCGCCGGGGCGCCCGCGGAGATCGGGATGTCCTTGATCTGCTTGCCGTCACGGACGACCTTCATCCGCTTGCTGCTCGCGTCGACGGTCGAGACCTGGCTGCGGCCGATGGTGAACGTCACCGCCTTGGCCTGCTTGCCGTAGACGCCGGGCCGTCCCTCCACGCCGTCCAGGTGGAGCTCCACGGTCACCTTGGTGCCCGGCGCCCAGTACTTCTCCGGGCGGAAGTCGAGGCGGTCGTTGCCGAACCAGTGGCCCTCGATCTCGACGGCGGGCTCGGCGGTGACCTTGATGGCCTTCTCCACCGCGGCCGGCTCGGTGATGCCCCGGGTGAAGTTGATCGAGACCGGCATGCCGACCCCGACGGTGGAGCCGTCCTCGGGTGTGTAGTGCCCGATGAAGGAGTTCTCCGGCACCAGCGTGGTGAAGGTGGTGTCCTTGGCCGACTCCCGGCCCTTCGCGTCCTTGGCGACCGCGTGCACCGCGTACTTGGTGGCGGCGGCCAGGTGCCGCTCCGGCACCCAGCTCGCGCCGTCGGCCGCGATCTCGCCCGCGACCGCGTTGCCCTTGGGGTCGGCGACCTCGACCGTGGTCAGCTTGCCCTGCGCGGCGGTGATCTTCAGCGCACCGCTGGTCGCCACCGACTTCGCGCCGTCCTCCGGCGCGATCGTCACCACCGCCTGCGAGGCCGTGGTGTCCTCCGCCTTCGCGCCGGCCTTGCCGCCGCCCTTGTTTCCCGCTTCCGCGTCCCCGCCGCACGCCGTCACCAGCAACAGCATGGCGCCCAGGGCCAGGGCCAGAGGCCCCGATCCGCCGCGCCGCTTTCTGCCCGCCCCGGCCGATGCCCCCGATATCGGCTGCACGTCCACTGTGGTGTCTCCCCTCGCAGGGCCTGGCTCCGAAGCCATGGCCCGCATCCCCCGCGCGCTGCACGTACGCGCTCCACCGCAAGATAATCACACCGTCGGCGCGGTGGATCCCCTCCGGAATGTCACCGTTCCGTCCCAAGTGGCGGGCAGAGCCGTGCAGGTGGGACGGGGTGCGGGGCGCCCCCGGGGGGCAGGGGCGCCACACCCGGGGGCAGCGTGCTGCAGGAGCGCCGCACCCGGGGGTCAGCGCGCGGCAGGGGGTCCGGGCCCCCAGGGGGTCAGCGCGCGGCGGGGGCAGCGCGCGGCAGGGGCGCCGGGCTCCCCGGGGTCAGCCCAGGGCGGAGCCCGCCTTCCACTTCTTCCAGCCCATGTTCCAGCCGCTGAGCCCGTTGTCCGGCGCGACCTTCCTGTCCTTGGAGTTGACGACCTCCACCACGTCCCCGATCAGCGTCCGGTCGAAGAACCAGCCGCCCGGCGTCGTCGCGCTGCCGCCCTTCGCGTCACGCAGCCCGATGCAGCCGTGGCTGACGTTCTCCTCACCGAAGACCTCCTCGTCGGCCCAGTAGTTGCCGTGCAGGAAGGTGCCGGAGGTGGTGAGCCGGATGGCGTGCGGGACGTCCTTGATGTCGTACTCGCCCTTGCCCTTCTTGTCCGTGAAGCCGACCGTGGCGCCGTTCATCCGGGTCACCTCGTGCAGCTCGGAGACGACCATCTTCCCGTTGTACGTGGTCGTCTTCGGGGCCCCCGCGGTGATCGGGACCGTGCTGACCAGCTCCCCGTCCCGGCGCACCTCCATGGTCTTGGCCTCCGCGTCGACGAGGGAGACCTGGGAGCGCCCGACGGTGAAGGTGACCGTCTTGTCCTGGCTGCCGTAGACCTTCGGCGCGCCCTCCACGTCCCGCAGTCCGATGTCGACGGTGACCGCGGTGCCCGGCTTCCAGTACGTACGGGGGCGGAAGTCGAGGCGGTCCTTGCCGAACCAGTGGCCGACGACCTCCACCGCCGGTTCGGCGGTCACCCGGATGGCCTTCTGCACGGCCGCCCGGTCGGCGATGGGCCGGTTGAAGGAGAAGGAGACGATCATGCCCGTGCCCACGGTGGACCGGTTCTCCGGCTTGAAGTAGCCGATGAAGCGGTGCTCGGGGACGAGCGTGGTGAACGTGGCGTGGCGGGCCGAGCGCTGTCCTGACGCGTCCACCGCCACCGCGTCGACGCTGTACTTCGCGGCCAGGGCGAGCCGGGCCGCGCCGGACTCCGGTTTCCAGGAGAGGCCGTCCCCGGCGATGCGACCGGCCACCGTCTGCTGCTGGGCGTCCTCGATCCGCATCACCTTGACGCTCTCCAGCCGGCCGTCGGGGATCTTCACCCGGATCGGGGTCTCCGCGTCGACCTCCTTCGCCCCGTCCTCCGGAAAGATGCTGATCACGTCGTTGGGAGAGCCTGGTTTGCCGTTGAGCAGCGCCTCTCTCGTATCGGTGCATCCGGTCAGCAGGACCAGCATGGTGAGCAGTCCTGCGCATGTCAGCACGGCGGCCGAGCCCGCCCGTGCGCTCTTCGCTGCGTGGTTCACGCTCCCCCAACGACCAGGGCCGGTCGGGGGAAACGTGAGTGCGGGGCCCCCGGTGGGCAGAACAGAGGGAAGGACCACCAGGAGAGGGCCGCGGCCGGGACGTCGCGCGCCCCCTTTCCGGTGCCCGTCCTCATGAGCCGCGGGAGGCGACACGGTGTCGAGCGCAGCCGAGCAGGAGGCAGTACAGGAACCGGCCGGGACGGCGGTGAGACCCGGGGAACCACCGGGCCGCCCCGCACCCGGCTCCCGTACGGACGTCACGGAGGCCGTACGCACTCAGTTCGCGGAGTTCACCGCGACCGTACGCGCCGAGCCCCGCGCCCCCGTCGTGTGGCCCGGGGCGCCCATGCCGCTCGGGGCCCGTTTCCGGGTCGGTCCGGACGGGGTGGCGGGGACCAACTTCGCGCTCTGGGCGGGCGGGGCCGAGGCGGTCGAGGTGTGCCTCTTCGAGGAGGACGGTGCCGAGACCCGCTGCCCGCTGACCGAGCTGACGCACGAGATCTGGCACGGCTTCCTGCCGGGCATCCGGCCCGGTCAGCGGTACGGCTACCGGGTGCACGGCCGCTGGGACCCGTGGACGGGCGCCCGCTGGAACGCGGCCAAGCTGCTGCTCGACCCGTACGCCCGTGCGGTCGACGGCGACTTCACCCTGCCGCCCGAGGTGTACGGCCATATGAGGGACTGGCCGGACCAGCATGTCGCCGACACCGTGCGCGACGACCGGGACTCGGCTCCGTACGTCCCCAAGGGCGTGGTCGTCCACGATGACGACGACTGGGTGGAGGACCGCCGCCCGAAGACCCCGTGGGCCGACTCGGTCATCTACGAACTGCACGTACGCGGCTTCACCAAGCTCCACCCCGACATCCCGCCCGAGCTGCGCGGCACGTACGCCGGGCTCGCGCACCCGGCCGCGATCGACCACCTGACGCGGCTCGGGGTGACCGCCGTCGAACTGCTGCCGGTCCACCAGTTCGCCCACGAGGACCATCTGCTCCGGCGCGGGCTGCACAACTACTGGGGCTACAACTCCATCGGTTACTTCGCGCCGCACGCCGGCTACTCCGCCTCCGGCACGGCGGGCGGCCAGGTCGGCGAGTTCAAACGCATGGTGCACGCCCTGCACAGCGCCGGGATCGAGGTCATCCTCGACGTCGTCTACAACCACACCGCCGAGGCCGGCGAGCTCGGCCCGATGCTCTCCCTGCGCGGCATCGACAACCGCGGCTACTACCGCCTCCAGAACGACCCCCGCCGCTACGCCGACTACACCGGCTGCGGCAACACCCTGCACGTCGTCCAGCCCCAGGTGCTGCGGCTCATCACCGACTCACTGCGCTACTGGGTCACCGAGATGGGCGTCGACGGCTTCCGCTTCGACCTGGCGGCGGCGCTGGCCCGCTCGATGCACGACGTCGACATGCTCTCCCCGTTCCTCGCGGTCATCGCCCAGGACCCGGTGCTGCGCCGGGTCAAGCTGATCGCCGAGCCGTGGGACGTCGGCAACGGCGGCTACCAGGTAGGCGCCTTCCCTCCTCTCTGGACCGAGTGGAACGACCGCTACCGCGACGCCGTACGGGACTTCTGGCGCGGCGCGCTCCCCGACGTACGGGATCTCGGCTACCGGCTGACCGGCTCCAGCGACCTGTACGCGTGGGGCGGCCGCCGCCCGTACGCCTCGGTCAACTTCGTCACCGCGCACGACGGGTTCACCCTGCGCGACCTGGTCTCCTACGAGCACAAGCACAACGAGGCCAACGGGGAGGGCAACCGGGACGGGACGAGCGACAACCGGGCGTGGAACTGCGGGGCCGAGGGCGAGAGCGACGACCCGGAGATCAGCGCGCTCCGCCGCCGCCAGCTCCGCAACCTGCTCACCACCCTGCTGCTCTCCACCGGGGTGCCGATGCTGGTGGCGGGCGACGAGATGGGCCGGACCCAGGGTGGCAACAACAACGCCTACTGCCAGGACAACGAGATCGGCTGGCTGGACTGGTCGCTCCTCGAACAGCCCGGGTGGCGGGAGCTGACCGAGCTGACGGCCCGGGTGCTGAAGCTGCGCCAGACCCATCCGGTGCTGCGCCGCCGCGCGTTCTTCTCCGGCCGGGCCCAGGCGCCGGACGGGCTGCGGGACCTGGCGTGGTTCACCCGGGACGGGCAGGAGATGACGGAGGGCGACTGGTACGCGCCCGCCGCCACGCTCGGCCTCTACCTCTCGGGCCGGGACATCCCGGGGCGGGACGCGCGGGGCGAGCCGGTCACCGACGACAGCTTCCTCGCCGTCCTGCACGCGGGCGCGGAACCGGTCGCCTTCGCGCTGCCGGGAGCGCCGTGGGCGGCGGCGTACGAACTCGTCCTGGACACCTCCCGCGAGGACCAGGCCGAACCGCCCGGCACGGTCCTCGAAGGCGGTACGGAGCTGGGCGTCCCGGCCCGCTCGGTGCTGCTGCTGCGGGTGGCCGCGTAAGGCCCCGGGAGGTCAGCCGAGGATGCCCCGGTCGTAGCCGACGGCCACGGCCGCGGCGCGGTCCTTGGTGCCGAGCTTGGCGAAGATGTGGGTGAGGTGGGTCTTCACGGTCGCCTCGCTGATGAAGAGTTCGGCGGCGATCTCCCGGTTGGTCGTGCCCTTCGCGACCAGCACCAGCACCTCGCGCTCCCGGCCGGAGAGAGAGGCGTCGGCGGGGGCGGCGGGGGTACGGACCCGGGTCATCAGGCGGGAGGCGACGGCGGGCGAGAGGACGCTGCGGCCGTCGGCGGCGGCCCGGACGGCGGCGAACAGCTCCTCGCGCGGAGCGTCCTTGAGCAGGTAGCCGGTGGCGCCCGCCTCGATCGCGGGGAGCGTGTCGGAGTCGGTGTCGTACGTCGTCAGCACCAGGACCTGGGAGCGGGCGCCGCGCCGGGTCAGCTCGGCGATGGCGGCCACTCCCCCGCCGCCGGGCATCCGCAGGTCCATCAGGACCACGTCGGGATCGTGGCGTTCGACGACGGCGAGGGCGTCCACGCCGTCGGCCGCCTCACCGAGGACGTCGAAGCCGGGTTCGGCGGTGAACATGCCGCGCAGGCCGTCGCGGACGACGGGATGGTCGTCGACGAGGACCAGGGTGATGGTGCGGGTGGGGTTCTCGGTCATGGCAAGGGCCACCGTACGGCCGCTCACACCTGCCTGACCAGGGGAACGCGGGCGGAGACCGCCGTGCCCCCGCCCGGTTCCGACTCCACCTCCACCGTGCCCGCGATGCGTTCCGCGCGGGCGCGCATACCGCCGAGGCCGAAGCCGCCGCTGCGGCTCGCCGGTGCGGCGGCGTCCGGGTCGAAGCCGCGGCCGTCGTCCCGTACGTCCAGGGTCAGTTCGTCGTCCATGAAGGAGAGCGTGATGCCGACCCGGGAGGCCCGGGCGTGGCGGCCCGCGTTGGCCAGGGCCTCGCCCGCGATGCGCAGGAGGGTGGCGGCGACCTCGTCGTGGACCGGTTCGGCGGTGCCGGTGACGGTGAAGTCGGCCCGTACACGGTGCTGTTCGGCCCAGGTGGCGACGGTCTTCTCCAGGGCGCCGGTCAGCTCGTCGTGCTCCAGGGCGACGGGGGCCAGGTTGTGGACGGAGCGGCGGGCCTCGCCGAGGCTGTGGCGGGCGAGGGCGGCGGCCCGCTCCAGGTGGACGCGGGCGGTCCGCGGATCGCGGTCCGTGACGGAGGTGACGACCTGGAGCTGGGCGATGATCCCGGTCAGGCCCTGGGCGAGGGTGTCGTGGATCTCGGCGGCGAGCCGGCGCCGCTCGTCGTCGACACCGGCCTCGCGGGCCTGGACGAGGAGCTGGGCGTGCAGGGCCGCGTTCTCCGCCATGGCCGCCTCCAGCCGGAGGTTGGTGCGCTCCAGCTCGGCGATGGTCGCGGCCTGGACGCGGGCCTTCTCCTCCTCCCGCAGGCCGACCTGCCAGAAGAAGAGGGCGAGGGTGGCGTTGACGACGTACAGCACGCCGAAGGCGATCCAGTTCATCAGGGAGGCGGGCGGCAGGCCGCCGCTCTGCGAACCGGCCAGGGTGAGGGCGGTGGTGAGCAGCCCGGCGCGGACGAAGCGCTTGGGAAGCAGGGGTTCGACGTCGAAGTAGCTGAGCGCCGCGTAGATCGCGAAGAACGGGTTGAGCCAGGACAGGGCGAAGGCGAGGAGGGTCCGCCCGGTGTAGTAGGCCACCCCGGCCGGGGCTCCCGGAGCGGTACGCGGGCGGGCCCGGCCCCACCAGGCCTGGAGCCCGTACGCGGCGACGGCCAGGACCCCGGCGGCGTACATCTCGGTGCGGGTCATGATCAGGTCGGCGGCGACAGCGGCGACCAGGACGGCGAGGGTGAGGACGGCGTAGGGCCCGTACCGGTGGAACTGCTCCCAGCGCTGCTCGACCGTGGCGGGGGCCGCCGGTGCCGGCACGAAGGGGGCGGTACGGCGGGGCGAGGACGTCATGCGGGCAGTCTCCCCCGGCCGCACCGGGCCCACCAGCCCCGCCTGCTCCCCGCCCCCGCCCCCACTCACTGCCACCGGAACAGACGGCTCGCGGCGGCGCCCATCGCGGCGGTCCACAGGGCGACGATCCCGAGGTGGATCCAGCCCGGCCAGCTCCCGGACGCGGCCTGCTCCAGCGCCTGGGAGGCGGCCCCGAACGGGGTGATCTCCACGATGCGGCGCAGGAGGTCGGGCATCGTCCGGACGGGCAGCCAGACCCCGGCGGTGAACATCATGACCAGGTAGGCGGCCGAGCCGACCGCCGTGGCCGCCTTCGCCGTCCGGGCCAGGGCGCAGATCATGGCGCCCAGGCTCAGCGCGGCGGCGACGGCGAGCAGCAGCGCCAGCAGGTAGCCGGGGAGTTGCCCGGGCAGCGCGACCCCGTAGGCGGCCCGGCCGACGACGGTGACGAGGAGCGCGGAGCCGAGGCAGGCCGCGCCGTGCAGCAGGATCTGGGCGGTGAGCAGGGCGGAGGGCCGTACCGGGGTGGCGGACATCCGGCGCAGGATGCCGCGCTCGCGGTAGGCGGTGAGGACCGGAGGCATCGCCTGGATCCCCGCCGTGATCATGGCGAGCAGGATCGAGATGGGGACGTACAGGTCGATGACGCGCCGTCCGCCGAGCTCGTCCCGCACCTCCTTGAAGGCGGGCACGAAGCCGAGGATCACGAGGAGGAGGGAGGGGAAGACGAAGACCCAGAAGAGGCTGCCCGGTTCGCGGAGGAAGAGCCGGGTCTCGGCGATGAGGACGGCGGTCGTGGGACCGCGTCGCCGGGCGGCGCGGGGCTCGGGGGCGGTGTCCGGTGCGGTGGTGGTCGATGCGGTGGTGGTCGATGCGGTGCTGGTCGATGCGGTGCTGGTCTCGGTCTGCATGTCAGGCGTCCTGTCCGGTGAGGTCGAGGAAGGCGTCGTCGAGGCTGGTCTCGGTGATGCGCAGCCGGTGGGCGGTGACGGCGAGTTCGGCGAGCAGGGCGACGAACGGGGTGACCGTCTCGTCGGTGCCGTGCACCGTGAACGTCTCCTCGCGGTCGGGCGGGGTCACGGACGCGACG
This sequence comes from Streptomyces cyaneofuscatus, assembly GCF_042718795.1. Taxonomy (GTDB): domain Bacteria; phylum Actinomycetota; class Actinomycetes; order Streptomycetales; family Streptomycetaceae; genus Streptomyces; species Streptomyces cyaneofuscatus_A. The sequence continues at coordinate 154,474 of NZ_JBHXOX010000006.1, forward strand.
CCGGGAAGCGCGGTGAGCCGGGTGAGGTCGGGGCCGGTGAGCGCCCGGGAGGGCGTGAAGGAGATGACGGTGGAGCCGGTGGCCCGCCGGATCAGCCCCGCCGGGGTGTCCAGGGCGACGACCCTGCCGCGGTCGATGACGGCGATCCGGTCGCAGAGGCGCTGGGCCTCCTCCATGAAGTGGGTGACGAGCAGGACGGTCACCCCGCCGTCGCGGATCTCCTCGATGAGCTTCCAGGTGTCGCGGCGGGCGCGCGGGTCGAGGCCGGTGGTCAGCTCGTCGAGGACGACGACCTTCGGGTCGCCGATCAGGGCGAGCGCGATGAACAGCCGCTGCTTCTGGCCGCCGGAGAGCTTGGCGAAGCGGGTGGTGAGCTTCTGGTCGAGGCCCAGCCGGGCGGCGAGCGGGCGCCAGTCGACGGGGGCCGGGTAGAACGAGGCGTAGAGCTCCAGCGCCTCCCGTACGGTCAGTTTGGCCTGGAGCTCGCTCTCCTGGAGCTGGGCGCCGAGCAGCCGCGTCACCCGGTCGTGGTCGGCGACGGGGTCGAGCCCGGCGACCTTGACCGTGCCCGCGTCGGGGATGCGCAGGCCCTCCACGCACTCGACGGTGGTGGTCTTGCCCGCCCCGTTGGGACCGAGGATGCCGAAGATCTCGCCCTCCTCGACGGAGAAGGAGACCCCGTCGACCACATGGCGGCCCGCGTAGGTCTTGCGCACCTCGTCGACTTCGATGATTGCCATGCCCCCAGGGTTCCGGCGGGCGGTGGCGGGCGGTATCCGTCATCACGCTCGACGCTCCATCAACCGATCGGTTGACCCGGGGGTACGACCCGGAGGTGCGCGCCGCGGCGGGGTCTTCGGCTCGCGACGCCGCGGCCTCCGGCGGAAATGGGGAGGCCCGATGTCAGTGGTGAAACGTACAGTCAGTTCTGATGCCCGAAAAGCCTGCAGAGCACACGGACCGGTCCGCCGTGCGCTCCCTCCTGCGTCTGTGGCCTTATGTCCGCCCGGTACGGGTCCGCCTGTTCACCGCCGCCTTCGTGGCGATCGTGGCGTCCTGTCTGTCGCTGGTGATCCCGCTGATCCTGAAGTGGATGGTGGACGGCCCGGTCGCGGACCGGGATCCGGGCGGCGTCTGGCTGGGCGCGCTGTACCTGCTGCTGCTCGGCATCGCGGAGGCCGTGCTGTTCGGGTTCCGGCGGTGGCTGGTGGCACGTCCGCTGGCCGGGGTCGAGGCGTCGATGCGCGCCGACCTCTACCGCCATCTGCAACGGCTGCCGGTGGCCTTCCACGACCGCTGGCCCTCGGGCCAGCTCCTGTCGCGGGGGACGACGGACCTGATGCTGCTGCGGATGTTCCTGGCGTTCCCGCTGACCTTCCTGGTCGTCAACGCGGCGACGATCCTGGTCGGTTTCGTCATCCTCTTCGCGCAGGACTGGTCGCTCGGGCTGGTGCTGCTGGCGCCCGCCGTGCCGCTGATCATCCTGTGCTCGGTCTTCGAGACGAAGTACTCGCTGGTGGCGCGGAAGGCCCAGGACCAGGTCGGTGATCTGACCACGGTCGTCGAGGAGAGCGTGCTCGGCATCCGGATCGTCAAGGGCTTCGGCCGCCACCGCAGCCAGGCGAAGGCCTTCAAGGCGCTGTCGCAGCGGCTGCGCTCCACGGAGCTGGGCAAGGCGCGGCTGCTCGCCGGGATCTGGGCGCTCATCACCACCATCCCGGAGCTGGCGATCGGGGCGGCGCTGGTGCTCGGCACGGTCCAGGTGGCGGACGGCTCGCTCTCGGCGGGCACCCTGGTCGCCTTCCTCTCGACGGCGCTCGCCCTGCGATGGCCGGTGGAGTCGATCGGGTTCCTGCTGGCGATGAGCCAGGAGGCGGCGACCGCGACCGACCGGTACTTCGAGGTGATGGACGCGGCGGAGGAGGAGGACGCGGCGGCCGCCCGCAAGGATGCTCCCGACGCGCAGGACGCGCCCGCCGGGCTGGTGTTCGAGGGCGTGGAGTTCCGCTACCCGGACGCGGAGCCGGGCTCGCCGCCGGTCCTCGCCCGGATCGACCTGCGGGTGCGGCCCGGCGAGACGATGGCCCTGGTGGGCGGTACGGGCTCCGGCAAGACGACGCTCACCGCGCTGGTCCCCCGGCTGCACGAGGTGACCGGCGGGCGGATCACGCTGGACGGTGAGGACATCGCCACGATGGAGCGGACGCGGCTGCGGGAGCTGGTGTCGGTGGCGTTCGAGGAGCCGACGCTGTTCTCGGCGACCGTCGGCGAGAACGTGCTGATGGGGGCCAAGGACGCGGACGAGGACCAGGTGCGCCGGGCGCTCGCGGTGGCGCAGGCCGACTTCGTGCACGCCTTGCCGAAGGGCCTGGACACGGAGGTCGGCGAGCAGGGCCTGAGCCTCTCCGGCGGCCAGCGCCAACGCCTCGCCCTGGCCCGGGCGGTGGTGGGCCGGCCGCGCTTCCTGGTGCTGGACGACCCGCTCTCGGCGCTCGACGTGCACACGGAGACGCTGGTGGAGGCGGCGCTGCGCCAGGTGCTGGAGGAGACCACGGCGGTGGTGGTGGCGCACCGGCCGTCGACCGTGATGCTGGCGGACCGGGTGGCGCTGCTGTCGGAGGGCCGGATCACGGCGGTGGGCACGCATCAGGAGCTGCTGCGGTCGAACGCGGAGTACGCGTGGCTGATGTCGGGGGCGGAGCCGGGCGGGGGCGGTGGGGACCCCGTTGCCATGGCCCCCGGTGACCCTGTCGCCATGGCCCCCGGGGACCCCGTCGCCACGGCCCCCGGGCCCGTGACCACCAAGACCACCACCGACACCCCCACCCAGCAGGTCCCCGTCGAGGAGGGCAGTAGCCGATGACCACCACCACCGACGACGCCGCGCGCCCCGCCCCCGGTGACGACGAGGGCCCGGAGCCCGGCCGAACGGCCCAGGCCCAGACTCCGACCCCGACCCCGACCCCGACCCCGACCCCGACCCAAGCATCCGCCCAGCCACCCGCCCCGGACGGCCCCGGCGACCCCTTCGACCAGGACGACCTGCCCGCCCCGCGCGGCGCGACCCGATCGCTCCTGTTCTCCCTGCTCCGGCCGATGCGCGGCCGGGTGGCGGTGGCCGCGCTGATGCTGATCCTCCAGCAGGCGGCGGTCCAGGCGGGCCCGCTGCTGGTGGCGTACGCGATCGACAGCGGCGTCCCGGCGTTCCGGGACCACGACTACGGGCCGCTGATCGCGGTGGCGGTGGGCTACCTGCTCTGTTCGGTCGGCGCGGGCGTGCTCCAGTACGCGTTCATCCGGGGCTCGGCCCGCATCAACCAGGACGCGCTGCTGGACCTGCGCGGCCGGATCTTCCGGCACGCCCAGGTGCTGAGCGTGGACTTCCATGAGCGCTACACCTCGGGGCGGCTGATCTCGCGCTCCACCACGGATGTCGAATCACTCCAGGAGCTGCTGAGCGAAGGGCTCCAGGAGCTGATCACCGTGGTCCTCTCCTTCGTGTCGATCGGGCTGGTCCTGCTCTGGCTGGACCTCGGCATCGGGGGGATCGCGGTGCTCTCCTTCGTACCGCTGTATCTGCTGGTACGGCTCTACCGGCGGCGGGCGGGCATCGTGTACGGGGCCAGGTCCACGGCCATCGCGTCGGTGATCGTCAAGTTCGCGGAGACCATGAACGGCATCCGGCCGGTCCAGGCGTTCCGCCGGGAGCGGTCCAACGACACCGCGTTCGCCTCGCTCAACCACGTCCACGAGCGGCGCAACGGTGACGCGCTGCTGGAGATGGCGCGGTACGTGGTCGGCTCGCGGCTGGTCGCGAACACGGCGGTCGCCGGGATGGTCCTGTGGGGCGCCTACCGGGTGGCCGACGGGACGCTGGCGCTCGGGGTGCTGGCGGCGGCGGTGCTGTATCTGCGCCGGCTCTACGACCCGATCGACCGGCTGGGGATGTTCCTCAACTCCTACCAGTCGGCGGCGGCCTCGCTGGAGAAGATCGCCGGCCTGCTGGCCCAGACCCCGACGGTCCCGGTGCCGGCGGACCCGAAGGAGCTGCCGGCCCGGTCCGACGGCCACCCGGGCCGGGAGGTCAACTTCGACGGGGTGCGGTTCGCCTACCGTACGGGCGGCGAGGTGCTGCCCACGTTCGACCTGCGCATCCCGGCGGGCGCCACGCTGGCGGTCGTCGGCTCGACGGGCGCGGGCAAGTCGACCCTGGCCAAGCTGCTGGCCCGGTTCTACGACCCGACCGACGGCCGCGTCCTGCTGGACGGCGTGGACCTGCGGGACCTGGCCACGGCCGAGCTGCGCAAGGGCGTGGTGATGGTGACGCAGGAGGCGTTCCTGTTCTCCGGGACGGTCGCGGAGAACATCGCGATCGGCCGCCCGGACGCCACCCCGGACGAGATCGAACGGGCGGCGAAGGCGATCGGCGCGCACGACTTCATCGCCGCGCTGCCCGACGGCTACGACACCGACGTACGCAAGCGGGGCGGCCGGATCTCGGCGGGCCAGCGCCAGTTGGTCGCCTTCGCCCGCGCCCTGCTGGCGGACCCGGCGGTCCTGATCCTGGACGAGGCGACCAGCTCCCTGGACATCCCCGGCGAGCGGGCGGTGCAGCGCGCCATGGACACGGTCCTGCACGGCCGCACGGCGGTGGTCATCGCCCACCGCCTCTCCACCGTGGAGATCGCGGACCGGGTGCTGGTGATGGAGGGCGGCCGCATCGTGGAGGACGGCGCGCCGGCCGAACTCATCGGCGGCACGGGCCGGTTCGCGGGACTGCACCGGACGTGGAAGGAGAGCCTGGTCTGAGCGTGGTCCGAGCCAGGTTCCGCGCTTTCGTGAGCACTTCCGCGTGATCACCCGGCAGCCGGCACCCGGCTCCCGGCTCCCGGCTCCCGGCTCCCGGCTCCCGGCTCCCGGCTCCCGGCAAGTGGACAGCGTGTTCGCGCCCAGCCGCCAGGTCGCCGAGGCGCAGAGGCGCACAGGCGCAGAGGCGGCGGACAGCGCCGGTGGCCGCGCTGCGGAACGGCGTCCTTCCTGGTTGACTGAACGAAAAGGTGGGCCTTTGCCTCAGGGGCAAGTCCGGCCCGTCCGATTCCGGCGGTGGATGTGCCCAAGCTGCTGATCGTGGAGGATGACGCGGCGACCGTCGTGGCGCTGGAAGGGCTGCTCGGGCCGTGCGGGTACGACGTGGTGTCGGCGTCCGACGGCCGGGAGGGGCTGCGGCTGCTGTTCGCGCAGCGGCCCGACCTGTTGCTGCTCGATCTCGTGGTGCCGGGGCTGGACGGCTGGCGGGTGCTGGCGCGGGTCCGTGACATGAGCGACCTGCCGGTGCTGGTGCTCTCCGGCAGGGGCGACGTGGCGGACCGGGTGAGGGCGTTGCGTGCGGGCGCCGACGACTATCTGGTCAAGCCCTGTGACGGTGAGGAGCTGGTGGCGCGGGTCGGGGCTCTGCTGCGCAGGGCGGGACACCGGCAGTGGGCCGGTGAGCGGGTGGGCGAGCACCTGCGACTCGTTCCTGAGCGGCGGGCCGTGGTGTGGTACGGCGGCGAGGTACCGCTCAGCGAGATCGAGTACCGGCTCCTGCAGATCCTTGTCCGCAACCGGGGCCGGGTCGTGACCACGAAGCAACTGCTGACCCGGGTATGGGACGACGAGAGTGCCGTGGGTGGCGACCGGGTCAAGTTCGGGGTGCTGCGGCTGCGCCGGAAGCTGCGCGGGGCGGCCGGTCAGCAGGGCCGGGACCCGGTCGAGGCGGTACGGGGGCTGGGGTATCGCTTCGTCCCCGCGGAGGAATCCGAATCCGACGGGGAGAAGGGCCCCTGACTTCCAGGGCGAAATACCGGGACAAAGATCCCATATTGGTTGAAAGTGCACTTAGCAACCGTTGGGCAACCGAGGCGCACCGATCGCAGCAACCGCCGCGGGCGAAGCTCCGGTCATGACTTTCTCCGCAGAACGCACTGTCGCCGTCGTCCTCGGGACCCGCCCTGAGCTGGTCAAGCTCGCGGGAGTGATCCGCCTGCTCGGCCCCGCCGCCCGGGTCATCCACACCGGCCAGCACTACGACGACGCACTGTCCGCCGACTTCCTGGACGAGCTGGGGCTGCCCGAACCGGAGTATCTGACCGGTGTGGGCGGGCAGCCGCGGGCGGTGCAGGTCGCAGCCGCTCTGGCCGCGCTCGACGAGCGGTTCGCGGCCGATCGGCCGCTCGCCGTGATCGTCCAGGGTGACACCAACGCCGCGCTCTCCGGCGCTCTCGTCGCGAACGCGCGGTCGGTCCCGCTGATCCATGTCGAGGCGGGGCTGCGCAGCCACGACCGCGCGATGCCCGAGGAGCACAACAGGGTGCTCATCGACCGGCTGGCGGACGTCCTGTGCGCGGCGACCCCGCAGAACCGGAACCTGCTGCTGGCCGAGGGGGTGGCCGACGAGCGCATCGAGGTGACCGGCAACACCGTCGTGGAGGCCGTACGCGACAACCTGCCGCCGCGCCGGGAACGGGCACGGCTGCTCGGCGGCCTCGGCCTGGAAGCGGACGGATACGTGCTGGCGACCGTGCACCGCCCGGAGAACACCGACGACCCCGCCGTACTGGCCGTGATCCTCCGCGAACTGGCCGCTCTGGGCCGTACGCTTCCCGTCGTCCTCCCCCTTCACCCGCGCACCCGGTCCCGGGTCGAGGGCGCCGGTCTGCGGCCGCTCCTCGACGGGATGACGGTGATCGACCCGACCGCGTACGGCACGTTCCTCGCGCTGGCCCGGCACGCCGCGCTCCTCGTCTCCGACAGCGGCGGGATCCAGGAGGAGACCACCGTCCTCGGCCGCCCCCTGATCGTGGTCCGCCGGTCCACCGAGCGGCCCGAGGCGTTCGCCGACTTCGCCGACCTCGTCGCACCCGGGCCCGGCATCGGCGCCGCGGGGCACCGCCGCCTCGCCGAGGGCCCCGAGGGACTGCACCGCCTGGCGTCCCTCCCCAGCCCGTACGGCGACGGCAGCGCGTCGCGCCGGATAGCGGACCTGGCGACCGCGACGATCCTGCGCGACACGCCGCTGGGAGCCGCCCGAGGCCTGCTGGTCGCCGCCTGAGCGACGACGGCCACGAGCCACGCGCCGAGTCCGACCACCCGTCACCGCCCCCGACTGGAGGGATCGCATGCTCCCGGAGTACATCCTCTACATCTTCCCGTTCGTCCTCCTGGGCTGCTTCCTGCTCTACTGGGCCGGCTCCCGGCACGCCTACGCCCGTCGCCGCCCCACCGAGGCGGGCGATCCCGGCGCACACGACTGGCACTTCTTCGTTCCGTGCCGGGACGAGGAAGTCGTGATCGCGACCACGGTCACCCGGCTGCGGACCGACTTCCCCGCCTCCCACGTCTGGGTCATCGACGACGCCAGCGACGATCGCACCGGTGAGATCGCGGCGGCTCTCGCCGCCGAGGACACGTATGTGCGTCTCGTCTCGCGCCGCCGCCCCGACGCCCGTATCGGGAAGGGCGCCGCGCTCAACGCGGCGTACGAGGCGATGAACACCCACCTCGGCGACGTGGACCGCTCCCGCGTCATCGTGTGCGTGATCGACGCCGACGGCCGGCTGGCACCCGACGCGACGAAGTACGTCAGCGGCCCGGACGGCTTCGGGGACCCGGAGACGGGCGATGTGCAGATCGGCGTACGGATGCGGAACGTGGAGGACCGACGTCCGCTGCCCGAGCGCGGCCGGCTCGCCAACGCCTACGCGCGTCTGCTGATCCGGATGCAGGACGCGGAGTTCGCCGTCTCCAACACCGGGATGCAGTTGCTGCGCCGCCGCACGGGATCGGTGGGCCTCGGCGGCAACGGGCAGTTCACCCGGCTCACCGCACTCGACCGGATCGCCGCCGCGGAGCGCCGCCCCTGGAAGCAGGACGCCCTGCTGGAGGACTACGAGCTCGGTATGCAGATGCGCCTGGCGGGCTACCGGGTCACCCACGTTCCCGACGCGTGGGTGACGCAGGAGGCCCTGCCCCGCACCCGCCGGTTCCTCACCCAGCGCACCCGCTGGGCCCAGGGCAACATCCAGTGCGTGCGGTACGCGGGCCGGATCGTCGGCTCACGCCACTACCGCGCCCGCGGAGTCCTGGAGTCGCTCTACACGTTCTTCCAGCCGATCGCCCACCTCACGGTCCTCGCCCTGACCACGGTCCTGGTCTTCATCCTCCTCACCGGTGTCACGGGCGCCGTCCTCTTCGCCGCGTGGCCGCTCGCACTGGCGCTCGGGATCCTGTCCGTCGTGCCCTTCGTGCTGTGGGGCCCGGTCTACCGGAAGGAGTTCGCCCCGGACCGCTCACGCCTCACCGGGGTGCTGTGGGGCATCACCCTGTGGCTGTACGCCTACCACCTGTTCATCGTCTCCGCTCGCGGCTCCGTACGCCTCCTGCGCGGCAGGACCGGCTGGGCCAAGACCCGGCGCAACGCCGAAACAGCCGGTACCGGCCCCACCGCCACCGAAGCCTGATCCGTGCCCGAAACCGAAACCCCGGACAAGGAGCAGTTGTGAAGACGCCCGCCGTACCCGCCCCCCGGCACACCGACGGTGCGTGCGTGGGCGCCCTGCTCGCCATCGCCGTGGCCGACGTGCTCCTGGGGCCGAGCGTGACTCTCCTGGCCCTCTTCGCGGCCGCACCGGCTGTCGCGGCTTCCCGGACCACGGCACGCGCCGTTGTCGGCACCGGGCTGTTCGCTGCCCTGATCGCCGTGACGGTCAGCCTCCATGAACGCCTGCTCGGCTCCCCGGAAGGCTTCCTGCCGCTGCTGGCGCTGGGAATCGTCACCCTGTTCTCCGCCGCCGCCGCCCGCACCAGGGCCCGCCAGCAGCACCGGCTCACCCAGCTGAGCGATGTCGCCGGGGCCGCGCAGCAGACCATCCTCGGGCCGCTGCCCGCCACGTCCGGTCCCGCGCGCATCGCGGCCTCCTACGAATCCGCCGCGGACGGCGCGCAGGTCGGCGGCGACTTCTACGATGTGACCCCGGTCCGCGACGGCGTGCGCCTGGTGGTCGGAGACGTCCAGGGCAAGGGCCTCGATGCCGTGAAGACGGCCGCCACCGCCCTGGCCGCCTTCCGCGAGAGCGCCCCGGTCTCCTCCCGCCTGGAGACGGTCGGCCTGAAGATGTCCTGCGCCCTGGCCCGCAGGGGCACCGAGGACCGGTTCGTCACCGCGGTCCTCGCGGAGCTGTCCGACGACGGCACGCTGACCCTCGTCAACTACGGCCACACCGCACCACTGGTGCCGCCCGCACCCGGCGGAATGGCAGAGGCGGCCCCCGACCACCCCGGCATGCCGCTCGGCCTGGACGCGCTGGGGGACGGCAGGCCGGGCCGATACCTCCGTACCCTCGCGCCCGGAGACCGCATGCTCTTCCACACCGACGGCCTCGACGAGGCCCGTGACGCCACCGGGCGGTTCTACCCTCTGGCCGCCCGCACCGACCTCCTCCGGGTCGGCACCCTGGCCACCGGCCTCGAAGCACTCCGCACCGACGTCCACCGACACACCGCACCCGCCTCCCCGGCGGACGACTCCGCGCTGCTCCTGCTCGAATACACCGGAACGCACAACGCCTCCCCGCAGCGGCGGCCGGGACCTCTCCTCGGAGTCACCCGGTCGGCGTGCGAGAAGTGCGCGGTCACCGACTGCGCGATACCTCCCCGGCTCCGCCCCCACCACAACCCGCCCGAATGACCCAGTCCGAAGGCCGGAAGAACGCCTGCCTCGACGCCACCGTCCAAGCCGATGACGGCAGGATGACCCTCATCAACGACAGCCACCCCGCACCGCCGGTGCCGCGGAGGACCGCAATGAGCTTCACGTTCTTCGGCCGCCCGATCACAGCCGCCCTCGCCTGGGCACGGCCCCTGGCCCCGCGGCTGCTGCCCTTCTACATGATCGCTACCGGAATCGTGTTCCAGCTGGTCACCCAGTACGTTCCGGCTGCCCTCGGCCTGTCCGACATGGCCGAGGACCCCTCCCCGCCCGACGTACAAGAATTTCCCCCAGGCTCAACGCTCCTGCTGTACACCGACGGCCTCTCCGAAGCTCGCGACATGAGCGGTACCTTCTACGACCCGGTCACGTCGCTGACCGGCCGCACCCATGCCACCCCCGAACATCTCTTGAGCGCCCTCTCCGAGGACGTACGACGCTTCTCCGGCACGGACACCTTCGACGACATGGCCCTGCTCGCCGCACACCGCCCCGGAGAAGGGCCCGCGGCACCGGCCGCCGGGCGCGGTGCTCGCGGTCGTGAGGCAGTGGTGCGGCGTGTCCCACGCACGGGGCAGGGGCGGAGTCGGCCCTGACCTACCGCGTGTCCGGAAAGTAGTGGTTGACAGCGTTTTGAATCTCCGGGGCGGCTGGGCGGCGTAGGCCGGTGTTCACCGGGCGGGGATCAGCCCAACGCGTCGGCCACGGTCCGCCCTTGGGCAGCGGCGCACACGACGGGAGGGCGGCGGGCCTGCCTGTGCGGAGGCGCCCTCGGACGGAATCTCGACCGAACGGAGTTGCGTCATGGCCCTGGTGACCGTCACCGACGACACCTTCGACACCACGGTGGTCCATGCGGGCGGGCCGGTACTGGCCTACTTCTGGGCGGAATGGGCGGGACCGTGCAAGATCATGACCCCGGTCCTGGAGGACCTCTCCGACGAATACGCCGGACGCCTCACCATCGCGGCCCTCGACATCGACCACGACCCGGGCACCCTGCCCCGCTACAAGGAAGACTCCGTCCCGACCATGCTGCTGTTCAAGGACGGCACGGTCATCGGCAAGAGGATCGGTGTGCACAGCAAGGGCCAGATGCGGGAGTTCCTCGATGCGCACCTGTGACCTGTTCCTGTTGCCGGGGTAGCCGGGGGCCGGACACCAGGAGAGACCGAGGCCTTCCGTACGGGGACGGCTTGCCGGACGAACTACGGTGTGCGGCCCTGCCGGGCAACCGCGGCCGCTCGTAGGAGCTTCTTGTCGGGCTTGCCCGCGTCGGTGAGCGGCAAGGCGTCGGCGAAGTCGACGTGATCGGGTTCGTACAGAGGGCCGCGGCCGTCCCCGACCCACGTCCGCAGCTCCTCTGCGGTGACCGTGGAACCGGGTGCGGTCACCACGGTGGTGTGGATGCGTTCGTGGCCGCCCGCGCTCCGCACGCCGTAGACGGCGCTCTGCCGCACGGCGGGGTGGGTGTTGAGGAAGTCCTCCAGTTCGATGGTGTACACATGGCCGCCGACCACCGGGATCATGTCCTTGATCCGGTCGACGACGCTCAGGTAGCCCCGCTCGTCGAGCAGGCCCAGGTCGCCGGTGTGCATCCAGCCGTCCCGCAGGACCTGGGCGGTGAGTTCGGGGTTCTTCCAGTAGCCCTCCATCATCTGGTCGGAGCGGACACAGATCTCCCCGACCTCGCCGGCCGGCAGAACCCGTCCGGCCTCGTCACGGATCTCGACCTCGACGCCGGGTACCGGGCGTCCGGCCGTGCGGAGGATCTCCGGCCGGTCCGGGGCGTGTTCGGCGGCGGGCAGCACGCTGACCGCGCCCGCCTCGAACTGCCCGTACCCCTGCTGCAGGACGGGGCCCAGCCGGCGTACGGCCTCGGCGATCCGGGCCGGTGAGGACGGCGTGCCGCCGTAGGTGATCTGACGCAGGCTGGAGAGGTCGGCGTGCTCGATGTCCGGGTGGTCGAGCACCTGGTACAGCAGCGGCGGCAGGAGCATCATGTTGGTGATCCGCTCCCGGGCGATCGTGGAGAGGATGTCGGCCGGATCGAAGACGTAGTGGAGCACGACCGTCCCGCCGGCGGACAGGGTGCTGTCCGCGATGAACCCGGCGGCATGGGACAACGGCGTGCACACCAGATCCCGCCGGCCCGTTCCGCTGAACAGCTCACGGGTCCGCGCGATGCCCTCCTGCATCCTGCCGAACGTACTGCGCACCCCCTTGGGGTGACCGGTCGTACCGCCCGAATGGCGGATGAAGCACAGGTCGTCGGCGCGCGCGGCACTGGCCACGGGGGTGCCCGGCTGCTTCTCGGCGAGAGCGAGCAGGTCCTCGCCCAGCTTCCGCTCCTCCCCGTCCGCACCCGCGGGCGCGCCGCCCAGCAGCAGGACATGCGCCACGGGCGGCACCCGGCCGAGGAGTTCGGCCGCCCGGTCCGCGAGCCGGGGATCGACGATGAGCGCGTACGTGTCGACATCGGCCATCATCAGGGCCTGCACGTCGGCCGAGAGCCGGTTGTACAGGTGGTTGAAGTGCGCGCCCAGCAGGTTGACCGCGTACCGCACGGCCATCGTCTCCGGGAGATTCCCGCACAGCAGCGTCACCGTCCGTCCCGGACCGACCCCGCACTCCCGCAGGGCGTGCGCCAGCCGGTGGACCAGTGAACGGAACTCGCCCGAGGTGAGGCGGTGTTCGCCGCTCACAAGGATCTCGTGGCCAGGCTCCTCGGCCAGGCCGTCGAGGATGATGTCGACGTAGTTGCGGAACACGGGCGACACAGACAAGGGGTGTCCTTTCCGAGGCACCGGCCGCAAGGCGTGCCGGCCAGGTGCCGCGCTCCTTCGCGGGCAGCGCCCCCGCGGTGATCGGCCGGCGTATTGCCGTCCACGAGCACCCTCTCCCGTCATGGTCCCGGCCGTACCGCATACGGCAGACCCAGGCGGTCGAATTCCGGCCGTCCAGCCGGCGGGACCGATTCCCCTCCTTGAGCCGAACCGTTCCTGCCGCCGCAAACGGCTCGCGACGACGGAGGGGGGTGCCGTTGCCCGGCCGGGCAGCGGCACCCCCCTCGCGTTCGTACGTCAGGCGGTCGCGTCGCCCTTGCGGCGGCGGCCCAGCGCGAAGACGACACCGGCGCCGGCGAGGATCGCCACGCCGCCGATGGTCGCGATGACCGGCAGGTTGGAGTCCGACCCGGTCTGGGCGAGGGTGCCCTCGGGCTTGATCTCCGTGTTGCCGACGGGCTTGGCCGGGACCGGCCTCTTGCCGCCCGTCTGGGGCTCGGCCTCGTTGGGCTCGCCCGCGTCGGCGTCGGCGGCGAGGACGTCGAACTCGTAGAACTCCTGGCCCTCGGGGTAGACGCAGTTGCCCTCCTCGTCGGCGTAGAGGCCGATGATGAAGGCGAAGCCGAAGCCCTCGGGCGCCTGCTTGTCGACGCTCAGGCGCAGGTCGATCGAGAAGGACTCCTTGGCCCGGATGCCGGTGTAGCCGATGTAGCCGATGACCTCGTCGTCCTGGTCGAGCGAGATGTCCGTCCAGACGCCCGTCTCCGGGTCCTTGAACTGGAGCGTGAGGTGGTCGGTGTTCGGCAGCCAGTTGTCGTCGTCGATCTGCGCGGCGATGAGACCGAGGTCGACCCGCTGGTAGGCCTTGCCGCCCTTGTTCTCCACGTTCAGCTGGAAGCCGTGGAACCCGCTGCCCGCGATGACCTCGGTGGGAAGACCGGAGAGCGAGGTGCGCAGGTTCTCGTCGGTCTGCGGCTCCTCCGTGTCCTGGCAGATGTCACTGGGCGAGGTGACGGACGGGGCCGGGGTGGGCGGGGTGGCGGAGGGGGACTCGGGCTTGTCCCCGGGCTTCTCCTCCTCGCCCGAGGGCTTCTCCGCCTGCTTCTCCTCGTCCTGCTTCTCCTCGTCGGCCGGGAGCTTCTCCTCACCCTCCTCCTCGGCAGGGAGGTTCTCCCCCTCCGGGGCGACGGGCACGGTGTCGGTCTCCTCGTCCGCGGGCGGCGTCCCGGGCTCCTCCGACGCGGTGGCGGTCTCGGTCGCCTCCGGGGTGGGGCTCGGGGTCGCGAAGGCGGCCGGGGACGAGAGCAGGGTGACCGGGGCGAGAACAGCGGTCGCTGCTGCGACGGCCAGAGCGCGGCGGATCTTCATGGGGCGAGGTCCTCTGGGGAGTCTGGGGGCCGCCGCAACGGCCCGAAGGCTGGGAGGGCCGTCCGGTTTCGAAGGTGTGGAGGAGACACGGGTGAGGCCAATGGGTGTGACTGTCACCGGTGGTGCGGGGTTGCACCCGACAGGCGACCGATTCGTGTGAGACGACACACATCCCGCACACAGGAACACCACATTCCACGCCTACCGGTCACGCCTTCACCCCGGAAGCAGCCGCACCGCCCCGTTCCGCAGCCGGGTCCGCTCCGCACTCATGAAGCGGTGCAGGGTCCGGGAGGCGAAGGCGGTCCGGACACCCCGGCGGCAGCGGGACTGGACGACCTGGACCGCTTCGTACGGGAACTCCTCGACGCGGTGTATCCGGCGGACGCAACTCCGGCCCGACCGTTCCGCTGGCGACATCTGGCCAGAACCCGCCCCCGTCTCACCAGCTGGGCGGTAACTGCTTCCGGGGGCACCGTTCGCTTGTGCCCCCGGCGCACCGAACCTGTGCGCACCCTGTGAATACGGGCCTTCCCACACCCCGGCAACATTCCGGCAATGATCGGCGAAACGTCCGCTTAACGAACATGACCTTTCCGGCAACGAACGAATTCCGGCCAACTTGTTGACGCGCTCCTGACAGGCGCACGGATCTGCTGACACTCTTCACCCCGTTCTGCGCACCGCCTGCACCGTCCCGGACGGCTCATCCAGCGCCGCCGGGTAACCCCCCTCGCAGAAGGAGTCCGCGTGAGATCCACGCCCAGCCGTCGCACCACCGCGACCGGCGCTCTGATAGCCGCAGCAGCCATGATCGCCGTCGGACTGCAGTCCGGCGCCGCCACCGCCACCCCGGCCTCGGCCGCCCCGGCCGGCGGGATCACCGCCGGCACGAAGGCCGACCCGGGTTCGCTCCCCGCCAAGCTCTCCCCCGCCCAGCGCGCCGCGCTCCTCAGCGAGGCCGACGCCACCAAGGCGGCCACCGCCAAGGAGCTCGGGCTCGGCGCCACGGAGAAGCTCGTCGTCCGCGATGTCGTCCAGGACCGGGACGGCACGACGCACACCCGCTACGAGCGCACCCTCGACGGGCTCCCCGTCCTCGGCGGCGACCTGGTGGTCCAGGAGACGACGGCCGGCAAGACCCTCAGCGTCGTCAAGGCGTCGAAGGCGACCACCGCCCAGCTGAAGGCCGTCGGCCTTGACCCCGACGTGGCCCCGGCCGCCGCCGAGAAGCAGGCGCTCGGTGCGGCGAAGACCGAGGGCTCGAAGGCGACGAAGGCGGAGAAGGCGCCGCGCAAGGTCGTCTGGCTGGGCAGCGGCTCCCCGCAGCTCGCCTACGAGACGGTGGTCGGCGGACTCCAGCACGACAGCACCCCCAACGAGCTGCACGTCATCACCGACGCGGCCTCCGGCGAGAAGCTGTACGAGTGGCAGGCCGTCCACAACGGGACCGGCAACACCCAGTACAGCGGCCAGGTGACGCTGGGCACCGCGCCCTCGTACACGCTGACCGACACCGCGCGCGGCAGCCACAAGACGTACAACCTGAACCGGGGCACCTCCGGCACCGGTTCGCTCTTCACCAACTCCACGGACGTGTGGGGCAACGGCACCCCGCAGAACCTGGAGACGGCCGGCGCCGACGCCCACTACGGCGCCGCGCTCACCTGGGACTACTTCAAGAACGTGCACGGCCGCAACGGCCTGCGCGGCGACGGGGTCGGCGCGTACTCCCGCGTCCACTACGGCAACAACTACGTCAACGCGTTCTGGCAGGACAGCTGCTTCTGCATGACGTACGGCGACGGCGACGGCAACGTCAAGCCGCTGACCTCCATCGACGTGGCCGCCCACGAGATGACCCACGGCCTGACCTCGGTCACGGCCAAGCTGGTCTACAGCGGTGAGTCCGGCGGCCTCAACGAGGCGACGTCCGACATCTTCGCGGCCGCCGTCGAGTTCAACGCGAACAACGCCCAGGACCAGGGCGACTACCTGGTCGGCGAGAAGATCGACATCCGGGGCAACGGCACGCCGCTGCGCTACATGGACAAGCCGAGCAAGGACGGCAGCTCCAAGGACGCCTGGTACTCCGGCATCGGCGGCATCGACGTCCACTACTCCTCGGGCCCGGCCAACCACTGGTACTACCTGCTCTCCGAGGGCAGCGGCGCCAAGACGATCAACGGCGTCAGCTACGACTCGCCGACCTCCGACGGGCTGCCGGTCACCGGCATCGGCCGGGACAAGGCCTCGCTGATCTGGTTCAAGGCGCTCACCACCAAGTTCACCTCGACGACCAACTACGCCGCCGCCCGCACCGGCACGCTCGCGGTCGCCAGTGAGCTGTACGGCGCCACCAGCCCCGAGTACACGGCCGTGGCCAACGCGTGGGCCGGCATCAACGTGGGTGCCCGTCCCGGCGGCGGCGACCCGGGCGGCAAGGTCTTCGAGAACAACACCGCCGTGAACATCCCGGACGCGGGCGCGGCCGTCACCAGCACGGTCAACGTCACCGGTGTCACCGGCAACGCCCCGAGCACCCTCAAGGTCGACGTCAACATCACGCACACCTACCGCGGTGACCTCGTGATCGACCTGGTGGCCCCGGACGGCACCGCCTACCGGCTGAAGAACTCCTCCTCCGGCGACTCCGCGGACAACGTGGTGGCGACCTACACGGTCAACGCCTCGTCCGAGGTGGCCAACGGAGCCTGGAAGCTGAAGGTCCAGGACGTCGCGCGAGCGGACACCGGCCGCATCAACAGCGTCAAGCTCACCTTCTGACCCCACGGGATCACCGCTCCACCGCACGAGACCGAACGGCCCGGCAGGGGTTCTGCTCGCCTGCCGGGCCGTTCGCCATGCTCAACGCACCGACCGTCAGGCCGGGTTGTCGGCCTGGGGCCCGGCACCGCGCCTCGCGGTAACGGGCCCCACGTCCGCTCGACTCAGCGCATCAGTACGCCCGCACCCTCCCCCGTCGCCTCGTTCGGCACCGCGACCAGGCCCAACTCGGCTCCGGTGGCCAGCAGTTCGTGCGAGGGCAGGACGCGCACCGTGTAGCCGTACGGTCCCGTCCGGTCCAGGGCGAGCGGGCCCTCGTACAGCCAGCGGTCCTCCAGGTCATGGCCGCCCGCCGGCTTCAGCGGGAAGACCTGGGCGTCCACGATGGCGTCGGCCGAGTCGACCCGGCCCGCCACCACCTGCACCTCGACGTCGTCCGGGTCCAGGCCGCCGAGGGCGATCCGCACCCGGAGCGACAGGGTCGCCCCCAGCTCCGCCGAGCCGCCCGCCACGGTGCCGGTGACCGACTCCACATGGTCGACGGAGACCTCCGGCCAGGCCGCCCGGACCTTCGCCTTCCACTGAGCCAGGTCCCGCGCCACCGCCGGGCCGAGCGCCCGCCGGGACTGTGCGGCGGGGGCGTAGAGCCGCTCCACGTACTCGCGCACCATCCGCCCCGCGAGCACCTTCGGCCCCAGGTTGACCAGGGTCGAGCGGACCATCTCGATCCACCGGTCGGGCAGCTCCGTGGCGCCCCGGTCGTAGAAGCGCGGGGCGACCCGGTCCTCGATCAGGGCGTACAGGGCGCCCGCCTCCAACTCGTCGCGGCGGTCCTCGTCGACCGCCGAGCCGTCGGCGGTGGGGATCTCCCAGCCGAAGTCCGGGTCGAACCACTCGTCCCACCAGCCGTCGCGCACGGAGAGGTTGAGGCAGCCGTTGAGCGCGGCCTTCATCCCGCTCGTGCCGCACGCCTCCAGCGGGCGCAGCGGGTTGTTGAGCCAGACGTCGCAGCCCGGATAGAGCTTCTGCGCCATGCCCATGCCGTAGTCCGGCAGGAAGACGATCCGGTGGCGCACCCGCGGGTCGTCCGCGAACCGCACCAGCTCCTGGACCAGCCGCTTGCCACCGTCGTCGGCGGGGTGGGCCTTGCCCGCCACCACGATCTGGATCGGGTGCGTCGGGTGCAGGAGGAGCTCCCGCAGCCGGTCGCGGTCGCGCAGCATCAGCGTAAGACGCTTGTACGAGGGGACGCGGCGGGCGAAGCCGATGGTGAGGACGTCCGGGTCGAGGACGTCGTCGATCCAGCCCAGCTCGGCGGTGCCCGCGCCGCGCCTGCGCCAGGAGGCGTAGAGGCGGCGGCGGACCTCGGTCACCAGTTGGCCGCGCAATTCGCGGCGCAGCTCCCAGATCTCCTGGTCGCCGATCCCGCCGACCGCGTCCCAGCGGCGCGGGGTGCCTGCCTGCGGCGAGGAGGAGGCCTCACCGTCCACCGGTCCGCCCGCCAGGACCTGGTGGGCGCGGCCGGTGCCGACCTGTCCGGCGCCGAGGCGGAAGACCTCGGGGGCGACCCAGGTCGGGGCGTGCACCCCGTTGGTGACGGAGGTGATCGGCACGTCGGCGGGGTCGAAGCCCGGCCAGAGCCCGGAGAACATCTCCCGGCTGACGGCCCCGTGGAGCGTGGAGACGCCGTTGGCGCGCTGGGCGAGCCGAAGGCCCATCACCGCCATGTTGAACAGCTCGGGCTCCCCGCCGGGGTAGGTCTCCCGGCCCAGGCGCAGGATCTTCTCCACGGGTACGCCGCTCAGCTCGCCGTCGTCGCCGAAGTGGCGGGCGATCAGCTGCCGGTCGAAACGGTCTATCCCGGCGGGTACCGGGGTGTGGGTGGTGAAGACGGTCCCGGCCCGGACCACTTCGAGGGCCGCCTCGAAGTCGAGCCCGTCGGCGGCCAGTTCCCGGATGCGCTCCAGACCGAGGAAGCCGGCGTGGCCCTCGTTGGTGTGGAACACCTCCGGCTCCGGGGTCCGGGTGAGCCGGCACCAGGTGCGCACGGCGCGCACCCCGCCGATGCCGAGCAGCATCTCCTGGAGGAGGCGGTGGTCGCTGCCGCCGCCGTAGAGCCGGTCGGTGACGTCGCGCTCGCCCGGCGCGTTCTCCTCGACGTCGGAGTCCAGGAGGAGGAGCGGGACGCGGCCGACCCGGGCCAGCCAGATCGAGGCGTACAGCGAGCGCCCGCCGGGCAGGGCGAGCACCACCCGGGCGGGGGTGCCGTCGGCCTCGCGGACCAGGTCGAGCGGGAGTTCGTTGGGGTCGAGGACCGGATAGTGCTCCTGCTGCCAGCCCTCGCGGGAGAGGCTCTGGCGGAAGTAGCCGTGGCGGTAGAGCAGTCCGACACCGATGAGCGGAACGCCCAGGTCGCTGGCGGCCTTGAGGTGGTCGCCGGCGAGGATGCCGAGGCCGCCGCTGTACTGGGGCAGTGCGGCGGTGACGCCGAACTCGGGTGAGAAGTAGGCGATGGCGGAGGGGAGTTCGGCGCCGGCCGCCTGCTGTTCCTGGTACCAGCGGGGGCCGTCCAAATACTCCTTCAGGTCGGCGGAGGCCTCGGCCAGGCGGCCCAGGTACTCCTCGTCCCGGCCCAGTTCGGCCAGGCGCCCGGCGGTCAGGGAGCCGAGCAGCCGTACGGGGTCGGCGTCCGCGGGCCGCCACCCCTCGGGGTCGGCGGACCGGAACAGCTCGCGGGTCTCGGTGTGCCACGACCAGCGCAGGTTGCGCGCGAGGTCGTGGAGGGGTCGGAGGGGTTCGGGGAGGACAGGACGCACGGTGAATCGACGAATGGCCTTCACGTACTCCACCTTTACAGGGGACTTGCGCATCCGAGCGGACGCACCACGGTGTGCGTCCCTTCCGTCACCCTCGACGGTAGCGGCCGTCCGTGGCCGCCTGCCACGGCGCGTGGACGGCTCACACAGTCCGGGAGCGGGCGCCGGGCGCCTCCCCCCAGCAGCACCACGCGCACCACCGGCCGTCTCCCACCCCACCCTTCACCTGCGGGTTTGGCCGATTTCGTTCCCGTACGCAGCCTTGTGGACCTTCCTGTCACAGGGAAGGCTGCCGTGTGGCGCCGCAGAGCGGGTATCCGGAACCTGTGAGGGCGCTTAGGTCTCCCGTACGCCGTGGGGCGTACGCCGGGCGCCACCGGACCCCGACCCGGACCTGACCGAGCGGTTACGACCGAGTAGTTAACACGGCGCCGGATTTCCCGCGGACGAACGCGGGGAAGGCTTTCCCGGTGTTCCCAGGACTCTTCCCGGCACTTCCCCGTACGCAGCACGACCCGGCCCGCACACCCTCCCCAGCGCATCCGAAACATGCGTGAAACCCCCGTGACCCACCCATTCGAGTGCCATTCGGGTGAACGCGGACAGGAGCGGCCATGCCCACAGCCCGTCAGCAGTCAGCTGAGCAGCTACAAAGGACAGATTCCCATCATCGCGGCACGCGCGGTCGGTCCTCCGCATCCGTGCCGTCTCCCCTGCACGCCGAGCTCCTCCAGCCCCCAGGTGATTCCATGATCGGTCGTATTCCCGTCCTGGACGTCCGTCCCCTCGTCGACTGCGGCAGACGGCCGGCGAAGGCGGTCGTCGGTGAGACCTTCCAGGTCACCGCCACCGTCTTCCGCGAAGGCCATGACGCGGTGGCGGCCAACGTCGTCCTGCGCGATCCGAGCGGACGGGTGGGACCGTGGACCCCGATGCGCGAGCTGGCCCCGGGCACCGACCGGTGGGGCGCGGAGATCACCCCGGACGCCGAGGGCCGCTGGACGTACACGGTGGAGGCGTGGAGCGACCCGGTCGCCACCTGGCGCCACCACGCGGCGATCAAGATCCCGGCGGGCATCGACACCGATCTGGTGCTGGCGGAGGGCGCGGCGCTGCTGGAGCGGGCCGCCGCCGGCGTACCGAAGAAGAACGGGCGTGAGGCGGTGCTCGCCGCGGTGGACGCGCTGCGCGACACCGGCCACTCCCCGGCCGCCCGGCTGGCCGCCTCCCTGACCCCGGCCGCCGAGGCCGTCCTCGGCCGCCACCCGCTGCGCGAACTGGTCACCCGGTCCAAGCCGCTGGCGGTGCGCGTGGAGCGCGAGCGGGCGCTGTACGGGTCGTGGTACGAGCTGTTCCCCCGCTCGGAGGGGGCGAAGCGGGTGCCGGTGGACCCGGCCGACACCTCGCCGGGCGCGGAGACGCGACTGGTCAGCGGCACCTTCCGGACGGCGGCCGAGCGGCTGCCGGCGGTCGCCGCCATGGGGTTCGACGTCGTGTACCTGCCCCCGATCCACCCGATCGGGACGACCCACCGCAAGGGCCCGAACAACACCCTGACGCCCGGTGAGCACGATCCGGGCGTGCCGTGGGCGATCGGTTCGCCGGACGGCGGGCACGACGCGATCCACCCGGAGCTGGGCACCCTGGAGGACTTCGACCACTTCGTGGAGGTGGCCCGCAACCTCCGGATGGAAATCGCGCTGGACTTCGCGCTCCAGTGCTCGCCGGACCACCCGTGGGTCAAGGACCACCCGGACTGGTTCCACCACCGGCCCGACGGCTCGATCGCGTACGCCGAGAACCCGCCGAAGAAGTACCAGGACATCTACCCGATCGCCTTCGACAAGGACATGCGCGGTCTGGTGGCGGAGACGGTACGGATCCTGCGCCTCTGGATGGACCACGGCGTACGGATCTTCCGCGTCGACAACCCGCACACCAAGCCGGTGGTCTTCTGGGAGAAGGTGATCGCGGAGGTCAACGGCACCGACCCCGATGTCATCTTCCTGGCGGAGGCGTTCACCCGCCCGGCGATGATGCACACCCTGGGCGCGGTCGGGTTCCAGCAGTCGTACACGTACTTCACCTGGCGGAACACCAAGCAGGAGCTGACGGAGTACGTCACGGAGCTGTCGGGGGACGCCGCCTCGTACATGCGGCCCAACTTCTTCGTGAACACCCCGGACATCCTGCCGGGCTACCTCCAGCACGGCGGCCGCCCGGCCTTCGAGGCACGGGCCGTGCTCGCCGCCACCCTCGCCCCGTCCTGGGGCGTCTACGCGGGATTCGAGCTGTGCGAGAACACTCCGGCCAAGCCGGGGAGCGAGGAGTACCTGCACTCGGAGAAGTACGAACTGCGCCCGAGGGACTGGGAGTCGGCGGAGCGCGAGGGCCGTACCCTGACGCCCCTGATCACCTCGCTGAACCGGATCCGACGACGCAACCCCGCGCTCCAGCAGTTGCGTGACGTCCACTTCCACCACGCCGACAACGAGTCGGTGATCGTCTACAGCAGGTGTTCCGGTTCGAACACCGTTCTGGTGGTCGTGAACCTCGACCCGCACCACACCCAGGAGGCCACGGTCTCGTTGGACATGGAGCGGCTCGGCCTTCAGGGGCACGAGCGCGTACCGGTGCGCGACGAGCTCACCGGCGACACCTATCACTGGGGCAGGGCCTTCTATGTGCGCCTAGAGCCGGGCATCACGCCCGCGCACATCGCCGTCCTGCGACCGTCCCCGCCGACCGGAGGGTCACCCACACCATGATCGTCAATGAGCCTGTCCACGACACGTTCGAGGACACCCCCGCCAAGGACCGTGATCCCGACTGGTTCAAGCGCGCCGTCTTCTACGAGGTGCTCGTCCGGTCCTTCCAGGACTCCAACGGCGACGGAATCGGCGACCTCAAGGGCATCACCGCCAAACTGGACTACCTCCAGTGGCTCGGTGTCGACTGTCTCTGGCTGCCGCCGTTCTTCAAGTCGCCGCTGCGCGACGGTGGTTACGACGTCTCCGACTACACCGCCGTGCTGCCGGAGTTCGGCGACCTCGCCGACTTCGTGGAGTTCGTGGACGCCTCGCACCAGCGGGGCATGCGCGTCATCATCGACTTCGTCATGAACCACACGAGCGACCAGCACGAGTGGTTCCAGCAGTCCCGCACCGACCCGGACGGGCCGTACGGCGACTACTACGTCTGGGCGGACGACGACAAGCAGTTCCAGGACGCCCGGATCATCTTCGTCGACACCGAGACGTCCAACTGGACCTTCGACCCGGTGCGCAAGCAGTACTACTGGCACCGCTTCTTCTCACACCAGCCGGACCTCAACTACGAGAACCCGGCCGTGCAGGAAGAGATCATGGCCGCCCTGCGCTTCTGGCTGGACCTGGGCATCGACGGCTTCCGGGTCGACGCGGTGCCCTACCTCTACCAGCGCGAGGGCACCAACTGCGAGAACCTCCCCGAGACCCACCACTTCCTCAAGCGGGTCCGCAAGGAGATCGACGCCAACTACCCGGACACCGTGCTCCTCGCCGAGGCCAACCAGTGGCCGGAGGACGTCGTCGACTACTTCGGCGACTACGAGGCGGGCGGCGACGAGTGCCACATGGCGTTCCACTTCCCCGTCATGCCGCGCATCTTCATGGCCGTGCGCCGCGAGAGCCGCTACCCGGTCTCGGAAATCCTGGCGAAGACCCCGGAGATCCCGAAGAACTGCCAATGGGGCATCTTCCTGCGCAACCACGACGAGCTGACCCTCGAAATGGTCACGGACGAAGAGCGCGACTACATGTACGCGGAGTACGCCAAGGACCCGCGGATGCGCGCCAACATCGGCATCCGGCGGCGCCTGGCCCCACTGCTGGACAACGACCGCAACCAGATCGAGTTGTTCACCGCGCTGCTGCTGTCGCTGCCCGGCTCCCCGATCCTCTACTACGGGGACGAGATCGGGATGGGCGACAACATCTGGCTCGGCGACCGGGACGCGGTCCGCACCCCGATGCAGTGGACGCCCGACCGCAACGCCGGGTTCTCCTCCAGCGATCCGGGGCGGCTCTACCTCCCCACGATCATGGACCCGGTCTACGGCTACCAGGTCACCAACGTCGAGGCGTCGATGGCCTCGCCGTCCTCGCTGCTGCACTGGACCCGGCGGATGATCGAGATCCGCAAGCAGAACCCGGCCTTCGGGCTCGGCGAGTACACCGAGCTGCCGTCCTCCAACCCGGCGGTGCTGGCGTTCACCCGTGAGTACAAGGACGACCTCGTCCTGTGCGTGCACAACTTCTCGCGGTTCGCGCAGCCGACGGAACTGGACCTCCGATCGTTCAACGGACGTCATCCGGTGGAATTGATCGGCGGGGTACGCTTCCCGGCCATCGGCCAGTGGCCCTACCTGCTGACACTGGCGGGACACGGCTTCTACTGGTTCCGGCTGCGCAAGGACGCGCCGCCGGCCTGATGTGTCCGCGACCCGTGCGGGGCGGTTTCCGCCGTCCCGCACGGGGCACCCGTCCCGTACCGGGCCTTCCCGGCCCAGCGCTTCACGGTTCGGCCGTTCGAGTCCCTCAGCACCTTCCTGTCCCGACACGTCCCGCACAGCCGGACAGCCATTGCCGCAATCCGGGACACTCTTCGCATCCTGTGTGCCCGGGGAAAGGACGCGATGCCATGTCGGAGCGTGCATCCACTCACGTCGCCCTGGCGAAGAGCACGAGGAACAGCGCGACCCCGAGCAGTACGGTGGACGGCGCCCTGCTGCCGTCCCTCGCCCCCCTGCTCCATCAATGGCTGCCGCGGCAGCGGTGGTTCGCCGGAAAGGGCCGGCCGGTCACCGGTTTCGCCCTGGTCGCGGCCACCGAGATGCTGCCGCTGGACGGCAGCGCCGGGCCCGGTCTGCTCCATCTGCTGGTCCGGGCCCAGCAGCCGTCGCCGTCGGACCGCCCGGCGGACGACTGCTACCAGATCCTGATCGGCGTACGGAGTTCGCTGCCGACCACGCTCGCCGGAGCCCTGATCGGCCGGGTGGAGCGCGGACCGCTGGCCGGGCGGACGGTCTACGACGCGCTGCACGATCCGCGCCTGGCGGACCTCCTGCTGGAACGGTTCCGCGTATCGGGGACTCTCGGCGCCCTCCGCTTCGAGCAGACCGCCGCGATCCCGGCCGGTCTCGCGCCCCGGGTGCTGGACGCCGAACAGTCCAACACCTCGCTGGTCTACGGCGATGCGTACATCCTCAAGATCTTCCGCCGGGTCTTCCCGGGCACCAACCCGGATCTGGAGCTGCCGCTCGCCCTGGCCCGCGAGGGGTGCGACCGGGTGCCGGCGCCGGTCGCCTGGTTCGAGGCCCCCGGCCCCGAACCGCTCACCCTCGGTGTCCTCCAGCCGTTCCTGCACGGCGCACGGGACGGCTGGCAGCTCGCCCTGACCGCGCTCACGGCGGGCCGCGACTTCATCCCCGAGGCACGGGCGCTGGGCCGGGCCACCGCCGAGGTGCACACCGCGCTCGCCGCGGCCCTGCCCACCCCGGCACTGCACGGCACGCAGACCCGGCAGCTCATCGCCCAGATGACCCAGCGTCTGGAGGCCGCCGCCCAGGCGGTGCCCGCCCTCGTCCCGTACGTCCCCGCCCTGCGCACCGCGTTCGACGCCGTCACGGCGCTCGGGCACCGGGGCGGCGGCTGGGCGCAGCACCGGGTGCACGGCGACCTCCATCTCGGCCAGGCGCTCCGCTCCCCCGACGGCTTCTGGTCGCTGATCGACTTCGAGGGCGAACCGGCCCGCCCGCTGGACGAGCGCCGCCGCCCGGCCCCCCCGGTCCGCGATGTGGCGGGCATGCTGCGCTCCTTCGACTACGCGGCCCGCTCGCACCGCCCGTGGAACCCCGAGTGGGCGGCCCGCTGCCGTGCCGCCTACTGCGAGGGGTACGCGCTCGCGTCGGGCACCGATCCGCGCGGCGAGCCGGAGCTGCTGCGCGCCCATGAGACGGACAAGGCGGTGTACGAGGTGGTGTACGAGGCCCGGCACCGCCCCGACTGGCTGCCGGTCCCGATGGCCGCCATCCAGCGCCTGGCCCAGTCCGCCGCGGCCTGAGCCCCCACTCCCCTCATCTCCCCTCCGCCCTCCGAACCCCTCCGAGGAGGCAGTCCCTGTGACCGCCCGCAAGCCGTCCCGTAAGGGATCCCGCAAGACCGCCGAAGCCGCCGCCCCCGAAGCCGTGAGCGTGGAGACCGTGCCCGCGACCGCCCCTGCGGAAACCGCCGAGGCCGCGGAGGCCGCCGCGACGACGACCGAGCCCGCAGCCGCACCCGCGCCCGCTTCCGCTTCCGCTTCCGCTTCCGCTTCCGCCAAGCGTGCCCGGCCGGGGCGCGCGGCCGCCGTCCCTCCGCTCCCCCGGCAGGCCGGCGACGCGAGCGCCCGTCCCGCACCGGCCCTGGACCTCGCCGACCGCGGCCGGCTGCTGGCCGGTGACCACCACGACCCGCACGCCGTGCTCGGCGCCCGGCCGATCCCGGGCGGGGTGCTGGTCCGGGCGCTGCGCCCGTTCGCCCGCTCGGTGACGGTGCTGACCGATGACGTACAGGCCGAACTGCACGACGACGGGGACGGGTTCTTCTCCGGGGTGGTGCCGGTGAAGGAGGTCCCGGCCTACCGTCTCCGGGTCGCGTACGAGGACAACACCATCGAGGTGGACGACCCGTACCGCTTCTGGCCCTCGCTGGGCGAGCTGGACCTGCATCTGATCGCGGAGGGCCGCCACGAGGAGCTGTGGCGGGCGCTCGGCTCGGAGCCGATGGTCCACCAGGGGGTGGCCGGGACCCGGTTCACCGTGTGGGCGCCGAACGCGCGCGGGGTGCGGGTGACCGGTGACTTCACGTACTGGGACGGTACGGCTCTGCCGATGCGTTCGCTCGGCTCGACCGGGGTGTGGGAGCTGTTCCTGCCCGGGATCGGCGAGGGCGCGCTCTACAAGTACGACATCTGCCGCCCGGACGGTTCGCACACGGTCCGGGCCGACCCGATGGCCCGTCGCACCGAGGTCCCGCCCGCGACCGCCTCGGTGGTCACCGCCTCGCACCACGAGTGGCGGGACGATGACTGGATGGCGCACCGGGGCGACCGCCCGGTCCACGAGGCCCCTTTCTCCGTCTACGAGGTCCACCTCGCCTCCTGGCGACCGGGCCTGACCTACCGTCAACTCGCCGACCAGCTTCCCTCGTACGTCAAGGACCTCGGCTTCACGCACGTCGAGCTGATGCCGGTCTCCGAGCACCCCTTCGGCGGCTCCTGGGGCTACCAGGTCACCGGCTTCTACGCGCCGACCTCCCGGATGGGCACCCCGGACGACTTCCGGTATCTGGTGGACGCCCTGCACCGGGCGGGTATCGGCGTCATCATGGACTGGGTCCCGGCCCACTTCCCGCGTGACGACTGGGCGTTGGCCGAGTTCGACGGGCGGCCGCTGTACGAGCACGCCGACCCGCAGCGCGCGGCGCACCCGGACTGGGGGACGCTGGAGTTCGACTACGGCCGCACCGAGGTACGCAACTTCCTGGTCGCCAACGCCACGTACTGGTGCGAGGAGTTCCACATCGACGGGCTGCGGGTCGACGCCGTCGCCTCGATGCTCTACCTCGACTACTCCCGCGAGGACGGCCAGTGGTCGCCCAACGACCAGGGCGGGCGCGAGAACTGGGACGCGGTCGCCTTCCTCCAGGAGATGAACGCGACGGTCTACCGGCGCAATCCGGGCGTCGTGACGATCGCCGAGGAGTCCACCGCCTGGGACGGCGTCACCCGGCCCACCGACAGCGGCGGCCTGGGCTTCGGGCTGAAGTGGAACATGGGCTGGATGCACGACTCGCTGCTGTACGTGGCGAAGGAGCCGGTGCACCGCAAGTACCACCACAACGAGATGACGTTCTCGATGGTGTACGCGTACAGCGAGAACTACGTGCTGCCGATCTCGCACGACGAGGTGGTGCACGGCAAGCGGGCGCTGGTGGCGAAGATGCCGGGCGACTGGTGGCAGCAGCGCGCCACGCACCGCGCCTACCTGGGCTTCATGTGGGCCCACCCCGGCAAGCAACTCCTCTTCATGGGGCAGGAGTTCGCCCAGGGCGCGGAGTGGTCGGAGGGCCACGGACCGGACTGGTGGCTGCTCGACCCGACGTACGAGGCCTCCGGCGACCACCGCGGGGTGCGCAACCTGGTGGGCGACCTGAACGCGGTGTACGGGGCGGTGCCCGCGCTGTGGCAGCGCGACACCGTGCCGGAGGGGTTCAGCTGGGTGGACGGCGGGGCGGCCGAGGACAACGTCTTCGCGTTCCTGCGCTACGACGCGGACGGCTCGCCGCTGCTCGCGGTCTCGCACTTCTCCCCGGTGGTCCGGCACGACTACCGCCTCGGGGTGCCGGAGACCGGGACCGAGGGCTGGGTGGAGGTCCTGAACACGGACGCGGACCGGTACGGCGGCAGCGACGTACGCAACGCGGAGCCGCTCAAGGCCGAAGCGGTGCCCGCACACGGCCGCCCGTCCAGCATCTCCCTGACGCTGCCGCCGCTGGCGACGGTGTGGTTCCGGCCGACGTGAGGGGCTGAGCCACGGTGAAGGGGCCCGTCCCGTGTCATGGCCGACACGGGACGGGCCCCTTCTCCGCGCTGCCGGTCACGCGGCGGCGAGGACGTCCTCCAGTTCCTGGAGCAGCTTGCGCTTCGGCCGGGTGCCGACCATCGACGTCACCGGTTCGCCCGCCCGGAAGACCATCAGGGTCGGTGTCGCCATCACGCCGAAGCGGACGGTGACACCGGGGTTGCGGTCGACGTCGAGCTGGACGACCCTGATCCGTCCGGCCTCCTGCCGGGCGATCTCCCGGAGCACCGGGGCGAGTTGGCGGCAGGGGCCGCACCAGTCGGCGGTGAACTGGACCAGCACCGGCAGAGCGGAGCCCAGCACCTCCGCCTCGAAGGTCTCGTCGTTCACGTCGGCCACGTCGGTCACGTCGGTCAGGTCGGTCGCGTCGGTCGCGTCTTCGGTGCGGATCATCGTTCGTCTCCCAGTTCGCAGCGGGGCGGCGGACCACCGGGCAGGCCGGCCGACGCCTCCAGTTCGGCTCGGGTGAGCTGGAGGCCGACCTCGGCACGTACCGAACGCAACTGGTCGATCAGCGCGTCCAGTTCGTCGAGCTTGCGCCGGTAGACGGCGAGCGAGGCGGGACAGGAGTCCCCGGCCGGGTGGCCGGCCCGCAGGCAGTCGACGAAGGGCCTGGTCTCCTCCAGGTCGAACCCGAAGTCCTGGAGGGTCCTGATCTGCTGGAGGAGACGCAGGTCGCCCTCGTCGTAGCTGCGGTAGCCGTTCTCCGCCCGCCGCGCGGGCAGCAGCCCGCGCGACTCGTAGTAGCGGAGCGTCCGCGTCGTCGTCCCGGCCCGTTCGGCCAGCTCCCCGATTCGCATGGGCCGACCGTAATCCTTGACGCCGACGTCAAGGCAAGGCCGGCGCCGGGAGCGCGCGGCCGTCAGCTCGCGCGGGCCGCCGGCGCCTCGGTGACGCGCAGCGGCAAGGACACCCGTACCGGGGGATACGGGTGTCCTTGGGTGGGGGGTGTCGCAGTGGCGGGAAAGGGCCGGTCAGACCTTGGCGGGCTCGGCCGCCTTCTCACGCGGCTCGGGGACCTCGGTGGAGTCGGCCGGGGCGCCGTGGCCGTCGTCGACCAGGGTCCGCTCGTCGAACGGGAACTGTCCGGCGAGGACCGCGCCGACGCGCTCCTTGTCGATCTCCTTGGTCCAGTGGCCGACCAGGACCGTGGCGACCGCGTTGCCCGCGAAGTTGGTCAGGGCGCGGGCCTCGCTCATGAAGCGGTCGATGCCGACGATCAGGCCGACCCCGTCGACGAGTTCGGGGCGGTGCGACTGGAGGCCGCCCGCGAGGGTCGCGAGGCCGGCGCCGGTCACACCCGCCGCGCCCTTCGAGGCGATGACCATGAAGATCAACAGCGAGATCTGCTCGCTCGCGCTCAGCGGGTCGCCCATCGCGTTGGCGATGAAGAGCGAGGACATCGTGAGGTAGATCGCTGTGCCGTCGAGGTTGAAGGAGTAGCCGGTCGGCACGGTGATGCCGACGACGGGCTTGCTGACCCCCAGGTGCTCCATCTTCGCGATGAGCCGCGGCAGGGCGGACTCGGAGGAGGAGGTGGAGAGGATGAGCAGGAACTCGCGGCCCAGGTACTTCAGCAGGGCGAACAGGTTGACCCCGGCGACCAGGCGCAGAATCGCGCCGAGCACGACGAAGACGAAGAGACCGCAGGTGACGTAGAAGCCGATCATGATGATGGCCAGGGACTTCAGGGCGTCGAGGCCGGTCTCGCCGACCACCGCCGCGATCGCGCCGAACGCGCCGAACGGGGCGGCCCACATGATCATGGCGAGGATGCGGAAGACGAGCCGCTGGATGTGGGTGATGCCGCGGATGATCGGCTCGCCCGCCGAGCCCATGGCCTGGAGCGCGAAGCCCGCGAGCAGCGCGACCAGCAGGGTCTGGAGCACCTCGCCCGCCGTGAAGGCGGAGACGATGGTGGTCGGGATGATGCCGAGCAGGAAGTCCACGGTGGACTCGCTGGCACCGGACGCCTGCTTCTCCCCGGCGGCGCGGGCCGCCTCGGTGATGTGGAGGGTGGAGCCGGGCTCCAGGAAGTTGCCGACCAGCAGGCCGATGGCGAGGGCGACGGTCGACATGACCAGGAAGTAGCCGAGCGCCAGGCCGCCGACCGCGCCGACCTTGGCCGCCTTGCGCACCGAGCCGACGCCCAGCACGATCGTGCAGAAGATGATCGGCGAGATCATCATCTTGATCAGGTTCACGAAGCCGGCGCCGATGGGCTTGAGCTCGACGGCCACCCCGGGGGCCACGAAGCCCACCAGGATGCCGAGCGCCACGGCGGCGATCACGGCGATGTACAGGTAGTGGGTACGGTCCCGCTTTTTGGCTGCCACAGCCATCGTGGGGCTCCTCGGCTCGGTCACGGCTCGCGCGCCCCGTCCCCGGGGCTTCCGTCCCCCGTCCCTGGGGGCTCCGGCGACTATCCACCGCCCTGTGACCCCGGTCACCCTTGCGTTCATATCGTTCACGGGCGCTTTCGAGCCACTGGGAGAGCGCGCTCCGGCCGAGGCAGACTGTGGGGCATGCGCCTCCCCCGTACCCGCCCCCGCAGCCTGGCCGGGCAGCTCTTCGCCATGCAGGTCGTGCTGATCGCCGCGGTGGTGGCCGGGTGCGCGGTCTTCGCGTACGTCTCCGGCTCCGCACAGGCCGAGGAGACGGCCGCCCGGCAGGTACGGGTGGCGGCCCTCGCCGTGGCCGACTCCCCCTCCGTACGGGAGGGCATCCGTGGCCCGGACCCCTCCGCCGTTCTCCAGCCGTACGCGGAGCGGGTGCGCCGGGACACCGGGATCGCCTTCGTCACGATCATGGACACCGAGCGGCGCAGGTGGACACACCCGGACACCCGCCAGATCGGGGACACCTTCCTCGGGAACACCGCGAAGGCCCTGCGCGGACAGACCTTCACCGAGACGTACACCGGCACCCTCGGCCCCTCGATACGGGTGGTCACCCCGGTCCGCGACGGCGAGGAGATCATCGGCCTGGTCAGCGCGGGCATCACCGTGGACCGGGTCTCCTCGCAGGTACGCGAACAGCTCGGCGCCCTCGCGCTGGCGGCGGGCGGGGCGCTGGCGCTGGGCGGGATCGGCACGTACGTGATCAACGCCCGGCTGCGGCGCCACACCCACGGGATGAACGCGGCCGAGCTCAGCCGGCTGCACGACTACCACCAGGCCACCCTGCACGCGGTGCGCGAGGGGCTGCTGATGCTGGACGGGCAGCGGCGGATCGCGCTGATCAACGACGCCGGGCGGGAGCTGCTGGGCATCGCCCCGGAGACCGAGGCGCTCGGCCGGACCGTGGACGAGCTGGCCCTGCCCGCGCCGCTGACCGGGGCGCTGCTGGCCTCTCAGGCGCGGGTGGACGAGCTGCACCTGACGGCGGAGCGGGTGGTCGTCGTCAACACCCGTCCGGTGGTGGGCGGGGAGCGGCGCGGCACGGTGGTGACCCTGCGGGACCACACCGAGCTCCAGGCACTGACCGGTGAGCTGGACTCCGAGCGCGGCTTCACCCAGGCGCTGCGCTCGCAGGCCCACGAGGCGGCGAACCGGCTGCACACGGTGGTGTCGCTGATCGAGCTGGGCCGGGTGGAGGAGGCGGTGGAGTTCGCGACGGCGGAGCTGGAGCTGGCCCAGGTGCTGACCGACCGGGTGGTGGGCGCGGTGGAGGAGCCGGTGCTGGCCGCGCTGCTGCTCGGCAAGGCGGCCCAGGCGAACGAGCGCGGGGTGGAGCTGGAGCTCGCCGAGGACAGCCTGATCGACGACGGGGCGCTGCCCGCCTCGCTGGCCCAGCGGGATCTGGTGACGATCCTCGGCAATCTGATCGACAACGCGGTGGACGCGGCCTCGGAGGGGGACGCGGTGGCGGCCGTTCCGGCGCAGCGTACGGCTGCGCCGGGCGGAGCCCGGCGGGCCCGGGTCACCGTGACCGCGCTCGCCGACGACCGGGAGCTGCTGCTGCGGGTCTCCGACACCGGGGCGGGCATCGGGCCCGAGGAGGCGGACGAGGTGTTCCGGCGCGGCTGGTCCACGCACGGGGCGGGGCGCGGGCTCGGCCTCGCGCTGGTGCGGCAGGCGGCCCACCGCAACGGCGGGTCGGTGGAGCTGGACCGGGCGCCGGAGGGCGGGGCGCGGTTCACGGTGCGGCTGCCGCTCGGGGACCGTACGGCTTCCTGCGGCGACCGTACGGCTGCCGCTCGCGCGAAGGAGGTCACCGCGTGATCCGGGTCCTGGTGGTGGAGGACGATCCGGTGGCCGCCGACGCGCACCAGCTGTACGTGGAGCGGGTCGCCGGCTTCACGGTGGCCGCCGTGGCCCACACCCGGGCGGAGGCCGTACGGGTCCTGGAGCGCACCCCGGTCGACCTGCTCCTGCTGGACCTGTACCTCCCCGACGGGCACGGGCTCGGGCTGCTGCGCTCGCTGCGGGCCGCCGGCCACGGGGCGGACGTGATCGCCGTGACCTCGGCGCGGGACCTCGCGGTGGTGCGGGAGGGGGTGTCGCTGGGGGTCGTCCAGTACGTCCTGAAGCCGTTCACCTACCCCACGCTGCGGGACCGGCTGGTCCGGTACGCGGAGTTCCGGGGCGCCGCGGGTGAGGCCAGCGGGCAGGAGGAGGTGGACCGGGCGCTGGGCGCGCTGCGGGTCACCGAGCCGGCCGCCCTGCCGAAGGGGCTCAGCGGGCCGACCCTGGAGGCGGTGACCCGGGTCCTGCGGGAGTCGGCGGAGGGGGTGACGGCGGCGGCCGCCGGGGAGCGGCTCGGGATCTCGCGGATCACCGCGCGCCGCTATCTGGAGCACCTGGTGACCGTGGGGAGCGCGGCGCGGCGTCCACATTATGGGCAGGTCGGCCGACCTGAACTCCACTACCGCTGGCTGGCCGGAAGTCGTTGAGCGTCGGGCGACAGAACATATCGCAAGCGCTTGCCACAAGGGCGCACGGAGGTATTCGGGTAGTGATACCGGTGGTAAGGAAAGCGCTGGTGGGACCCATGATTGCGTACCGCCCGCCCGGTTCGCGCTAGGAGGTTCCTACGAAGCGTGTTCTGCGCGGAACAGACCGTAGCCAGGACGGAAATGGACTCCTACGGTGGGGCCGTGCACCCCACCCCGCCCTTCAACGCCCCCGCCGCGCGCCGTCTCCGCGAGGCACTGGGGATGGCTCCCGGACATGTCGCGTACGGCCTCGCCGCCCAGTACGGGCTCCGGATACCCGCCGAGACCGTCATCGCCTGGGAACGCGGTCTCGCGACCCCCGGTGAACGTGAACTGACCGCCCTGGCCGGTGTCCTGTGGTGCGCCCCCGGCGAGCTGCTGGCCGCCGCCTCCACCCTGCGCGAGCACCGGATGAGCCGGGAGCTCTCGGTGGACGACCTGGCACGGCAGCTCGGGATGACCGGGGCCTCGTACCTGCGGATGGAGGAGACGGGGCGCTGGAAGGGCAACGAGCGGCAGTCCACCGCGCTGTGCCGGGCGCTCGGCATGTCACCGGCCCAGTTCCTCACGGCGACGGGCCGTGACGAGGAGCTGGCCGAGCTGCTGACGAGTGCGGTCACCACGCGCTGGCAGGCGTACGTCCGGCCGGTGGCGAAGATCGTCCCGCTCGACCGGGCCCAGATCCAGGACGTCCTGGAGCAGATGCACGCCGACTACCAGGCCCTGATGGTCTCCACCCTGAGCTGGAGCAGCACGGGCCAGGAACGGTCCGGGTCGACGGGCGACGCGGGACGGGCGTTCCTGGCCCGGGTGGTGGACCAGTTCTGGCGGACGGCGGGGGTGTGAGGCCCGCAACCGGTCGGACGGCCGGCGTGTGAAACCCGTACGCCTCAGGCCGCAGAGGTCTAGAACACCGACTCCGCCTCGTACATCCGGTCCAGCGGGACCGTCTTGAGCCGCGTGACCGCGTCCGCGAGCGGGACCATGGCGATCTCGGTGCCGCGCAGGGCGGTCATCCGGCCGAAGTCGCCGCGGTGGACGGCCTCCACCGCGTGCCAGCCGAAGCGGGTGGCGAGGACCCGGTCGTACGCGGTGGGCGTGCCGCCGCGCTGGACGTGGCCGAGAATGACCGGTCGGGCCTCCTTGCCGAGCCGGGTCTCCAGCTCGACGGCGAGGCGGTTGCCGATGCCCTGGAAGCGCTCGTGGCCGAACTGGTCGATGGCGCCCTTGGCGTACGGCATCGAGCCCTCGGCCGGGTGCGCGCCCTCGGCGACACAGATGACGGCGAACTTCTTGCCGCGCGCGAACCGCTCCTCGACCATCTTGACCAGGTCGCCGACCTCGAAGGGGCGCTCGGGCAGGCAGATGCCGTGGGCGCCGCCGGCCATCCCGGACTCCAGCGCGATCCAGCCCGCGTGGCGGCCCATGACCTCGACGACCATCACCCGCTGGTGGGACTCGGCGGTCGTCTTGAGACGGTCTATGGCCTCGGTCGCGACGCCGACGGCCGTGTCGAAGCCGAAGGTCCGGTCGGTGGCGGAGATGTCGTTGTCGATGGTCTTCGGGACGCCGACGACGGGCATGCCCGCGTCGGAGAGCATCCGGGCCGCCGTCAGGGTGCCCTCGCCGCCGATCGGGATGAGCGCGTCCAGGCCGTAACGGCGGGCCAGCTCCTCGCAGTTCTCGGCGGCCTCGCGGAGCCGGTCGCGCTCCAGGCGGGCCGAGCCGAGGATGGTCCCGCCGCGGGCGAGGATGCCGCTGACCGCGTTGAGGTCGAGGGGGCGGACGTGGCCGTCCAGCAGCCCCTTGAAGCCGTCCTCGAAGCCGATGACCTCGTCGCCGTGGCCGACGACGGCCCGGTGGACGACCGACCGGATCACTGCGTTCAGGCCGGGGCAGTCGCCGCCCGCGGTGAGAATTCCGATGCGCATCGAGGTGTGTCTCCTGCTCGTTAGTCGCGCTTTTCCGGGAGGCCGACCGAGGCGGCCTCCGTGCCCTGAACCAGGTCGATTGTCCCATGCCGGGCACGTGCGCCGCGCTTTCGGCCGGGCCGGGGCAAGGATCGGGCAGCGGGTAGGAGGGATCCGGGGCCGGAAACCTCCGGCGGGCGGCATAGCGGCCCGCGCAGGTATCGTCAAGAGGCAATGCAGGCCAATGGCCGCACCCCTCGGAGCGCCGGGGACAGCGCGGGGAGGATCCCCCACGTCCTGGACGGACCGCGGGTCGCGGCACCGCACAACGACGGGAGAGCACGCGTGGCGCGCAGCGTGTACGTGACCGGGATCGACCGGGGGGACGGCCGGCAGGTCGTCGAGCTGGGAGTCATGGAGCTACTGACGCGCCAGGTGGACCGGGTCGGGGTCTTCCGCCCCCTGGTCCACGACGGGCCCGACCGGCTCTACGAGCTGCTGCGGGCCCGCTACCGGCTCTCCCAGAGCCCCGCCTCCGTCTACGGCCTGGACTACCACGAGGCCTCCACCGTGCAGGCGGAGCAGGGGACGGACGAGCTGGTCTCGCG
Source organism: Streptomyces cyaneofuscatus (assembly GCF_042718795.1). Classification (GTDB taxonomy): domain Bacteria; phylum Actinomycetota; class Actinomycetes; order Streptomycetales; family Streptomycetaceae; genus Streptomyces; species Streptomyces cyaneofuscatus_A. The sequence continues at coordinate 190,092 of NZ_JBHXOX010000006.1, forward strand.
GCTGGTCGAGCGTTTCCACCAGGTGGCCCGCGAGTACGAGGTGGTCCTCGTCCTCGGCAGCGACTTCGCCGCCACCCAGCTCCCCGACGAGCTGGCGCTCAACGCCCGCCTGGCCAACGAGTTCGGCGCCTCGGTGATCGCGGTCGTCGGCGGCAAGGGCCAGACCGCGGAGTCCGTCCGCGCCGAGACCCGTAACGCCTACCGCGCCTACGCCGGCCTCGGCTGCGACGTGCTGGCGATGGTGGTGAACCGGGTCGCCCCCGAGGACCGGGCGGTGATAGCGGAGCGGCTGGCGGCCCGGCTGCCCGTGCCCGTCTCCGTGCTGCCGGACGACCCGGCGCTCTCCGCCCCGACGGTCGCCCAGATCACCGCCGCCCTGGACGGCACGGTGCTGCTCGGCGACGACGCGGGGCTCGCGCGGGACGCGCTGGACTTCGTCTTCGGCGGGGCGATGCTGCCGAACCTGCTGAACGCGCTGACGCCCGGCTGCATGGTGGTCACGCCCGGGGACCGGTCCGACCTGGTGGTGGGGTCGCTGGCCGCGCACAGCGCCGGGACGCCGCCCATCGCGGGCATCCTGCTGACCCTGAACGAGCGCCCCGGCGAGGAGATACTCACCCTGGCCGCCCGGCTCGCACCGGGGACCCCGGTCGTCTCGGTGGCCGGCGGCTCCTTCCCCACGGCGGCCGAACTCTTCACGCTGGAAGGGAAGTTGAACGCGGCGACGCCCCGTAAGGCGGAGACCGCGCTCGGCCTCTTCGAGCGGCACGTGGACACCGGCGCGCTCCTTGAGCGGATCTCGGTGGCCCGCAGCGGCCGGGTCACACCGATGATGTTCGAGCACGAACTGCTGGAGCAGGCCCGCTCCGACCGCAAGCGCGTGGTCCTGCCCGAGGGCGGCGAGGAGCGGGTGCTGCGCGCGGCCGACGTCCTGCTGCGCCGCGACGTCTGCGACCTCACCCTCCTCGGCAACGTGGACACGATCCGCAAGAAGGCCGCCGACCTCGGCATCGACCTCGCCGAGACCCAGATCATCGACCCGCACACCTCCGAGCTGCGCCAGGCCTTCGCCGAGCGGTACGCGCAACTGCGCGCGCACCGGGGGGTGACGGTGGAGCTGGCGTACGACGTGGTGGCGGACGTGAACTACTTCGGCACGCTGATGGTGCAGGAGGGGCTGGCCGACGGGATGGTGTCGGGCTCGGTGCACTCCACGGCCGCGACGATCCGCCCGGCCTTCGAGATCATCAAGACGAAGCCGGACGCCTCGATCGTCTCCTCGGTCTTCTTCATGTGCCTGGCCGACAAGGTGCTCGTCTACGGCGACTGCGCGGTCAACCCGGACCCGAACGCCGAGCAGCTCGCGGACATCGCGGTGCAGTCGGCGGTGACGGCGGCCCGCTTCGGCGTCGAGCCCCGGATCGCGATGCTCTCGTACTCCACCGGCACCTCCGGCTCCGGCGCCGACGTCGACAAGGTGCGCGAGGCGACCGAGCGGGTGCGGGCCGAGCGGCCCGAGCTGCGGGTGGAGGGGCCGATCCAGTACGACGCGGCGGTCGAGCCGACCGTGGCGGCGACGAAGCTGCCGGAGTCGGAGGTGGCCGGGCAGGCCACCGTCCTGATCTTCCCGGACCTGAACACCGGTAACAACACCTACAAGGCCGTGCAGCGCTCGGCGGGCGCGGTGGCGGTCGGCCCGGTGCTCCAGGGTCTGCGCAAGCCGGTCAACGACCTCTCCCGGGGCGCGCTCGTCCAGGACATCGTCAACACGGTGGCGATCACGGCGATCCAGGCGCAGGGCGAGGAGCGCCCCGCATGACGACTCCCTCCATCCCCCAGCACGAAGGTACGGCCCCTGTGGAACCGCATCGCGTCCTCGTCCTCAACTCCGGCTCCTCGTCGGTGAAGTACCAGCTCCTCGACATGCGCGACCGCTCGCGGCTCGCCTCCGGTCTGGTCGAGCGGATCGGCGAGGAGACCTCCCGCCTGGTGCACACCCCGCCGGCCGGCGGCGGCGACGGGCCCCGGGAGCGTACCGGCCCGATCGCGGACCACGACGCGGCGCTCAAGGCGGCGGCCGAGGAGCTGGCGGCGGACGGGCTCGGCCTGGACTCCCCCGAACTCGCGGCGATCGGGCACCGGGTGGTGCACGGCGGGCTGAAGTTCTCCGAGCCGACCGTGATCACCGACGAGGTGCTGAAGGAGATCGAGCGCCTCGTCCCGGTCGCCCCGCTGCACAACCCGGCCAACATCACCGGCATCCGTACGGCGCAGGCGCTGCGCCCGGACCTGCCGCAGGTCGCGGTCTTCGACACGGCGTTCCAAACGACGATGCCGGAGGCGGCCGCCCGGTACGCGATCGACGTGGAAACCGCCGACGCGCACCGCATCCGCCGCTACGGCTTCCACGGCACCTCGCACGCGTACGTCTCCCGGAAGACGGCCGAGCTGCTGGGCAAGGCGCCCGAGGACGTCAACGTCATCGTGCTGCACCTGGGCAACGGGGCCTCCGCCTCGGCCGTCGCGGGCGGGCGGTGCGTGGAGACGTCCATGGGGCTGACCCCCTTGGAGGGGCTCGTGATGGGTACGCGCTCCGGGGACATCGATCCGGCGGTCGTCTTCCACCTGAAGCGGGTGGCGGGCATGTCGACGGACGAGGTCGATGTCCTGCTCAACAAGAAGAGCGGGCTGGTCGGGCTCTGCGGTGACAACGACATGCGGGAGATCCGCCGCCGGATCGAGGAGGGCGACGAGCAGGCCGCGCTCGCCTTCGACATCTACATCCACCGGCTGAAGAAGTACATCGGCGCGTACGCGGCGGTGCTCGGCCGGGTGGACGCGGTGGCGTTCACGGCGGGGGTCGGGGAGAACTCGGCCCCGGTGCGGGAGGCTGCCATCGCGGGTCTGGAGGAGTTCGGCCTCGCGGTGGACGCCGGTCTCAACGCCGTACGGTCCGGTGAGCCGCGGCTGATCTCGCCGGAGTACGCACGGGTGGCGGTCGCCGTGGTGCCGACGGACGAGGAGCTGGAGATCGCCGGCCAGACGTTCGCGCTCGTCGCCCCGTAGGTCGACGTACAGCTCGCCGTACGGGTCGACAACTGAGCACCCCCGCGCCCCTTTGTATCTTCCACCAGACGGAATATTCCGCAACGAAACAAACCGATAGGATCCGCCTCATGCGCCGTTCCAAAATCGTCTGCACCCTCGGTCCCGCCGTCGACTCCCATGAGCAGCTCGTCGCTCTGATCGAGGCCGGCATGAGCGTGGCCCGTTTCAACTTCAGTCACGGCACCCACGAGGAACACCAGGGCCGGTACGACCGTGTCCGCAAGGCGGCCGCCGAGACCGGCCGCGCGGTGGGCGTGCTCGCCGACCTCCAGGGTCCGAAGATCCGCCTGGCGAAGTTCGCCGAGGGCCCGGTCGAGCTCGTCCGCGGGGACGAGTTCACCATCACCTCCGAGGACGTCCCCGGCGACAGGTCGATCTGCGGCACGACCTACAAGGGTCTGCCCGGCGACGTCACCAAGGGCGACCCGATCCTGATCAACGACGGCAACGTCGAGCTGAAGGTCGTCGCGGTCGAGGGCCCCCAGGTCAGGACCATCGTCATCGAGGGTGGTGTCATCTCCGACCACAAGGGCATCAACCTGCCCGGCGCGGCGGTGAACGTCCCGGCTCTCTCCGAGAAGGACGTCGAGGACCTGCGCTTCGCCCTGCGGATGGGCTGCGACCTGGTCGCCCTCTCCTTCGTCCGGGACGCCGACGACGTCAAGGACGTGCACAAGGTGATGGACGAGGAGGGCCGCCGGGTCCCCGTCATCGCCAAGGTGGAGAAGCCGCAGGCGGTCGAGCACATGGAGGGCGTCGTCATGGCGTTCGACGGTGTGATGGTGGCCCGTGGCGACCTGGCGGTGGAGTACCCGCTGGAGAAGGTCCCGATGGTGCAGAAGCGCCTCATCGAGCTGTGCCGCCGCAACGCCAAGCCGGTGATCGTGGCGACCCAGATGATGGAGTCGATGATCACCAACTCCCGCCCGACCCGCGCCGAGGCGTCCGACGTCGCCAACGCGATCCTGGACGGCGCGGACGCGGTCATGCTGTCCGCCGAGTCGTCGGTGGGCGCGTACCCGATCGAGACGGTCAAGACGATGTCGAAGATCGTCTGCGCCGCCGAGGAGGAGCTGCTCTCCAAGGGCCTCCAGCCGCTGGTGCCGGGCAAGAAGCCCCGTACGCAGGGCGGCTCGGTGGCCCGCGCGGCCTGCGAGATCGCGGACTTCCTGGACGGCAAGGCGCTGGTCGCCTTCACCCAGTCCGGCGACACCGCCCGCCGCCTCTCCCGCTACCGCACGGCCCAGCCGATCCTGGCCTTCACCACGGACGAGTCCACCCGCAACCAGCTCGCGCTGAGCTGGGGCGTCGAGTCGCACGTGGTCCCGCACGCGGACAACACCGACGCGATGGTCGACCTGGTCGACGCGGAGCTGCTCAAGCTCAACCGCTACAACACCGGCGACACGATGATCATCACGGCCGGTTCGCCTCCCGGTATCCCGGGCACCACGAACATGGTCCGGGTGCACCACCTGGGGGGCGGGGAGGGCTAGTCCGCCTCCTCAGCCGGTCCGAGGGGCGGTGTTCCGGAGCGATCCGGTGCACCGCCCCTCGGCGTTCGTGCTGCTCCCCATCGGCATGCCATGGTGTAGCACACCATGGCATGGCCGGATAGCGTGGTCGTCATGAGCGCCCGGCCCGAGATCACCCAACGGGATCTCCGCAACAGGTCGAAAGAGATCATGGATGCCGTACAGAACGGCAAGGCGTTCACGGTGACGCGCGACGGTCATCGCATCGGTGAACTCATCCCCCTGCGACGGCGCAGGCGTTTCGTGCTCCGCGAGGAGTTCTCGGCGTTGTCCCGGTCGGCTCCGGATATCTCCCTCGATGCCTTCCGTGAGGATCAGGACATCACCGCCGAGCGGGGGCAGGGGCAGGACGACCGGTATGCCGGCTGAGCCTTCACCCGACGCGTCCGCCGTCCACCGGCGCGTCCCGCTGTCCTCCACGACAGATGTCCGTGGGCCGGGCCCCTCGTAAGGGACACGGCCCACGGCTCTGTGCGGCTCCCGGACGGGATCAGGTGGTGGCGGCTAGCTGCGGCCGCCGTCCAGGTAGTTCTGCAGGCCCGGGACCTTGAGCGTGCCGCCGAACTGGCCGGCCTGAGTGACCTTGACCTTGGTGAAGAAGGCGAAGGGGACGTTCAGGGGCGGCGGCGTCTGCGGGTTGAAGGTGATGGGGATGAGGCCGAAGAGGTTGCCCTTCAGCTCCTCCGTGTACATCGTCACCGTGCCGTTGCGGATGGTCGACGTGGAGCCCGGACGCGACTTCACGTGTCCTGTCGTGCCCGCCGGTCCGACGGTGAGCTGGTGCAGGTCCTTGATGTCGATGGAGCTCGCGGTGAACTTCAGCACCTTCTTGACGCTGCCGTCCGCCCGCTTCACCTCGACGATGCCTTTGTAGTCCAGGCCGTTGAGCGTGAGCAGCGAGGACTCCAGGACCCACGGTTCGGCCGGGAGCAGCGGGATGCCGGGCTCCAGGGACGCCGCGGCGAGGGCCTCCGGGTCGGGTTCGGGGCAGGGGAAGCGCGGTTTGGCGCCGTCGGGGATGTCCTCGTCCTTCTTGGGGTCGAGTCCCTTGACGTCGTCGTCGAGTTCCTTGACGTCCTTGCCGGCCTTCTCGGCGGCCTCGCGGATGGCGTCGGCCGCCTTGCCGGCTTCTTCCTTCGCCTGGTCGGAGGCGTCCTTGGCGGGGTCGTTCGCCGGGTCCTTCGCCTCGTCCTTCTCCGGAGCCTTCGGCTTGTCGGCCGGCTTCGGGGACTCGGCCGTGGGGCTCGGGGACGGGCTCGCCGCCTCCTCGGGCTTCTCCTCGGCCTTGTCCTTGCCCTTGTCCGGGTCGAAGAGGTCCCTGAGGGCGTCGCCCAGGCCCAGCGGGTCGAGCGGGTTCTTCGACTTGGTGGGCGTCGGGGTGGGGCTCGGCTCGTCGGCGGGCTTCTCGTCGGCCGTGTCGGGCTTCTGCCCCGCGTCCGGCTTCTCGTCGGCCGCCGGGTCCTCCGTGGCCGTACCGCTCTCCGTGGGCTTCGGGTTGGCGCCGCCGCCCTGGCCCGGCTTCTCGCCCTGGTCCGGCTCGTTCGTGGGTGTCGCCGACGGGGTCGGGGTGGCCTTCGGGGACTCGGACTCCGACGCGGACGGGTCGGGCTCGTCGGACCGGGTGACACAGGGGCCCGGGGCGAAGGGGATGTCGGGGTTGCCGTCAGCCATGGCGAGCTTGGGCGTGAGGCCCATGCCGACGAAGACGGCGGTCGGCATCGCGGCGAGCGCGAGGGCCTTCTTCCCGCTCGGCAGGTGCAACTTCGTCAGCAGCGACTTCTTGGGGGCCGCGTGGCGGGGCCCTTTGCGTACCGGGAGAAGCTCCTCCGCGTACGCATTCGGCTGCTGTTGGTCGTCACCCCGCACGGTGGGTCCCCCCGTCGTAGCCGGAGGCCGCGTCGTGGTCACCCGCCGGCTGCTGCGGGACGGCGGAGCCGTGCAGGGCACCCTCGGGGGCGTACTCGCGCTCCGGCCGCTGCTTGTCCAGCGACAACGGGGCGTCGTGCAGGGCCGCTTCGTCCGCCGCCGGCTCGCCCGGCGCCCAGGAGATGGACAAGGCTCCGCCGATGAGCGCGAGGAGGAATCCGACGACGAAGCCGCCGATGTTGGCGACCGGTATGGAGATCAGAGCGAGGAGGATGGCCGCGACCCCGGCGAAGACCCGCACGATGGAGTGGAACCACATCGTCAGGCCGAGCGTGACCAGCAGGACCCCGATGATGAGGGATCCGGCGCCCGCCGTGGTGGACATGGCCAGCGTCACGTTGCCGAGATGCATGTTGGCGTAGGGGAAGTAGGCGATGGGGATGCCACCGGCCATGGTGAACAGACCGGCCCAGAACGGCCGGTTACCCCGCCAGGCGCGGAAGCGTCGCCGATAGACGCGGATGTGGTGCTCGTTCTGCCCTGTGGACTCGGGGCTCATGGAAAACAGCTCCCTGGAACCGGTAGTGCTGTGAGAGGAGAAGGGTGGGTGGCCGGAAGCCGCCGAGGTGCGGGCTCCGGCCACCCGGCCGGGGTGCTTAGTAGCATTCCTTTTCGGTACCCGAGTACAGGCGCAGCTTCAGACCGCTCAGGTTGAAGGTGCCCGCCGTCGTGGCCCACGCCTTCTGCTCGACCCCCTTCAGCACGGCCTTCTCGGCCCGCTGCGCGAAGCCGTTGGGGTTGGCCTCGGTGTTGGGCTGGATGCCCGTCTTGGTCTCCTTGCCCCCCGGGAACTTCTTCAGCGAACCGGCGGCGACACCGATGTCGATGTTTTTGAACTCGGCGTCGGCGTCCAGCTCCGAGACATCGAGGTAGAGGTCCTTGGCGTAGACACGGTCGTGACCGGCGCCGCCGGCCTCCAGCCTCAGGGTGACGCTGCCGAGGCCGAACGGCAGGTTCGGCGTGACCACCGACTGGCACATGTTCGTGATGTAGGCCTCGCTGAAGCCCGACACCGCGACAGGCGCGTTCATCGGCTTGCCGTCGAGCGTCTTGCCCGAGGCCACGTTGCCGTACTGGACGAAGTCCCAGCCCTCGAGCTCGGTGGCCTTGACCTTGAACTCCTGGCCGGACACGGCGAAGGACGCGGCCAGCGCGCCCTGCGCCAGGCCGATGCCCACCGCGGCCGTCGCGGCGACGCTCGGCACCATGACCAGAGCGAACCGCTTCCATCTCGTCCCACCGCGAACCTGGGAACTCATAACTTGCTCCTTCTTCTCGGACGTACATCTCCGGGCGGGCGGGAAACCCGTCCTGGGATGGGAGAAGTGCTACGTCCTCGGGAAGAAGAGCGCCCGCGGGCGGAGGCATGTACCGCATCCGCCGCACCGGCGTTCACCCCCGAGCGACAACCACTGGCTGCACGGTGTGTACAGCCGGTCGGACAGGCCCCGACTGTCGGCGGGAACCCCCCTGCCCACGGCCGGCTCCACTGCCGCCGGCCCACTCGGTGGGGACCCAACAGGCCCCTCGGCACCGGCTGGAGACCGGGCCGAAGGTATGGGACCGAGCGTGGCCGATCGTGGTCCATTCGGCGCCGCCGCACAAGGGGGGTCGTTACTTGCCAGTAACGACCTGATAACCGTGGCGCGACGAGACGACATCATCCGGCCACACAGGGTGGCACGAAAGGGACATCGAAAAGGAAGGAAACTTGACGGAAACAGGACAGAGCGGCCACGACGACTTACTGCCAGTAACACTTGGTTCCATTGTCAAGTTTTGGTAAAGGGGCGGTGACTCTTAGCGTTCGGACGGCAAAACGGCCGCGATACCCGAAGGGCATCACGACCGTCTTGTCACATCGGAACAATCGGCTCGCGACCGCAGAAATCAGCTCGCGATCGGCCCGCCGTCACACTCGGCGATCAGAACAGCACGCGCGCCAGCGCGGTGCGGGCGGCGGTGACCCGGGGGTCGTCCGGGCCGATCACCTCGAAGAGCTCCAGCAGCCGCAGCCGGGCGGTGTTCCGGTCGTCGCCGGTGGTGCGGCGGACCGCCTCGACGAGCCGGCCGAAGGCGTCCTCGACATGGCCGCCGACCAAATCCAGGTCGGCGGCGGCGAGCTGTGCGGTCACATCGCCCGGGTTGTCCGCCGCATCCTTGCGGACCGCGTTCGGGTCCACCGCCTGGACGCGGGCGAGCAGCTCCGCCTGGGCCAGGCCCAGCTTGGCCTCCGGGTTGGCCGGGTCGTCGGCGAGCACGTTCTTGTACGCCTGTACGGCGCCGCCGAAGTCGTTGGCGTCGAGCGCGGAGGCGGCGGCCTCCAACAGGTGGTCGTACGGGCCGGCCGGCACCTCGGCCGGGACCGCGTCCGGCGAGGCGTCCGGGTCGACGGCGATCCCGGTGAGGCCGAACCGCTCCTCGCCGACCTGGATCAACTGGTCCAGCGTCTCGCGGATCTGGGCCTCGGGGGCCGCGCCCTGGAAGAGCGGCAGGGCCTGCCCGGCGACGACGGCGAAGACCGCCGGGATGCCCTGGATGCCGAACTGCTGCATCAGCATCTGGTTGGCGTCGACATCGACCTTGGCCAGCAGGAAGCGGCCGTTGTACTCGACGGCCAGGCGCTCCAGCAGGGGGCCGAGCTGCTTGCACGGCTCGCACCACTCGGCCCAGAAGTCGATGACGACGGGTACTTCGGCGGAGCGCTGGAGGACATCGCGCTCGAAGCCTGCTTCATCGACGTCGATCACCAGGGCGGCGGGCGCCACGGCACCGGCGCCCCCTGTGCGGGCGGCCTGCGCACGGGCCTGCTCCGCCTTGGCCTTGGCCTCGCCGGCCGCCTTGACAGCGGCGAGGTCGACGACGCCGCTCATGGACATGTTCCTAGGCTGCATACGTACATCCTCCCCCCTGAGCACACCGTTCCGGAAAGCGATACGGGAACCGGCCAGGTCCGCGGCGCCGGCCGGTGTGCCGGCGGGCGGACGAAGACGGTCCCCGGGGGCCCTGAAGAACCCCCTGCGGGGCTCCGAAAAGACCCCGGTGGAACAGAGACGGGTCCCGATGAGACCCGGTGGACCCTCCGGATCCCCATCCGGCCGGTCCGTGCGGCCCCGGGTCCCCACCCGGCGCCTGGGCCTTGGTGAAGGCCCTGGTGGCTGTCGCTCGTTCGTTCCGTGGCGTACGGGGCGGGCCTGCCGCCTTCCTTACGCTACGACCCGTAGCGTAACTGCCGATCGGTCCGCCGGAACAGGCCCTCCCGGTGATCTGTCTCACGGAACCCGGGGCGGAACGGACCTCCCTACCGGCCGGTATGGTCGCCGCATCATGAGCCGCACCGACCCCCATAACGCCCGAACAGGACGCCCCCGCTCCCCCGAGGCCGATGCCGCGATCCTGGAGGCGACGCGCGCCTCCCTGGTCGACCTCGGCTGGTCGAAGCTGACCATGGGCGACGTGGCGGCCCGGGCCGGCGTCGCCAAGACGACCCTCTACCGGCGGTGGGCGGGGAAGAACGAGCTGGTGGTGGACGCGGTGGCGGTCCTCTTCGACGAGCTGGAGCTCCCCGACCGGGGCAGCCTGGCCGCCGATGTGCAGGGCGTGGTGCTCCAGTTCGCCGCCCTGCTGGAGCGGCCGGAGACCCGCACGGCGCTGATGGCGGTGGTCGCCGAGTCCACCCGGGACGACTCGCTGCGGGTGCGGATCCGGGACTCGATCGTGGACCGGCAGAAGCGGCTGGTGCTGGAGGGACGGCAGCGTGCGCAGCGGCGGGGCGAGCTGCCCGTCGAAGCGGACGCGGTGGTGGCTGACCGCACCGCCGACCTGATCTTCGACGTGATCGCGGGGGCGGTGGTGCACCGGATGCTGGTGAGCGCCCAGCCCGTCGACACCGACTGGGCCCGGCAGTTCACGTTCCTGCTGCTGTCGGGGCTGGGCGCGGGAGCGATGGAACGGCGTCCCGGGAGCTGACGCCGTCCTCGTCCTGCGTGGTGGGCCGGCTGTCAGACCTGGTAGCGGCCCGGGGCGAAGAGGTGGAGGTGGTCGGCCACCCAGGCCGACGTGCGCTCCAGCCCCTCCTCCAGGGTGACTTCGGGTTCCCATCCTGCCCACTCGCGGGCCCGGGTGTTGTCGGAGAGGAGCCGGTGCACCTCGCTGCCGGAGGGCCGCAGCCGCGCCGGGTCCACGACGATCTCGGCGTCCCGGCCGGAGGCGGTGATGAGAGCCTTCGCAAGGTCACCGATCGAAATCTCCCGCCCGGTACCGAGGTTGACGCTCTCCCCCAGGGCCCGGTCGCAGTCGGCCAGCGCCAGGAATCCGGCGGCGGTGTCGGTGACGTACGTGAAGTCGCGGGTCGGAGTCAGCGAGCCGAGCCGGATCTCCCGGGCGCCGGAGTGCAGTTGGGCCAGGATCGTCGGGATGACGGCGCGGGCCGACTGGCGGGGTCCGTACGTGTTGAACGGCCGCACCACCGTGACCGGCAGCTCGAAGGCATGCCAGTGCGACAGCGCCATCATGTCCGCGCCGATCTTCGAGGCGGAGTACGGCGACTGCGGCTGGAGCGGGTGGTCCTCGCTGATCGGGGCGGTCAGGGCGGACCCGTAGACCTCGCTGGTGGAGGTGTGCAGGAGGCGGCGTACGGAGTGGCGGCGGCAGGCCTCGGCGATGTTCTCGGTGCCGACGACGTTCGTACGGACGTACGCGCCCGGCGCGTCGTAGCTGTACGGGATGCCGATCAGCGCGGCGAGGTGGAAGACTGTGTCGCAGCCCTTGACGGCGTCCATCACGCGGCCCGCGTCCCCGACGTCTCCGGCGATGAACTCGACCGGGCTGTGCGGGTCCTGGAGGTAGCGGGCGAGGTGGCCCTTGTCGGCGTACGGCTTGTAGTGGACGAACGCCCTTACCCGTGCGCCTCGTTGGACGAGCAGGTCCACGAGGGTGGAGCCGATGAAGCCTTCGGCTCCGGTGACGAGGACGGTCCGGCCGGTCCAGTCGGCGGTGGTGCTGGTCATGCGGTGAACTCCCTTGTGGTGGTGGGTTGTGCGGCGAGGCGGATGACGGTCTCCGCCAGCAGGTCGGCCGCTCGCGCGTGGTTCCCCGGGTCGGCCGCGCGCCCCATCACGGCGAGCCGCGCCGGGTCGGCGAGCAGCGGGTCGATCAGCTCGGCCAGCCGGTCGGCGGTGGTCTCGGCGTCGGGCACGAGATGGGCGGCACCGGCGTCGGAGAGGACCCGGGCGTTGTGGGTCTGGTGGTCGCCGGGGGCGTGCGGGTACGGCACGAGGACGGCGGGCACCCCGGTCGTCGCCAGCTCCGCGATCGTGGCCGAGCCGGCCCGGCAGACCACCAGGTCGGCCACCGCGTAGGCGAGGTCCATCCGGTCGAGGTAGGGCACCGCCTGGGCGACGGGGCCGGAAGCGGCGTCGGCCGGCTGCTGACGGACCTCCCCCTGCGCGACGGCCCCCGCACCCGCGTCGACGAGCTTCCGCCGGGTCTCCGCCAGCGCGGCCGGCCCCGTCTTGATGAGCAGGTGGACGTCCCCACGACCCCTCCACCGGGCGGCGAGCCCCACCGCGGCCGCCGTCAGCCGGGCCGCCCCGAGGCTCCCGCCGTTGAAGAGGACCACCCGCGCCCCCTCGGGTATCCCGAACGCGCGCCGGGCCTCCGCGCGCAACGCGGGCCGGTCCAGCGCGGCCAGCGACGCGGCGATCGGCACACCGACGGTCAGGGCGCGCTCGCCGCCCGACAGATGGGCGCGGCTGCCGTCGAAGGCGACGGTGAGGTGCTCGGTGAGGCGGGCGGCGAACTGGTTGGCCCGGCCCGGGACCGCGTTGGACTCGTGGATCACGCTGGGCAGCCCGGCCAGCTTGGCGCCGACGATCGCCGGGGCGCTCGGGTAGCCGCCCATCCCGACGACGACCTGCGCCCGCTGCCTGCGCAGGACCGAGCGGGCCTGGGCGCCGGAGCGCAGCAGCGCCGCCGGGAGGAGGAAACGCTTCGCGCCGAGCGCGGGGTCGAAGGGGATCATGTCGACGGTGTGGAGGCGGTGGCCGGCAGCGGGGATCAGGGTCGTCTCCAGGCCGCGTTCGGTGCCGATGAAGGAGATGACCGCGTCCGGGTCGGCGCGGCGCAGGGCCTCGGCGAGGGCGAGACCCGGGTAGATGTGGCCGCCGGTGCCGCCCGCACCGATCACGACGGAGAGTGGTGTGCGCATGGCCGCCACTCTCGGGAGGCGGCCTAAGAAGGTTCTAAGAGTCCGGTTTGGCAGGCTTCGGGCTATGAACAGGATTCTGGTGGCCGAGGACGAGCCGGAAGTGCGGGCCGCCGTGGAGGACGGGCTGCGGATCGAGGGGTACGAGGTCCGGGGCGTCGGCGACGGGCTGGCCGCGCTGTCGGCGGTGGCCGCCTGGGAGCCGGACGCGGTGGTCCTGGACGTGATGATGCCGGTGCTCGACGGTCTGGCCGTCTGCCGGAGGCTGCGGGCGGTGCAGGACCGGACGCCGGTGCTGGTGCTGACCGCGCTGTCTTCGGTGGCCGAGCGGGTGGACGGTCTGGAGGCGGGGGCCGACGACTATCTGGTGAAGCCGTTCGCGCTGGACGAACTGGTGGCGCGTGTACGGGCGTTGCTGCGGCGGGCCGCGTCGCCCGCACCGGACGGGGACCTGGCCTTCGCGGACCTGACCCTGGATCCGGTGACGCGGACGGGGCGGCGGGCGGGGCGGCCCGTGGAGTTCAGCCGCACGGAGGCCGCCCTGCTGGAGCTGCTCCTGCGCCACCCCGGTCAGGTGCTGCCGCGCGAGGTGATCCTGGAGCGGGTCTGGGGCCAGGACTTCGGGCCGGACTCCAACTCGCTCGCGGTGTACGTGGGTTATCTGCGGCGGAAACTGGAGGCGGGCGGTGAGGCGCGTCTCGTCCACACCGTGCACGGGCTCGGCTACCGGCTGGACGTGGCGTGAGCGGGGTGCGGAGGCTGGGCAGCCGGTGGCGGCGGAGGCGGCCACTGCGTACGCGGCTCGCGCTGGCGGCCTCGGCGGCGGTGGCGCTGGTCGCGGTCGGGGTGTGCGCCGCGGCGTTCTTCGTCATCCGCTACGAGCTGCTGCACCAGTTGGACCTGTCCCTGACCCAGTCCGCGACCCGGGTGGTCCAGGAGAACCGGGGCGAGGGCCCGCAGATCATCGCCGGTGAGTGCCGCTACCTCTCCGCGCCCGCCTGCGCCCAGGTCGTCCCGGCCGACCCGGCGGCGGACCCGGAGGCCGCCTATCTGCTGCCCGTCGCCGCCCCCGTACGGGAGGTGGCGGCGGGGACGCGGGCCCCGTACTTCAGCAACGTCACCCGGTTCGGGCAGCCGCTGCGGATGCTGACCACCCCGTTCGGGGACGGGCGGGCGCTCCAGGTGGCGCTGCGCGCGGACCCGGTGGAGAAGGGAGTGCGGCAGGCGGCGGTGCTGCTGGCGGCGGTCGGCGGGGCGGGGGTGCTGCTGGCGGGGCTGCTCGGGTACGCCGTCTCGCGCACGGGCCTGGCTCCCGTCGCCCGTCTGACCTCGACCGCCGAGCGGATCGCGGCGACCCGGGACCCGCGCCACCGCATCGAGCTGCCGCCGGGGCCGCCGGGGCGGCAGGACGAGGTGACCCGGCTGGCGGCCAGCTTCAACACGATGCTCGGGGAGCTGGAGCAGTCGGTGAGCGCCCAGCGCCGGCTGGTCGCGGACGCCTCACACGAGCTGCGGACCCCGTTGACGGCTCTGCGCACCAACGCGGAGCTGCTGGCCCGCGCCGACCGACTCACGCCCGCGCAGCGCGAGCGGGCCTCGGGGGCGCTCGGGCGGCAGATCCGGGAGGTGGCCGGACTGGTGAACGACCTGATCGAGCTGGCCCGGGACGAGGAGCCGTCGCCGCTGCTGGAGGAGGTGCGGATCGCGGAGCTGGCGGAGCAGACGGTGGCCATGGCCCGGACGCACTGGCCGCGCGTCCGGTTCGAGCTGTCCACAAGTCCCGGCGCGGCGGGGGCGACACGGCCCGGCGTACCGGCGCGGCTGGCCCGGCTGCTGACCAACCTGCTGGACAACGCGGCCAAGTTCAGCCCGCCGGACGCGCCGGTGGAGGTGGGGCTGACCGCCTACGAGGGTGGGCTTGAGCTGACGGTCCGGGACCACGGGCCCGGGATCGCGCCCGAGGATCTCCCGTACGTCTTCGACCGCTTCTACCGCGCCGAGGCCGCCCGCGCTCTCCCCGGCTCGGGGCTGGGGCTCGCGATGGCCCGGCAGATCGCCCGCGCGCACGGGGCGGAGCTGACAGCGAGGGCGGCGCCGGGCGGCGGGGCGCTGTTCACGGTGGTGTTCGGCGGGGAGGGCCCGTAGGAGCTGAAGGGCCCTCCCGAAACGTCCCCGTACGGCTCAGAACCCCGGCGGCTCCGTGTACGTGCCCCACTCCTCGCGCAGCGTCTCGCAGATCTCGCCGAGCGTGGCCTCGGCCCGTACCGCGTCCAGCATCGGCGCGATCATGTTCGAGCCGTCGCGGGCGGCGGCCAGCATCGCGGCCAGCGCGGCGCCCACCTTCGCGTCGTCCCGGGCGGCCTTGCGGGCGGTGAGCTGGCTGACCTGGTCGCGCTCGACCTCGTGGCTGACCCGGAGGATCTCCAGGTCGCCGGTGACGGAGCCGTGGTGGACGTTGACGCCGACGACCCGCTTGTCGCCCTTCTCCAGGGCCCGCTGGTACTGGAAGGCGGACTCGGCGATCTCGCCGGTGAACCAGCCGTCCTCGATGCCGCGCAGGATGCCGGAGGTCATCGGTCCGATCGGGTGCTGCCCGTCGGGGTGGGCCCGGGTGCCGCGCTCCCTGATCTGGTCGAAGATCTTCTCGGCCTCGGCCTCGATCCGGTCGGTGAGCTGCTCCACGTACCAGGAGCCGCCCAGCGGGTCGGCCACGTTGGCGACGCCGGTCTCCTCCATCAGCACCTGCTGGGTGCGGAGCGCGATCTCGGCGGCCTGTTCGGAGGGAAGGGCGAGGGTCTCGTCCAGGGCGTTGGTGTGGAGCGAGTTGGTGCCGCCGAGCACGGCGGAGAGGGCTTCGACGGCCGTCCGTACGACGTTGTTGTACGGCTGCTGCGCGGTGAGGGAGACCCCGGCGGTCTGGGTGTGGAAGCGGAGCCACTGCGCCTTGTCGGTCCTGGCGCCGTACGTCTCCTTCATCCAGCGGGCCCAGATGCGGCGGGCGGCGCGGAACTTGGCGATCTCCTCGAAGAAGTCGAGGTGGGCGTCGAAGAAGAAGGAGAGCCCGGAGGCGAAGGTGTCGACGTCCAGGCCCCGGGAGAGGCCGAGCTCCACGTAGCCGAAGCCGTCCGCGAGGGTGTACGCCAGCTCCTGCGCGGCCGTCGCCCCGGCCTCGCGGATGTGGTAGCCGGAGACGGAGAGCGGCTTGTAGGCGGGGATGGCGGAGGCGCAGTGCTCCATCAGGTCGCCGATGAGGCGCAGGTGGGGCTCGGGCTGGAAGAGCCACTCCTTCTGCGCGATGTACTCCTTGAAGATGTCGGTCTGGAGCGTGCCGTTGAGCACCCCCGGGTCGACGCCCTGGCGCTCGGCGGCGACCAGGTACATGCAGAAGACGGGGACGGCGGGGCCGCTGATCGTCATGGAGGTGGTGACGTCACCGAGGGGGATGTCCTTGAACAGGATCTCCATGTCGGCGGCGGAGTCGATGGCGACCCCGCAGTGGCCGACCTCGCCGAGCGAGCGCGGTTCGTCGGAGTCGCGGCCCATCAGCGTCGGCATGTCGAAGGCGACGCTGAGGCCGCCGCCGCCCGCCGCGAGGATCATCTTGTAGCGCTCGTTGGTCTGCTCGGCGTTGCCGAAGCCGGCGAACTGGCGGATGGTCCAGGTGCGGCCCCGATAGCCGGTCGGGTGCAGGCCCCGGGTGAAGGGGTACTCCCCCGGCCAGCCGATCCGCTCGAACCCCTCGTACGTGTCGCCGGGGCGCGGCCCGTAGACCGGCTCCACCGGGTCCCCGGAGAGCGTGGTGAAGTCCGCGTCACGCTTGCGGGCCTTGTCGTAACGGGCCTGCCAGCGGAGGCGGCCTTCCTCGATCGCGTCAGCGTCCATGCTTCGAATTTACTAGGACGTCCTAGTAAATGTCGATGGCAAACCGCCCGGCGCTTTGCGCGGGGCGGTGAGGGGTGCCAGGGGTGCCTCGCGGATCAGGCTTTCGCGGGCTCCGCGGCGGGCTTGGTGACCAGCGCCTGGGCCTCGCGGCTGACCTTCGGCTCGACGAAGAAGGAGGCGAAGGGGATGCAGCCGGCCGCCAGCACCCACAGGAGCTTGCCGAACGGCCACTTCGCCTTGGAGCCGAGGTCGAAGGCGAAGATGACGTAGACGATGAACAGCACGCCGTGGATCTGGGAGATCACCATGGTGTCGCCGGTGTCGAAGGCGTACTTCGCGATGATCGCCACCGTGAAGACGAGCAGCCAGATGGCGGTGACGTAAGCCATCACCCGGTAGCGGGTGAGCACGTTCTGTTTCATGGACACGAGCGTAACGGGACGGCCGGGGCGATCTTCGCGCACCCCCCGGAGCACGCCGGAGCGCGCCCGGAGCACCCCAGGAGCACGCCCCGGAGCGCGCCCGGAGCACCCCCGGGCCTCGCTCACCCCTCGTCGAAGTCCTGCGCCGCCACCCGCAGCGGCCGGAGCATCGCGAAGATCTCCCCGCACTCCTCCGCGTCGTACACCCCGAGGCCGAAGTCCATCGCGACCAGGTCCTCGGTGGCCGACTCGACGACCTCGCGCCCCTTGTCGGTGATGGAGGCGAGCGTGCCGCGCCCGTCGTTCGGGTTGGGGCGCTTGCTGACCAGGCCGGACTTCACCAGCCGGTCCACCGTGTTGGTGACCGAGGTGGGGTGCACCATCAGCCGCTCCCCGATCTTGGACATCGGCAGCTCGCCCGCCTTGGAGAAGGTGAGCAGCACCAAGGCCTCGTACCGGGCAAAGGTCAGACCATACGGCTTGACGACCGCGTCCACCTCCGCCAGCAGGATCTGCTGCGCCCGCATGATCGAGGTGATCGCCCCCATGGAGGGCACGGGCCCCCAGCGCTGATGCCAGAGTTCCTCGGCACGGGCGATGGGATCGAAAGGAAGGCTGAGCGGCTTCGGCACGGCATCGACCTTACCGACTGGTCATATGCCGGTCAGCCCCGTCTCGCCTTTCGGTATCGGACATCTGTCCGGGGGTCGTACGGCGGACCTCGGCGGCGACGAGGAGCGTGACGACGGTACCGATGATTCCGGATCCGGCGACCACGTGGTGCACCGGGAAGAAGTCGGCCGCGAGCCCCGCCAGCGCCATCCCGGCGCCCTGGATCGTCATCAGTCCGGCGGTGAGCAGCGTCATGGCCCGGCCGCGCAGCTCCGGCTCCACGGCGTCCACGAACCACTGGTCGAGCCCGATGACGTACGCCGCCCCCGTCCCGGCCAGCGCGAGGGCGGCGAGCGCGAGCGGCAGGCCGGGCCGGACCACGTACACCACCAGCGGGAGCAGGCCGACGGCGGCGATGGGCAGCACGATCCGGGAGCGGGTACGGGGGCGGAGCGCGGATCCCACGAAGAGCTCGGCGCCCACGTGCCCCACCGCCATCGCGCAGAGCAGCAGCCCGAGTGCGGCCGGACCGGCGCCGATCTCGGCCACGTACGGGGCGGCCAGCGCCTCCGGGGCCACCACGAACATCGCGGGCAGCCAGAACAGGAGCAGCAGCGCCCGGATGCGGCGGTCGCCCAGGATCAGCCGGGCGCCGGAGAGCGACTCCCGGAGCAGGGTGGTGGAGCCGCCGCCGGAGACCGTACGGGCCGGGCGGTCGCGGGTGCCGAGGCGGAGGAGGGCCGCCGAGCAGAGGAAGGTGACCACGGTGACGGTGATCGCGCCGCGCGGGGAGAGCACGGTGAGCAGCGCGCCGCCCGCACCGAAGCCGATCAGCATCGCGCTCTGCGAGACGATCCGCAGGAGCGAGCGGCCGAGGACGTAGAGGTCGCCGTCGCCCAGGATGTCGGTGAGCGCGGCCATCCGGGTCCCGGTGAAGACCGGCGCGATCGCGGCCACCAGGCAGCGCAGGGCGAGGAGTCCGGCGACCGGAGTGGCGGGCACCAGCATCACGGCGACGCAGGCCGCGCAGACGAGGTCGCAGACGACGAGGACGCGGCGGGCGGGGTAGCGGTCGGCGACCCCGGCGAACAGCGTCCCGCCGATCACGTACGGGAGCAGCCCCAGCGCGAAGGTCAGGGCGCTGAGCAGCGGGGAGCCGGTGAGGTCGTAGACGAGCACGGTGAGCGCGAGTTCGCTGACGACGACGCCGAGGAGTGAGAGCAGGTGGGCGGCGAAGACGGCCCGGAACTCGCGGACGCGGAAGACGGCGCGGTAGCCGGTGGGCGGGGTGGAGGAGGGCGGGGTGGACGAGGACGGCTGGGTGGACGAGGACGGCTGGGACATGGCAGGAGCCTGAGGCGGGACGGCCGCGCGCTCTAGACTTTCGGCTGGGGACGAATCTTCGACGCGTGGGCGGGGGCCGGTATGCCGTTCCGGTTGCACTTCGACGAGAGCGACCTGCTGCGCTGCCGGTTCGCGCTCTCGCCGCTGGTCGAGACCCAGGAGGCGGTGCGCACCCTGGCCCGCCACCACCGCCACGGCTACCACCTGCCGTGGCTCCGGCGGATCCGGGACGCGGCGGCGGCGCTCGACCTCGAACCGCTCTGGCTTCTGATGCCCGACGGCGGCCACAACCCGGACTTCATCTGCCCGCCCCCGATCGGCCCGCTCGCCACCTTCGAGGAGGAGATCGCGGGCGTGCGGGCGGTCGATCCGGAGGTGGCGCGGGCGGACATGGAGCTGGCGCTTCTGGAGCGGCCCGGCGCCCGGGAGTCGGCGACCGGCCGCCGGCTGCTGGCCGATCCGGCGCGGAGTGTGCGGAAGCTGGCCGATCTGCTGGAGCGGGCCTGGCAGGCGCTGATCGAGCCGTACTGGCCCCGGCTGCGGGCGCTGCTGGAGGCGGACATCGCGTACCACTCGCGCAAGCTCGCGGACAGCGGGCTCGCGGGGCTGCTGGGCGAGGTGAGTACGCAGCTGAGCTGGAACGGTTCGACGCTCACCGTCAAGGGCACGCGCGGCGACCACGAACAGGTGCTGGGCGGCCAGGGCCTGGTGCTGATGCCGAGCGTCTTCGTCTGGCCCGAGGTGGTGGGCGGCCACCTGGAGCCGTGGCAGCCGGGGCTGATCTACCCGGCGCGCGGGATCGGCGGGCTGTGGAGCGAGGCCGGCGAACAGACGCCGCAGGCCCTGGCCCGGCTGCTGGGCCGGGTCCGCGCGGACGTCCTGTGCGCGCTGGACGAACCGGCCGGGACGAGCACCCTGGCCCACCGGCTCGACCTCGCGCCGTCCTCCGTGTCGGCGCATCTGTCGGTGCTGCGGGGGGCCGGGCTGCTGACGTCGCGGCGGTACGGACACCAGGTGCTGTACGAGCGGACGCCGCTGGGGATCACGCTGGCGGCCGGCGTCTGAGCAGGCCGATGCCTCAGCGGAGGCCGGTGACGGATGGTGTCGTGGCACCACTCTCGGTGACCGATATGTCACGATTGCTGACGTCTGCCCGCGCTCAGCCTTCCGCTGTGCCGTCCGGCACCACGCCGTCCCGTATCCGTGAGAGCCACCGCCGTCCGAGGGGGCTGGATGTCCGGCCGTAGAACCGTTTCCCGAGTCCGCAGTGTCTTCGGGGTTCCCCCCGCCCTGGCCGCCGCCGCTCTCGCGGCCGCCCTCACGGCGGGCTGCTCCGCACCGGGCGGCGCGAGCCCCACGGCCGCCGAGGCCGACCCCGTACGCGGGGAACCGGCGCCGAGCGCGGCCTCCCCCTACTGGGTGGACCCGGACAGCGACGCCGCCCACCAGGTGCGTGCCTGGGACCGGGCGGGCCGGGAGGACGACGCGAAGGCGCTGCGGCGGATCGCCGACCGGCCGGTGGCGCTCTGGCCCGCCTGGGACGCGCCCGGGCCCGAGATCGTCGCCGCCGCGAAGGCCGCGGCCGAGACGAAGAAGAGCGTCCTGCTCGTCGCGTACAACATCCCCCACCGCGACTGCGGGCTCTACTCCGCGGGCGGGGCCAAGGACGCGGACGCCTACCGGTCCTGGCTCGGTGAGTTCGCCGAGGCCATCGGCGACGCCCCGGCCACCGTCATCCTGGAGCCCGACGCCCTCCCCCACATCGCTGACGGCTGCACCCCGCCCGAGCACCACGCCGAGCGCTACCAACTGCTCTCCGAGGCCGTGGACACGCTCAAGGCCCAGCCGCGCACCAAGGTCTACCTGGACGCGGGCAACCCCGACTGGATCAAGGAACCGTCCAAGATCGCCGAGCCGCTGCGCCAGGCCGGGATCGACCGGGCCGACGGCTTCTCGCTGAACGTCTCCAACTTCCAGTCGAACGCGAGCGTGAAGGAGTACGGGGCCCTCCTCTCCGACGCCGTCGGCGGCGGCGCGCACTACGTGATCGACACCAGTCGCAACGGCGGCGGCCCCCTCACCGGGGACCGCGCCGAGGCCTGGTGCAACCCGCCCGGCCGGGCGCTCGGCACGCCCCCGACCACCGACACCCGCGACGACCGGCTCGACGCCTACCTGTGGATCAAGCGGCCCGGCGAGTCGGACGGCACCTGCCGGGGCGGCCCGGAGGCGGGCACGTGGTGGCCGGAGTACGCGCTGGGACTGGCTGAGCGCGCGAAGTCCTGAACCAGGCGCGCGGTGTCGTGGCCCTTGGAGCACGACACCGCGCGCTCAGCGGGTCAGGAACAGCGGGGCCGGTCCCGCGCCCTGGACTCCGCCGGCGGCGTCAGTGGCGCGGGCGCCGGCGCAGCTTCAGGGCCAGACCGCCGGCAGCGGCCAGCAGCGCGCCGCCCGCGAGGAAGCCCATGCCCGACGATCCACTGTTCGCCAGTTCGTGGTCGGGTCCGTGTCCGTAGGGGTCCGAGGGCGTGGGGTGCGGGTGCTCGCTCGACCAGGTCGGGCCGGGAGTGGGTTCGGTCGGCGAGGGAGTGGGAGTCGGCTCAGTCGGGGTGGGAGTCGGCGTGGAGTCTGTGGGGGTCGGCGTCGGCTCGGTCGGCGTCGGCGTCGGCTCGGTCGGCGTCGGCGTCGGCTCGGTGGGGGTCGGAGTCGGGGTGGGGGTGGAGGTGCACACGATGTCCGCGTCGAAGGGGAACTCATGGATCTCGCCGGCGTTGACCGCACCTGAGCCACCCCCGGTCAGCGGCCCCGCGATCAGCTCCCTGGCGATGATCTGCCCCTCGATGTTCGAGGGGTCCAGGTCGGTGACCTTGGCACGCGGCGCGTAAAGGGTGCCTTCGAGGGAGTCGCCGTCCGTGATGGTGATATCGGTGGCGTCGGGGAAGTTCCACAGGATGTAGGGGGCCTGGTTGCCCGAGACGCCCGCCAGCTCCGGGATGCTCCAGGAGTAGGTGCCCGCGCTGCCGGTGGTGTCCACATTGATCACCAGCGGGGTGGAGGCGGTGGGCTCGTCGTCGAAGTCGAGTTCGGCGAGGTTGTCGAGGTTCTCGCCGGTGATGTTCAGGACGTTGGTCTGCCCGGCGGCCAGTCGGATATGCGCCCGGCTGCCGAGCGGTACGGCACCCTGGTCGGGCAGCGGCTCGCCCTGGTCGTCCCGGAGGAGGACGTCGGCGGAACAGGCGGCGATGTCCGTGGAGCGCTCCCGGAAGGCGGCGAAGGCCGCGCCGAAGTCCATGAGGCCGCTCTGGTGGACATTCGCCTCGCTCTGGCGGGCCGTCGTCTCGATGCGCGGCGTGGAGTCGTAACCGGCGCCTTCCACGACCTCGCGCGTGCTGACCTGGGCTCCGTTGGCGTCCTGGTTCAGGGCGTCGCTGCCGGTGGGGTCGCCGACCTTGAGGTAACCGTTGCTGAGGACGCGCAGCACGCCCTGCTGGGAGCTGCCTGCCCAGTCGACCTGGCCGTTCACCAGAAGGGCGGTCGGCACGGCGTCGCCGGGAGCGGTGAAGGTGCCGGGCGTTCTGAGGCCCACGTTGTATCCGGGGCCCATGGTCAGGTTGCCACCGATGGCGACGGCACCCTCGGTCTCGGTGCTGCCCAGGGTGGCGTCGCCTTCGACGACGACGCCGAACCCGTTGCTGCCGCCCAGCGGGTTGCCCGTGTAGTCGGCGGAGGCCGGTGCGGCTGCCGCCAGGCACAGGGTGCATGCGGTCACGGTGATCAGACTCGTCCGATTCATGCTGCGGACCGTAGGCAGAGCGCCCCAGGCGTCACGGGGCACCTCACCACCACCGTCGCCCGAACGGATGTTTGAGATTGGACCGTACGGTCGCATGCGAGCGCCGTGACCGCTCCCGCCGAACGAGCGGAAAAGCTCTCATATGACGATCCGATCGCCACGCGAACCGCAGGGGCGCGGTTTCCGCAGGGCCCGCTACCTCGTCGTCGTACCGTGTGCGAGGCCTCCGGCCCTCAGGACGCCTTGACCCACTTCGCCTCGGACGGGATGCCGTCGGTGTCGGTGACGAAGAGCATGTACCAGCCGGGCGGCACCAGCGTGGGGTCGTCCGGCACGCTCACGCTGACCTCGCCCTTGCTCTTCTTCAGGCCCAGCTCGATGGAGCGCTGCTCCACGTCCGTGGTGTGGGTGACCGCGCTCGGCCGCATCAGCCGGGCCGTCGCGATCCGGTCCGCTTCGGCGCTCTTGTACGTGACCGTCTGCCCGCGCTCGACCGCCTCGGGGCCGTCCCCGATCACCGGCCGCTTG
Source organism: Streptomyces cyaneofuscatus (assembly GCF_042718795.1). Lineage (GTDB taxonomy): Bacteria > Actinomycetota > Actinomycetes > Streptomycetales > Streptomycetaceae > Streptomyces > Streptomyces cyaneofuscatus_A. Next base: position 213,447 of record NZ_JBHXOX010000006.1, read on the forward strand.
TCCTTGCCCCGGTGCAGGGCGGGCGGGGTGTAGACCTCCATGCGCTGCTCGAACTTGCCGAGCTTGGTGTTGTCCTTGTCGCCGTAGAGCGAGTCGGAGCCGAAGGTGGCGACCCGGCCGTCGGGCAGCAGCAGCGCCTCGGAGTGGTAGTTGCGGCCGACCGTCGGCTCGGCCGCCTCCTTGAAGGTGTTGGTCTTCGGGTCGTAGGACTGCGCCTTGAGGATGTTGCTGTTGCCGCGCCCCCGGTAGTCCTCGGATCCGCCACTGGTGAAGACGGTGTCGTCCGGCATGATCACGCTGTTCAGGTAGCGCGTACCCTGCGGCAGATCGGGGCCCGGCTTGAAGGCCGGGCTGGCCTGCTTCAGGTCGATGACGGCCGTGCGGGCCGTGGACTTCTTGGACTCACCGACCCCGCCCCCGCCGAGCACCATCACCCTCTGGTCCTGCACGGGCGGCAGCAGCAGCGAGGCCGCCGTCTCCAGCTCGTCGGTGTCGGTCAGACCGGGCACCTTGGTGAAGGTGTTCTTCCTGATGTCCCAGATCCCCGGCTCGCGCCCCTTGTCGGCCGGTCCGTAACCCGCGTTGGCGCCCGGGTAGAAGAGCTTGCCGCCCTTGGTCAGGAAGAGCGCCGGGTAGGTCGGGAAGTAGTGGAACGGACCCTTGGACCACTTCTTGGTCTTCGGGTCGTAGATCTCGTTGTCGCCCGGCAGGATCGCGCCGACGTCGTCGAGACCGGAGACGGAGAGCACCCGGCCGTCCTCCAGGCCGACGAGCGTCGGGTACCAGCGGGCCTCCTTCATCGGGTCGACCTTGATGTACTTCTCCGCCGTCGGGTCGAACTCGTAGGCGGCCCTGATCCCCTGGAAGTCCTGCTTGTCCATGGTGATCTTCTCGGCGATCCCGTACGAGTTGGCCGCCTCCTTGCCCTTCAGCCCGACGATCTCGTACTGGGCGGCCTCGGCCGCCACCGCCTCGACGCCGTCGTTCACCGCCTCCACGAAGACCCGCTGCTCGGCCGCCGTCACCTTCGTCTTCCACGGCTTCATCTGGCCGCTCTCGAAGTACGTGACCTCGAAGTCGCGCTTCGCCCTGGGCACGGTGACGTCGAACTTGGCGGCGTACTCGACACCGGCCGGCGAGCGGAAGACCGTGCCCTTCTTCAGCTTCAGCGGCTTGTCCGGGTTCTCGTTCTTGACCCGCATCCCGCCGCCGGCCCGCTTCACCTTGTCGTCCAGGACCTCGTAGCGGGCGGTGCCGCCGGCGATCAGGAGGCGCCCGTCGGGGAGCTGGGCGTGGCCGCCGCAGAAGAAGTCCTCCGGGGTGGGGATCTTCTGGAAGACGTTCTCGGCCGGGTCCCACAGCACGGTGTCGAAGGTGCCCGCGTCGAAGTTCTTCTCGTCGTTGCCGGAGCCCGCCACGATCAGCACCTTCCCGGTGTGCAGGAGCGCCGCGTGGATGGCGTTGGTGCGGTACTCCTCCGGGATGTCGACCCGCTTCCAGGAACCGTACTCCGCCTGGTACTTCGGCTGGGCGATCTTGTACGCGTGGTACTGGTCCTCCGCGAAGGAGAGCGCCGCCGGGGCGTTGAGCCCCGCCAGCACGACCACGGCGCCGCCGCCCAGGAGCGTCTTCCGCATCTTCTTCGAAGGCCGGTAGGCCATGGGTCAGTTCCCTCCTGCCGTGGTGGCGGCGGTGGCACCGGCACTCGCGCTGCTGGTCGCCGGGGCGCTGGTCGTGGTCGTGGTCTTGGTGGTCAGATACGTCGGCTCGGGCAGCGCCTGCTGTACGGGGGCGGGCGCGGGCGCCTGAGCAGGCGCGGGAGCGGGTGCGGGTGCGGTTGCGGTTGCCGTTGCGGGGACGGCGCTGCGTGCCCGCGTACGCCGGTCGCGCCACTCCGTCCAGACCCACACCGCGACCGGCGACAGGGATATCGCGAGCCCCAGCGTCGCCCAGGTCCGCATCGCGACATGTGTGTGGTCCAGGTAGACCGAGGCGGCGAGCGAGGAGAACAGCACCGCCGCCCAGGCCAGATGGATACGGAAGGTGAGCAGCCGGTCCGGGGAGACCTGGCCGCCCTTGGGCGTGACGACGAACCGGCCCTCCGTGCGCAGCACCGCCGAGCCGAGCGACTTGAGGTAGATCGGCGCGGAGAGCGCGGACATGGCCATCCCGGCGAGGCCGCCGGAGCCCTCGGGCTCGTGCGGGGAGACGTTGTGGCGCCGGTTCCAGAGGTAGAGCCCGATCTGGAGGGCCGCCGCGTCGCTGTAGAGCATCAGCCAGATGGAGGCGGCGACCTGGGTTCCGGACGCGCCGAACCAGAGGAAGAGCACACAGCTGAGCACACCCAGCAGCCAGTTGACGGCCGTCATGGGGTAGTAGACGAGCATCAGGGTGTAGCTGAGGAGCCGGCCGGGCGGCACCCGGAACAGCGCCTTGCCGTACTGCTTGAACAGCGTCTCGTACGTCCCCCGCGACCAGCGCAGTTGCTGGGTGAAGAAGTCCGTCCAGGACGCGGGCCCCTCGCCGACGGCCAGCACGTCGGGGGTGTAGACGGAGCGCCAGAAGCGGCCGGTGAGGGGGTTGCGGCGGCGGTGCATCTCGAAGCCGGTCGCCATGTCCTCGGTGATGGAGTCGTACAGCCCGCCGACCTGGCGTACGGCGGCGGTGCGGACGACGTTGTTGGTGCCGACGAACATCGGGGCGCCGTAGCGGTTGCCCGCGCGCTGGATCAGTGCGTGGAAGAGGAACTGCTGCGATTCGGCGGCCTTGGTGACGGCCGAGTCGTAGTTCCCGTAGACCTGCGGGCCGACGACGAAGGCGACGTCCGGGTCGCGGAAGTAGCCCAGCATCCGCTCCAGGAAGTTGGGCATCGGCACATGGTCGGTGTCGACGGAGGCGAAGAAGTCGTAGGCGTCGCCGTGCAGGGCGATCCAGGCGTTGTAGTTGCCGTGCTTCGTCTTCGCCTTGTGGACGCCCTTCTTACGGTTCCACTCGGGCACCCCGCGCCGGGTGAAGTGGTGCACCCCCAGCTCCGCACAGAGCATCCGGGCGGCCGGGTCGTCGCCCTCGTCGAGGAGCCAGATGTCCAGCGGCCCGTCGTGCGTGAGGCGCACCGCGCCCTTCAGGGTGGCGCGCACCATGGAGAGCGGTTCCTTGCCGGGGACGTACGTGGTGAGGAAGGCGACCCGGGTGCCCGGCTCGGGCGTCACGGGTACGGGGTCGCGCGCGACCATCGTGGCGTGCGCGATGGAGACCACGTTGACCAGCATGAAGAGCCCGATCAGGCCGATCGAGACCAGCATCGCGGTGTCGGCGACGACGAGCCACCGCTCCCCGTTCTCCCGCTCGGTCCAGTGCGTGGGCCAGACCAGGTAGAGCATCAGGGTGGCGGTGAGCACCGGGGCGAGCGTCATCAGGAGGACGGCCCTTATTCGGTGCTTCTCGCTCGAGAGCAGGGATCGGTACCGGACTCGGTATCCCTCCGGGTCCGGCTCGGTGAGCGGACCCGCGAGCCGGCTGTAGGTGTCGTAGTCGTAGCCCTCCGACCGCACCGTGCCTCCCACTGTCGAACGGGTTGATATCCCCACAGAAGGGGACAGGCAACGGCGTGTCGACTTGGCAGGTCCGAGTGAGGGGTTTTTGATCCGGGACCGGAAAAGCCCCCGGCCGTGTGGCGCCGGGGGCTTATCGGGTGAACGCGGGCCGGCCGCGGGCCGACGGGACGTCAGGGGGCGAGATACCGCTCCACCGTCTCGACCTTCGAGGTCAGGCCGTCGGTGACACCAGGTCGGATGTCGGCCTTCAGTACCAGGGAGACGCGTCCGGCGCGGGCCTCGACGACGGCCACGGCGCGCTTGACGACGTCCATGACCTCGTCCCACTCCCCCTCGATGGAGGTGAACATGGCGTCGGTCCGGTTGGGCAGACCCGACTCCCGTACGACCCGCACGGCGTCGGCGACGTACTCGCCGACGTCCTCACCGACACCGAGCGGGGAGACCGAGAAGGCGACGATCATGCGCTGACCGTGCCCTCGCGGCGGGCGCGGGCGGCGATGACGCCGTCGGCCTCGTACTTCTTGAGCAGCTTGTCGCCGTAGAGGCCGCCGAAGGGGATCAGCGACAGGACGAAGAAGAGGGCGACGCGCTTGAGCGGCCACTTGGCCTTCATCCAGACGTCGAGCAGGAACACGGCGTAGATCACGAAGAGCACGCCGTGGATCATGCCGAGCGGCATCATCAGGAAGTCGATGTCCGAGACCCGGCTGAGGACCGAGCCGAAGAGGATCAGGGCCGGGAAGGACAGCGCCTCGGGAATCGAGATGAGGCGCAGCCGGTGCAGGGCGGAAGCGGTCTTGATGTCCACAGGGGCACCTTCGGTGGGAGGGGGTCGCGTGGGCTTGTGAACGCGGGCACAAGCCGCTCCCATTGTGGCATCGCGCCGCCCCGCCCCGGCCGCCGGGGGCCTGGCGCGTGCGCGGGCGCGCGTATCGCCGCATATCAGGGCCGGTCGGGGCGCGCATCATCAGGACCGGTCCAGGTGCGCATCAGGGGAGCATCAGGGGCGTAACGGTTCCGTGGGACCTGGCCGGAGCGGGGGGCGGGCGGCTACCTTCGTCGCGTGGCGATGTTCCGACTCCAAGGCAGCAAGACGCTCGCCGTCGATCTGACGGGCGATGTGGTCAAGGCGAAGAACGGCTCGATGGTCGCGTACGACGGCCGGGTGAGCTTCAAGAAGCTGTCCGGCGGCGGTGAGGGCCTCCGTGGGATGGTGACCCGCCGGCTGACCGGCGAACAGATGACGGTGATGGAGGTGTCCGGGCAGGGCACCTGCTACTTCGCCGACCGGGCGAGCGAGATCAGCCTGGTCTCCCTGCACGGCGACAAGCTGTACGTGGAGGCGAGCAACCTGCTGGCCACCGACTCCGGCCTGCGCACGGGGACCACGTTCACCGGCCTGCGCGGCGGGGCGAGCGGCAACGGCCTGTTCACCACCACGGTGGAGGGCACCGGCCAGGCGGCGATCACGTCGGACGGCCGGGCGGTGATCCTGCGGGTGACCCCGCAGTATCCGCTGATGGTCGACCCCGGCGCGTACATCGCCCACCAGGGCCACCTCCAGCAGCACCTCCAGTCCGGGGTGAACTTCCGGACGCTGATGGGCGAGGGCTCGGGCGAGGCGTTCCAGATCCGCTTCGAGGGCGACGGCCTGGTCTACGTACAGCCGAGCGAGCGCAACACCGTCGGGGGCGATGTCTGATGCCGTTCCGGGAGATCAACTCCAAGATGATCGAGGCCACGGTGGTCCCGGGCCAGAAGCTGTTCAGCCAGCGCGGCGCGATGCTGGCCTACCGGGGCGAGGTCTCCTTCACCCCGAACATCCAGGGCGGCCAGGGCGGCTTCGCCTCGATGATCGGCCGCCGGGTGGCGGGCGAGGCGACCCCGCTCATGACGGTCGAGGGCTCGGGGACGGTGATGTTCGGCCACGGTGGCCACCACATCCAGGTGATCAACCTGGCCGGCGACACCCTGTACGTGGAGGCCGACCGCCTCCTCGCCTTCGACGGCTCCCTCCAGCAGGGCACGATGTTCATGGGCTCGCAGGGCGGGGTGATGGGCATGGTGCGCGGCCAGGTGACCGGCCAGGGCCTGTTCACCACCACCCTCAAGGGGCACGGCGCGGTCGCGGTGATGGCGCACGGCGGGGTGATCGAACTGCCGATCACCCCCGGCCGGGACATCCACGTGGACCCGCAGGCGTACGTCGCCCACCACGGGGACGTACGCAACAAGCTCTCCACGGCCGTCGGCTGGCGGGACATGGTGGGGCGCGGCTCCGGCGAGGCGTTCCAGCTCGAGCTGAGCGGGAACGGCGCGGTGTACGTCCAGGCATCGGAGGAGAAGCTGTGAGCACGCCGGTGACCGTCGGGGAGAAGCCGATCGAGGAGAAGTCGTGAGTACCCCTGTGATCTTCGATCCGATGACGCTGCCGTCGGACGACAACGTCAACTCCTACACCTTCTGCGTGGAGCTCAAGGGGAGCCGGTGGTTCCTGCAGAAGGGGAAGATGATCGCCTACTACGGGCAGATCAACTTCGACGGCATCGGGCACGGCCGGTTCGACCGGCTGGTGCGCTCCAGCTTCCACTCGCCGCTGCACGCGAGTGACTGGGTGGTGGCCGAGGGCAGCGGGAAGATGCTGCTCGCGGACCGGGCCTTCGATGTGAACTCCTTCGACCTGGACGAGGGGAACCTGACGATCCGGTCGGGGAACCTGCTGGCGTTCGACCCGTCGCTGGCGCTGAAGCAGTCGATCGTGCCGGGGTTCGTGACGCTGATCGGTACGGGGAAGTTCGTGGCCGCGTCGAACGGTCCGGTGGTCTTCATGGAGCCGCCGCTGCGGGTCGACCCGCAGGCGCTGGTGGGCTGGGCCGACTGCCCCTCACCGTGCCACCACTACGACCACGGGTACATGACGGGCGTGATGGGCGGAATCCGGTCACTCACGGGCATCGGCGGCACCTCGGGAGAGGAGCACCAGTTCGAGTTCGTGGGGGCGGGCACGGTGCTGCTCCAGTCCAGCGAGGCACTGATGGCCGAGCAGGCGACGGGCGCTGTGCCGGGTGAACCGGGCGTTCCGGGCGGCGGATCCGCACCACGCATGCCCGGCCAGCTGGGGGACCTCCAGCGTCGCTTCGGCTTGTGAGCGGTAGGCTGCGGAGTGTGACGTCGAACGTCTGCACCCAGCCGTCGGTCCTTGCATGCCACCCCGTCGACACTCCGCCGGTTCCGGGGTGCCTGTCGTCACACCTCTTAATTTCGTCCGGCTTTCAACATCTTAGGTAGAATCGATATATGGAGACCGAGACGGCCACCCGCTGGCTGAGCGACACGGAGCAGTGCGCCTGGCGCACCCACCTGGACGTCAGCAGGCTGCTGATGCACCAGTTGGAGAAGGACCTCCAGCCGTTCGGCCTGACCATGAACGACTACGAGATCCTGGTCAACCTCTCCGAGTCCGAGGACCAGCGGATGCGGATGAGCGACCTCGCCGCCGCCACCCTGCAGTCCAAGAGCCGGCTCTCGCACCAGATCACCCGGATGGAGAGCGCGGGCCTGGTCCGCCGTACGCACTGCGAGTCGGACCGGCGCGGGCTGTACGCGGTCCTCACCGAGCTGGGCGCGGAAACCATGCGCAAGGTCGCCCCGCACCACGTCGAATCGGTGCGCAACCACTTCATGGACCTGCTCTCCCCGGAGGCCCTGGCGGAGCTGCACGCGGCGCTGACGCCGATCGCGGAGCACCTGCGGGGGCGGCGCGGGAAGCCGTGACGCCTGCGGCCTGACCGGCGCCTTCGCGGGGCCGGTCAGGCCACAGGGCCGGTCAGGCCGCGGCGGCGTACGGCTTCGGTCAGGCCACGTTCACGCCGCGCGCGGCAGCCAGAGCCGGAACGCCGCGCCGCCTTCCGGCGCCTCGTGGATCGTGAGCGTTCCGCCGTGGCGCGTGGCCACGTCCCGGGCGATGGCGAGGCCGAGACCGGCGCCGCCGTCGTCACGGCTGCGGGCGTCGTCCAGCCGGACGAACCGTTCGAAGATCCGCTCCCGCTCGTCCTCCGGAACGCCGGTCCCGTCGTCACGGACCTCCACCCGCACCCCGGACCCGTCGGCCGCGACCCGGACGGCGACCAGGCTCTCCGCGTGCCGCTGGGCGTTGTCCAGCAGATTGCCGACGACCCGGGCCACCTGCCCGCGCGACCCGTTCACCTCGTACGAAGCGCCCTCGGCCGCCTCCACCTCCACCGTCACCGGGATCCGGTCGCCGGTCCGCTGGGACACCTCCTCGCGCACCAGCGCCCCCACCTCCAGGCGGGCGGCGCCGGGCTTCTCCCCCGCGTCCAGCCGGGCCAGCAGCAGCAGATCCGCCGCCAGCACCTGGAGGCGTACGGTGTCGGCGACCGCGCCCGGGAGGTCCAGCAGCTCCGGGTGGGCCTCGGCCACCTCCAACTGGGTACGGAGCGAGGCGATCGGGGAGCGCAGCTCGTGCGAGGCGTCCGCGACGAACCGCCGCTGACGCTCCACGGACGCCTCCAGGACGGTGAGCGTCTCGTTGGTGGTCCTGGCCAGCGCGGCGATCTCGTCGCGTGAGCCGGGCTCCGGGACGCGGCGGGCCAGGTCCTCGGATGCGGTGATCGCGGCCATCTCGCGGCGGATGCCCTCGACGGGCCGCAGCGCGCGCCGGGTCACCAGCCAGGTCACCCCGGCGACGACGGCCAGCAGCAGCGGCAGCCCGGTCAGCATGGCCCCGCGCACGGTGTTCACGGCCTCCTGCTCGGCGGCGAGCGGGGCGCCCGCGTGGACGGTCAGCGTGAGTCCGGCGGGGGTGGTCGCCTCGACGGCGGCGAACCGGTAGTCGGCCCGCTTGCCGTCCACGGTGGCGGTGCCGTCGGAGAAGTCCGGGTCGTCGGAGGAGACCTCGCCGCGTGCGGGCCGCGCGCTGTCGCCACCGTCCTCGTCGTCGCCGTCGTCATCGTCGTCCCCGGGCGAGGGGGTGGCGCCGGCCGAGGCGGAGGGTACGGGGCTGACGCCCGGCGAGGCGGTCCCGGAGATGGCCCGCAGCCCCTGGGACACGAACACCACCCGCCCCTCCTCGTCGGTCACCTGGACCGGGTGGTCCTCCTCGTCGTCCAGGTCGAGATCGGCGAAGGCGGTGTCGAGGGCGAGCTGCCCGGCCACCTCCCGGGCGGCGACCTCCGCCTGGAGGTCCGCCTGGTCGATCAGGTTGGTCCGCAGCACGGAGAGCACGGCGAGCCCGGCGGCGACCAGGGCGACGGCGACGACCAGGGTGGCGCCGATGGCGGCCCTGGCCCGTACGGACCTCATCCCGCCTCCAGCCGGTAGCCGGCGCCACGCACCGTACGAATGGAATCAGCGCCCAACTTGCGGCGCAGGGTGGAGATGTAGACCTCCACGATGTTCGGGTCGCCGTCGTAGGCGAAGTCCCAGACGTGTTCCAGGATCTCCGCCTTGCTGACCACCTGCCCGGCGCGCAGGGCGAGTTGCTCCAGCACCGCGAACTCCTTGGCGGTGAGCGTGCATTCGTCCTCGCCCCGGTGGACTCGGCGGGCGGCGGTGTCGATGCGGAGGGTGCCGACGGTGAGGACGGGGGCGGCGGTCCCGGCGCCGCGTCGGCGCAGCAGGGCGCGGACCCGGGCGACGAGGACGACGTAGCTGAAGGGCTTGGTCAGGTAGTCGTCGGCGCCGGTGTCGAGCCCCTCGGCCTCGTCGTACTCGCCGTCCTTGGCGGTCAGCATGAGGATCGGCACCTCGTGCCCGGCGGCGCGCAGGGCACCGCAGACCCGGTAGCCGTTCATGCCGGGCAGCATGATGTCGAGGATGACGAGGTCGTAGCCGCCTTCGCTCGCCCGGTGGAGCCCTTCGAGCCCGTCGTGCACGACGTCCACGGCGAAGCCCTCGGCGGTGAGTCCCCGGGCGAGGGACACCGCGAGACGCTTCTCGTCCTCCACGATCAACAGGCGCATGCGCACAGCCTCGCAAACTCCACCTGAAGACGCCTTCAGGAGGCTTCAGGCTGCGTTCAGCAAGAGGTCGGCAGTGTGGACCCCGTCAACCAGCACAGCACAGCAGCTCTCGGGGAGGACCCTCATGAAGCGCAACGTCACCATCGCCGCCGTCACCGCCGCCGTCCTCATCGGCGGCACGGCCGCCGCCACCGTCGCCTTCGCGGACGACGGCGACGACCGCAGGACCGGTACGTCGGTCCAGCAGCCGACGACGGACGGCAAGGACCAGGCCCCTGCCAGGACCACCTCCGTCACGCTCGACCAGGCCGTGGCCGCCGCGCTGAAGAGCGCCCCCGGCACGGTCACGGAGGCCGGTCTCGACGACGATGACGATGACGACGACGGCGGCCGTACGGTCTGGGAGCTGGACGTCCACGGCTCCGACAAGACCTGGCACGACGTGACGGTGGACGCCACCACCGGCAAGGTCCTCAAGACCCGCGAGGACGACGACAACGACGACCGCGACCGCAACGCGCCCCGCGCCTCCACGGTCACCCTGAACCAGGCGGCGGAGGCGGCCCTGAAGACCGCGCCGGGCAGCATCACGTCGATCGACCTGGACGACGATGACGATGACGACGACAGCGGCCGCAAGGGCAGCGTCCTGCGCTGGGACGTCGACATCACCGGCAAGGACGGCAAGCAGCACGAGCTGAAGGTCGACGCGAAGACCGGCAAGGTCACCGTGGACCGCGACGACGAAGGGGACGACGACCGGGACGACCGCGCGGACGACCGCGACGACCGGAACGACGACCGCGACGACGACTGACCGCCCGCCGCCCGGAACCTCCGCACCACCACGGCCCCCTGTCGCAGCCGCGATACGGGGCCGTTCGGCATCACCTCAGGCTCAGGAGCTCCCCGTCAGCCCCGCCACCAGCTCGTCCGCCGCCGCGTACGGGTCCAGGTCCCCCGCCACGATGCGCTCCGCCAGGGCGTGCAGACGGCGGTCGCCGCGCAGGTCCGCGATGCGTTCCCGCAGCGCCGTGACCGCGATCGTCTCGACCTCGTGGGAGGCGCGGGCCGCGCGGCGCTCGGCGAGGACGCCGTGCTCCTCCATCCAGGCGCGGTGCTTCTCCAGGGCCTCCACGACCTCGTCGATGCCCTCGCCCCGGGCGGCGACCGTCTTCACGATCGGGGGGCGCCAGTCGCCGGGGCCGCGGGACTCCCCCAGGCCCAGCATGTGGTTCAGCTCGCGGGCGGTGGCGTCGGCGCCGTCGCGGTCGGCCTTGTTGACCACGTAGACGTCGCCGATCTCCAGGATTCCGGCCTTGGCCGCCTGGATGCCGTCGCCCATGCCGGGGGCGAGCAGGACGACGGAGGTGTCGGCCTGGGAGGCGATCTCCACCTCGGACTGGCCGACGCCGACCGTCTCGACGAGCACCACGTCGCAGCCCGCCGCGTCCAGCACCCGGATCGCCTGCGGGGCCGACCAGGCGAGGCCGCCGAGGTGGCCCCGGGTGGCCATGGAGCGGATGTAGACGCCGGGGTCGGAGGCGTGGTCCGACATCCGGACCCGGTCGCCGAGCAGGGCGCCGCCGGAGAACGGGGAGGACGGGTCGACGGCGAGGACGCCGACCCGCTTGCCCGCCCGGCGGTAGGCGGAGACGAGAGCGGACGTGGAGGTGGACTTGCCGACGCCCGGCGAGCCCGTCAGCCCGACGACGTACGCACGGCCCGCCAGCGGGGCCAGAGCGGCCATCACCTCGCGGAGCTGCGGGGACGCCCCCTCCACCAGCGAGATCAGCCGGGCCACCGCACGCGGCCTGCCTGCTCGCGCCTGCTCGACCAGCGTGGGGACGTCCAGGTCCACGTTCACCGCTCCGTTCTCGCCTTGCCCTCGTCTTCGTACGGTGTATCCGTACGGTGTTACTTGCCCGGGACGCGGATGATCAACGCGTCGCCCTGGCCGCCGCCGCCGCAGAGCGCCGCGGCACCCGTGCCGCCGCCGCGCCGCTGCAGTTCCAGGGCCAGGTGCAGGACGACCCGGGCGCCGGACATGCCGATCGGGTGGCCGAGCGCGATGGCGCCGCCGTTGACGTTGACCTTGTCCGAGCTGACGCCGAGGTCCTTCATGGACTGGACGGCGACGGCGGCGAACGCCTCGTTGATCTCGATCAGGTCGAGGTCCTCGACGGCCAGGCCGTCCTTCTTCAGGGCGTGCCGGATGGCGCCCGAGGGCTGCGACTGGAGGGAGTTGTCCGGGCCCGCGACGTTGCCGTGGGCGCCGATCTCGGCGATCCACTCCAGGCCCAGCTCCTGCGCCTTCGCCTTGCTCATGACGACGACCGCGGCGGCCCCGTCGGAGATCTGCGAGGAGGTGCCCGCGGTGATCGTGCCGTCCTTGGCGAAGGCCGGGCGCAGCTTGCCGAGGGACTCGACGGTCGTCTCGGGGCGGATGCCCTCGTCCTTCGCGAAGACGACGGGCTCGCCCTTGCGCTGCGGGATCTCGACCGAGGTGATCTCGGCGTCGAAGATCCCGTTCTTCTGGGCGGCGGCGGCCCGCTGGTGGGAGAGGGCGCCGATCTCGTCCTGGGCGGCGCGGTCGAGGCCGAGTCGGCTGTTGTGCTTCTCGGTGGACTCGCCCATGGGGATGTTCTCGTACGCGTCGGTGAGACCGTCGTACGCCATCGAGTCGAGCATCTCGATCGCGCCGTACTTGTAGCCCTCGCGGGACTTGGGGAGCAGGTGCGGGGCGTTGGTCATGGACTCCTGGCCGCCGGCGACCACGACGTCGAACTCGCCGGCGCGGATGAGCTGGTCGGCGAGCGCGATGGCGTCGAGCCCGGAGAGGCACACCTTGTTGATGGTGAGCGCGGGCACGTTCATCGGGATGCCGGCCTTGACGGCGGCCTGGCGGGCGGGGATCTGGCCCGCGCCGGCCTGGAGCACCTGGCCCATGATCACGTACTGGACCTGGTCGCCGCCGATCCCGGCCCGGTCCAGCGCCGCCTTGATCGCGAAGCCGCCGAGGTCGGCCGCGGAGAAGCCCTTCAGGGAGCCGAGGAGACGGCCCATGGGCGTCCGGGCGCCCGCGACGATCACTGAGGTGGTGGTACCGGTCGTTGCTGGCATGGGCTCGGCCCCTTGGGATCGGATGTGAACGAGGGTTTACCTGAATGTACTGAGCGGTACCGCGCCCGTCATCCGGCAGCCGGTGTGACGGCGCGCACGTTGTGTAACCGTGGCGGGAGCGGGGGTGCGAAGCCATGCTGAATCCATGCTGACGCGAATCGACCACATCGGGATCGCCTGTTTCGACCTGGACAGGACGGTGGAGTTCTACCGTGCCACGTACGGATTCGAGGTGTTCCACAGCGAGATCAACGAGGAGCAGGGCGTCCGGGAGGCCATGCTCAAGATCAACGAGACCTCGGACGGCGGGGCTTCGTACCTCCAGCTCCTGGAGCCGACGCGGGAGGACTCCGCCGTCGGCAAGTGGCTGGCAAAGAACGGGGAGGGCGTCCACCACATCGCCTTCGGAACGGCGGACGTGGACGGGGACGCCGCGGACATCCGCGGGAAGGGCGTCCGCGTGCTGTACGACGAGCCCAGGACGGGTTCGATGGGGTCCCGGATCACGTTCCTGCACCCCAAGGACTGCCACGGCGTCCTCACCGAACTGGTCACGAGCAACCCGGAGCACTGACCCGGCGCATACCCGGCCCGGTAGAGTGGGCGGTTCCGGGCCGGGGCCGGGTCGGGGCCGTGCCGCGTCCTCGTCGTTTGTCTGTCACCATTCCCCGGGGGACCGCTCGCCGGCGAGCGGTCCTGTGCGGAGTTACGACCAGGGTTGGTCCCCTGCTCGAACGAAGTTGAGAGCTCGGGGAAGGATGGGACCGCGCAGTGCGGGGCTACGAAAGCCAGGAGAGCCACCGAGCTGAAGACGACCATCTCTCGCGGTTCGAAGCCGAGATGGACCGGCTGAGGACCGACCGGGAGAAGGCCGTCCAGCACGCCGAGGACCTCGGTTACCAGGTCGAGGTCTTGCGCGCCAAGCTGCACGAGGCGCGGCGCAGTCTGGCGACCCGTCCCGCCTACGACAGCGCGGACATGGGCTACCAGGCCGAGCAGATGCTGCGGAACGCGCAGATCCAGGCCGAGCAGTTGCGCAGCGACGCCGAGCGCGAGCTGCGCGAGGCCCGGGCCCAGACGCAGCGCATACTCCAGGAGCACGCCGAGCACCAGGCGCGCCTCCAGGCGGAGTTGCACAACGAGGCCGTCCAGCGCAGGCAGCAGCTCGACCAGGAGCTGGCCGAGCGCCGGCAGACCGTCGAGTCGCACGTCAACGAGAACGTCGCCTGGGCCGAGCAGCTCCGGGCCCGCACCGAGTCGCAGGCCCGCCGCCTGCTCGACGAGTCACGCGCCGAGGCCGAGCAGGCGCTCGCCGCCGCCCGGGCCGAGACCGAGCGGCTGGCGCAGGAGACCCGGCAGCGCGTCGGCTCGGAGGCCGAGAGCGCCCGGGCCGAGGCCGAGGCGATCCTGCTGCGCGCCCGCAAGGACGCCGAGCGCATGCTGGGCGCCGCCTCCGCGCAGGCCCAGGAGGCCACCAGACACGCGGAGCAGCTGCGCTCCAGCACCACGGCGGAGACCTCGCAGGCCCGCCAGCAGACGGCCGAGCTGAACCGGGCCGCCGAGCAGCGGCTCCAGGAGGCCGAGACCCGGCTGCGCGAATCCCGTCTCGAGGCCGAGAAGGTCCTCGCCGAGGCGAAGGACGCGGCCGCCAAGAAGCTGGCCGCCTCGGAGTCGCAGAACGAGCAGCGCACGCGTACGGCCAGGTCGGAGATCGCCCGGCTGGTCGGCGAGGCCACCAAGAGCGCCGAGACGCTCAAGGAGGAGGCCGAGCAGGCCCTCGTCGATGCCCGGGCCGAGGCCGACCGGCTGGTCGCCGAGGCGGCCGAGAAGGCCCGTACGGCGGCCGCCGAGGACGCCGCCGCCCAGCTCGCCAAGGCCGCCCGCTCCGCCGAGGAGGTCCTCACCAAGGCCTCCGAGGACGCGCGGTCCACGACGAAGGCCGCGAGCGAGGAGGCCGAGCGGATCCGCCGCGAGGCGGAGGCCGAGGCGGACCGGCTGCGCGGCGAGGCCGCCGAGCAGGCCGATGAGCTCAAGGGCGCGGCCAAGGACGACACCGAGGAGTACCGGGCCAAGACGGTCGAGCTCCAGGAGGAGGCCCGCCGGCTGCGCGGCGAGGCCGAGCAACTGCGCTCCGAGGCGGTCGCCGAGGGCGAGCGTATCCGGGGCGAGGCCCGCCGCGAGGCGGTCCAGCAGTTGGAGGAGGGCGCGCGCAAGGCGGAGGAGCTGCTGACCGAGGCGCGCTCCGACGCGGACGAGCTGCGCACCAAGGCGAACGGCGAGAGCGAGCGCATCCGCGCCGAGGCCGCCGAGCGCGCGGCGACCCTGCGCAAGCAGGCCGAGGAGACGCTGGAGCGCACCCGCGCCGAGGCCGACAAGCTGCGGGCCGAGGCCGAGGAGCAGGCCGAGGCCACCACCGCCGAGGCCGAGCGGGCCGCCGCCGAGCTGCGCGAGGAGACCGGGCGCGCGGTCGCCGCCCGGCAGGCCGAGGCCGCCGACGAGCTGAACCGGCTGCACACCGAGGCCGAGACCCGGCTCGCGGCCGCCGAGGAGGCGCTGGGCGAGGCGCGTACGGAGGCGGAGCGCATCCGCCGCGAGACGAACGAGGAGGCCGAGCGGCAGCGTGCCGAGGCCGCCGAGCGCGTCCGTACGCTGACGGAGCAGGCCGAGGCGGAGGCCGAGCGGCTCCGTGACGAGGCCGCGGCGGACGCTTCGCAGTCCCGTGCCGAGGGCGAGAACATCGCCGTACGGCTGCGGAGCGAGGCCGCCGCCGAGGCCGAGCGGCTCAAGACCGAGGCGCAGGAGACCGCCGACCGGGTGCGCGCGGAGGCCGCGGCCGCCGCCGAGCGGGTCGGCGCCGAGGCGGCCGAGGCGCTGGAGGCCGCCCAGGAGGAGGCCACGCGCCGGCGCCGGGAGGCCGAGGAGACCCTCGGCGCGGCCCGGACGGAAGCGGGCCAGGAGCGCGAGCGGGCCCGCGAGCAGAGCGAGGAGCTGCTGGCCTCCGCCCGGAAGCGGGTGGAGGAGGCGCAGGCCGAGGCGCAGCGGCTGGTTCAGGAGGCGGACGCCCGGGCGACCGAGCTCGTCTCGGCGGCCGAGCAGACCGCCCAGCAGGTACGCGACTCCGTCTCCGGGCTGCACGAGCAGGCCGAGGAGGAGATCGCCGGGCTGCGCTCGACGGCCGAGCATGTCGCGGAGCGCACCCGCGGTGAGGCGCAGGAGGAGGCGGACCGGGTCCGCGCCGACGCGCACGCCGAGCGGGAGCGGGCCTCCGAGGATGCCGTACGGCTGCGCCAGGAGGCGAACGCGGAGGCGGCCCGGCTCCGGCAGGAGGCCCACGACGAGACCGAGGCCGCCAAGGCGCTGGCCGAGCGGACGGTCTCCGACGCGATCACCGAGTCCGAGCGGCTGCGCGCGGACACCTCGGAGTACAGCCAGCGGGTGCGTACGGAGGCGTCCGACGCCCTCACGTCGGCGGAGCAGGACGCGTCGAAGGCCCGGGCCGAGGCCCGGCAGGACGCCAACCGGATCCGTTCGGAGGCGGCGGCCCAGTCGGACCGGCTCATCGGGGAGTCGACGACCGAGAGCGAGCGCATCCGGGGCGAGGCGGCCCAGGCGTCCGAGCAGCTCGTCGTCGAGGCCACCACCGAGGCCAACCGGCGCCGCAAGGACGGAGGCGAGCAGGCCGACCGGCTGCTGGCGGAGGCGGGCGAGGAGGCCGAGCGGCTCCGTACGGAAGCGGCCGAGCACCTCGGCTCCGCGCAGGAGCACGCCACCCGCACCCGCGAGGAGGCGACACGGCTGCGCGCGGACACGGAGTCGGCGGCCGAGGCACTGCGCTCCGAGGCCCGCGCCGAGGCGGACCGGGTGCTGGACGAGGCGCGCGAGGCGGCGGCCAAGCGCCGGGCGGACGCGGCGGAGCAGGCGGACCAGCTCATCAACAAGGCCCGCGAGGAGGCGCTGCGTACGGCCACCGAGGCCGAGGCCCAGTCCGACACGATGGTCGGCGCGGCCCGCAAGGAGGCCGAGCGGATCACCTCGGAGGCGACCGTCGAGGGCAACACCCTCGTCGAGCGCTCCCGTACGGACGCCGACGAGCTCCTGGTCGGCGCCCGGCGCGACGCGACCCAGATCCGGGAGCGGGCGCAGGAGCTGCGGGCCCGGCTGGAGAGCGAGATCGAGGAGCTCCACGAGCGGGCCCGGCGTGAGACGTCCGAGCAGATGAAGACCGCCGGTGAGCGCGTCGACAACCTGATGAAGGCGGCGACCGAGCAGCGCGACGAGGCCGAGGCGAAGGCCAAGGAGCTGATCGCGGAGGCCAATTCGGAGGCGAGCAAGGTCCGGATCGCCGCGGTGAAGCGGGCCGAGTCGCTGCTGAAGGAGGCCGAGACGAAGAAGGCCGGGCTGATCCGCGAGGCGGAGAAGCTGCGGGCCGACGCGGCGGCCGAGGCGGAGAAGACCGTCGCCGAGGGCAAGCGCGAGCTGGATGTCCTGGTGCGCAGGCGCGAGGACATCAATACGGAGATCTCCCGTGTCCAGGACGTGCTGGAGGCGTTGGAGTCTTTCGAGACTCCGGGCGGCGGCGCGAAACCGGTGCCCGGCCCGTCGGGAGGCGGCAAGGCCCCCGCCGCGGCGGGCACGCGCTCGGGGGGCAAGTCCTCGGAGAGGTAGCGGTCGTACGGGGGGCGGCGCGGGAACGTACGAGAGCAACGCGGGAACGTATGGGGAACGCGCGGGAACGTACGAGGGCAACGCGGGAACGTACGGGGGACAACGCGGGAACGTACAAGGGCAACGCGGGAACGTACGGGGAACAGCAGACGTACGGGGGAGAACAGAACAGGATGTCCGGGGGCGGCAGGCGTTCGGGGGCGCGTGCTCGTCATCGACATTCAACCCTTCGAGTGGCAAGCACTCCAGGGGTCAGCCACTCAAAAGGGGTGTCATTCTCCAGATCAAACCAGTATCTGCACGCTGACACGCCGCAATGGCCCCTAGGATTCCCCTATCACCTCAACCGGTCTCATTCGACAGGAACCCCATGAGTGACCCTTCCTCCCCCTTCGGCTTCGAGCTCGTGCGACGTGGTTACGACCGCGGTCAGGTGGACGACCGCATTACCAAGCTCGTCGCCGACCGTGATAGTGCCCTGGCCCGCATCACGTCTCTGGAAAAGCGCATCGAGGAGCTGCACCTCGAAACGCAGAACGCCCAGGCCCAGGTGAACGACGCCGAGCCGTCGTACGCCGGGCTCGGTGCCCGTGTCGAGAAGATCCTCCGCCTCGCCGAGGAGGAGGCCAAGGACCTGCGTGAGGAGGCCCGTCGGGCCGCCGAGCAGCACCGCGAGCTGGCCGAGTCGGCCGCCCAGCAGGTGCGCAACGACGCGGAGTCCTTCGCGGCCGAGCGCAAGTCGAAGGCCGAGGACGAGGGCGTCCGCATCGTCGAGAAGGCCCAGGGCGAGGCGAACACGCTCCGCTCCGACGCCCAGCGGGACGCGCAGCAGAAGCGCGAGGAGGCCGACGCCCTCTTCGAGGAGACCCGTGCCAAGGCCGCGCAGGCCGCCGCCGACTTCGAGACGAACCTCGCCAAGCGGCGCGAGCAGTCGGAGCGCGACCTCGCGTCCCGTCAGGCCAAGGCCGAGAAGCGTCTCGCCGAGATCGAGCACCGCGCCGAGCAGCTCCGCCTGGAGGCCGAGAAGCTCCGCACGGACGCCGAACGCCGGGCCCGTCAGACGGTGGAGACCGCGCAGCGCCAGGCCGAGGACATCGTGGCCGACGCCAACGCCAAGGCCGACCGGATCCGCAGCGAGTCCGAGCGCGAGCTGGCGGCGCTCACCAACCGCCGTGACTCGATCAACGCGCAGCTGACCAACGTCCGCGAGATGCTGGCGACGCTGACCGGTGCCGCGGTGGCCGCCGCCGGCTCCCCGGTGGACGACGAGCCCGCCCAGCGCGGCGTTCCGGCCCAGCAGACCCGCTGACCTGCCCCGGAACGGTTCCTTCCGCGCGCCCGGTTCCGCCTTTGTGGTGGCGCTGGGCGCGCGGCCGTTCTAGCGTGTCCGCATGATCGAGCTCGAGGGACTGACCAAACGATTCGGCAGCAAGGTTGCCGTCGACCATCTGACGTGCCAGGTCAGACCGGGTATGGTGACCGGCTTTCTGGGCCCCAACGGGGCGGGCAAATCCACCACCATGCGCATGATGCTCGATCTGGACAACCCGACCAGCGGTACGGTGCGCATCGACGGCCGGCCGTACCACGAGTTGCAGGAACCGCTGAAGTACATCGGGGCGTTGCTCGACGCCAAGTCGATGAACGGCGGCCGCAGCGCGTACAACAACCTGCTCTGCCTGGCGCAGAGCAACCGCATCCCGAGCAGCCGGGTCGCCGAGGTGCTCGACACCGTCGGTCTGAGCGCGGTCGCGAAGAAGAAGTCCAAGGGCTTCTCGCTCGGCATGGGCCAGCGCCTCGGTATCGCGTCGGCGCTGCTGGGCGATCCACGGATCCTGATGTTCGACGAGCCGGTCAACGGCCTCGACCCCGAGGGCATCCACTGGATCCGCAACCTGATGAAGGCGCTCGCCGCCGAGGGCCGGACCATCTTCGTCTCCTCGCACCTGATGAGCGAAATGGCGCTGACGGCGGACCACTTGATCGTGATCGGCCAGGGCAGGCTGCTCGCCGACACCTCGATGGCGGACTTCATCCAGGAGAACTCCCGTAGTTACGTACGGCTGCGCTCGCCGCAGCAGGAGCGGCTGCGGGACGTGCTGCACCAGGAGGGGTTCACCGCCGTGGAGGCGGACGGCGGCACGCTGGAGATCGACGGCGCGACCACCGAGGAGCTCGGTGAACTGGCGGCCCGTCACCAGTTGGTGCTGCACGAGCTGAGCGCCCAGCGGGCCTCCCTGGAGGAGGCGTTCATGCAGATGACCGCCGGTTCCGTGGAGTACCACGCCCACTCCGGGCCGGGCGGCGCCGAACCCCCGCCGACGGTGGGGGCGGGCTGGGGCGAGGGCTGGCAGCAGCCGGGCGCCACCGCACCCGGCACCACCGCACCCGGCTCCACCGCACCGGGGGCCACCGCACCCGGCTCCATCGACGGCACCGAGAACAAGGGGGCCTGACGACGATGGCTTCGGTACCCGCGGTCCTCACCTCCGAGTGGACCAAGATCCGTACGGTCTCCTCCACCACCTGGACGCTCATCAGCGCGTTCGTCGTCACGGTCGCCATGGGCGCGGGCGTGAGCGCCTTGGTGAACGCCACGTTCGACGATCTCTCCGAGTCCGAGCAGCTCACCTTCGACCCGACGCTCATCAGCTTCTCCGGGACGGTCCTCGGCCAGCTCGCCATGATCGTGTTCGGCGTGCTCGTGGTCGGTACGGAGTACAGCTCCGGCATGATCCGCACCTCGCTGGCGGCCGTGCCGCAGCGCGGAACGCTCCTCTTCAGCAAGATCACGGTGGCCGGTGTGCTGGCCCTCGTGATCGGCCTGCTCACCAGCTTCGTCTCGTTCCTCCTCAGCCAGGCCGTGCTGGGCGACCGGGGCACCGACCTCGGCGAGGAGAACGTGCTGCGCGCGGTCATCGGCGCCGGTCTCTACATGGGGCTGATCGCCGTCTTCTCCATGGGCGTGGCGGCGATGCTGCGCAGCCCCATGCTCGCGATGGGCATCCTGATCCCGTTCTTCCTGCTGATCTCCAACATCCTGGCTGCTGTGCCGTACGCCAAGGACGTCATCCGGTACTTCCCGGACCAGGCCGGGTCGAAGATCATGCAGGTCGTGCCGGAGGCGATGGGCAGCGACCCGTCGCCGTACGGGCCCTGGGCCGGTATGGCGATCATGGTCGCCTGGGTGGTGGCGGCGGTGCTCGGCGGCTACCTGGTGCTGAAGAACCGGGACGCGTAAACCCCGTAACGGCCCGCTCGCGCGCTGTGCGGAACTTGGCCGGAACCGTCAAGGCCTGGTTATCCTCCTAACTCTTACGGGGGTGTGCGGCCAGGTGGCCCGAGCCCCGAACGACAGAGTGAGTCGATGGGGCTGGAGAATGATCGAGGCAGTCGGCCTGACCAAGCGCTACGGCGCGAAGACGGCCGTGGACGACCTTTCCTTCCAGGTGCGGCCGGGGGCCGTCACCGGCTTCCTCGGTCCCAACGGGTCGGGCAAATCCACGACCATGCGGATGATCCTCGGCCTGGACCGGCCGACGGCGGGCCACGTCACGATCGGCGGGCACCCGTACCGGAGCCTGCCGAACGCGCCACGCCAGGTGGGCGCGCTGCTGGACGCCAAGGCGGTGCACGGCGGCCGGACCGCCCGCGCCCACCTGCTGTCGCTGGCCCAGCTCGCCGGGATCCCGGCCCGGCGGGTGGATGAGGTGCTGGGCGTCGTCGGCCTCCAGGACGTCGCCAAGCGCCGCTCCAGCGGCTTCTCCCTCGGCATGGGGCAGCGCCTCGGGATCGCCGCGGCGCTGCTCGGCGACCCCCAGGTGCTGCTCTTCGACGAGCCGGTCAACGGTCTCGACCCCGAGGGCATCCACTGGGTCCGCAACCTGATGAAGACCCTGGCGGCCGAGGGCCGTACGGTCTTCGTCTCGTCCCACCTCATGAGCGAGATGGCCCTCACCGCCGACCACCTGATCGTGATCGGGCGCGGCCGGCTGCTCTCCGACATGAGCGTCACCGACTTCATCTCGGCGAACTCCGCCGACTTCGCCCGCGTCCGGGTCCCCGAGAACGCCCCCCAGGAGCGGGAGAAGCTGACGTCCTCGCTCATCGAGGCGGGCGGCAGCGTGATGTCCGAGCCGGACGGCGCCCTGCGCGTCACCGGCCTCCCGCTGCCGAGGATCAGCGACCTGGCCCACGGGGCCGACGTACGGCTCTGGGAGCTGTCGCCGCACCGGGCCTCGCTGGAGGAGGCGTACATGCGGATGACGCAGGGCGTCGTGGACTACCGCTCGACGGACGACGCCAAGGCCGGGCTCCTGGAGCCCCCGCAGGCGCCGTACGGGTCCCCCGGGTCCTACGGGGAGGCTCAGGGCGGTTACGGGGCCGCACCGGGCTACGCGCAGCCCCAGCCGGCGGAGGCGCCGCAGCAGAGCTGGTACGCCCCGCCGCCCCCCGGACAGAACCCGTACGCCACCCCCGGCCCGGCGGCCGCACCGCACCCGGCTACCCCCGGCCCCGTGGCCGCTCCCGGCCCGGCCGCCGCACCGGCCCCGGGCCCGGCCCCCGAACACTCCCCCGCCGACGCGGCCGGGACGAAGACCAGCGAGGACCCCCGATGACGACGCCGGCCGCCCCGCGCGCCCACGAGCAGCAGCCGCACCCGCCGCAGCCGCCGCACGGCCTGCTGGGGTACTACGAGTCGCCCATCCCGATCCGCCGCGCCACCCTCGGTGACGCGATCGCCTCGGAGTGGACGAAGATCCGCTCCGTCCGCTCCACGCTGTGGACCCTCGGCGTGATGATCGTGCTGATGGTGGCGATCGGGCTGATGTCCGCGCTGCTGATCGCCGCCGCCGACACCGACATGGCCGGCGAGCCGGTCGTGGCCCTCGGCTTCTTCGGGGTGCTGCTGGGCTCGATCTGTGTGATCACCCTCGGCGTGCTGACCATCGGCTCCGAGTACAGCACCGGCATGATCCGTACGACGCTGACGGCCTGCCCGAGCCGGGCCCGGGTGCTCACGGCGAAGGCGATCGTCTTCTTCCTGCTCGCCTTCGTCATCACCACGGTGACCGCCACGGTCGTCGCGGTGTTCCAGACGGCGATCCTGGGCGCCGGGCTCGACTCCGGCTCGGTGTGGCTGCGCGCCACCATCGGGGTCGGGCTCTACATCGCGGCCCTCGGCCTCGTGTCCCTGGCGGTCGGCGCGATCATCCGGCACTCGGCGGGAGCCATCACGGTGATGATCGCCGTGGTGCTGCTGCCGCTGGTCCTCGCGATGTTCATGTTCGCCGACAGCCTGCGCGACCTGCAGCGCTTCCTTTTCGAGTACTCGATCCCCAACCAGCTCGGCGCGTTGTACGGCACGGCGGTCACCGAGTCCGGCCCGTCGGGCTGGGAGCCGCTGCTGCTGATGCTCGGCCTCGCGGCCGTGGCGATGGGCGGTGCCTACCTGGCGCTGGACCGGCGCGACGTCTGAGCGGCCGTATGTGACTCAGTAGCGCGGCGCGTTCCTGGACCGCTGCACCCGCGTGGTGCGGCGGTCCTTCGCGTTCCAGCAGGCCTTGTGCCAGTGCCTGCGGTCCTCGATGCCGCCGAACTCGGGCCAGGCGACGAGGTGCGGGACGCCGGACGGGATCTCCTGGTCGCAGCCGGGGCAGCGGTACCGCTTGCCCTGGGCGCTCGCGCCGCTCACCGGGCGCACCGACCACTCCTCGCCCTGCCAGCTCTCGGTGGCCCCTCCCCCGCCGTACCGTCCCGGCGCCGTACCGGGGTGGTCGTCGGGACTCTCGCCGCCACGGGGGCGGTTGCGGCGCGGGGACACAGGACACCTCACGGGGGCGGCTCGGGCACGGTTTGCCCCAAGCCTAGAGGCTGGCGCCGGGGGCAGGTGCCGGGTGGGGCGGGGCGGCGCGACCCGGCACGGTCCGGCACGATCGGGCACGGGAGTGAGTTAGCGGAAAATCGCAACAACTTCGCGCCGGACCGTGCCTTTGGCACGTGTCAGACGTTGTTGCCCGTGGGGGAGACATGCGTCGGCCGCGAGGAGGCAACACGCGATGCGCATCGGAACGTTCGTTCTGGCAGCTCAGTTCCCGGGCCAGGGGCCGGGCGAGGCCCTGCACCGGGCCGTCCGGTCCGCCGAGGCGGCGGAGGAGTCCGGGCTGGACTCGGTCTGGCTGGCCGAGCACCACTTCGTGCCGTACGGGGTCTGCCCGTCCGCCACCACGCTGGCCGCGCTGCTGCTCGGCCGGACCCGGCGGATCCGGGTCGGCACCGCCGTCAGCGTGCTGCCCACCCACCACCCGGTCGCCCTCGGCGAACAGGCCGCGCTGCTGCACCTGACCAGCGGCGGACGGTTCTCGCTCGGGGTGGGCCGGGGCGGGCCCTGGGTGGACCTGGAGGTCTTCGGCGGCGGTCTCGACGCGTACGAGAACGGCTTCCCCGAGGCGCTGGAGCTGCTGCTCGACTGGCTGCGGGAGCCGCGGGTCGCCGGGCGCGGGGAGCGGTTCGGCTTCCGCGAGGTGGCGGTGGTGCCGCGCGCGGACGAGCTGCTGGACCACGGCTCGGCACCGGGGCCCGAGGTGATCGTGGCCTGCACCTCGCCGAAGACCGTGCGGCTGGCGGCAAGCCGGGCGCTGCCGATGCTGCTGGGCATGCACTGCGGGGACGAGGAGAAGGCGGAGATGGTCGCCCTGTGGCGTACGGCGGCCCGGGAGGCCGGCCATCCGCCGGAAGTGGTGGAGGGGGCCGCACATGTGTCCGCCGGGGTGGCCCAGATCGCGGACGGGCCCGGGGACGCCACGGAGACGCTGGTGAAGACGATGCCCGGGTGGCTGCGTCAGGGGCTGGACGCCCATGTCACGGTCGACGACCGGCACCGCGTGATGCGGGACCCCGTCGCGTACACGGAACTGCTGTGCGGGCTGCACCCGGTGGGCCCGCCGAAGCTGGCCGCCGACCGGCTCGCGGCCACGGCCGAGCGGACCGGCATCACCCGCTTCGCCCTCCTGGTGGAGGGGTCGGGAGACCTCGCGGCGACCGAGGAGAACGTACGGCGCCTGGGCGCGGACGTGCTGCCGCTGCTCACCTGACCTGCGCCGCCTGTACATGCGAAACGACCTCGCGTGGAACCTGGAGCATGGAGCATGGAACGTGGTGCGGTGGTACGGGAGCTGCCGCCCCGGAGCCAGTTGCACCTCCCGCGGCCCGAAGCGGCAGCAGGAGCGTTCAGCAGTCCCGTAGTTCGGGCGACTGGTTGAGCAACTGGCCCCTCACCGAAGTGAACTTGGCCAGCCGGTCGTCGACCGAGGCGTCCAGCGGGAACACCGCGACGCGGTGGCAGTTCTGGAAAGCGATACGCACTCCGAAGTGCCGCTGGAGCGCGCCGCGTATCGCATCACTCGCGAGCGCACGCAGCAGCTGACCACGTGCCTGCTCGTCCGGCGGCGGCGTCTGGTTGTCGGCGAACTGACCGCCGTCCACCTTCAGCTGAGCCACCAGCGAGCTGATCATCTCCCACGCGAAAGGCAGGGAGGTCCGGACGCAGTCGACGAAGTCGGCTTCGTCGACCTCGCCTCGCTCGGCCTGTTCCAACAGCGCCGGTGAGACGTCGAGCGACATGGGTTCTCCTCTCGCGACCCCGGACGGTGACCGGGGCCTTACGGGCAGGGAAGAAGGGCGACGACGCAGCGTGCACGGGCGGCGACCTCCTGCATCCACGGTAAGCGCGCGATAGAAGCCGCACCAGGAGATTGGGAACACAACCGGCCACGATCGAAGGGGCGCAAAGAGGGGCAAGCCCGCTCGGCCGCCCGATGGTGAGGAGCGAGTGACAGGGGTCGACTGATGGGGAAATCGCGCCGGGCCCCCGTCGTCGAGTAGCGTTGCCGACCATGCGTCTCGTCATCGCCCGTTGCTCCGTCGACTACGCGGGCCGGCTCACAGCCCACCTGCCCTCCGCCCCCCGTCTGATCCTGGTGAAGGCGGACGGCAGCGTCTCGATCCACGCCGACGACCGGGCGTACAAACCGCTCAACTGGATGTCCCCGCCGTGCACCCTGAAGGAGGGCACCGGCGAGGAGGCCGGTGTCTGGACCGTGGTGAACAAGGCGGGCGAAAAACTGATCATCACGATGGAGGAAATCCTCCATGACTCCTCGTACGAGCTGGGCGTCGACCCTGGGCTCATCAAGGACGGTGTGGAGGCGCACCTCCAGGAGCTGCTCGCCGACCGGATCGAGATCCTCGGCGAGGGCCACACCCTGATCCGCCGTGAGTACCCCACCGCCATCGGCCCGGTGGACATCCTCTGCCGCGACGCGAACGGCGGGACGGTCGCCGTGGAGCTGAAGCGGCGCGGCGACATCGATGGCGTCGAGCAGTTGACCCGCTATCTGGAGCTGCTCAACCGCGACCCGCATCTCGCCCCGGTCCGGGGCGTCTTCGCGGCCCAGGAGATCAAGCCCCAGGCGCGCGTGCTCGCGACCGACCGGGGCATCGGGTGCCTGGTCCTCGACTACAACGCGATGCGCGGCATCGAGGACGACAAGCTGCGCCTGTTCTGACCGACCGTCCACGGCCGGGTGTCCCCTACGGGGGCACCCGGCTTCCGTGTGTCAGGCCGCTGCCTCGGTGGGGTCTTCGCTCTCGGCCGGGGCTTCGGTGGTGGCGGTGGCGGTTGCGGTGGCGGTGGCCGATTCGGCGGGGCCGCTGGCGGAGGAGGAGGTGTCCGGCGGGGGCGGAGGCTCCTCGGTCGGCGTCTCGGTCGGCGGGGTCGTCGGCGTCTCGGTGGGCGGCGTCGTCGGCGGTGTGGTGGGCGGGGTCGTCGGCGGCGTCGTCGGCGTGGTCGGCTTCCCGCTCGGGGACGGCCCGTCGGAGGTCGGGTCCTCCGTCGGCCGCGTGGCCGACGGCTCCCCCGTACCCGGTGAGCTGCCGTCCGGCGACGAGGGGGACGGGGAGGGCGAGCCGGAGGTGCTGGGCGTGGCGGATGCCGAGGGGCCCGGGGTGGCGGGTGCCTCCTCGCCGGGCGCCCCGCTGTCGGGGGCGGGGCCGTCGTCCGGCTCGTCGGCGGGGGTCTCGTCGTCCGGGGTGGACTCGGGGGACGACTGCTCGGTGGTGACGTTACGGCTGCCGCCCGGCTCCTCGGGGTCGCCCGCGGTGAGGCCGAGGGTGACGACGGTGCCGAGCACGGCGATCAGCAGCGCGCCGGCGCCCGCGGCGGCCAGGTTGCGCCGGGCACCGCCGAGGATCGCGCGCCCGCCGCCCGCCTTCGGTGCGGCGGCCGGGAACGGGGCCACCACGGTCGGCTCCGCCATGGCCGTCTGCCGGGTGAAGAGCGGCGCAACCGGGAGGCCGAGCGGCGGCGTACCGGCGAGGAGGTCGTGCCGTACGGCGGGCACCTCGTCGGCCGGCTGGGGCCGGACCGGGGGCGCGAAGCCGCCGGAGCGGTCCGCCACCAGGGCGAGGGCGCGGCGGCCGGCCACCGCCCCGGACCTGTCGGCGAGCGCGCCGCGCATGGAGATGGAGGTCTCCAGCTCCGTACGGGCCCGGTCGAGGTTGCCGGAGCAGAGCGCGAGGACACCCAACTCGTGGTGGAAGTAGGCCTCCTCGGCGACCTCGCCGGCGATCCTGGCGGCCTCCTGGCCCGCCCTGAGCGCCTTCTCCCAGGCGCCCCAGCTCATCCCCGCCGCCAGTGCGGGAGCGGCGCTGCGGGCCAGCAGGACGGCCGCGCTGGCCTGGCCCGCCTCGCCGTCGGGGACGAGGCGGCCCATCGCGGCGACGATCGCGTCGGACTCGGCGACGGCCCGCTGCGGGGTGACCGAGGGGTGCGAGACCC
The DNA here is from genome assembly GCF_042718795.1 of Streptomyces cyaneofuscatus. Lineage (GTDB taxonomy): Bacteria > Actinomycetota > Actinomycetes > Streptomycetales > Streptomycetaceae > Streptomyces > Streptomyces cyaneofuscatus_A. Next base: position 240,611 of record NZ_JBHXOX010000006.1, read on the forward strand.
ACCAGGCGTAGTGCTGGGCGGCCGTACGGGCGTGGGCGGCGGCCTCCTCCGCGTATCCGCCGGCCTCCAGTTGGGCGAGGACACCGGCGGCGAGCCGGTAGCGCGGGCCCGCCGGGGAGAGCAGTCCGCACCCCGCGAGTTCGCCGAGGGCGGCATCCGCGTGGGTGTCGCCCACGAGGGCCGGCAGATGGGCCTGGTGGGGCACCTCGCCGCCGAGCGCGACGGTGAAGCGCAGGGTCTCGCGGGCCGCCTCGCTGAGCCGGGAGGCGAGCAGGACGGCGGGCGCCGCCCCCTCGCCGAGGCTCGGCAGGGGCACGTCCAGGGTCTCCGGGGTGGGCGCTTCGGGGACCGGGGGCGCGTCGTCCGGGCGTGGCTCGAAGTAGTCGTACTCGTCGAAGGCCGCGGGGTCCGTGTTGAGCAGGTCGCGCTGGCGCAGCAGCGATCCGGCCTGGACGAAGCGGAGCGGCAGCCCCTCGGACTCGAACCAGAGGTCGCCGGCCCAGTTCCGCTCGTCCTCGGTCAGCGGACGCTCGACGACCTTGGCCAGCAGCTCCAGGGAGGCGGCGCGGCCGAGGCCGGCGAGGAGGACCTCCTCCAGGTGGGCGTCGACGCCGGGCGGGGTGAGGTCGGGTGTGGTGCCGAAGAGGAAGGCGCACTCAGGGGTGGCTTCCAGGAGTCCGTCGAGGGCGGCGCCGCCGATCTCCAGGTCGTCGACGATCACGACGGCCCCGATGGAGCGGACGAGGGTGAGCAGTTCCTCGGGGCCGGGGCGGTGGAGCGGGGCGAGGTGGGTCGCGTCGAAGAGGCCGTAGAGCAGGTCGGCGGCGGTGCGCCGGTGGCCGCTGAGGCGGACGACACCGTCGGGGGCCAGGTCCGTGCAGTCGGCGGCGACGGCGTCGAGGAGCGCGGTGCGGCCGGATCCGGCCTGGCCGGTGAGGCGGACGCTGCGGCCGCGGGCCAGCAGGCTCACCAGCCGCTCGCGCTCCTCCTGGCGTTCCAGCAGGGGGAGCTGCGGGGCGGGCGGGCCCGCCGGTACGGGTGGTGCGCCGGCGCGCTCGTGGGCGGCGCGTTCGGCGGGGGTGCGGCGGACGGGCGTCTCGGGTTCGTACCCGGGCGGGCAGGCCTCGACCTCGCTGCCGTCGACGGGGTTGACCGTGAGCAGGAGGTCCCCGACCGTGACCTGGACGACGCGGACCTGCTGCGGTGTCGGCTGGCCGAAGTCGGCGGCGTTGGACTCCCGGGACGGCCGGCGACGGCCGTCGGAGGGGTCGGAGCTGTCGGTGCCGCCGGAGCCGTCAGGGCCGCCGGGGGTCCGCCCGTACTCTCCCGGCCCCTGGTGTGTCGGGTCCATCAACAAGTCCCCCAGACGCGTCGCGCTCGGTCAGTCCCTCCGGCCTCGCACGCCCCGCTGTCGCTTCCGGTCCGGTGTCTGCCTCGGGTGGGTGTCATGGGGCAGACGGCCGAACCCTAGACCTTCGCACAGTATCCACGCACAGGCGGGGTGCCATGCCGTCCGGGACGTCACATTCCGGTGAGGATTGCGCGACTTCTGCCCCGACGGTCCGGGTACGTACTCAGACGCGCGGCAGCGAATCGGCGGCGATCCCGCCCTCGATCGCCAGGATGCGGTGCAGCCGGGTGGCCACCAGGAGGCGCTGCATCTGCGGCGGGACGCCGCGCAGCACGAGACGGCGCCCGGCCCGGCCGGCTCTGCGGTGGGCCCCCATGATGACGCCGAGCCCGGTGGCATCCCAGGAATTCAGCTCGGTCAGGTCCAGCACCAGATCGCCGGCTCCGTCGTCGACGGCCGAGTGCAGGACCGTACGGGCGTCCGCCGCGCTTCGGACGTCGAGGCGGCCCCCGACGACCAGCTCGGCGTGGTCGCCCCTGATATGCATATGCGCTCCCCTGCTTGCTCCGTGGCGAGGTCCGTCTGTCTGTTCTTCTCTTCCACAACTGACTGCCGCAGCGACAGGGAAGTTGCCGTCTGTAAGCGAACCGATACCGAATTCACTCGGTGGAGTGACGTCGGTTCGCCGGAGACCGGACACCGCCGGGTACACTCCCCGCCCCGACGGCGGCGGGCCGAGGGGGCAGGGGTGCGGCTGCGGTCAGTACGTGTAGAAGCCCTGCCCGCTCTTGCGCCCGATGTCACCTGCGTCGACCATCCGGCGCATCAGCTCAGGGGCCGCGAACTTCTCGTCCTGCGATTCGGTGTAGATGTTGCCGGTGGCGTGGAGCAGGATGTCGACGCCGGTCAGGTCGGCCGTGGCGAGCGGGCCCATGGCGTGGCCGAACCCGAGCTTGCAGGCGGTGTCGATGTCCTCGGCCGTGGCGACGCCCGACTCGTACAGCTTCGCGGCCTCGACGACGAGCGCCGAGATGAGCCGGGTGGTGACGAAGCCCGCCACATCGCGGTTGACGACGATGCAGGTCTTGCCGACCGACTCGGCGAACTCCCGGGCGGTGGCGAGGGTTTCGTCGCTGGTCTTGTAGCCGCGTACGAGCTCGCAGAGCTGCATCATCGGGACCGGCGAGAAGAAGTGCACGCCGACGACGCGCTCCGGACGCTCCGTCACGGCCGCGATCTTCGTGATCGGGATGGCGGAGGTGTTGGAGGCCAGCACGGTGTTCTCGCCGACGACCTTGTCCAGGGCGCGGAAGATCTCGTGCTTGACCTCCAGCTTCTCGAAGACCGCCTCCACGACGACGTCCACGTCCGCGACGGCGTCGAGGTCGGTGCTCGTGGTGATGCGGGCGAGGGCCGCCTCGGCGTCGGACGCCTCCAGCTTGCCCTTGGCGACGAACCGGTCGTACGAGGCCTTGATGCCGTCCAGGCCGCGGGTCAGCGCCGCGTCGGTCACATCCCGCAGCACGACGTCCCAGCCCGCCTGGGCGGAGACCTGCGCGATCCCGGATCCCATGAGTCCGGCACCGATGACGGCGAGCTTCCTGGCCACGTTCGCACCCCTTGTTCTCTGTCCGCGTTCCCGGTCCGCCCCTGCGGCATCTGTTCACGGCGGTTCACATTGCTCTCCGGCGGAGATTAGTACCCGTCGGGGGCGCTGTGGCCGTGAAGAGATGCGCGTCACGTCTCGAATGACGGACATCACACCGAGACGCGTCATTCGGCTCCGTGCCACGCGTAGTTGAGGGTGCGGGCCTTAACTACGCTGGGCCCATGGTCAATCTGACGCGCATCTACACCCGTACCGGCGACCAGGGCACCACGGCCCTCGGCGACATGAGCCGCACCGCCAAGACCGATCTGCGGATCGCGGCGTACGCGGACGCCAACGAGGCCAACGCGGTGATCGGGACCGCCGTGGCGCTGGGGCAGCTCTCCGAGGACGTGGTGAAGGTCCTCGTACGGGTCCAGAACGACCTCTTCGACGTGGGGGCCGACCTGTCGACGCCGGTGGTCGAGGACCCGAAGTACCCGCCGCTGCGGGTCGAGCAGTCCTACATCGACAAGCTGGAGGCGGACTGCGACCGCTTCCTGGAGGAGCTGGAGAAGCTGCGCAGCTTCATCCTCCCCGGGGGTACGCCGGGGGCCGCCCTGCTCCACCAGGCCTGCACCGTGGTCCGGCGCGCCGAGCGGTCGACCTGGGCGGCGCTGGAGGTGCACGGCGACGTGATGAACACCCTGACCGCCACCTACCTCAACCGCCTCTCCGACCTCCTGTTCATCCTGGCGCGCAGCGCCAACAAGGAGGTCGGGGACGTGCTGTGGGTGCCGGGCGGGGAGCGTTAGAGCCGATCGGCCGGCTCGCGTTCGACCGCGTCCGTGTCCGTGCTCTTCGGAGCCTGCTTCGGGAAGAGCGTGTAGCCGCCGGCGATGATCACGTTGATGCCGATCACCAGGAGCATCTTCTGCTGCCAGCTCTGGAGCGAGCTGATGGCGCCGCCCGGACCGACGTACCAGACGGCCGCCTGGAGCAGGCCCAGCGCGACCGCCGCGGCGAGGATCCAGCGGGCGGCGGTGCGCCACTCGTGGACGGCTCGGGCCCTGCCGTACTTCGGCGGCTTCACCGGCGGCGGGCCGCCGAACCAGCGGTGCGCGACCCAGGCGTCCACCTTCTTGATGGTGTGGTGGCCGAGACCCACCGTGAAGCCGATGTAGACGGCGGCCAGCCCGTGCTTCCAGTCGGGCTCGGCGCCGTTCCTCAGGTCGATCACCGTCACCACGAGCAGCACCACCTCCAGCAGCGGCTCGCAGAGCAGTACGGCCGCGCCGAGCTTCGGCCTCCGCGCGACGTACCGCAGCGCGAGACCGGCAGCCAGCAGGACCCAGAACGCGACCTCGCAGGCCACGACCAGTAGGGCGATCACAGCTCTCTCCTCCCGTTTTCCTCCAGCCTTCCGTCCGCCGGGGCCGGAAGCGTCGTCGGCGGTGAGGAAACGGGACTGCATCCTTCGATGTAGTGGTCCTCGGCCTGCGAAGGGAGGCCCGGCGCCGGTGCTCCGTGTTGGATGGAGAAGTGTTCACCTCGATCCGCCCCGACCGCGACGCCGTGGCCCTCGCCGTCTCCGGGCTGCTCGGTGGGCTGCTCCTGTGGCGGCTCGGCCTGCACACCCAGGGCGGCCGGCCCTTCTCCGCACCCTGGATCACCCTCGTACCGCTGACCGTCATGGCCTCGGCCGAACTGCTGCGCCGCACCGCACCGCGCACGGCTCTCACCGTGGGTGTGCTCGCGCTGGTCGCGGACCAGTTCACCCGGGGCAGCCTCGCCACCGTCCTGATGTTCACGGACGTCATGTACGCGGCCGTGCTGTACGGGACCCCGGCCGCCGCCCGCCGTATCCCGGTGGCCACGCTCTTGATCACCGTGGCGTCCACGATCGGGTTCCTGGCCTGGTTCCGCAGGCCCGAGGCGCTGCTGATCGGCCTGGTCATCGGGCTGGTCTCCTACATCCCCGCCCTCACCGGGGTCAGCGTCCGCAGCCATCGCACCGCCGCCGACGCCGCCCGGCTGGCCGCCGTCCAGACCGCGCGGCTGGCCGAGATGGACCGGGTGCAGGCGGTGATCGCGGAGCGGGCCCGGATGGCGCGCGAGCTGCACGACATGGTGGCCAACCATCTTTCCGCCGTGGCGATCCACTCCACGGCGGCCCTGTCCATCGACGACCCGGACACCTCGCGGAACGCGCTGAAGGTGATCCGGGAGAACAGCGTGGAGGGGCTCGCGGAGATGCGCCGGCTGATCGGGCTGCTGCGCGAGGGCGGCGAGGACAGTGCCCCGGCGGCCGCTCCGACGCTGGCGTCGCTGGACGCGCTCATCGAGCAGGCGAACGTGAACGGGGCGGCGGCCGGGCTCCTCTGCACGCTGGACGACGCCCGGGCGGCGGACGGCGACGCGCTGCCGACGCCGGTCGAGCTGGCCGCGTACCGGATCGTGCAGGAGTCCCTCACCAACGCCCTCAAGCACGCGGCGCCAGGGCCGGTGACCGTGCGGCTCGGCCTCTCCGGCGACGTGCTGGCGGTCGAGGTGACCAGTGTGTCCGGCAGCCGGCCCGGACCCACCGCGCCGGGGTCGGGGGCCGGTCTGGTGGGGATGCGGGAGCGGGTGGCACTGCTCGGCGGAACGTTCGAAGCGGGCCGCGACGGGCCGGAGTTGTGGCGGGTGCGGGCCGAACTGCCCGTACGGGAGAGGGAGATGCGGGAATGACGATCCGGGTACTGGTGGCCGAGGACCAGGCGGCGGTACGGGCGGGGCTGGTGCTGATCCTCTCCAGCGCGCCGGACATCGAGGTCGTCGGGGAGGCGGGGGACGGCGAGGCGGCGGTGCGCCTGGCGCGTGAACTCCGGCCGGATCTCGTCCTGATGGATGTGCAGATGCCGCGGCTGGACGGGGTGGCGGCGACCCGGCAGGTGGTGGCGGAGGAGCTGGCGGACGTCCTGGTGCTGACGACGTTCGACCTGGACGCGTACGTCTTCGGGGCGCTGCGGGCGGGGGCCTCGGGCTTCCTGCTGAAGAACACCGACGCCCGCGACCTGCTGGAGGCGGTACGGACGGTGGCGCGCGGCGAGGGGCTGATCGCGCCGGCCGTGACGCGGCGGCTGATCGCGGAGTTCGCCGGTGCCACGCACGTACGGTCCGGGAGTTCGGCCGATCCGGCGATGCTGGAGGCGCTGACGCGACGGGAGCGGGAGGTGCTGGGGTGTCTCGGCGAGGGGCTGTCGAACGCGGAGATCGCGGCGCGGCTGGCGATGGCGGAGGCGACGGTGAAGACGCACGTCAGCAGATTGCTGGCCAAGCTGGGGCTGCGCAGCCGGGTCCAGGCGGCCGTGCTGGCACAGGAGTTGGGGGTCTGACGGCGGGCGGCTCGCGGACGCGGCGCGGGGCCGCGCAAGGCCGGATTCCGGTCCGATTTCGGGCCGGTTCCGGCCTTCGATCTTTGGTCCAGACCTCTTGACGATTGGTCCAGACCTTCCTAATGTCACCCATCACACACTGCGGTGAGTACGAGAGCACCCGTACTCAGGGCGGCGCAGGGTTTGCAGTCCACGAATCATCCCCGTTTGCTGGACCTCACCCGAGGAGCACCGTTGAGCACTGAAACTCCCCCACGCCGTTCCCGCTTCAGATGGATTCCGCTGCGGAGCGGCCGGTCCAAGGTCATCGCCGGTCTCACCGCGCTGGCCGTGCCGTTCGCCGCGATGGTGGGTCTCGCGACTCCGGCCGCGGCGGCCACCTCGGCCACCGCCACGTTCACCAAGAAGTCCGACTGGGGCGGCGGCTTCGAGGGCCAGTGGACGGTGAAGAACACCGGCACCACGGCGCTCTCCTCCTGGACCATCGAGTGGGACTACCCCGCCGGGACCCGGGTCAACTCCGCCTGGGACGCCACCGTCACCAACTCCGGCAACCGCTGGACCGCCAAGAACCTCGGCTGGAACGGCAACATCGCGCCCGGCGCCAGCCTCAGCTTCGGCTTCAACGGCTCCGGCCCCGGCGCCCCGTCCGGCTGCAAGCTGAACGGCGCCTCCTGTGACGGCTCCACCGTCCCCGGCGACAACCCGCCCTCCGCCCCCGGCACCCCCACCACCAGCGACGTCACCAACACCTCGGTGAAGCTGAGCTGGAGCGCGGCCACCGACGACAAGGGCGTCAAGAACTACGACGTCCTGCGCAACGGCGCCAAGATCGCCACGGTCACCGGCACCACGTACACCAACACCGGGCTGACCGCGGGCACCGACTACACCTACGCGGTCCAGGCCCGGGACACCATCGACCAGACCGGCCCGATCTCCGCCTCCGTCTCGGTGCGCACCACCGGCGGTGGCGGCGGCGAGGAGCCCCCGCCCGGTGACAAGATCAACCTGGGCTACTTCACCAACTGGGGCGTCTACGGGCGCAACTACCACGTCAAGAACCTGGTGACGTCCGGCACGGCCGCGAAGATCACGCACATCAACTACGCCTTCGGCAACGTGCAGAACGGCAAGTGCACCATCGGTGACTCCTACGCCGACTACGACAAGGCGTACACCGCCGACCAGTCCGTCGACGGCAAGGCCGACACCTGGGACCAGCCGCTGCGCGGCAACTTCAACCAGCTCCGCAAGCTGAAGGCCCAGTACCCGCACATCAAGGTCCTCTGGTCGTTCGGCGGCTGGACCTGGTCCGGCGGCTTCGGCCAGGCCGTCCAGAACCCCGCCGCCTTCGCCCAGTCCTGCTACGACCTGGTCGAGGACCCCCGCTGGGCCGATGTCTTCGACGGCATCGACCTGGACTGGGAGTACCCCAACGCCTGCGGTCTGACCTGTGACACCAGCGGCCCGGCCGCGATCAAGACCATGGCCGACGCCATGCGCGCCAAGTTCGGCCCGAACAACCTGGTCACCGCCGCCATCACCGCGGACGGCTCCAGCGGCGGCAAGATCGACGCCGCCGACTACGGGGGCGCGGCCCAGTCCTTCGACTGGTACAACGTGATGACGTACGACTTCTTCGGCGCCTGGGCGGCCAAGGGCCCGACGGCCCCGCACTCCCCGCTGACCTCGTACACCGGCATCCCCCAGCAGGGCTTCACCTCCGCCGACGCGATCGCCAAGCTGAAGGCCAAGGGCGTCCCGGCCAAGAAGCTGCTCCTCGGCATCGGCTTCTACGGCCGCGGCTGGACCGGCGTCACCCAGGCCGCCCCGGGCGGCACGGCGACCGGCGCGGCCCCGGGCACGTACGAGGCGGGCATCGAGGACTACAAGGTCCTCAAGAGCACCTGCCCGGCCACCGGCACCATCGCCGGCACCGCGTACGCGCACTGCGGCACCAACTGGTGGAGCTACGACACTCCGGCCACCATCGGCTCCAAGATGACCTGGGCGAAGAGCCAGGGCCTGGGCGGCGCGTTCTCCTGGGAGTTCTCCGGTGACACCACCAACGGTGAACTGGTGAGCGCCATCAGCAACGGTCTCAAGTAGCCGACACGCGGTAACCACACCAGCGCCACCCCCCGAAAAGCGCCGGGGAGACGGGTCCGCCCCCCGTCTCCCCGGCTTTTCGCTGTGTACGTACGCGGCTTCTACGCCACGTTCACCCTCTGGCCCGGCGGCGCCGCCTCCAGCCAGGCGAGGAAGCCGGTCAAGGCGTCCTCGCTCATCGCCAGCTCCAGGCGGGTCCCCCGGTGGAGACAGCCGAGCACGACGGAGTCGGACAGGAGCGCGAGCTCCTCCTCGCCCTCCGGCAGCCGGCGGGCGATCACCTCGATCGCAGAACGCTCCAGGCCCCGGCGGGGGCGAGGAGCGTAGGAGAAGACACGGAACCAGTCGACGCGGTCGCCGCTGTAGCGGGCGACGCCGTAGACCCAGCCTTTGCCGGAGGGGTCCGGCTCCTCGGAGACGTCCCAGCGCAGCGAGCAGTCGAAGGTGCCTCCGGACCGCTGGATCAGCCGCCGGCGCAGACCGAAGACGAACAGTCCCACCAGGACCAGCACGATGACGGACACGCCCACCCACAACGCGAGGACCATCTCCACCGACCTCCTCGCATCGTCGAGTAACGGGTAACGCGTAACGGATAACGAACCGATTCGAACTGAACCGCACCTGCATCGCCTCAGCCGCGACACGGCTGGATTTCTCCAGCGCGGGCCGCGGCTGAGTAAAAACATCTCTCCGTGGGGGTGCTAGTGCACCGCCACCGCGCGCAGACGGATCTCGGCGCGCCGCTCAGCAGCGGCGTCCGCGTCCGACTTCGCGCGCTCCAGCGCACGCTCGGCGCGCTGGACATCGATCTCGTCCGCCAGCTCGACGATCTCGGCCAGCAGCGACAGCTTGTTGTCCGCGAACGAGATGAAACCGCCGTGCACGGCAGCGATGACGGTACCGCCCTCGCTCGTGCGGATCGTCACCGGGCCCGATTCCAGCACACCGAGAAGCGGCTGGTGACCGGGCATGATGCCGATGTCGCCGGACGTGGTTCGCGCGACGACCAGGGTGGCCTCGCCGGACCAGACACTACGGTCCGCGGCGACCAGCTCGACATGCAGCTCAGCAGCCAAGGGGGCTCCTCGGGTCACCACCCGGCCGCGCGGCCGGGTGTCGGTTCAATTCTACGGGGCGTGGTGAGGGGGGCGGGACCAGCCCCACCCCCCTCGGTGAGCCGGAGGCTCAGGAGACGCCGAGCTCCTTGGCCTTCGCCTTGAGGTCGTCCAGGCCACCGCACATGAAGAACGCCTGCTCGGGGAAGTGGTCGTAGTCCCCGTCGCAGATCGCGTTGAACGCGGAGATCGACTCGTCGAGCGGGACGTCCGAACCGTCCAGGCCGGTGAACTGCTTGGCGGCGTGGGTGTTCTGCGACAGGAAGCGCTCGACGCGACGGGCACGGTGGACGACGAGCTTGTCCTCCTCGCCCAGCTCGTCGATACCGAGGATCGCGATGATGTCCTGGAGGTCCTTGTACTTCTGCAGGATCCCCTTGACGCGGCTGGCCGCGGCGTAGTGGTCCTGGGAGATGTAACGCGGGTCCAGGATGCGGGACGTGGAGTCCAGCGGGTCCACGGCCGGGTAGATGCCCTTCTCGGAGATCGGACGGGAGAGAACCGTCGTCGCGTCGAGGTGGGCGAACGTGGTGGCCGGGGCCGGGTCGGTCAGGTCGTCCGCGGGGACGTAGATCGCCTGCATCGAGGTGATCGAGTGACCACGCGTCGAGGTGATGCGCTCCTGGAGCACACCCATCTCGTCGGCCAGGGTCGGCTGGTAACCCACCGCGGACGGCATGCGGCCGAGCAGCGTGGAGACCTCGGAACCGGCCTGCGTGAAGCGGAAGATGTTGTCGATGAAGAGCAGCACGTCCTGCTTCTGCACATCGCGGAAGTACTCCGCCATGGTCAGGGCGGACAGGGCCACGCGCAGACGCGTCCCCGGCGGCTCGTCCATCTGGCCGAAGACGAGCGCGGTCTTCTCCAGAACGCCCGACTCGGTCATCTCGTCGATGAGGTCGTTGCCCTCACGGGTGCGCTCACCGACACCGGCGAACACCGACACACCGTCGTGCAGCTTCGCCACACGCATGATCATTTCCTGGATGAGGACCGTCTTGCCGACGCCCGCACCACCGAACAGACCGATCTTGCCGCCCTTGACGTACGGGGTCAGCAGGTCGACGACCTTCAGGCCGGTCTCGAACATCTCGGTCTTGGACTCGAGCTGGTCGAAGGCCGGGGCCTTGCGGTGGATCGGCCAGCGCTCGGTGATCTGCGCCTCGGCCTCCGGCTCGTTCAGGATCTGACCGAGGGTGTTGAACACCTTGCCCTTGGTGATGTCACCGACGGGGACGGTGATGCCCGTGCCCGTGTCGGTCACCGGGGCCTGGCGGACCAGGCCGTCGGTGGGCTGCATCGAGATCGCGCGGACCACGCCGTCGCCCAGGTGCTGGGCGACCTCGAGGGTCAGCGTCTTGCGGGCGCCGGCCTCGGCCGGGTCGTCCACCTCGACGTGCAGGGCGTTGTAGATCTCCGGCATCGCGTCGACGGGGAACTCCACGTCGACGACCGGGCCGATGACCCGGGCGACGCGGCCCGTGGCAGCGGCCGTCTCAACTGTGGTCGTCATTACTTGTCACTCCCCGCGGTCGCGTCGGCCAGAGCACTGGCACCGCCGACGATCTCGCTGATTTCCTGGGTGATTTCGGCCTGGCGGGCCGCGTTGGCAAGCCGGGAGAGGCTCTTGATGAGGTCCCCGGCGTTGTCGGTGGCCGACTTCATCGCGCGGCGGCGGGCAGCGTGCTCGGAAGCGGCGGCCTGCAGCAGCGCGTTGTAGATACGGCTCTCGACGTAGCGCGGCAGAAGGGCGTCCAGGACGTCCTCGGCCGACGGCTCGAACTCGAACAGCGGAAGGATCTCGCCCTTGCGGGTGCTCTCCTGCGCCACCTCGTCGAGCGAAAGCGGCAGCATCCGGTCGTCGACCGCGTTCTGCGTCATCATCGACACGAATTCCGTGAAGACGATGTGCAGCTCGTCGACGCCGCCCTCGGCCGTCTCCTTCTGGATGGCCTCGATCAACGGGGCGGCGATGCGCTTGGCATCGGAGTACGCCGGGTTGTCGGTGAAGCCGGTCCAGGATTCCTCGACCTTGCGCTCGCGGAAGCCGTAGTACGCGACACCCTTGCGGCCGACGATGTACGTGTCGACCTCCTTGCCCTCGGAGGCAAGGCGCTCCCGCAGCCGCTCCGCCGCCTTGATGGCGTTGGAGGAGTAGCCGCCGGCCAGACCGCGGTCGCTCGTGACGAGCAGGACCGCGGCGCGGGTCGGCGCTTCGGCTTCGGTGGTGAGCGGGTGCTTGGCGTTGGAGCCGGTCGCCACCGCGGTCACCGCACGGGTGAGCTCGGTCGCGTACGGCATCGACGCCGCCACCTTGCGCTGCGCCTTGACGATGCGCGAGGCGGCGATCATCTCCATCGCCTTGGTGATCTTCTTGGTCGCGGTGACGGCTTGGATGCGGCGCTTGTAAACGCGAAGCTGAGCGCCCATCGATCAGCCCTCGCCCAGGAGCTTGCCGTCCGAGGTCTCGAACTGCTGCTTGAAGGCGGCGATCGCGTCGGCGATCGACTGCAGCGTGTCGTCGGACATCTTGCCGCCCTCGGCGATGCTGGTCAGGAGGTCCTTGCGCTCGCGGCGCAGGTACTCCAGCAGCTCGGCCTCGAAGCGACGGATGTCCTCGACCGGGACGTCGTCCATCTTGCCCGTGGTACCGGCCCAGACGGAGACGACCTGCTCCTCCATCGGGAACGGGGCGTACTGCGGCTGCTTCAGCAGCTCGACCATGCGCTTACCGCGCTCCAGCGAGGCCTTCGAGGCCGCGTCCAGGTCGGAACCGAAGGCGGCGAACGCCTCCAGCTCACGGTACTGGGCGAGGTCCACGCGGAGCCGGCCGGAGACCTGCTTCATGGCCTTGTGCTGGGCGGAGCCACCGACTCGGGAGACCGAGATACCGACGTTGAGCGCCGGACGCTGACCCGCGTTGAACAGGTCGGACTCCAGGAAGCACTGGCCGTCGGTGATGGAGATGACGTTGGTCGGGATGAACGCCGACACGTCGTTCGCCTTGGTCTCGACGATCGGGAGGCCCGTCATCGAACCGGCACCCATCTCGTCGGAGAGCTTGGCGCAGCGCTCCAGCAGACGCGAGTGCAGGTAGAAGACGTCACCCGGGTAGGCCTCACGGCCCGGCGGGCGGCGCAGCAGCAGGGACACGGCGCGGTAGGCGTCGGCCTGCTTCGAGAGGTCGTCGAAGATGATCAGGACGTGCTTGCCCTGGTACATCCAGTGCTGGCCGATGGCCGAACCGGTGTACGGCGCCAGGTACTTGAAGCCAGCCGGGTCGGACGCCGGGGCGGCGACGATGGTCGTGTACTCCAGCGCGCCGGCCTCTTCGAGCGCACCACGCACGGAGGCGATGGTGGAGCCCTTCTGACCGATGGCGACGTAGATGCAGCGGACCTGCTTGTTCACGTCTCCGGAGCGCCAGTTGTCGCGCTGGTTGATGATCGTGTCGACGGCCAGAGCGGTCTTGCCCGTCTGACGGTCGCCGATGATCAGCTGACGCTGGCCGCGGCCGATCGGCACCATGGCGTCGACGGCCTTGTAGCCGGTCTGCATCGGCTCGTGCACCGACTTGCGGACCATGACGCCAGGGGCCTGCAGCTCGAGGGCGCGGCGGTCGTCGGTCGCGATCTCGCCGAGACCGTCGATCGGCTGGCCGAGCGGGTCGACGACGCGGCCGAGGTAGCCCTCGCCGACGCCGACGGAGAGCACCTCACCGGTGCGCTGCACCGGCTGGCCCTCCTCGATACCGCTGAACTCGCCGAGGACGATGGCACCGATCTCGCGCTCCTCGAGGTTGAGGGCGAGACCGAGGGTACCGTCCTCGAACTTCAGCAGCTCGTTCGCCATGGCGGAGGGCAGGCCCTCCACCTTCGCGATGCCGTCGCCGGCAACGCTGACCGTACCGACCTCCTCGCGCGAGGCCGCGTCCGGCTGGTACGACTGGACAAAGTTCTCCAGTGCGTCCCGGATCTCCTCCGGCCGGATCGTGAGCTCCGCCATCTGGGTTCCCTGCTCTCCTTGTTGGGCCCGAAGTTTCTTAAGGGGGTCTGGGGGCCGACCCCCAGGAATCTTCTGCAATTTCTGCACGGCCCAACCGGGCCGCTGGTCTTGCTTGTTCTGCTGCCTTGCTCTGCTGCGCCGTGTCAGCCGGCCATGCGCCGGGTCGCCTCTTCGAGGCGCTCCGCGACGGTGCCGTTGATGATCTCGTCACCGACGCGCACCGAGATCCCGCCGAGGACCGCGGGGTCCACGTCCAGGTTCAGGTGCATCTCGCGGCCGTACAGCTTGGCCAGAGCGGCGCCGAGACGCTGCTTCTGCCGGTCGCTGAGCGGCACCGCCGAGGTGACGACGGCGACCGCGCGGTCGCGGCGCTCCGCGGCGAGCTTGGACAGGGATTCGATCCCTGCCTCCAGGCTACGTCCCCGCGGCTGCGTCACCAGACGGACGATGATCCGCTCGGTGACCGGCTGCGCCTTGCCGCCGAGCAGGCTGCGGAGCAGCTCGCCCTTGGCGGAGGCGGTGGCCGTACGGCTGGTGAGCGCGGAACGCAGCTCCGTGTCGGAGCCGACGATCCGGCCGAACCGGAACAGCTCGTCCTCGACGTCGTCGAGTCCGCCCGCGCGCTGAGCCGCGGTGAGGTCTGCGGTGTTCGCCAGCTCCTCGACCGAGTCCACCAGGTCGCGGGACTGCGACCAGCGGGAGCGGACCAGCCCGGAGACCAGGTCGACGGCTTCGCCGCTGACCTGACCGCTGAGCAGGCGCGCGGCCAGCTCGGCCTTGCTCTCGCCGCTCTGGGCCGGGTCCGTGAGGACCCGGCGCAGGGAAACTTCGCGGTCGAGCAGCGCGGTGACCGAGGCCAGGTCGTCGGCGAGGGCCGCCGCGTCGACCGACGTGTTGTCGGTCAGCGCGTCGAGCCGCTCACGTGCGGCGGCCAGTGCCTCGCGGCTCGCACCGTTCATCGGGCGGCCTCGGCCTTCGCCTCGAGCTCGTCGAGGAAACGGTCGACGGTGCCGCTCTGCCGGGCGTGGTCCTGGAGGGACTCACCGACGAGCTTGCCGGCCAGGTCGGTGGCGAGCTTGCCCACGTCCTGACGCAGCGCGGAGGACGCGGCCTTGCGGTCGGCCTCGATCTGGGCGTGGCCGGCGGCGATGATCTCTTCGCGCTGCCGCTGACCTTCCGCCTTCATCTCCTGGATGATGACGGCACCCTGCTCCTGCGCCTCCTGGCGCAGACGAGCGGCCTCGTGGCGGGCCTCGGCGAGCTGAGCCTTGTACTGCTCAAGAACGCTCTGCGCCTCGGTCTGAGCCGCTTCGGCCTTCTCGATGCCACCTTCGATCGCCTCGCGACGCTCGTCCAGGGCCTTGTTGATGGCCGGGAGGAGCTTCTTGTAGAAGACGAAGAAGACAATGCTGAAGCAGATCAGGCCGATGACAATCTCGGGCCAGACCGGAAACAGCGGTGACTGCGGCTCCTCAGCTGCCAGATGCAACATGGTGGACCTTTCGTCGAAAACGTATCGTCAGGTCGCCTGGACTACTTCGGGTAGATGAAGGGCGCGACGAAGCCGATGAGCGCCAGGGCCTCGATGACCGCGAAGCCGAGCAGCATGTTCTGGCGGATGATGCCGGCCGCCTCGGGCTGGCGGGCGATGGCCTGCACACCGTTACCGAAGATGATGCCGATGCCGACGCCGGGGCCGATCGCCGCGAGGCCGTAACCGATGGTGCCGATGTTGCCCGTGACGGCTGCGAGAGTCTCAGACATGGATCTGTGATTCCTTCTCTTGAGTGGCCGGTGGAGATTGCATCCACCGGACGTCTGGGGGGTGTCCGGGTGGTGGCCCGGGTGTCCTCAGTGCGCTTCTTCGAGCGCCTGGGACAAGTACGTGGCGGTCAGCACGGTGAACACGTAGGCCTGGAGCGCCTGAATGAACATCTCGAAGACGGTCAGGGCCAGCGTGACGGCGAACGACGCGGTGGCGTAGACGGTGCCCAGCACCGTGCCCAGCATGTACCAGGTCGCGATCGTGAAGACCAGGATGAGGATGTGGCCGGCGAACATGTTGGCGAAGAGTCGGACCGCCAGCGTGAAGGGGCGCACGAAGATGTTCGAGACGAACTCGATCGGCGTCAGGATCACGTAGATCGGCTTGGGCAGGCCGCTCGGCACGCACAGGTTGCGGATGCCGCCGACGAAGCCGTTGTTCCGGAAGGTCACCGACATGTAGACGACCCAGACGAGCAGGGCCAGTCCGACCGGGTAGGCGATGAGCGAGGTCACCGGGAACTGTGCGAGCGGGATGATCGCCCACAGGTTCATCACCCAGATGAAGAAGAAGAGCGACACAAGCAGCGGGACGAAGGGCTCGCCCTTCTTGCCGATGATCTCCTTGGCGATGCCTCGGTGCACGAAGTCGTAGAGGATTTCGGCGACCGACTGCAGCTTGCCGGGAACGACCTTGGGCTTGGAGAAGCCGGCCCAGAACAGGCTCACGATGACGATCGTCCCGATGATCGCCAGCAGCATCGGCTTGTTGAAGTCGACCGGACCGATACTGAAGATCGGGTCGAAGATGAACGACCACGCGCTCGGGGCTGGGAATCCGCACGAGCCCTGGAACAGGTGGCAGTCAACCTCGAAGGCGAGCGTCTGGGCGTCAGCAGTCACCAGGAGCTCCTTCTGCATGGCGCATGGATACGGCTACCTCGTTGTATCGGAGCGGCTGGCAGCCGCAGGTCGGCACCGGACTGGTTCTTACGGTGAGGAGGCGGCGGCCGGGCCCGAAGCCTCGCGATGAATCAGGCGACAGCCGTGTTGTCCGCGCCCGCAGTACCGCAACCGAGACCGGACGATAGCAGCATGTCGAACAGGGCTTTATCCCGGCCCTACTGGTCATGCTTCCCCTTGGTTCCACCCGGGGCGTTCCGGCTCTCCGCCTCCGGATCGACGTACAGGGTCTTGCTCCTGGCGTGCAGCACGGTCTGCGTGATGATCCAGGTGATCACCGAGGCGACCAGCGTGAGGGCGAAGACCTGGAGATCGAAGAGAGTGGTGTTCCTGATGGCCATGATCAGGCCGAGCAGGAGCACCAGTTGGACCGAGTAGACCAGCAGCCCCATGCCCTGGAAAAGGTGCGGCATCGACTTGGCGACCCACTGCAACGCCAACTGTCCGAGGGCCATGAAGAGAATGACCACCACGCAGCCCATGACCGCGCCGATCGCTCCCTTGCCGCCGGCGACGAGCCCGCCGACGAGCGTGGCGATGGCTCCCACCGCGGCGGTGGGGGTGGCGATGCGCAGTACTTCGCGCATGTCGGACTGCATGGCGGCAGCTCCACTGGTCTAAGGGAGGAATGGGGCGTCGTCATGGACGAGCTTAGGCCCGGTCCGCGAGGCGGTTTTACGGGTACGAGGACCGTCTCACTAGGGTCCTTCGGCTCCGCCACCGGGTCTCGTGAACGGTATCACAAACTATTTGATGAGGTCTTTACCTGGAAAGTGTGCCAACTGTCACACATGAGGACTAGTCCGCGCGTGTGTGCACGGCAAGGCAGCGCAATGTCTGGTAATGCGGCGGGGAGCCCGAATAGTCAGCGCGCGGAATCGATGGACCGGCGCTCGGAGAAACGCGAACGGGCGCCGATCGCGGTCGCCCCGTTGACGCGGGACACCCCGACCGCCACAGGGGCCCGTTCGGGGCTCTCCTCGCCCATCTGAGTGTCCTCCGGGGCGTGTTGGGCGCCGGAGGTCACGAGGGCCGGCTTCTCGTCGTGCGAGGGGGAGGAAGCCTGCTCCGGGGCGGGGCGGCGGTAGCGCGGGGGTACGAAGCGGTTGGCCCAGTGCGGGGTGCGGGGGGTGAAGCGGGGCATCAGGAGCAGGACCAGACCCACCGCGCTCGCCGCCATGATCACGAAGACGATCCACATCGAGGCCGAGTGCACCGAGTAGCCGACGGCGCCGAAGGCGATCAGGGCCGACCAGAAGTACATGATCAGCACGGCCCGGCTGTGCGAGTGGCCGATCTCCAGCAGGCGGTGGTGCAGGTGGCCCCGGTCGGCGGCGAACGGCGACTGGCCGTTCCAGGTGCGCCGGACGATGGCCAGGATCAGGTCCGCGGCCGGGATCGCGATGATCGTCAGCGGCAGCACCAGCGGGATGAAGACCGGGAGCATCGCGTGGGTGGCGCCGCGCTCGCTGCCGTCGAAGAAGAGCCGCATCGTGTCCGGGTCGACCTGGCCCGTGATCGAGATCGCGCCCGCCGCCAGCACCAGGCCGATCAGCATCGAGCCCGAGTCCCCCATGAAGATCCGCGCCGGATGCATGTTGTGCGGCAGGAAGCCGATGCACATGCCCATCAGGATCGCCGCGAAGAGCGTCGCGGGGGCCGCCGCCTCGATCCCGTAACCCATCCAGAGGCGGTAGGCGTAGAGGAAGAACGCCGTGGAGGCGATGCACACCATGCCCGCCGCGAGCCCGTCCAGGCCGTCGACGAAGTTGACCGCGTTGATCGTGATGACGACCAGCGCCACCGTGAGGAGCGTGCCCTGCCACTGGGTGAGGGCGACCGTGCCGACGCCGGGGATCGGCAGCCACAGGATCGTGAGGCCCTGGATGACCATGACGGCGGCGGCGATCATCTGGCCGCCGAGCTTGATCAGGGCGTCGATCTCGAACTTGTCGTCGAGCACGCCGATCAGCCAGATCAGGGCGGCGCCGGAGAGCAACGCCCGTGGCTCGTTGGAGAGTTCGAAGACGCCCTTGAGGTTGAAGAGGTGGTCGGCGACGATCAGTCCCGCACACAGTCCGCCGAACATGGCGATCCCACCGAGCCGGGGTGTCGGCTCCCGGTGGACGTCGCGCGCACGGATCGCGGGCATCGCCCCGACCGCGATGGCGAACTTACGCACCGGTCCGGTCAGCAGATAGGTCACCGCTGCCGTGACACAGAGCGTCAGCAGGTAATCACGCACGGGCTGCCCCACAGAATTCGCCGGCCATCCAAAACCCACACCCTAGTCTCAGGAACAAGGACTCCACGGTACGGGTGATGGTTGCACAGGGTTCGGCTGACCCGGATACGCCGGAGTCCACTACTCCGGAAACGGTCCGGGCGACTACTCCGGGTACGGCGGTTTGCGCGCCGCCAGTTCCCGGACCTCCGCCGCGACCGGGCTCACATCGCCCGGCTCCCGCACCGCCGCCCCGAACAGCGCCGCGATCCTCGCCATGTCCCCCTCGTCCATCCCCTGCGTCGTGACGGCGGCGGTCCCCAGACGGATGCCCCGGGCCTCCCCGTACGGCAGCGCACACGTGTCCAGGACCATGCCGGCCGCCGAGAGCCGCATCCGGGCGGTGCGGCCGTCGACGCCCAGCGGGGCCGGGTCCGCGACGATGATGTGGGTGTCCGTGCCGCCGGTCGTCACCTGGAAGCCCTCGGCCTCCAGACCTGCGGCCAGCACCCGGGCGTGCGCGACCACCTGGTGTGCGTAGAGCGTGTACGCCGGTGTCGCCGCCTCGCCGAACGCGACCGCCTTCGCCGCCACCGTGTGCATCTGCGCGCCGCCCTGGGTGAACGGGAACACCGCGCGGTCGATCCGCTCCGCCAGCTCCGCGCCGCACAGGATCATGCCGCCGCGCGGTCCGCGCAGCACCTTGTGCGTGGTCGCGCAGACGACATCCGCGTACGGGACCGGGCTCGGCGCCGCTCCCCCGGCGATCAGCCCCATCGGGTGGGCGGCGTCGACGATCAGGTACGCGCCGACCTCGTCGGCGATCTCCCGGAACAGCTCGTAGTCCGGGTGGCGCGGGTAGGAGATCGAGCCGCAGACGATCGCCTTGGGGCGGCGGGCGCGGGCCAGGGCGCGGAGCCGGGAGTAGTCGATGAGCCCGGTTCCCGGGTCCACGCCGTAGCCGACGAAGTCGAACCAGCGGCCGGAGAAGTTGCCGGGCGCCCCGTGGGTGAGGTGTCCCCCGTACGGGAGTCCCATCGCGAGCACCGTGTCCCCCGGGCGCAGCAGGGCGGCGTAGGCGGCGAGGACGGCGGAGGAGCCGGAGTGCGGCTGGACGTTGGCGTGTTCGGCGCCGAAGAGGGCGGTGGCGCGGCGTACGGCGATGCGTTCGGCGGCGTCGGCGTGCTCGCAGCCGCCGTGGTGGCGGGCGCCCGGGTACCCCTCGGCGTACTTGTTGGCGAGCGGGGAGCCGAGGGCGGCCAGGACGGCGGGCGAGGTGAAGTTCTCGGCGGCGATCAACTGGAGGCCGGCGGCCTGCCGGTTCCGCTCGGCGAGCAGGACCCCGGCGATCTCCGGGTCCTGGCGGAGCAGGGCCCCGAAGTCCTGGGGCAGATCCTCGGACGCGTCCGGCACGGCAGCCGGAACGGATGCGGAAGCGGGTGCGGCGGGAGAGGTGACCGGCATGGGACGGCTCCGGGCCTGGAGGAGGGTGTGCCGGCGAGGGGCCGGTGTCAGCTCCAATGTAGGCCGGGGCGGAGCGGTGTGCCCGCTGTCGCGAGGTCCCGTACGCCGGTCGGCGCACCGGCGCTCCCTACGGGCTCCGTGCGGGGGCGCGTACGCCGGTCCGCGCACAGGGGCTCCGTACAGCGCGCGTACGTCCGTCAGTGCCGGAGCTCGTACGCCGGTCCACGCCGGGCGCTCAAGGTCTCAGTGCGGCGCGCGTACGCCCGTGAGCGCCGTGACCACCGGGTCGAGCGCCTGGTTGATCTCGTCGCCGATGGAGCGGAAGAAGGTGATGGGCGCGCCGTAGGGGTCGTAGACCTCGTCCGCCTCGGCGGTCGGGGCCAGCAGCCAGCCGCGCAGCGCGGCGGCGGCGCGGACCAGGGCGCGGGCGCGCTCGACGACGCCCTCGTCGAGCGGGTCGGGCAGGGTGGCGGGGTCTATCGCCCGCACCAGCCGGGTGAACTCCTTGAGCGTGAAGGTCCGCAGGCCCGCGGAGTGGCCCATGGAGATGACCTGGGCGCGGTGGTCGCGGGTGGCGGTGAGGACCAGGTCGGCGCGGATCACGTGCTCGTCGAGCAGTTCGCGGCCGACGAAGCCGGTGGCGTCCGCGCCGAAGTCCGCGAGGACCACCTCGGCGTTGGCCTCCATCGGCGCGCCCTCATGGCCCCAGGTGCCCGCGCTCTCCACGATCAGGCCGCCGCTGAGCGGGTCGCCGAGGCGGCCCACCAGGGCATGGCGGGTCAGCCGCTCGGTGATCGGTGAGCGGCAGACGTTGCCGGTGCTGACGTGGAGGATGCGGAAGGTGTCGGTCCGCCCCGCTATGCCACGCCCCTCGGGCGCGGTCAATTGGCCACCTCGAGGTCGGGGACCACCTTGCGCAGCTCCTCGACGGAGAGCGCGCCGGCCCGCAGGAGGACCGGGACGGCGCCGGTGACGTCGACGATCGAGGACGGCACGATGCCGGGCGTCGGGCCGCCGTCGAGGTAGACGGAGACGGAGTCGCCGAGCATGCCCTGGGCGGCGTCGCAGTCCTCGGGTGAGGGGTGTCCGGTGAGGTTGGCGCTGGAGACGGCCATCGGGCCGACCTCGGTCAGCAGCTCGATGGCGACCGGGTGCAGCGGCATCCGGATCGCGACGGTGCCCCGGGTGTCGCCGAGGTCCCACTGGAGCGAGGGCTGGTGCCTGGCGACCAGGGTGAGCGCGCCGGGCCAGAAGGCGTCGACCAGCTCCCAGGCCTGCTCGGAGAAGTCGGTGACCAGGCCGTGCAGGGTGTTCGGGGAGCCGATGAGGACGGGGGTGGGCATGTTGCGGCCGCGCCCCTTGGCGTCCAGCAGGTCGGCGACGCCCTCGGCGCTGAAGGCGTCCGCACCGATCCCGTACACGGTGTCGGTGGGCAGCACGACCAGTTCGCCGCGGCGGATCGCGGAGGCGGCCTCGCGCAGCCCCGTGGTCCGGTCGGTGGCGTCGTTGCAGTCGTATCGCCGTGCCATCAGCCGGCCTCCTGGAGCGTGTACGGGTACGGGGTGTGGAGCCGGGGGCCGGTCACGGCATGGCCTTACGGGCGGTGGCGAACCGGGGCCGCTTGTTCAGGTCGGGGTGGTCGGCCGCGTCGGCCCAGCCCCGCTCCTCGGTGAAGATCCACGGCACCTGGCCGCCCTGGGTGTCGGCGTGCTCGATGACGACGAGGCCGCCGGGGCGGAGCAGCCGGTGGGCGGTGCGCTCGATGCCGCGGATGGTGTCGAGGCCGTCCTCGCCGGAGAAGAGGGCCATCTCCGGATCGTGGTCGCGGGCCTCGGGGGCGACGTACTCCCATTCGGTGAGCGGGATGTACGGCGGGTTGGAGATCACCAGGTCGACCTGGCCGTCGAGCTCGGGAAGGGCGCTCAGGGCGTCTCCCTTGTGCACGGTGACCCTGGACCCCTCGGCGTTCTTCCTGGTCCACCTGAGGGCGTCCTCGGAGAGCTCCACGGCGTGCACGCGCGAGCGCGGGACCTCCTGCGCCATGGCGAGCGCGATCGCGCCCGATCCGGTGCACAGGTCGACGACGACGGGCTCGACGACGTCCATCGCGCGGACGGCGTCTATGGCCCACCCGACGACCGACTCGGTCTCCGGCCGGGGCACGAAGACGCCGGGTCCGACCTGGAGCTCCAGGTAGCGGAAGAAGGCGCGGCCGGTGATGTGCTGGAGCGGTTCGCGGGCCTCGCGGCGGGCGATCGTCTCCCAGTACCGGGCGTCGAAGTCGGTGTCGGGCACGGAGTGCAGCTCGCCCCGCTTCACGTCGTGCACGAAGGCCGCGAGTTCCTCGGCGTCGAATCGCGGTGAGGGGACACCGGCGTCGGCCAGCCGCTGGGTGGCCTGGGCCACCTCGGCGAGCAGCAGGTTCATCGCGGTTCTCCGTACGGTTCACGTGTGCGGGGCGGGCGGTGCGGTCAGCGGCTCACGCGTTGGCGAGCTTGGCGGCGGAGTCGGCGTCGACGCACGCCTGGATGACGGCGTCGAGCTCTCCGTCGAGCACCTGGTCCAAGTTGTACGCCTTGAAGCCGACGCGGTGGTCCGAGATGCGGTTTTCCGGGAAGTTGTACGTCCGGATCTTCTCGGAGCGGTCGACCGTACGGACCTGGCTGCGGCGCACGTCGGAGGCCTCCTGCTCGGCGGCCTCCTGGGCGGCGGCCAGCAGCCGGGAGCGCAGGATGCGCATGGCCTGCTCCTTGTTCTGGAGCTGGCTCTTCTCGTTCTGGCAGGAGGCGACGACGCCGGTCGGCAGGTGCGTGATGCGGACGGCGGAGTCGGTCGTGTTGACGGACTGGCCGCCGGGCCCCGAGGAGCGGTAGACGTCGATGCGCAGGTCGTTGGCGTGGATCTCGACCTCGACCTCCTCGGCCTCGGGGGTGACGAGCACGCCCGCGGCGGAGGTGTGGATACGGCCCTGGGACTCGGTGGAGGGCACGCGCTGCACCCGGTGCACCCCGCCCTCGTACTTCATCCGGGCCCAGACGCCCTGGCCGGGCTCGGTGGCCCCGTTGCCGCCCTTGGTCTTGACGGCGACCTGGACGTCCTTGTAGCCGCCGAGCTCGGACTCGGTGGAGTCGATGATCTCGGTCTTCCAGCCGATGCGCTCGGCGTAGCGGAGATACATGCGCAGGAGGTCGCCGGCGAAGAGGGCGGACTCGTCGCCGCCCGCGCCCGCCTTGATCTCCAGGAGCACGTCCTTGTCGTCGCTGGGGTCGCGCGGGACCAGGAGGAGGCGGAGCTTCTCCGTGATCTCCTCGCGCTGCTTCTCCAGCTCCTTGACCTCGGCGGCGAAGTCGGGGTCGTCCGCGGCGAACTCGCGGGCGGTCTCGATGTCCTCGCCGGTCTGCTTCCAGGCCCGGTACGTGGAGACGATCGGGGTCAGCTCCGCGTAGCGCTTGTTCAGCTTGCGCGCGTTGGCCTGGTCGGCGTGGACCGACGGGTCGGCGAGCTTCTTCTCAAGACCGGCGTGTTCACCGATCAGTTCCTCGACCGCCTCGAACATTCGGGGGCTCCTGGTTGGTCTGAAATCTGCGGGCCTGCTGGAGGGCGTGACTGCCCGGTGGGGTGTACGGAAGGGCTTTCACCGCATTACGGAGCGCCCCCCGCACACCCGACCGGAAAAAACGCCGGTTCCGACGCCCCCGGGAAGAGGGCGCCAGGAACCGGCGCAGTGGCTCGCTACTTGCTGGCGGAGCCGGCAGCCTTGCCGAAGCGGGCCTCGAAGCGGGCCACGCGGCCGCCGGTGTCGAGGATCTTCTGCTTGCCCGTGTAGAACGGGTGGCACTCGGAGCAGACGTCGGCACGGATGGTGCCGTTGTCGATGGTGCTCCGGGTGGTGAACGACGCACCGCAGGTGCAGCTGACCTGCGTCTCGACGTACTCGGGGTGGATCTCGCGCTTCAAGGTGTCTCCTAGTTTCGGGAGGGCGCCGGGTCGTCCGCGCGGATTGCGCGGCCGTGAACCGGGGCCGACGTACCAGTCTGCCAGGACCGGCCGTATCTCCCAAAACCGGGGGCGGGCCGCAGGTATTCCCCGGGGGCCTCAGCGCACGGTCCGTCCGGCCGCAGCGCACCGTCCGTCCGGCGTCGGCGCACGGTCCGTCCGGCGTCAGCGCACCACTTGTCCGGCCTCTCCCTTGTCCCCGGCGGACTTCTCGGTGGCGGAGGCCGGGATCGGCCGGTCCTGCTTCAGCGCGGCCCACACCTGCTTGCCGGCCTTCTCCTGCGGGAGGACCCGGTTCGGGTCGGCGGGGTCGTACTCCACCGGCAGGGTCACCATGTGCACGTTCTGCGCGCCGAGCCCCTTGAGGCCGTTCGCGAACCCGGTGAGCTTCTTGACCGAGCCGAGGCCGGAGTCGGTGGTGACCGCCTTGGTGGCGGCGTCCGCGAGGCCGAACAGCTTCTTCGGGCTGGAGAACACCCCGACGCTCTTCGCCTGCTCCATCAGCGCCTTGATGAAGGCCTGCTGGAGCTGGATCCGGCCGAGGTCGCTGCCGTCCCCGACGCTCTTGCGGGTACGGACGAGGCCGAGGGACTCCTCGCCGTCCAGGGTGTGGGTGCCCGGCTCCAGGTCGAGATGGCTCTTGGCGTCGTTGATCGCGCTCTTGGTGGTGATCTCGACGCCGCCCAGCTCGTCGATGAGCTTCTCGAAGCCGGTGAAGTCGACCTCGACGTAGTGGTCCATGCGGATACCGGACATCGATTCGACGGTCTTCACCGCGCAGGCCGGTCCGCCGACCTCGTACGCCGTGTTGAACATGGCCCGGTGCTCGGCGGGGACCGTCTCGTCCGTCGTGTCACTCGCGCAGGAGGGGCGCTCGATCAGGGTGTCGCGCGGTATCGAGACGACGCTCGCCGACCTGTGGCCCTTGTCGACGTGCAGGACCATCGCCGTGTCGGAGCGGGCGGCACCTTCGTCGGCGCCGTACTTGCCGTTGTCACCGGAGCGCGAGTCGGAGCCCAGCACCAGGATGTCCTGCGAGCCGTCGTCCACGTCGTCGGGGCGGTCGGTACCGAGCTTGGCGTCGATGTCGATGCTGGAGAGGTTGCCGTCGAGCGTGACGTACGCGTATCCGAGCCCGGCCCCGCCGACGACCACCACGCCCGCCGCGGTCCAGGCCGCGATGACCTTCGTCCGGTGCCGGCGGGAGGGCTTCTTCCGGCGGGTGCCGGTGCCGCGTATCCGCCCCGGGGTCTTCTTGTGCTCGCTCACGCGTCTCCCTCGTCACGGCGCTCCACCTGCTCCTCACCCCCGGCCCCGGCCCTGCATGACGGTTCCGGGAGGGTTTGTCATCTCTTGATCAGACGGCGAAGCAGCAAGAAGGGTTGCACAGGGCTCTGTGTGTCCCGCGTGAGCGGCGAAGGGCGCGAGCGGGTCGGCGGGCGGGCCGCGATTCCGCGTTCACCTGCGGTTTCGTGGCCCTGGCACGTATCGGCGGAGGCGCCGTGCGCCGGGCCGGCGTGTGGCAAAGGTCTCGGGGCGGGCGCCGGGAACGCCAAGGGCCCCCGGCACCGTGGTGCCGGGGGCCCTTGGCGTCAACTGCCGTGGCCGCGTCAGTCGTTGCCGTTTCCGCTGCCCGGTGTCGTCTTCTGGATCTGGAGCAGGAACTCCGCGTTGGACTGGGTCTTCTTCATCCGGTCCAGGAGGAGCTCGATCGCCTGCTGCTGGTCGAGCGCGTGCAGCACCCGGCGCAGCTTCCAGGTGACCGCCAGCTCGTCGGTGCCGAGCAGGATCTCTTCCTTACGGGTGGAGGACGCGTCGACGTCCACCGCCGGGAAGATGCGCTTGTCCGAGAGCTTCCGGTCGAGCTTGAGCTCCATGTTGCCGGTGCCCTTGAACTCCTCGAAGATCACCTCGTCCATGCGCGAGCCGGTCTCGACGAGCGCGGTGGCCAGGATGGTCAACGAGCCGCCGTCCTCGATGTTGCGCGCGGCACCGAAGAAGCGCTTCGGCGGGTACAGCGCGGTCGAGTCGACACCACCGGAGAGGATGCGGCCGGAGGCGGGCGCCGCGAGGTTGTACGCGCGGCCCAGACGGGTGATCGAGTCGAGCAGGACGACCACGTCGTGACCCAGCTCCACGAGACGCTTGGCGCGCTCGATGGCCAGCTCGGCGACGGTGGTGTGGTCCTCGGCGGGGCGGTCGAAGGTCGAGGAGATGACCTCGCCCTTCACCGACCGCTGCATGTCCGTGACCTCTTCCGGACGCTCGTCGACCAGGACGACCATCAGGTGGCACTCGGGGCTGTTGACCGTGATCGCGTTGGCGATGGCCTGCAGGATCATGGTCTTACCGGTCTTCGGCGGGGCCACGATGAGGCCACGCTGACCCTTGCCGATCGGGGCCACCAGGTCGATGATCCGCGTCGTCAGGACGTTGGAGTCGGTCTCCAGACGGAGCCGGTCCTGCGGGTACAGCGGGGTCAGCTTCTGGAACTCGGGGCGGCCCCGGCCGGACTCGGGCGCCATGCCGTTGACCGAGTCGAGGCGGACCAGCGCGTTGAACTTCTCGCGCCGCTCGCCGTCCTTGGGCTGACGGACCGCACCGGTGACGTGGTCGCCCTTGCGCAGGCCGTTCTTACGGACCTGGGCGAGCGAGACGTACACGTCGTTCGGGCCCGGGAGGTAGCCGGAGGTCCGGATGAACGCGTAGTTGTCGAGGATGTCCAGGATGCCCGCGACGGGGATCAGGACGTCGTCGTCGGCCACCTGCACATCGCTGGCGAAGTCGTCGCGGCCACGGCGGCCACGGCGGTCGCGGTAGCGGCCGCGGCGGCCGCGGCGGCCACCCGCCTCGTCGTCGAAGTCGTCCTGCGGACCGTTGTCACGGTTCTGCTGGCCCTGGCCGCCCTGACCCTGGCCCTGGCTCTGCCCCTGGCTCTGACCCTGCCCCTGGCGCTGCGGGCGCTGCCCGCCGCCGCCCTGCTGGCCCTGGTCGTCGCCCTTGCCCCGGCGGTCGCGCCGGCCCTCGCGGCGCTCCCCGCGCTCGCCCCGGTCACCGCGCTCGCGGTCACCACGGCCCTGGCGGTCGCCACGGCGGCCTTCGGCGGTGTCGGCGGCGGCCTCGGCCTTGGCGTCGCCCTTGGGCTCGCCGCGGTCCTCGGTCTTCTGCTCGGCCTGGGGCTCCGCCTTGACCTCGGTCTTCGCCTCGGTCTTGGTCTCGGGGCTGCCCGCCTGCGCTGTGGCGCGGCGGCGCCGGCGCTCGCCCGTGGGCTGCTCGTCGCTGGCCGGCTGGCCGGGGATGTCGATCTGCTGCTGGGCCGCCTTCTCGGCGGCGGCCTCGTCCCCGGTGCGCGCCTTGGAGGTGGCACGCCGCTTGGGCTTGCTCTCCGCCGCCTCGGCGGCGGGGGCGTCGTCCCCGGTGCTGGCCTTGGCGGAGGCCTTGGGGGCGGAGGATCCGCCGCCCGCCTGCGCCTCCTTGATGACCTCGATCAGCTGGCTCTTGCGCATCCGCGCGGTACCCCTGATGCCGAGGCCGGACGCGACCTGCTGCAGCTCGGCCAGGACCATGCCGTCAAGGCCGGTGCCGGAGCGGCGGCGCCGTGCGGTGGTGCCAGAGGCAGCACCTTCGGCGGGCGCGGCGCTGTCGACGTTCTTGTCGGCAGTGACGCCCATCAGATCGGTGGTGTCGCTCACGAAGGGTCCTTCCCTGGAGCGGACGTCGGCCTTCTGGCTCGGCGACCGGTTGTGCTGTCCGACTGGTCTGTTGATCTTGCTGGATCGCGGACCTTGCCGGGGCGGTGGTCCGCCGGGTACGGCGGAGAGATGAACGTGCGGGGTCCGGCGCGAGATCCCCCTGCTCGGCCCACTCCTGGACGAGCGAGGGGTGTCGTGCCGGTTCCGGAGCGTGCTCGAAACTGCTCAGGCAGGCTGCTCAGGCAGTTGGGGAGGCTCTCGGAAGAATGGTGGTCCCGGAGGGGGACACGAAGCAACGCGCCTCAAAGACGTCGGTTGCAGACTTGAGGTTAACACTACCGGCTCCAACAAACATTCCCCCTCTCGGCCACCGGTAATCACATGCGGTCACGCGGCCAGCGGCAGCACGGTGGCGCCCGCGACGTCGAGGGCCAGCCGGTTCGCGGCCCAGCCCTCCCCCGCCAGTCGGGCGACCTTGTCGGCGGATCCCTCCTCCGTCAGCGCGAGCACCGTGGGGCCCGCGCCGGAGATGACCGCGGGCACGCCGTCGGCGCGCAGCCGGTGCACCAGCTCGACGCTCTCGGGCATCGCGGGGCCCCGGTACTCCTGGTGGATCCGGTCCTCGGTGGCGGCGAGCAGCAGCTCGGGACGCCTGGTCAGCGCCTCGACGAGCAGGGCGGCGCGGCCGGCGTTGAGGGCGGCGTCGACGTGCGGGACGGTGCGCGGGAGCAGTCCGCGCGCCGTCTCGGTGAGCACGGGCCGGCCGGGCACGAAGACCACCGGAACGACGGACTCCGCGGGGTCCATCCGGATCGCCCGGGCCGCTCCGCCGTCCATCCACGCGAGGGTGAACCCGCCGAGCAGACAGGCCGCGACGTTGTCGGGGTGGCCCTCGATCTCGGTGGCGAGCTCCAAAAGTGCCTCGTCGTCGAGCCGGGCGTCGCCGCCGGTCGTCACGGCGCGGGCGGCGACGATTCCGGCGCAGATGGCGGCGGAGGAGGAGCCGAGGCCGCGGCCGTGCGGGATGCGGTTGGCGCAGACGATCTCCAGGCCGCGGGGCTGGCCGCCGAGCAGGTCGAAGGCGGTGCGCATCGAGCGGACGAGCAGGTGGCTCTCGTCCCGGGGCAGCGTCTCGCCGCCCTCACCCGCGATGTCGATGTGGAGCCCGGAGTCGGCGACCCGGACGACGACGTCGTCGTACAGCCCCAGCGAGAGGCCGAGGGCGTCGAAACCCGGGCCCAGATTGGCGCTGGTGGCGGGGACGCGCACCCTGACGGCGGCGGCTCGGAAGGCGGGACCGGCCATCGGCTGGATGACTCCTTGTAAGGCGGCGGGGATCGCGGTGCGGTGGCTCTGCGGCGGTGGGTGTCCGCCGGGGGGCTGCGGGGGTGGGGATGGGGCCGGTGGCCCGGCCCGTAGGCGCCGTCACGACGGCGATCGCACCGCGGCAGACCCGTCGGACGGATGTCCGGGGGATGTCGGGCGGATGGGGTACAGCTTATCGAAGGAAGGTTCCCTCGCGACATAGGGCGCACAGGAGGCGCACGATGCGTGTCGCCCGCCTCCTATGCGCTCTCCGCCCCGAAAAGAGGGTGGTTGAGCTGGGTTGTCTCGTGTTGACCGGACGTGTCGCCGGACGGATCAGACGAGGCCGAGCTTCTGGGCCGCGGTGGCCGCGTCGACCGGTACGGTGACCGGCTGCGGGGCGCCCGCGACGGCCCAGTCGGGGTCCTTGAGGCCGTTGCCGGTGACCGTGCAGACGATGCGCTGGCCGGGGTCGACCTTGCCCTCCTCGGCGGCCTTGAGCAGACCGGCGACGGACGCGGCCGACGCGGGCTCCACGAAGACGCCCTCCTGGGAGGCCAACAGCCGGTAGGCGGACAGGATCTGCCGGTCCGTCACCTCGTCGATGAAACCGCCCGATTCGTCCCGGGCGGCCAGGGCGAAGTCCCAGGAGGCCGGGTTGCCGATGCGGATCGCGGTGGCGATGGTGGACGGGTCCTTGACGATCTCGCCGCGCACGAGCGGCGCGGAACCGGAGGCCTGGAAGCCCCACATGCGCGGGGCGTGCGTGGAGACGCCGTCGCCGGCGTACTCGCCGTACCCCTTCCAGTACGCGGTGATGTTGCCCGCGTTGCCGACCGGCAGGACGTGGATGTCGGGGGCGTCGCCGAGCGCGTCGACGATCTCGAACGCGGCGGTCTTCTGGCCTTCGATACGGACCGGGTTGACCGAATTGACCAGCGCCACCGGGTAGTTGTCCGAGAGCGAGCGGGCCAGCGTGAGGCAGTCGTCGAAGTTGCCGTCGACCTGGAGGATCTTGGCGCCGTGGACGAGCGCCTGGCCCATCTTGCCGAGCGCGATCTTGCCCTGCGGTACGAGGACGGCGCAGACCATCCCGGCCCGCACCGCGTACGCGGCGGCGGAGGCCGAGGTGTTGCCGGTGGAGGCGCAGATGACGGCCTTCGCCCCCTCCTCCTTGGCCCGGGTGATGGCCATGGTCATGCCGCGGTCCTTGAACGAACCGGTGGGGTTGGCGCCCTCGACCTTGAGGTGCACCTCGCAGCCCGTGCGCTCGGAGAGGACCTGCGCCGGAACGAGCGGCGTACCGCCCTCACGAAGCGTGACGACCGGCGTCGTGGCCGTGACCGGAAGCCGGTCCCGGTACTCCTCGATGATGCCGCGCCACTGGTGGGTGCCCTTGCTGGTCATGGGTCCTTTACTCCCCTTCAACACGCATGATGCTGGCGACACCGCGCACGGTGTCGAGCTTGCGCAGCGCTTCGACGGTCCCGGAGAGGGCGGCGTCGGGCGCGCGGTGGGTGACGACGACGAGGGATGCCTCGCCGCCTCCGTCTGGACGTCCTTGCTGGCGGACGGTATCGATCGATACGCCCTGCTCGGCGAAGACCGTTGCCACCTGGGCGAGTACACCCGGCTTGTCGGCCACGTCGAGGCTGATGTGGTAGCGCGTGACGACCTCGCCCATGGGGCTGACCGGCAGGCGCGTGTAGGCGGACTCACCGGGTCCGGTCGCCTCGCCCAGTTTGTTGCGGCAGACCGCGACGAGGTCGCCGAGGACCGCGGAGGCGGTCGGGGAGCCGCCGGCGCCGGGGCCGTAGAACATGAGCTGCCCGGCGGCGTCCGCCTCGATGAAGACCGCGTTGTACGCCTCGCGGACCGAGGCCAGCGGGTGGCTGAGCGGGATCATCGCGGGGTGGACGCGGGCGGTGACGGAGGCACCGTCGGCGGCGCGCTCGCAGATGGCGAGGAGCTTGACCGTACAGCCCATGCGGCGGGCGGAGGCGATGTCGGCGGCGGTGACCTCGGTGATGCCCTCACGGTGGACGTCGCCGATCTTCACCCGGGTGTGGAAGGCGATCCCGGCGAGGATCGCGGCCTTGGCGGCGGCGTCGAAGCCCTCGACGTCGGCGGTCGGGTCGGCCTCGGCGTACCCGAGGGCGGTGGCCTCGTCGAGCGCCTCGGAGTAGCCGGCGCCGCTGGTGTCCATCTTGTCGAGGATGAAGTTGGTCGTGCCGTTGACGATGCCGAGCACCCGGTTGACCTTGTCACCGGCGAGCGACTCGCGCAGCGGCCGTACCAGCGGGATGGCACCCGCGACGGCGGCCTCGTAATACAGGTCGCGGCCGTACTTCTCGGCGGCGGCGTGCAGGGCCGCGCCGTCCTCGGCGAGCAGTGCCTTGTTGGCGGAGACGACGCTCGCGCCGTTCTCGAAGGCGGTGGTGATGAGCGTGCGGGCCGGCTCGATGCCCCCGATGACCTCGATCACGACGTCGAGGTCGCCGCGCCGCACGAGCGCGGTCGCGTCGGTGGTGATCAGTGCGGGGTCGATGCCCTCACGCACCTTCGAGGGGCGGCGGACGGCCACGCCGACGAGCTCCACGGGTGCGCCGATGCGCGCCGCGAGGTCGTCGGCGTGCGTCGTCATGATGCGCGCCACCTCTGAGCCGACCACTCCACAGCCCAGCAGCGCCACCTTCAGCGGACGCGTACGCATCATCCGACCTCTTTCTCATCAAGCTCACGTGTGGACCAGTCTCACTCACCGGACGGGCGTTTCTGACCCCCGTCCGGATCCTGAGATGACTATTTCATCAGCCGACATCGAGACGCAGGAGATCTTCCTCCGTCTCGCGCCGGACGATGACGCGCGCCTCTCCGTCCCGGACGGCGACGACCGGGGGGCGCAGGGCGTGGTTGTAGTTGCTCGCCATCGAGCGGCAGTACGCGCCGGTGGCGGGGACGGCGATCAGGTCCCCGGGTGCCAGGTCGGCGGGGAGGAACGCGTCCTTGACCACGATGTCCCCGCTCTCGCAGTGCTTGCCGACGACCCGGACGAGCATCGGCTCGGCCTCCGAGGTGCGCGAGACGAGCGCCACGCTGTACTCGGCGTCGTACAGCGCGGTACGAATATTGTCCGACATTCCGCCGTCGACGCTGACATACGTGCGCAGCCCTTCGAGGGGCTTGATCGTGCCGACCTCGTACAGCGTGAACGCGGTGGGTCCGACGATGGCGCGCCCCGGCTCGACGGAGATGCGGGGGGTGCGCAGCCCCGCTGACTCGCATTCGCGGGTGACGATGTCGCTGAGCGCCTTGGCGATCTCGTGCGGCTCGCGGGGGTCGTCGTCCGAGGTGTACGCGATGCCGAGGCCGCCGCCGAGGTCGATCTCGGGCAGCTCGACGCCGTGCTCGTCGCGGACCTCGGCGAGCAGCTGCACCACGCGCCGGGCGGAGACCTCGAAGCCGGCCATGTCGAAGATCTGCGAGCCGATGTGCGAGTGGATGCCGATGAGTTCGAGGCTGTCGAGCCCGAGCGCCCGGCGCACGGCTTCGGCGGCCTGCCCGTCGGCCAACGCGATGCCGAACTTCTGGTCCTCGTGGGCGGTGGCGATGAACTCGTGGGTGTGCGCCTCGACGCCGACGGTGACCCGGATCTGGACGCGCTGGCGGACGCCGTGGCTCCGCGCGATGTGGGCGACGCGGACGATCTCCTGGAAGGAGTCGAGCACGATCCGCCCGACACCGGCCTCGACGGCCCGCTCGATCTCGGCGACGGTCTTGTTGTTGCCGTGGAAGGCGATGCGCTCGGCGGGCATCCCGGCGTCGAGCGCGGTGGCCAGCTCGCCCCCGGAGCAGACGTCGAGGTTCAGCCCCTCCTCCTGGAGCCAGCGCACGATGGCGCGGGAGAGGAAGGCCTTCCCAGCGTAGAAGACGTCGGCGTCCGGCCCGAAGGCGTCGGACCAGGCCCGGCAGCGGGCGCGGAAGTCGCTCTCGTCGAGGAAGTAGGCGGGGGTGCCGAACTCCTCGGCGAGCCGGGCGACGGCGATCCCGCCGACGGTGAGGGCACCGTCCGCGTCGCGGGTGACGGTACGCGACCAGACCTTCTCGTCCAGGACATTGAGGTCGGCGGCAGGGGCGGAGTAATGGCCCTCGGTGAGGACGTCGGCGTGACGGGGACCGGCGGGGTGTGCGGAGCGGCTCATGGTGAGGTCTCTCGGATTCTTCGGAGTCGTCAGAGGTGTGCGGGCGCACGGATACCGAGCAGGGACAGGCCGCCTGCCAGCACCGTTCCGGCGGCTTCGGCGAGGGCCAGCCGGGAGCGGTGGGCGGCCGAGGGTTTCTCGTCGCCCGAGGGCAGCGGCGGACAACTGTCGTGGAAGTCGAAGAACGCGTGGGCGACGGCTTCCAACTGCCGGGCGACCCGGTCGGGCGCTCGGTGACGGGCTGCGGCGAGGAGGACGCGGGGGTGGTCGGCGAGGAGGTCGAGGAGGGGGCGGGCGGGGCCTTCGTACGGAGCCACGTCAGACGTGAACCCGTACGGAGCCGCGTCTGACGCCGACGTGAAACCGAGGGCGACGGCGCCCCGGGTGAGCGCGGTGGCCCTGGCGTGGGCGTACCGGACCCGGAAGAGCGGGTTGGCCTCCGCCTGGACGAGCAGCTCGTCGCCGAGCGGGGCGCGGTCGTGCGAGGCCGGCCGCAGCAGCCCCCAGCGGGTGGCGTCGGCCCCGAGCCGCTCCAGCAGCTCGGCGGCGGTGGCGCCGGCGGGCACCGGGCGTAGGAGGGTGAGTGGGGCGGACGGGCCGGCAGGCGAGGTGACAGGCGGGGTGCCGTGGGCGTCGACGGTGACGCCGAGCAGACCCCATTCCGCCTCCCCCGCCTCCTCACAGCTGATCCGGACCCGGGCGCCCTGGGAGAGGACGAGCCGGCGCACCGCATCGGCGGTGACCGCGGCGCGCACCTCGCGCGCGTGGTGGAACTGGAGGACCTCGTCACGGAGCGCGTCCCCGTGTCCGTACGCGCTCCCCTGCTCCCGTACGGCGTCGAGCACGGCCCGGTCGCTGTCGCCGGGGGCGTCGAGGGTGAGGCTCAGGAACCCGGGCCCGGTGACCTCGACCCGCCCGATCCCGGGCTCGGCGGCGACCCGTTCGCGCAGGATGCGGGCGACCTCCAGGGCCGGCAGCCCGGCGTCCCCGGCAAGCTGGAGCGCGACCGCACAGGCGTAGTCACCGCTGCCCCCGGGCCGCGTCCGCTCCACCCGCACGCGCGCGGGCACGGGCACGCGCAGCGCATTCTCGGCGACCGCGCGGTGCACGGCGTGCAGCACGGTCCGGGAGAGATCGGCGGGGGTCACGGGACAAGCGTAGGGGAGGAGGAGGGGCACTCCGCGACCCGGTTTCGCCATGCGGTCAGGTGGTGCCGGTCACCATGGGGTCAGCGGGTGGCGGTCTCCGGGCGCCCGGGCCGGTCGGCCCGTGGCGGTCGCCGGAAGGCCGGGCCGGTCAACTCCCTGGCGGTCGCCGGAAGGCCGGGCCGGTCAGCCCCTGGTGCTCCCCGCCCGCCCGGCACCGCTCCGCCCTTCGCACGACGGCCGCTCCTCCCTCGTCGCCAGCCGGTGCACCATCCGCACGAGCTCGCTCGGCTCGAACGGCTTCGCCAGGAACGCGTCGATCCCGGCGGACACCCCCGCGTCCACCTCGTACGGCGTGCAGGCGCTGATGACGGCGATGGGCACAGGGCGGGTGCGGGGGTCCGAGCGCAGCACGGACGCGGTCTCCAGGCCGCCGAGGCGGGGCATCACGACATCGAGGGTGATCACATCGGGACGGATCCGGTGGACCAGGTCCAGGCACTCGACACCATCGGCCGCGGTCACGACCTCGAAGCCCTCCAGCTCGAGATTGACCCT
Source organism: Streptomyces cyaneofuscatus (assembly GCF_042718795.1). Classification (GTDB taxonomy): domain Bacteria; phylum Actinomycetota; class Actinomycetes; order Streptomycetales; family Streptomycetaceae; genus Streptomyces; species Streptomyces cyaneofuscatus_A. The sequence goes on from NZ_JBHXOX010000006.1 coordinate 275,475, forward strand.
GATCAGCTGCCGGATGACCTTGTTGTCGTCGACAACAAGCACGCGGCCGTACGCCCCTGACACCCTTCGAGAGTAGGTCGGCCCCCGTGACCGCGTCCGGCGTTTGCCCACTTCCGCCCCGGAAGGGGGACGGGCTGACGCGACGGAATACCTGTTCACGGAGACCTATCGGGAGCTGGTAGTGTTTCACCCGTCGCAGAGCAACACCGCGATACGCCCCCGTAGCTCAGGGGATAGAGCATCGGCCTCCGGAGCCGGGTGCGCAGGTTCGAATCCTGCCGGGGGCACTCCGGATCAAGGCGCTGACCAGCAGAAATGCTGGTCAGCGCCTTTTTGTTCATGCCAAAACAGCACCGGTCTCGTAGCCGTGTGCGATTGGCTTCCCTGGCCCTCTGACCTGGGACTTTATGCCGCCGTTCGGAGAGATGGACGGCATCTCGGTGGCGCTGCCCCTGCGGCGGGACCCTTGGTGGGACACGCGTGGGACGAACGGGGGCATCGGACTTGGCACACGGGGTGATCACCGCCGTGAACTGCACTTTCGTACAGCTCGTGAAGTGTGGGCACCCGGCGTCGGGGACCGCGTGCCTTCCCTCCTAGCGTCAATGGCAAGAGGAACGGAATCACCGGACACGAGCGTCGTATCGATCCGGTTCCCATGCAGCCAAGAGCGTGGAAGCAGGCGCTGCCCAGTCCTCGGCATCACCCAGCAAGTCGACGGTCCTCAAGGAGGTTGCTGCAGTTAGGAGTTGGTGGCCGATACCCGGTGGCACCCAGAGGGCCACGACAGCCCTGTGCCAGTCCGCGGTGACTTGGTAGACCGCAATGACCGCCAGTTGCCACGAGGTCAGTGCCTGATAGGCGCTTCCGTCGCGCCGGGCCAGGGGCCGTGGAGGAACCCGCACGCCGATCAGGCACCACGGTCGCCCTGCCGTTTGCTCGGCCGCTGCCAGGCGAGCTGCTGCGGCCCACGTTTCTGTCAGCCGCTGCAGCGACTGCTTGGCCTCGTCGACCCCGTTCCGACGACGTCCCAGTGCCTCGTCCAACGCCTCTTCGGCCGATAGGGCTGCCACGGAGAGTGCTCTGGCGTCCGTTGTTGCACTGACGCACCATGCCCTCCACACCGCGCTCATTGCAGATGAAGCTTGATCGCCGAAGATCCCAAAACCTCCGTCGGGGGGAAGAGCGGGTGCAGGCAGGCCGTCGACGGCTGCGGCATCGGCCAGCGCCTTCGGGACGTAAAAACGAGTCGCCGTCAGCCGTAGTTTTTCCGCGGCGGCGGCACGTACATCCACGTGCGCCGCTGCCCACTGGCGCAGCCAAGGGCAGGCATCCAAGCTCGCTGCTGCCGTAGCCAGCCGGTCCTGCGCGTCCTGCCAGCGGGCCAGCCATTCGTCGCGGCAACGCCAGGCTTCCTCGTAACGCCTCCAGACGTCGCCGTCTTCTTCCTCCTGGGGGTACTCACCCAGGGACAGGACATGCACCGCTGCGGCGATCTCGGCCTCCTCCAGGGTCGGCTCCGCCTCCTCTTCGTCGATCCTGAGTCGAGACAGAGCATCCAGGGCATCGAGGAAGCGGGCCAGTGACCGTCCCCGGGCACCTCCCAGCGGCAGCGCCCATTCGAGCAGAGCCTTGCGAGTGAGTCAGAGGTCAGGGCGAAGCGCACTAGGTGGACCGCCGGTGCCTTTGCCAGGCGGGAGCAGTCCGCGACCGCATGAAGGCGGCCGGTACCTGAGGACGGGGAGAAGCCCGAAAGCGGGGTACCTTCCAGGGGGCCGAGCGGCGTTCCGGCTTCGACTCTGTTCCCCAGCGCGATGATCAGTTTTCCGGGTTTCGACGTGGTCATGCGACGACGATAGTTTGCGTGCACGGAGCAGCGACTGCGGAGCGTGACAGATCTTTACAGTCGGCAAATCCAGCGAGCGGACCTGCTACACAACTACGCATATTCGTTCAAAAGGTTTTCGATGCGCTGGTTCGAAATCGCAGTCCGCCCGTACAGGCACTTGGCGTACCTGTTCATCAGCACCTCAACGCTGTTGCCCGCACGTTGGGCGACCTCAGTGGGGTCGACGCCCGCGTTCAGCCAGGTCGACAACGCGGAGTGGCGCAAGTCGTAGGGCCGGGCCGCAAGAGGGCTCTGCACCAGGTCGGGTGGTAGGGCGAGGAGGCGCGCAGGGCGCCAAACACGGCTGTAGGTGCCGGCCGCGACGATGCCACCACGTTCGTTGAAAAACAGGCGCCCGTCGTCCGCGATGCCGAACGTGTCGATGCCCTCCCGCCACAAGCGGACGAGCTCAGGTGGCAGCGGGACCGGCCGGGTGTCGCCGGCCGGGCGGTTCTTCAAGCCTCGCTCGTCGTAGACCCGGCCGGTATCGGTCCACCGGGCGCCCGCTTGCGGGAGGGTTCGGTGCAAGGTCACCGCGCCCCAGCCGTGACCGGGAAGAAGGCAGTCCTGACGGCACACTGCAACGGCCTCGGCCGTTCGCAGCCCTGCGTAGTACATGCCTGCGAACAGTCCGACGAGCCGCCGCCCACGTGCACGGTTGAAGCACCCAATGTAGGAAACCGCGCTCAGCAGGACACGGGCCTGAGCAGGGTTGGCGACAACCCGCGGGTCAACCTGATCGACAGTCTCCGCTACACGCCATTGAATCGGCGTAAGTGGATCTGCTTCCAGCTTGCGCTGCTCTACGGCGTAGTGCACCGCGTGGACCAAGACCTTGTGCTTGCGCCGCTGTGTCTCAGCGGCTGCGACCGCGCCATCCTGCTTCGAGCGGAGGGCGGCGAGAACAGCTCGCATCACGACCGGATCCAGCAGGTCAGCGAGCGGGCGGGAGGCTCCTGCCACCCACCGGAGAGCCTGGCGGACGTCAGTCGCGGCACGGCAGCCGGCTCGGGCCCAGGTACGACAAAGACACAGACCCTCATCGCCCGCGCCAGTTCTGCGCTGCCACCCACACCTGTGCTGAGCGTCCTGTCTTCGCCGACGACGCTGCCTGCATCCGCCAATACGGCTGCGAGCTCGTCGGCGAGTTCGCTGACGACGCGCGCCCTCACCGCACTATGGCTCGTGCCGAGTGGCTGAGCTATGCGACTGCGTGCGGAATGTGCTCTCCTCGGCACCCTCGGTAGAGCATCTCCGTGGCGTCTCCTCATAGCGTCCACCGCCTTCCTATTGGTAAACGCACCGGCCACCTTGGTTCATGGCACCCTGGAAGGCATTTCATGGGCCAGGGCTCAGTAGTCCGAATCTCGCGGCTCCTGACCGTCAGCGCCGGTGTCCCCAGCGATTTACAGCCCTAGTCTCGCGCTTTCATGAAGCAGGCTGTCCGACCGGTGGCCGGGCAAGCAAAAAATGCCTCTGAACAGCAAGAATGAGGATTGTCGAGGTCCTTGTTCCTGCCACAGTCAGAGGCACTTTCCCAGGTGAAGAAGCGTATCGGGCCCTATCCCCGCGTCCGCGTTGAGGGCGGCGGCCATGCGGTGGTGTCCCAGGCCGGGGCTGTACTGCTGCTCGAGACGGTCCGCAGGCCGGGCTGGACCAGGCGATATCGGCGGCACTGACGCCATGGCGACGCCCGAGGGCGGTCACGATCCGGGCAAGATCCTGCTGGACGCGGCCCCGGCGGTCGCTCTGGGCGGGGACTGCCTCGCGGATGCCGGAATGCTGCGGGCCGCGCCGGCCGTGTTCGGCCCGGTGACCTCCGACCCGACTGTACTCCCGACTCATCGACACCCTCGCCGCGGCCGGGCCGAAGGATCTGACCGCGGCGAGGGCCGCGCGGGCCGACGCGCGTGAGCACGTCTGGAACGTGGCCAAGAGCGCGGCCCCGGATGCCGCAGGGCAAGTGATCGTGGACTTGGACTGGGTGCTCGTGCTGGCCCACTCCGAGAAGCGGGACGCCACCGCGACCTGGAAGAAGACCTTCGGCCACCATCCCCTGATGGGGTTCGTCGATCACGGAGGTGGTGGCAACGCAGGCAGCAATGCCGCCACCAACTCGAACGACCGAAACGGCCCGCGAAGAAACCGACGGTCCGTCACGAAAGATCGAGGCTAACTGATCGTTTCAGTATGAGGCCGACGGTCAGTCGCCATCGAGCCGCTGAAGGACGGGCGTGAAGTCACCACAATCGAGCAGACCGGTCAGCACGTGCGCGATGTTGTCGATGCCTGCGCCTCGAACGATGAGGCCGTCGGAGCACCAGAAGTAGCGGCGGCTCAGGGACTCGCCGGTTCGGGAGTCCTTTTCCATGGGGCGCTCGACCTCAGCAAGAGTGAACACGGTCGCGCTCCAGCGTGAGTCGTCCGCTGTCAGCCGGACCTCGACATCGACGTTGCAGACGGCATCCAGGGGCTCGTCCGCGCTGGGCAGGAATGATGCCCGGAATCGATCTGTTCGGACGTGATACCAGGGAGCGTCCCATCCCTGCTCAGTGGCTTCGGCCCCGTTGCTGGTCGTGCGTGGAGTGTGTCGAGCTGGCCCGGAGAGCTCAACCGGATTCTCTGGCAGGCTTCAGCATCGTGACCAAAAGCCTTGTCCCCGACGAACTGTGGGACCGGATAGCCCCGCTGCTGCCAGCACGACCCGCGTGCCGACACCGCCACCCCGGGAGGCTCCCCGTGCCGGACCGGTCGCACTGGCCGGCATCATCTACGTCCTGCGCAAGGGTGTGGCCTGGCGTGACGTACCGAGCACCGTCGCGGGTTGCTCCAGTGTGACGGCCGGTTGCGTGACTGGACCGAGGCCGGTCTCTGGGCGCGCCTGCATGCCGCCCTCTTGGGCGAACTGCGCCGCGCGGACTTGCTGGACATGGACGACTGCGCCGTGGGCCGCTCGCACATCCGGGCCCTCAAAGGGGGGGACCACGTCGGTCCCTCGCCCGTCGACCGTGCCCGTCCCGGTTCCAAACCCCACCTGATCATCGGCCGCCATGGACATGGAGCCCCGCTCGCAGTCACACTTACCGGCGGCAACCGCCATGACGTCACCCAGCTCCTGCCGCTACTCGACGCCGTCCCGTCGATCCGACGTCTGCGGGGACGCCCTCGGCGCCTGTATGCCGACCGGGGCTACGACTTCGACAAGTACCGCCGCCTGCTTTGGAAACGCGGCATCAAGCCGCTGATCGCCCGCCGCGGCGCGGCCCACGGTTCCGGACTGGGCAAGGTCCGCTGGGTCGTCGAGCGCACATTCGCCTGGCTGCACCAGTTCAAACGACTCCGCATCCTCTACGAACGGCGCGCCGACCTCCGCCAACGTCTCCTCCAACTTGCCTGCAGCATCATCTGTCTCCGACGGCTTCGGGCGGCATTCTGAAACGATCAGTAAGGCCCGCTCCATGTGATGTCGGGTCGGACGTAGTTGGCCCCGGTGTCCTGTGTCTTTCCCCGTTGCTTCGCGCCTAGCCCTGTCGTTGGGCCGAACGAGTTGTCGGCGGAGGGGCGGGGACATTCATGCGCCAGGGGTGGCCACCCGAGGACATGGTGGTGTGCTGGACGTCGGCAGGCCCTGACCGAAAGCCGGTGACTCCTGGCCATAACAGCTGTAAGCGGTTCCGCGCCGTCAGGGAGATCCGGTCGATCCGGGCAGGTAGCCTGGCAGCTGGCCAGGTGCAGTCAGCCTAGTGCGGCAACTGAGATGTATATGAAGGCAGTTGGGTAGCGACTACGGTGAGGGGAGCTGGGAGGCATGGAGATTGAGATTGCGGTGAGGGGTGGCGACAGCGTCGCTCTGGAAGAACTGCGCGGCACCCTGGAGCGGCATCCGGCAATGCGTGGAGTGCCCGTACGGCCCGCGGCGACGCAGGGCGAGCCTGCGGACGATGTCCGGCCCGGTGGCATGGCCGCCTTCGAAGTCATCAACGCCGTGCTCTCCCTAGCGGCAGATTACGGTGCGTTGGCGGTCGCGCTGTACACGGCGCTGAGGAACGGCCGGTTGGCTGGTACGGTCGGCGGACAGTCGTCGACGGTCACGGTCACCCGGATCGGGAGCAGTAAGAGCGTGACGCTGAGCGGGGATCTTAACCCGGAGGAGATCGAGCGGCTTTTGCGTGCGCTCGGTGACGACGCGGGGCTCGAACGACCGGCCTCGGATTCGTGAAGCTTCCCGAGCCGGATGTCTCCCGGGCGGTGCTGATCGGTGCATACAAGTACGCACACCTGCGAGATCTTCCTGGTGTGAAGGGCAACATCGAGGCGCTGCAAGAATATCTCACCAGTGCGGACGGCTGGGGTCTGCCCGTCGGCCACTGCCTGGCCCGCCCGCAGCCCAATGACCCGAGCACGTTGAGCGATGAGCTCTATGACGCGGCGGAGGCCGCGACCGACACCCTGCTGATCTACTACGCCGGGCACGGTGAGCGGGGCCGGGGCAGCGATGCCTCAGAGCTGCTGCTCGCTCTGCCCGGTGCCCGCAACGACCGGCCGGGACAGTGGCTGCGCTACGCCGATGTACGCGAGGCTGTGAGACGATCCCGTGCGAAGCGCCGGATCGTCATCCTGGACTGCTGCTACGCCGGGCGCGCCATTGACGGCGGCATGTCCGCCGACAACGACGGCCAGGACAGTCAGGTGGCAGGCAAACGACTCGTCGCTCTGGCCGACATGGACGGTGCAGTTGTCCTGACCGCCGCCTCGGGCGTGGAGGAGGCAATGTGCCCGCCGGGCTGGCCTTTCAGTGCTTTCACCGGCGCACTCATCAATTTGCTGCGCGAAGGTGTCACTGGCCCGGTACCCAACCACCCCGAGGGGCGCGAAGGTGAGGAACTGCAGGTCCTGGACATGACCACGGTCTACGCCTGTCTGCGTGAGCACCTGACCGGCAAAGATGTGAACGGCCACCCGCTGTCCGAGCCTCAGCTGGGCACTCGCAACCAGGGCGGTGTGATCGGACTGGGCCCCAACCCGGCATACACCGGTCCCTCGCAACCGACGGTATCGGCGCCGTCGACTCTTTTCGCCCCGGACCCGGTGTTCATTGGCCGCGACGACGACCTGGCGCGCCTGGAGAATGCCGCTGACAGCGTACTGGCTGAGGGGGGCGGCCCCGTGACGTGGCTGGTGCACGGCATGGGAGGAGTCGGGAAATCCGCTCTCATTGAGCAGGCCGCAGCCAGGTTGAAGGACCGCTTCCCCGACGGCCGCATCGAGATCAACCTCAACGGCTTCGAAAGCGAAACGGACACCGACGGCACCCTCCGGCGGGCCGAACCCGTCAGTCCGGAAAGGGCGCTGGAAAGGCTACTCAGCATCATCCAACACCCCAAGATCCCCGCCGACCTTGCCCAGCGCGCAGACGAGTGGCGCGGCTGGCTGTCGGGCAAGCGTGTCCTGCTCGTCCTGGATAACGCCGCCGAAGCGGCGACGATCGCTCCTCTGGTCCCTGGGGCGGATGCCCAGTGCCTCGTCCTCGTCTCCAGCCGCAACCAGGACTTCCCCGTCCCGCCAGGGAATCGGATCGCCCTGGGCGGCCTCGACGAGGACACGGCCGTCAACCTCCTCCGCGCCACGGGTGACAGCCCGGCCGAGGCCACGCCCGAGTCCCTCGCCGAACTCGCCCGCCGCTGCTGCTATCTCCCCGTCACCCTCCGCCCCATCGGTGCCGCCCTGAGAGTCAGCCCCGTTGCCACTGTCCTGGCCGCCATGGACGACAACGTTCTGGGGGAGTTCCCCCTGGTCGAGACGGCCGTCCGCGGTGCCTTCCAGGTCTCCTACGACTCGCTGCCAGCTGATCTGAGCGACATCCTGCATCACTGCGCCTGGCACCCGGGCCGCACCTATTCAGGCGAAAGTATCGCCGCCATGCTGAACCTCCCCGCCGAGAGGACCGCTATTCGGTTGGGCCGCCTCGTGGATATCCACCTGCTGCAGCGCACGCAGGACGCAGTGACCTTTCACGACCTTTACTTGCCTCTGACCACGGCGGCGGCCGAAGCAAACGCACCGACCACACGCCACACCGCGCGCCGGCGACTGTTTGAACACCTGCTGACACACCTCGCCGCGGCCCTGCTGCCCCTGTTCGGGGAGGACCCCGAACGGGTTGCCTCAGCCGGGACTATCCGCTTCGACGACCCGCAAGCAGCCCTCACCTGGCTTCGTAGCCGGTCCGCCGAGGTGGAAGCGGTAACAATCGCTGCGCTGGACGACGGATGGGAACACGCCGGCCAACTCACCGCCGATTGCGGCCGGTGGCTGCGCTACGACAACCGCTACGAACTGGCTGCCGAGGTGTTCCAGCGGGCCTTGGACGTGGCCCACGCCACCGGCAACCGCCTCCAGCAGGCGGAAGCGCTCACCGGCCTCGCCGACTCCCACCGGATGCAGGATGAGTACGGTGAGGCTATCGAGGTCTACCAGCGGGCCTTGGACCTGGCCAACACCACCGGCAACCACCTCCAGCAGGCGGAAGCGCTCACCGGCCTCGCCGAGTGCCTCATGGTGCAGGATGAGTACGGTGAGGCAGCCGAGATGTGCCAGCGGGCCTTGGACCTGGCCAACACGACCGGCAACCACCGCCAGCAGGCGGACGCGCTCACCGGCATCGGTCAATGCCACCTGCTGCACCATGAGTTCGGTGAGGCAGCCGAGGTCTACCAGCAGGTTTTGGACCTGGCCAGCACCACCGGCAACCGCCTCCAGCAGGCGGCCGCGCTCACCGGCATCGGTCAATGCCACCTGCTGCAGCGTGAGTTCGGTGAGGCAGCCGAGGTCTACCAGCAGGTCTTGGACCTGGCCAACACCACCGGCAACCACCGCCAGCAGGCGGCCGCGCTCACCGGCAACGGTCAATGTCACCAGATGCAGGATGAGTTCGGTGAGGCAGCCGAGATGTACCAGAGGGCCTTGGACCTGGCCCACGCCACCGGCGACCGCCTCCAGCAGGCGGGCGCGCTCATCGGCATCGGCGAATGCCACCAGGCCCAGGATAGGTTCGTTGAGGCAGCCGAGATGTACCAGAGGGCCTTGGACCTGGCCCACGCCACCGGCGACCGCCTCCAGCAGGCGGGCGCGCTCATCGGCATCGGCGAAT
>NZ_JBHXOX010000006.1:284611-306454 GCF_042718795.1 Streptomyces cyaneofuscatus
TGCCACCAGGCCCAGGATAGGTTCGTTGAGGCAGCCGAGATGTACCAGAGGGCCTCGGACCTGGCCCACACCACCGGCAACCACCGCCAGCAGGCGGGCGCGCTCATCAGCATCGGTCAATGCCACCGGATGCAGGATGAGTTCGGTGAGGCAGCCGAGATGTACCAGCGGGCCTCGGACCTGGCCCACACCACCGGCAACCACCTCCAGCAGGCGGTCGCGCTCATCGGCATCGGCGAATGCCACCAGGCGCAGGATGAGTACGGTGAGGCAGCCGAGATGTACCAGCGGGCCTCGGACCTGGCCCACACCACCGGCAACCACCTCCAGCAGGCGGTCGCGCTCACCGGCATCGGCGAATGCCACCTGCTGCAGGATGAGTTCGGTGAGGCAGCCGAGGTCTACCAGCAGGTCTTGGACCTGGCCCACGCCACCGGCGACCGCCTCCAGCAGGCGGAAGCGCTCGCCGGCCTCGGTCATTGCCACCTGTTGCAGAATGAGTTCGGTGAGGCAGCCGAGGTCTACCAGCGGGCCTTGGACCTGGCCCACGCCACCGGCGACCGCCTCCAGCAGGCGGTCGCGCTCATCGGCATCGGCGGATGCCACCAGGCGCAGGGTAGGTTCGGTGAGGCAGCCGAGATGTACCAGAGGGCCTCGGACCTGGCCCACACCACCGGCAACCACCTCCAGCAGGCGGTCGCGCTCACCCACATCGCCGAATGCCACCAGGCGCAGGGTAGGTTCGGTGAGGCAGCCGAGATGTACCAGAGGGCCTTGGACCTGGCCCACGCCACCGGCGACCGCCTCCAGCAGGCGGAAGCGCTCACCGGCCTCGGTCAATGCCACCAGGCGCAGGGGGAAGTAGCCGATGCCGAGCGCTGTCTCCGAAAGAGCACGGAACTCTTCGATGGCTGAGGTCAGATGGCCACTGCTGTTGGTGATTCGTCAGGATGATGCAGCCGTAAACTCCGGATTCACTGCGGGAGCACCCTGACGAATCATCAGGTAACGAAGGTCGATAGTCCACCTGACCGCACCCGAGCTGCCGCCGGATGCGCATCCACGCGTTGCTGTCAGCGAATACAGTGGGGGAGCAGAATGGCGGAGTCATTCGGTCACCTGGACACCAGCCAGATGGGCGCGGCGAGCGGATAAGCACACCGTCGACCTGGTCCGCTCCCGGCCGGACGCGATCGAGCCGCTGGTCGACCGCGACCAGCGGCTGTGGCGGACGTTCTACCCGCCGACCAGCCAGGAGGGCCTGGTGCCCCTCACGTTCGTGTTCGCGGACACCACGACCGCCAAGGTCGACAACGCGGTCGCCGTGCTGGAGCAGGACGGCCGCCGCTACTGGGCACCGCGCCGGTACGACTCCCTCTCCCGCCTAGAGAGCGCGAGCGGAGTGGCGACACCGCATCTCCTGCTGCCCGACCAACCTTAAGCCTCACCCGAGCCGCGGGGGACGAGACACTCAACGCAGGTCCATCGCCACTCTGCCGACGCGGCCTAGCCAGACAGATGGGGTGTATGTGAATGCATCGACTAATCCGGAAGATCCATCCTGGCGGGACACTCATGGGACCGTTGCCCTGATGGTGTGTCACCAATGGCGCTGACCTGCACAAATGTCTGGGTGTCCTCCGGCATCCGGAGCCGGGTGCGCAGGCCCGAATCCTGCCGGGTCACTTCCGGAAAAGAGGTCACCGGAAGCTCAGGCGCCCCTCTCCCCGGCGCTTCCCGCACCGTCGGCCCAGAAGGAATCCAGGGGCCGGGGACTGGCGGCGGCGATCAGTTGGCGGGCCGTACGGCGAGCCGTGTCCGCGGGTTCGGCGACGTTACCCAGGGAGTGGTTGGCGACCGCGCCTTCGTAGACCAGGAGCAGTTGATCGGCCAGGAGTTCCGGGTCGACGGCGCCGGTCGCCCGGGCGAGTTCGAGCAGGCGTGCGCGCAGTGCCCTCTTGTGCTGGGTGATCATCGTGCGGCACACCCCCTGCGGTGCGCCCAGCTCGAACTGGGCGTTGACGAAGGCGCCGCTGCGCAGTCCGTCCGGGGCCGACGAGCCGAGCGCGTCGAACACCGCCAGCAGTCGTCGGCGCGGGTCCGGGCCCGCCGCCCGGAGACACTCGTCGAGGGTGAGCCGCCAGCGCACCTGGCGCCCGTCGAGGTAGGCGAGGAAGGCTCCGGTGTTCATGGATCTCCTGGTGAGTTCTCAGCGGGTGCGGGCGGACCGGCGTACGGGAGGTGCCAGACCGAGCCGGATCGCGTTGCCGGCGCTGACGCCGTACGCCAGATCCTGGACGGCCTGGATCAGGTGGCGGAGCAGTGCACGCATGAGCGGGCTTCCTTCCCGGACGGGCAGGGGGGACGAGCGGACTCCGACAAGCTAAGGGGTATAGTTGCCTTTCTCTTCTTACGTTAGCAGGAGTAAGGCTTGAAGGTAGCTTTTTCCGATTACGCATGGGGGGCCGGCGCAGCCACCGGTCTCGTCAACACCTCTGCCCTCGTCCGCACCGCGGCCGGGGAGATCCTGACGGACCCCGCCGCTCTCGCCGGGTTCCTCGTGGAGCAGGGACTGCGCACCGAGCCCGTGGCGGAGCTGCCGTCCGAGGACGATCTCGCCCGGGTGCTGGCCCTCCGCCAGGAGACGCGCACCCTGCTGGAGGCCGGGGACGAGGGCGAGGTCGCCGACGGCGCGAACGAGCTCGTCGCCCGGGTGGCCACCCGTACGGCCCTGCTCAGGGACGACGCGGGCAGGTGGCAGTGGTACGTCGTCACCCCGCCGGGCTGCTCCGTCGCTGAGGAACTCACCGTCCTCATCGGGACCGGCCTGCTCGGTGTCCTGCACACCTTGAGCCACGACCGCTTCCGGCCCTGCTCCTCGCCGGTCTGCCACGGTCTCTTCGTCGACACCAGCAAGGCGGGTCGTCGCCGCTACTGCATGCCGGGCCTGTGCGGCAACCGCCTCAACGTGGCCAGCCACCGCGCCCGCCGACAGGCCGGAGAGCGTCCGTCGGCAGGATGAAGCAGCGCCTGGACGGAACCGGAACCGGGCGCGGCCGAACCCTGCGCGGCTGCGCACTCGTTGAAGCAGGACGCGAGCGGCCGTCGCCCGGAACAGCACCGGGGAGGCGCTCGCCGGGACGACCCGCACACGAGAAGGACGACAGAAGTGACCGACTGGCAGTTGCGAGAGAGCTTCCCCACCCCGTCCGGCACGGTCCGCTGGGACCGGCGCGGACCGGACGACGCGGAGGCCGTCGTCCTGCTGCACGGAACGCCGTTCTCCTCGTTCGTCTGGCGGGAGGTGGCCCAGGCCCTCGCGCAGCAGTACCAGGTGTTCGTCTGGGACATGCCGGGTTACGGCGTCTCGGAGAAGCACCCGGGACAGGACGTCTCCCTGGACGCGCAGGGCAAGGTCTTCGCCCAGTTGCTGGACCACTGGGAACTCACCGACCCGGCCGTCATCGCGCATGACTTCGGCGGCGCCGTCGCCCTGCGGGCCCATCTGCTGCACAAGGCCGCCTACCGGGGCCTGGCCCTGGTCGACCCCGTCGCCCTGGCCCCGTGGGGCTCGCCGTTCTTCCGGCTGGTGGGAGGCAACAGCGAGGTCTTCGAGCAGCTTCCGCCCGCCCTGCACCGCGCGCTCGTGAGCGAGTACGTGCGGTCGGCCAGCTTTCCCGGGCTGCGCTCCGACGTGGCCGACCGGCTGACCGCCCCCTGGTCCGACGAGGAGGGCCAGGCCGCCTTCTACCGGCAGATCACCCAGGCCGATCAGCGCTACACCGACGAGATCCAGGAGCTGTACCCCTCGATCGAGCTGCCGGTCACCGTGTGCTGGGGCGCCGAGGACTCCTGGATCCCGGTGGCCAAGGCGCACGAACTGGCCTCCGTCATCCCCGGCGCCGCGCTCACCGTGATCCCGGACGCCGGACACCTCGTACCGCTGGACGCGCCGGCCGCGCTGACCGCCGCTCTCCTGGCCTTCCTCCGCGACCTCCCCTGACACCGGTACCGGCAGCGGGCCAGGGGTGGTGGCCGGACCACCACCCCCGGCCCGCCCCGCCCGCCGCCCCCCTCCCCCGGAGGACGCGCGACGGTGGTGCGGCCACCACCGGGCAGCGGTGCGGTGTGCCCGGCACACCTCCTGCGCGCCGCGCTCCGCGGCGACCCTGGTGTGCGGGCGGCGAACGCCCCCACACCAGGAGGTGCCGCCATGGCCGGAGACAGGACTCCCCTCACGCCCGCCCGCGTCTCCCGTCTCCCCGCGCCCCCGCTCCCCGGTCCCGAAGAGCGGGTCACCGAGCTGTGTACGGCTCTGCTCTCGGGTTTCCAGCGGTACGAACAGCGCATCCGGGCACGTCAGTACATGGACGGACTGCTGCACGCCCAGGGGCGCAAGTCGATAGCCAACATCGCGACGACGGTCGGCGTCCCCGGCGACGAACAGCGGCTGAGGCACTTCGTCAGCAGGTCGCACTGGGCGGTCGGGACGGTCCGGCGGGCCCTGGCCGCGTTCCTGGAGGAGGACGGGCCCCCCTCCGCCTGGGTGGCGCTGCCGGTCTCCATCCCCAAGGCGGGTGAGCACACCGTGGGGGTCTCCCGGCACCTCTCGCCCGACGGGAAGCACGTGGTGAACGGCCAGCGCGCGCTCGGTGTGTGGTACGCGTCGGAGCGGGTCGTCGCCCCGGTCAGCTGGGGTCTGGAGCTGTCCGGCGACCGGCAGCAGGCCGGCCGCGACACAGGTGGCGGGAGCGGGCCGGAGAAGGGCGGGCCGGTCACCCCCGACTGTCTGCACGACCTTCTCGACGATGTCCGCCAGTGGGGAAGCACCCGACGTCCGGTACTGATGGACGCCCGGGGGCGGGACGAACCGCGGCGGCTGGCCGCGCTGTTCGCGGGCCGGGCCCCGGCCGCCGCGCGCATCAGCGGGTGGACGCCGCTGGTGGGCGGCGACCGGACCGCCCCGGGCGGGCGCGTGGTCGCGGCCCGCGACGCGCTGGGCACCACGCTCCGGGTACGCCGCGGGGTGCGGGCCGAACCGCTCGGGGGGCGGCCGGTGGCGACGGCGACGGCGGCGGTGCGGCTGGCCGGCGCCGAGGACCGGTCCCGCCGGGAGGGCGGCCGGCTCACGCTGCTGGGCGTCTGGCGCGAACCGCGAAGGGCGCCGGGCGAGTTGTGGCTGACGAACATGGACGAGGCGGCGACGGACTCCCTGACGTCCTCGGCACGGCTGCTGCACGCGGTGGGCGACGGCTGGCGGACCCGGGGCGCGGCGGTGGGGCTCGGCGACTACGAGGGGCGCTCCCTCCACGGCTGGCACCGGCACATGACACTGGCGTCCGGCGCCTACGCCATGTCGGCGCTCTCCTCACCGGGCCAGGCGAAGGCCTCCGGCCTCTCGGCCTGAGCGGGGCCGAGGCCGCGCTTCCGCCGCAGCAGTTCGTGGGTCCGGTGCAGCCGCAGTGCCACCTGGACCTCCAGCGCCTGTTCCGGCTTCAGCCAGTCGGCGCCCAGCAGTTCGGTGATCCGTTCCAGTCGCCGCGAGACCGTGTTGGGGTGGACGTGCAGGGCCTCCGCGGCGTGGGTCGGGCTTCCGCCGGCGGTGAAGTACGCGTCGAGTGTCCGGGTGAGCTCGGTCGTGCGCTGTGCGTCGTAGTCGAGGACCGGGCCGATCGTGACGGCGATGAAGTGCGCGGCGTCACGGTTGTCGGAGAGCAGCACCCCGAGGAACCCCAGGTCCTCCGGGGAGGCGTGGGCCCCGGTGCTGCCGAGCGAGATCAGCGCGTCCAGGCAGCGCCGCGCCTCCTGGTGCGTCTGCTGGATCAGGTCGGGGCCGGACACCGGCCCGGCCGCGCCGACGGTCACCGGGTGGCCGAGCAGCGGGCTGAGTTCGGCGGAGACGGCGGCGGCGGACGCGCTGGAGTCGACGGCGGGCAGCAGCAGGGCGACACAGCCTTTCTGGATGCTTCGCAGTCCGTCCACCCGCCGGGCGTAGGCGGCGGCCCAACTGGCCACTCTGCCCTGTTCACCGCCCTCCGGGCGGATGACGACGACCACGTGCGGCCGTTCGAGGTCGACGTTCAGCCGGCCCGCCCGCTGGAGTATCTGCCGGGCCGGGCGGTGCGAGGAGAGCAGATCGTCGAAGAGCTCGTCACGGAACGGGCTCGCGGCGGCCTCCTCGCCCCGCTGCAACCGGAGCACCACGGCGACGGACTGCGCGGCCAGCAGCAGGAGTTGCTCCTCGGCTTCGTGCTCCGGTGTGTGCGGGTGGTGCAGGAGAACGCCGAGCTCCTCGTTCGCGGCCATGACCGGCACGACCCAGGTGCCGGTGGACAGCGCGACCGGGAGGCGTCGGGCGGAGGCGGCCCGGGACGCCTCCAGCGCCTCGGCGGCGTCGACGGCGGGCACGGCTCCGGCGGCCGCGAGCGTACGGTGTTCGGCGTCCTTCACCTGTACCGCGCCGCGCAGCGCCGCGGCCAGCTCGGCGACCAGTCCCTTCAGGCCCCGGCCGGCCAGCGCGTGGTCGACGAGCCCGGTGTGCAGGCGGGCCAGCTCCCGGGCCCTGACCAGTTGCGCCTTCGTCCGGGAGGTCCCCGACCTCAGGGTGGCGACATCGGCGCGGCTACGTTCGAGGGCGCGGGCCCTCTCGATGGCCACGGCGGCGAGGTCTCCCAGCGAGCTCATCAAGGAGACCTCGCCGATGGTGAAGTGCCGTATGTTCCGGTCGGCGGCGTACAGCACGCCGAGGATGTCGTCGCCGGACTTGAGCGGCGCCGCGATGATCGCCCGCAGCCCCTCCGCCCGCACCACGTCGTCCAGCACGCCGGTGTGGCGCAGCCGCTCGTCCGACAGGTAGTCGGGGGTCCAGATCGGCACGGACCGGGCCGCCGCCTCGTCGCCGAGGCCGTAGGCACCCGGCACCCGTAAGCCGACGGTCAGTGCGGAGGCGTGGCCGTCGGCCGTCCGCACGGAGCTCCCGCCCGTCCCGGCGTCGCGGAAACTGATGTAGGCCATGTCGAGGCCGAGCAGCGTCCGGGTGCGGCGGGTGATGGTCTCCAGCAGCGCGTCCAGGTCGTAGGGGAGGGTCAGTTCACGAGCGGTGTCCAGCAGCGCGGAGAGTTCCGCCTCACGCTGCTGGCGGCGCGAGAACAGCGTATGCACGCGGTGCGCGAGACGCTCCGCCTGCTCCCACCGCGCGAGTGTCCCGGGGTCCGCGCCGCGGGTCCGGGCCCGTCGGAGAAGGTCGGCGATTTCTGCGGACGGAGCCTCGGCGGCGAGTAATTCGAGAATGCCGATCATTTCACTCATACCCGGCTGTTCGGCTGAATCCATCACTTCTTCGCCTTCTCGTAGGAACAGGCACGAATCGACCCACATCTCCTGGAGGCCGACCACGCCTGTGCAATCTCCCCCGATCGCCAACCCGTGGCACCGAATGTGACGGGCATCACAGGCGCGGAAGGTGATCGCACCACCGCGCACCCGTCCCGCACGGTCATCGGAACACCTTCCCCATTCCCCCCACGGCCGAGAACAGTGGCAGGCGGGAAAGGTCCGTACTCCGCCGAGTGCCCGGAGGAACCGTGTCCGACGTGCAAAGCCATCTGAGGTCCCTGGAACGCAGCAGGCGCTCACGGACCGACCCTGACCGCCCCCGCACCTTTTCCCTGCGCGGGCGGGAGTGGGATCTGCTGGACGATGTCTTCGCACCCATTCACTCTCCGTCGACAGAAATCGCCCTCGAATTCCTCGGACTCGACGAGATCGGTGCGCAGCAGCCCTCGTCGCTGCTGGAGATCGGCTGCGGCACCGGGGTGATCGCCGTGTCGGCCGCTCTCGCCGGATGCCGGACCGTGGCCTCGGACATCAACGAGAACGCCGTACGGAACACCCGGCTGAACGCCGACCGGCACGGCGTGGGCGACCGTCTCACCGCGGTCCACAGCGACCTGTTCGACGCATTCGACGACGGGGCCCGGTTCGACCGGATCTTCTGGAGCTCCAACTACGTGCTCGCTCCCGAGGACTTCGTCCACCGGTCGGTCCACGAACGCTCCTACGTGGACCCCGCCTACCGCGCGCACCGCCGGTACCTGGCCGAGGCACCGGGCCACCTGACGGAGGGCGGCGCCGTCCTGCTGCACTTCTGCGAGCGGGGGAACCTGGCCCGCCTGTCGCAGATCGCCGAGGAGTGCGGGCGCGAGCTGCGCGTCCTGCGGAGCCGGACGGTGCTGGAGGGGGAGGACCGGATCGAGCACCACCTGCTGGAGGTCCGCCCGCTGGACGGCTGACCGTCGCCCGTGCCCGCCCGGCACAGCCGAAGGAGTACCGAGTTCACCTATGCGCACGCTGCTGGTCGACAACCACGACTCGTTCACCTACAACCTCTTCGACTATCTGGCCCAGATATCCGGACGCGAGCCGACCGTCGTCCGCAATGATGAAGTCCGATGGAATTCCGGACACCTGCGCCCTTTCGACCGGGTGGTCATATCGCCCGGCCCCGGGCATCCCGCACGCACAGGTGATTTCGGAATCTCCGCGGACATCATCCGTTCAAGCACTGTTCCGCTTCTCGGCGTCTGCCTCGGGCATCAGGGCATTGCTCTGGCGAGCGGAGGCCGGGTCGTTCCGGCGCCGGAACCGTGGCACGGCCGTGTCTCGTCCATCGTGCACGCGGGCACCGGAATTTTCGCGGAGATCCCTCCACGTTTCGACGCCGTCCGCTACCACTCCCTCGCCGTCACCGACGTCCCCGACGATCTGGAGGTGACGGCGCGGACCGATGACGGTGTGGTGATGGGATTACGGCACCGGCACCGCCCCCTGCACGGTGTGCAGTTCCACCCGGAATCCATCGGGACGGACCATGGAATGCGGATCCTGCGGAATTTTATCGAGCTGCCGGAGGAGAGTCCGTGCCGGGCACGGCGGGCACGCCGGGCGCGGGCCGACGCCGCCCGCGCGACGACGAACCGGTCCGCCGGGACCGGTGCCGCACCGCAGCCGCAGCCGCAGCCGCAGCCGCAGCCGCAGCCGCAGCACCCCACGGCCCCGGCCCCGGTCCGGTTCCGGATCCACACCGAGACGCTGCGCACGCGCTGGGACGCCGAGACGGTCTTCGAGCACCTCCACGCCTCGGCGCCGTACGCCTTCTGGCTGGACAGCAGCAGCCCCGGCGGCCCGCTCGGCCGCTTCTCCGTCATGGGGGATGCCTCCGGTCCGCTGGCCCGGGTCGCCCTGGCGGACGTGTCGAGCGGCACCGTCCAGGTCTCCTCCCGGGGCGGTACGGAGATCGTCACCGGGGACTTCATGGACTGGCTGGACGCGGACCTGCGGAACATGGTGACCGATGTGCCGGAGCTGCCCGGTGACTTCGCGCTCGGCTGGGTCGGCTATCTCGGTTACGAGGTGAATCCGCCTCCCGGCGGCGGCCCGGCGCACCGCTCCGAGGAGCCGGACGCCGCGATGGTCTTCGCCGACCGGGCCGTGGTCTTCGACCACGACCAGGGCACGACCCGCCTCCTCGCCCTGAGCACCGACGGCGCGCGCGATCCGGCGGAGCCCGGCACGGACGAGGAGGCCGCCCGTTCCTGGCTGCGGCGGACGGCGGCGCGGCTGGAAGCCCTGGCCGGCCGGGAGCCGGCGCCGCCACCGGGCCCTTTGCCCGTCGCCGAGCGGGTGGAGCTGCGGCACAGCCGGTCCGCGTACCTGGATCTCATCGCCTCCTGTCAGGACCGGATCAGGGAGGGGGAGTCGTACGAGATCTGCCTGACCAACATGGCCGAGGCCCGGGTGGACCTGGACCCGTGGCAGAGCTACCGGCGGCTGCGCCGCTCCTCCCCCGCCCCCTTCGCCGCCCTGCTGCGGTTCGACGGGCTCTCCGTCCTGAGCAGTTCACCGGAGCGCTTCCTGCGGGTCGGCGCGGACGGGGTGGCCGAGTCACGGCCGATCAAGGGGACCCGGCCCCGTGGTGCGACGCGGGCCCAGGACGCGGCGCTGGCGCGGGAGCTCCGCACGGACGAGAAGGAGCGGGCCGAGAACCTCATGATCGTCGACCTGGTCCGCAACGACCTGGGGCGGTGTGCGGAGACCGGCTCGGTGGTGGCGCGGGACATCCTCCGCGTGGAGACGTACGCGACCGTCCACCAGTTGGTCAGCACGGTCAGCGCGCGGCTGCGCGGTGACGCGGGCGCGATCGGCTGCGTGCGTTCGGCCTTCCCCGGGGGCTCCATGACCGGGGCCCCCAAGGAGCGGACGATGCGGATCATCGAGCACCTGGAGGACGGCCCCCGGGGCGTCTACGCGGGGGCGATCGGCTACTTCTCCCTCAACGGGGCCGCCGACCTGAGCATCGTCATCCGTACGGCGCTGATCACTCCGGGACGTGTCCGGTACGGGGTCGGCGGGGCCGTCACCGCGCTGTCCGACCCGGAGGCCGAGTTCGAGGAGACGGTGCTCAAGACGAAACCGCTCTTCGCGATGGTCGCCGGCGCGCTGCCGCACCACGAGCCCGTCTCCACGGCCCGGGCGGACGCCTCCGGGCGCTGAACCCGGCGGGTGGGCGGCAGACCGACCCGGCGGGTGGGCCGGACACCGACCCGGCGGTGGCGGACGGCCGTTCACCGCCGGGGGTCCTCGTACGCCTCACGCACCGCGCCGGCGACCTCCCGGCGGCTCTCCAGGCCGCGTCGGCGCAGCGCACGGGCCAGCTCCGTCCCCGTACGCCCGATGTCGACGCCGGCCTGCCGCAGGTCCGACAGCACCGACTCCGCCGCCCCGGACTCCCCCGACAGCGTGTCGCCGCGCAGCCGTCCCGTCCGGGTCAGCGCTTCGAAGGTCGGCCGGGGCAGCGCGTGGACCGTGCTCCACGCCACGAGATCCTCCACCTGCCGGACGGCCAGGGGGCTCTCCGGCGCGTCACCCGCCGCCCAGACGAGGCGCTGCGGGCGGGCTCCGGCCGCCCGCAGCCGCCGCCAGCGGGCGGAGCCGAGCCGGCCCTCGTACACCTGGTAGGCGGCCCGGGCCAGGGCCTGCGCCGTACGTCCGGCGAGCGGAGTGCCGCCCTCACCGCCCGGGTCCAGGCGCCGCTCCACCGCCGCCGCCATCCGGGCCGCCTCGAACGTGGCCACCGCCTTGTGCCCGGCGACGGGGCGACCGGCGGCGACCGCCCGCTCCAGGCCCTCGAAGCAGGCCTCGGCCACCTCCGCGTAGCACGCGGGCGAGGTGATGTGACAGGCGTTCACCCCGATGCCCTCCGCCACGCAGTCGCTGATCGCGGTCAGCCCGGCGGCGGTGGCGGACACCGCCACCAGCAGGCTGGGCCGGTTCACCTCGCGCACCGCCTCGCGCGCCCGGGCCACCGTGGCGCGGGCGTCGTCGGTGATCCGCGGGTCCAGTTCCACGGTGACCCAGCCCTCGGCTCCCCCGGTCTCGACGAAGCGCGGTCGCAGCGCGTCGCAGGCCCGGCGGGCGTCCGCGTGGTGCAGGGCCCGTACGGCATCGTCCGGTGCGGGGCCTCCAGGACCGACCGGGCCCGGCTCCGTACGGAGGTCGGCGCGTCCGGCCCGGACCTCGTCGGCCAGTGCGCCCAGGGACAGCACGACACCGCTGACGGGGGCGTGCGCCGCCCACCGTGTGAGGGTTCCGTCCACGAGGGACCGGCGGCCGACCCGGTCCAGCCAGACGGCCACGCCCTCATGGGTCAGTTGCGTCAAGGCGCTGCACCCGCGCGGGGCGTCGTCTTCCCCCATGGAACGCTCACCACTCCTTCGGTCGGATCGGGCGGTCCGGTTCCGGCCGCACCACGGTTCACGGATCACCGGTGGCCCGGCGGCGCCGGATCGGGGTGTCCGGACGGCTCACCCGCTCCAGCGCCAGGCCACGGGTCTCGGGGGCCCAGGCGACCGAGACCAGCACCCCGGCGAGGGAGAGCGCGCAGCCCAGGAGCATGACCGGGCCGACGCCCCACGCCTCCAGCCCCAGCGGGACGAGGAACGTGCCGGCCGCGGCGCCGATCCGGCTGACCGCGGCGGCGAACCCGATACCGGTGGCCCGGATCTCCGTGGGGAACACCTCGCTCGGATAGACCGCCTGGAGCACGCTGGAGGAGGCGTGGAAGAGGGCGAAGACACCGAAGCAGAGGGCGATCACCCCGTGCGGGGCGTGCGGCCACAGCCCCAGGGCGAGCAGGGCGACGGCCGTGACGGCGAACGGCCCGATCAGCAGGGCCCGGCGGCTGACCCGGTTGATGATCGCCATGCCGCTCAGGCAGCCCACCAGCAGGAACCCGTTGAGCACCAGCTCCCCGGTCCCGTCGGACGGGGCGCCGAGGAGCCGCAGCACCTGCGGCGCGAAGGTGGAGATCGCGAAGAACGGGGTCACCTGGCAGAGCCAGAACAGGCTGGTGAACAGGGTCCGGCGGACGTAGGGCGGCGAGAACAGCGTGCTGTGACCCGTGCGGACCGGTTCGGCGTCCTCGTCCGGCGGGTCGAGCTCCCTGCCCAGCCACCGTCTGCTGATCGCCTCGGCCTCGGCCGTCCGGCCCTTGCTCACCAGCCAGCTCGGCGATTCGGGCGTGCCGAGCCGGGCCAGCAGGACCACCAGGGAGGGGATCGCGCTGCTGGCGAGGATCCAGCGCCACACGGAGACGTCGTCGGTCACCTGCGTCACCGCGATGCCGAACGCGGTGGCCAGGGTGTAGCCGACGTACCAGAAGACGATCAGCGAGGCGAGGAGCCGGCCTCTGCGGCGGGGCGGGGCGAACTCGGCGACCAGAGCGCCCGCGATGGCGTAGTCCGCACCCACCGCGGCGCCCATGACCAGCCGTACGACGAGGAGTTGGGCGGCGTCCTGGACGACGAGCTGGGCCAGGGAGCCGACGAGGAAGACCAGCAGGTCGATGAGGTACATCTTCTGGCGGCCGATCCGGTCGGTGAGCCAGCCGAAGACCAGCCCCCCGAAGAACAGACCGATCAGCGAGGCGGAACCGATCAGCCCCGCCCACACCGGAGAGAGCGCGAGGTCGTCACGGGCCAGCGGCATCGCGGCGACGACCACCCCCAGCACCCATCCGTCGCAGACCTCGCCGCCGCCGGCGCACACCGTGATGCGGTTCTCGAAGCGGCGGACGCGTCGGCTGTCCCGGTCGGCCGGACCGGTTCCCGGGTGCACATGCACGGCGGACACGAACGTCCTCCTCTTCTGCTCCGGTGGTGCCGGAAATCGCTAGCGTCCGGCCACGAGGGCCGGAGACAGATCGGTCCGTTCCGACGCAACGACGTCGAGTTCCGCGCTCTCGGTCAGAACAGCCGTCTGCAACTGCCTGATCCTGGGGCTCGGATCGATTCCGAGTTCCTCGTTCAGCTTCCGGTGGAGGAGGTGATAGGCCTCCAGCGAATCGGCGGTACGACCCGACCGGTAGAGGGCGACCATGTACTGGGCGTGCAGGTTCTCGTGCACCGGATTCCGGGCCACCAGGGCGCCGAGCTCGAAAAGGAGCTGGTGGTGCATTCCGAGCCGCAGTTCGGCGTCGATGCACTGTTCCAGCACGGTCATACGGAGCGCCTCCATGCCGGTGACGTAGGACTGGAGGCAGGGGCCGTGCTGCACGTCGAGCAGGGTCTGGCCGCGCCAGAGGCCGAGGGCCGAACGGAGCGCCGAGGAGATGCTTGCATCGTCACGGCGCCCCTGCGCCTGCCGGAAATCGGCCAGATGCCGGTCAAGGGCGTGCAGGTCGAGAGCGCCTTCGTCGACCTGGAGCAGATAGCCGTGGTGGTGCGTGCGCAGGATGCGCTTGCTCTCGTCCGCCGTCCGCCCGGGTGTGCCCGCGGCCAGGGCCTGGCGTATCTGGAAGACGCGCGTGTGCACGCTCTGGACGGCACTGCGCGGCGCCTCCCCGCCCCAGAGTTCCTGGACGCACGCGTCCAAGGTCACCAGGGAATTCGCTCTCGTGAGGAACAGGGCCAGTAACTGGCGCGTCTTCGGAGCGGACGGCAGCAGGGAATACCCGCCCTCCGCCAGCGATAACGGACCGAGAACTCCGAATTTCATCGCACTCCCTCTCGCACCGGCTTGTGGCCGAAGAGATCCGACGACAGCTGTGATCGGGGCCCGGGGGAACGGGTGAACAGGTCACCCATTTCATCGCCGTGCACCTGGGGACGAAGTTAGCCAGCCCGGGTCGACGGGTCCAGGAAGGAGAAGCGACTCCATCAACTGCGCCCGCTTTCACCCATTTTGACGCCACTTCCGGCCGTCCAGGTATCGAGCGGTGAGCGAATCGTAAGAACGCCTTGCTTTGCTCGGGGAGTCCCGCCGCCGGAATCACCCGAAGCGCGTGGCACAAGACGGCTCGCCATCCTGGAAGGGGTCCCATGACGAAGCCTCTGGTCATCTTCGACTGCGACGGGGTCCTGGTCGACAGCGAGACGCTGAGCTCGCGGGTCATGCGGGAGATGGCCGGCCTGGAAGGGCTCGCCTTCTCCTCCGAACAGGCTCTCGCCTTCATCCGCGGCCGCAAGGTCGCCGAGTGGGTCGGACAGTTGGAGGCCCAGCTCGGCCGGGCGCTCCCGGCCGGGTTCGTGCCGCGGTTCCGCACGAGGTCGGCGGAGCTGTTCGCCACGGAGCTGCGAGCGGTCCCCCACGTCCGCGATGTGGTCGACGGCCTCCGGCTCCCGTTCTGCACGGCGTCCAGTGCGCCGCGCGAGAAGATCCTCAACACCCTGGGGCTGACCGGCCTCCTGCCCTCCTTCCAGGACCGCATCTACAGCGCCTACGAGGTCGGCTCGTGGAAACCGGACCCCGGGCTGTTCCTCCACGCGGCGGCGGATCTCGGCGTACCGGCCGGCCGCTGCGCGGTCGTCGAGGACAGCCTCGTGGGCGTCCGCGCGGGACGCGCCGCCGGTATGACCGTGTTCGGCTACGCACCCCCGGAGAGCGGCACGGCCGGGGAGCTGGAGGCGGAAGGCGCGACGGTGTTCGGCTCGATGACGGAGCTCCCCGGGCTGCTGGACCGGTGGACCGCACAGGGTCCGGTCGCGCCCGCGGCCCGGTGAGAGCAGCCCCTCCCGGAGAACCGAGACAAGGGAAGATGCACATGCCGACTGTTCTCGAAGAACTGCAGCGCACCAGCGACGCGGCGGAGATCTGGTGGGACTCCTCCCCGCTCGACTTCCCCGGCTGGTGCGATCGCCACCTGGCCACGGCCCCGGACGCGTCCACCAGGGAACGGTGGCGCGAGCAGCTCCACCGCTTCCTCTGTCCGGCCACCCCGGAACTCTCCCTGGCCCGCGGGGTGACGACCAACCCCTCCCTGGTGGCCCAGAGCGTCCTGGCCTCGCCGGAGAGCTGGCGCAACGACATCCGTCAGCTCATCCGCAGCCAGGCCTCCCCCGATGTGGCGAGCACGTTCTCGCTCCTCTACGAGGAGGCCCTGCGCCGGGCCGCACGCGAGATGCTGCCCATGTGGGAGGCGAGCGAGGGCCGTTACGGCTGGGTGTCGGGGCAGCTCGACCCACGGCACATGTTCGACACCGACCTGATGCTCGAACAGGCCCTGAGCATCGCCCGGATAGCGCCGAACCTGATGGTGAAGGTGCCCGGAACCGCGCAGGGATACGCGGCCATCCGGCAACTGGTGGCCCGCGGGATCTCGGTCAACTCGACCCTCTCGTACACCGTCCCGCAGTTCGTGGCCTGTGCCGAGGCGGTGGAGGCGGGGCTGCTGAAGGCGAAGGCGGACGGGGTCGACACCGGACGGTGGCGCGCCGTCTTCACCCACATGATCGGCCGGTTCGGCGCCAACACCGATCTGCGCCACGAGGCCGCCATCCGCGACATCGAACTCTCGCAGACCGATCTGCGCTGGGCCGAGGTCGCCATCCTCAAGCGGATCCACACCCTCATCCGGGAGAACGGCCACCCCGTCAAGCCGCTGCTGTCCAGCCTGGAGGTGGACGATCCGGCCCTGGGGTCCGCGACGCTGAGCATGCACCTGGAGCAGAGCGCCGGCGGCACCGTCGCCTACACCTGCAAGCCACGGTTCATCGCCGACGTCATGCTCCGCGAGAGCGAACTGCCCGCCTTCGACGCCCGGGCCATCGAGGAGGAGGTACCGGCGGACGTCCTGGAGAAGCTGAACTGGCTGCCCTCGTTCCAACGCGCCTACGCCCCGGACGGTATGCGGCCCCAGGAGTTCTGCCATTACGGCTCTTTCATCTCCACGTACTCCGAAGTCATGGGGAACACCCGCAAGTTGATCGACTTCGTCGCCCACCAGTTCCAGGCGGCGGCACTCTCCGCCCGCCCGCTGCAGCTGATCTGACCCGACCGCTGCTGCCGATCTGACCCGGCCCGCCCAGTGGCCGCCCCCTTTCGATCGCCGAGGAGGTACCGGATGCACCGGTCCGTCGCACTGTGGAGCCACCCCCGGTCGATGTCGACCGCCCTGGAGCGCTCGTTCATCGAGCGGGGTGACTTCACGGTGTTCCACGAGGCCTTCGCCTACGTCTACTTCATGCACGAGGAACGCGCGGCCATCCCCCACAAGAACCAGGACCCGGATCATCCCCTGACCTATCCCGAGGTCAAGCGGATGATGGAGGACGCCCGGCACGAACGCCCGGTCTTCCACAAGGACTTCCCGTACCACTGTCTCGACCATCTGCTCAAGGATCCCGAGTACCTGCTCGGCCAGGTCAACACCTTCCTGATCCGGGACCCCGAGGAAGCCGTCCTCTCGCACGCCACCGTCCACCCCGAGCTCACGCGCGAGGTGCTCGGCTACGAACAACTGGCCCGCGCCTTCGACTTCGTCACGGAGCTGACGGGCGTCACGCCGGTGGTCGTGAACGCCGCGGATCTCACCGCCCGCCCGCGGGCCACCCTGGCGGCCTACTGCGAGGCGATCGGCGTCCCCTTCCTCCCCGACGCCCTGCAGTGGTCGGCGGGCGAGCAGCCGCAGTGGGCCACCTGGAGCGGCTGGCACACCGACGTCGCCGCCAGCAGCGGTTTCACCAGGCCGCCGGGCGCCTACCGGTTCACCTACGAGACCCGGCCCGAGCTACGGCAGTTCGAGCGCCACTGCCGCCCCTTCTACGACCATCTGGACCAGCACCGGCTGCGGCCGGCCGAGGAGGCAACCGTATGAGCATGCACACGGTCATCGTCACCGGCGGAGCGAGCGGCGTCGGCCGGGCTCTGGTGGGCAGGCTGCTGGACGCCGGCAAGACCGTCATCACGTGCGACATCGACGAGGCCGGCCTGAAGAGCCTCGCCGAGGAGCACGACGGGCGGCCGCTGGAGACCCACGTCACGGACGTGGCCTCGCACGCGGACTGCGACACCTTCATGGACCGGGTCCTGGCCGCCCACCCCGACGTGAGCGGGCTGGTCAACAACGCCGGCCTCTACCTCGGGCAGCCGGTCGGCGAGTACGACGACGAGACGATCGAGCGCGTCATCGCGGTGAACATCAAGGGGCCGGTATGGCTGTCCCGGCGCTTCGCCGAGCACCTGCTGCCGGCCGAGCGGCGGGGCGCCATCGTCAACCTCGCGTCCGTGGCCGGCGAGGTCGGCAGCTCCGACGCGCTCTACGGCACGGTGAAGGCCGGGGTCATCGGCCTCACGAAGTCGAACGCCATGAACTTCGCCCCCTACATCCGGGTCAACGTGGTCTCGCCCGGCCTCATCGTCAACACGGCCATCGCGGACCGGATACCGGCCTACCGCTACGCCGAATACAAGCGCCAGGAGCAGCTCGACGGCGACATCCTGCCCGAGTACGTCGCCGACGTCTGCGCCTACCTGCTCAGCGACGCGTCCCGGACGCTCACCGGCGCCCTCCTGCGCGCCGACAACGGCTCCTATCCCCGCTGAGCGCCCGAACACCGTGAAGGGAATTCCGTGGACTCCTCGACAGACGGTTCCGCCAAGCCGCTGATCATGATCGTGGGCATGGGTGATCTGAGCGCCCGGGTGCTCTCCATGCTGCTCGGCGACCCGGCGACCAACCGCGTCGTCCTCGCCGGACGCGACACCGACCTCATCCGCAAGCGCGCCAACCTGGCCCTGTTCACCGCGACCAACCTCGGTGAGCACGGCACGGCCGACACCGTCCACATCGACCTGCGCGATGTCGACGCCACCGCCGAGACGCTGGCCCGGGTCCGTCCCGACGTCATCTTCATGGGCGCCTCCCTGCAGTCCTGGCGGGTCATCACCGCCCTGCCCAAGGACGTCTTCGAGGAGCTCGACGAGGCGCAGTTCGGACCGTGGCTGCCCATGCACCTCACGCTCAACCACCTGCTGATGCGAGCGGTCCGGGAATCGGGCATCCAGGCACCGGTGGTGAACGCCGCCTTCCCCGACGCGGTCGGGCCGGTGCTCGACAAGGTCGGCCTGGCCCCGGCCATCGGCGTCGGCAACGTCGCCAACATCGTCCCGGCCCTCACCTGGGGGGCCGCGCACCTGCTGGACCTGCACCCCTCGCAGGTGCAGGTCCGGCTGACGGCCCAGCACTACTTCAGCCACTACGTGCCGCGCTTCGGCGACGCCGGGCGGGGCGCCTACCACCTCGCGGTGACGGCGGCGGACCGGCCGGGGGAGGCGGAGGTGGACCACGGTGCGCTCTTCGCCCAGCTCGACCGCCGGCTCAAGCGGCTCGGCGGGGTGGACGGCCAACTGCTCACCGCGTCGTCGGCCGTGCGGGTGCTGCGGGGCCTGGCCACCGACAGCGGCGTGGCGGCCCACGCGCCCGCCCCCGGCGGCCTTCCGGGCGGCTATCCGGTCCGGGTCCACCGGGGCGGCGGCACGCTCGACCTCCCGGAGGGGCTGAGCCGCGACGAGGCGGTCCGTATCAACGAGGACTGTCAGCGCGCCGACGGCATCGACCGGATCGACAGTGACGGGACGGTGCACTTCACCGACCGGGAGATGTCCGTGATGAAGCGGCTGCTGGGCTACGACTGCCCGAGCATGAAGCTCGGCGACGCCGAGGGCTGGGCCGACGAACTGGGCTCCAAGTACCGGGCGTTCGCCGCCACGTTCCACTGATCCCGCCGCCGGCCGGGGCTCGGTCCCCGGCCGGCCCCACGTCCGGCAGACCGCCTGGACGCCGTGATACCGCCGAGAGCCGGAGGACCATCGTGACCACACCCGCGACCCGGACGTCGGACGCCCTTGCCGCCGAGCGGGCCAAGAACGCCGAGGACTTCGAGGGACAGTACGTCAGCACCCTGGTCGACCGCTGGGACCAGCTCATCGACTGGGACCGGCGCCGCGCCGGCGAGCAGGACTTCTTCGTGGAACTGCTGCGCGGGGCGGAGGCCCGCCGGGTGCTCGACGTGGCGGCGGGGACGGGGTACCACGCGGTGACCCTGGCCCAGGCGGGCTTCGACGTCACCGCGGTGGACGGCAGTGCCGAGATGATCGCGCGGACCCGGCGCAACGCGGAGCGGCGGGGCCTGGTCCTGCCGGCGGTCCAGGCCGACTGGCGGAGCCTGGGCGAGCACATCGACGGGCGGTACGACGCGGTCGTGTGCCTGGGCAGTTCGCTGCCGCACCTCTTCCAGGAGAGCGACCGGCGGGCTGTGCTCGCCGAGTTCTACGAGGCGCTGAACCCCGGTGGCATGCTCATCGTCGACCACCGGAACTTCGACGCGATCCGACAGCACCGGTACCGCAGTTCCGGGAACTACTACTACTGCGGCACCGGAGCGACCGTGACCGTCGCCCATATCGACGACCGGCTGTGCCGTTTCCAGTACGACTTCACCGATGGCGGCACCCACCATCTGGAGGTCTACCCCATCCTCTCGGACGAGCTGTCGTCGCTGCTGATGGACACCGGATTCGACACCGTCCAGAACTTCGGCGACTTCCAGGAGAGTTACGACGCCGCCGCGGTCGACTTCGTCATCCACGTCGCCCGGAAGCAGTGATCCGCGTCCCATGAAGAAGTCAGAAAGGCCCACACCGGTGGTGAGGACAGAAAAGACAGACGCCGGCCGCTCGAAGGTGTTCGCCGCGTTCGCCACGACCGTGCTGCTGACCAGTTTCGTCGCCGCGACCTACGGTTTCGGCTTCTACCTGTTCGCGCAGCTCGTCACCGATATGCGCAGAGATATCGGCTTCGGCTACACCGCCGTCGGGACGATCACCGCGGCCGCCCAGTTCGGCTTCCTGGTGTTCGCCCTGGCCGGTACCTGGCTGTCGACCAAGGTCGGGGGCGGCCAGGTGGTCATCGGCTCGGTCGCCCTGTGCGGTCTGTGTCTGGTGGCGCTTCCGCTGAGCGACAGCATCATCGTGATCGGCGTCCTGCTGACGATCATGGGCGGAACCGCCGCCTCGGTCTATGTGCCGCTGGTGGAGATCGTCGGCCGGGTCATCGACTACCGGCACCGCGGCAAGGTCCTCGGGCTGGTCTCCAGCGGAACCAGCTACGGCGTGTTCGTCAACAGCATGCTGGTGCCCGGCTTCGTCCGGGACGACAACTGGCGCGGCCTCTGGTACTCGGTCGGCTTCGGCACGCTCATGGTGACCGCGGTGGCCGCCTTCACCTTCCACCGGCTGGGTCTCTTCCGCCAGGAGGAGGAGATACCGCCCGAGGGCGCCGAGCAGGCCGCGCCGGGCGAGCGGGTAACGCGGGACGACAGCGCCCGGGCGGGCTGGCGCATGGTGCTGGTCCGGTGGGTGGTCATCGTATGGACGATGAAATTCCTGAACGGCTTCGCGTGTATGCCGTTCCAGAACTACCTGTCCCCCTATCTGCGGGAGGGCCTGGGATTCGACATCGGTTTCGCGGCACAGGTGTGGGGCGCCATCGGGGTCATCGGCATGTTCGCGGGATTCGCGGTGGGCTGGCTATCCGACCGGATCGGCGTACGCGCCGCCCTGGTGATGTGTTACACGCTCTTCTTCCTCTCGGCCGTGATTCTCGTGGTCGCCCCCGTCGGATTCCTCCCGATGGTCTCCGGGGTGCTCTTCGCGCTGGCCTTCTATCCCATCTACGGGCTGGTTCCGGCTTATGTCTCCAAGTCGGCCTCCGGCGCCGCCGCGACCGTCATCTTCGGGGTCACGAACGTGACCCAGGGAATCGGCGGAATCGCGGGCAACTACACCGCGGCATTCCTCAAGAACCTGACCGGGGATTTCATGTGGTACTACGTCGTGATAGCCGTGACCGCCGTGGTTCTCGCCGTTCTCACTCTGCAACTGCCGCGTGAGGGCTCGGCGGAGAGCGCCATCGGCAAGAAGCCGGCCGCTCCCGAGGCGGGAAAGCAGGCCGCGCCTTCCGTCGGCTGACCGCACGCACCGTCCGCAGCGGCGGACGGTGCCCTGGGGAAAGGACCCCATGAAACAGCAAGGGATATGCACCTGCCGTCCTGGGGCCACGGTGTGGCTGACCGGACTGCCCAGCGCCGGCAAGACCACGCTCGCCAACGCCCTGGCCGACCGGCTGCGGGCCGACGGCCGCCGGGTGGAGGTGCTCGACGGCGACGAGATCCGGGAGTTCCTCTCGGCGGGGCTCGGCTTCTCCCGCGAGGACCGGCACACCAACGTCCAGCGCATCGGTCTGGTGGCGGAGGTCCTGGCACGCAACGGTGTGACGGCCGTGGTGCCGGTGATCGCCCCGTTCGCCGACAGCCGCGAGGCGGTCCGCAAGCGGCACGCGACCAGCGCGACCCCCTACCTGGAGGTGCACGTGGCGACGCCGGTCGAGGTGTGCTCCGTACGGGATGTGAAGGGGCTGTACGCCAGGCAGGCGGCGGGCGAGATCAGCGGGCTCACCGGGGTCGACGACCCCTACGAGGCACCCGAATCGCCCGACCTGCGCATCGAGTC
>NZ_JBHXOX010000007.1:0-304236 GCF_042718795.1 Streptomyces cyaneofuscatus
CCGCCTCCCGGCTCACCGAACGGGGCGCCACCCGCGCCGACGACAAGATGTCCGAAGCCGCGATGGAAGACCGCAAGCGCGAGGGGTACTTCTAAATGACCACCACAGCTGAGCAGTTGAGCGCCACCACCCTGCTGCGCTTCGCCACGGCCGGTTCGGTCGACGACGGCAAGTCCACCCTGGTGGGCCGTCTGCTGCACGACTCCAAGTCGATCCTCACCGACCAACTGGAGGCCGTCGAGCAGGCCTCGCTCAGCCGCGGCCAGGAGGCCCCGGACCTGGCCCTGCTCACCGACGGACTGCGGGCCGAGCGTGAGCAGGGCATCACCATCGATGTCGCCTACCGCTACTTCGCCACCACCCGCCGCCGGTTCATCCTCGCCGACACCCCCGGCCACGTGCAGTACACCCGGAACATGGTCACCGGCGCCTCCACCGCCGAACTGGCCGTGGTCCTGGTCGACGCCCGCAACGGCGTCGTCGAACAGACCCGCCGCCACGCCGCCGTCGCGGCACTCCTCCGTGTCCCGCACGTCGTCCTCGCCGTCAACAAGATGGACCTCGTCGACTACGCGGAGCCCGTATTCGCAGCCATAGCCGAGGAGTTCACCGCCTACGCCGCCTCCCTCGGCGTCCCGGAGATCACCGCCATCCCCATCTCCGCCCTGGCCGGGGACAACGTCGTGGAGCCGTCCGCGCACATGGACTGGTACGGCGGCCCCACCGTCCTGGAGCACCTGGAGACGGTGCCGGTCAGCCATGACCTCACCGCCTGCCACGCGCGCTTCCCCGTGCAGTACGTGATCCGGCCGCAGACCGCCGAGCACCCGGACTACCGGGGGTACGCCGGTCAGATCGCCGCCGGGGTCTTCCGGGTCGGCGAGGCCGTCTCCGTACTGCCGTCCGGGCGTACGACGACGATCACCGGCATCGACGCGCTCGGCGAGAGCGTGGACATCGCGTGGGCGCCGCAGTCGGTGACGCTCCGGCTGGCCGACGACATCGACATCTCGCGCGGCGACCTGATCGCCCCCGCCGCCGATGTGCCGCCGGTGACCCAGGACATCGAGGCGACCGTCTGCCATGTGGCGGACCAGCCGCTCTCGGTGGGCCGGCGGGTGCTGCTGAAGCACACCACCCGTACGGTCAAGGCGATCGTCAAGGACATCCCCTCGCGGCTGACCCTGGACGACCTCTCCCAGCACCCGGCGCCCGGACAGCTCGTCGCCAACGACATCGGCCGGGTCGTGGTGCGGACCGCCGAGCCGCTCGCGCTCGACGCGTACGAGGACTCCCGGCGCACGGGCTCGTTCCTGCTGATCGACCCGGCGGACGGGACGACGCTGAGCGCCGGCATGGCGGGAGCCGCGTTCGCCGCCGCGGCCGAAGCGTTCGTGGCGGCCGACGACGACGCCGAGTGGGACTTCTGATGACCGGTGACTTCTTCTCCACCTTCGCGAAGGAGGGCGGCCGGGTGGGCAGCGGCGCCCTCGGCAGCGGCCAGGGAGGCGTGGGGCGATGTGCGTGATGACGTACGCGCACCGCTCGCGCGCCCTGAACCCCCCGCACCCGTACCGCCGAAGACCTGCCGACCTCCCGGCCGCGCCCCCCTGACCAGCAGCGGGACGCGAGTACCGGGCCAACGAGAGGAAAGCCTCCCGTGCCTGCGCACCGTTCCACCGTTCGCCGCTCCATAGCCGCCGTCGCGGCCCTGCCGCTGCTCGCCCTGACCGCCACCGCCTGCGGTTACGGTTCCGACGCCCAGGACGACGACGCGAAGAAGGCGAACGTCTCCGCCGGAGGGAAGAAGCTCTCCGCGGACACCGTGAAGATCGGCTACTTCCCGAACCTCACGCACGCCACCGCCCTGGTCGGTATCCAGGAAGGCACCATCCAGAAGGAGCTGGGCGGCACCAAGGTCGAGTCCACGACCTTCAACGCCGGCCCCTCCGAGATCGAGGCGCTGAACGCCGGTTCGATCGACATCGGCTTCATCGGCCCCTCCCCCGCCATCAACGCCTACGTCAAGTCCCAGGGCAAGGGCCTGCGGATCGTGGCGGGTTCGGCCTCCGGCGGCGTGAAACTGGTCGTCAACCCGAAGAAGATCAAGACGCTGGACGACCTCAAGGGCAAGCGGATCGCGACCCCGCAGATCGGCAACACGCAGGACGTGGCCTTCCTCAACTGGATCTCCGAGAAGGGCTGGAAGGTCGACCCGCAGAGCGGCAAGGGCGACGTCTCCGTGGTCCGCTCGGACAACAAGGTGACGCCCGACGCCTACAAGTCCGGTTCGCTGGACGGCGCGTGGGTCCCGGAGCCGACGGCCTCGAAGCTGGTCTCCGAGGGCGCGAAGGTGCTCCTCGACGAGAAGGACCTGTGGCCGGACAAGAAGTTCGTGATCACGCACATCATCGTGTCGCAGAAGTTCCTCGACGCGCACCCCGACGTGGTCGAGGCCGTGGTCAAGGGTTCGGTGTCCACCAACAAGTGGATCAACGCCAACCCGGAGGAGGCCAAGGCGTCCGCCAACAAGGCGCTGGAGAAGCTGAGCGGCAAGGCACTGCCCAAGGAGATCCTCGACCCGGCGTGGGAGTCCGTCGAGTTCACCAACGACCCGCTGGCCACCACGCTCAAGACCCAGTCGGAGTTCTCGGTGAAGGCCGGTCTGCTGGAGAACCCGAAGCTGGAGGGCATCTACGACCTGGGCCCGCTGAACAAGATCCTCAAGGCTGAGGGCCGGCCCGAGGTCTCCGACGCCGGTCTCGGCGTCAAGTAACCCGCCCATCCGCACCGGAACCCATCGGATTCCCAGGAGGTGACGACCATGGCGACCACCACCCTCACCAAGGCCGAGGACCGTACGACGGTCGAGCACGCCGCCCGTCTCGCGCACGTCTCGAAGTCCTTCGCCGGACCCACGGGGCAGCAGCTCGTCCTGGACGACATCACCCTCGATGTCGCTCCGGGTGAGTTCGTCACCCTCCTGGGAGCCTCCGGGTGCGGAAAGTCGACGCTGCTCAATCTGGTGGCCGGACTCGACCGCCCGTCCGCGGGGTCCATCGAGACCCCCGGCGGGCGGCCGGCCCTGATGTTCCAGGAGCACGCCCTCTTCCCGTGGCTGACCGCGGGCAAGAACATCGAACTGGCCCTGCGGCTGCGCGGGGTCCCGAAGTCGGAGCGCCGCACCGAGGCGGAGCGGCTGCTCGAACTCGTCCGCCTCGGCGGCGCGTACGGCAAGCGGGTGCACGAGCTCTCCGGCGGGATGCGGCAGCGGGTGGCGATGGCCCGCGCACTCGCCCAGGACAGCCAACTGCTGCTGATGGACGAGCCGTTCGCGGCGCTCGACGCCATCACGCGCGATGTGCTGCACGACGAGCTGACCCGGATCTGGCGGGAGACGAACGCCTCGGTCCTCTTCGTCACGCACAACGTGCGCGAGGCCGTACGGCTCGCGCAGCGCGTCGTACTGCTCTCGTCCAGGCCGGGCCGCATCGCCCGCGAATGGACGGTCGACATCGAGCAGCCGCGCCGTATCGAGGACACCGCCGTGGCGGAGCTGTCCGTCGAGATCACCGAAGAACTGCGTGGGGAGATCCGCCGACATGGCCAGCACTGACATCACGTCCGACCGGAAACGGCCGGACGCGGCGGCCGGACCGGTCGACGCGAAGCCGGACGACCTGGCCGGTCTGGAGGCAGGTCTCGACGCCCTGGACGCGGTGCAGATCCGCCGCACCCCGGTCCGCGAGGTCCTGAAGAGCAAGGTGCTGCCGCCCGTGGTAGCGGTGGCGCTGGTCCTCATCGTCTGGGAGCTGCTGGTCCGCGCCGAGGTCACCGAGGTCTACAAGCTGCCGCCGCCGTCCGCGGTGTGGGACAGCGCCAAGGACATGTGGCTCAAGGGCACGCTCCTGGAGGTCGTCTGGACCAGCGTCTCGCGCGGTCTGCTCGGCTTCCTCCTCGCGGTGGCCATCGGTACGCCGCTGGGGCTGCTGGTCGCGCGGGTGCGGCTGATCCGGGCGGCGATCGGGCCGATCCTGTCCGGGCTCCAGTCGCTGCCGTCGGTCGCGTGGGTGGCCCCGGCGGTCATCTGGCTCGGGCTGAACGACAGCATGATGTACGCGGTGATCCTGCTGGGTGCGGTGCCTTCGATCGCCAACGGGCTGGTCTCGGGTGTCGACCAGGTGCCGCCGCTGTTCCTGCGGGCGGGCCGCACGCTGGGTGCCACCGGCATCCGGGGCACGTGGCACATCGTCCTGCCGGCCGCGCTGCCCGGCTACCTGGCGGGTCTCAAGCAGGGCTGGGCGTTCTCCTGGCGCTCGCTGATGGCCGCCGAGATCATCGCCTCCTCCCCTGAACTGGGTCTGGGACTCGGGCAGTTGCTGGAGAACGGTCGCAGCAACTTCGACATGCCCGGGGTCTTCCTCTCGATCCTGCTCATCCTGTTCGTCGGCATCGCGATCGACCTGCTGATCTTCAGTCCGCTGGAGCGGTGGGTGCTGCGCAGCCGAGGCCTCCTCGTCAAGAACTGAGTCACGCCATGTCCCATCCCGTCCTCCTCGTCATCGCCCACGGCAGCCGCGACCCGCGGCACGCCGCGACCGTGCACGCCCTCACCGAGCGGGTGCGGGCCGAGCGGCCGGGGCTGCGCGTGGAGACGGCGTTCCTGGAGTTCAACGCCCCCTCCGTGCCCCGGGTGCTGGAGCGCCTGGCCGCGGAGGGGGCGGA
Source organism: Streptomyces cyaneofuscatus (assembly GCF_042718795.1). Classification (GTDB taxonomy): domain Bacteria; phylum Actinomycetota; class Actinomycetes; order Streptomycetales; family Streptomycetaceae; genus Streptomyces; species Streptomyces cyaneofuscatus_A. The sequence goes on from NZ_JBHXOX010000007.1 coordinate 4,726, forward strand.
CGAGATCGTCGCCCTGCCGCTCCTCCTGACCCGGGCGTTCCACGCCAAGACCGATATCCCGTCGGTGCTGCGCGAGGCCCGCGCCCGGCTGCCCCGCCTGCACATCCGCCAGGCCGACGTCCTCGGCCCGTCCCCGCTGCTCAACGCCACCCTGGAGCGGCGGCTGCGGGAGGCCGGGGTCCGCCCCGGCGACCTCCCCCGGACCGGGCTCGTCCTGGCCTCGGCGGGATCCTCAGACCCGGAGGCGATCGCAGTGATCGCTGAAATCGCGCGGGAGCTGCGGCACACCGGTTGGTGCGCCGTGCGGCCTGCGTTCGCCTCCGCATCTCTCCCCCGCACCGAGGACGCGGTACGGGCCCTGCGCGCCGAGGGCGCGGAGCGGGTGGCGGTGGCGCCGTACGTCATCGCCCCCGGCCGCCTCCCGGACCGCATCGCGGCAGGCGCCGAGGCGGCCGGTGCGGACGTGCTGGCCGATGTCCTGGGCCCGGCGCCGGAGTTGGCGCGGCTGCTGCTGGACCGGTACGACGAGGCGCGGGTGATGGTGGGGGCGTCGTCGCTGTCGGCGTGAGGGCGGCTGCCGGCCAGTCGTAGGACAGACCGCCAGAGCGGGCCCGCTTCAGCTCGAAGAAGCCCTGGTGGCCCGCGAGGACCCGGAAGCTGTCGAAGAGTTCGGCCGCCTCCTCGCCGCGCGGGATCGCGTTCATGACCGGGCCGAACCAGACCGTGCCGTCCACGTGGATCGTCGGCGTGCCCACGTACGCGTCCTGCTCCGGATCCTTGCCCGCGTCGTGGCTGCGGGCCACCTCTTCGTCGTACGCCGTGGAGTGCGCGGCCTCCAGCAGCTCGGCGGGCAGGGCCGGTTCGGCGCGGTACCAGTCACGGTCCAGTGCGGTGGGCCACTTCGGGATGGCGGCAGCCGTCAGAGCTGCTGGGCCGACTCCCTGGTGGGGGTGGAGTGCAGGGCCCGGCTGTCCAGGGTCACCGTCCCTTCGCGGGGGGAGGCGGCGGGCCAGGCGGGACATGGCGGTTTGCTTCGGAGGGTGGGCGTGCCCGGGGGGCGGCGGGGACTGGGGGGTCAGAGGTGGGGTGCGGCGCGGCTGCCGGACCAGGCGTGCCAGAGGGTGGCGTACGGGCCTTCGGCGGTGCGCAGTTCGTCGTGGGTGCCGCTCTCGACGACCCGGCCGGCCTCCAGCACCACGATCCGGTCGGCGGCGACGGCCTGGGTGAGGCGGTGGGCGACGACCAGGGCGGTGCGGCCGGCGAGGGCGGCCTCGGCGGAGCGCTCCAGGGTCCGGGCGCCGGCGCTGCCCGCCTCGGCGGTCGCCTCGTCGAGGACGGCGACCGGCGGGTCGGCCAGGACGAGCCGGGCGAGGGCGAGTTGCTGGGCGCGGGCCGGGTCGAGGCTGTGGCCGCCCTCGCCTACGACGGTGGCGAGCCCCTCGGGCAGGGCCTCGGCCCACTCCAGGGCGTGCACGGTGGCGAGGGCGGTACGGAGGTCGGCGTCGGTGGCGTCGGGGCGGGCGAGGCGGAGGTCCTCGGCGAGGGTGCCGGTGAAGACGTGGACCTCCTGGGTGACCAGGACGACGGAGGGGCCGGCCGGGCTCGGTGCCACGGAGACCGTGCCGCCGGTCGGCTGCAGGACGCCCGCGACGAGCCGGGCCAGGGTGGACTTCCCGGCCCCGCTGGTCCCGACGAGCGCCACGTGTTCGCCCGCGCGCAGGGTCAGGGAGACGTCGTGGAGGACGGTGCGGCCGGGGCCGTACGCGTGGCTCACGGCGTCGACGGTGACGGCCGCGTCGGACGTGGTCCGCTGGTGCGGCAGCCGTACCGCGCTCGCCTTGAGGTCGGTGCTCGCCTGGGGGCCGGTGCTCTCCTGGAGGCTGGTGCTCTCCTGGAGGTCGGTCACCCCGACCAGCCGGGCCAGCCCGGCCGCCGCCGACTGGGCCTCGTCGAGCAGTACGAGGGCGGCGTTGACCGGTCCGAAGAGGCTGTGGAAGTAGAGGGCGGCGGCCGTCGCCGTACCGATGGAGACGGATCCGTCGCGGACCAGGAAGAACCCGGTGACCAGGACGGCGGCCAGGCCGACGTACTCCGCGATGTGCAGGCGAGCGTAGAAGCCGAGCACCAGGTGGACGCTGCGCATGGTCAGCTCGACGGCCCTGCGCGAGCGCGCCGCGCTCTTCTCGGTGTGCTGCTCCTCCAGCCGGTGGCCGCGTACGGTCGCCGCTCCCCCGATGGTCTCCAGGAGTTGTTGCTGCTGGGCCCCGTTGGCGACCCGCTGGTCCGCGTAGACGGTGACGGCGCGGGTCACGTACCACCGTGCCGTGAGCGCCTGGACCGGTACGGCGAGGAGCGCGGCGAGGAGGAACCGTACGTCCAGCAGGGCCATCGCACCGAGGGTCAGCACGATCGCGAGGACCGAGCGGGCCATCTCGGGGAGTGCCGAGCGGACGGCCTCCGCGACCCGGGCGACGTCTCCGGTGACCCTGGCCGTGAGGTCGCCGGCCCCGGCCCGCTCCAGGCGGTCGGCGGGGAGCTGGAGGGCGCGCTCGATGAACTGTTCGCGCAGCCGGGCCAGGACGGTCTCACCGAGCCGGGCGACCTGGGTCAGGCCGAGCGTGGTGGTGACGCCCTGGACGACCGCGACCGCCAGCAGGAGGACGACGGGCAGGGTGAGGGCGTCGGCGGGGCGGCCGTCGGCGACGATGTCGACGACGCGGCCGAGCAGCGGCTGGACCAGGAGCCCTACGGCGGTGGCGCCGACCAGCACGCCGAGGCCCAGGATCGCGCGGCCCCGGTCCGGGCGGATCAGGGTGCGCAGGGCGGCGCGGGTGCGGGCGCCGGTGGCGATGGGGAGCAGTTCGGCGCTGTCGTCCGCTACATCGGTCATATCGGTGGGGGTCATGTGAGCACCGCCGTGCGGTAGACGGGATGGTCGCGTACGAGGTCCTCGTGCGGGGCCTCGGCGGTGATGGTGCCGCCGTCGATGAGCACGACCCGGTCGGTGGCGGCGAGGAGGGCCGGGCTGCTGGTGACCAGGACCGTGGTGCGGCCGGTGCGGGCGCGGCGGATGCCGGTGGCGATGCGGGCCTCGGTGGCGGCGTCGACGGCGGTGGTCGGGTCGTGGACGACGAGGACCGAGCGGTCGGCGGCGAGCGCGCGGGCCAGGGCGACGCGCTGGCGCTGGCCGCCGGAGAGGGAGCTGCCGCGCTCGCCGATACGCCCGGAGGTGCCCCCGGGCAGGGTGGCGGCGACCTCGTCGACGGCGGCGGCGTCCATGGCCGGCTGCGGGTCGGCTCCGGCGGGGGCGGCGGCCGTGACGTTGTCGAGGAGGGTGCCGTCGAAGAGCTGGGCGTCGTGCTCGGCCACCAGGAGCGCGGAGCGCAGGGCGGCGGGGGCGAGTTCGGTGACCGGGGTGCCGTCGAGTTCGACGCGTCCCCGGTCCGGGTCGCAGCGGCGGGCCAGGCAGTGCAGCAGGGTGGCCGCGTCGGCGGTGTCGGTGACGACGATGCCGAGGTGCTCGCCGGGCCGGACGGTGAGGTCGATGCCGTGGAGCCCGGCGTGGCCGAGGCCGTGCAGGCGCAGCTCTCCTGCACTCGGTGCGGCCGGCTCCGTGGTGCCGCCGGTGCTCTCGCCGGGTGCGGCCAGCACGTCGGCGATGCGGGCGGCGGAGGCGCGGGCCTTGGCGAGTTCGGCGCCGACCCAGGCCAGCACGGCGATCGGGCCGGGCAGGAAGAGGGCGAGGCCGACGGCGGAGACGAGGGCCCCGAGGCCGATGGAGCCGCTGAGCACCAGGCGGCCGCCGACGAGGGCGACCAGGGCGATGAAGGCGCCGGTGAGGGTGAGCATCAGGCCGGTCTGGAGTGCGGCGGCGCGGGCGGCGCGCACGTTGGCCTCGCGGGAGGCCTGGCTGGTGGAGCGGTACCGGGCGACGGCGGCGGCCTCGGCGCGGAGGCCCTTGAGGACGCGGACCCCGGCGACCAGGTCGGCGGCGACCCCGGAGGCGTGGGCGGCGCGTTCCTGTTCGGCGTCGCTGCGGTGTTCCAGGGGGCGGGCGAGGTAGTGGCCGAGCGCCATGAGGACCGGGGCGCCGATCAGGACGAGGAGCCCGAGGGGGACGGAGGCACGGAGCAGCAGGACCGCCCCCGCGACGGCGCCGACGACGGCGGCGATGCCGAGGGTGAGGGCCATGTTGAGGGCCCCGACCCGCCGGGCGTCCTCGGTGGCCACGTTGACCAGGGCGCCGGGCGGCCGCCCGGCCTCGGCGCCGCCGTGCGGGGCGAGGACCCGGCGTACGACGTCCAGGCGCAGGTGGTGCGCGGCCTGCTCGGCGGCGCGCTCACCGGCCCGGGCGCCGAAGCGGAAGCCGTACGAGAGCATCGCGTAGACCACGGCGAGGACGACCAGCCAGAGGGCGAGCGCACCGCCGTCGGGGCGGACCACGGCACGGTCGACGATCAGGCCGATGAGTACGGGGACGAGTGCTTCGCCGGTCTGATGGGCGGCGCCCAGCAGCGAACCGACGACGACGTCCCGGCGCTGCCCCGCGACGGCGCGGCGGATGACACCGCGCCCGGACATGTCAGCCCCCACTCACCTGCTCCTCAGCGTGTAGCCGGACAAGGGCGGAGAGGCGACTTCCAGCCATCCTTCTCCAGCCAAAACGAAGGCAAGGCTAACCTGCATCCGCCACGGCCGGGGCCCCCGCCCCCCCCTGCGGGATCTCCGGCCGCGGGCGTCCGGACTGGCGGCGGGGCCCCACGGCCCGGGGGCAGGGGCCGTGGGACCGGGCGGGCCGGGGCGGGTCAGGCGGTGCCGGAGCGGCGGCGCTTGAGGAACCACCACAGGCCGCCGGCCAGCGCCAGTACGGCGACGGCGACGGCGATGCCGATCGGCAGGGCGGGCGACGAGCCGTCGTCCTCCGCCGCCGAGGCCTTCGCCTCGTCCTCCGCCGCCGCCGCGTCCGAGGCCGTCACCCCGTCCGAGGCCGTCACCCCGTCCGATGCCGTCGGCTTCGCGTCCGCGGGCTCGGTGGTGGGCGGGGCGGACGGCGAAGGGGGCGCGGAGGTGGGGCTCGCGCTCGGGGTGGGGGCGACCGGCTCGGCGCCGGGGGCGGCCTCCTGGAGCTCCAGCACGGGCGCGGAGTGTCCGTGCCCGCCGCCGCTCGACTCCTCCAGTTCGATCCAGCGGTCGACGCGGCCGTCGTCGTACGTCTGGAGCGTCTTGAACACCAGCGACTTCGCGTCCGGAAGCTGCCGGACGACGACGGAGTACGTGACGTCCTTGCCGACCGCCACGGGCGGACCCGACACGGTGAAGCCCTTGTCGGTCGGGGCGAGCTTCCAGCCGGCGGGGCCCTTGCCGTAGGTGACGTCGGCGGGAGCGATCCCCTTCGGGAGGAACACCTCCAGCCTGGTGATGCCCGCCGCGTCGGACTCGGTCGCCGCGTCGAAGTTCAGCGTGACGTTCTCGGCGAGCGCACGGGCGCCCTCGGAGGCGACCTCCACATGGGCGGAGGCCGGGGTGGCGAGAAGGAGGGTGGCGGCGGTCGCGGCAGCGACGGCGGCGCAGCGGCCGATGGTTCGTACGCGTACGGAGGTGGACACGGGGATCTCCCAGGTGAGGTGGCGGTGTCGCGGGCACGCGGAAGCGCGCCCCGGGCGGGCGGGCGGCGCGGATCAGCGCGTCGCGGGAGGCCCCCGGCGTACCACCGTGTGGTTCAGCGCTGTGCGGTTGTACGGGGAGGGCGGGGACCACGCCCGCGGCGGCCCGGTCCGGGGCCGGCGCCCCGGGAACGGGCCCGCCGGGGCGGGCCCGCCCAGCCACCGGTCCAGCGTGTGGTCCAGGTGCCGGGCCACCGTCCGGCAGGAGGCGTCCGCGCGCTGCATGCACCAGCCCACCAGCAGCGCGGCGACCGTGTGTCCGGCCGCCATCACCACCGCGAGGCGGTGGTCCGCGTGCCAGGCCTGGTGGACGTCCAGTCCGGTGCCGTGCCGGTGCGACGCGGGCGGCGCGGCGGCGGTGTCGTTCTGTACGGCCGCGAAGAGCTGGTGCAGTGCGGCCTGTCCGGCGCCGGTCGCCGCGAGCACCACAGGCAGCGCCCCGCCCCGTCGCGCGACGAACGGGGCGAGGAACCGCGCGACGAACAGCGCGACGAGGAACAGCGTCCCGGCCGCGAGCGGCACGGACCACCCCGGCACCGCCTGCCCGGAGGACAGGTGGTGGGCGCAGAGTGCGAGGGCCGTGCCGGTCGCCGCGAAGACAAGGGCCCGGACAGCGGCGACCGCCGCTCCGGCCCCGGGATCCCGGGCGGAGCGTCCGTCGCGTATCTCTGCGGCCCTCGACATGGCTGCCCCATCATGGGGCACGGCGGGCCCGGCCCGTCAGCCCGCCGGGGAAGTCGGTGGTCCTCCCGAACTCGCCCCCGGCCACCCGCCGGAGAGGCTCGAACTGCCGCAGAGGCTCAGACCTCCGCGAACGGGTCGTCGACGAACGGGGTCGCCTGGTGGAAGTAGAGCCGCCACCCCTCCCCGGTCAGCCGCCACAGGGAGCTGCGGTGCGAGCGGAGCCCCTTGGACTCCGTATCGAAGGTGAGGTGCACCAGATCCGGGGCGAGTTGCGTGCCCCGCATCCGGGAGGCGGTCAGCGGGCCGGGGCGCGGGGCGTCGTCGGCGGTGAGCGCCTCGATGATCGACTCCCGGTCCCAGAGCCGTCCGCTGGTGCCGATCTCCCGGAACCCGGGGTGGAGCAGGGCGGCGAGGAGATCCGCGGAGGCGCGTACCACCGGGTCCAGCAGGCGGAGTTCGCCTTCGATGGCTTGGGCCACGGCGGGCGACGGCTCAGACACGTGTCATCTCCACCAGTTTGGCCACGGTGTTCCAGTTGCGGGTGGTGGCCGTGAGGCCCTTGGTGAGGTGGGGACGCGCCAGAGCCGCGGCCAGCTTGGAGCGGCCGAGTCCGTCGGGGGCGTACAGGTAGACGCAGCGGTCACCGAGCTCGAAAGCCTCCGGCAGGTAGGCCGGTGCGTCGAGGCCGGCGAGGCGTTCGGCGTCCATCGCCCGGTCGAGGTAGGTGACGTGGAGCTGCTTGCCCTCCAGCTCGGCGGCGGGGAAGGGGCAGGCGTCGGCGACGGCGGCGAGGTAGGAGCCGCTGCGGACGATGCAGTCGACGAAGAACCCGAACCTCTCGTGGATCGCCTGCTCCAGGGCGGCGGCGAGCGCGCTCTCGTCCTGGTCCTCGCTGCGGAAGACGGCGTTGCCGCTCTGCAGATGGGTGGCGATGCCGGTGTGCCCCAGTTCACCGAGCACGGTGCGCAGTTCCGGCATCGGGACCCTCTTGTGGCCGCTCACATTGATCCCGCGCAGCAGAGCCGCGTACGTCGTCGTCATGGGCCCACACCCTAGAGCGGTCCGTCCTCGGGCGCGCAGCCGCCGCGCCCCGTGGGGGAGGGCGCGGCGGCTGCTGTGCGCGAGCGGTGCCGGACGGGGACGGTGGGGCGCACCCGTCCGGCGGTGGGTCCTGCTCGACCCGGCGGTGGGTCCTACTCGACCCGGCGGTGGGTCCTACTCGACGATCTTGAGGAGCTTGTTCGCCGTGCCCTCGGTCGCGTTGGAGATGGCGTCCGGGGTGGCTCCCTCGGTGAGCGCCGTGGCGACGGCCTCCGGGGTGGCGTCCTGGTGGCCCGCCAGGTAGACGGCGGCCGCGCCGACGACGTGCGGGGTCGCCATGGACGTACCGGAGATGGTGTTCGTGCCGGTGTCGCTGTCGTTCCAGGTGGACGTGATGTCCGAGCCGGGGGCGTAGATGTCCACGACGGAGCCGAAGTTGGAGAAGTCCGACTGCTCGTCGCCCTCCGTGGACGAGGCGACGGTGATCGCCTCGGGGACGCGGGAGGGCGAGCCCTGGCCGGCGTCGCTGGACTCGTTGCCCGCGGCCACACCGAAGGTGATACCGGCGGCGATGGCCTTCTGGACGGCCTCGTCGAGGGCCGGGTCGGCGCCGCCGCCGAGGCTCATGTTGGCGACGGACGGGCCGGACGCGTTGGCGGCGACCCAGTCGATGCCGGCGATGACCTGCTCGGTGGTGCCCGAGCCGTTGTCGTCCAGGACGCGGACGCCGACGATCTTGGCCTTCTTGGCGACGCCGTGCGCGGCCCCGGCTATGGTGCCCGCCACGTGGGTGCCGTGCCCGTTGCCGTCGTCGGCGTCGTCGTCGTTGTCCACGGCGTCGAAGCCGGAGGTGGCGCGGCCCTCGAAGTCCTCGTGGGTGACGCGGACCCCGGTGTCGATGACGTACGCGGTGACGCCCTCACCGGCGGCGTCGGGGTAGTTGTACGCCTTGTCGCCCGCGGTCTCGGCCTGGTCGATCCGGTCCAGACCCCATGACGGGGGGTTCTCCTGGGTGGCGTTGATGCTGAACTTCTTGTTCTGCACCACCTTGGCGACGGACGGGTCGGCGGCGAGGCGCTTGGCCTCGGTATCCGAAAGTCCGCTGGCGGAGAAGCCGTTGATGCTGGAGGAGTAGTTGCGCTGGAGCTTGCCGCCGTACTCCTTCGCGAGCTTCGACTTGTCCGCCTTCTCGCCCAGCATGACGATGTAGCTGCCGGAGACGGCGGTCTTGGCGTCCGCGCCGTAGACCGTGCCCATGGGGGCCGGCGCGGCTCCGGCGAACGAGGTTCCGAGCAGGGTGACTCCGGCTGCGGCTGCCACGGCGGTGATCGCGGCGGTCAGCTTGGTCCGGCGAGTGATGGTGCGCTGGTGCTTGGCCATGAAGAGGGGTCTCCTCGTCAATCTCTGTGGGGGGATTGACCTCCGGCCGGAAGATCTCCGGGGGTTGGCTCGAAACCCTGACCGATTGACGAGCGCAGATCAAGACCCCCTTGCAGCTGTGACTTACTCAACAAGGTTTCGTAACAAGAAATCGGCCATGGCGGGTCACAACGGGCGGCGGGCGTCAACACGCAGGCAACAAAGCCGGATCGACGCGTCGCGAAGACGCTCGCCCATCGGTGAATCACCAGCTCAGGGGCGCCTCCCGGCCCCTTGCGCCACTGCGAACCGCACCCGCGCGGACTCGGAAGGGACACCGCCGGGCGCAGACGGGTATGCGTGAAGACCTGTGAACGTGCGTGAAGAAGTGCGCGAAGGAGGTGAAGTCCCCTGCCGGAGATGTGGAGTCACCCGGGGGGTGCGTGCAGATGCAACGACGACCGGCATCGCACATACGGACGCCCCGCCCCGCACCACCGGGTCGCACGGCGGGCAGGACGGGGCGCACAACGTCCGGATATCATTCCGGCCGATCCGCTCAGAGCGACAGGAGCGACAGGAGCGACAGTTCGGACCAGCTCAGAGCGGCAGTTCGGCCTCGATGAGATCGGCCGCGCGCAGCGTGCCGCCCTCCTTCGCCATCTGCTCGCGCAGCCTGGCCGACCGCTCCGCCACCTCCGGGTCGCCGGTCAGGGCGAGCACGGCCTCGCGCAGCGTCGCCGCGTCGGCCTCCTCCATCGGGACGTGCCGGGCCACCCCGAGCGCCTGGAGCATGTCGGCGTTGCCGAACTGGTCGACGGCCTGCGGCACGGCCACCATCGGCGTCCCCGTGGCGAGCCCTTCCTGGCTGCCGCCCGCCCCGGCGTGGGTGATGAACGCGTCGGCCTGCTTCAGCACCGCCAACTGCGGTACCCACGCGTGCACTTCCACATTCGCCGGTACGTCACCGAGCTCGGCCGGGTCGACATGCGCGCCGATCTGCAGCACCACGTGCCAGTCGGGCAGGTCACCGAAGGCCGCGACGCACTCCCGGTAGAAGGCGGGCTGCTTGGTGAAGGAGGAGCCGAGCGAGACCAGAAGCACCTTCCCGGCCCCGGCCGGCCGCTCCCACTCCCCCTGGTCGGCGCGGTCGCCCTGGCAGGCGCCGACGAAGGTGTACGTGTCGCGGTCCACCCGGTCCGCGTTGGGCTGGAGCGCCTCGGGGATCAGGACGAGGCCGCGGCGCGGGCGGGCCACGAAGTCGTCGCTGGGGACATGGCCGAGGCCGTTGTCTGCGAGCCAGCTCGCGAACCGGTCGTAGTACGCCTTGCCGCGCTCGGTCTGCCTGAGCTCGGCCGTCATCGGCTCGCCGACCTCCTTCTCGTACCCCTCCCAGGGCACCAGATTGGGCCAGAGCGAGACGGCGGGGACGTCCCAGCGATGAGCGAGGACGCGGGCGGGATAGGAGGTGATGTCGTGCAGCACGAGGTCCGGTTCGTCGCCCTCGAAGGCGGCGATCAGCTGCGGGAGGGCCTGGATGGCGTCGGCGAGGAAGGGTTCGATGTTGTCGATCAGCTCCGTGCCCCACGCCTCGGGGTCATCGTCCGTCGGCAGGGTCGAGGTGTAGATCACCGGCTCGGCTCCGGTGGCCGCGACCTTGTCCGCGAACGAGGCGGGGATGGCGTAGCTGACACGGTGCCCACGGCGGACGAGCTCGCGGATCACTTCGAGACTCGGGTTCACATGTCCGTGGGCGGCGATGGAGAACATGGCGATGTGGGCGCGCGGCGATGGGGTCATGCGCTTCACCATAGACGAGACGGAACGTCTCGTCTAGCTACTTCTGCCACCCTCTTCAGCGCTGATAGCGAGCCAGCACCCGGTTTCCGTCGTCGACCAGCCGTTTCCGCAGCTCGTCGGTGTCGATCGCGCCGCTGTAGAACTCCTGGAGCGCGGGGGTCGCCACCTTGTCCTTCCACTCGGGGTAGCCCCGCACGGTCTGCGCGGGCGCCGGGCGCAGGTACTGGGCGAGCGCGGTCCCGGTGGCCCAGCCGTGCTCGTCGGTGTGCAGGGAGGGGTGGGCGAGGGCGGTGGTGCCGGTGGGGAGCATCCAGTCGCCCCGGGCCAGCCGGACCATGTTCGGCGGGCGCAGCAGGAAGTCGATGAAGGCGACGGCCTCCTCCTTGTGCGGGCTGTCCTCGGCGAGCGAGAGGGTCTGCGGGCTCACCCCTTGAGCCAGTCCCCCGCTGCCCGCCGGGGCGGGCAGGACCGTCCATGCGAAGCCTTCGGGGGCCTGCTCGACAACCTGCTGGCGGTAGGCGAAGCCGAGCGGGAGCATGGCGTACCGGCCGCCGAAGAAGCCGGGCAGGGCGTCCGATCCGCCCATGCCCAGCGCCGTACGGGCCGCGCTGCGGTCGGTGTTGACCTGGTCCTGGATGGTGCCGGTCACCACCTGGTCGCCCTCCTCGAAGCGCAGCTCCGCCTTGCCGTCCGGGTCGCGGTGGAAGAGCTGCCCGCCGCCGGAGAGGCCCAGGTTGAGGGTGACGGAGACGGGTTCCTTGAGCGGCCAGGCGACCCCGTGACGGCCCTTGCCGGTCAGCTCCTTGGAGACCTCGCGGAACTCCTCCCAGGACCAGGGGCGCTCCGGCGTCGGGATCCGCACCCCCGACGCCTTGAGGATCTTGGTGTTGGCGATCAGGACGCGGGGCTCCTGGAGGAAGGGGACGCCGTAGATCCCGTCGTCGAAGGTGGTGGTGCGCCAGGACTGCTCGGGGATGTCGGCCTTCAGCCGCTCGGGGAGGAGGGGGCGCAGGTCGGCGAGGTAGCCGCCGTAGGCGAAGTCCGCTAGGTCGTCGGAGGCGTCGTGGATGATGTCGGGCGCCTCGCCGCCCTCGAAGGAGGTGAGCAGTTGGTCGTGGACGTTGTCCCAACTGCCCTGGACGTAGTCGACCTGGACGTCGGGGTGGGCGGCGTTCCACTCCTTCACCAGTTGCTTGTTGGCGTCGACGGACTCCTTCTGCCAGGCCAGCGACTGGAACCTGAGCCGGATGGTGCCGTCGGCGTCCCTGCCGTCGCCGCTGCTGCCCGAGCAGCCGGTGAGCAGCAGGGCCAGGACGGAGGCGGCCGCCGCGGCCCGCCGGGCCAGGGCGCGGCGCATCAACCCCTCACCACGCACCAGCCCCTCACCGCGCATCAGCCCCTCACCGCCCCGGCCGTCATCCCGCCGGTGATCCGCCGCTGGATGAAGGCGAAGAGGACGAGGGAGGGCAGCGTGGCGAGGAACGCGGCGGCGGCCAGCGGTCCGAGGTCGGCCACGCCCTCCGCGCCGAGAAAGTGGGTGAGGACGACCGGCAAGGTCTGCTTCTCCGGGGTCTTGAGGAGAACGAGGGCGAAGAAGAACTCGTTCCACGCGGTGATGAACGCGAAGAGGGCGGTGGCGATGATCCCGGGCGCGAGCAGCGGGGCGACGACCGAGACGAGGATTCGTACCCGCCCCGCCCCGTCCACGGCGGCGGCCTCCTCCAGCTCGGCCGGCACAGCGCGTACGTACCCGGCGAGCATCCAGAGCGCGAAGGGCAGTGACCAGACGACGTAAACCAGGATCAGCCCCCACAAGGTGTTGATCAGATGCAGGTTCTTCAGGACCAGGAAGAGCGGAATGATCACCAGCACGAACGGGAACGCCTGGCTGACCACGACCCATCCGGTCGCGGCGGTGGCGAGCCGGCCCCGGTGGCGGGCCATCACATAGGCCATCGGGGTCGCGATGACGACGGCGATCAGGGCGGCGGAGACGGCGGCGATCAGCGAGTTGGCGGCGGCCTGGAGCAGCGGCTGCTCGTCGAAGGCCTGGCGGAAGTTGTCGAGGGTGGGCTGCTCGGGGATCCAGGTGGGGTGCAGGGAGCCGAGTTCGCGGGCGGGCTTGAAGGCGGTGGAGAGCAGCCAGAGGAACGGGAAGGCCAGGAACACCAGGTACGCGAGGAGCGCGAGGTACTGCCCGGCGCGCGCGGCCCTGCTGGTCGGAAGACTCACTGCTCCTCGCCTCCTCGGCGGATCCGTCCGACGAGAGAGAAGGCGAGGATCACGGAGATCACCGCGACCATCACGCACCCCATGGCGGCGGCGTACCCGAACTGCCCGTACCGGAAGGCTTCCTCGTACGCGAAGAGCATCGGCAACCGGGTCCGCCCGCCGGGCCCACCGCTGGTCAGCACATAGACCAGGGCGAAGGAGTTGAAGTTCCAGATGAAGTTGAGTGCGGTGATGGCGAGGGCGATGGGCTTGATCGCGGGCCAGGTGACCGTACGGAACCGGCGCCAGGCCCCCGCCCCGTCCAGGGCGGCCGCCTCGTGGAGTTCGTGCGGGGTGTTCTGGAGTCCGGCGAGCAGGGCGACGGTGGTCTGGGGCATGCCGGCCCAGATGCCGACGAGGATCACGGCGGGGAGCGCGGTGGCGAGACCGGTGAGCCAGTCGCGGCCGTCGCCGAGGCCGAGGTCGCGGAGGGTCTCGTTGAGGATGCCGGCGTCGGGGTTGTAGACCAGGCGCCACATGATGCCGACGACGACCTCGGGCATCGCCCAGGGGATGATCGCGAGCGCCCGCGCCAGCCAGCGCAGCCGTAGCTTCTGGTTGAGCAGCAGGGCGAGGCCGAGGGCCAGGAGGAACTGCGGGACGGTGACGCCGAACGCCCAGAGGAGGCCGATCCGGAAGGAGTCCCAGAACAAGGTGTCGTGCAGGAGGTCCTGGAAGTTGAGGGTGCCGATCCACTGGGTGGAGCGGGTGCGGCCGGACTGGGCGTCGGTGAAGGCGAGCGCGATGCCGTAGAGGAGCGGGCCGACGCTGAGGATCAGGATCGGGAGGAGGGCGGGGAGTACGAGAAACCAGGCGGCCCGGTCCCGGGCCGCGGGGGCGGGCCTGGGGCGTGCGCCATCCGCCCCGGACCGCCGCTTCACGCCCGCTAACGCCACAAATAATCCTCTCTGCGCGCTTCAGGAATACTTCATCCCGTTCTGGCCGTCCTGGTGGCCCAGGCCATCGTGCTGATGGGCCGTCGGTTCGTCAAGGTGGCCTGCGCGGATGCGAAAATCACACCCATGGACGAGATGCGTGCGCGTGAGGTGCTGACGGCCGCCGGCTTTACGGGCGCGGCGGAGTTGCTGGCGCTGGGCGAGAACGCGGTCTTCGCGGCCGACGGTCTGGTGGTGAAGGTCGGCCGGGGCGCCACCGGCCACCCGGAGCTGGCGGCCCGGGCGGAGCGGGAGGTGGCCGTCGCGGAGTGGCTCGCCGCATCGGGCGTTCCGGCGGTACGGGCCGCCGAGCGCGGGATGCGGCTGGTGGAAGGCCACCCCGTGACGGTGTGGCACCGCCTGCCCGACCCCGTACGCCCCACGGAGCCGCGCGACCTGGCGCCCCTGCTCTCCCGGGTGCACGCGCTCCCCGCCCCGGCGGACTTCACGCTCCCTCGCCGCGAACTGCTCGGCGGGGTGGAGCGCTGGCTGACCCTCGCCGGAGACACGATCGACCCGGACGACGCCGACTACCTCCGCGGCCGCCGCGACGGCTTCGCGGCCGCGGCCGCCGCCCTGACCCCGCACCTGCCTCCGGGCCCGATCCACGGCGACGCGCTCCCCCGCAACGTCCATGTCGGCCCCGAGGGCCCGGTCCTGGTCGACCTGGAGACCTTCTCCACGGACCTGCGGGAACACGACCTGGTCGTCCTCGCCCTCTCCCGCGACCGCTACGGCCTCGACCCTGCGGCCTACGACGCCTTCACGGCCACGTACGGCTGGGACGTCCGGGAGTGGGACGGCTGCGCGGTCCTGCGCGGCGCCCGCGAAACGGCAAGCTGCGCCTGGGTCGCCCAGCACGCCCCGGCCAACCCGAAGGCGCTCACCGAATTCCGCCGCAGGGTGGCCTCGCTGCGCGAGGGAGACCCCGAGGTCCGCTGGTACCCCTTCTGACCGGCCGGTACGGCAGGACGGGTGCTCCTGCGACCGGTCGGGTTCGCGGAGCGTAGGTTGGACCTCATGGGACTCTTCGACAAGCTGCCCGCCTGGCAGCCCTTCTTCCTCGCGTCCCAACTGACGCATGCCATCCGGATCAGGATGCGGCTGGCCGAGGACGTCCCCGAGGTGCGTGCCGTCGAGGAGAGTGGGGAGGTCACCCGCGTCGGGAATCCCTCGCGGCTGAGGATCTCGGCGACGTACGCCCGCGGCGGGGGCAGGACAGTCTCGCGCCGGTACACGCTCCAGCGGGGCGAGAGCGGCCGCCTCGAAGCGACCGAGTCCTTCAGCTTCGACAGCGCGCAACTGACGGACCCCCTGCGCACCAGCACCCTGGAAGCGGGCTGGACCTGGCGCGGAGTGGTCTTCGGCAAGCTCTGAGTCCGCCTACGGGCCCCTCCGGCCAGAGCCCCCGCCGGTCACCTACTCCGCGGGATCACCGGCCAGGCCTGCTCCACCACCGCCGTCGGGTTCGCCGTGCGGCGGAGGTAGGCCTGGAGCGAGGCGGACTGCTCGGCGGCCGCCCGGACCTGGAGGGTGTGGAGTTCGGCCGGAGGCAGGGTGCTGACCGGGCGGTGGCGCTCGCCCATCCGCCGCACCACGCGGACCGCCGCCACCGCGTCGGCGGTCGCGTCATGGGCGTCGGACAGGGTCACCCCGTAGTGCTCGCACAGGGCTTGGAGGGCGCGCTTGCCCTTGCGGTACTTGTCGACGTGCTTGTCGATCACCAGGGGGTCGATGACGGGCGAGGGCACGCCGCCGATCCGCTGCTCGACGGAGTCCAGTCCGTACCGCCCGCATTCGCGGTCCAGGAGCGAGAGGTCGTAGCGCGCGTTCATCACCACCAGCGGCACCCCGGAGCGCAGCACCTCGGCGACCGCGTGGGCGATCTCCGCCACGGCCGAGGCCGCCCGGGCGCCGTGCTTGCGGGCGTGGTCCGTGCCGATGCCGTGGATCGCGGAGGCCTGCTCGGGTATCGCCACCCCCGGGTCGAGCAGCCAGGTCCGCTGCTCGGCGACCGTGCCGTCCGGCTCCAGCCGGACCAACGCGGCGGTGACGATCCGGTCGGTCTCGACGTCGGTCCCCGTCGTCTCCAGGTCGAAGCCGACCAGTGGTCCCTGATGCCAGCTCATCCCGATACCTCCTTCGTGGTGCTCCCCCGTGGTGCTCCCCCCGAGTGATGACCACCTTCGCACGCAGCACTGACAACAACGCGGGACGGGGTGTCAGCAAGGCGGAAGCAAGAGGGGGAAAGCAGGGGGGAAGCAAGAGGGAAGCGGGGGGAAGCAAGGAGCCCTACGACACCGGGCGCGAGTCCGTCCAGACCGACTCGAACTCCTCCCGGTACGTCTCGAAGAGGCCGCCCTCGCTGTCCTGCCCCGCCCGCACCACCGTCCGCCGTCCGCCGCCGCGCAGGACCAGCACCGGCGCCTCCATGCCCCGGGCCCGCCGCAGGTAGGGCTGGACGACGCCCACCGCGTCCGAGCCGTCGCCGTCCACCAGGTACGCGGTGAAGCGCGGGGTCTCGTCGAAGACCTGGATCTCGAAGGCGCCCGGGTCGCGGAGCTTGGAGCGGACCCGGCGCATGTGGAGGATGTTCATCTCCACCGAGCGGCTCAGCTCGCCCTTCTTGAGGCCCAGTTCCCGCTCCCGCCGCTTCACCGCGCTGCTGGCCGGGTTGATGAAGAGCAGCCGCACCCGGCACCCCGACTCGGCGAGCCGGACCAGCCGGCGGCCGGAGAAGTTCTGCACCAGCAGGTTGAGCCCTATGCCGATGGCGTCCAGCCGCCGCGCCCCGCCGAACAGGTCCTCTGCGGGCAGTTGGCGCTGGAGCCGCACCCGGTCGGGGTGGACGGAGACCACGTCCGCGTACCGGTCGCCGACCAGCTCCTCCACCGCGTCCACCGGCAGCCGGTCGGCGGAGGGCACGGAGGCCCCGCTGCCGAGGATGTCCAGGAGGCGGGCGGAGGCCCGCTCCGCCTGGGCGAGCACCGCCTCGTTCAGGGCGCGGTTGCGGGAGACGACGTTGCGGGTCACCTCCAGCTCGTCGAGGGCCAGCTCGACATCCCGCCGATCGTCGAAGTACGGCTCGAAGCACGGCCAGTGCTGGACCATCAGCTCCCGTAGCTGCGGGAGCGTGAGGAAGCTGAGGACGTTGTCGTCGGCCGGGTCCAGCAGGTATCCCTTGCGGCGCGACACCTCGCGTACGGCGACGGCCCGCTGCACCCACTCCTGCCCGGCCGGTCCGGCCGCGGCCACCACCCAGTCCTCGCCGTGCACCGGCTCGTAGATCGGCCGGAGCACCGCGGCGACGACCGCGCGCAGTCTCTGTTCGACCAGATTCAGCCAGATATAGGCGCGCCCGGCCCGCTGCGCCCGGGTACGTACCTCGCTCCAGGCCTCGGCGCCCCAGTCCAGCTCGGCACCGATCTCCATGGGCTGCGCGAGGGACACCGCCCCGGGCGGCGCATCGGTCGATTCCCCCTCGTGACCTGCGTCACCTGGGGGTAGCTCGAACCCTCCCGAGCTCACCCGCGTACCGCCTTCCACTCCCCCACCCAACGATCAAGGAAGGGTACTCCGGGAGCGGGATCCGGTGCAGCCCGATGGCCGGGCCGGTTTCTCAACTCCCCTTTCGCGGCGGCCTGTTCCTTGTGGCGAGATCGGGTGGAGTGAGCGGATTCATAGTGATTAGGCACCCCGACGAAGGCCGCGATCCGGACGCCGTCCGGCCGGGCGCGTCCGCAATCGCGTCCGGGGCGGAACCCCGGTGTCCGAAGTTGACCGGTGTGGCCGGAGAGCGGCGACGGGACTCGGCCGCGCCGCACGGCGTACTAGGTGTGCGCCGCTCTTTCGGGGAATATTCGATGGGTAACGAGCCGAGGAAAGCCACCGCACCCGGATCAGAAGTGGAAGAGTCTCATCTATGCAGGTCTGGCCGGGACACGCTTATCCCCTCGGCGCCACCTATGACGGCGCCGGCACCAACTTCGCGGTCTTCTCCGAGGCCGCCCATCGGATCGAGTTGTGCCTGTTGCACGACGACGGTTCAGAAACGGCGGTGGAGCTCCGCGAGACCGACGCCTTCGTGCGCCACGCGTACCTGCCCGGGATCATGCCGGGTCAGCGGTACGGCTTCCGCGCGCACGGGCCCTACGAACCGCAGAACGGGCAGCGGTGCAACTCAGCGAAGCTGCTCCTGGACCCGTACGCCCGTGCGGTCTCCGGGAAGATCGAGTGGGGCGAGGCGGTGTACGGCTACCCGTTCGGGAAGCCCGACGCCCGCAACGACCTCGACTCGGCGCCGCACACCATGAGCTCGGTGGTGGTGAACCCGTACTTCGACTGGGGCGACGACCGCCGCCCCCGTACGGACTACCACCGCACCGTGATCTACGAGGCCCACGTCAAGGGCCTGACGATGCTCCATCCGGGGCTCCCGCCCGAGCTGCGCGGTACGTACGCGGGGCTCGCGCACCCCGAGGTCATCGCCCACCTCACCGAACTGGGCGTCACGGCGATCGAACTGATGCCCGTCCACCAGTTCATCCAGGACCACCGCCTGGCGGACATGGGGCTCGCCAACTACTGGGGCTACAACACCATCGGCTTCTTCGCCCCGCACAACACCTACGCCTCCTGGGGCGACCGGGGCGAGCAGGTGCTGGAGTTCAAGCAGGCGGTGAAGGCGCTGCACCAGGCGGGCATCGAGGTCATCCTCGACGTCGTCTACAACCACACCGCCGAGGGCAACCACCTCGGGCCGACGCTCTCCTTCCGCGGCCTCGACAACGCCTCGTACTACCGTCTGACCGACGATCAGCGCTACTACATGGACACCACGGGCACCGGGAACTCGCTGCTCATGCGGTCCCCGCACGTGCTCCAGATGATCATGGACTCGCTGCGGTACTGGGTGACCGAGATGCATGTGGACGGCTTCCGCTTCGACCTGGCGGCGACGCTGGCCCGCCAGTTCCACGAGGTGGACCGGCTCTCGTCCTTCTTCGACCTGGTCCAGCAGGACCCGGTGGTCAGCCAGGTGAAGCTGATCGCCGAGCCGTGGGACGTCGGCGAGGGCGGCTACCAGGTGGGCAACTTCCCGCCGCTGTGGACCGAGTGGAACGGCAAGTACCGCGACACGGTCCGCGACCTGTGGCGGGGCGAGCCGCGCACGCTCGCGGAGTTCGCCGGGCGGCTGACGGGCTCGTCCGACCTCTACCAGGACGACGGGCGCCGCCCGCTCGCCTCGATCAACTTCACCACCTGCCACGACGGCTTCACGCTGCACGACATGGTGTCGTACAACGACAAGCGGAACGACGCCAACGGCGAGGGCAACCGGGACGGTGAAAGCCACAACCGGTCCTGGAACTGCGGTGCGGAAGGAGAGACCGACGATCCGGAGGTCCTGGAGCTGCGGGGCCGGCAGATGCGGAACTTCATCGCCACGCTGATGCTGTCGCAGGGCGTGCCGATGCTGAGCCACGGCGACGAGTTCGCCCGGACGCAGAAGGGCAACAACAACGCCTACTGCCAGGACAACGAGCTCGCCTGGATCCACTGGCCCGACCCGAACGCCCCCGACGACGAGTTCCGGCGCAATCTGCTGGAGTTCACCCGCTCCATGGTGTGGCTCCGCCGCGACCACCCGGTCTTCCGGCGCCGCCGCTTCTTCCACGGACGGCCGGTGGAGGGCACGCACGACGAGCTCTCCGACATCGCCTGGTTCACTCCTGAGGGTGAGGAGATGACTCAGGAGGACTGGCAGGCGGCCCACGCCAAGGCCATGACCGTGTTCCTCAACGGTGAGGCGATCTCGGAGCCGGGGCCACGCGGGGAGCGGATCTCCGACGATTCGTTCCTGCTGATGTTCAACGCGAGCGCCGAGACGCTGGAGTTCGTGGTTCCGGTGGACCACGGCGAGCAGTGGCAGGTCGTCGTGGACACCGCACTGCCCGCAGGGGTGCCCCCGGGGTCGGGGCCGAAGGTGGCCGAGGGCGAGCAGGTGACGCTGATCGGGCGCAGCCTGACCGTGCTGAAGCGACCCGCCTGAGGCCTGCCGGCAGCATCGGCAAGGGTGAGCGTCCCGCCCGGGGTGACACAGGTCGCCCCGGGCGGGGTACGTAGAAGGGCATGACGCCCACCGCCACGTACCGGCTTCAGCTCCAGCCCGACTTCCCCTTCCCGGCGGCCGAGAAGGCGGTGCCGTACCTGGCCGCGCTCGGCGTTTCCCATCTGCACCTCTCGCCCGTCCTGGAAGCCGTCCCCGGCTCCACGCACGGCTACGACGTGGTCGACCACAGCCGCGTACGGGAGGAGCTGGGCGGCGAGGAGGGGCTGCGCAGCCTCGCCGCCACCGCCCGGGAGCACGGGCTCGGGCTCGTCCTCGACATCGTGCCCAACCACATGGCCGCCGTGCCCCGCCACAACCGGCAGCTCCGGGAGGTGCTCCGCGAGGGCCGGGCCTCGCCGTACGCACGCTGGTTCGACATCGACTGGGCGGCGGGCGGCGACAAGGTGCTGCTGCCGGTCCTGGCCGGTCCGCTCGGCGGCGAGCTGGACGCGTTCACCGTGGACGCCGACGCGGAGGTGCTGCGCTACGGCGAGCAGGAGTTCCCGTTGCGGGCGGGCACGGCGGAGCTTCCGCTTCCGGAACTGCTCGACGCCCAGCACTACCGGCTCGCCTGGTGGCGCCTGGCCCGTACCGAGCTGAACTACCGCCGCTTCTTCACCGTCTCCGAGCTGATCGGGGTCCGCGTCGAACACCCCGAGGTCTTCGACGCCACGCACGCCAAGGTCCTCGAACTCCTCCGCGACGGAGTCCTGGACGGCCTGCGCATCGACCATCCGGACGGCCTCGCCGACCCGGCCGCGTACCTGCGGCAGCTCAACGAGGCCACCGGCGGCCGCTGGACGGTCGTGGAGAAGATCCTCACCGGCGACGAGCCCCTCCCGGCCGGCTGGGCGGTCGCCGGGACGACCGGCTACGACGCGCTGCACCGGATCGACGGACTGTTCACCGACCCGGCGGGCGCCGCGGAGCTGCTCGGCCACTACCGTGAGTTCGCGGGCCCGCCCGGCGACCGGGGCGGCTACTGGAAGGCGACCGTCCGCCGGGCCGCGTACCGCGTGGCCACCCACGAACTGGCGTCCGAGACGGCCTGGCTGACCCGGCTCGCCACCTCCGTCTGCGCCGCCGACCCGGCCCTGCGCGACCACGCGCCGTGGGCGCTGCGGACCGCGATCCGGGAGCTGTTGGTACGGGTGCCGGTCTACCGCCCGTACGTCACGGCGGGCGTACCGCCGACCCGGATCGCGGAGGAGACCCTTCCGGACGATGCCGTACGGGATGCGAAGGCGGTGTTCTCCGTGCCCGAGGAGGCCGCCGCCGTCGACGTCGTACGGGATCTGGCGCTCGGGCGGCTGGGTGACGGGGAGGAACAGGCGTCCTTCTGCGCCCGGTTCGCGCAGACCGCGTCCGCGCTGCACGCCAAGTCCGTGGAGGACACGGCGTTCTACCGGTACGTGCCGCTGATCTCGGCGACCGAGGTGGGCGGGGACCCGGGGCAGCCGGCGGTGACGGTGGACGCGTTCCATGCCTTCGCCACCCGGATCGCCCGGGACTGGCCCACCACGGGGACGGTCCTGACCACGCACGACACCAAGCGGAGCGCCGATGTACGGGCCCGGATCGCGGTGCTGTCGGAGTGTCCGGAGCGGTGGGCGGGGCTGGTGGGTGAGGTGACGGGTGCCACCTCCGTCGCGGCGCCGGACCCGCAACTGGCCTGGCAGGCCTGGCAGTCGTCGTACGGCTGCGCGCCGCTGCCCGCCGAGGAGCTGGGCGCGCGGCTGGAGCCCGCGCTGCTCAAGGCGGTGCGCGAGGCGGGGCTGTTCACGAGCTGGACGGAGCCGGACGAGGCGTACGAGCGGGCGGTGACGGACTTCGTGGCGGCGGGCCCGGGCAGCGCGTCCGGGGCGGCCCGGAGGCTGGTGACCGGCTTCGCGGAGTCGCTGGCTCCGCATGTCCGGGCCAATGTGCTGGGGGCGGCGCTGGTGCAGTTGACGATGCCGGGCGTCCCGGACCTGTACCAGGGCGCGGAGAGCGAGTATCTGGCCCTGGTCGACCCGGACAACCGGAGCCCGTTCCGGCGGCCGGAGGGGCCGGAGGGGCCGGAGGAGGAGAAGCAGGTGGTGACGGCGGCGGCGCTGCGGCTGCGGCGGGAGCTGCCGGAGGTGTTCGGCGAGTCGGGGACGTACGTGCCGCTGGAGGCGCGGGGTGCGGCGGCCGGGCATGTGGTGGCGTTCGGCCGGTCCGGCGAGGTGGTGGTGGCGGTGACCCGGCTGTCGCTGCGGCTCGCGGAGGACGGGGGGTGGCGGGACACGGTGGTGGAGCTGCCGGACGGGGGGCCGTGGCGGGACGCGCTGAACCCTGAGCCGGGGCGGGAGTTCGCGGGGGGTGCGGTGGCGGCGGGCGAGCTGTTCGGGGAGCGGCCGGTGGCGCTGTTGCGCCGGGTGCGCCGGGAGAAGGACTGATCAGGACGGCTGTACGAGGAGGGTCCGCGGTCCCCGGGTGAGCACCCCGGTCGACGCCGGGCGGAAGCCGTCGGCCCAGCGGATGCCGGGCATCGCCGTCAGCAGGGCGCGGAGTCCGTGTTCGGCCTCCAGCCGGCCGAGCAGGGCGGCGGGGCAGCCGGCCGGGCCGGTGAGCAGCGGGTCGGCGTCGGCGCGCAGCGGGTCGAACCGGTCGGGGGCGGCGAACCGGGCCGGGTCGCGCCCCGCCGCGCCGATGAGGCAGGCGACGGGCGCCCCGGCGGGCAGCGTGCCGCCGCTGACGCGGACCTCGGTGCGGGTGCGGCGCAGCACGATCTGGACGGGCGGGTCACGGCGCATCGTCTCCGCCCAGGCCCGGCCGAGCAGCATCCCGGTCCCGGCCTCCGCGCCCGGTCCCGCTCCGCCCGCCACCGCGGCCAGCAGGTCCGGGTCGTCCAGCATGTTGGCGAGGAACGAGGCGAGGGCCCGCTCCCGGAGTCCGGTGTGCCGGGCGCAGTCGGCGGTTCCCGCCCCGGTCCGGACCGGGGCGTTCCGCTCCGGGGTGGTGAGCCCGGCGGGCAGCCACCGGCAGAACTCGCCGACCAGGTCGGCCTGGTCCCGCCCGGCTATCCGGCGGGCCAGGACGTACGCGGCGCGCTCCACGGCGGAGGCGTTGGCGGAGGCGGAGGCGGAGGCCGGTGTGCTGCCGGGGACCCGGTCCATGCCGCTGCCGGGAACCAGGTCCGTACCGCTGCCGGGCAGCGGCGTGCAGACCAGGCTGCCCCGGCACAGCCCCAGCGGGGCGGGGACCGGGCCGCGCGGGGCGCCGTCGCGCGGGTAGCCGGTGAAGCGGGGGTCGGTAAGAGCCAGGGCCACATCCGCGTACCGGCTCAGCAGCCAGGCGCCGAGGCCCGGGTCGTAACCGAGCGGGAAGTCCGTGCGGAGGATCCGGTAGAGGCGCAGGCGGTACGGGTCGGTCGAGGCGCCCGGCTCCAGCAGTCCCGGCTGTCCGCCCGCGAGCCGGTGCGGACGGCGGGCGGTGGGCAGGGCCTCGGAGCGGTCGGCCGGCATCCCTCGTCGCCCCCTGCGGTCGTGGCGTCGGCTGTCGACGCACCTGTCTCTCAGCGGACCACCGCCGGGGGCCCGGCGCAGTCGGCGTACGCCCGTTCGGGTGAGGGGTCGCCGGGGCGGAGGCGGTACGGAGGCGGTCGGCGCGGTGTTCCTGACGCCGCCCGGCCTGCACCAGCGGCACGGAGAGCGGCCCCGCACGAGCGGCAGCGGGAGAGACGGGCCGCACCAGCGGCAGCGGGGCCGGGCGCCCGGCGAATCAGGCGGGCGGGCGCAGCGAGGGGGCGGTCAGCCGGAAGCTCATCCGGCCGAAGCTCACCTGGTCCCCGTCGCGCACCGGGAGGGAGCCGACGAGCCGCTGGCCGTTGACGCAGGTGCCGTTGGTGGAGCCGAGGTCGCGGAGCACCCAGCGGCCGTGCTGCACGGTGAGTTCGGCGTGCAGCCGGGAGACCGTCTCATGGTTGAGGCGCAGTCCGTTGCCCGGGTCGCGGCCGATGAGCAGTGGATACGGGCCCGGCGCGGGCAGCAGCAGCTTCGGGAGCCGCTCGGTCTGCCAGGCCCGCCGCAGCCGTCCGGGGAAGGCGGATATCCCGCCGACCGCGCGGACGAGCCCCTGCGAGAAGCGGCTGCCAGTGTCCAGGTCCGAGGTCAGGGCCGCCAGTTCCTCGGGGCGGCGGGCGACGAGGGCGAGCTCCATACGCCGCATGAAGGTGTCGTGCGACAACTTGCCCTGTGCGGCACCCTCTCTGAGCACGCCGAGGACACGGTCGCGCTGGGCGTCCGACAGCCGCGCGGGATACGTGTGGAACTCGAAGGAGGACGTCACACCGACGATTGTCGGGCCGAGGGGGCCGGGGTGTCCAGAAGCACCCCCGCATCCCGCCCGTCCTGACCTGCGCCGGGGCCCGGCGCGTTAGTCGGTGGACGGCAGGTGCGGGCTGCGGCTACGGTCGGCACCGACATCGGTCGAGGTCAGGAAAGGGGGTGGGACCGTGCGTGCGAACACCACCGGTACCACCGGCATCAGCAGCTTCTCACCCTTGCGCTCCCGCCCCGTCCACCGGACGGTGTCGGACTCCGTCTGACCGGGAGCGCCGCGTTTCTTCCCGGAGGCTTTCTCCATGACCGATCTGGTCATTCGCGCGCTCACACCGAGCGACGCCGATCTGTTCCACGCTTTTCAGAACACCGCAGCCGCGCAGGACACCGCCCTCGTCGGCCGTGGCGCGTTCGGCCACCGTTACGCCACCGTGGCGGACGGCGGCGAGTACCGCCCCGACTGGACCTGGGTCGCCCTGCGCGACGGCAAGGTGGTGGCCAGGGCCGCCTGGTGGGGCGGGCCCGAGGACACCGAGCCCGTCGTGCTCAACTGGTTCGACTTCGCGGACGGGGAGGCGGAGGCGGGCGCCGAACTCCTGCGCCGCGCCCCGTTCGACAAGGAGTACGAGCTGATCGCGCCCGCCGGGTGGCGGGACGACCCGGCGGTGCGGGCGGCCGTCGAGGTGCGGGTCGCCGCCGCCACGGCGGCCGGTATGAAGCCGCTGGTCGAGCGCTACCGCTACCGGTGGACCCCCGGCTGTCCGCTGCCCGAGCGGACGGGACGGCTCACCTTCCGCCCGGAGCCGGACGACGCCGTCATCCTCGATGTGCTGCGCCGGGTGCACTCGGCGACGCTGGACGCCCACGCGCGCAAGGCCATCGAGGGACCGGGAGGTCTGGAGGCGGCGGCCCAGGAGGAGTTGGACTTCTTCCACTGGTGCCCCTCGCCGAGGGAGTGGTGGCGCCTCGCGTACACGCCGGACGGCGAGGTGGCGGGCATCCAGGTGCCCGCGCACAACCCGTCCGGGCCGTGTGTCGGCTTCATCGGGGTCGTGCCCGAGGCGCGCGGGCACGGGTACGGCTACGACCTGCTGGTGGAGTGCACCCGCTTCCTGGTCGAGCAGGGCGCCGAGTTCGTCGCGGGCGCGACGGACCAGGGCAACGCGCCGATGGCCGCCGCGTTCGCCCGCGCCGGGTACCCGGTCATCCAGGAGTGGGTCCATCTGGCGTGAGGGCCCCGGCCTCCTCGGCCAGCCAGTCCAGCCGGAGCCGCTGCTCGGCGGGGATCGTCGCGTCCTCGCCGCGCGGCCCCACGTTGAGCAGCAGGTTCCCGCCGTCGGCCGCGGTGTCGCGGACCAGTGAGGTGAGGGCCTCGCGGCCGATGAAGGCGCCCGGGCCGGAGTTGCGGTTGTAGCCGAAGCTGTGGTCGATGCCCCGGGTGATCTCGTACGGGTCGGAGCCGGTGTACCGGGCGTACTCCGGCGTACGGAAGTCGAAGTCCGGCGGGGTGCGCGGCACGAAGCCCTCGCCCTGCGCCACCGTGCGCCGGTCCCACCAGTTGTAGAGCGACTTGGCGCCGGGCAGGGACAGTGCCCGCCAGTGCGGGGCGTACGGGAGCAGGCGGTCGTTGACGACGCCGTGCGGGACGGTGAAGCGGTAGAAGTCGGTGAGGGAGCGGATCTCGGTGGCGGAGGCCGGCCAGGCGATGTCGTTCCAGAGGATGTCGGGGCGGTAGCGCCGGATCAGCTCCCTCAGCTGCGCGTCGGCGTACGCCGGGTAGCGGTCGCGCGGGACGGCGGAGAACATGTCGGCGGCGGTGCCGATGGGCCGGTCGTCGAAGGTCCAGTCGAGTCCGCCGGAGTAGTAGACGCCGAAGCGCAGGCCTTCGGCCCGTACGGCTTCGGCGAACTCGCCGACCACGTCCCGGCCGGTGTGCCAGCCGGTGCGGTGCGGGTTCTCCGTCGCGGAGGGCCAGAGGCAGAAGCCGTCGTGGTGCTTGGTGACCAGCACCGCGTAACCGGCGCCCGCCGCCCGGAAGGAGCGGGCCCAGGCGGCCGGGTCCCAGGTGCTCAGCCCGTCCTCGAAGTCGCGGCCGAAGTCGGTGTAGGGGCGGGTGCCGTAGGTGGCGCGGTGGTGGGCGGCGGCCGGGGAGCCGGGGAAGCGGAGGGAGTTCTCGTACCACTCCGCGTACGAGGTCCAGCCGAGCGGCGCACGTCGGCCCGCCGCCGGGAGTCCGTCCGGCGCGACGTAGGGCGGGGCCCAGCCGGGAACGGAGGCGGGTGTCCAGTGGACGAAGATTCCCAGCCGGGCGCGGGACCACCATGAAGCGACCATGGCGGGAGTATTGATCATTCGGAGGGCTGTGCGTAAGCCCTTTCGGCCGCCAGGATCTGAGGCTTCTGCTGCTTCTGGGTCCGGATCAGCTCGCGGTACCAGGCGTACGAGGCCTTCGGCGTACGGGTGAGGGTCTCGTAGTCGATGTGGACCAGGCCGAACCGCTGCGAGGCCCCCTCCGTCCACTCCACGTTGTCGGTGAGCGACCAGGTGAAGTAGCCGCGTACGTCGACCCCGGCGTCCATCGCCGCGCGCAGGGCGGTGAGGTGGCTCTCCAGATAGGCGATCCGGCGGTGGTCGGCGAGCGGCTCGTCCAGGGCGCAGCCGTTCTCGGTGATGTGGAGCGGGGGGAGGCGGTCGCCGTAGCGGCGGTGCAGGAGGGTGAGGATCTCGGTGAAGCCCTCGGGGACCACGGGCCAGCCGAAGCCGGTCTTCTCGTACCCCTCGATCTCGCGTATCCCGAAGGGGAGTTCGGCGGGCATCGCGAAGCCGGAGAAGGTCTCCAGGGCATCCGGCCGGGGAGCGCCGACGAGGGTGGGGTTGTAGTAGTTGACGCCGTACCAGTCGAGCGGGGTGGAGATGACCTTGAGGTCGTCGGTGACCGGGCCCGGCATCAGGGCGGCGATGGCCTCGTCCGGGTAGCGGCCGGTGAGGACGGGGTCGGCGAAGAGCCAGTTGGTGAGGGTGTCGTACAGCTCGGCGCCTGCTCGGTCCTCGTCCGCGTCGCCGGCCGTCCAGACCGGGGCGTGGGAGAGCGCGACGCCGATGTTGTCGGCGCCCGCCGCGCGCAGGGCGCGGACCGCGAGGCCGTGGGCGAGGAGCTGGTGGTGGGCGGCGGGCAGGGCGTCGAAGAGGAGGGTGCGGCCGGGGGCGTGCTCGCCCAGCGCGTAGCCGAGCATGGTGACCTCGGCGGGTTCGTTGACGGTGATCCACATCGGGACGCGGTCCGCGAGGCGTTCGGCGACGATTCCGGCGTACTCGGCGAAGCGGTAGGCGGTGTC
Organism: Streptomyces cyaneofuscatus; assembly: GCF_042718795.1. GTDB lineage: Bacteria > Actinomycetota > Actinomycetes > Streptomycetales > Streptomycetaceae > Streptomyces > Streptomyces cyaneofuscatus_A. Next base: position 32,230 of record NZ_JBHXOX010000007.1, read on the forward strand.
CCGGTCGAGCCAGCCGCCGGCCTCCTCCAGCGGGAGCGGGGTGTCCCAGTGGTAGAGGGTCGGGGCGGGGGTGACGCCGTGGGCGCAGAGCTCGTCGACGAGCCGGTCGTAGAAGTCGAGGCCGTCGGCGTTGACGGCGCCGCTGCCGCCCGGGACGACGCGGGGCCAGCTGATGGAGAACCGGAAGGCGTCGGCGCCGAGCCCGGAGAGCAGGGCGACGTCCTCGCGGTAGCGGGCGTGGAAGCCGGTGCCCCGGGTCGTGTCGGTGCCGTCCTTGATCCGCCCGGGCTGGGCGGCGAACGCGTCCCAGCCCGAGGGGCCCTTGCCGTCGGCGTCCACCGCCCCCTCGGTCTGGAAGGCGGATGCGGAGGCTCCCCAGAGGAAGCCGGGCGGGAACTGCGGTACGGGCATCGCGGCCTCCATGAGCCGTACGGATGAACGAAACCTGTATGAGCGGGGAGCAGTCCGGGCAATGATCAGGACCAGACCTTAATGGCCGGTAACCGGCGGTTCCAGAGGTCGGCGGTCATGGATGGTGGTGAGCCGGGCGCGGGACCGCCTCCGGACACCGGGGCGGCCTGACGGTCTGCCTGTCGCGCACGTGGCGGACGTTACGGACGAGGAGTGGTGGATGCGGTTCGAGGTGTGGGCCCCCGAGGCGGACACGGTCGTGCTGGAGGCGGCGGAGATCCGCTTCCCGATGGAGCGCGACCCGGAGCGGGAGGGGTGGTGGAGCGCCGAGGCGGAGGCGTCGGACGGGGAGCGGTACGGGTTCCGGGTGGACGACGGGCCGCTGCTGCCCGACCCTCGCTCGCGGCGCCAGCCGGACGGGCCCGACGGGCCGAGCGCGGTCGTCGACCAGGGGGCGTACGCCTGGCGCAACGGGTGGGCGGGGCGTCGGTTGACCAGCGCGGTCCTGTACGAGTTGCACGTGGGGACGTACACCCCGGAGGGCACGTTCGACGCGGCGGCGGCCCGGCTGGGCCATCTGGCGGAGCTGGGGATCACCCATGTGTCGCTGATGCCGGTCTGTCCGTTCCCGGGCACCAACGGGTGGGGGTACGAGGGGGTCTCACTTTGGGCGGTGCACGAGCCGTACGGGGGCCCTGAGGGGCTTAAGCGCTTTGTCGACACGGCACACGGGCTGGGGCTCGGGGTGGTCCTGGACGTGGTCCACAACCACCTGGGCCCCTCCGGCAACTACCTGCCCGCCTTCGGCCCGTACTTCACCGACACCCACCACACCCCGTGGGGCGCGGCGGTCAACCTGGACGCGCCGGGCTCGGACGAGGTGCGGGCGTTCCTGCTGGGGAGCGCGCTGGCCTGGCTGCGGGACTACCGGCTGGACGGGCTGCGGCTGGACGCGGTGCACGCGCTCGCCGACACCCGGGCGCTCACCTTCCTGGAGGAGCTGTCGACGGCGGTCGACACGCTCGCGGTGGAGCTGGGCCGGCCGCTGGGGCTGATCGCGGAATCCGACCTCTGCGACCCGCGCACCACCACCCCGCGCCCGGCGGGCGGTCTCGGGCTGCACGCCCAGTGGAACGACGACTTCCACCACGCCCTGCACACCGCGCTCACCGGCGAGTCCCAGGGCTACTACGCGGACTTCGCCCGGGCCCCGCTCGCTGCCCTGGCCAAGACGGCGACGTCGGCGTTCTTCCACAACGGAACGTACTCCAGCTTCCGGGGCCGCGCCCACGGCCGCCCGGTCGACGTGTCCCGCACCCCCGCCCACCGCTTCGTCGGCTACGCCCAGACCCACGACCAGATCGGCAACCGGGCCCTCGGCGACCGCCTCGCCGCCGCCCTCTCCCCCGGCCTCCAGGCGTGCGCCGCCACCCTCGTCCTGACCGGCCCGTTCACGCCGATGCTCTTCATGGGCGAGGAGTGGGGGGCGCGGACCCCGTGGCAGTTCTTCACCGACCACACCGACCCGGAGCTGGCGGAGGCCGTACGCAACGGCAGGCGGCGGGAGTTCGGCGCGCACGGCTGGGCGGAGGAGGAGATCCCCGACCCGCAGGACCCGGCGACCCGCGACCGCTCCTGCCTGGACTGGTCCGAGCCGGAGCGCGAACCGCACGCCCGACTGCTGGCCTGGTACCGCCAACTCATCGCCCTGCGGCGGACGTTGCCCGACCTCCACGACCCCGACCTGGCCGCGGTGAAGACCGCGTTCGACGAGGACGCCCGCTGGATCGCGTACCGGCGCGGCGATCTGCGGGTCGCGGTCAACCTGGCGGACCAGCCGGCCGCCATCCCGCTCGGCTCCGGCCGCCACCGGCGCGTCGGCGGACGGGTGGTGGCGGCCTGGAAGCCGGTCGGGGCGCCGGGGGCGGACGGGGTGCTGCATCTGCCGCCGGAGTCGTGCGTGGTGCTGGCCGACGACTGAACTCCCCTTTTCCGCAGGGCTATTCGACGATCGCCAACTCGCGTGCGGTGGCGTTGAGGCGGCGGCCGCCGTCCTCGGTGACGGTCACGATGTCCTCGATGCGGACCCCGAAGCGGCCGGGGAGGTAGATACCCGGCTCCACGGAGAAGCACATGCCGGGCACGAGCGGCTGCTCCTCCCCCTCGATCATGTACGGGGGTTCGTGGGTGGTGACCCCGATGCCGTGGCCGGTGCGGTGGATGAACCGGTCGCCGTAGCCGAACTCGGTGATCACCGCGCGGGCGGCCCGGTCGATCTCCTGGCAGGCGACGCCCGGCCGGACGGCGGCGCACCCCGCCTGCTGGGCCTCGCGGACGATGTCGTGGACCCGCTGCTCCTCGGCGGTGGGCTCCCCGACATGGACCGTACGGGAGGTGTCGGAGCCGTAACCGTGCTTGAGGCCGCCGAAGTCCAGGACCACCATGTCGCCGCGCTCGATGGTGCGCTCCCCCGCCTCGTGGTGCGGGTTGGCGCCGTTGGGGCCGGAACCGACGACGGTGAAGTCGACCTGGGAGTGGCCGAAGTGCCGGAGCAGCGCGGCGAGATCGGCGGCCACGTCGGTCTCCCGGCGGCCGGAGAACCGCACCTTCAGGATCTCCTCGTACGTGGCGTCCGCCGCCGCCCCCGCCGCCGTCAGGCGCTCCAGCTCGGCGGCGTCCTTCACCGCCCGGAGCATCGGGAGCGCCTCGGTGAGGGCGGTGTACGTGGTGCCGGGCAGGGCCCGTTGCAGGCCGAGGAGGTGCATGGCCCAGGCGTTGTCGCTGACGCCGAAGCGGCCCTGCTCGGCGAGGAGCGGGGAGGCCACCGCGTACGGGTCCACGCCGTCGGTCCAGTCCCGCAGGGCGAGGACGGGCGCCCCGGCGGCGGCGGCCGCGTCGGGCGCCTCCAGGGTCGGGACCACCAGGACGGGCTCCTCCCCGGCCCGCAGCACGAGGAGGGTGAGGCGCTCGGTGGAGACGGGCTGGTAGCCGGTGAGATGGACGAGGTCGGGCCCGGGCGCGACGATCACCCCGGCCAGCCCGACCTCGGCGGCGGAGTCGGCCGCCTTCGCCATCCGGGCCCGGTAGACCTCGGCGGTGAAGGGCACGGGGGGCGGCGCGGGCGGGTTCGGGCTGGACATCAGGCCTCCTGGCGGTGCGGGGGTACGGCAGGGCGTGGCTCCCTGCATCCTGCCCGCCGGACGGGGTTCGAGCGAACCGCCCGATCGAGCTGGTGGCCGTACGGCCACGACGGCAACCGCACCACGAGGTCGGGCCGACCTCGTACGGTCACGACGACAGCCGCACGACCACGTCGGCCCGGCCCCTCCCGCTCTCCACCAGCCGGGCGTTCACCTCGTCGGAGCGCTCCACCCACGCCCGCGCGTACGCCGGAGGCTTCCCGTACCGCACATGGCGCTCCACGAGCCGGCGCACCCGGACCTCCGGATCGAGGTCCAGGAACCAGACCTCGTCCAGCAGCCCGCGCACCGGCGCCCACGGCCCCTGGTCGAGCAGCAGGTAGTTCCCCTCGGTGATGACGAGGGGGACGTCCGGGTTGACGGCCAGGGCCCCGGCGACCGGCTCCTCCAAGGCTCGGTCGAAGGCGGGGGCGTACACCGCGTGGCCCGGGTCCGGGTCGCGCAGCCGCCGCAGGAGGGCCGCGTACCCGGCCGCATCGAAGGTGTCGGGGGCGCCCTTCCGGTCGGCCCGGCCCAGCCGCTCCAGCTCGGCCCCGGCGAGGTGGAAGCCGTCCATGGGGACGAGGGCGGCACGCCCCTCCAGAGCCTCCGCCAGCCGCCGCGCCACGGTGGACTTCCCGGCCCCGGGCGGCCCAGCGATGCCGAGGATGCGGCGCCCGCCGGCCTGCGCGAGGCGGCGCGCCCGGGCCGTCGCGTCGGCGAGGCCGCGGGGGGTCGTGGCGTCCAGGATGTCCAGGGATTCCATGCGGGGCATTGTGCGGGGGCGGGGACGAGAAGCGTTAGTGTTACGTATAACTACTTCTTGATCCTCTGGAGAGGCACATGTCCCACATCGCCCTGGTCACCCTGGTCGTCCTCGACTACGACGAGGCCCTCGCCTTCTACCGCGACGCTCTCGGCTTCGAGCTGGTCGAGGACACCGACCGGGGCGACGGCTCCCGCTGGGTGGTGGTGCGTCCGCGTGGGGCGGGGGCTGGTACGGGGGTGCTGCTGGCCCGGGCGAAGGACGGGGCGCAGGAGGCGAGCGTGGGGGCGCAGACCGGTGGGCGGGTCGGGTTCTTCCTGCACACCGAGGACTTCGCGGGCGACCATGCCCGAATGAGCGCGGCCGGGGTGCGCTTCCTGGAGGAGCCCCGGCACGAGACGTACGGTTCGGTCGCGGTCTTCGAGGACCTGTACGGCAACCGGTGGGACCTGCTCCAGCCTGCGGGCTGAGCCGTCGCCATTCGGCCCACGGTCTCAGGCGCGTCCGGGTGCCCCGCGCCGACCATGAGGTCATGGAGTCCACGGAGAGCGCCGCCCCGGCCGAGCGGCACGCCGGCTGGAACGAGCTGTTCTTCGACCTGGTGGTCGTCGCCGGGGCCGGGCAGTTGGCCCACCTCCTGCACGACGGCCCGCACCTGGCGGACCTCGCGCTGTACGGGGTCCTCTACCTCGCCTTCTGGACCGCCTGGGCCGGATTCGCGGTCTACGGGGACATCGCCGCCTCCGCGACCCGGGGCGGGACGCTGCTGGTCGCGATGTTCGGGATGGCCGTGATGGCGGCCTCCGTCCACGCGGTGCAGACCAGCCACGCGACCGCCTTCGTCATCGCCTACGTGGCCCTGCGCTGGCAGGCGGGGCGCGTCTGGCAGCGGGGCAGCATCGTCGTGGACTGGCCGCTGGCCCAGTTCGGGTCGGGTGCGGTGCCCTGGCTGGTCTCGCTCTTCGTGGACGCGCCGCTGCGCTACTGGCTGTGGGCGCTGGGCATCGCCCTGGACATCGTCACCCTGCTGGTCTCCACCCGTGACCGCACCCTGCGACGGGCGGGCGAACGGGCCGCTCGCCGCCACGACGGCCGGCCGCCCCCGGGCCCCGCGCACTCCCCGGCCCCCGCGCCGCCCCGGCTCAGCGAGTCCCGCGTCGACTCCGCCCATATGGGCGAGCGGCTGGGGCTGTACGTGATCATCGTGCTCGGCGAGGGCGTCATCCAGATCATCGACGCCGCGTCGCAGCGGGACGCGTGGGACGGGCCGCTCGCCGCCACCGGGCTCGGCGCCTTCGGGCTGCTGGCCGCGATCTGCACGCTCAGCCTGCTCTACGGCACCAACGGGATCCCCCGGCTGCGCAAGGGCGCGCTCGCGCCGAGGCTGGCGATGCTGCTGCACGCCCTGATGACCGGCTTCCTGGTCGCGCTGGCCACCGCGCTGGGCTCGGCGATCACCCACGTCGACGACGTCCTGCCGAGGGGCCGGCACTGGCTGCTGTGCGGAGCGATGGCCGGATACTTCGCGGCGGGGCTGGTCGCGGCGCTGCCACCGGCGGACCGGTCCGACCGGGTGTGGCTGATGGGGTGGGCCCTTCCCTGTCTCGCCGGGTCCGTGGCGCTCGCCCTGTTCGGGGTACGGCTCCCGGCCTGGGCCACCATCTGGATCCTGGTGGCGCTGGTGGGCTGGCAGATCCTCTACGACCCGGGGCGGGCGGAGGCGTCTCCGGCAGGTGGGCGGTGGTGGGGCGGGAGGATCCGGCACAGGGCCCGGACCGGCTGAGCGGCGGGCGCGGGCTCCGGGCTCACGCCCGCGCCAGCCCCGCCTCGCGTACCGCCACCGCCTCCATCGCGGCCAGCACCGGCCGGATCAGCGGATGGCCCTCGGCCCCCTGGCGTACGGCCGCGAAGACGCGGCGGGTGGGGGCGCTGCCCTCCACCGGGCGGACGACCACCCCGGTCAGCTCCATCCCGCGCAGCGCCGAGCGCGGTACCAGCGCCACCCCCGCGTCCGCCCCGGCCAGCGCCACCACCGCCCGGAAGTCGTCCGACGAGTGCTCCAGGCGCGGCTCGAACCCGGCGGACTCGCAGGCCAGGACCACCACCTCATGGCACGGGTTGCCCGGGTACGGCCCGATCCACGAGTCCTTGGCGAGGTCCGCGACCGCCACCTGGTCCTGGTCCGCGAGGCGGTGGTCCACCGGGAGGACGGCGTCGAACGGCTCCGAGTAGAGCGGGACACGAGTGAGGCGGCGGTCGTCCTCGGCGGGGGCGCCCCGGTACTCCACCGCCACCGCCACGTCCACCTGCCGGTCCAGCACCATCGGCACGCTCGCGTCGCCCTCCGCGTCCTGGACCTTGACCCGGATGCCGGGCGCGGTGCGGGCCAGCTCGGTGAGGGCGGGGGCGAGGACGAGGCCGATGCCGGTGGCGAACGCGGCGACCGTGACCGTACCGGCGACGCCCGCGCCGTAGTCCGCGAGCTCCGCCTCCGCCCGCTCCAACTGGGCCAGGACCACGTTGGCGTGGCTGAGCAGGATCTCCCCGGCGGCGGTGAGCCGGGTGCCGCGCGCGCCGCGTTCGACGAGGCGGTGGCCGGTCTCCTGCTCCAGGGCGGCGAGCTGCTGGGAGACGGCGGAGGGCGTCAGGTACAACGCGGCGGCGGCCGCGGTCACCGTGCGGTGGTCGGCCACCGCACGGAGGATTCGCAGCCGCCGCGCATCGATCATGTGCCTATTGTCCCAGGTCGCGGCCGTGGCCCCGACCTGGCGGTCACGCCTCCGCGTCGAGCGCGGCCCGGGCGTCGACGAAGGCGTCCACGGCGCGGTTGACGTCGGCGGTGGAGTGCGCGGCGGAGAGCTGGACGCGGATGCGCGCGGCCCCCTGCGGGACGACGGGGTACGAGAACCCGATCACGTACACCCCGCGCTCCAGGAGCAGCTCCGCCAGCCGGGCCGCCTTCGCCGCGTCCCCGATCATGACGGGGGCGATGGCGTGGTCGCCGGGCAGGATCTCGAAGCCCTCCTCGGTCATCCGGGTGCGGAAGAGCGCGGTGTTGGCGCCCAGCTGCTCGCGCAGGTCGCCGGCGGACTCCAGCAGGTCGATGACCTTGAGGGAGGCGGCGGCGATGACCGGGGCGAGGGAGTTGGAGAAGAGGTACGGACGCGAGCGCTGGCGCAGCAGGGCGACGATCTCGGCGCGCGCCGCGACGTAACCTCCGGAGGCGCCGCCGAGCGCCTTGCCGAGGGTGCCGGTGATGATGTCGACCCGGTCCATGACGCCGTGCAGCTCGGGCGTGCCGCGGCCGCCGGGGCCGACGAAGCCGACGGCGTGCGAGTCGTCGACCATGACCATCGCGTCGTAGCGGTCGGCCAGGTCGCAGATCTCCTGGAGCGGGGCCACGTAGCCGTCCATGGAGAACACACCGTCGGTGACGATCAGCCGGCGGCGGGCGCCGGACGCCTCCTTGAGCTGCTTCTCCAGGTCGGCCAGGTCGCGGTTGGCGTAGCGGTAGCGCTGGGCCTTGGAGAGACGGATGCCGTCGATGATCGAGGCGTGGTTGAGGGCGTCGGAGATGACCGCGTCCTCGGGGCCGAGGATCGTCTCGAAGACGCCGCCGTTGGCGTCGAAGCAGGAGGAGTAGAGGATCGTGTCCTCCTGGCCGAGGAAGGCCGAAAGGCGCGCCTCCAGCTCCTTGTGGACCTCCTGGGTTCCGCAGATGAAGCGGACGGAGGCGAGCCCGTAGCCCCAGCGGTCCAGCGCCTCGTGGGCGGCGGAGACGACCTCGGGGTGGTCGGCGAGGCCCAGGTAGTTGTTGGCGCAGAAGTTGAGGACCTCCCCGGCGCGGCCGCCGGAGGTGACGGCGACGGTCGCGGACTGCGGGGTGCCGATCACCCGCTCGGGCTTGTGCAGGCCGGCGGCGCGGATCTCGTCGAGGGTGGTGCGCAGATCGTCGCGTACGGATTCGAACATGCTGGATTCCTTAACAGGGATGCGAGAAGAGGTCCGAGGGGGTGCGGGAAAGGGGTTCGACGGGTCAGGCGGTCCAGTCGAGGATGACCTTGCCGCCGAGGCCGCTCGCCGCGTCGTCGAAAGCCGCTTCGAAGTCGCGGAAGCCGTACCGGCCGGTGATCACGGGGGCGAGGTCCAGGCCGCCCTCCAGCAGGACGGACATGGCGTACCAGGTCTCGAACATCTCCCGGCCGTAGATCCCCTTGATGGTGATCATCGAGGTGACGATGCGGGACCAGTCGACGGCGAACTCCTCGGCGGGCAGGCCGAGCATCGCGATGCGGCCGCCGTGCGTCATGTTCGCGACCATGTCGCGCATCGCCTCGGGGCGGCCGGACATCTCCAGGCCGATGTCGAAGCCCTCGCGCAGGCCCAGCTCGCGCTGCCCGTCCGCGATGGTGCGGTCCGCGACGTTGAGGGCGAGGCTGACGCCGACCTTGCGGGCGAGGGCGAGGCGGGCCTCGCTGACGTCGGTGATCACGACGTTGCGGGCGCCGGCGTGCTTCGCGACGGCGGCGGCCATGATACCGATCGGTCCGGCGCCGGTGATCAGGACGTCCTCGCCGACCAGCGGGAAGGAGAGCGCGGTGTGCACGGCGTTGCCGAACGGGTCGAAGATCGCCGCGATGTCGAGGTCGACGGGGACCCGGTGCACCCACACGTTGGAGGCGGGCAGGACCACGTACTCCGCGAACGCCCCGTCCCGGCCGACGCCGAGGCCGATGGTGGAGCGGCAGAGGTGGCGGCGGCCGGCGAGACAGTTGCGGCACTTGCCGCAGACGAGGTGGCCCTCGCCGCTGACCAGGTCGCCCACCGCGATGTCCGCGACGCCGGAGCCGAGCGCCGCGACCTCGCCGACGAACTCGTGGCCGAGGACCAGCGGGGTGGTGACCGCCTGCTGGGCCCAGCCGTCGTAGGCGCGGATGTGCAGGTCGGTGCCGCAGATCCCGGTACGCAGGACCTTGATCAGGACGTCTCCGGGGCCGTACTCCGGCTCCGGCACGTCCATCAGCCACAGTCCCGGTTCGGCCTTCTGCTTGACGAGTGCCTTCACGGCTGCGGCTCCCTGCACGTGGTACGCGGGTGGTGGATACCCCGGGCCTGGGGGCCTGTCGGAGGAGCCCTGCGGCCCGGGGTGGCTCTGGGGGGGGTCCCGCCCCCATGGTGGGGGCGGAGGCACGGCGGGACGGGACGGAACACGCCCGTGGGGTTCCACGCGCCGTCCCCGACCGTCACCCAGAAGGCTGCCGTACGGCGGGGTCCCGGGTCCATCGAGGATTTCTTAAGCGGGGTCGCAGGAGATCTTCACGCCTGGGCAACGCTTCACGGACCGCTGCCGTCCGCGCGCCTTCGATTCACCTGGGGCGTGTTCCAGGACTCGCTGACCTGCCCATGGCCGGCCGTCCGGCCGGCCATGGGCAGGTCTCCCTCAGACCCGGTCGGCCGCGATGAGGACGTACTGGAAGGATCCGTCCCGGTAGGAATTGATGAACGCGTCCTCGATCCCCGTGACCAGTGAGGACGTGGCCCGCAGCTCCCAGTAGGGCAAGGTGTCGGGGGTGAGGTCGACCACGGCCTGCGGCACGAGGCGGTTGTCGGCCATGGCGCGCAGGTACTCCCGGCGCGAGTGGATGTTGCACTCGAAGTGCGCGTTGATCTGCGAGACCCATTTCGAGGGCTGGCCGTAGCGCGGGTTCCAGCAGCCGGTGATGGTCACGTAGCGGCCGCCGGCCTTCAGGACCCGGGAGTGCTCGGCGAAGAGGTCGTCCAGGTCCACGTACATGCTCGACTCGTTGTTCCACGAGGCCGCGGCGGAGCCGGTGGCGAAGGGTGTGGAGAGCATGTTGCAGACTGTCGCGCGGACGTGGTCGTCGATGCCCAGTTCCGCGGCGCGCCCATTGGCGAAGTCGGCCTGCTTGGCCGACAGGGTCACGCCCTCCACCGAGCAGCCGAAGCGCTGGTGCGCCATCACCATCGAGCCGCCGCGGCCACAGCCCGCGTCCACCAGGGTGTCGCCGGGGCCGATGTCACCGAGGTGCCCCAGGAGGACGTCGGCCTGCGCCGACTCCAGCCGGTGGAGCTCGGCGATCAGCTTCTTCTCGCTCTCCTTGTCGTCCGGGTCGCCGAGCGCGGCGGTGTCGACCTCACCGACGCCGTAGTGGTGGTGGTAGAGGCCGTCGACGTCGCCGAGGCGCAGGTTCACCGGACGGGCCTCACCGTCCCAGTAGCGGGCGATGTCTCCCTGGTAGGGGGTGGCCGGGCCGGGGATGCGCAGTGCGGAGGGGGTGGGGGCGGTGGTGAGTTCGGCGCTGGTCACAGATGGTTCCTTTTCTCTTACCAGAAGTCGGGCAGGCTGTAGCGGTAGGTGTTGGACTGGTGCCAGTGGTGGTTGCCGTCGACCCAGGCGGCGACGCCCCGCAGGAAGCGCGCCACGCTCGGGACGGGACAGGCGGCGGCCAGGGCCGCGGCCTCGGTCTCGAAGTCGTGCATCAGCTCGTTGTGGATCTCGACCGACTTGAGGTAGGCGTCCTTGTCGGACAGCCCCTCGCGTTCGGCGATCACGACGGGCAGGTTCAGATGCCGGCCCGGAGCGTCGAGCTCCTTGGTGTACGAGTAGAGGTCGTTCACGATCGTCGTGGCGTTGGAGGCCAGGGCGATGACCTTCTGCAGGTCGGCCCGGGCATGCAGGTCGGCGGGGAGTTCGTAGCCGCCGACGGTGTCGGTGATGGTGGGGCATGGCCGGAAGTTGTTGAACTGGCGCATCGCCAGGTACTCCCAGACTTCCGGGACCTGATCCTGCTGGGCCCAGGCCGCTTCGGCGAGATACCCCAGGTGCAGTCGGGCCATGTCGTGGCGGAGCCGGTCCGCCTGGGAGGGTCCGGCCGCGCGGACGAAGTAGTCCATCGCGGAGCGGTAGGCGCGTCGCGGGGCGTCCGCGTGGAGGGAGGCCGCCCAGTCCGGCTGGTACTCCCGAACGGTGTGCAGCGGGTCGAGTGCCGTGTGCGCGAGCAGGAGCCGCTCGCCGAGGCCGACGGGTGACCCGCCGTGGTCCTCGCAGTAGCAGTCGTCCACAGCGTTCTCGGCGACCATCAGGCGGGTGGCGAGCATCAGATGGTCGACGGTGGGCGCGTCCGGATGGCATCCGACCATGTAGCGGCCCACGGAGAAGCCGTCGAACTGCTCCTCCCACTCCTCGGGGTACAGGGAGACCTCGTCCAGTGCCCAGGCCTTGATCCTGCGGCTGACCTCGTCGACGCGCCCCGGGTCGGGCTCGGCCACCGGGTGGTGGTGGAGGCCTGGGACCGGTCGGCCCTTCGCCGCGGCCACCGGCGCGGGGGGCTTGTCGCGGGGAGCCAGCCGCAGACCGGTCGTACCCAGACCATGGGGCCCGCGCAGCAGCCGCTCCAGTCCGGGGCCGGCCCCGGGCGCTTCGTTCGCCGGTACGCCGGTCGCCGCTGGAGCAGTCGGCGACAGGGCATTCGGTGACGGGCCGGAGGGGAGGCCGGCCGGCGGGGCCGGTGGTGTGGGCGCGCCGGACCAGGTGCCGAAGGCGTCGCTGGTCTCATGGGCGCGAGCCGCGGCCTCGCCGAGTGCCGTCACCCCGAAGAGAGTGACGGCCTCCGGCAGGCTCGACCGGGGAGGCGGCAGCTCGGGCACGGGCATGCGTGACTCCTTGATGAGGTGGCAGGTGTTCGACGGCGTCCGGGCGTACGGGCCGGTTCACGGTGCTGCGCCGCGGCCATCACCTGGGCCAGTGGGCGATCTGTACGTTCTCCAGCACGCCGACGGCGTCGGGGACGAGGATGGCGGCGGAGTAGTAGGTGCTGACGAGGTAGGAGATGATCGCCTTCTCGTCGATGCCCATGAAGCGGACCGAGAGGCCCGGTTCGTACTCGTCCGGCAGGCCGGTCTGCCGCAGGCCGATGACGCCCTGGTTCTCCTCGCCGGTACGCATGGCGAGGATCGAGCTGGTCTTCTCCGGAGTGATGGGGATCTTGCCGCAGGGCAGGATCGGCACACCGCGCCAGGCGGGAACCTGCTGGCCGCCCAGGTCGGTGTGATCCGGGTAGAGGCCGCGCGCGTTGAACTCTCGTCCCATCGCCGCGATGGTCCGGGGGTGCGCGAGGAAGAACTTGGTGCCCCGGCGGCGGCAGAGCAGCTCGTCCAGGTCGTCCGGGGTCGGCCGGCCGGAGTGCGGTTGGATGCGCTGCTTGAAGTCGGCGTTGTGGAGCAGGCCGAACTCCCGGTTGTTGATCAGCTCGTGCTCCTGGCGCTCCCGCAGTGCCTCGATGGTGAGCCTGAGCTGTTCCTCCGTCTGGTTCATCGGACCGTTGTAGAGGTCGGCGACCCGGGTGTGGACCCGCAGAACGGTCTGGGCGACCGAGAGTTCGTACTCACGCGGCTTCAGCTCGTAGTCGGCGAACGCACCGGGCAACTCGTGCTCGCCGACGTGGCCGGCCGACATCGCGATCTCCGCCTCACCGCGGTGGTTCTGCCGCTGCCGCGAGCGTGCGGTGAACTCGGCGAGGTGGGAACGGAGCTCCGGCGAGGTCGACACGATCGCCGCGAAGTCCGCGCGGGACAGGGTGAGCAGCGTGCCCGCGGTCTCGGCGGTGGCGGTCTGCGTCCACCGGGCGTCGTCGTCCAGCAGGACGTGCTCCCCGAAGTGGTCCCCGTCCGCCAGGACGTCCAGGGTGACCTCGTCGCCGTAGGTGCCGACGGAGGTCTGACCGATCCGGCCGTGCGCGACCAGGTGGAGCCGGTCCGCGGCCGCGCCCCGTTCGACCAGCGTCTCCCCCGCCCGGAAGTCACGCTGTACGCACCGGTCGGCGATGGCTGTCAGCACCTCGATGTCGTCGAAGTCCCGCAGTGGGGCCAGTTCGCCCAGCTCGTGGGGGATGACCCGGACCGCGGCCCCGTCCTGGACGAATTCCACCCGCCCGTCACCCACGGTGAAGGACAGCCTTCGGTTGACCCGGTAGGCACCGCCCTTGGTCTCGACCCAGGGAAGCATTCGCAGCAGCCACCGGGAGGTGATCTCCTGCATCTGCGGGGCGGACTTCGTCGTGCTGGCGAGGTTGCGGGCAGCGGCCGTGCCGAGGCTCGACTGCCGGGGCACTTCCAGTCGCGCTTCCGAGCTCGAGTCAACAGTCATCGGGCAAGCTCTCCTTGGTGGGCGAGGACGCGCGTCAGCGGACGCGACCGTTCATCAGCGTGGAAAAGCGAAGAAATGGCCTGGTAAGCGGGAGAATCCCCTCCAGATCCACGGGAACACTAAGGGCCCTTCAGCCCTACGGACCAAGGGAATCCGCCGACATTCGCTCGATACGATGATCGCGCCCGAGGGACGTTTGGCCCTGTGCCGATGGATTTCAGCCGTGATCGAGGAGGGCGCCCACAGCCGCCCTGCGGGTCACGATGCCCGGCGCTGCGTATGCGCGACGAGATCCGGCCTGCGGGGGCGGATCGACGGCGGCAGGGACAGGTGGGACACGGTAGACGGACCCGGGCCGGGCCCGTTCCTGCCGGGTAGTTGGCCCTGCCGGGTAGTTGGCGAACGCCTCGCAGGACGCGAGGAGGCCGCAGGCCGGTGGCGCCACCGGCCTGCGGTGTCCGGCCAAGGCAGTACAGAGACAGGGCTGACGACCCAACAGAAACACTCAGGCCCCGCCACGTTCAGACCTTTGCACGAAGACCGGCGAACTTTGAACACAGTGGTGACGAAGTATGGACGGCGTCAGCAGAAGCCTCCTACTGTTTCGGTCGCGACCCGCCGGAGTTACACCCGGGTCACACCAGCCCGACCCGCACGAGCCGCACCGTTCACCCCCGGGCGCCGGGTGGCCCCACCCACCGCCGCGACGTGCCCCTCGCTGCGAGGGGCCAGGAGGAAGAATGCATCCACGGCCGTTCCACCGCTCCCGCAGACACCTCGCCCTCAGACCCCCCGCCCTCAGGCACCGACCGTTCCGCAGGCATCTGACCGGTCTGCTGGTCTCGTCGTTCCTCATCGGCGCCTTCTCCGCCGTCCCGGCCACCGCCGCCCCCGCCGCGCCGGCCGAACTCCCTCCGCAGGAGCCGGGGGTGACCCTCCGCGTCTTCGACGTCCAGGTGCCTCTGGACGAGTTGTGCGACATCAAGGCGGGCCAGACGCCGAACGTCGACAAGTTGATGCCGCAGATCGACTGGGACGCGGCGGACGACTTCGGCTTCGAGGACCGCTTCGTCTCCCAGGTGACGGGCAACATCGACGTGCCCGAGGGCGGTTCGTACACGTTCCGGCTCACCAGCGACGACGGATCGCGGCTGCTGATCGACGACCGACTCGTCATCGACCACGACGGGTTGCACGGCGCCGACCCGAAGGACGGCACGGTCACCCTCACGACCGGCTACCACTCCCTCCGTATCGACCACTTCGACCGCACCGGCGGCCAGCAGGTCACGCTCGCCTGGCAGCCGCCGGGCGCCGGTGGCTTCACCGTCGTACCGAACTCCGTGCTGTCCACCGACGCCGACGTCGTACGGGTGACGGCGCCCGGCCGCAAGGAGTGCGAGGGCGCCCTCGACTCCCCCGGCGACGGGCTGCCGCTCAACGAGGTCCACCCGGACTACGCGCTCACCGATCTGCGCCCGGCGGGCTTCGAGCCGCAGGTCTCCGCGATGGACTGGCTGCCGGACGGCCGCCTCGCCGTGACCACCTGGGGCGGCACGGACAACGAGACCGGTGAGGTCTACCTCCTCGACGACGTCCAGGGCGAGACCGGCCCGGGCCAGGTGAAGGCGAAGAAGGTCGCCGAGGGGCTCAAGGAGCCCATGGGCATCAAGGCCGTCGACGGAAAGCTCTACGTCTCGCAGAAGCACGAGCTGACCGAGCTCACCGACACCGACGGCGACGACGTCACCGACGAGCTGCGGACCGTGGCCACCTGGCCGTACGGCGGCAACTTCCACGAGTTCGCCTTCGGCCTGCTCTACCGGGACGGCCACTTCTACCTCAACCTCTCCGTGGCGATCGACTACGGCGGTGCGACGACCGACCCGCAGCCGGCGGAGAACCGCGGCACGACCATCAAGGTGAACAAGGAGACCGGCAAGGTCGACTACATCGCCGGCGGACTCCGCACGCCCAACGGCATCGGCTGGGGACCGGAGAACGACCTGTTCGTCCTGGACAACCAGGGCGGCTGGCTGCCCTCCTCGAAGCTCGTCCACGTCAAGCAGGACCGCTTCTTCAACCACTACACCAACCCGTCCGGCCCCTTCGACGCGAAGCCGGTCACCAAGCCGGTGCTCTGGCTCCCGCAGAACGAGATAGCCAACTCGCCCAGCACACCTCTGCAGTTGACCGAGGGGCGGTTCGCCGGGCAGATGCTGTTCGGGGACGTCACGTACGGCGGTATCCAGCGCGCCTACCTGGAGAAGGTCGACGGCGAGTACCAGGGCGCGGTCTTCCGCTTCACCCAAGGTCTGGAGGCAGGCGTCAACCGGATCAGCATGGGGCCGGACGGCGCGATCTACGCCGGTGGGCTCGGCGCGGGCGGCAACTGGGGCCAGGAGGGCAAGCTGAACTACGGCCTCCAGAAGCTCTCCCCCAGCGGGGACAAGGCGTTCGACATCCTGGCGATGCGGGCGAAGCCCGGCGGCTTCGAGCTGGAGTACACCGAGCCGCTCTCGGACGAGACGGCGGCGAAGCTCGCAGAGAGCTACCAGGTCGAGCAGTGGACGTACGCGCCCACCCCTCAGTACGGCGGCCCCAAGATCGACGAGGAGACCCTCCAGGTCGGCTCGGCGACGCTCTCCGAGGACCGCAGGAAGGTCACGCTCGCCCTCCCCGGCCTCAAGGCGAACCGCGTCGTCCACGTCCGCTCCCCGCGCCCCTTCTCCTCCGCGAGCGGCACGGAGCTGTGGTCCACGGAGGCCTGGTACACGCTCAACTCCCTTCCCGGTGAACAGCCTTCGCCCACCCTGTACGAGGCGGAGGAGGCGGCCCTCACCGGCGGCGCGGGCGTCGACACCGAGCACGCGGGCTACTCGGGCGGCGGCTTCGTCGACAACTTCGGCAACCAGGGTGCGGCGGTCACCTTCGACGTGCGGACGGAGAAGGCGGGGACGTACGACGTCGGCCTTCGCTACTCCAACGGCCCGAACCCGGCCCCCGGCACCAAGACGATCAGCCTCCACGTCAACGGCGAGAAGGTCCGGCAGACGAGGCTGGCCTCCACCACCGACTGGAAGACGTGGGCGACGAAGAACGAGCAACTGGAGCTGGCCGAGGGCCGCAACACCATCACGTACTCCTACGACAGCGGCGACACCGGCCATGTGAACCTCGACATGATCGCCGTCCACCCCAAGGGCGCCCGCATCCCGCTCTTCGACGGGACCGGCCAGGCGAACTGGCAGCACCCGGACGGCCGCACGCCCGAATGGCCGGTGAGCGGCGGGGAGATGGAGATCAGGAACGGCGATCTGCGGACGAAGCAGGGGTTCGAGGACTTCCGCGTCCACGTGGAGTTCCGGCTGCCGAACCTCCCGCCGGACGTGACCGGACAGGACCGGGCGAACAGCGGGGTCTACCTCCAGGAGCGGTACGAGGTGCAGATCCTGGACTCGTACGGTGACGACACGCTCGCCGACAACGAGGCCGGGGCGATCTACACGAAGAAGGCCCCGGACGTGAACGCGGCCACCGCGCCGGAGACCTGGCAGACGTACGACATCACCTTCCGCGCGGCCCGCTTCGACTCCTCCGGCAACAAGACGGAGGACGCGCGGATCAGCGTCGTCTGGAACGGCGTCACCGTCCACGACGACGTGGCGGTCGACGGCCCGACCGGCGGCGGAGCGGCCGAGGCCGCGACGGCGGGGGCGATCAAGCTCCAGGACCACGGCAGCAAGATCAAGTACCGGAATGTGTGGGTGGAGCCGCTGACGTAAGGGACGGAGGGCCATGAGTGGGGCGGCGGCCGCTTCGGGCCGCCGCCCCTTTGCCGGTCCCGCTCGGGCCGCAACATGGCGAAACGCCGTCGCGCGGGCCCCGGATCTGCTGGGATAGGTGGTGGGAGCACGAGTGGTGAGCACGGGGGCGCACGGTGGGGCTGGAGTTCGGGCACAACCTCGGGCTGCGCCGTGCCCTGCGCGGGCTGCCGCTCTCCCCGCTCGTCACGGGGTACGGCCGGCTGGTCGCTCGGCAACGGGCCCTGGGGTTACGGCACATCGGGGACGCGCTGGTCGAGCGCGGGCGGGTGCTGTGGGTGCTCGACGGAGTCTTCGAGGAGGGTGGCGCGCGCCGCCGGCAGCACATCGGCGCCGACCGGCTGCGTCGGATCGGCGCCGCGCGCGGTGGGGCGTACGGGCCGCTCCTCGCCCAGCTTGAGGCGGTGCAGCTCCAGGATCCCGCCGCCCTGCGCCGCATCCTCCTCTACCAGCTCGTCGAACTCCTCCACGCCCACCCGCAGGGCGCCGACCCCGCGACCGCCGTCGCGCTCGGGGTCTGTCCGCAGGAGGCGGGCCCCCTCGTCCGCGTGGCCGCCGCCCACCTGCGGCTGGATAAGCAACAGCGGCGTGCGGTGGAGGAGTTGGCGGACGCGTGGGCCGACGGGAAGGTGCGGCGCGCCGCCGGGCTTGCGGCCCTGCTTCCGGCGGGCGGCGGGGGCGACGCGCTGCTGCGCCGACGGCTGGCGGAGATCGCCGAGCGGGTGAAGGAGGCCGACGACGCCCTCGACGCGGCGCGGGACGCCGAGCGGACGGGCGATGCGCGGGCGGCCGAGGACCGCACACTCCGGGCCGCCCGCCTGGCCTCGGACTGCCCCCGCGCCCTGCTCGGCCTGGTACGGCTGCACCGGCCGGGGGGCGGTGCGGGCCCGGAAGCGGAGGATGCCGAGGGCGCCGGGGTCGGTGAGGTGCTGGCCGTCCGCCCCGCACCCGAGAGCGTGGCCGTGGCCCTCTCCCCCGCACCCGAGAGCGTGACCGTGGCGCTCTCCCCCGCGCCCCCGGCCGCCGACGCGGTGAACGGCACCCGGGTCCTGCGGCTGACCCGCGTGCCGGGCGGCCCCACCGGGATCGCCGAGATCACGGACGCCTCCCCGTCGGGCGGCTGGGTGGATCACAGCCCCCCGTTCGGCCACGAGGTCCGCTACGCCGCCCTACCTTTGCGGGACGGCCGGATCGACGGCCCGCCCGTCGTCTCGGACGTGCTGCTCGTCGCCCCGGACGTGTCGGGGCTGCGGTCCACCACGGGCCGGGGCCGTATCGAGGCCACCTGGACCGAGCCGTCGGGTGCGCTGGGCGTACGCGTTCGACTCGACGGCCCCGGGGGCCCGGTGGGCGATGTCGTCGTGCGTACGGGGGCGCTGACCGCGACCGGTCTGGGCGTCGGCGCGTACGTGCTCCGCCTCCGCTGCCGCTACCGGTCGCCGGACGGGACCGCCATCGAGTCGGCGGGGGCGGAGCACCCCGTCTCCGTCGATCCCTGGCCCGCCCCGGTGGACCGGCTCGACGCCACCGCCGCCCACGGGGCCGTCCGGTTCACCTGGAGCGGTGGGCAGGACGCCGACGTACGCCTCGTCTCCTGGCCCGCCGGCCCACCGGAACCGGGGGCCGAGCTGACCGAGGACCCGGCGCGGCCCTGGCCCGCCCCGCTGCCCTGGAAGACGGCGGCGGGCGGCGGTCTGGTGCCGCCCCCGGGCTCGGTCACCCGGGTGTCCGCCCTGGCCGCGCTCGGCCCGCGCGCGGTGGCGGGGCCGGGTCTCGTCGTCGAGTGTCCGCCCGCTGTGGCCGGGGCCCGGGTGGAGCGGGTGGGCGGGGGCCGGGCCCGGGTCACGTTCGACTGGCCGGGGGAGGCGGGCGAGGTCGCGGCCACCGTGGAGCAGGACGGTGCGAGCACCGTGCACCGGGTGGTGGCCCGCAGCACCTACGTACGGGAGGGGCTGTACGTGGACGTGGCGCCCTCCGCGTTCTCGCTCACCCTGTCCGCCGCACCCCGGACGCCGGACGCGGTGGTCGTGCCCCCGCCGGGCGGCGCGGTCCGGGTGCCCGCCGACATCGCCGTCAGCTACCGCATCGTCCCCGGTGCCCGCCGGGCGCTGCGGCGCGGGCCCTCGCTGCTGCGGGTCACCCTGTCCTGCCCGGGTGAAGTCCCGCCCGATCTGCCGGAGTTCGTCCTGGTGGCCAGGCCGGGCACCGGCCGGGACCCGGTCCGGCCGCGCACCCCCACGGACGGCACGACCCTGCTCCGGGTCGGCGGCGGCACCCTGAGCCCCGGCAACCCCGTCGAACTGCCCGTGCCCGCCGGCCTCCGGCCCCCGTACGCCCTGCGCGGCTTCCTCCTCGGCGAAGGGGCCGCCGACATACGCCTCGACGAACCCTCTCCCACGACCCTGGTGGTGCGCTGACATGACGACTGTCATCTGTCCCTACTGCTTCGACCGCGCACCGGCCGCGCGCCTGCCCTACCGCTGTCTGATGATGGCCACCGGGGTACGCGGCGGCACCCCGTGCGACGCCGAACCCGACGACGTATGGGCCGACTTCATGGGTCCGAGCCTGCCACCGTCCCGGCGGCTGCGCGGCCCGGTCTTCCCCGCGCCCCGCAGTCTCTCGGCCCTGCGCTCCCCCTCTGCCCGGCAGCCGTGCCCACGGTGCGGAGTGGCCACCTCGGTACGGGTCTGCCGTGGCTGCCACAACGACTTCCCCAGCGAGTACTGCGACCAGGACAGCCGCATCATCGCCCTGGTAGGCGCCAAGGCCTCCGGGAAGAGCACCTACGTCTCGGTGCTCGTCAACGAACTGCGGGGCCGGGTGGGCCGGGAGTACACCATCTCGCTGCCCGCCATGGGGGCCGAAACGCAGCGCCGCGACCGGGAGATGGAGGAGGACCTGTACGAGCGGCTGCGGCTCCCGGACACGACACGTCCGGCCGCGATGGGCTTCAACGACCCGCTGCTCTACCGGCTGAGCGTGCCGCGCCGGGGCCGGTACGCCAAGGGCAGCAGGCACACCACGCTGGTCTTCTTCGACGCGGCGGGCGAGGACCTCAAGAGCGCGGAGGCGATGGCCCGTTACACCCAGTACCTGGCCGCCGCCGACGGGATCATCCTGCTCGTCGACCCGCTCCAGATGGGTTCGGTACGGGACCGCAGCGCCTCCGCCGACGGGCCGCCGCTGCCCGCCGTCGAGACGTCCCCGCAGCAGATCGCCTCCGACCTGGCCGCCCAACTCCGTTCCCACGGACGGAGTGTGTCGCGGGGCCGGGTCACCACACCGATGGCCGTCGCCGTGACGAAGACGGACGCGCTGCGGGCACTGCTGGGGCCGCACTCGCCGCTGCTGCGCAACGCCGCCCACACCGGCGGCGAACTGGACGACGACGACCGGCTGGCCGTGCACGAGGAGTTGCGCTCCCTGCTGAGCGACTGGGACTCCGGGGTGCTCTGCCGCCAGTTGGAGAACGACTTCGCGGAGCTGTCGTACTTCGGCCTCTCCGCGCTGGGCGCACCGCCGCCCGCCGACGCACCGGCCGACGCCCCGAAGTCGGGTCCGCAGCCGCTGCGGGTGGAGGATCCGCTGCTGTGGCTGCTGGGGCGGCGCGGTCTGGTCCCGGTGCGCAGGAGCCGGCCGGAGGGCCAGAAGGAGAACCGTACGGGGAAGGCCGACGCATGAGCCTGGGAGAACCGTACGGGGAAGGCCGACGCATGAGCCTGGGACAGCTGCACTACACCTCGGCGCCGCCCGGCCCGGACGGCTCGGGGTTCCGCTTCACCGCGCTCACCCCGGGGCTGCCGCAGTCGGTCCTCCGGGAGGCCGAACAGCTCATCGGCTACGAGCCGCCGCGCAACGCCCCCTCGCGCCCCTCCCCCGCCGAACTCGACGCTTTCCCCAGGGCGTTCAGCTACAGCGAGCTGTCCGACGGCAGCCGGCTGCTGGCCCGTACGGTCTACACGGGCGCCGACTACAGCGGCCGCTGGGGCAACTTCCACGCCCATGCCGTGCATCTGGCCCCGGGACGGCACCTGCCGGACGGGGCGCTGCCCGTCAGCGCCTGGGAGTCCCCCGGGTGGGCCGCGACGAGCCCGGAGGGGGGCACGCCGCCGGCCCTGGCCGCGCTGCCGCCCTCCACCCTGCTGGACCCGGCCGGACTGATCGCCTTCGCCGCCTCCCGGGCGCCCTGGCTGGCCGCCGTCTTCACCGACCTCCAGCGCCAGGCCGAGGACGAGACGGCGCCGCAGGTCGTCCTCGTGGAGCGGGACAGCGCCGATGTGGCCCGCTGGGTGGCCCTGGCGAGCGCGGCGCTCCCCCGGGAGGCCGCCCACCGGCTGACGTTCACCACGTACACCCGGCGCCCGCACCTCGCCGGGCAGCGGATCGTCGGCGTGCTGCCGGACGACGCGCACGGGCTCGCCGGTTCGGGGCGCCGCTACCGGGTCCACGACTGTTCCGCCCCGCCGCCCGCCCCGGACGGGCCGGCGTCCGGGCCCGACGGGTCGGCGCCCGGACCTGACAGATCGGCGTCCGGACCTGACGGATCGGAACCGGCGCCCTGGGCGGTGGCCGCCGCCGGCATCTGGTCGGCGGGTGCCTTCGAATTCTTCCAGCACGCCCACCGCCTCCCCGGAGAGCCGTTCTCGGCGGGAGCCCTGTCCGCCCTCGCCCTGTGCGCCGGGATCGACCTGCCGTCGTCGCACCGCACGGCGGCGGCCCGGTGGGCGTGCGAACACCCCGCCGAGCTGGGCGAGCAGGAGCTGGACGGGCTCGTACAGACCCTGGCGGCAACCCGGCCGGAGACGGCGCCCCGGCGGGAAGCGGCGGTACCGGCGGCCGAGACCGCCGCCCTGGCCGAGCTGTTCGCCCGGGTCGGCGCGAACCTGCGGCCGGAGACCGCCGCACCGCTCGCCGCCCGCCTGCTCACCGCCGCCGTCCGCTCGGCCGAGCCGGTACGCCCGCCCGAGCGCGGAGCGCTGACCGACGAGGTGGCCCGGCACCTGGCGGCCGAGCTGGGCCCCGAGCTGCGGACCGGGATCGCGGACCCGGCGGACGGCTTCGCGCGTCCGCTACGGCTGCTGCGGGTGGCCGGTCTCCTCGCGGTGGACTGCTCCGACCTCCTCGCCCCGCTCGCGCACCGGCTGGTGGCAGCGCTGCTGGCCGATCCGTCCGCGTACGGAGGTGAGCTCCACGAGACACTGACGGACCGGCCCGACCTGCACACCGCCCTGCTGCGGGAGCTGGACGCGGCGGCCCTGGCCGGTCCCGCCTCGGTCACCGTGCTGCTGGAGCGCGCTCCGGTGGAGCTGGAGAGCCGGGAGCCGCTGCCGTATCTGCGCATGTGCGGCTGGAAGGCGCGTGGCCCGGCCGGAGGCGCGGGCGGCGACCGGAACGCTGAGCTGCATGCCGTACTGGAGGCGGCCCGGGTCTCCGTCTTCGCCCATCCGCCGCTCCTGCGCGTCGCCTTCCGCCTGGTGTGGGGGGCCGGCACACCGACGCCGGCGGAGGCCCGGTACGTCCTCGCCGAGACCGGGGCCGACGTCCACCGCCCGGCGGAGACGTGGCCCTTCCTGGTCACGGCGGCGCTGAACGGCCGGCCGGGGGACCCGCACGCGGACGAGCTCGCACACGAGCTCCTCGCGGCCTTCGGTACGCAGGTGGCGCCCCGCGACCGGGCGGCGCTCCTGCTGCTGGAGTTCGCGCGGGACCTGCGGGCGGGCGGCGCGGGACCCGGCTGGGTGGACCGGTACCTCGGCCTGAGCCGGGCCGCCGAACCGCTGAATCCGACGGTGCAGGAGCACGTCTGCGGCCGCATCGTCCGGCGGCTGCTGACCGATCCCGGGGCGGGCCGAGAGCTGGACGACCTGATCCGCAGCGGCGACGCCGAGCTCTGCGCGGCCTATGAGCGGGCCGCCCGCGAGGACGCGGTCCACAGCCAACTCCTCCGCGACCCCCGCTACTTCGCGGACCGGTTCATCGACTGGAACGCCCATCCTCAGGCAGGCGGCGCCTGGGCCAAGGTCCGGGGTTCCCTGCTGGACGGAGTGCTACGGCCGGCCGCTCGGGCGCTGGCCGCCGAGGAGCTGGCCGCCGTCGAAGCGGCCCTCGCCAAGCGGGGCGCCCGGCACGCGGAGGACTTCCGCGCCTGGAACCGGCCGGGAGCGCTGGGCCGGCTCGGGCTGCGGTTCGGCGGCCGGGACAGCCGCCCGGGCAAGGCCGCCGCCCGCCGCCGAGGCTCCGGCGCGGGTTCCGGTTCCGGTTCGGGCTTCGGCTTCGGCTTCGGCCCGGGTTCCGGTTCCGGTTCCGGTCCTGGCGCCGGCCCGGGCTCAGGTCCTGGTCCTGGCCCTGATTCCGGCGACCGGTACCGGGACGGGGGCAGCCGATGAGCGGGCTTCTCTCGGCGGCGGCCTGGCTGACGGTGGCCGTCTGGGCGGGCGTGTGCCTGTTCCGCGCGTTCTGGGAGTTCCTCGCGCTGGCGCTGCGCGCCTCCGGGCAGGCGCTCCGGCCCCGGACGCCCGGCACACCCGACCCCCGTATCCCGCCCGTCGGGACCGAGCCCGTGCAGCGCGCGTACTGGTCGCAGCTCATGTGGGTGGACACGTACACCTCCACCCGGGCCGCCGCCTCGGCCGTACGGCACCGGCTGCTGGGCCGCTGGATGGCGGTCACCGCCCGCCGCATGTTCACCGGCCGCCAGCCGTCCACCGGCTACCGCTTCGACCACTGGATCGCCCGCTGCGTGGTCCGCCTCCTGGCCCCCGGCACCGCGCTCGGGGCGATCACCGGGGCGCTCCTCGCCTCGGCGGTCCTGGTGCTGGTCCACCTCGTGCTGTGGCTGCTGGTGGCCCTGGTGTTGCTCGTGGCGGTGGCCGGGGTCGCCGTCCTGCGCGGGGCGGACCGGGCCGGGGCGCTGGTGCGGCGGGTCCGGATGAAGTGCCCCTATCCGGGCTGCTACCAGGCGTTCCCGCTCGCCGTGCACCGTTGCCCGGGCTGTAGCAGGGCCCACCGGGAGCTGCGGCCGGGCCGGTTCGGCGCGCTGTGGCACGTCTGCTCGTGCGGGCGCCGGCTCACCACCGTCTCCCTGGCCGGCCGCGACCGGCTCGCGGTCGAGTGCCCGCACTGCGACCGGTCGCTCCCGGCCGGGATCGGGCGGCTGCGGATCGTGCACGTGCCGGTGATCGGCGGGACCTCCTCGGGCAAGACGATGCTGATGGCGGCGGCGGTCACCGGGCTGCACGCGAGCACCGGACACAGCCCGCTGAAGGTCGAGTTCGCGACGGACGACGACCGGCGGGACATCGTGGACCTCAACGGGCAGCTCAAGCAGGACGGTTGGGTGCGCAAGACCCAGGGCGGCCAGCCCCGGGCCCTGATGCTGCGGGTCACCCACCGCCGCAGGCGCCGGCTGCTCTACCTCTACGACCCGATGGGCGAGTCGCTGTACGACGTGGACTCCACGCGCCGCCAGGAGTATCTGGCCCACGCGGACGGGGTGGTCCTGGTCGTCGACGTCCTGGCCGAGCCCCAGGTACGCCGGTCCCTCACGGCCGCCGAGGAGGAGCTGGCGCGGGCGGCCAACCCCTCGGAGCCGGGGCCGTGGCAGACGTACCAGACGTTCACCGGCGAGCTCTCGGCGCTGGCCGGACAGCGCCGGCGCGGCCGGCTGCCGCTGGCGGTCGTGGTCACCAAGCGGGATGTGCTCGACCGGATCGACCGCCTGCGGGTGCCCGCGACGGGGATCGGCCCCTGGCTGGCCACGATCGGTCTGGACCCGCTCGTCCGGGACCTGGGGCACCGCTTCCGGACCCGGCGGTACTGGGCGCTCAGCGCGTACGCGGCCACCGGTACGGGCCCCCTGGTGAGCGAGCAGCGGCGGGCGGCGGAGGCGGTGTTGTGGATTCTGGCCCGCACGGGCCTGCGGGTCGGCAAGCTGCTCTCCGAGGGCTCGTACGGGGACCCTGGGGCTGCGCGAGCCGCCCCGTCCGTGCCCGGTCCGCGCGATGCCCCCGTACAAGATCGTTCAACCAACTGACGGAGCCTGACGTGGTCGTTAAGGTCGGTCACGTCCGAGAAGAGAGGGACGGTCCACGCCCATGCCGGTCGTCACACCGAACATCGCGCGAGGGCGTCGGCTGCTCCTCACCCTGTTCGTCATCGCCTCCGTGCTCACGCTCGCCGGGCTCCTGGCCTGGGGCTTGGCGAACCTCGGAGAGCTGCTGACCGGATGGCTGAGCGATTGACGGCACCGCGCGTCTCCTCGACGGCACCACGACAGCACGGCAACCGCACGCCGACAGCACCACGCATCACACACCATCAGAAGGAGGGCTTCGAGTGAGTGACATCCCCGGCGGTCCCATGGCGAACCGGCCGGTCCACTTCATCTGGCTGCTGGACTGCTCCTATTCCATGCAGGGCGAGAAGATCGGACAGCTCAACTACGCGATCCGGGAGGCCGTTCCCGAGATGCGGTCGGTGGCGCACGACAACCCGGCGGCCCAACTCCTGCTGCGGACGCTGACGTTCTCCACGGAGGCGCGGTGGCATCACAAGGACCCGGTACCGGTGGACGACTTCACCTGGCAGGACGTCCAGGTCGACGGCATGACCAACCTGGGTGAGGCGCTGGAGGTGGTCTCCCGGGAGTTCCAGACCCCGCCGATGCCGCAGCGGGCCCTGAAGCCGGTGCTGGCGCTGGTCTCCGACGGGGTGCCGACCGACGACTGGAAGTCGGGCCTGCGGGCGCTGGACGCCACCCCGTGGGGCAGGAAGGCCGTGCGGGTGGCCATCGCGATCGGGGCGGACGCGGACCGCGGCGTGCTCCAGGAGTTCCTGGGCAACCCCGAGCTCCAGCCGCTGGACGCCAACAGCCCCAAGCAGTTGGCGGCGGCGATCCGCTGGGCCTCGACCGCCGCGGTCAAGGCAGCGTCCCAGCCGGTGGCGGCCCCCACCGACGCCACGGTGAAGCAACCGCCCTACGCGCCGCCGCAGTTGGACGACGACGATGACGACGTCTGGTGAGCGCTCCTGAACGGCCGCTGTGGGAGACGCTCGAACACAGCGTGCAGGGGGTCAACAAGCAGATCAACCAGGACTGGTACGTCACCGAGGGGTCCGGGTCCCAGGCCGATCCGCTGATCCTCGCGGTGGCGGACGGCCATGGTTCGGCGGCGCACGCCCGCAGCCATATCGGGGCGCGGTGCGCGGTGGACCTGTTCGCCGTCCAGGCCCGCAGGTTCGCCGAACTGGCGCGCTCCGAGGGCCCGGAGGGGCCGACGCACAGCCTGAGCTGGCTGATGAACTACGCGCGCAACGAGCTGCCCCGGCAGTTGGTGGCCGCCTGGCAGGAGCAGGTGCTCGCGCACTGGGACCGCTACCCGGAGACGGTGAACCCGGCGGCCGAGCCACCGCACAAGGGGCGGAAGCTGCTGCTGTACGGGGCGACGCTGGTCGGTGCGGTGCTCACCCCGCAGGTGTTCGCGGCCTGGCAGCTCGGCGACGGTGAGCTGACGGTGATCGGGGCCGACGGGGCGATCGCGCTGCCGCTGGCCCCCGTGGAGGCGGATCTCGGCGACGAGACGGAGTCCCTGTGCAGCCGGCAGGCCTGGAAGATGGTCCGGGTGCACTGGGCGCCGGTCGTCGCTCGGGACCGCACCCCGCGGCTGGTCGCCCTGTCCACCGACGGGCTCTCCAAGAGCTTCGCCTCCGACGAGGGCTTCGCCCAGTTCATGGCCGGGCTCGAACAGCGCCTCGCGAAGGACGGCGGCCCCGACGACGTACGCGACGCCCTGCCCGGGTGGCTGGCCGAGGCGGCCCGCTACTCCGGCGACGACACGACCCTGGTCGCCGCCCGGCGACCCGGCCCCGACGCGGCGGACCACGGCGCCGCGGCAGACAGACCACGGAGTGACGCATGACCGGCATGCTCGACGGAGGAACGCTCCTCACCGCTGACGACGGGGAGTCCGTCCGCGTCATCGACATGCTCGGCGCCGGCGGTCAGGGGGAGGTGTACCGGGTGGCGACCGCGTCCGGCGAACGCGCCCTGAAGTGGTACTACCCGTCCTGTGCGACGCCCGAGCAGTCCGACATCGTCAGGGAGTTGGTCACCCGGGACTTCGACGACGACCGGTTCCTGTGGCCGACGGCGTACGTACCGTCGGGGACAGGCAGCGCGTTCGGCTATCTTATGGACCTGCGGCCGGACCGGTTCAAGGGGCTGCCCGACCTCTTCCGCCGCAGGATGCGGACCACGCCGCGCGCTCTGCTGGCCGCCGCGCTCTACACGGTGGAGGCCTACCAGGCCCTGCACTCGCGGGGGATCGCCTACCGGGACATCTCCTGGGGCAACATCTTCTTCGACCCGGCCACCGGCGACGTCCTGGTCTGCGACAACGACAACGCCGTGGTCGAGGGGGACGCCACCGGCATCTCGGGGACCATGGAGTTCATGGCGCCCGAGCTGGTGCGCGGCGAGCAGGGGGCCAGGCCCGGCACCCAGTCCGACCTCCACTCGCTGTCGGTGCTGCTGTTCATGCTGCTGATGAACCATCACCCGCTGAAGGGCAAGCGGGAGTTGGAGATTCACTGCCTGGACGAGGCGGCGGAGAAGCGGCTGTACGGGAAGCAGCCGCTGTTCGTCTTCGACCCCGCCGACCAGGCGAACGCCCCCGACCCCGTCGAGCAGTCCACCGTCCTGCACACCTGGGCGGCGGCTCCCCCGGTGCTCCAGGACCTGTTCACGCACAACTTCACCGTGGGCCTGCACCAGCCGACCGCCCGGGTGCGGGAGTCGCAGTGGCGGGACGCCCTGCGCTCGGTCCTGGACGCCATCGTGGACTGCGCCGACTGCGGCCGCCAGAACATGACGCAGCCCGCCGCGACCACGGCGGGGACGTGCTGGTCCTGCGGCAGCTCGCTGATCCTGCCGCCCCGGCTGAGCATCATCACGCCGCTGCCCCGCTCCGAGCGCCATGTCCGGCTGCGGCGGGACGCCCGGGTGCACGAGCACCACCTGGCGCCGGAGCCGTCCCGGCACGACTACAGCGACGCCACGCTGGTGGCGGAGCTGACCGAACACCCGAGCAGACCCGGGAAGTTCGGGCTGGCCAACCGGTCGTCGACCACCTGGACGGGGACGCGTTCCGACGGCACCTCGCAGGAGATCGCCCCGGGCCAGACGGTCCCGCTCCGGGCGGGCCTGCGGCTCGACCTCGGCGGGGCGCAGGCGGCGGTCCACGCGAAGTAGCCCCGGGGTGAACGCACTTCAGCCGCCGCGGATCATCGACATCAGCAGCTCATGCGTCTCCTCGTCGGCGGCGGCCACCAGCCCGTGGCCGCCGCCACCGCCCAAGGCGCCCTCGCCGACCGGGGCGCCGTCGACCCCGGTGACCACGCACCCCGCTGCCCGGCACAGCGCGATACCGGCGGCGAAGTGCACGCTCCCGGAGAGGTCGCCGCCGTCGGTGACGTACGCGGCGCGCTTCCCGGCCGCGACCCAGGCCAGCGCGAGGGTCGTGGAGACGACGCGCGGCCGGAAGTGTCCGGCGAACCGGGGTTGGGCCAGGAGCTCCACGGCCCGGAACCCCGGCGCGCCCGGGAACGGCGGATCGAGGTTGACGTCCACCAGCCGGGTGGCGGAGGTGGGTGCCAGCAGCGCGTCACCGGCACCCTCCCGCCGTACGTGGGCGGTCTCCCCGTCGGTGAAGTAGACCTCCCCGGCGAACGGGTCGGCCACCGCCGCCGCCCCACCGCGCAGCGCCACGTTGACGGCGACCAGGAGGTTGCCGACGGCGTAGTTCAGCGTGCCGCACAGGGGGTCCACCAGCCACTGGCGTACGGCCTCGGCAGGACCGGCCCCCTGCTGCCCGCCCTCCTCGCCCAGCACCGCGTCACCGGGCCGGGCGGCGCGGAGGACCTCCAGGATGGCCTTCTCGGCCTCCACATCGGCGGCGGTGGCGAAGTCCCCCGCCCCTTTGTCGATACGGTCGAGCCGCCGCCCGTACAGGGAGCGGACCACCTCGGCACCGGCCCGCGCGCCCGCTGTCGCGACGTCGACATCGGCAAGCACCATCTCAGAGCCCCACCAGCCGGCCGATCTCCTGGGCCAGGGCGATCCCGCCGCTGCCCGCCGCGAGCCCCACCGTCAGCGTCTCCAGCGCCTGCCGGATCCGCCCCTGGTCGGCGGGGCGCCCCTCCTCCCCCGCCCGGACCAGCTCACCGCGCACGATCTCCGCCTGCGCCGCGAGCTCCGGCCGCACCGCCTCCTGGCGGACGAGCTGGACGAGGTCGGCGGCCAGCTTCAGCGCCTCGGCCGGGGGTGTGCCGTAGGTGACCTCGATCTTTCCGTGGTCGCCGAAGTTGCTCGGTCCTGAGATGTCGCCGTGGAAGTTGTACGTGCTCATGTCGCTCCTGGTGATCGGCGGGTGCGGGCTCAAGGCGCCAGGCTCAAGGCGTTGGGCCCAAGGCGTCCGGCTCAAGGCGTCCGGCTCAGGGCATGGGGCTCAGAGCGTGGGGCTCATGGGGTGGGGCCTGCGGCCGCCGGGGCCTGGGCTCCCTGCCCGTAAGCGGCGGAGATCTGGCCGTTGTTGCCGATGTTGGCGGGTCCGGTGATGTCGCCGGAGATGTTGTACGTCTGGGTGTTGATGACCTGCTGGGCCTGGTCGAAGGAGCTGGTGTCCACGTTGTGGTCCTTCAGGAACCGCTCGGTCGCGATGAGCACGCCCTGCTGGAGCCGGTGCAGGAAGTCCTGCGAGTCGGTGCGCTCGGAGTGGCCCAACTGGTCCCAGGAGGCGACCCGTTCCCGCAGGCTGTCCGTGGTGCCGTAGTCGTACAGCGCGTGCTTCTTGGTGATCTCCTTGCGCGCCTTCTCCAGCTCGCGGGCGCGCCGCTTGTGCTCGGCGTTGCGGCGGCCGATCCGCCCGGGGGCGCCAACCAGCCCGGACCAGGTGTGCGAGGTGGCGAACCGGACCAGGCTCCACCAGCGTTCGAACCCGTCGCGCGGGAGGTAGTCCGCGCCGTAGTAGCGGGCGTGCAGCGGCGGGATGCAGTAGGCCGCGACCTCCCAGGAGAGGCTGGGGTGCTGGAGCCGGGCCCGCAGGTGCATGGAGACGATGACCCGGCCGCCCTCGCCGACCCGCTCCAGGCTGAGATAGGTCCGCATCCCCGCGCCGGGCTTCAGCAGCCCCGCCTTGACGAACGGCGACGGGATCTCGCTCTTGGGCGGCCGCAGCCGGTCGGGCAGCACGTCGTCACCGAGGTAGAAGACCTGGGGGCCGAGCACGTAGAGCCGGTTCTGTGGCCGCAGCCCTTCGAGACCGGCGAGATTGCCCAACTCCCGCGCCAGGTACGTGTGGAGGTCGACGGCATCGAAGGGGACCAGGGTCGCCTTGCCGCCGCCGGGGGCGTCGGCGGGGCGGCTGATGTCGATCGGCTGCCAGACCGTCTCCTTGATCTTGTCCCCGCTGCCGACGAACGGATTGTGCCGCTCGGCGCTCTGCGTGTACGGCACCATGTTCGGGCGCCGCAGCCCGCGCAGCCGCCGCTCGGCCTCGTCCGCCATCTCGGGCGCGAGATCCTGGGGGCGGACGGCGAAGTAGCGCACGGCGACGGCATCGGCGCGGGCCTGGGTCTCGGCCCGGTGCACCAGCCACCAGGCGCAGCCGACCACGAGCAGCAGCACGGCGAAGGCCGCCTCCGCCAGGCCGGGCGCACCGCTCACCAGGCCGCCGATCACGCTCAGCACGGCGAGCCACCACACCGCGCAGAGCCAGGCCAGCCTGCGGTCGCGCAGGTCGGTCCGCCGGGTCGCGCGGCTCGCGTGGCGGGCCAGGGCCAGCAGGTTCACCCCGAGCGGCAGGCCGGTCGCGGTGAGACGGTCCCCCGAGAGCTCCTGGTGCGCGTACCGGGCGAACGCGTCGTCCAGGTGCACCGACGAGCAGAGCAGTCTGGTGGTCGCGTCCTTGTCGTACGTGGGCAGATTGGGCACCTGCCGCATCGCTTCCCCCCTTCCGGCGCGCCCGGTCCGGCGCGCCCCCCCCCACAGTCTTCTACACAACGGCCTCTCGCACGTCGCGGATCGTTCCTGAGGCCAGCACCTGACGCAGCGTAGGGACGGTGGCCCCGTCCTTGATAACGTCGCCCCCGCGGCCGTGGACTTCTCCCCCGACCCGGTCGCGTGTGGGTGGAGCGGGGACCCGGTCGCGGCAGGACGAAGAGGGCCGACAATTGAGCCTTGCACAGGTGCACCACATCTCCGCCGCGCCGGGGGACGCGGAGCAGACGGGCCGGTTCACGGCGGTCGGTCCGGGGGTGTCGGCGGCGCTGCTCGCGGAGCTGGAGCCGCTGATCGGCTACGCGCTCCCCGACGGAGCTTCGCACCGCCCCGCCGACGCCGAACTCCGCTCGCTGCCACAGGCGTTCACGTACGCGGCCCTGTCCGACGGCAGCCGTCTCGTCGGCCGTACGGCTCCGGCGCGCGGCGACGGCACGGCACCGGTCCGCTTCCACACGCACGCGGTGCACCTGCCCCCGGGCGTCCCGCTGCCCGGCGACCGGCTGCCGGTGGAGGCGTGGCGCTCGCCGCACTGGGTCTCCGCGACGCCGGCCGGCGGCGGCCCTCTGTCCGACCCGCTCGGCATGCTGCCGCCGGGCCCCGCGCCCGTACGGGAGGGGCTCGACGACTTCGCCGTGTCGCGCGGTCCGTGGCTGGCGGCCGTCCTCGCCGATCTGCGCCGGGCGAGCGAGGAGAAGGCCCCTGCGGGCGGGCCGGTGGTGCTGGTGGAGAGGCAGAGCGCGGATGTGGCGCGCTGGCTGGGACTGGCGGCGGTGACCCTGCCGAGGGAGAGCGTGGAGCGGCTGACGTTCACCACGTACACGCGGACGCCGGGGAGTTCGCCGCTACGCGTGGTGGGGGCGCCGCCCGAGGACGCGGCGGCGGCGCGGGGGTCGGGGCTGCGGGTCCACGTGTGCGCGGACCGGCCCCCGGTGGACGGCGCGCCGGACACGTGGGCGCGGACGGCGGCGCGGGTGTGGCGGAGCCGGGCGCCGGAGCTGTTCGAGGAGGCGCGCGGGCTGCCCGGGGACCCGTTCGCGGCCGGTCCGTTGGCGGTGATCGCGCTGTGCGCGGGGGTCGCGCTGGGGCCCGAGGAGCGTGCGGCGGCGGCCGGTTGGGCGGCGGAGCGGCCGTACGCGCTGGACGCGAAGCGGACCGGCCAGTTGGTGGAGGCGCTGACGTCGCCGGGGATCGATGACCGTACGGGCTCCGAATTCGACGCGGTGGGGCGGCTGTTCGGCGCGCTGGACGGGCGGTGTCCGGCCTCGGTCACGGCGCCGCTCGCCGCGATGCTGGTGACGGAGGCGGTGCGGGGCGGCAACGGTTCGCTGGAACTGCCGCGCCGGGACGCGTTCACGGGCCCGGAAGGGGAGGCGATCGCGGGGGTGCTGGGCCCGGAGATCCTGGCGGAGCTGGAGAGCGGTGCGGGCGGGGCGCGCCCGGTGGCACGGACCGTACAACTCCTGCGCGTGGCACGTCTGCTGGGCGTGAACGGTACGGAGGTGCTGCCGGCGGTCGTGGACCGGCTGGCCCGGACGCTCCTGACGGAGGCGGACGGGAGCGAAGGGGCACCTGCCTTCGCCCCGGCGCTCCTGGAGTTGCTGGACGAGCAGTTCGACGTACGGACGGCGTTGCTGGGCGCGCTGGACCGGATCGCGCCGGAGGACCCCGGGGCGGTGGCCCGGTTCCTGGAGCGGGTGGCGCTGCCGTTCACCGGTACGCAGGCCCTGCCGCATCTGAGGATGTGCGCCGAGGCACCGGGGGCGATGACGACCCTCGGCCGGGACCGGTCGGCGGTCTGGCACCGGGTCCTGCGGGCGGCCGGCCTCTCCCCCTTCGCCGAGCCCCTGGTCCTGCGTACGGCGGTGGGCCTGGTCTGGGAGGACCGGGCGCCGACGGTGGAGGAGGCCCGGCTGCTGCTGGAGGCGGCGACCTCGGACGCGCACCGGGCGGCTGGGACGTGGGCCCGCCTGGTCGACGCGGCGCTCGGCGCGCCGGCGGACTCGGAGGACGGCACCGCGCTCGCCCACGACCTGCTGCGGGCCTTCCCGCAGGAGATCGGCGGCCGGGAGCGGGCCGCGCTCCAGCTCCTCGAACTCTGCCGCGACCTGCGCTCGGGCGCACCGGAGCCCGGCTGGACGGAGCAGGTCCGCACCCTGCGCGACCGGGCCGCCCCCCTCGAACCGGCAGTCCAGGAGCGGGCGTTCACGGCCCTGACCGAACGCCTCCTGGCCCCGGACCGCCCGGGCGCGGAGCTGTACGCCTTCGTCCGGAGCGACGACGCCGACCTGATCGCCGCCTACGACCGCGCGGCCCGCGCCGAGCCGACCCGCACCCGCCTCCGTACCCACCCCGCCTACGCGGCCGACTGCTTCACCAACTGGACCGCCCACCCCCACGCGGGCACCGCCTGGACGACGACGGCGGCCGCCCTCCTGGACGAGGTGCTGCGCCCTGCGGTGCGCGGGATGACGGCGGAGGCCGTGGCGGAGGTGGAGGAGACGGTGGGCCGCACGGGCAGCAGTGGCCGGGCGAACGCCTTCCGCGACTGGAACCGCTCGCGCGCGCTGGGCCGGCTGGGGCGGCGGATCGCGGGGAAGGTACGGCGGGGCTGATCCGGACCGTCGATCTCGGCCGCGCGCATCGCCCCTGCATACGTTCCACTTCGCGATCCGTGCCGCCGCCCCAGGGCTTCCGCCAGGTGCTGCCTACCGCGGCATCCGTACCGGGGCGCAGTTGTCTTATCCTACGTAATGCGCCGGCGGATCTTCGGGCGGTGGGAGAGCGCTGGGTGCTCTCCGCGGGGTAGAAGGTGGGCGCGTCTGCCGGTCGCCGGTGCTGTGGAGCAGCCTCGGGCGGTATCGCATGGAGAGGCTGTGGCAAGTGAAGGAGTGTCTGCTGTGACGCGCTCGGAGGACAGCGAGCTCACCATTCCCTCGGCTGGGATGGACGAGGTGTTCACAGCCGACCCGAACATCGGCCGGGAACTGGCCCGGGTGGACTGGTCGGCGACGCCGCTGGGAGAGCCGCAGGACTGGCCGCAGAGTCTGCGGACGGCCGTGAGCATTCTGTTGTCGTCGAAGTTCGCCATGTGGATGGCGTGGGGACCGGAGCTGACGTTCTTCTGCAACGAGGCCTACCGGCGCGACACCCTGGGCCAGAAGTACCCCTGGGCGCTCGGCCGGCCCTCCGCCATGGTGTGGTCGGAGATCTGGGACGACATCGCCTCTCGGGTCGACACCGTCCTGAACAGCGGCGAGGCCACCTGGGACGAGGGACTGCAGCTGTTCCTGGAGCGCTCCGGCTACACCGAGGAGAGCTACCACACCTTCTCCTACAGTCCCCTGCGCGACGAGGGCGGCGTCGTGGTCGGCCTGCTGTGCGTGGTCAGCGAGGACACCAAGCGGGTCATCGGCGATCGCCGGATGGCGACCCTGCGCGACCTGGGCTCCGACCCCAGCGTCATCCGCACCGAGCAGCAGATGCTCGACTTCGCCGGGAAGCAGTTGAGTCGTAACCCGTATGACCTGCCCTTCACCCTGACCTATCTGTTCCAGGACGACGGGAGTGCCCGTCGCGCCTCGACAACCGGGTTCGGGGCCGCTCATCCCGCCGCGCCGGACATCCTTCCCGCGGGCTCCGCCCCGTGCTGGCCCGCCGACATCCCTGCGCGGGGCGAATCCGTGCTGGTGTCCCTGGACGGCGAGCCGTTCACGGACCTGCCCGCCGGGGCTTGGGAGCAGGCGCCGGTTCAGGCACTGGTCGTGCCCCTGCTGCAGCAGGGGGGAACGCCGTACGGATTCATGGTGGCGGGTCTGAACCGTTTCCTTGCCCTGGACGAGGACTACCAGGGCTTCCTGGACCTGGTCGCCGGACACATGGCCGCCGGCGTCGCGAGCGCCCGCAGCTACCAGGCACAGCAGCGCCGCGCCGAGGAGCTGGCGGAGCTGGACCGGGCCAAAACGGCGTTCTTCTCCAACATCAGCCACGAGTTCCGCACCCCGCTGACCTTGATCATGGGGCCGGTCCAGGAACTGCGGGAACAGCTCGCCGACGCGGAGCCGCGCGTGCGCGAGGAGCTGGAGGCCGTACACCGCAACGGTCTGCGGCTGGGCAAGCTGGTCAACACGCTGCTGGACTTCTCCCGCATCGAGGCGGGCCGGATGCAGGCGAGCTACGAGCCGGTCGACCTGGCCTCGGTCACCGGCGCGCTGGCCAGCGTGTTCCGTTCCGCCGTCGAAAACGCCGGCCTGGACTTCCGTGTCGACTGCGAACCCCTGCCTGAGCCGGTGTACGTCGATCGCGGTATGTGGGAGAAGGTGGTCCTCAACCTGCTCAGCAACGCGCTGAAATTCACCTTCGACGGCTCGATCCGGATCAGCACGGGCGTCCAGGACGACGGGGCCGTGGTGCGGATCACCGACACCGGGATCGGTGTGGCAGCCGAGGAGATGCCCCGGCTGTTCGAGCGGTTCCACCGTATCGAGAACGCCCGCTCCCGCTCCAACGAGGGGAGCGGCATCGGCCTGGCGCTGGTGAAGGAACTGGTCGACCTGCACGGCGGAGTCATCACGGCGGTCTCCGCCGTGGGCGAGGGCACCGGCTTCACCATCCGTCTGCCTTTCGGCTCCGCCCACCTGCCCGCCGACGCCGTCCGCACCACAGCGGGCGATGACGACACCTCTCCCGGCACCGCCGCCCCCTTCGTCCAGGAGGCCCTGCGCTGGCTGCCGAGCGGGCAGACCGGTGTGCCGGCCGGCGAACCGCACGGAGTGCCGCAAGCTGTCGGCGAGGGGCCTGCGCCCCGCCTGTCGGCTCAGGCGCGGGTACTGATCGCCGACGACAACGCCGACATGCGCGAGTACCTCAGCCGGCTGCTGCGCGGCGCCGGCTACCAGGTCGACGCGGTCGACGACGGACAGCGGGCTCTCGAAGCCATTCGCGCGGAGGCCCCCGATCTGGTGGTCAGCGACGTCATGATGCCCCGCCTGAACGGCCTGTCCCTGGTGCGAGCGCTGCGCACCGACTCGCGTACCGCCTCGGTGCCGGTGGTGCTGCTGTCGGCCCGCGCGGGGCAGGAGGCGTCCATCGAGGGTCTGCGGGCGGGCGCGGACGACTACCTCGTCAAACCGTTCGCCGCCGCCGAACTCCTGGCCCGCGTCGAGGCCAACGTGCGACTGGCCCGGCTGCGCAACCACCACGCCCGGTGGCGCACCGCCCTGATCGACTCGCTCCAGGAGGCGTTCTTCGTCTGTGACGAGGACGGCGCGGTCATCGAGATCAACAGCTCCTTCACCGGCATCCTCGGATACGGCCCCGAGAATCTGCCCTACCAGCCGGTACACCCGTGGTGGCCGGATGGAGCCACCGACCCCGACGCCCACCGCCAGGTTGCCGAGGCCTTCGCCACGCTGACCGGCCAGGAACGCGGTAGCTACACCATTCCCGTCACCCACCGCGACGGACATCGCCTGTGGGTGACGGCCACCTTCAACCAGGTCCAGGACCCCGACACCGGCCGCAAGGTGATCGTCGGAACCTTCCGCGACGTGAGCGCCGAGCACTACGCCATCCAGCGCGAAACCGCTCTGGCCTCTCTGAGCACGCGCCTGTCCCAGGCCCCCAGCCTGGCCGATGCACTCGAAGGTTCTCTCGGGGAACTGAAGAAGCTGTGGCGCGCCGAACAGGTGACGGCTGTGGTCTTCGGTGCCCATGACCAGCCTGCCCTCACCGGCACCGACACCGGCCTCGTCTGGCAGGACCTGCCCGTCGAACGCCGCCGGATGCTCACCGGTCTGCGTGAACAGCCCGCGCTGACCGCCGTTCCGGGCCAGGGCGAGGCCACTGTCGTCCTGGAACACCCCCAAGGCACCATGGCCTTGTGGATCGCCCTGGGCGAGCCGCGCCCCTTCACCGGCGAGGACCAGCTCCTGCTGTCCCTGCTGGCCGGCCACCTGGCCCAGGGCCTGGCCCGCGCCCACCAGATCGACCAGCAGCGCGAGACCGCCATCGCGCTGCAGCGAGCCATCCTCGGCCCGTCCCGGCTCCCGGACGGCTTCGCCGTGCGCTACGAGCCGGCCACCCGTCCCCTGGAGGTCGGCGGCGACTGGTACGACACCGTCGCCCTGCCCGACGGCCGCATCGGCATCGTCGTCGGCGACTGCGTCGGCCGCGGCCTGGAGGCGGCCTCCGTCATGGGGCAGTTGCGCAGCGCCTGCCGCGCCCTGCTGCTCCAGGATGCCGGTCCCGCCCGGGCGCTCATGGCCCTGGACCAGTTCGCCGTCGGTGTCCCCGGCGCGATGTGCACCACCGTCTTCTGCGGAGTTCTCGACACCCGGACCGGGCAACTCACCTACTCCAGCGCGGGACATCCCCCCGGCATTCTCGTCCAGCCCGACGGCACCACCAGGCTTCTCGAGGACGGACGCTCCCTCCCCCTGGCCGTGCGGCCCGACCGGCCGCGGCCCGAGGGCAACTGCACCATTTCCGCCCGTTCCACCCTGCTGCTGTACACCGACGGACTGGTCGAACGCCGCCGCCGTCCGCTCAGCGCGGGCATCGACCGGGCCGGCGAGGCCCTTCAGGACGGCCGGAACACCGCGGTCGACGATCTCGCCAGCGACGTGATGTCCCGGCTGGCTCCCGACGGCGGCTACGACGACGACGTCGCCCTGCTGCTCTACCGTCACCCGGCTCCGCTGGAGATCTCCTTCCCGGCGGAATCAGGCCAGCTCGCTCCCGTCCGGAAAGCTCTGCGCGGCTGGCTCGAACAGTGCGACCTGCCGCCGCGCACCGCGCAGAGCGTCCTGGTGGCAGCGGGAGAAGCCTGTGCCAACGCCATCGAACACGGACACCGCGACGCCCCCGGCGACACCGTCTACTTCCGCGCCGAGGCGTCCGTCGACAACCTGCGCCTGACCATCGCCGACACCGGCCGGTGGAAAGTGCCCCAGCCCGAGCTCAACGCCCACCGCGGCCGCGGTATGGGGCTGATGCGTGCCCTGATGCAGCAGGTCACCGTCACACAAGGACCGGCCGGTACCACCGTCGACATGCACACGAGGATCGCCTGATGACTACGCCCCTGACCCTCACTGCCGGTCGGCGGCCGGACGGCACCACCGTGCTGACCGCGGTCGGTGAGATCGACATGAGCAACGCCCAGAGCCTGGCGGCCGCCCTCGACGACGCACCCGGCCCCCTCGTCCTGGACCTGAGCGACGTCGAGTACCTCGACAGCGCCGGCCTGAGCGTCCTGTTCCCGCACGCCGAACGCCTCGAACTCATCGCCAACCCGGTCCTGGAGCCCGTACTGAGCATCTCCGGACTCACCGACCTGACCACACACCACTGAGGACCGCACCGTCCCTGCCTGCAGAGACCGACCCATATCCTGGGCGTCACGGAGAACCCATGTGGAGGAAACCGAAGTGTTCACGGTAGACGTCAGGCGGGACACACGAGGAGTGGTGTTCGCTCTGCGCGGGGACCTCGACTTCCACAGCGTGGTGCAGCTGTACGAGGCCGGCGAGGAGGAACTGGGCACCGGCAGGGTGACAGGGGCCGTGGTGATCGACTGCGCCCACCTGGCCTACTGCGACTCCACCGGCATCAGCGCCCTGCTGAAGCTGTACCACCAGATGTCCGCGCAGGACGGGGTTCTGTGCCTGGCCTCCGTGACCGACAACCTCAACCGCCTGTTCGAACTGACCGGGCTGAAGCAGATCTTCTGTCTGCACACCGACGCGGAAGAGGCCCTCAACGCCCACCTGCATGTTCCCGGAGCCGTTGCGGCCGGCGCCGACAGCGCGGCACGGACCGGCACGGAGCACGGCAGATGACGGGCACACCGGACCAGCAGGCACGCCCGCCTGCCCAGGCGGGCGCGGTGCCGCCGGCCCGCACCGCCGCAGCCGGTGGCGGCGGGGATGACGATCTCCGGTCGTTGTTCGGGCAGTCGATGGCCTTGTTCGCCTCCATGGCCGGGCCGGCCCACCTGCTGGAGGCGGCGAACCCGGCGTTCTTCGCGGCGATCGGCGGAATCGAGCGCACCCGTACCGGCGTGCCGCTGGGACAGCTCATGCCGGAACTGGTCGAGCAGGGCTTCATCGCTCTGCTCGACCGTGTCTTCCGCACAGGTGAGGCCTACACCGGCCGGGACGCCCGCGTGATGCTGGGCGAGGGAGCGGATGCCCGCGAGGCGTTCTTCGACTTCACCTACGAGCCTCGTCTGGACTCCGGCGGCAACGTCATGGGCGTGCGGATGATCGGGGTGGAGACCACCCAGGTCAAACAAGCGCAGCGGCTGACGGCCGAGCACCGGGCCCTGCTGGAGCAGATCGCCCGCCAGGCCCCTCTCTCCGAGGTGCTCGAAGGCATGGCACGGGCGATCGAGGATCTCACTCCTGAGGAAGTGCTGGTGTCGGTACTGCTCGCCGACGCCGACGGCCGACACCTGCGCCACGGCGCCGCACCGAGCCTGCCCGACTTCTACAACCAGGCCATCGACGGTATCGCCACAGGGGAGGGCGTCGGCTCCTGCGGCACCGCCGCGCACCGCCGCCGGCCGGTGATCGTCTCCGATATCGCCACCGACCCGTTCTGGGACGACTTTCGCGACCTGGCCGACAAGGCCGGTGTCGCCGCCTGCTGGTCCACCCCGATCCTGGCCCGCGACGGTTCGCTGCTGGGCACCTTCGCGATGTATCACCGCGTCCCGCGCGTCGCGCGGGAGGCCGACCTCGCCCTCGCCCGGGTCTTCGCCGGCACCGCTGCCCTGGCCATCGAACGCCACCAGGCCGAACAGGCGTATCAGGCGGCCGAAGCCCGCGAGAAGACCGCCCGCGACGACCTGGCCTTCCTCCTGAACGCCAGCACCCTCCTGAGTACCGACCTCGATGTCGCCCAGACCCTCAACCGCCTGGCTCAGGCCTGCAGCCCGCGCCTGGCACCGCTGTGCGCGGTCGATGTCATCGAGGGTGGCCGGGTCCGCCGTGTGGCCACCGCCGCCCCCGACCGGTGGCAGCAGGATCTGCTCGCCGGCCACGCCCCTGTCTACGACGACACCGACGACGCCGTCGCACGCGTCCTGGCCTCCGGCGTGACCGAAGTGGCCCGGCGGACCCCTACCGGCCCCGGCCCCTGGCACGATCTGGGCGTCACCGGTTATCTGTGCATCCCCCTGCTCGACCGGGACAGCGTCGTCGGCACCGTGACGCTGCTGTCCACCGACGGGTACACCTTCGACGGACACACCGTCGCCCTGGCCGAGGAGCTCGCCGGACGCGCCGCCCTGGCCGCGCGCAACGCCCGCCAGTACACCCACCGCGCGGTCCTCGCCCGCGATCTTCAGGCAGGGCTCCTCCTGCCGGAACTGCCCTGCGTGCCCGGCACCGAGGTGGCCACCTACTACCACCCCGCCGGTGAGGGACTCGACGTCGGCGGCGACTTCTACGACGTCTTCCCCCTGCCCGACGGCCGATGGGCGTTCCTGCTCGGCGACGTCTGCGGCCGCGGCGCCATCGCCGCGACCACCACCGCCCTGGTACGCCACACCGCCCGCGCCGTCGCCCCTCTCGTCCCTGGTCCCCAAGAGGTCGTCGAAGCGGTCAACCAGGCCCTGTGCAACCGGCCCGTCGGACACGGCACCGGATTCGTCACCCTCGTCTACGGCCGGATCACCCCCACCGACGACGGCCTCGACATCGAACTCGTCCGCGCCGGCCACACCCTCCCTCTCCATCTGGACGCCCATGGCACCGTCCGCGCTGTCGACGCGCCAGGCGTCCTGCTGGGCATCGGGCCCCAGACCCATCTCACCGCCCGCAACCTGCGTCTGCGCCCGAACGAGAGCCTGGTGCTCTACACCGACGGCATCACCGAGGCCCGCCGCCACGACAACGACCTCTTCGGCGACCAGCGCCTCGCCGAGGCCTTGGCGGACGCACCGGCGAGACCTACCGCCCAACACCTGATCGACACCGTCACCCACGCCGTGCACGCCTTCACCGGAGGCCACGGCATCGACGACGACCAGGCCATCCTCGTCCTGACCGCCACCGGATGACCCCCACGGTCCGTCAGCACGCCGATCTACGGCTCCACCCGCCCCGCGAAGAGGCGCGCACCACCTGGACCGGACCGCAGGGACCGCGGCCGGAGCCGCCGACTAGAATCGGCTTCCATGTCGAAGCCTGACGAGTTGCTCGTTGATGTGGCCGCCCTGGTGGAGTCCGGGCACAGCAACCAGATGTCGCTGACCGTCGTCGCCGGAGGTGCCGTCATCACCGGCCGGCTGGCTCCCGAGGCCGTCTGGCGGCAGCGGGTGTCGGAGGTCCTGGCGGACTCGGCCCGGCTGGGCGAGTTCGCCGCAGCCTTCACCGCCACCGCGCGCGTGGAAGGCCCGCCCACGCATCTGCACTTCCACGTGGCGCGGATCCTGCAAGGCTCGGTGGGGATCCCCGAGACGGGCGGGATGTACCGCGTGGCGATCGAGGACGTCAGCGCCTGGACGATGGGCGACTTCAGCTACTCCGACCACTGACCCCACGCGCGACCGCGTTCGTCACAGCAGGTCCAGCTCCACCCGAACGGTCTTGCCCGGCTGCGGTACGCGGTCGAGAACCGCCCACCGGTCCGCCAGCGCGTCCACGATCAGCAGGCCGCGCCCGCTGTCGTCACCGTCGGCCGGTACGGCGATCTCGCCGGGCCCCGGAGGCCGGCACTCGCCCCGGGTGTCGGACACCTCGATCCGCAGCACCCCGAGGATCTCCCGGTCGCCGGGCGTGTGCGTCAGGCGCAGCTCGAAGTCGCGTCCGGGGACCCGCCCATGGGTCACCGCGTTGGCCGTCAGCTCCCCGATGATCAGCGCCGCCGACTCCGAGGCGTCACTGAGGTACGGGATGCCCCAGGTGTGCAGCTGGTAGAGGCCGACGCGACGGGCGAGCCGGGCACCGCGCGGATTCGAGCTGAACTGCCGCCTGAACACACGTACGGTTACGGCGGGTTGGATCTTCGCAGGTGCTTCCATGCCCCCAGATTCCGGGCCCGAGGCCTCCTTCACCAGGTCAGCAACCCGTACGCTGAGTCAGCGTACGGGCGCAAAGGGTAGACAGTACGAATCACGTTCCGTGAGCATGGACGGGTTGGCGAACCAGGACAGGCGCACGGGGAGGTGGCCGTACATGACGCACGGCACGGATGGCATCGACAGCACGTACGGGACCTTCGGCAACGACGGCGCGATCCGCCCTGGATCCGAACCGCACTACAACCTCAAGATGTTCGGAGAAATCGTCAAGACCTTCCGCAAGCGGGCCCGGCTGACGCAGGAGGAGCTCGCTCCGCTCGTCGGGTACTCACTGGAGACCATCGCCTCCATCGAACAGGGCCGCCGCCTCCCGCCGCCGGACTTCGCGGAGCGGGCGGACAGCATTCTCGACGCTTTCGGCGTGATTCTGGCGGCGGCGAAGCATCTGACGCGACGGAAGGGGCTGGCGAGCTGGTTCCGGCAGTGGGCGCTGCTGGAGTTGGGGGCGCTGAGCCTGTACACGTACGAGTGCCGTTTGATTCCGGGCCTGTTGCAGACACCGGCGTACGCGCGGACGCTGTTCACGGACCAGTTGCCGCCGCTCGGCGACGAGCAGATCGAGGCACAGCTCACGGCCCGACTGGAGCGCCAGGAACTCCTGCGGAACCGCCCCAACACCGCGTTCACCTTCATCCTCGAAGAGCACCTGTTCCTGCGCCAGTTGGGCGGCGAGGAGGTCACCAGGGAGCTGATCGACCACATTCTCGACCTGTCCGAGCTGGGCAACGTGGACATCCAGATCATGCCGCTGGTACGGCATCACCACGCAGGGCTGGACGGACCGATGCAACTGCTGGAGACACAGGACCACCAGTGGTTGGGCTACTTGGAGGGACAGGAGCACGGACAGTTCATCTCCGACCCCAAGGTGATCAGCGCACTCCAGATGCGGTGTGCCAGTATGCGTTCACAGGCTCACTCGTTGGACGAATCCAAGAGCCTGATGCGGCGTATGCGAGGAGCGAGATGAGCACCACAGACCTGGCCTGGTTCAAGAGCAGCTACAGCGGCGGCTCCGGCGACTCCTGCGTGGAAGTCGCCCTGGAATGGCACAAGTCGAGCTACAGCGGCGGCTCCGGTGACGACTGCGTCGAGGTCGCCGCCTGCCCCTCCACCGTCCACGTCCGCGACTCCAAGCTGGACGAGAGCCCGCAGCTCGCCCTCACCCCGACCACCTGGACGCACTTCCTCGCGTACGCCTCCCAGGGCTGATCCCTGCGGCTCCCGGACAGGGAAGCATGACGCGAGCGCGCCGGGGCACCCGTCACGCATGGGTATGGTCGGGAACCGTCGGTTCGAAGCTGTTCGGCGACACTGGGCGCGTAAGCGGGGTCACGCGCGTCTGCTCGATCGTCTGGAGTGGACGGCCTGTCCGCCCTCGGCCGGGACCAGCGAGCATCATCTGCTCCTGGTCCACCACCGCAAAGTGATCGGTGAGTTCTCCTACCGGCTCTGCGACCGTTGCCCGGCCGGTCAGATGACCACCACGCGTGTTCCCCTGTCCCTGTCCGAGGGACGGGTGGTGCGCCGGGCCATGTCGCATCTACGTTTCCGGCACCCCGACCGGTCCTGGCTGCCCCAGCCCGCCGTGGCCGGGACCGGCACGGTACGCCGTCGGTATCTGGCGGACAGCCGCTTCTGCGAGGGCCACGACGCGGCGGGCTACTCCCTCCCCGCGTCCACCTCCTTCGCCTCGGAGCTGTCCTCCAGGGCCGCCGCGAAGGTCACCGCGACGGCGGTAGCTCCGGCGCGGTAGATGGCCACCGCAACAACAGCGCGTCGCCCCGGCGGCCGCTAGCGGCCCGCGAACGCCTCCCTCAAGGCTTCGTCCAGTTG
The DNA here is from genome assembly GCF_042718795.1 of Streptomyces cyaneofuscatus. Taxonomy (GTDB): domain Bacteria; phylum Actinomycetota; class Actinomycetes; order Streptomycetales; family Streptomycetaceae; genus Streptomyces; species Streptomyces cyaneofuscatus_A. Next base: position 76,557 of record NZ_JBHXOX010000007.1, read on the forward strand.
CTCCGCCGCTTCGTCGAGATCGGGCGACTCGTCCGTCAGGAGTCCGTACACCGCCGATTGCAGGGCCTGGGTGAACGCTCCGTAGTACGGCGTGCGCGGACGCTGCACCGCCTCCTCCAGCGCCCGCCGTACGCTCCCGATGTACTCCGACCGCTCCCGCGCGGACGGGGCGCGGGCGCTGCCCTCCCGTGGCACCGGGTCCGCGGAGGCCGTGCCGGGCCGCAGCGCCTCGGTGACCGCTTCCCAGCAGGCCGCCGGTGCCCCGGTCGTCTTCTCCGCGGTGTACGACGAGAGACGGGTCGCGGCGAAACCGGCGTCCAGGAGGCAGCGTTCGCTGCGCGGCCCGGTGAGGAACGCGAGCAGCTTCCGGGCGGCGGCGGATCGCGGGGACGCGGCGGAGACGGCGAGGTTCTGGCCGCCGAGCACGGAGCGGCCGGGGAGCGGGACGGCGGCGTACCGCTCCGGTGCCAACCGGCTCTGGAGCGCGCCGAAGGCATAGGGCCAGTTCCGCATGTAGACCACCCGGCCCTGCGCGAAGTCGTCCAGGGTGGCGTCCTCGTTCGAGGTCAGCGCCCTCGGCAGCAGCGTGCGGTTGTCGTCGACATGCCTGAGGAACTCCTGGAGGCCGTCCTTCAGGGTGTCCGGCGTGGCGGTGTACTTGCCGTCAGCGCTCGCGATCCGCACGTCGGCGGCGGCGAAGGCGTCCATCACGTTGACCGTCAGGCCCTCGTAGGGGGCGAGCTGTGTGGTCCAGCCCTTCTGCGGGTCATCGCCTTCCGGCTGCCCGCTGCCGAGGGTCGCGATGGAGTCGTAGAGGTTCTGCCAGGACCAGTCGCCGGTCGGTTGGCGGTTCTCGTTGATGCCGCTCTGCTCGATCAGGTCCTTGCGGTAGTAGAGCAGGCCGACGTCCGTGTTGAAGGGCAGGGCGTAGGTCCGGCCCTTCCACCGGGTGGTGCTCAGTACTTCGGGGATGACGTCGGGGTCGTCGGGGTCGGGGTCCGGCAGCGCCTGGATCAGTCCGGCCTCGGCGAACTCGGGTATCCAGGTGACGTCGAGGTTGACGATGTCGTACGCGGCGCTGCCGGACTGGAGTGCGCCGAGCAACTGGCTGCGCTGCTGGTCGGCGCCGCCGGGCAGCTCGACGATCTGCGCCCGCAGGTCGGGGTCGTCCTTGTGTTGGCGGTTCCATTCGGCGATGAGCTGTTGGCGCACTCCGCCGGAGCCGGTCACGTCGAGGCCGCTGGCCACGATGATCGGGCCCGGTGCCTGGGTGCCGGCCGTCGGCGACGGGCCGTCCGTGCCACTCCCCGTACAGGCGGCCGACAGGGTGAGCAGCAGGCACCCCAGGACGCGGGAGCGGGAAGGGCGACGGGACCGCGTGCCGCTCACCGGGCATCCCCCGTCCCGGTCTTGGCGACCTCGGCGGTCAGCTCGGTGGCCAGGTCGTCGGAGGCGTCCAGGCAACGGCCGCCGGTCGCCTCGGCGAGCCGCTGGTTCAGCAGTCCGGGTGCGCATCCGCCGCCGCGCAGCGCGACCGTGACCACGCGTACCGGCGCCCCCTCGGTCGCGGTCTCCACCAGGGCGAGGACGTCCTCACCCTGAAGGTCGGCGGAGTCCTCGTCGTCCGTGACGAGCACGAGCAGCCGAGGCACGGGGCCCTCGGAGCCCGACCGGAGCTCGGACAGGCCGTCGCGCAGGCCGTCCAGGACGCGCGCGTTCTTGTTCACCGCCGGGGCCCGGCCGACCGCCGCGCGGGCCCGGCCCGGGTCCGGGCCGGCGCTGCCGAAGGGGACCAGTTCCGTGTGGTTCGCGGCGCTTCCCGGTGAGAGCCCCCACACCCCGAACGTGTCCTCGGGGCCGATCGGGGCGGTGGACCGGGCCACCAGGTCCTTGGCACGTCCCGGCCCTGACCAGACCCGGTTGTCCTCCATCGAGGTCGAGTCGTCCAGCAGGTAGAGGACGCGGCCGGGGCCGAGCGCCTGGCGGTAGTCGCGCAGCGCCTCGGTGACCTCGGAGGCCGAGGTCGGCGGGTTCGAGGGCGGCAGGAGGAGGCTCACCGCCCCTTCGTTGGCCTTCGCCGTGAGCGGGGAGGCGGCGGGAGGAAGCGACGGCTTCCCGCTCGGCCCGGTGCGGAAGCCGTCCCGCACGAAGACCGCGCCGGCCTCGGGGTCCTTGGCCAGCCAGTCGTAGAAGTCCCGCACGGCCTGCCCGCGCGCGGTCGCGTCCCGGTCGGCCCCGGCCCAGGTGACACGGAAGAAGGGGAGGTCGAGTACGGGAACGTCGGTGGGGTAGCGGGCCGCACGGTGCTCCAGGACGTCGCTGGCGCAGGCCGGTCGTCCCACGGTGCCGGCCTCCCCGCTCGCGGAAGGCAGGTTGAACAGGGCCATGGTCTGCTCGGGAATCAGCACCGCGGCCCTGTCCTCCAGTGCGTTACGGGACCCGTCGGCGAGGCCGCACATCAGATCGCGCGCCGTGGGCTGCGGGGGAAGCCGGTCATCGGTGAGGGCGGCCTCGACGTCGCCTGGACGGCGGTCGCCGGTCCCGTACAGCGCGGTGGTCGACAGCAGCGCGCCGTCTCCGCCCTCGGGGTCGGGACGTAACACCTGGTAGGGCTCCGGACCGTCCGTGCCGCCGTCCCGGACTCGGGCGACCAGGTCGGCCAGCGGTGCGTGGCGATCGGCAGGGCCGGGCTTCCGGCCCGCGTCGGCGGGGACGGCGAGGACCATCGGGGTGTACGCGACAGAGCCCAGCGAGTCGAGCTTCGCGACTGTTCCGGCCGCCATGCTCCGCTCGGCGAGCACGCGCAGAGAGGTGACCGTGGCGGCCGGGATCCAGACGTCGGGCTGGGCCCCGAGATCGCGTTGCGGCAACAGGCAGTCGCCGGAGGGCGGGCAGGAGGCGGGAGGGGATTGCCAGAGCGGGGCGGCCTGGAGCGCGTCGACGACATCGGTGGCGTTGCCGGTGTACACGCTGATGCCCACGGCCCGGCAGCCGCCGGTGTCGCGGTCGAGATAGACATCGGCGGCCTTCTGCACGGTGGGCCGGATGTCGGGATCCACCAGTACGCGCAGTTCCAGAGGCGGCGCGCAGCCGCGGTCCGGGCCGCCGCCGAGGCTCAGCAGGACGCCGGCTCCGGCGAGGCAGGCGAGCGCGAGGGCGGCACACAACGCCCGGTAGCGCCGGGAGGACGGACGCCGCCTCGGTGTCGCGCCGACGGCCCGAGCCGGGTGGACCGGGCCGGCCTCGGCTTCGTTCTCGACCTCGGCCCCGTACTCGGCCTCGCCCTCCCCGGGCCGCCCCGGTGTCTCGACCGCACCACCCACTCCGGTGGACGCGAGCGCCGGACGACCGGCCTCCGGCGCTGTCCCGCCCGACTCCGACGGCTTGTGCTCCCGCCCGTGGCTCCTGCCGGGGATGGCGAGCAGCACGTCGTCGCCGTGTCGGCGCTCCCCCGGGATCCAGCGGTGATCGTGGACCGCTTTCAGAGGGGCCATCACCTCGCGGATCTCCCCCACCAGCCGGGTGAAGGTGGCGGGCTTCGAGGCCCACGTCCGCCCGGTGAGCAGGCGGTGGAGCCCGACGGTGAAGTCCGTGCCGGTCGCGGCGTCGCCGGGTGGGATCTCCACGTTCTGCTCGGCCGCCATCAGGAGTGCGAAGCTCTGCTGCTCCTCCGGGTGGAAGTCCAGCCGCGCGTTCCCGGCGAAACAGCAGTCGAGAACGACCACGACCCAGTCGGCCTGCGCCAGCCGCAGCTCGGCCATGACGTGATCGCGCCACGAGAGCGCGTCGACGAAAGGGCGGTGCGGATCGGCGATGACCCGCGAGGGGCTGAACAGCAGATGCAGATCCGTTCCGTCAGCCCGAACCACGCCGTGCCCGGCGAAGTAGACGACGAGAAGCCCGTCGACCTGCTCGCGGGCGTCCCGTAACGCACGGACCGCCTCCAGCGGGTCTACCGTGCCCGGGCCGCTCCCGGTCGGGCCCGGCAGGACGACCAGCTCTCCGGGTGCCATGACGCCCGTGCCCTCGGCGGTCAGCGCCTCCGCCATGAGCCGGAGGCTGCGCGCGACCGCGGGCAGGTCGGCTTCGTAGGCGTAGGAGTCGACGCCGATGAGCACCGCGCGATGGGTCTTGGACCGGTTCTGCGGACTACGCGCGTTGTACGGGGGCACAACGCCTAGCCCCGCCCGTCCGCGTCCCGCCCGTCCTCGTCCTGTCCGTCCGTGTTCGGCCCGTCCGCCGCATCCGCCGGGCGTCGCTCCGTCTCGCCGGAGCCGGGTTCGTCCCGGGCACCGGGACCCGTCCTGGTGTCCCGTCGGAGCGTGGGGTCGCCGTCGCCGTCGTCCGCGTCGAGCGTGACCCGGGGAAGCTCTTCGGCGTTCGCGAGCCTGCGCCGGTTGCGGTGCCAGGCGAGGACCGCCCGCCAGACGTTCTCGATCACCGACCGGGCCACCTCGGCGGTGACGACGAGCAGGATGTCCTGCACCAACTCGCCGCCCATGGAGGGGCTCTGCCGACGTGAGTCCACCAGCCTGACGTCGAGCCCGCCCTCGTCCCGGGCCTCCGTCAGGATCGGAGCGTCCTCCAGCCACTGGTGCAGCGCCGCGAGATCCTCCCGCCGCCGGTGCGTACCGCTGACCTCGACCCGGAACACGAGCTGTCCGCCCGAGGCCCCCTGCTCCCCCGCCAACGCTTCGCTGTCGTCCGCCACGAAACCCGCCCCCTCCCGGCGCGAACCATCCGCTCACGCCCGTAACTCACAAGTATTTCACGGGGATTGCACCCGGGCATGGGTTCGGTGCCAGTTGCGCGCCCGTCCCCGGGCACACCGTTCCGATACCCCGGTGGCCGCCCCCGGACCGCCTCGCCTCACGTCCCGTCGGGCCCCAGGTCCAGGTCCTTCAGCGCGTTCTCGACGACCTCGGTGAGGGCGGGGTGGATCCACAGGGGCTGCTCGGCCAGCTCGCGTACGGTCATGCCGCTGGTCAGCGCGATGACCAGCGGCTGTACCAGGGTGGCGGCCTGCGGCCCGAGGATGTGTCCGCCCAGCAGGCGTCCGGTGCGCCGGTCGGCCAGCACCTTGCAGAATCCGTCGGTCTCCTCCAGCGCCCAGCCGTAGGCCACATCCGCGTACCGGTGGACCGCGACCGCGTAGTCCAGACCCTGCTCACGGGCCTCCTGCTCGGTCAGCCCGACCTGGGCGATCTGCGGACGCGTGAAGACGGCCGACGGCACCGCGTCGTAGTTCATGGTCCGCCGGTCGTCGGGGTGGAGCAGGTTGTGGGCGACGATCTCCGCCTCACGGTTGGCGACGTGCTTCAGCGGGACCTGCGTGGAGATGTCGCCGAGGGCCCAGACCCCGTCGGCGGTCGTGCGCAGGTGCTCGTCCACGGTGATCCGTCCGCCGTCACCGGTCTCGACACCCGCCGCGGCCACACCCAGCCGGTCGCTGTTCGGCCGGCGGCCCACGGCCACCAGCAAGGTGTCGGCGGTCAGTTCGGTGCCGTCGTCCAGAGTGAGGCGGAGATCGCCGGGCCTGCCGGAGACCTCGGTCAGCTCGCGCCCGAGCCGCAGGTCCCACCGGTCGCGCACGAGGTCGGTGAGGGTGCGGGAGACCAGCTCGTCCTGCTGCTGGGCCAGCAGCCGGTCCGCCTGCTCGATGACGGTGACCTGGCTGCCGAGGGAGTGGAAGACGTGTGACAGCTCCGCGGCGATGTACCCGCCGCCGAGGACGACGAGCCGTCGCGGCACCTCTTCCAGGCGCATGATCGTATCGGACGTCTCGTACGGCAGCCCGGAGTCGGCGACCACCGGAGGGACGACGGGCCGCCCGCCGGCGGCGATCACGATCCGTTCCGCCTCGATCTCGACGGGCCCGTCGTCGGTCTCCACCGTGAGCCGACGCGGGCCCGTGAAGCGGGCTGTGCCCCGGTAGACGGTGATGTACTCGGAGTCGCGACGGCCCTTCTCGCCCTCCTCGGCCGCCGCGTCCAGTCGGCCGAAGACCCGGCTGCGGATGTCCCGCCAGCGGACACCGCGCAGTTCGGCGTCGATGTCGTGGCGTTCCGACTCCCGGACGGAGTCCGCCACATCGGCCGTGGCCGCGAGCATCTTGCTCGGGATGCAGCCGGCGTTCAGGCAGGTACCGCCGAACGGTCCGGCGGAGACCAGGGCGATGTCGAGATCGGCGAAGCGGTCGTCGATGAGTGCGTTGCCGGTACCGGCGCCCAGAACGATCAGGTCATGTCGTCGCATAGCGGGAAGGTAACCGCTGGGGCCGGGCGTACACCTCTCCCGCCGGACACGCGCCCTAGGGCTGCCGCGAGGCGGGCTCGTCTGCCTCGGAGGACCGGCGCGAGGCGGCGCGAGCGGCCCAGGCGACGGCCAGCACGCCCACGGCCAGCAGCGGATACCCCATGACGATCTTCGCGGTGCCCAGCGAGCCGACCTCGTCGGCCTGGTACAGGTACTGCTGGACGGCGAAGCGGGCGGCGAAGATGACCGTGAGCACGATCGTCGCGACGCCGAAGTACCGGCGCGCACGCCGGTCGTCCCGCCAGGTCGAACCCTTGCCCCGCAGCGAGAACCACAGAACGCCCGCCAGCGGACGGCCCGCGAGGACGGAGAGACCGAAGATCAGGGCGAGCGCCAGGTTCGACCAGATCCCGATGAGGAAGTAGTCCTTGGCCGACCCGGTCCACCAGGAGATCCCAGCGGCGATGGCCACCCCGAAGACCCCGCCGATGGCGGGCATGACCGACTCCTTGCGGATCAGCCGCTCGGCGGCGATCACCACGGCGAGGGCGACAGCGGCGATGATCGCCGTCGTGAGTCCGCCGATGGCGTTGCCGATGACGAAGGCGAGGACCGGCAGAGCGGAGTAGATCACGCCACGGACTCCACCGGCCTGTTCCAGGGCGGACGGCCGCTGTCGCGGGGCAGGCTCCGGCTGCCCCGGCAGCACGGTCCCGGCCTCGGCCGGGTCACGGGGATCGATAGCGGACCGCCTCTCAGCGGGGTCCGGGACCGGCCGCCCGTCGTCCAGCGGTTGCTGCGTCTGGTTGATCGCCACGGTGACCTTCTTTCGGAGGTAGGACGAAAGGACGTGGGACGTGGTGCGCTCTGGGCCACCTGCTATCCCCAAAGCCGGGCACCATGTCGAAAAGACCGGACCAGGTCGGCCAATGCCCCGGCAGGCGCCCGGTCAGGCGCGGCAACGCTCCGGATCGCCGCCGCCGGGGCCCGGATCGGACCCGTTTCGGGCGGCCGAACGGCCGGGGCGCGCACCACCGGGTCCTGCGGGCTCCGGAGTCCGCGGCCGGCCGCCGGGCCGCCCGGTCCTCGTACCGATACCGGACAGGTACGGTAAAGACGTACCGATGTCTCTCATGGGCCTCCTGGCGGGCTGCGTGAACCCAGGAGGAGCCGCATGACGACCAACCGTGGACGCAAGGACGTCATCCGCGACCGGATGGCCGCCACCGGCGAGTCGTACAACGTCGCCGCCCGCAACCTCAAGGCCATGAAGGACATGGGCGCCACCCGCGAGGCCGTCCTCGTGCAGCGCTGGACCCCCGCCGACAGCTTCGACGTGCCCTGTCCGTGCGGCGGGACCTGTGAACCCGGTGAGACCTGCGACCACTGCCACGCCCGCCACCGCCATGTGAAGCGTTACCCGGGCTCCACCACCGAGGTCGAGACCTGGGCCGACCGCTACGAGTGCACCGGCTGCTCCTCCTCGTACACCCTGACCGTCCACCTGGCCGGGCGGCCCTGGGGCGTCGCGGAGACCGTCGTGCAGGGCGGGTCGGCCGAGGAGGTCGTACGGGCCCGGGTCTTCCCCGGGGTCATCCACCCGCTGCTGCGCTCGGAGGCCGCCGAGGACCCCCACCAGCAGTGAGGCGCCCCTCGGTGCACACCCCGTCACCGTGAGCGTGCGGTCGGCCGTTTTCGGGGTAAGCGAGAGGCAGGCCCCTCAAGGAGGAATCATGTCCCGCCTGATCGCCCGCATCACCCAGTTCACCCGCAGCCCCCAGGGCCGCCGGACCATCGAGTCGGCCCGCCGCGCCGCCGCCGACCCCCGCAAGCGTGCCCAGGCCCGCAGCCTGTTCGGACGGTTGCGCGGACGCCGGTGACGCCGGCGCTTCGGCGGACGGCCGGAGCGGTGCCGGGAGGCGTACGCAGAAGATGCCCGCACAGGTCTCCCTGTGCGGGCATCTTCGCGTTCCGTCAGCGTGCGGTTCAGCTCTCGTCCGGTGCCAGCGTCAGCGAGATCGAGTTGATGCAGTAGCGCTGGTCCGTGGGGGTCGGGTAGCCCTCGCCCTCGAAGACATGGCCCAGGTGCGAGCCGCAGCGGGCGCAGCGCACCTCGGTGCGGACCATGCCGTGGGCGCGGTCCTCGATCAGCTCGACCGCGTCCGTGTCCTTCGGGTCGTAGAAGGACGGCCAGCCGCAGTGCGACTCGAACTTGGTGTCGGAGCGGAACAGCTCCGCCCCGCAGGCCCGGCAGGAGTAGACGCCCGCCGTCTTGGTGTCGGTGTACTCACCGCGGAAGGCGGGTTCGGTGCCGGCCTGGCGCAGGACCTGGTACTCGGCGGGGGACAGCTCCGCCCGCCACTGCTCGTCCGGCTTCTCGACGTCGTACGGCACGGCTCGCTCCTCAGCTCGACAGGTGGTCGCTCGGTCCGGTCGCCCCTCGGCTACCGGGCGCTCGACAGGTGGTCCAGGATGCGCGGGCCGAGGTCGGTGACATCGCCCGCTCCCATGGTGAGAACGAGATCACCGGGCCCCGCCATTCCCGCGACGGCGGCGGGGACGTCCGCCTGGTCGTGGACGGCGGTGACCTCGGCGCCCGCCGCCTTCGCCGCGTCGATGATCAGGGCGCTGGTGATGCCCGGGATCGGGTCCTCACGGGCCGGGTAGATGTCCAGGACCACGGAGGCGTCGGCCAGCGCGAGGGCCTGGCCCATCTCCGTACCCAGCTCCTGGGTACGCGAGAACAGGTGCGGCTGGAAGACGACCAGGATGCGGGCGTCGGCGGCCGCGCCGCGCATGGCCTCCAGGTCGGCGGTCATCTCGGTGGGGTGGTGCGCGTACGAGTCGATGACCTGCACCCCCGCCGCCTCGCCCTTGAGCTGGAGGCGGCGCTTGACCCCGGTGTACGAACCGAGGGCCGAGGCCAGGTTGTGCGCGGGGATGCCGAGGGCGACGCCGGCGGCGAGCGCGGCGACCGCGTTGTGGGCGTAGTGGGCGCCGGGGACCGAGACGGTGAAGGTGAGGAACTTGCCGTTGAGGAGGACCGTGACCTCGCTGGTCAGGCCGCGTGGGGTGACCTTGTGGACGCGTACGTCGGCGCTCTCGGCGGAGCCGTACGTGACGACCTTGAGGTCGGAGAGGTCGCGGACCCGGCGGGTCAGCTCGACCGCGCCGGGCTGGTCGGCGGAGATGACCAGGGTGCCGCCGGGGACGACCTTGCCGACGAACGTCTCGAAGGAGTCGTAGATCTCGTCCATCGAGGCGTAGTTCGCGTGGTGGTCCAGCTCCACGTTGAGGACGATCGCGACCTCGGGGTCGTACTTCTGGAAGCTGCGGTCGCTCTCGTCCGCCTCCGCGACGAAGATGTCCCCCTCGCCGTGCGTGGCGTTGGTGCCGGGGCCCTCCAGGTCGCCGCCGATGGCGTACGAAGGGGCCAGGCTCAGCGAGGAGAGGGCGACGGCCAGCATCGACGTGGTCGTCGTCTTGCCGTGCGTGCCGGCCACCGCGATGGCGCGCAGGCCGTTCATCAGGGAGGCCAGCGCGTCGGAGCGGTGCACCACCGGGACGGCCAGCTCGGCGGCGCGCAGCAGCTCCGGGTTGTCGGCGCGGATGGCGCTGGAGACGACCACGCAGGACGCGTCGTCGGCCAGGTTCCGGGCCTCGTGCCCGATGTGCACGGTCGCCCCCAGCGCCCGCAGCGACTCGACGGTGGCGGACTCCTTGGCGTCGCTGCCCGCCACCTTCGCTCCGCGCTGGGCGAGGATCTTCGCGATGCCCGACATTCCGGCGCCGCCGATGCCGATGAAGTGCGGTCGTTCCATGGCGGCGGGAATTCCGGGTGCCATCGTTGAGTTCTCCATCCTCTTGCTGGTGAGAGTCCTGCGCGGTTCCGGGTTGCCCTCCGGCGGCCCGCGCGGCCTTCAGCCTATTCGCTGTGCGCGAAGAGCTTGAGCACCGGGACGCCGACCTTGTGCCGGGCCCGTGAGGCCCAGTCGCGGTGGAAGAACTCCTCCACGTAGTGCGGGGCGGTCAGGACGATGACCTCGTCCGCGCCCGCGTCTTCGACGACGGTCTTCAGCTTGTCCAGGGGGTGGTCCTCGATCACCTGTCCGACCGCTTCGGCGCCCGCCTCGCGCAGGGCCCGTAGCGAGTACTCCAGGCCGATCTCGGCGGGTTCGCGGGCCTCCTTGCCCTCCGGTTCCTCGCCCTCGCGGACGGCGTCCCTGAGCTCCCCCATCGCCACGTCGTCGATCGCGCGCAGCAGGACATCGGCCTGGTCGCCGCGCGGCTGCAACAGAACGACGAACGAGATCCGCTCCTCGCCGTGGAGGGTGGTGACGAAGTCCACGTCCTCGGGAGTGAGCGGCTTCTCGATCATCAAAACGCTTGTGAACACGACAGGCGCCCTTCCGCTTCTGCGTCTCGCCGACAGCCGGCTCGGCCGTCGACGGTCGTTTGCTGAAACCATCCTTCCCCGTGATTCCACGGGGACTGCAGAGGTAAGTGTGCCCAGCCGAAGCTAAGCGGAACGGGTAATTCCGCTAAGTGTCCCCGCACTGATGACCGTGCACGCCGTCGCCGGTCACCCGGCTCCTTACCGTCGGTAGCGGCCGAAGAGAAACCCGTCCTCCTCCAGCAGCGACGCCAAGGCGAAACGTTCCGGCACGGCGACCCCGGGACCTCCGGCGATCCGCTGCGCGTCCCCGGCCGTGAGCATCGGGGAGAGCGTCAGGCAGAGCTCGTCCAGCGCCCCCGCCGCCACGAACTGGCCGAGCAGCCGGGGCCCTCCCTCGGTGAGCTGCCGCCGCAGCCCCCGGTCCGCCAGCTCGCGCACCGCGCGCGCCGGGTCCACCCGGGTGCCCTCGCCCGCGATCACCACCTCCGCGCCCGCCTGCCGGGCCGCCCCGATCCGGTCGGCGGGAGCCCCGGAACCGGTCACCACGAGGGTCGGGACGAGCGGCTCGGTGAACAGCGGCAGCGCGAAGTCCAGGTCCAACGAGCCGCTCACCACCGCGACAGCCGGCGCGGGCCCCTGCCCGGCCGCCGCCCGCCGCGCCGCGAAGGCCTCCCGGGCGCGGGCCGGACGGTACCCCTCCAGACGTACGGTCTCGGCTCCGGCGATCACCACATCGGCCAGGGCCCTCAGGGTGCCGAAGATCCGCATGTCGGCGGTGCAGGAGATGGGCTGCGAGCGGCCGTCGTGCTGGGCGGCGCCGTCGAGGGTGGAGACCATGTTGGCGCGCAGCCACGAGGCGCCCGTCATGGGGTACGCGTACGCCTCGGCCAGCTCGTCGAAACTCCACTCGCGGTCGGCGGCGGCGGCCGTTGTTGTCAGGTCCGTCACAGGGAACAGGCTTCGCATGGGTTGCAGTCTGGCACGGGCCTTAGGGTGGAGAGTTGTGTCGTCCTCCACCGCGTTTCCGGGGCAGAGCCCCCTTGCCGAAACGGCCCCGCTGTCCCTGTGCGCCCGCGAGCCGCGCGTCCCCGCCGACCGTCTGGTGGCGGAGATGGTGCCGCCGCCGCGCTTCGATTCGGTGCGCTTCGACACCTACGTACCCGACCCGAACCAGCCGAGCCAGAGCGAGGCCGTGACCGTGCTGTCCGGCTTCGCGGCCGGGCTCGGCGGGTCGCACGCGACGGGTTCCGGGCGCCGTAAGTGGTTCGGGAGCAAGAAGCCGGCCGCGCCGGCCGGGCCGCGCGGGGTGTATCTCGACGGCGGTTACGGCGTCGGCAAGACCCACCTGCTCGCCTCCCTCTGGCACGCCACGCCCGCCGAGCCGTCGCTGAAGGCGTTCGGCACGTTCGTGGAGCTGACGAATCTGGTCGGCGCGCTCGGTTTCCAGCAGACCGTGCAGACCCTGAGCGGGCACCGGCTGCTCTGCATCGACGAGTTCGAGCTCGACGACCCGGGCGACACCGTCCTGGTCTCCTCGCTGCTCAGCCGGTTGGTGGAGCACGGGGTGGCGCTGGCCGCGACCTCGAACACGCTGCCGGGCAAGCTCGGCGAGGGCCGGTTCGCCGCCGCGGACTTCCTGCGCGAGATCCAGGGCCTGTCCGCGCACTTCCGCCCGCTGCGCATCGACGGTGAGGACTACCGGCACCGCGGACTGCCCGACGCCCCGCCGCCGTACAGCGACGAGCAGGTCACCCGCGCCGCGTACGCCACGCCGGGCGCGTCCCTGGACGACTTCCCGGGGCTCCTCGATCACCTGGCGAAGGTGCACCCGAGCCGGTACGGGGCGCTGACCGACGAGCTCGGGGCGGTCTGCCTGACCGGGGTGAGCGCGGTGCCGGACCAATCGACGGCGCTGCGCCTGGTGGTGCTGGCCGACCGGCTGTACGACCGCGAGGTGCCGGTGCTGGCCTCCGGGCTGCCGTTCGACCAGCTGTTCAGCGACGAGATGCTGAACGGCGGGTACCGGAAGAAATACTTCCGGGCGATCTCGCGGCTGACGGCACTGGCACGTGACGCGAAGGGCCTGGTGGCGCAGTAGGTTCGGGGGGTGACACCGGGTGCCCGTTCGGCGGCGTGCCCGTAACTCCGTTCGCGTACAAGCGCGTACGGCTCCCGTACGCGTCCATACGAGTCCCGTACGAGTTCCGTACCAGCCCCGTACAACCGCGTACACCGTTTGAAGGGATCCAGCATGGCTACCACGCGTCAGGCGCACACGAACTGGGAAGGCAACCTGCTCGACGGCAAGGGGGTCGTCACCCTCGACTCCTCCGGCATCGGCGAGTATCCCGTCTCCTGGCCGGCCCGCTCGGAGGAGCCGAACGGCAAGACGAGCCCCGAGGAGCTCATCGCCGCCGCGCACTCCAGTTGCTTCTCGATGGCCCTCTCCCACGGACTCGCCGGGGCCGGCACCCCGTCGACCCGGCTGGAGACCAAGGCCGAGGTGACCTTCCAGCCCGGCACGGGTATCACCGGCATCCACCTCACCGTCGTGGGCGAGGTCCCCGGCCTCGACGAGGACGCCTTCGTGAAGGCCGCCGAGGACGCCAAGGCGAACTGCCCGGTCAGCCAGGCGCTGACGGGTACGACGATCACGCTGTCGGCCTCGCTGGCCTGACCCGCACGGGGCGGCCCGGCTCCGTGGGCCGTCCCAGCAGCAACACAAGGCGCGGGGGCGCGCATGGTTCCCCCGCGCCTCTGTGCGTGCTACACACATGCGGGTCACGTCACCTGTCCGCCAACAGGGAGTTGCCTCATGTCCTCCGAAACCCGGAACACAGCGACCGCAGCGACCGCACCCCGGAACACCGCGACACGACGACAGGTCCTGGCAGGGAGCGGCGCAGCGGCCGCGATCGCCTTCACCGGGGCCTTCTCCGAACTCTTCGCGGGCACGGCCACCGCCCGTGGCCACAGCGGCTACGGCCCCCTCGTCCCCGACCCGGACGGCCTGCTCGACCTGCCGAAAGGTTTCCGCTACCGGGTGCTGTCCCGGGAGGGCGACCCGCTGCGCTCCGGCGAGGGCAAGGTGCCGAGCAACCACGACGGCATGACCGCCCTCGCCGGCCGCCACGGCCGCGTCCATCTGGTCCGCAACCACGAGAACCGGCACACGGCGAAGATCGGCGTCCCGACCGTCGCCGGCCTGACCTACGACCCGGCGGCCAAGGGCGGCTGTACGTCCCTGGAGCTGGACGGCCGGAACAGGGTGCTCGGCGAACGGGTCGCCATCGCCGGTACGGCGGTCAACTGTGCGGGCGGGCCCACCCCCTGGCGCACCTGGCTGACCTGCGAGGAGACCGAGGACAGGGCCGGGACCAACGGGTACACCAAGGACCACGGCTTCATCTTCGAGGTGGACGGCGCCGACCCGCGCCGCACCGGGGCCGTCCCCCTGACCGCGATGGGCCGCTTCCAGCACGAGGCGATCGCGATCGACCCGAAGAACGGGATCGTGTACGAGACGGAGGACGCGTTCGACAAACCGTTCGGCCTCTTCTACCGCTTCCTCCCCACCAAGCCGCTCGGCGGCACCGGTTCGCTGCGGGCGGGCGGGGCGCTGGAGGCGATGCGGGTACCGGGCCTGCCCGACCTCTCCGTGGTCCAGGAGACCGGGGCGAGCTTCGACCGGGTCGAGTGGGTGCCCGTACCGGACCCGCTGGCGGCCGAGACCCCGATCCGGCTCCAGGACTTCGGCCGCAAGGGCATCACGCACGCGCAGAAGCTGGAGGGCTGCTACTGGGGCGGCTCGTCCGTCTACTTCGTCTCCAGCTTCGCCCGCAGCGACGAGGGCTCGGCGGCCGACCACTACGGCCAGGTCTGGCGGTACGAGACGAAGAAGCGCCGGCTCACCCTGGTCGTGGTCTTCGGCCCGGACACCGACATCCAGCTCCCCGGAGAGTCCCCGGACAACATCTGCCTAACCGCCGACGGGGGCCTGATGGTCTGCGAGGACGGCGGCGGCGCGCAGCACGTGCTGGGGGTGACCCGGCGGGGCGAGGTGTACACGATGGCGCGCGGGCGGCAGAACATCGGGACGCCCGAGGAGCCGGAGTGGGGCGAGTTCGCGGGGGTGACCTTCTCGCCGGACGGCTCGACCATGTACGTGAACTGCTACACGCCGGGGACGACGTTCGCGGTGACGGGGCCGTGGTGCTGAGGGGGCGACACCGGAGCGCCATATAAACCCTAAGGGCAGATTGTCAGATATTTTCCGTGAGTGATCACTACTGCACGGAAACGGAAGACGACTGTCCTGATGGTCGCGGGGGTGCTGATCGGTGGCGCCTTGGCCGGGTGCGGGGGCGCCGCCTCCGCACCCACCCCCGTACCCACCCCCACGACTCCCGCCTCCGCCGCCGCTCCCCCGCCGCCGAAGAAGCCGCCCACCATGGCCCCCGGCCCCGCCGGGCGCACGCCGGTCTTCGAGCGGCGGCCGGCAACAGGAGGGGGCGCGGAGAAGGGCGCGGCCGAGAAGGTCGTCGCGCTCACCTTCGACGCCGACATGACGGCCGATCAGGGACCCCGGGCGAAGGCGGGCGAGCGCTTCGACAACCCGGAGCTGATCGCGCTGCTGCGGCGGCTGAAGGTTCCCTCGACCGTGTTCATGACCGGCCGGTGGGCGGAGGAGTACCCGGCGCAGGCGAAGGGGATCGGCACGGACGACCTGTTCGAGGTCGCCAACCACTCGTACAGCCACCACGCGTTCACCGCCGACTGCTACGGCCTGCCGGTGGTCGCGAAGGACGCCATGGCCCGCGACGTGGAGCGCGCCTTCTCGGCGTTCCGGCAGGCCGGGGTGCGGAACGTGGTGCCCTACTTCCGCTTCCCCGGCGGCTGCTACGACGACGCGGCCCTGCGCGCGCTGACCCCGGCGGACGTGACGGCGGTGCAGTGGGACGTGGTGAGCGGTGACGCGTTCGCGACGGATGCGGGCGCGGTGGCGGAACAGGTGCTGGACGGGGTGCGGCCGGGGTCGCTGGTGGTGATGCACTGCACGCGCAGCGCGGCGCCGGTCACGGCGGAGGCGATCAGCAGAATCGTTCCGGAGCTGCGGAAGCGGGGCTACCGCTTCGTGAAGGTGTCGGAGCTGATGGAGGGCTGAGGGCCCTGATGGAGGGTGAGGGCCTGGTGGAGGGCTGACCGGGCCCGTCGCTTCAGGCGGAGGGTTCCGGACAGGAGGGTTGCGCCGTGGCGCGCGTCGTGGTGAACCGTCTGCGGTACTCGCTCGGCGTGGTACCCAGGTGGCGGGCGAAGGCGCGGCGGAGGCTCTCGTCGCTGCCGAGACCGCAGGGAGCGCCGCCGCGGTGATGCTGTGTCCGTCGAGGAGGGTCACTCCGTCGAGGACGGGGAAGGCGACGCGGCGGGTCATGTCCGGATCGTGGTTCACTCGGCCGAATGGAGATGGTCCAGCGTACGTGAGGGCGCGAGGCTGGTAGCAGGCGCACGAACGCCACAGGCACCACAGCCACCGACGGAACACGGAGAGGCTCCCACCATGAGCGTCACCAGCGGAACGATCGCGGGCGTACGGATCCCCGACAGCGCCCTGGCCAAGGAAGCGACCGAGCTGGTGCGTGAGGCCGCCACGCCGCTGGTCTTCGACCACTCCCGGCGGGTGTTCCTCTTCGGGGCGCTGCGCGGCCGGGAACTGGGTCTGGACTTCGATCCCGAACTCCTCTACGTGGGGGCGATGTTCCACGACCTGGGCCTGACCGGGCGGTTCCGCCGTACGGACCAGCGCTTCGAGATCGACGGCGCGGACGAGGCCCGCCGCTTCCTGAGCACGCACGGCATCACCGGCGACCCGGCCGACCGGGTCTGGACGGCCATCGCCCTGCACACCACGCCGGAGATCCCGCTGCACATGGCGCCCGAGGTGGCCCTGGTGACCCGGGGCGTGGAGCTGGACGTCCTGGGCATCGGCTACGACGCGGTCACCGACGAGCAGCGCGCGGCCGTGGTCGCGGCGCATCCGCGCCCGGACTTCAAGAACGGGATCCTCGCAGCCTTCACCGAGGGCATCCGGGACCGGCCGGCAACGACCTTCGGCAACGTCAAGGCGGATGTGCTCGCCCACTACGTCCCCGGCTTCGAGCGGGGCGACTTCGTGGAGGTCATCAAGGGATCCGACTGGCCGGAGTGACTGGGTGACCGGGTGACCGGGTGGGCAGCCGTCGGGCGCCGGTAGGATCAGCGCTTTTACGGGGAGTGCGATGCGCACATCATCAGGGCGGGGCGGTAAGGGGCAGAGGTACGCGCTGACCTCGGACGAGGACCACGCAGACTTCTGGGGCTCCGCCCGCGAGGCGGAGGGATTCTTCACGCCGCTGCCGGACGAGGAGGGAGTACGCCGGGTGCGCCTCACGGGCTGTCTCCCTCAGGGCGGCCTGCTGAAGAGCGCCGGACGCGTCGGCAGTCGTCGCGCCCTGGCGGGGAACGCCTGGTTCGAACTCCTCGACGGAGCCGGAACCCCCATGGGGTCCTACTTCGTCGATGACGTCACCGTCATCGATGTCGAGCCCTCCGCCTGCGGGGGCGGCCTCGTCGACCTCACGGTGACCCTGTGGTGCGAGAACGCCCTGGTCGGAGCGGAACGCGTATGGGACCTGATCCGCACGGGCCGGCTGAACCGCACCGGCATGTGGCACGAACTCGCCCCCGAGGACAGACACGCGTGGCTGTCGGTGGCGCTGTGGTCCCGGGAGTGCAGCCGCCGGGGACGGACCGACGCTCCCGCAGGCCAGGTGTTCACCTTGGACGGTCGGTACATCGTCGACCGGGACAGCTTCTCCTGCGCGATCGGTGAAGCCGTCAACGGCCCCGGCGGGTATTTCGGCTGGAACCTCGATGCTCTCGACGACTGCCTGAGGGGCGGCTGGGGTGCCACCACGCCGTGCACCGTGCACTGGGACTTCTCGGCCCGGTCCAGGGCATGGCTGGGAGAGCGTGTGCGCTCGGGAGAGCGCGAGGTCACGCTCTTCGACCTGATCCTGGAGATCTTCGAGGAGCGGGGCGTGAGCGTCGTCCTTCGGTGACCGCTCGATCAGGCCACCGGATCCGGCGGCCCCACGATCGCCCGCAGCGCCGCGAGGTGGCCCCGGTAGGCGTCCCGGCCCGCCGGGGTCAGCCGGGCCACACGCGCCGCCGGGCATCCCGGACCAGCCGTGCGTGCTGCCCGGCGACCGCCAGTCGGACACCGGGCGCACGGCGGCTCCCAGTGGCGGCAGTTCTCCAGCATGAAGCGGATCCTGAGCACGCCGGTACCCGTCGTTCACCGCCCGGCCCCCTGGGAACAACCCCCTAGCCGGAGCAGGCCGAGCGCCCCGCCTCCTGCCAGGCGCAGACCGGGCAGAGCGTGGCGCCCTTGGCGGATTCGGGGTACTCCGTCGGCTCGCGGCACAGCACGCACTCCGCGAACGGCGGGCCCGCGTCCGCTTCCGTAGCGGCGGGTGCGGGCGTTGCGCAGTACGAGGCGTCGTCCATGTCCACGAGCCTACGTAACGCGGCGGTCAGTTGGCCGTCTTCTCGGGCCGGGCCTCGCTCGGGCGCACGATGACGAACCCCTCGCCCTGGAGCATCAGCTGCACGGCCTCGCCCGAGCCGCCGCGCACCATCGACCCGACGCTCTGCGAGCGGTGCAGGGTGGTCGTGAGCTGCTGGCTCCAGCCGACGACCGCGTCCGTGTCCACGTACACCGGCTGGGCGCCCGTCACCGGGATCACGATGGGGGTGCCCTCGCACATCAGGCCGATCTTGCCGTACCCCGTGAAGACGCTGTTGAAGAGGCCGCCGCCGATCATTCCGGCGCCCTTGACGGTCTTGATCTCGTACGAGAGCGTCGCGTCGAAACAGAGGACGTTGCGGCCGTTGATGGTGATCTGGTCGCCCTGGTCCATCTCCAGGATGAAACAGTTGGCGGCCTCGTGCGCGAACCACGCCTCGCCCTGCCCGCGTACGGCCATGAGCGCGAGGCCCTCGCCGGTGACCGCGCGCTTGAGCATGCCGCCGATGCCCTGGCCCTTGCGCTCGAACTGGAGGTTGCCGCGGAAGGCGATCATCGAGCCCTGGCGGGCGTGCATCTCCCCGTTGACGGCGTATTTGATCGACTTGGAGTTCTGCAGGGTCATGCCGGGGGCGGTGGCCGGCTGGGCCATGTGCTCGCTGGAAAAGAGATCGCTCTTCATGCGGAGCATCCTCACCCGGACCGGCCCGTTACGCCAAGGAGGTGACACCCGCCGCCTGGCAGACTGGGACGGTGAGCAGCGACGACACCCCCCAGAGCCCCGTCTCCCCGGCCCCGGTCTCCCCGAGCCCCGCCTCCCCGGCCCCGGACTCCCCGAGCCCCTTCCACCACGGTCCGACCGACCGGGACGCGGCCCCCCAGTACGTGCTCCCCCTCGTGGTGCACCTGGAGAAGACGGCCCCGCCCGCCCGGACCGATGCCCTGCGCACCGCCGCCCGGGCGGTGCTCACGATCCTGGCCGACGAGCGGTCCACCGGCGAGGGCGAGTGGGCCGGGGCGATGCGGGACTGGGAGGACGCCCGCATCCGCAAGGTGGTGCGCCGGGCGCGCGGCGCGGAGTGGCGCAAGGCGGCCGCGCTGCCCGGGATCACCGTGACGGGCGGGAGCGCGGAGGTACGGGTGTACCCGCCGATCCCCCTGGACGGCTGGCCCAAGGAGCTGGCCAAACTCCAGGTGTCGGGCACCGACCTGGACGACCCCGAGCCGCCCGCCGCCCCCGACCCCGATGGCCCGGTGCTCTGGCTCAACCCGGAGCTGGAGATGTCGGCGGGCAAGACGATGGCGCAGGTCGGCCACGGCGCCCAGCTCGCCTGGTGGGAGCTGTCCGACACCGAGCGCAAGGCGTGGCGCGAGGCGGGGTTCCCGCTGTCCGTGGCCACCGCGACCCCGGAGCGCTGGCGCGAGCTGACCACGGGCGGCCTGCCGGTGGTGCGCGACGCGGGGTTCACCGAGATCGCCCCCGGACCTACGGTCGTGGCGGAAGGCGGGCTGCGGTTCTGTCCGCTCCCGGGCGTACGGACCCGCCGGTGAACGCACACCGCGGCTGAATGTTTCCGCGCCCGCTGACGTATCTCCCGATACCGCCCCACCGGCGTTACCACCAAGTAGCCTGCACCGCGAGTCGGTTGGCGGTGGTCCGACGCCTGATCGACGCTGTCACGCCTCGTCCCGGGAGACACCTTGTTGCGACGCATCAACGGAACGGCCCTCATCATCGCGGCACTGGTCGCCACGGTGGGCGCACTCGCCTTCCCCGTCTGGTCCTACGCGGACCGCTCGGGCACCGGCGAGGCGAATCTCAACGCCTCCAGCGTCGCCACCCAGTGGGGCCCGCTCTCCGCGACCGACCGGGACTTCCTGGTCAAGGTGCGGCTCGCCGGGCTGTGGGAGCTGCCGGCGGGGCAGCAGGCGATCGAGCGGGCGCCCAGCGAGGCGACGAAGGCGGCCGGGGACCACCTGGTCGTCGGGCACACGGACCTGGACCGGCGGGCCCGGGACGTGGCCGCGAAGCTCGGGGTCGAGCTGCCCAACCAGCCGACCGAACAGCAGCAGGTCTGGCTCAACGAGCTGACGGCGGCGAGCGGGGACGAGTACGAGCGGAAGTTCGCCAACATCCTGCGGGCCGCCCACGGCAAGGTCTTCGGCCTGATAGGCCAGGTCCGGCACACCACCCGCAACACCCTGATCCGGCAGCTCGCCAGCGACGCGAACCAGACCGTGCTGGACCACATCACCATGCTGGAGGGCACCGGCTTCGTCGACTTCGACGCCCTGGCGCGCGAGGCGGCAGGCGGGTCCACCACCAGTCCCTCGGGGCCGTCCATGCCGCAGGGCGGGCAGGTGCCGCCGGTTCCGGTACCGGTGACGCCGACCGGCGACCAGTCCTTCACCTCGCGCCCGGTGCCGCCGACGATGCCTCCGATGCCGTGACGCGGCCGCCGATGCCGAGCCGATGCCGTAACGACACCGAGGCATCGGAACCTCAAATCCTCCTCTGAACGTCCCCCCGTTCGGGTTGGACGCCGCTCGCCGGGGCCATCACCCCGGGACAGAGCGGAGGAGGGGGACACCATGAAGCTGGGCATCGGGATCGGCTGGCGGCCGGAGATCGCGGCCGAGGTGGAGGCGCTCACGGGGGTCGACTGGGTCGAGGTGGTGGCGGAGAACCTCTGCGCCGACCACCTCCCGGACTCCCTGGTGCGTCTGAGGGAACGGGGCGTGACCGTCGTGCCGCACGGCGTGTCGCTCGGCCTGGGCGGCGCGGACCGCCCGGACGCCGAGCGGCTCGCCGGTCTCGCGGCGCGGGCCGAGCTGCTGGGGACGCCGCTGGTGACCGAGCACATCGCGTTCGTACGGGCCGGGGGGCCGCTGACCGCTTCGCCGAGGCTGGAGGCGGGCCACCTGCTGCCGGTGCCGCGCACCTGGGACGCGCTGGAGGTGCTCTGCGAGAACGTGCGGATCGCCCAGGACGCGCTGCCCGTGCCGCTGGCCCTGGAGAACATCGCGGCGCTGGTCTCCTGGCCGGACGAGGAGCTGACGGAGGGGCAGTTCCTGGCGGAGCTGGTCGAGCGGACCGGGGTGCGGCTGCTGATCGACGTGGCCAACCTGCACACTAACCACGTCAACCTCGGCGAGGACCCGGCGAAGGCGCTGGACGAGCTGCCGGTGGAGGCCATCGCGTACGTCCATGTCGCGGGCGGCGTCGAGAAGAACGGCGTCTGGCACGACACCCACGCCCACCCGGTGACCGCCCCGGTCCTGCACGTGCTGGCCGAGCTGCGCTCCCGGGTCGACCCGCCGGGCGTGCTGCTGGAGCGCGACGACGCCTTCCCGCCCGGCGCGGAGCTGGCGGGCGAGCTGGAGACGATCCGGGAGACGCTGCGGACGGCGGGCGAGCTGGAGACCGTCCGAGCCACGCTGCGAGCGGCGGGCGGCCCGGGCGGGACCGGCCCGTGCGAGACCGGGCGACACGGCTCCGGGTCGCGCATCGCCGCGCCGCGTACGGGGACGACGCCCGCCCCCGTACGCCCCGGAGCCCGCGACCGTACCGCCGTCGCCCAGGCCGCGCTGCTCTCCGCGCTCGTCGCGGGTACCCCGGCGCCCGAGGGCTTCGACCACCGGCGGCTGCGCGTGCAGAGCCGGGCGCTGGCCGCGAAGCGCGCCGATGTCGTCGCCAAGGTGGCGCCCGAGCTGCCGGAGATCCTCGGCGACGGCTACCGCGCCGCCTTCCTCGACTACGCCAGGTCCCGCCCGATGAGCGACGGATACCGGCGCGACGCCCTGGACTTCGCGGAGCGGATCCTGATCTCCGGCGGCCTCCCCGACCCCGTGGCGCAGCGCCGGCTGACCCACTGGTGGGAGGACCGCTGCGGGCCCCGCCCGCCGCGCCGGACCACCCGTATCGTCCGGGCGGCGCGTGCCGTCCTCGCAGGGAAGTGACCGCCATGAACACGCTCGCTCTGGCACTGACCCTCGCGGTCGCCCTCTCCACCGTGCTGCTCCTGGCGAAGGTGGTCGTCTCCCGGTCCCGCCGCCCCTCGGCCGGCCCCTCCCCCGCCGTCCACGACCTCTACGAGGCGGCGTTCCTGAACGGCGGCCCGGCCAGGGTCACGGACACCGCGCTCACCGCGCTGTACGCGGACGGCCGGGTGCTCATCGGCGGCCCCGGCATCATCTCCGTACAGCGTGCGCACGCGCAGGACCCGGTGGAACGCGCCGTGCTCCAGGCGCTGTCGGCCGCCCCGAGCGGGGCGCTGCACGCGGTGCGGGAGGCGGTGATGCACCACCCGGCGGTGCAGGAGATCGGCGACGGGCTGGCCCAGCGCGGGCTGCTCGTCCGGCCCGCCGAGAGCCGTCCCGTACGGCGGTGGGCACTGATCCAGGGCGTGAGCTGCTTCGTCGCGTTCCCGCTCTCCATCATCCTCACGGTCGTGCAGTACGTGTCGCTGGACGACCCGTACTCCACGCCGGTCCCGTTCGTCCTGAAGATGCTGCCCGCGATCCTGCTCGGCGGGATCAGCGGGTTCGTGGTGGCCGCGTCCACCACGAACCGGATCACCCGGGCGGGCCGCCGGGCCGCGCAGGCGTTCCGGGCCGCGAACGCCTACGTGCTGACCCCGCCGTACCTCGTCGCCAACCGGGGGCTGCGCGCACTGCCCGACCCCGGGCTCCAGGCCCAGCTCATCGCGGCGGCCCGGCAGCACACGCGGACCCGTCGGTCGCGGTCCGGCTCCTCGGGGCGCCGGTCCACGGGGTACGTGGGAGGTGCGGCCGGGGCGTCGGCCTTCGCGGCGACCACGGTGTGGTGCGCCGACGCGGGCCCCGGGCACACGAGTTGCGGAGGCGGGGGCGGAAGCGGCTGCGGCGGGGGCTCCGGGTGCGGTGGCGGTGGCGGGTCGAGCTGCGGCGGCTCGGGCTCCAGTTGCGGGGGCGGCTCGGGGGGTTCGAGCTGCGGCGGGAGTTCGGGCGGCTCCAGTTGCGGCAGCAGCTCCTGAGTCACGAACCGTGAAGGCTCCTGAGCCACAAGCCGTAAAAAAGAAGTGCGGCAACCGGGTCGTTCCCCGCAACACACCGGCCCGGTGCTGTACTTCACCCTCCCCGCACTCCATCCTCCCCTCTCCGCATCCGCAGAGAGGTCCCGCCGTGAGAGCAGTACCGCTGTACGCAACGATCGGCTCCCTGGTCCTGTCCGCCCTGGCCGCCGTCCCCGCCACCGCCGACGGCGGCGCAGGACCGGCCTCCGCCGAGGAGCGCGGTACGGCGGTGGCAGCGGCCCGCGCCTCGGCCGCCGGGATCTCCTTCGGCGCGTGCCCGGAAGAGGAGATGCTGCCGGACACCCTGAAGTGCGGCACCGTCAGCGTCCCGCTGGACTACGCGCGGCCGGACGGGCGGACCATCGACCTCACCGTCAGCCGCACCCTGGCCACCGGACCGGCGGCCGGCCGGCAGGGCTCCTTCGTCTACAACCCGGGCGGCCCCGGCGCCTCCAGCATCACCTTCCCGCTGATGGGCGAGATGTCCGAGTGGAAGGAGGTCGCCGAGGCGTACGACATGGTCGGCTACGCCCCGCGCGGGGTCGGCGCCTCCGCCCCGCTCTCCTGCCAGAACCCCGCCGCCTTCGCGAAGAGCCCCACCGACTCCCCCGCCCACCCCACGGCCGCGTACAAGGAGCAGCGGATCGCGCAGGCGCGGGCGTACGCGCGAGGGTGCGAGAAGCACGCGGGCGAGGCGCTGCGCCACTACACCTCGCTCAACAACGCCCGTGACCTGGAGGTGCTGCGCGCCGCCCTCGGGGACGAGCGCCTCACCTTCATGGGTGCCTCCTACGGCACGTACCTGGGTTCCTTGTACGCGACCCTCTTTCCCTCACGCGTGCGCCGTATGGTCTTCGATTCCGCGGTCGACCCGGACCCGGAGCAGATCTGGTACCGCTCCAACCTCGACCAGTCGCTGGCCTTCGAGTCCCGCTGGGAAGACTTCCGGCGGTGGGTCGCGAAGCACGACGCTGTGTACGGGCTCGGCCCCACGCCCGAGGCCGTGCAGCGCCACTACGACACCGTCCGCACCGCCCTCGCCACCGAGCCGGCGGGCGGGAAGGTGGGTCCGGGGCAGCTCCACGCGGCGTTCCGGGAGGCGGCGTACTACGACGACTACTGGGCGATGCGGGCCACCGCCCTCTCCGAGTACGTCCGGGGCAACCCGGAGCCGCTGGTCACCCAGATGTCGCCGCGCGCGATCACGGCGAAGGACGACGAGAACGAGCGGGCCGTCTACACCGCGGTCGAGTGCAACGACGCGCCGTGGCCCGAGGAGTGGGAGGTCTGGGACCGCGACCATACCGACCTCGCCCGCATCGCCCCCTTCCAGACGTGGGACAACGCCTTCACCAACCTGCCGTGCGCCTTCTGGCCCGCGCCCCGGCAGCAGCCGTTGGACGTCTCCACCGGGTGGGGCGAGCTGCCCCCGGTGCTGATCCTGGCGGCGGAGCGCGATGCGGCGACCCCGTACAGGGGGGCGCTGGAGCTCCAACGGCGGCTGCGCGGCGCGGTGCTGGTGACCGAGCGGGACGCGGGAACGCACGGCGTCGGCGGGGCCGGGAACGCCTGCGTGGACGAGTACCTGAGGCGCTATCTGCTGACGGGCGCGACACCCGACGGGGACGCGGAGTGCGCCCCGCGCGCGGAGCCGAACCCGGTCTCGCTGGACTAGAAAGGTAACGGGGCCAGGAACGCGGAAGGGCCCTGCCGGAGTGCGGTGAGTGCACTCCGGCAGGGCCCTCAAGCCGAACCCGGTGTCGCTGGAACGGCGGGCGGCACGGTCGGTGCCCGATGCCCGTCTTCTGATCTTCCGGGTTGGGGTGGTGCGGGAACTCGCTGGCTATGCGAGCCCGGCCACCAGGTCTGCGACGCTCCTCCTGCGGCCCGTGTAGAACGGGACCTCCTCGCGCACGTGGAGCCGTGCCTCGGAGGCGCGCAGGTGGCGCATCAGGTCGACGATGCGGTACAGCTCGTCCGCCTCGAAGGCGAGGACCCACTCGTAGTCGCCGAGCGAGAACGAGGCGACGGTGTTGGCGCGGACGTCGGGGTAGCCCCGGGCCATCTTGCCGTGGTCCGCGAGCATACGGCGGCGGTCCTCGTCGGGCAGCAGGTACCAGTCGTAGGACCGGACGAACGGGTAGACGCTGATGTAGTCGCGGGGCGTCTCGTCGGCGAGGAACGCCGGGACGTGCGACTTGTTGAACTCGGCGGGCCGGTGCAGGGCCATGTTCGACCAGACCGGTTCCAGAGCGCGCCCGAGCTTCGTGCGGCGGAAGAGGTTGTAGGCCTCCTGGAGCTCGTCCGAGGTCTCCGCGTGCCACCAGATCATCAGGTCCGCGTCCGCGCGCAGACCCGAGACGTCGTAGGTGCCGCGCACGGTGATGTCCTTGGCCGCGAGCTGGTCGAACAGCTCCTGGACCTCGTCCGCGTACCCGGCCCGGTCCAGCGGCAGGACGTCGCGCAGTTTGAAGACCGACCAGAGGGTGTAACGGATGACCTCGTTGAGGTCCTTGGCCTTCTTTCCGGCGTTCGGACTCTTGCTGGATGTCACAGTCTCAGGAGCACTCATACGGCTATTGTCCCGCCTCGCTCCCGGTGCCCTGAACCAGGGTCGGCGTGGCGATGATCTCCTTCATGATCTCTCCTTCGTGATCTCTCCGGCGAACTCGCTCATGATCTCGTCCGCCGCCCGCTGCGCGCTCGCGACACAGGCCGGGATGCCGACCCCGTCGTAGACCGCGCCGCAGACCCGCAGGGCGGGCAGCTTCGCCACCTCGTCGCGGATGCGGGCGACCCGGGTGTGGTGGCCGACCGGGTACTGCGGCAGTCCGCCGATCCAGCGGGTGACCTCGCTGTCGACCGGGCGTGCGGCGAGTCCGGTGGCCGCCCGGAGGTCGCGCAGGGATACGGCGACGAGTTCGCCGTCCTCGCGGTGCAGGTGCTCCTCCTCGCCGTACCGGCCGACCGAGGTGCGGAGCACGAAGAGGTCCGGGGCGGCGTCGGCGACCCACTGCCACTTGTTGCTGGAGAAGGTGGACGCCTTGATGGTGCGCCCGTCGACCGGCGGTACGAGGAAGCCGGAGCGGCCGCGCAGGGCCTCGTACGCCTCGATGTCGGTACGGCGGAAGGCCAGGGTGACCAGGGCCATCGACGCGTACTCGACGCCGGTCAGCTCGGCGGAAACGGCCGGGGACTCGGCGGCGAGGAGGGCGGAGGCGGACCAGGCGGGGGTGGCGAGGACGATGCCGTCGGCGGTGATCACCCCGGTGTCGGTGCGGACCGCCCAGCCCGTGTCCGTACGGGTCAGACCGAGGACCGGGGTCTCGGTGAGGATCGCGCCGCCCGAGGCCCGTACGGCGTCGGCCACGGCGTCCGGCAGGGTGCCGATGCCGCCCGCGATGCCCTGGAAGACGGGCCCGGTCTGCTGCCGGGCCGCCGCTCGCTCCTGGATACGGCGGACGGCCTCCAGCAGCGGGCCGCCCTCCTTCACCGCTTCGAAGAGCTGCGGTACGGCGGCGCGCATCGAGATCCGGTAGGCGTCGCCCGCGTAGACCCCGCCGAGGAGGGGCTCCACCAGGCGGTCGACCACCTCGCGGCCGAGCCGGTCGGCCACGAACGCGCCCACCGCCACGTCCTCGCCGACGGGCGTCGGGGTCAGGTCGCGCTCCTCGGCGATCCGGGCGAGGCCTTCCGGCGTGAGCACCCCGTCGAGGGCGGCCGGGTCGCCGGGGACGCCCATGACGTGGCCCTTGGGCATCGGGCGCAGCGCGTCGCGCGTCCAGAGGGAGGCGGTCGCGGTGGCGGGCGGCTGGAGGCGGCCGGAGAGGCCGACCGCCTCGGCCAGGGAGACCGCCTCGGGACGGCGGGCCAGCATCGACTCGGCGCCGAGGTCGACCTGGACGCCCGCGACGTCGCCGGTCATGAGCTTGCCGCCGAGCCGGTCCGTGGCCTCCAGGAGCGTGACCCGCAGGCCGGTGGCGACCAGGCGGTGGGCGGCGGCCAGTCCGGCGATGCCGCCGCCGATGACGACGACGTGGCGGGCGGGCGGGTCCGCATCCTGATGTGAGCGCTGCATGGGTCCACTCTCTCAAACCCTTCTCCGAGCACCGGCCGTGACCACTTCGCAACCCACGGCCGGAAACCGGTTCGGGAGGGCCCGCGTCGAACCGGCAGTATCACCACACGTCCTGGGGGGACCTGTTATGCACACCGATATCGATCACCGCTTCCACCACCGCCGCTCCCGTCTCCGTGCCGCGCTGGCGGCCGGCGCTCTCGGCGCGGTGCTGCTCGCCGGCGGCTGCGGCGCCGGCGACGCGTCCGACGCGAGCGCGGGGTCGAACGACCTCAAGGCGAGCGGGGAGAAGGGGATCGTGGGCGATCAGTACGCCCCGGGCGACGGGGCGGCGGCCTCCGCGGCTCCGGAGGCGGCGAAGGGCGGCGAGCGGCAGAAGGCGCCGAAGCCGGGGGCGGCGGGCAGCCATGTCATCCGGACCGCCGAGCTGTCGGTGGAGGTGAAGAGCGCGCCGAAGGCGGCGGCCACCGCCCGGAGCACGGTGGAGGCGAGCGGGGGCCTGGTCGCGACCGAGACCACCGAGCGGATCGACGACGAGCACGAGTCCTCGCACCTGGTGCTGCGGGTGCCGCAGGACAGCTACCAGGAGGTGCTCGGCAAGCTGGCCGGCGCCGGGAAGCTGCTCTCCCGCTCCTCGAACGCGAAGGACGTCACCGACCAGGTCGTCGACGTGGAGAGCCGGATCGCCACGCAGCGCGCGAGCGTGAAGCGGGTCCGGGAGCTGATGGACCAGGCGGAGAAGATCAGCGATGTCGTCACGCTCGAAGGTGAGCTGAGCAGCCGTCAGGCCGATCTGGAGTCCCTGCTGGCCCAGCAGTCGAGCCTGACGGACCGCACCACGCTGGCGACGATCACGCTGGACCTTACCGAGGCGGACGCCCCGCGCAAGGACGGGAAGGACGACGACCCGGGGTTCCTGGACGCGCTGGGCGGCGGCTGGGACGCGTTCGTGACGATGTTCCGGTGGATCGCGGTGGCGATCGGCGCCTCGGCCCCGTTCCTGGCGACGGCCGCGCTGCTGCTGGTGCTGTGGCGGGTGCTGCGCGCCCGGCGGACGGCCCGTACGGCCCCGGCGGCACCGAAGCCGGAATCGGAACCGAAGCCGGAGACCACACCGGCCCCCTGAGGCCGCTCCGCCGTAGCCTGGGCTCCCTGACGGCTGATACGGCCGGCCGGCACGGCGAAAGGGACCCGGAGACATGGCAGCGGAGCGACTCGTGGTCATCGGCGGCGGCGCGGCGGGCATGTCCGCCGCGTCGCAGGCCCGCAGGCTGAAGATGCCGGACGAGCTGGAGATCGTCGCCTTCGAGCGCGGCGGGTTCACCTCCTACTCCGCGTGCGGCATCCCGTACTGGGTGAGCGGGGACGTGGCGGGGCCCGACGACCTCATCGCCCGTACGCCCGAGGAGCACCGCGAGCGGGACATCGACCTGCGGATGCGCACCGAGGCCACCGGGATCGACGTGGCCGGGCAGCGGGTGCGCGCGGTGGACCTGGAGAGCGGCGAGTCGTACTGGACGGGGTTCGACAAGCTGGTGATCGCCACCGGGGCGCGTCCGGTCCGCCCGGAGCTGCCGGGCATCGACGCGCCAGGCGTGCACGGGGTGCAGACCCTGGGCGACGGGCAGGCGCTGCTGGACTCGCTGGACCACGCCCCCGGTCGGCGGGCGGTCGTGGTCGGCGCCGGGTACATCGGCGTCGAGATGGCCGAGGCGATGCTGAAGCGCGGCTTCGAGGTGACCGTCCTCAACCGCGGGAAGCAGCCGATGGCCACCCTCGACCCGGACATGGGCAAGCTCGTCCACGACGCGATGGACGGACTCGGCATCACCACGGTCAACGGCGCGTCCGTCACCAAGATCCTCACGGGTCCGGACGGCCGGGTCAGCGAGGTGGCGACCGAGGAGCGGACCTACCCGGCGGACGTGGTCGTCCTCGGCATCGGCGTCGAGCCGGAGGCGGAGCTGGCCCGGGAGGCGGGGCTCACGGTGGGGCCGCACGGCGGGATCCTGACCGACCTGGCGATGCGGGCCGTGGGCCACGAGAACATCTGGGCGGGCGGCGACTGCGTGGAGGTCCTGGACCTGGTGGCGGGCCGCACCCGCCACATCGCGCTGGGCACCCACGCCAACAAGCACGGCCAGGTCATCGGTTCCAACGTCGGCGGCGGCTACGGCACGTTCCCGGGCGTCGTCGGTACGGCGGTGAGCAAGGTCTGCGACCTGGAGATCGCCCGGACCGGGCTGCGGGAGAAGGACGCGCAGGCCGTCGGCCTGCGCTATGTCACGGCGACCATCGAGTCGACGCAGCGGGCGGGGTACTACCCGGGGGCGAAGCCGATGACGGTGAAGATGCTCGCGGAGCTGCGTACGGGGCGGCTGCTCGGGGTGCAGATCGTCGGCCGCGAGGGGGCCGCCAAGCGCGTGGACGTGGCGGCGGTGGCGCTGACGGCCGGGATGACGGTGGAGCAGATGACGGCGCTGGACCTCGGCTACGCGCCGCCGTTCTCACCGGTGTGGGACCCGGTGCTGGTGGCGGCCCGTAAGACGGTGGCGGCGGTGCGGGGCGCGGGAAGCTGACACTGAGCCTCCCGCACCCCGGACGCCCCGCAGTCAGCGCGCGGTCTGCTCGTGCACGTACTGGACGAGCCGGGTCAGCGCGTCAGGGTCCATGTTCGGCATGACGCCGTGGCCCAGGTTGAAGATGTGGCCCTCCAGAGCGGCGGCCTGGTCCAGCACCTCGCGGGTCTTCTCCTCGACCGCCGGGGTCGGGGCGAAGAGCACGGCCGGGTCCAGGTTGCCCTGGAGCGCCTTGCCGGGGCCGACGCGGCGGGCGGCCTCGTCCAGCGGGACCCGCCAGTCGACGCCGACGACGTCCGCCCCGGCCTCGCCCATCAGCCCGAGCAGCTCGCCGGTGCCGACGCCGAAGTGGATGCGGGGCACGCCGTACGGGGCGACGGCGTCGAAGACCTTCGCGGAGGCGGGGAGCACGGCGCGGCGGTAGTCGGCGGGGGCCAGGGCGCCGACCCAGGAGTCGAAGAGCTGGACGGCGGAGGCGCCGGCCTCGATCTGGACCTTGAGGAAGGCGCCGGTGATCTCCGCGAGCCGGTCCACGAGGTCGGCCCAGAGCTGCGGGTCGCCGTACATCATGGCCTTGGTGCGCTCGTGGTTGCGCGAGGGGCCGCCCTCGACGAGGTAGCTGGCCAGCGTGAACGGGGCCCCGGCGAAGCCGATGAGCGGGGTGGCGCCCAGCTCGGCGGTGAGCATCCCGATGGCCTCGGTGACGTACGGGACGTCCTCGGGGGTGAGGTCGCGCAGCCGGGCCAGGTCGGCGCGGGTGCGGATCGGCTCGGCGATGACGGGGCCGACGCCGGGCTTGATGTCGAGGTCGATGCCGATGGCCTTCAGCGGCACCACGATGTCGCTGAAGTAGATCGCGGCGTCGACCTTGTGGCGGCGGACCGGCTGGAGGGTGATCTCGGTGACCAGCTCCGGCATCATGCAGGAGTCGAGCATCGCGATGCCCTCGCGGACCTTCAGGTACTCGGGCAGCGAGCGCCCCGCCTGCCGCATGAACCAGACCGGCGTGTGCGGCACGGGTTCCCGCCGGCAGGCCTTGAGGAACGCCGAGTCGCGGGTGGCGTCGTTGCTGGCGGCGGTCGTCGTCTGCTGGCCCGTGGGGCTGGTGTTGGCACTCACGCACCAAATCTTCGCACGCATGGCGAAGGAGCCCGGCGCCGCACGGGTGTCTCTCCCTGCACGAGGCCCACGTTCCGCCTACTCTTCCCGGCATGGCTCCGGCTCAGGGACAGTTTTCCGATCATTCCGATGGCGCTGACAGCAAGGACGGTGCGGAGGGTCCTCCCGTCCCGCCCGCGTTCCGGTCGGCGGTCGACGCGCTGCGCTCGGCCCGGCTCCGCCCGGAGCTGGAGGTGGAGACCACGCGGCCCCCGCAGCGCCTGGCGCCCCACGCGTACGCCCTGGAGGCGGCGGTGGTCGACGGCGAGGACGATCTCGCGGACGGCCGGCTCGTCCTGTTGCACGATCCGGCGGGCCACGACGCCTGGAAGGGCGCCTTCCGGCTGGTGACGCTGGTGCGGGCGGAGCTGGAGCCGGAGATGGCCGCCGATCCGCTGCTGCCGGAGGTGTGCTGGTCCTGGCTGACCGGGGCGCTGGACGCGCGCGGATTGTCGTACGGGGAAGCCGGAGGGACGGTGACACGCGCCGGATCGCACTACTTCGGTGCGCTCTCCGCGCGCCGTCCGGCGACGCAGATCGAGATCCGCGCCTCGTGGACGCCGCGCGAGGGGCGCGGCGGGGTGCCGGACGCAGCGTCGCACCTGATGGCCTGGGGTGATCTGCTCTGCCAGATCGCGGGGCTGCCGCCGTCCGACCCGGCGGACGCGGCGGTGGTGACGCTGCCGCAGCGGCGCGGGCCGCAGGTTTCGTAACACCGCGTCACCCATTTCGCACATACGCCGACTCTCTTTTCGTACAATCGATCGCGCGTCCTATTTGCCCGAATTGTTACTCACCAAATCGTGATCTTCCTCTAAAGGAGGACGGGTCTGCTGCCGAAGAGGTCAATGACCCTTCAAGCACGGTTCGCCCCGGCTTCATCCCCCGAGCCGGCCCCCCGTCCCGCCACTCCCCCAGGAGGCCTGGTGTCCGTTCTCCTTGAGCAGCCCGCAAGCCTGGTCGCCTACCGCCCGAACAAGCCGACGGCCATGGTCGTCGTGGCCGACCCGCGCGTCCGTTCCACCGTCACCCGCCATCTGTGGGCCCTCGGAGTACGTGACGTCATCGAGGCGTCGTCCATCGCGGAGGCACGTCCCCGCGTCGGCAACCCGCGCGACATCTGCATTGCCGACGTCCACCTGCCCGACGGTTCCGGGCTGACCCTGCTGTCCGAGACCCGTGCCGCAGGCTGGCCGAACGGTCTCGCCCTCTCCGCCGCCGACGACATCGGCGCCGTTCGCAACGCCCTCGCGGGCGGCGTGAAGGGGTACGTCGTCACCGGCACCCGAACCAACATCGGCCACCCCGGCCGCCCCGGCGTCGCCCCCATCGGCGCCAACGCGGCCCGTATGCACCGCCGGCCCCCCGGGTCCCCGAGCCACCCGGGCGGCTACCGCGAACTGTCCGGACGCGAGGTGGAGGTGCTCCGCCTGGTCGCCGAAGGCCAGTCCAACAAGGCCATCGGCGTCTCGATGGGCCTCTCCGCCCTGACCGTCAAGTCCCACCTCGCCCGCATCGCCCGCAAGCTCGGCACCGGGGACCGCGCCGGAATGGTCGCCGTCGCCCTGCGGACGGGCATCATCCACTGACCCCCACCCCCGCCGGGACGTGCACCGATGCGTCCCCGGCTGGATTACGCGCATGGCCACCCGTCGACGGAACGTTCCGTCGACGGGTGGCTCGTATACACAGATACCCTTGACGCGTGACCGACGCCCAAGAGACCGCAGCAGACAGTTCACTGCGAACCACCGGGGGCGCTCCCCCGGACGACGTCGCCCCGGCGCCGATCCCCTTGCTCGAGCCTCGCGAGGGCATTCCCCCGGTGGTGGCCTCCGACGACGCCCTGGCCCGGGTGATCGCGGCCTTCGCCGCGGGCACCGGACCGGTGGCCGTCGACGCCGAGCGCGCCTCCGGCTACCGCTACGGCCAGCGCGCCTACCTCGTGCAACTGCGCCGCGAGGGCGCGGGCAGCGCGCTCATCGACCCGGTCGGCTGCCCCGACCTCTCCGGCCTGTCCACCGCCCTCGACGGCTCCGAGTGGATCCTGCACGCCGCGACCCAGGACCTGCCCTGTCTGCGGGACATAGGCATGGCTCCCACCTCGCTCTTCGACACCGAGCTGGCCGGACGGCTCGCGGGCTTCCCGCGTGTCGGCCTCGGCGCCATGGTGGAGAACGTCCTCGGTTACGCCCTGGAGAAGGGCCATTCCGCCGTCGACTGGTCCACCCGCCCGCTGCCCGAGCCCTGGCTGCGGTACGCCGCGCTGGACGTGGAGCTCCTCATCGACCTGCGCGACGCGCTGGAGGACGAGCTGGAGCAGCAGGGGAAGCTGGAGTGGGCGCGGGAGGAGTTCGACGCGATCGCCTCGGCGCCGCCCGCCCCGCCGCGCAAGGACCCCTGGCGCCGCACCTCGGGCATGCACAAGGTGCGCCGCCGCCGGCAGATGGCGGTCGTCCGCGAGCTGTGGAACGCCCGGGACCAGGTGGCCCAGCGCCGCGACGTTTCCCCCGGCAAGGTGCTCGGCGACGCCGCGATCGTGGAGGCGGCTCTCGCGGTGCCCGCCAACGTGGCTGCGCTCACCGCACTGCCGGGATTCGGCCACCGGATGGGCCGCCGGCAGTTGGAGCAGTGGCAGGCGGCCGTGGAGCGGGCGAAGGCGCTGCCGGAGTCGGAGCTGCCGCAGCCCGGCCAGCAGCCGGCCGGTCCGCCGCCGCCGCGCTCCTGGGCCGACAAGGACCCGGCGGCCGCCGCCCGGCTCTCGGCGGCCCGTACAGCAGTCTCCGAGCTGGCCGAGCGGCTCCACATGCCGCAGGAGAACCTGATCACCCCGGACACCGTGCGCCGGGTCTGCTGGGAGCCGCCGAAGACCCTGACGCCGAGCGCCGTCGAGGACACGCTCGCGGCGTACGGGGCGCGGAACTGGCAGATCGAGCAGGTCGGGCCGCTGCTCGTCCGGGCGCTCGACACCAGCGCCTGAGCCTCCGCGCGGAAGACACCCCCGGTCACCGGCCGGGGGTTTTCCGCTGTCCAGGCCCGGTTCGCCCGGCGAACCGATGGTCGAAATCGCGCCAGGTTCTCCGGCCTCTCCGCCGTCTCGCGGGCGCCTCGGCGGGTACGGGAGCGGTGTGACCTTCGACGCTCCGGCCATGGGGGGTGGGCAGTCTGGTTACCCGCAAGTAGCATGAGGTCAGGCGGCGCGCCCCACGGGCGTGCCCCGCAGCAGTGCCATCCCGCACCCTGGAGGAGAGCCATCGTGCCTCGTACCATCCGGGACGTCGTCTTCGTCGACGGCGTCCGCACCCCGTTCGGCAAGGCGGGCCCGAAGGGCATCTACCACGAGACCCGCGCCGACGATCTCGTCGTGAAGGCCATCCGGGAGCTGCTGCGCCGCAACCCGGACCTGGACCCCAAGAAGATCGACGAGGTCGCCATCGCCGCGACCACGCAGATCGGCGACCAGGGCCTCACCCTCGGCCGTACCGCCGGAATCCTGGCCGGTCTGCCGCAGTCGGTCCCCGGCTACTCGATCGACCGCATGTGCGCGGGCGCGCTGACCGCCGTCACCTCGACGGCCGGTTCCATCGCCTTCGGCGCGTACGACGTCGTCGTGGCCGGTGGCGTCGAGCACATGGGCCGCCACCCGATGGGCGAGGGCGTCGACCCGAACCCGCGGTTCGTGTCGGAGAAGCTGGTCGACGAGTCCGCCCTGTTCATGGGCATGACGGCGGAGAACCTCCACGACCGCTACCCCACGATCACCAAGCAGCGCGCCGACGCGTACGCGGTGCGTTCGCAGGAGAAGGCCGCCAAGGCGTACGCCAACGGCAAGATCCAGCAGGACCTGGTACCGGTATCGGTGCGCCGCACCAACGCCGAGGCGGGCGAGACGGGCTGGGGCCTGGTCACCGCCGACGAGCCGATGCGCCCGGGCACCACCATGGAGTCGCTGGCGGGCCTGAAGACCCCGTTCCGCGCCCACGGCCGCGTCACGGCCGGCAACGCCGCGGGGCTCAACGACGGCGCCACCGCATCGCTGCTCGCCGCCGAGGACGTCGCCCGCGAGCTGGGCCTCCCGGTCAAGATGCGGCTGGTCTCCTACGCCTTCGCGGGCGTCGAGCCGGAGGTCATGGGCTACGGCCCGATCCCGGCGACGGAGAAGGCGCTGGCCCAGGCCGGTCTGTCCATCGACGACATCGGTCTCTTCGAGATCAACGAGGCGTTCGCCGTGCAGGTGCTCGCCTTCCTGGAGCACTACGGCATCGCCGACGACGACGCCCGCGTGAACCAGTACGGCGGCGCGATCGCGTACGGCCACCCGCTGGCCTCCTCCGGTGTCCGGCTCATGACGCAGCTGGCCCGGCAGTTCGAGGAGCAGCCCGAGGTCCGCTACGGCCTGACGACGATGTGCGTCGGCTTCGGCATGGGCGCCACGGTCGTCTGGGAGAACCCGCACTTCAACGCCGACGGAGGCAACAAGTGAGCTCCACCACTGAGCTTCTGAAGGGTGCGGCCGAGCTGTTCCCCGGCGAGGTCGTCACGCAGGCGCACGTACGCCACCTGGACCTGCCGTCCGGCGCCGGGCGGTTCGCGCTCATCACGCTGGACAACGGCCTGGACCACACCAAGCCGACCACCTTCGGACCGCAGTCGCTGGCGAACCTGGACGCCGCGATCGACCAGGTCGAGAAGGAGGCCGCCGACGGCACCATCACCGGCGTCGGCATCACCGGCAAGCCGTTCATCTTCGCCGTCGGCGCCGACCTCAAGGGCGTCGAGCTGCTCGGCCGCCACGAGGACGCGCTCGCCATCGGCAAGGGCGGCCACGACGTCTTCCGCCGTCTCTCCGGCCTCGCGGTCCCGACGTTCGCGTACTACAACGGCGCGGCGATGGGCGGCGGTGTCGAGGTCGGTCTGCACTGCTCCTACCGCACCGTCTCCACCGCCATCCCGGCGTTCTCGCTGCCCGAGGTCTTCCTCGGCCTGGTCCCCGGCTGGGGCGGCTGCGCGCTGCTGCCGAACCTGATCGGCGCGGACCGCGCGGTCTCGGTGATCATCGAGAACTCGCTCAACCAGAACCGGCAGCTCAAGGGCAAGCAGGTCTACGAGCTCGGGATCGCCGACGCGATCTTCGAGGGCGCGGACTTCCTGGAGCAGTCGTTGATCTGGACCGCGGCCGTCCTCAGGGGCGAACTCGCCGTCGAGCGGCCCGCGATCGACCGCGGCGAGGGCTGGGACGCGGCCGTGGCCCGCGGCCGGGCCGTCGCCGACTCCAAGGTGCACGGCGCGGCCCCGGCGGCGTACCGCGCGCTGGACATCATCGCGGCGGCCAAGGACGGCGACCTGTCCGCCGGCTTCGACGCCGAGGACCATGCCCTCGCGGACCTGATCATGGGCGGCGAGCTGCGCAGCGGCATCTACGCCTTCAACCTGGTCCAGAAGCGCGCCAAGCGCCCGGCCGGTGCCCCGGACAAGAGCCTGGCCCGCCCGGTCACCAAGGTCGGCGTCGTCGGGGCCGGTCTGATGGCCTCGCAGCTCGCGCTGCTGTTCCTGCGCCGCCTGGAGGTCCCGGTCGTCCTCACGGACATCGACCAGGAGCGCGTCGACAAGGGTGTGGGCTACGTCCACGCCGAGATCGAGAAGCTGCTCGGCAAGGGCCGCATCAACCAGGACAAGGCCAACCGCCTCAAGGGCCTGGTCTCCGGTGTCCTGGACAAGGCCGAGGGCTTCGCGGACGCGGACTTCATCATCGAGGCCGTCTTCGAGGAGATCGGCGTCAAGCAGCAGGTGTTCGCGGAGGTCGAGGCGGTCGCCCCGGCGCACGCGATCCTCGCCACCAACACCTCCTCGCTCTCGGTGACCGAGATGGCGTCGAAGCTGAAGAACCCCGAGCGGGTCGTCGGCTTCCACTTCTTCAACCCGGTCGCGATCCTCCCGCTGCTGGAGATCGTGCGCGGCGAGCAGACGGACGACGCCTCGCTGGCCACCGCGTTCGGTGTGGCCCGCAAGCTGAAGAAGACCGCGGTCCTGGTGAAGGACGCCCCGGCGTTCGTCGTCAACCGCATCCTCACCCGCTTCATGGGCGAGATCCAGAACGTCATCGACGAGGGCACCCCGGTCGAGGTCGCGGAGAAGGCCGTCGAGCCGCTCGGCCTGCCGATGTCCCCGCTGGTGCTTCTGGAGCTGGTCGGCCCGGCCATCGGCCTGCACGTCTCCGAGACCCTGAACCGCGCCTTCCCGGAGCGCTTCACCGTCTCGCAGAACCTCGCTGCCGTCGTCAAGGCCGGCAAGCGCGGCTTCTACGTCTACGACTCCGGTGCGCCGGTCCTCGACCCCGAGGTCGCCGCCCTGCTCAAGCAGGGCGACACCGTCCTCACCGAGGAGCAGACCCGCGACCGCGTGCTCGACGCCGTGGCGCAGGAGATCGGCCTCATGCTGGACGAGGGTGTCGTCGCCGAGGCGCAGGACATCGACCTGTGCCTGATCACCGGTGCGGGCTGGCCCTTCCACCTGGGCGGCATCACGCCGTACCTGGACCGTGAGGGCGTCTCCCAGCGGGTGAACGGCAAGCCGTTCCTGGCGCAGGGCGTGGCGAGCGTCCCGGCCTAGCCTCCGGTACGGGAAGGGGCCCGGCGCACCGTACGGTGCGCCGGGCCCCTTTGCGTCTCGCTACGGCGTCAGCGTCCCGGTGCCGTGGTGCGGAGCACTCCCGGTGCGGCGCCCAGGTCTCCGACGTGGACCGTCACCCGTCCCCGCACGGGGACGCCGGTGCCCGGATCGAGGACGTAGTCGAACCAGTCGTACCCCAGGTGGCCGTGGAACGGGTCGTAGATCACCGATCCGTCCGGCTCGGCCGCGGTGACCCCGTGGCGGGCGGGGCCGACGCCGATGAGCCGTACGCCCTCCCCCAGCCCGTCGGCGAGGCCCTTGAGGACCCCTCGGTGTCCCGGCAGCAGCAGCATGCTGCGGCCCTGCGGGGGCAGGGCGGCGATCCGGAAGCCGCGGTCCTTGAGGGAGGCGGTCGTGGAGGTGAGGCCCGTGCCGTTGCCGGCGATGATGCCCGCGCGGAGGACGGGGACCAGGAAGGCGTCGGGCGGCACGTAGGCGTTCACCCGGAGGGTGAACCTGGCGATCCGCTCCACGCCGGGCGTGGTCGACGTGGCGTAGCGGTCGCCGGTGGGCAGCAGCTTGAGACCGGCCAGGTTCTCGATCGTGGCGACCCGGGTGAACGAGTCCGCCATCAGGTAGCCGTAGAAGCGGGCGCCGTCGCCCTCCGGGGTGAGGATCCACTCGCAGGCGATCTGCTCACCGGGCCGCACCGGCAGCGCGGGGTCCCGGTCGCAGCGCAGCTCCGAGCGGCAGACGATTTGGGGGTTGTCCTGCTGGACGCTGTGCAGGCGTGCCAGAGTGAAGGTGCTCATGGTTCTTCCGCCTCTCAGCCCGTGCCCAGGGTGCGTGCCTGTGTCAGCTCGTGGTGGGTCGCGTCGTCGAGCCAGGTCACCGCGTCCGGCGGGAAGTGCTCGCGGTCGAGGTCGACGGCCCAGTGCGCCGGAACGACCTGTTCCGCCACCAGCGAGTAGGCGACGAAGCGGGCGCAGGCTATGGCACCGGCCGGCGTCATATGGATGGGGTCGCGCAGCCCTTCGGGGAAGTTCGGGTGTTCGTCCGGCTCCAGGTTGATGAAGAAGGGCCGTACGCCCGCGGGCCCGAGCTGCGCCCACCAGTGGTGGCTCCGGTTGTACAGGTCGATGTAGGGGACGCTGCATTCGGCCGCCACGTCGGCCATCGCCATCGGGTACTCCGTGATGCTCCTCGGCAGGTTGCCGTGCACGTCGTGGGTGTCGCGTTCCGGCGGGCTGACGAGGACCGGGTGGGCGTTGCGCTCGCGGGCCCCGTCGATGAACGCCCGCAGATGCACGGGGTAGTCGCCGTAGGCCTCGCTGCGGAGCCACTTCTCCGGTTTGGCGTCGTTGATCCCGAAGCAGATGAGCAGGTAGTCGCCCGGGGCGATGTTCGCCAGGATCCAGTCGAGCCGGCCCCGCTCGTGGAAGGTCCGCGAGCTCGCCCCGGCCCGGGCACAGTTCACGACCTCGATCCCGGGGGCGAGGAAGAGGTGCAGCACCTGCCCCCAGCCGGTCATGGGGGCCATGCCGGCCTCGCGTGTCACGGTGGACGAACCACCGGCCAGGAAGATCCTGGGCGGCCGCGGCGGCTGATGGATTCCCTCAGACAGCACGCTCCCACCTGCCCTTCTCCTGGATGTGCGGGGCGCCGTGGAGGCCCGCGTCGGCGAGCGGTGCCACCTCGGGGGCCGGCAGCAGCTCCGCCACCGGGCCGGACGGGCCGAGGGCGATGGCGCCGGCATCGCCGAGGGCGTCGATCTCCCCGTACACCCGCTCGCAGTTCCCGCCGCCCCGGTGCGCGAAGAAGTACTCGGCGCGCTCCCGGTAGGGGCTCTGGACGGTGAACTTCCGGGCCATGGCCGCGATGATCTCGTCGACGGCGGTGTCGACGGTGCGGCAGACCGGGCCGAAGCCGTCCTCCGACAGGTTGAAGTAGCCCCGCTTGTAGTGCCGTCCGTAGAAGTCCTCCTCGTCGAAGGGGACATGGACCAGCGGGATTCCCATGTAGGCGACGTCGAAGAAGACCGAGGAGTAGTCCGTGACCATGAGGGAGCACTCCTTCATGGCCTGCTGGACGTTGCGGGTCTTCGGGTCGGCGACCTGGATGGCGGGAGAGTCCAGGCGGAAGTGGTGCAGGTGCGGGCGGATCTCGTAGTGGGGGAAGAACTCCAGGTCGACGCCGAAGTGTTCCAGCGCCTCGGCGAGCCTCCGGTCGGAGAGCAGCGACCGGTAGAACCGGAAGTACTCGGACTGGGTGAAGGCCGTCTTGGCCGGTCCGGCCGCCTTCTTGTAGGAGGCCGTCACGATCCACTGCCGCCAGGTCGGCATGAGCAGGATCCGCGGCCGCTCCGTCGCTTCCCGGCGCAGGGCGTCGAAGCGGGGCAGGCCGGCCAGCACCGCACGGTCGCCGAACCCGGCCTCCAGCGCCAGGTACTCGCGTTCCTGGCGGCCGGCGGCGACGATCAGGTCGTAGCTGGTGATCCGCTGGTCGATCCCGGACGTCACGTCGTTGTAGCTGATGCCGTGCGTGAGGAAGACCCGCTGGTACTTCACCAGCTCGCCGAAGCGGTGCAGGAAGAGCACCTTCCGGTAGCCGTCGGGCACCAGATAGGACTCGGAGTCGTACGAGCCGATCAGCTTGGTCGCGTGCAGCAGGTACATCCGGTGCTTGAACGAACCGAGCTTGAGCACCCTGCCGAACCCGGCGACCTTGGCGTAGTCCGGGGACTTCCCGTCGATGACGTAGTACGCCTTGCGGCGCTTGCGGTTCGTCCGGATCCACTTGAAGAAGTGGTACGAGTTGTCCTGGGCGGTGTCCGACCGCTCGCCGATGAGCCAGATCTCCCGGGAGTTGAGGAAGGGGTAGGTCAGCCAGTAGGCGAGCCGCATCCGCCAGCCCGGGTTGCGGGTCCTGAGGATGCGGATCTCGCGGGCCGTGCGCCACAGCGCGTGCTTGGCCCGGGCGCGGAGCCACCGGTCGACGAGCCGCAGGTGGAGCGCCTCCTGCCCGCCGATGGTGAGCATGTAGGGGTGCCGGCCGATCCGCCCGGGGCCCTTGAGCCGGTGGAGCGGCAGCCGGGCCTTCATGACGACGTTGCGGTGGCGCACCCCGTCCACCCGGTGGACGCGGAGCCGGAAGTCACCGACCCCGAAGCCGCCGCGGACCAGGTCCACGAGGGGGATCTCGGCGTACCAGCCGGCGTACAGGTCACGGTTGTTGCGGGTGTTCCACAGGTCGCGGCGGGCCACCTGCCGCAGCGGGACGCTGATCTTGGCCTTCGCCGTCTGGTGGACGAACTCCAGCCGGTTGTGCAGGGGGCCGCTGATGTCCATGCCGGGGAAGGCCATGCAGCCCTCCACCACCAGCACATCACCGCGGGTACGGACCGACTCCACCACGACGTTGGGGTCGTTCACCCGGGCGGCCCGGGTGTTCCCGGCACCGCCGTCGAAGGCGCGGTGGAACCCGTCGTCGTCGATCTCCAGCCGCAGGGGCGCCGCGGCGAGGGCGGGCGCCGGATCGCGGAAGAGCTCCAGGTTGCCGCTCTTGGCCGCGTAGTGGTCGAGCTGCTGGGCCGGGTTGGTCGCGTACTCCAGGATGATGTCGTCGGGTATCTCCGCGTAGTGGCGGTGGATGTCCGGGAACATCTCCTCCAACTGCTTGCGGCCCATGACGCTGCGGGCGTTGCAGAGGAAGCCCTTGTAGGTACGCGTCACATAGCGCTGGAACATCCGCCGGATGTCGGCCGGCTCGGTGACGGTGTAGTTCAGCAGGAAGTGGTTGAGCCGCAGGTGGTCCCGGTAGTTCGCCGGCTTGCTCCACAGGGAGTCCATGATGGACGACCCGTCCGGGCGGCCCCGGTAGTAGTAGACCGGCCGGTCGACGATGCTGATCGCCTCGGCCCGCAGCATGCTCGGCAGGGTGACCCAGGCGTCCTCGAAGTGGACCCCCTCGCCGAAGCGCACCCCCAGACGCCGCAGCAGGCCGGTGCTGAACACCTTGTTGCAGGCGGACCCGCTGAAGACCAGGTCCGGCACCGAGGCCAGGTCGTCGATCCGGCGGTCCCCGCTGCCGAAGTACTCCTTCCAGGGGCCGTAGGGGCGGTCCGGGAAGTTCACCAGGTCCCCGACGACCACCTCGGAGCCGTCCCGCCAGGCGGCCTGGAGCATCAGGGACAGGGCCTGCTCGCCGAGGATGTCGTCGGAGTCGAGGAAGGTGACGTAGGGGGCGGTGACGAGGTCGAGGCCGTTGTTACGGGCGTTGCCGAGCCCGCCGTTCTCCTGGTGCACCACGGTCACGTTGGCGTAGTGGCGCGCGAAGTCGTCCAGGATCCGCGGGGTCTCGTCGGTCGCTCCGTCGTCGACCAGGATGACCTGGGTGGCGGCGAAGCCCTCCTGGGCCGCGATGGAGGAGAGGCAGTCGTCGAGATACTGGGCGACGTTGTAGCAGGGGACGACGACGGCCATCTCGAAGGGGTGGTCCTGGGTGGCGAACGGCCGGTGGAGCCGGCCGCGCCACCACATCCACGGTGCGCCGGGGTCGTTCTGCGCGGACTCGAAGGTCCGGCGGCCGGCGGTCGCGGCGCGCAGGGCCAGGTTGCCGCTGACGGTGCGGTAGCCCTCGAACTCCTCGCCGTCCGAGGTGAAGCCGAGCCCGCCGAGTTCGGCGTCGCGGACGTTGAGGGGGGAGCGCGACCGGGTCCGGTTCCATTCGACGACGAGGGAGACGTTCCAGACGGTGCTGTCCGCGTACGTGTCACCGATGAGGGCCGCAAGGTCGACCGCCCCGCCGAAGGAGACGAAGCGGTCGTCGATCTCGACGCCCGGGACGGGGGCGGTGATGTCCTTCTTGGTGTGCCGGTTGCGCACGGCCAGGGTGAGCTTGAGGTCGTCACCGGCCTTGATGCGCCCGAACCGGTTGACCAGCCGGCCCTGGAACCGGAACTTCGACGGCGCGTCCAGCGACCAGGTGTCGAGCTGGGCGAAGAGCGGCTCACGGGCGAGCTTGTCCTGCGTCAGCCCGAGCTCGGTGACGTCGAGCATGCGCCGGGCGTCCGGCAGGTGCAGGTGGTCGCCCGACCAGTAGACGCGGCCCTCGTCCTCCAGGAGGAAGGATGACAGCACGCTCTTGCGCTGGGCGTAGTCCAGCGTCGTCAGCGCCGCCTCGATCTCCTGGTACATGACGAGGTACGCCCGCACGCGGTCCACCGGGTCGCACAGCTCGAAGGCCTCGTCGCTGACCGTGCGGAGGTAGCTGCTCGCGATCTCGGCGAAGCCCTGCTGGAACTCGGGGTCGCCCTCGGAGAGCGCCCGCATGTAGAGCCGGAGGTCGTGCGCGAGGAACTTGGAGTCCTTGCGCACCTTGAGCTGCCACAGCCCCCGGTCCAGGAGAAAGGCGTCGGTGGCTCGGTGCACGGCGACCCGGTCCGTGATGCTGCGCAGCTCACCGGTGCGGCCGGTGATGGATCCGCCGTCGGGCTCCCACATCCACCGGTACACGGGGTCGGTGACGATGGTGATGCCGTCGGCCAGGCAGCCCGCGACGGTGGAGAAGTAGGTGTCCTCGTAGAACACTCCCTCGGGGAACCAGACACCCGATCCGCGCAGGAAGTCCACCCGGTAGAGCTTCGCCGCCGCGATGGGGTCGGTCAGCATCAGGGGGAACTCGGCGAGGCCCGGCACCGTACGCGCCATCGCGTACACCTCCGGTGCCCATCCCTCGGTGTCGCCGGTGGCCCGGTTGACCCGGACCGCCCGGCCGGCGGTGATGTCGCTGCCGCTCTCCAGGGCCCCGGCGAGCAGCAGTTCGCACGCCCGCGGCGGCAGTTCGTCATCCGCGTCCAGGAACGTCACGTACCGGCCGGCCGCCTGTGCGATGCCCAGGTTGCGGGGCGCGCCGACACCGCCGCTGTTGGTGGGCCTGCGCAGCACGCGGACCCGGTGGTCGTCACCCGCGAAGCTCTTCACGACGTCGAGGGTGCCGTCGGTGGAGGCGTCGTCGACGACGATCACCTCGACCAGTTCGTACGCCTGGTTGACGGCCGACTGGAGGGCCTTCCCGATCGTCGTGGCCGCGTTGTAGGCGGGGATGACGACGGTGACCCAGACGTCGGGGGTGTCCTGTTCGTAGCTCATCGAGGCTCCCTCACTCGCCCGGGTGACCGTGCTGCTGCGGCTGGTGGGTGTGGGGGGCTGCGTACAGGGGCCGGATCCGGGTCCGGGTGGCGGCCCCGTGGTCGTAGGGCCGCTCG
This sequence comes from Streptomyces cyaneofuscatus, assembly GCF_042718795.1. Taxonomy (GTDB): domain Bacteria; phylum Actinomycetota; class Actinomycetes; order Streptomycetales; family Streptomycetaceae; genus Streptomyces; species Streptomyces cyaneofuscatus_A. The sequence goes on from NZ_JBHXOX010000007.1 coordinate 120,515, forward strand.
TAGGCCTGCGGGACGTCGTACGCGTACGGCGGCGGCCACTCGTCGCGGACCGGCGGCTCGTAGGGGTCCGTGTAGGGCTGGTCCGTGTAGGGCTGGGGGTACGGGTGGAAGCCCGGGTCGTCCTCCGGCTGCGGGTTCAGCAGCTCGGCGTCGGCCAGGATCTGTTCCGGCACCCCGCGGCGGTGCCGGCCGCGGTGGAGGTGGGGGGATATGGTCCCGGACGTGCTGGGGGCGTTCGCGTTCAGCTCGGCCATGACCTGGGTGAAGTCACGGGTGGAGAGCCAGAACTTGTACATGATGATGAGCTCGAAGAGGCCCATCAGCACGGCCGATACCAGGACCGTCATCAGGATCTGGCCGATCAGCGGGCCCACGATGAAGATGAACATCTGGAACTCGATGCCGCTGATGAGGTGCGGCCTGATCCGGCTGCGCAGCAGGGCCTGGCGCACCCTGCGGTACCAGGGGAACCGGTGGCGGAACTGGGCGTGCAGGTCGACGACCTGGCCGGCGCCGGCCTGCTTGAGCAGCTCGGCCTCGGCCTCGGGGTGGTCGCGCAGGAGGTCCTCCATGAACTGGACCTGCGGCGCCTCCTCGTCGGCCCGGGAGGCCTCGGCGGCCCGTTCCGCTTCCCGCTGCTCCTTGGTGACCTTTTCGATCTTCGCCCGCATCGACATGCGCATCTTGTAGATCTGAAGGGCGTCGACATAACGGAGCATGTCGAGGAAGACCACCGCCAGGGCGGCGAGGAGAAACCTTTCGTCCTCGGTGCGGAGGTACTGGCCGCCCATCAGGGCCAGGGCGCAGAACAGCACCCGGATACGGTCGAAGACGTAGTCGAGCCAGCCGCCGAAGACCGTGCCGTTGCCCTTGAGCCGCGCGAGCTTTCCGTCGATGCAGTCGAGGATGAAGCTCAGGTGGTACAGCGCCGCCCCGATGACGAGGGACTGCGTGTCCCCCTTGAGGAAGAACCCGGCCGAGCCGAGGCCGATGAAGAGCGCCGCCCAGGTGACCCGGTTGGGGGTGATGAAGTCGAACCGCGCCATGACGATGAGCATGCGGGTCGCGACCGGGTCGACCAGGGCCACCGTCCACCAGGCATCACGTTTCTTGCAGGTGAGCTTCTGGACAGCACGCAGGGAGAGTTTGGCCATGACCCCTCAGTCACGAGAACGACGGCGAACACCCCCCGGGCCTCGCACAGGGGGCCTCCATGTTCACGTAACCCCCGTGGGCTCTTCACATGAGAGACACGTGGACTTTATCAAAACCTGAACAGAAAACCGCCAGGTTTGTTATCAGTAAGATTTCCGAAGGATCAAGAATGTAGAGCCGTCGTCACACTGTGTTCCACGCGCCGAAGTGGAAGGCCCCGGTCGGTGACAGACGGTGCGCCACCGACAGCCGGCCCCCTTCGCCGGCGGTTGCCAACGTCACTCCCCCGGTGCGGTCGCGGACCATCGCGGGCATCAGGCGGGAGGGGGCGCCGAGGTCGTTCCACCAGACCCCCGCGTCGGGCCGCCCCTGGGCGTGGGCGCCCACCACACACGTGCCGTCGGGCCCGGAGCGTACGAGAGCGGAGTAGGCCCAGCCCTCCGACTCGACGCCCGGCACCCCGGTGACCGGCCCCACGCCGTCGGCGCCGCCGAGCGGGAGCACGGACGCGGTGTCCGGCTGCCAGACGCAGGGCTCGTTCGTACGCAGGTCCCGGAAGAGGAGCGTGCCGGGCTCGGGACCGGCCGCCAGCGATCCCGGCGCCGGGGAGAGCGCGAGGCTCCGGTCCTCGGTCCAGGCCGCGCCGGCCCCGGGCCGGAACCACCGCACCACGGCGGCGGAGTCCCGGGCGCGGGCGAAGACCTCGACGTCTCCCCGGGCCGTGACGACGGTCACGATCTCGTCCGCGATCCGGACACCGCTCAGGTGCTGCCACGGCGTCCACTCCCCGTCCGCCCCCTGCATCCGGTAGCTGACGCTGTGTCCGAAGTTCCGGGCGAAGACGAGGAGCGCGCCGGACGCGTCGAAGCCCGCCGCCGGGAACCCGCCCTCGCGGCTCTTGTACCGGTCCCCGGGGTTGGGGCTGCCGAGGGAGTGCCAGGGGGTGAGGGGGCCGCCGGTGCGGTACTGCGCGGCCCGTACGACGGAGACGTCCTCGCCGCCGCCCTTCCGCCGCGTCCTGCGGAGCGCGAAGAGGTGCACGAATCCGTGCGGGTCACGGCAGACGGTGAGGGCGGGCATCAGCCGGGGGCCGGGCAGGGTCTCGGGTCCCTGCCAGACGCCGCCGCCCGGCTCGGCCTGGGTCCAGCGCAGCACTCCCCCCGCGGAGGGCAGGAAGGCGGTCAGCCTCCCGTCGAACCCCTCGGCCAGCCAGTTCACCGTACGCGGGTGGCGCAGCGGCGCGAGGAGGTCGCCCCGCTCGTCCGCACCGGCCCTGCGGCATTCGACGAAGACCGGCTCCCCGGTGGCGAGTTGGTGGTCACGGGCGGCCGCGAGCGCGTCGAGAGCCGTGGTGGCGTGGCCGGGCGGTACGTCGTACGCCGGGACGCCGGTGCTCTCGTCGTACGCCGACCGGACCGGGTCGGGGTCCTGGACGAGCAGCCGCTGCGGGCGGACCTCGTGGAACTCCTTCAGCAGGCTCTCCTGGCCACGCCCCTGCTGCCCGCCGAGCGTGCGCGGAGCGTGGACCACCCGGCAACCGCGCCCCTCGGCTTCGGCGAGAGCCCGGCCCAGGGCCGCCCGGCCCTCCTTGTCGTCCTCCTCGGAGCAGATCACACCGATGGCGACAGCACGCTGCCCGGCGACGAGCGGCACCGCGTCCCGGTGCTTCGCGACGACGACCGTCACCCTCGGGAGAGCGGCGGTACTCATATCCGCCTCCAGTCGCTGAGGGTCAGACCCTGGCCGTCCTCCTGGCGGGCGACCGCCGGCCGGCCCTCGGCGTCCAGGGCCGCGACCACCACGCGCCCCTGGCCATCGCGGGCGAGCGACGGATCCCCCTGGCAGCGCATCGCGGTGTCGGTCCACCACACACCGGACTGCTCGCCCTCGGTCGCGCACACCCCGAGGGTGACGGTCCCGGCGATCCCCCTGACGGCGAGCACCGTGCAGTCGAGGCCGTCCAGTTCGGTGCGCAGAGCGGCGATACGGCCGTCCGCCGGGGCTCCGCCCAGCGGCAGGGGCCACGAACCGGGCCGCAGCGCGACCACACCCCCGCCGGCCGCGTCGGTCAGGTAGTACGTGATCCGGCCGGCCGCGGTCTCCAGCGGGGTCACCGAACCCGGCACCGGAACCACCCGCGCCTCGTCCCCCCGCTCCATCGGCCCGCCGAGCTTCGCCTGGCGCAGGTGCAGAGCCGACACCCGGGTGGGCACGAGAAGCTCGACCACGCTGTCGGAGGTCGCCGCCGGGGCCGGGCCGTCCGTCGCCCCGGCCGCGTCGAGCACGGTCCAGGGGACCCAGGCCCCCTTCCGGTTCTCCCGGCGCAGCGCCACACCGCCGGGGCCCGTCGGGACACAGACGTAGAGAGCGCCGTCGGTCCGGACGGCGCCCGCCGGCGCCCCCACCTCCGCGGCCTTCCCGATCTCTTTGAAGGGGTTCCCGAGCGAGCGCCACGGGGTCATGGGCCGGCCCGTCTGGTACTGGGTGGCGTACATGACGTCGACGTGCGACCAGCCGTCGGCCCTCGGGCGGGTCCGGAGCCCGAGGAAGTGCACGTAGCGGTTCTGCCCGTGCACCACGCCGAGGTGGGTGATCCCCGGTGCGGGGAGGGTTTCCGGGCCCTGCCACCGGGAGCCGCCCGCCGCGGTCTGCGTCCACCGCAGGATCGTGTCCTCGGCATGGACGTAGGCCGTCAGCCTGCCGTCGTATCCGGTCACCAGCCACGGGCCGCCCAGGGGGCGGGCGGAGCCGGTCGGGGCGGAGGCGGTCCGGGGTCCGGCGAGGCGCGGGGAGGCGCTTGGCATGCTGGTGGTCACCCTCCGGGGCTGGTGGTCCTCGCCGGGCGAGGGGGCGGTTCGGTCGTGGGGCCGGGCGAGGGGGCAGGTAGGTCGTGGGGGCCGGGCGGGGTCAGGTCGCGGGGGGCGTTCTTCGCGAAGCCGAGGCCGGGGGCGTTCAGGCGGAGGGGGGCTCGGCGGACGTCCGGCGCGCGGCCGGGTGGAGCCCGCACCAGCCCTCCCAGGCCGAGGTCACCATCGCGCGGACGTCGTGGCGGGCCGACCAGCCCAGCTCCCGCCCGATGCGGTCCGCCGAGGCGACGACCCGGGCCGGGTCGCCCGGCCTGCGCGGGGCGGAGACCGGCTCGGCGGCGGGGCCGTACCCGGTCACCTCGCCGATCAGGTCGATCATCTCGCGTACCGAAACGCCCTCACCACGGCCGATGTTGACCGTCAGGTCCGTTCCGGGACCGCGGCCGAGGAGCGCCCGCGCCGCCGCCAGATGAGCCGAGGCGATGTCCTCGACGTGGATGAAGTCACGCTCGCAGGTGCCGTCCGCGGTGTCGTAGTCGTCGCCGAAGACCACCGGCGCCGCGCCCTGGGTGAGCTTCTCGAAGACCATGGGCACGAGGTTGAAGACCCCGGGGTCGACGAGGTGGGGGGAGGCCGCGCCCGCCACGTTGAAGTAGCGCATCGAGGCGGTCGCCATGCCGTGGGCCCGCCCCGCCGCCCGCACCATCCACTCACCGGCCAGCTTGGTCTCCCCGTACGGGTTGACCGGGGTGCACGGCGTCTCCTCCGTCACCCGCTTCACATCCGGCATGCCGTACACGGCGGCCGACGAGGAGAACAGGAACGCGCGCACCCCGCTGTCCGCCGCCGCCTCCAGCAGCGTCCCGAGCCCCTGGACGTTCTCCCGGTAGTAGTGCAGGGGCCGCTCCATGGACTCCGCGACCTGCTTCTTCGCCGCGAGGTGCACCACTCCGCGCACGGACAGATCGCTCATCGCGCGCCGCAGGCAGGAGGCGTCGAGGGTGGAGCCGTGCACGAAGGGCACGCCGTCGGGAACGCGCGCACGGTCTCCGGTGGAGAGGTCGTCGTAGACGGCGACGGGCTCACCGGCCGCCGTCATGGCGCGCACGACATGGGCCCCGATGTAACCTGCACCGCCCGTTATCAACCAAGTCATGAGCGAATAATAGTTCGACGCGCCCACGGTCCCCTATCCGCGTCGACCCATCCGCGCCAGCGCTCATCTGTTCTATAGTGCTCGGTCAGTCGAACATTCACGGACCGGTCACACCCCCCACCCGAGTCCCCCGCACTCCCCTGCTGCCCTGGGCGAAGAGATTTGAGGACTCGAGCACGATGAGCCATGACGAGACGACACCCGGCCCCCGCGCCTCCCGACGCGCGGCGAAGCCGCCCAAGCGCCGCCGTGGCCTGAAGATCACCCTCGGTGTCCTGCTCGTCCTCCTGCTCGCCGGCGGGGGCACCGCCTACTGGCTCTACAGTCAGCTCGACGGCAATATCAAGGGCGTCGACATCGACACGGCGCTCGGCGAGGACCGTCCGGAGAAGCTCCCCACCAGCGGGCAGAACCTGCTGGTCCTGGGCTCGGACTCGCGGGCCGGGGCGGAGAACGAGGAGCTGGGCGGCGGCGGGAGCGTGGCCGGCGCCCGCTCCGACACCGCGCTGGTCGTCCACATACCCGAGGGCCGCGCCAAGGCCGTCGCCGTCTCCATACCGCGGGACACCCTGGTGACCCGGCCCGAGTGCGTCGAGGACGGCGGATCGACGGTGCCCGCCAAGGACCGCGTCATGTTCAACTCCGTCTACTCCCAGGTCGGTCCGGCCTGTGTGGTGAAGACGGTGGAGAAGATGTCAGGCGTCCGCATCGACCACTACCTGGAGATCAACTTCGCCGGGTTCAAGGACCTGGTCGACGCCATCGGCGGCGTCACCGTCGACGTACCGCAGGACATCCAGGACAAGGCGAGCGGGCTGAACCTCACCGCCGGGCCGCAGAAGCTGGACGGCACCGAGTCCCTCGCGTACGTCCGGACCCGGCACGGCATCGGCGACGGCAGCGACCTCGGCCGCATCGGACTCCAGCAGCAGTTCCTGATCGCCCTGCTCAGCGAGGTCAAGTCCCAGGACCTGCTGGGCAGTCCGGCGAACTCGTACAAGATCGCCAAGTCGGCCACCAAGTCGCTCACCACCGACTCGGGGCTCGCCTCGCTGACCTCGCTGGCGGAGTTCGGCCGCTCGATGAACGGCGTCGACCCGGCCTCGATGGAGACCATCATGCTGCCGGTGGCGTACGACAAGGCCGACCCGAACCGTGTGGTCGCCGCCGAACCGCGGGCCGGTCAGCTGTGGAAGGCGATCCGCGAGGACACCGCGATCCCCGAGGAAGCGAAGAAGTCCCCCGCCACCGGCGGCTGACGGCCTGTCCCGCCGCTCCTCGTGACACCCTGCCGAGATGAGCGAGGACGCGGCGGTACTGGTGATCGTGGACGGGGCCAACGTGGTCGGGTCGGTGCCCGACGGCTGGTGGCGCGACCGGCGCGGGGCGGCGGAGCGGCTGCGGGACTCGCTGGTCCCGTACGCGGCGGCCGGGCTGCCGGGGGTGGCCGGCCCGGTCGAGATCGTGCTCGTGGTCGAGGGAGCCGCCCGGGGCGTCGCGTCCGTGGCCGGGGTCCGGGTCGAGTCGGCCCCCGGCAGCGGTGACGACCTGATCGCCGGGCTGGCGGCCGCCGCCGGCCCGGACCGGGAGTGCGTCGTCGTCACCGCCGACCGCGGGCTGCGGCAGCGGGTCGAGGCGTACGGGGCCCGGTGCGTCGGGCCCCGTTCGGTACGGCCGGCTTCGAACGACGAGCGCTCGCCGGACACGCCCTAGAGGGTGTCCGGCCCTGATCCGCCGGACACGCCCCGGCGCTCCTCCTTGGCCATCCGGCTGTGGGTGCGCCCGTAGACGAGGTAGATGACCACGCCGAGCACCATCCAGGCGCCGAAGCGCACCCAGGTCTCCACCGGCAGGTTCAGCATCAGCCAGACCGACGCCGCCACGGAGACGATCGGGAGCAGCGGGACCAGCGGGGTGCGGAAGGCGCGGGGCAGGTCCGGGCGGGTGCGGCGCAGGACCAGCACACCGAGGGCGACGACGACGAACGCGAAGAGCGTCCCGATGTTCACCAGGGTCGCCAGCTCCTCGATGCTGGTGAACCCGGCGATGATCGCGATCAGCACACCGAGCAGGATCGTGGGGCGGTACGGGGTGTGGAAGCGCGGGTGGGTCTTGGAGAAGAAGCGCGGGAGCAGGCCGTCGCGGCTCATGGCGAAGAAGACCCGGGTCTGGCCGAGCAGCAGGATCATGCAGACCGTGGTGAGCCCGACCGCCGCGCCGAAGCTGATCAGGCCCGCGTAGAACGGATGCCCGGTGGCCTTGAAGGCGTCGGCGAGCGGGGCGCTGACGGACAGGTCCTTGTAGTTCTGCATGCCGGTGACCACGATCGAGACCGCCACGTAGAGCACCGTGCAGATGACGAGCGAGCCGAGGATGCCGCGCGGCATGTCGCGCTGGGGAAGCTTGGTCTCCTCGGCGGCGGTGGCGACCACGTCGAAGCCGATGAAGGCGAAGAACACGATGGAGGCGGCGGTGAAGATGCCCATCACGCCGAAGTTGGTGGGTTCGTAGCCGAACATCAGCTGCACCAGCGGGGCGTCCCAGCCGCCGCCCGTCTCCTGGCTCTCGGCCGGCGGGATGAACGGCTTGTAGTTCTCGGCCTTGATGAAGAAGAGGCCGGCGATGATCACCATGAGGACCACGGCGACCTTGATGGCCACCACGACCGAGGTGACCCGGGCGGAGAGCTTCATGCCGATGACCAGGATGACGGTCAGCACCAGCACCAGGGCGAAGGCCAGGATGTCGAAGCCGAATCCTTCCGCCACGTCCGTCCCCGAGAGCACGTCGGGCAGCGCCCAGCCTGCGTTGTCCATCAGGGACCGGATGTAGCCGGACCAGCCGACGGCGACCACCGCGGTGCCGAGCGCGAACTCCAGCACCAGGTCCCAGCCGATGATCCAGGCCACCAGTTCGCCCAGCGAGGCGTAGGAGAAGGTGTACGCGGACCCGGCCACCGGGACGGTGGAGGCGAACTCCGCGTAGCAGAGCGCGGCGAGACCGCAGACGACGCCCGCGACGACGAAGGCGATCGCGGTGGCGGGGCCCGCCGTCTCCTTGGCCACCTGGCCGGTGAGGACGAAGATGCCGGTGCCGATGATGACGCCGACACCGAAGACCGTCAGGTCCAGGGCGGAGAGGGTCTTCTTGAGGCCGTGTTCCGGCTCCTCGGTGTCGCGGATCGACTGCTCGACGGATTTGGTGCGGAACATACCTTTTCCGCGGGGTGGTGTGACCTGCGCGCTCACCTGCGTACCTCCACGCACTCGTTGTGAACGCAATGATGAGGACCGGAATACGCAGGAACACGCCATCTGGCCCGTTTCATGCGAATGGGCCGGGAGAACCACCCGGACAGGGGTCGTCTTCCCGGCCCATCGGCCCGAAAACAGTTCGGTACCGCTCAGTACCGGTCAATTCAATTGCAGGTCAGTCGCGGGCGGGCTCCACCGCGCGGCTCTCGAACCGGCCGTCCAGCTTGGCGACCAGACCGGTGACCTGGCGGGCGATGTCCGGGGCGGTCAGTCCGATCTCGGCCATGACCTCGCCGCGCGAGGCGTGGTCGAGGAAGACCGGCGGGATGCCGAAGTCGCGCAGCGGTACGTCGATGCCCGCGTCGCGCAGCGCCTGGGCCACGGCGGAGCCGACCCCTCCGGCACGGCTGTTGTCCTCGACGGTGACGACGACGCGGTGGCGCTCGGCGAGCGGGGCGAGCGCCTCGTCCACCGGTTTGACCCAGCGCGGGTCGACGACGGTGGAGGAGATGCCCTGGGCGTCCAGCAGGTCGGCGATCTCCAGGCACATCGGGGCGAGCGCGCCGACCGAGACGACCAGGACGTCGGGGCGGGCGGCCTTCGGCTCGCGCAGGATGTCCATGCCGCCGGCCTTGCCGACGGCCTTGACCGCCGGGCCGACCGCGCCCTTGGAGAAGCGGACCACGGTGGGCGCGTCATCCACGGCGACGGCCTCGCGGAGCTGGGCGCGGACCTGGTCGGCGTCGCGCGGGGCGGCGATGCGCAGGGTGGGCACGCACTGGAGGATCGACATGTCCCACATACCGTTGTGCGAGGCGCCGTCCGTGCCGGTGATGCCGGCCCGGTCCAGGACGAAGGTGACGCCGCACTTGTGCAGGGCCACATCCATCAGGACCTGGTCGAAGGCACGGTTGAGGAAGGTCGCGTAGACCGCGAAGACCGGGTGGAGGCCGCCGGTGGCCAGGCCCGCCGCGGAGACCGCGCCGTGCTGCTCGGCGATGCCGACGTCGTAGATCCGGTCCGGGAAGGCCTCCTCGAACTTGCCGAGGCCGACGGGCTGGAGCATGGCCGCGGTGATCGCGACGATGTCCTCGCGCTCGTGGCCGAGCTTGACCATCTCCTCGCCGAAGACGGAGGTCCAGTCGAGGCCGGAGGTGGAGATCGGCAGACCGGTGTCCGGGTGGATCTTGCCGACGGCGTGGAAGCGGTCGGCCTCGTCCTCCAGGGCCGGGGTGTAGCCGCGGCCCTTCTGGGTGAGGCAGTGCACGATGACCGGGCCACCGAAGCGCTTGGCGCGCTGGAGCGCGGACTCCAGGGCCTCGATGTCGTGGCCGTCGATCGGGCCGACGTACTTCAGTCCGAGGTCCTCGAACATGCCCTGCGGGGCGATGAAGTCCTTGAGGCCCTTCTTGGCGCCGTGCAGCGTCTCGTAGAGCGGGCGGCCGACGACCGGCGTGCGCTCCAGGATGTCCTTGCCGCGGGCCAGGAACCGCTCGTAGCCGTCGGTGGTACGGAGCGTGGCGAGGTGGTTGGCCAGGCCGCCGATCGTCGGCGCGTACGAGCGCTCGTTGTCGTTGACGACGATGACGAGCGGGCGGTCCTTGGCGGCGGCGATGTTGTTCAGCGCCTCCCAGGCCATACCGCCGGTGAGCGCGCCGTCACCGATGACCGCGACGACGTGGTCGTCCCTCTTCAGGACCTCGTTCGCCTTGGCCAGGCCGTCGGCCCAGCCGAGGACGCCGGAGGCGTGGCTGTTCTCGATGATGTCGTGCTCGGACTCGGCCTGGGAGGGGTAGCCGGAGAGGCCGCCCTTCATCTTGAGGCGGGAGAAGTCCTGGCGGCCGGTGAGCAGCTTGTGGACGTAGGCCTGGTGGCCGGTGTCCCACAGCACCTTGTCGCGGGGCGACTCGAAGACCCGGTGCAGGGCGATCGTGAGCTCCACCACGCCCAGGTTGGGGCCGAGGTGTCCGCCGGTCTTGGACACCGCGTCCACGAGGAAGGTGCGGATCTCCTCCGCGAGCTGGTCGAGCTCGTCGAGGCTGAGCCGGTCCAGGTCGCGCGGTCCCTTGATGCGGGTCAGCAGATCCACCCGTGCCTCCTTGCGTTTGAGCTGATCGAGCGTGCCGATCCGATGAGTCTAATGTTCCGCTACCGGACGTGGGCAGCGGGCGGCCCTGTTCGTAGCCGTACCCGGACATGCGCAGGTGCCCGGCCACCCCCTTCGGGGCACCGGGCACCTGCGCGGATCCGCGGGTCAGGCGCGGCCTGCGGTCTTCTGGGTCTTACGGGTGACGGAGTCGATGACGACCGTGGCGAGCAGCACGGCGCCGGTGACCATGTACTGGATCGGCGTGGCGATGCCCTCCAGCGACAGTCCGTACTGGATGGAGACGATGACCATGACACCGAGCAGCGCGTTCCAGGTGCGGCCGCGGCCGCCGAAGAGGCTGGTGCCGCCGATGACGGCCGCCGCGATGACGTTCATCAGGAGGTCGCCGGTGCCGGAGCCCTGGTTGGCCGCCGCGATCTTGGAGGCCCAGAAGAGGCCGCCGATCGCCGCGAAGGTGCCCGCGATGGAGAAGACGGAGATCCGGATCGCGGTGACGTTGATACCGGCGCGGCGGGAGGCCTCGACGCTGCCGCCGAGCGCGAAGATCTTCCGGCCGTAGGCCGTACGGCGCAGCAGGAAGTCCGTGCCGACCAGGACGATCAGGAAGAGGACCAGGGCCAGCGGCAGGCCGCGGTACTGGTTGAACATGTACGCGGCGGCGAACGCGAACACCGCGAGGACGCCGGTGCGCACGGCGATGTCGGCGATCGGCCGGGACGGGATGCCCGCGGCCTCGCGGCGGCGGGTGTCCAGGAAGGCGGCGGCGAAGTAGCCGATGACCGCGATCGCGGCGAGCCCGTAGGCGGCGGCGACGTCGGAGAAGTAGTACGTGGTCAGCTTGCCGACCACCCCGTCGCCGTCCAGGTTGATGGTGCCGGAGTCGCCGAGGAGCTGGAGCATGAAGCCGAGCCAGAACAGCAGGCCGGCCAGGGTGACGGCGAAGGCGGGTGCGCCGATCCGGGCGAAGAAGAAGCCGTGGATCGCGCCCATCACGGCGCCGCTGACGATGGCGACGAGGATCGCCAGCCACTCGTTCATGCCCTGGGTGACGCTGAGCACCGCGACCAGGGCGCCGGAGACACCGGAGACGGAGCCGACCGAGAGGTCGATCTCACCGAGCAGCAGCACGAAGATGATGCCGACGGCCATCATGCCGGTGGCGACCATCGTGGTGGCGATGTCGCTGATGTTCTTCGCGGAGAGGAACTCGGAGTTCATGCTCTGGAAGACGATGGCGATGATCGCGAGGCCGACGACGACCGGGATCGAGCCCAGGTCGCCACCGCTGATCTTGCGCTTGAACTCGGTGAGGTAACCGGCGAAGCCCTGCTCACGGATGAGGAGGCGGGGGTCGACGACCGTGGCGGCGCCCTCGGCCGCGTCCGGGTTGCCGACCGGCGGCGCGTCCGCCGGGGCGGGGGTCTTGTCCAGCGAGGTCCCGGACTTGTCGGTGGTCACTTGGAAACCTCCGCGTTGCGCGCCGCACGTCGGGTCACGGCGTTGTCCGTGGCGCCCGTGATGGCGGAGATGATCTCTTCCTGGGAGGTGGTCTTCACATCGAAGACCCCGTTGTTCCGGCCCAGCCGGAGCACGGCGACCTTGTCGGCGACGGCCTTCACATCGGCCATGTTGTGGCTGATGAGGATGACCGCGTGGCCGCGCTCGCGCAGCCGCTCGACGAGGTCGAGGACCTGGGCGGTCTGCTCGACGCCGAGGGCGGCGGTCGGCTCGTCGAGGATGACGAGCTTGGGCTCACCGAGCATGGACCGGGCGATGGCCACCGTCTGGCGCTGGCCGCCGGAGAGCGAGGCGATCGGGATGCGGACGCTCGGGATGCGGATGGAGAGCGTCGAGAGCAGCTCGCGGGAGCGGCGCTCCATCTCCACCTCGTCCAGGATGCCGAACCTGCGCAGCTCCCGGCCCAGGTAGAGGTTGCCGACGACATCGATGTTGTCGCAGAGCGCGAGGTCCTGATAGACGGTCGCGACGCCGAGGTTCTGGGCGTCGTGCGGTTTGTCGATCTGGACGGCCCTGCCCTCCCACTCGATGACTCCCTCATCGATGGGGTGCACTCCGGCGATCGTCTTGACCAGCGTTGATTTACCGGCGCCGTTGTCGCCCACCAGGGCGACCACCTCACCGGCGTGGACCTCAAGCTCTACATCGGTGAGTACCTGGACGGCACCGAATCGCTTGGAGACCCCTCGCAACGCCAACACGGGCGTAGCGGTCACGTGAACCATCTCCTTCGCCGCCTGACCGGCGGGGGATGCCGCGCCCGGGGGAAGGCGCGGCGGTCGAGCAGAAGAAAAGAAAAAGGGGGTGAAGCGTTCCGTCCGGCGCCCCGCCCGGTAGCGGGACGGTTGGTGGGCGGGACACCGGACAGGCTTCGTGGCGCGCGCGGGCCGGCTGTGCGGCGGGCGCGTGCGCGGCAGGGGTGCCGTGGCGCCTTCGCGCGGACGCGTCGGGCGGTACGGCGGGGGGGCCGGCTGGACCGGCCGCGCGGGCGGCCGGTCCAGGCGTCGTGGACCCGGTCAAGATCCGCCGGATGCCCCCAGGGCCTACTTCAGGCCGATCTTGTCGCAGGAGGCCTTGTACTTGCCCGAGCAGATCTCGTCCAGCGTCCAGATGCCGTCCTTGATGACGGTGTCCTTGATGTTGTCCTTGGTCAGCGAGATGACCGGGACGAGGACCGTCGGGATGCCCTTCGTGGTGGCGCTGTCGACCTTCGAGGTGGCGATGGAGTCGAGCTTCTCGCCCTTGGCGAGGGCGACGGCCATCTCCGCGGCGACGATGCCCTCGGCCGGGTAGGACTTGTAGACGCTCATGAACTGCTCACCGGTGACGATGCGCTGCACGCCCGCCAGCTCGGCGTCCTGGCCGGTGACCGGGGGGAGCTTCGGCAGGCCGGCGGCCTTCAGGGCGGTGATGATGCCGCCCGCCATGCCGTCGTTGGCGGAGTAGACGCCGTCGATCTTGTCCTTGCCGAGCGCGGTGATCGCCGCTTCCATGTTGGCGTTGGCGTTCTCCGGCTTCCACTCCTTGGTGTCGTACTCCTTGCCGTACTTCACCTTGCCGTCGAGGACGGACTTGGCGCCCTTCTTGAAGAGCGCGGCGTTCGGGTCGGTGATCGCGCCGTTCATCATCACGATCGTGCCGCCGTCGGCCTTGTCGCCCAGGGCCTCCAGCAGGGCCTTGCCCTGGGCCCGGCCGACCTCTTCGTTGTCGAAGGAGGTGTAGGCGTCGATGGGGCCCTCGGCGAGGCGGTCGAAGGCGACGACGGGGATGCCGGCGTCCTTGGCCTTCTTGACGCTGTTGGCGATCGCCTTGGAGTCGACCGAGCCCACGATGAGGGCGTCGACCTTGTTGGTGATCATGGTGTCGACCTGCTGCGACTGCGTGTTCGCATCCTGCTTGGCGTTGGCGTAGATGACCTTCGCCTTGCCGCCGGTGAGCTCGCCGATCTTCTTCTCGATGATCGGGCGGTCGAACTTCTCGTAACGGGCCGTCTGGTTCTCGGGGAGGAGCAGACCTATCTTCAGGTCGTCGCCCTTCTTCTCCGAGCCCTGCTCGGCCTTGTCGCCGGACTCCTTGGCACTCCCGCAAGCGGCCAGCGAGATCGCCATCGTGGTGGCGGCAACGGCAACGGCGGCACGACGCATACGCGTGTTCATTCTCGAACCTCCCTGACGAGGCCGCGACGTTGCGGCCGAGGTGGCTGGAAGTCAACTCGGCCGCAGCGCCAGCGTCAAGGAGTAAATCCTTAACGAGATGACAACGGTGCCATTCGTTATCTAAGTGAAGGCAGGAGTCGCTGTGGGGAGGGTGCTCTCCAAAAGGGTTGAATCCCCCATCTCGCTCAGTACGAGGGCCAGGGCGCCCAGCACCTCGGCACGGCCGCCCAGGGCCCCGGGGAGCACCGAGAGCTGCCGGGCGGCGCTGGGGATCGCGTAACGCGACACGGAGTCCCGTATGGGCCCCAGGACGAGCTCTCCGGCCTCCGCCAGCGAGCCGCCGAGCACGACCCGGCTGGGGTTGAGCAGGTTGCACAGGTTGGCGACACCGCTGCCTATGTGGCGGCCGACGTCGCCGATGACCCGGCGGCACCCCGGATCGCCCTCACGGGCCAGTTGGACCACCCGTTCCATGGTGAGGCCGGGGCCGTGGCTGGGCTGGAGCAGGGGCAGGACGTAGCGCGCGGCGGTGAAGGTCTCCAGGCAGCCGCGGTTGCCGCAGCGGCAGACCGGGCCCGACTCGTCGAGCGTGATGTGGCCGATCTCGCCGGCCGTGCCGCCGGGGCCCCGGTAGATGGTCCCGTCGATCACCAGACCGGCGCCGACGCCGCTGGCGACCTTGATGTACGCGAGGTCCTTGACGCCCCGACCGCTGCCCCAGACCAGCTCGCCGAGGGCTCCCAGGTTGGCGTCGTTGTCGACGTACACCGGGACGCCGAGGCGGCCGGAGAGCTCCTCGCTGGGGTTGATGCCCGTCCAGCCCGGCAGGATCGAGGTGGAGCCCAGCGTTCCGGACTCGACGTCGATGGGGCCCGGCACGCCGAGGCCGATGCCGATGATCTTGTCCGGGCCGATACCGGTCGCCGCGATCAGCCGGTTGACCAGCACCTCGGCCCGGTCGAACCCCTCCGCGGAGGAGGCGTCGACGTCCAGCGGCTCGGACTCCTCGGCCAGCACCTGGTGGGCCAGGTTGCCGACGGCGACCCGCAGGTGCGTATGGCCGAAGTCGACGCCGATGACGATGCCCGCGTCCCCGCTGAGGGAGACGCTGCGGGCCCGGCGGCCGCCCGCCGAGGTGGGCGTCACCTCGACCGTTCCGCCGTCCTTCAGCTCCCGGACGATATTGGAGACCGTGGCCGCGGAGAGCCCGGTGCTCCGGGCGATCTCCGCCTGGGTGAGCGAGCCCGCCATCCGTACGGCGCGTACGACCCGCTCCAGATTGGCCCTGTGCAGCGATGTCTGCGACCCGGGAGTCTCCATCGACTCATCCACTCCTGCCCTTGGCGGGCGGTCCAGAGGACCGCCCCGGCCGGGGCAGCAGCGACGACACCCCGGCTTCCTCCAACATGTGAACTCTAAGCTGACCGTTCGGGGGTACCTTCCGTCAAGACCTGAGCACCGGCGCACCCACAACGGCCCGGTGCCCCGGCGGATCGAGTCCGCCGGGGCACCGGGCCGTTGTGGATATGTGACCTTCTCAGGCTCACGCGTGACCTACTTGAGCGCACCCGCCGTCAGACCGGAGACGACCTGGCGCTGGAAGATGATGTACGCCGCCAGCACCGGGAGCATCGCGATCACCAGGCCGGCGAAGAGGCCGGAGTAGTCGCCCTTGTACCCCTGGCTGGAGGCCAGCTCCACCAGGCCCTGGGCGAGCACCCGCTTCTCCGGGTCGGTGTTGAGCACCGTCGGCAGCATGTACTGGTTCCACTGCCCCAGGAAGTTGAAGATGCCGACGCTGATCAGGCCGGGCTTGGCCATCGGCAGCATCACCTGGAAGAACGTCCGGGTGTGCGAGGCCCCGTCGATGATCGACGCCTCCGCCACCGAGGTCGGCAGCGTCCGGAAGAACGAGGTCAGGAAGAAGACGGTGAACGGCAGCGAGTACGCGATGTACACGAGGATCAGACCGTGGATCGTGTTCAGCAGCCCCATGTTGTCCATGACGAAGAACAGCGGGACCAGCGCCAGCATGACCGGGAAGCTCATGCCGCCGACGAACAGGAAGTAGATGGAGCGGTTGCCCGGGAACTCGAAGCGCGCCAGCACGTAGGCGGCCATCGACCCCAGGACCAGGGTGCCGGTGAGCGACCCGCCCACCACCAGGATGGTGTTCAGGAAGTACTCGCTCATATGGGCCTGGGTCCAGGCCCGGCCCCAGGCGTCGAAGCTCAGCGAGCTCGGCAGCGACCAGGGGGTGTTGAAGATGTCCGCGTCGGTCTTGAACGAGGACATCACCGCCCAGAACAGCGGCAGGACGACCATGATCGCCCACAGGATCAGCATCCCGTGCGAGAAGACGTTGAGGACCTGGCCCTCGCTCTTCCTCGCGGGGGCGGACGGGCGCGTGGGGGCCGTGCCGGTGCGCTGGCCGGGCACCTTGGACACGTCGGCGCCGGACGCGGGGGTGTCAGTGGTCTTCATCAGAACTCCAGCCGCTCGCGCCGGCCCACCCGCATGACGATGGCGGCGAACGCCAGGGTCACGATGAGCAGGGCGACACCGATCGTGGTCGCGTAGCCCGCCTGTCCGTCACGGAACGCCGACTGGTAGACGTACAGCGGCAGGACGGTGGTCGAGTAGTCGGGCCCGCCGGGGCCGACGCTCATGATGTGGACGATGGCGAAGCCCTCGGCGCCGAGCGCCAGGATGCCCATGTAGACCCAGCCGGACTGGACCGTGTCCCACAGCAGGGGCAGCGTGATCCGGAAGAAGGTCGTGAAGCGGCTCGCCCCGTCCAGCAGGGCGGCCTCGTAGAAGTCCTTGGGGATGGAGGCCATGCCCGCGGAGAAGAGCACCACGAAGAAGCCGACGGTGCACCAGACGAGGACCCCCATGATGACCCACAGGGCCAGGTCCGGGTCGCCGAGCCAGTCGGGGACGTCGTCGAAGCCCACGGCCTTGAGCGTGCCGTTGATCATGCCCTGGGCCGGGTCGAAGGCGAACTGGAACAGGATGGCCACGATGGCGATCGAGAGCACCTGCGGGAAGAAGTAGGCGATCTTGTAGAAGCCCGAGCCCCGTACGCCCGCGATGGCGGCGCCCTTGCGGCGCCGGCCGCCCACGTTGAGCATGAAGGCGAAGAAGAGCGCGAGGCCCAGCGTCACCAGCGGCAGCAGGATCGCCAGCAGCACGCTGTGCTGGAGCGATTTCCAGAAGATGTCGTCGTCGAGCATCTTGGTGTAGTTGTCGAACCCGACCATCTTGAAGTCGGGGCTCAGACCCGTCCAGTCCGTGAACGAGTAGTAGATGGACTGGATGAACGGCCAGATGACGAAGACGACGTACAACGTCATCGGGACCACCAGGAACCCGATTATGAACCGGTATTTACCGTGCTGCATCGTTACCGACTCCGACCTTCCCCGAGCTGCCGCCGCTGGTGACGCGTGATCACTGGTGCCTGAAGTGCTTGATGGACTGGTCCTTGGCGGCCGCGTCGGCGAACGCCTGGATCTTCTTGATGGTCTCGGCCGGGGTGGCGCGGCCGGCCATCATCTCGCCGATCGCGGCGACGCCGATCTGCTCCTTCTGGAGCTTCACGTACCAGTCCTGGAGGCGCGGGTTGACCACATTGGTGCCCGCCTTGTCCAGAGCCGCGACACCGGACTTCAGGCCGTCGGAGAGCTCGATGCCGTCGGTGCCGCCGTTGAAGGCGGAGAGCGACTTGGTGTTGCTGGTGAAGGACTTGGAGGAGGCCTCGCTGAGCATGATGCGCAGCTGCTCCATGCCGCCCGCCGGGTTCTTCGCCTTGGCCGGGACGATGAACGGCTCGCCGCCGGACGCCCAGATGGTGCCGAAGGGCAGCTTGTCCGAGGAGTCGAGGGAGGAGGGGGCGCCCACGGACAGCTTGAAGTCCTTGGGGATGATCGCCGCTTCCTCGTTCTCGACCCAGGAGCCGTTCGGGATGAACAGCGCCTTGCCGCGGGCCCAGGCGCCCTGCGAACCGCGGTGGTCCAGGCCGGGGGAGCCCTTGAGGATGTAGTCCTTGGCGACGAGCTCGTAGTACGCCTCGAAGGCGGCCTTGACCGCGGGGTGCTCCCAGGCCTTCGGCTCCAGGTTGTCGATGGCGTCGAGGACCTCGACGCCGCCGATCTTCCCGATGAACGGGTAGAGCGAGAACGGGATGTAGTAAGGGTGCTTGCCGGGGTAGGTCCAGCCGGCGATGTCCTTCTTCTTCGCCTTCGCGCAGAGCGCGAGCATGTCGTCCCAGGTCTCCGGGTACGTGGCGTCGAGCTTGTCCAGCGCGGTCTGGGAGTACCAGACGCCGTAGACCGTGTACGCGTAGTACATGATCCAGACCGGGTCGCCGTCGAACTGGCCCATCTCGACGATGCCCGGCCGCAGGGTGTCGCGGACCGTCTTGGCGGGGTCGTCGACCGAAGGGGCGTCGAGCAGCGGGGTCAGGTCGGTGAGCTGCTTCTTGCCGACCAGGACGCCCATGTCCATCTGCTGGGCGCCGGAGTTGTCGATCAGGTCCGGCGGGGTGCCGCCGTTGAAGCGCGGCTGGAGGACCGACTGGATCTTCTGCGTCGCCGAGAACTTGATCTGCGCCTCGGGGTAGGTCTTCTTGTAGACGTCCCGGGCGTCCTCGGCGTACTTGGTGCCGAACCCGCCGTCGAAGATGACGATCTCCAGCGGGGCGCTGCCGTTGACGGCCAGCGGGTTCTTGTCGGTCTTCTCGCCCTTTTCGACCTTGTCGTCGGTGCCGCTGTCGCCGCTCGCGCAGGCGGACAGGAAGCTCATCGTCGGAACAGCGATCAGGCCGAGTGCGGCAGAACGCTTGATCAGATCGCGACGGCCAAGGCCCTCATTGTTCTGAGCGGAGGTGGATCCCATGCTCAAGTCCTCGCCTTCTCCAGGACTCAGGCGGTGTACCGGTCACCCGTCGAAAATTCGCCTCAGGCGAAGGGCCCCGCCACCGCGGTCAGTTGCGCTTGGGTGGTGCAGATATGCAGGTGTACCGGAGATGAAGAACCGGCGGAGTGGGGGTGGTCGGGGAACCGTACCGCCAGCGCGTCCATGACGCGCTCGCGGGCCACCCCTTCTTCCCCCTCGCACCTCCGTCGAAACGGCTGCGCGGATGGCGACAGGTATAGTCCACTTGCCGCCAACTGGGCAAGATCGAATGCAGGTTGGAAGGGCAGTCTTTCCCGAGTTGAGACCTCGCGGACTGCTCGGCACCGTGCGCCCTCACCCAGGGGAGACTTTCTCCCCATTCGGCCGATTCGCGCGCCGCACCTGCGGCAACACCCTTGACACGCCCTGTCACTTGGCTCCCTACTGGACCTTGCATCCCGCTATGACAACGTTGTCCAAGCACGCTCCGGGGAGGAATGGCTCGGTATGCAGCCACCACGAGGTCTCCACCATGGCGCTGAGAGGGTCCTCAGCAGCGCCGCCCGTACGAGACGGAGCCGCACGGCCGCCGTCCTCGCGGCATCACTCGCCCTGGCCCTCGCGGCCCCCACGGCCGCCGTCGCCGGCCCGTCCCAGGCGCCGCAGAAGCCCTCGGGTGAGCGGACGTTCCGCTCCTCGTTCGAGGCGGACGAGAAGCAGCCGGACTGGCGCAACACGGTAGAAGAAGGACCGGACGGCACCGAGCGCTCGTCGGGCGTCGACGGCGGATTCTCCACCGGAATACCGGGCAATGTCACCGACCGGGTGACCGACGTCCGCGCCAGCGCCGAGAACACCGCGGGAGGCGAGGTCAAGGAGAACCTGGTCGACGTCGAACCCGGCTCCAAGTGGCTGGCGTTCGCGAAGACCGGCTGGGTCGAGTTCGACCTGGACGAGCCGGTCAAGGTGGTGACGTACGCGCTCACCTCCGCCAACGACCACGCCCCGCGCGATCCGAAGGACTGGACGCTCAAGGGCTCGGCGGACGGCAAGGAGTGGACCGACCTCGACACCCGCAAGGGGGAGACGTTCGAGAAGCGGCACCAGACCAAGTCGTACGATTTCGCCTCCGACACCGCCTACCGGCACTTCCGGCTGGAGATCACCGCCAACAACGGCGCGTCGGACATCATCCAGCTCGCCGACGTTCAGTTCTCGAACGGTGACACCTCCGCGCCCGTCCCCGACGAGATGCGCAGCCAGCCCGACCGCGGCCCCTCCGGCTCACCCACCGCGAAGGCGGGCGCGGGATTCACCGGAAAGAAGGCACTGCGTTACGCGGGTACGCACAAGCCGGACGGCCGGGCGTACGCGTACAACAAGGTCTTCGACGTGAACACGGCCGTCACCAAGGACACCGAGCTCTCCTACCTCGTCTACCCGCAGATGGGCGAGAGCGACCTCAACTACCCCGCCACGCACATCGCGGTGGACCTGGCCTTCACCGACGGCACGTACCTGAGCGGGCTGAAGGCCACCGACAGCCACGGCGGGCTGCTGACCCCGCAGGGCCAGGCGGAGGCCAAGCGCCTCTACGTCAACCAGTGGAACAAGGTCGCCTCCCGCATCGGCACGGTCGCGGCGGGCAAGACCGTGGACCGGATCCTGGTGGCGTACGACTCCCCCAAGGGCCCGGCGAAGTTCCAGGGCTGGGTCGACGACATCGTGATCGAGCCGAAGAAGCCGGCGAAGCGCAAGGCGCACCTCTCCGACTACGCGCTGACCACCCGCGGCACCAACTCCTCCGGCGGCTTCTCGCGCGGCAACAACATTCCGGCCACCGCCGTCCCCCATGGCTTCAACTTCTGGACGCCGGTGACCAACGCCGGTTCGCTGAGCTGGCTGTACGACTACCACCGGGGCAACAACGAGGACAACCTGCCCACGCTCCAGGCGTTCAGCGCCAGCCATGAGCCGAGCCCCTGGATGGGCGACCGGCAGACCTTCCAGGTGATGCCCTCGGCCGCCTCCGGCACCCCGGACGCCGCCCGCACCGCCCGCGCGCTGCCGTTCCGGCACGAGAACGAGGTCGCGAAGCCGCACTACTACGGCGTGACGTTCGAGAACGGCCTCAGGACCGAGATCGCGCCGACCGACCACGCGGCGCGGATGCGGTTCACCTACCCCGGCAAGGACGCCAGCCTGGTCTTCGACAACGTGTCGAACGCCGGCGGTCTGACCCTGGACCCGGCGACCCGCTCCTTCTCCGGCTACACGGACGTCAAGAGCGGCCTCTCCACCGGCGCCACCCGCATGTTCGTCTACGGCGTCTTCGACGCGCCGGTGACGGACAGCGGCAAGCTGAAGGGCGGAGGCGGCGACGACGTCACCGGCTTCTTCCGCTTCAACGCGGGCAAGGACCGCACGGTCGACCTGCGGCTGGCGACCTCGCTGATCGGCGTCGACCAGGCGAAGAAGAACCTGGCGATGGAGATCCCGGCGTCCACCTCCTTCGAGAAGGTGCAGCGCAAGGCGCAGTCGGCCTGGGACGACATCCTGCGCACGATCGAGGTCGAGGGCGCGAACGAGGACCAGCTCACCTCGCTCTACTCCAGCCTCTACCGCCTCTACCTCTACCCGAACTCCGGCCACGAGAAGGTCGACGGGAAGAACAAGTACGCGAGCCCGTTCTCGAAGCCGACCGGCACGGACACCCCGACGCAGACCGGCGCGAAGATCGTCGACGGCAAGGTGTACGTCAACAACGGCTTCTGGGACACCTACCGCACGACCTGGCCCGCCTACTCCTTCTTCTCCCCGAAGAAGGCCGGCGAGCTGGTGGACGGCTTCGTCCAGCACTACAAGGACGGCGGCTGGACCTCCCGCTGGTCCTCCCCCGGTTACGCGGACCTGATGACCGGCACCAGCTCGGACGTGGCCTTCGCCGACGCGTACGTCAAGGGCGTGAAGTTCGACGCGGAGGCGGCGTACGACGCGGCGGTCAAGAACGCCACGGTGGCCCCGCCGTCCTCCGGCGTCGGCCGCAAGGGCATGGAGACCTCGGTCTTCACGGGTTACGCGAACACCGCGACGCACGAGGGCCTGTCCTGGTCGCTGGAGGGATACCTCAACGACTACGGCATCGCGCGGATGGGCCAGGAGCTCTACAAGAAGACGAAGAAGGCGCGGTACAAGGAGGAGTCGGCCTACTTCCTGAACCGGGCGCAGAAGTACGTCAAGCTCTTCGACGAGAAGGCGGGCTTCTTCCAGGGCAGGAAGCCGAACGGCGACTGGCGTCTCCCCTCGGACAGTTACGACCCCCGCGTCTGGGGCTACGACTACACCGAGACCAACGGCTGGGGCTACGCCTTCACCGCCCCGCAGGACAGCCGGGGCCTGGCCAACCTGTACGGCGGCCGCGCGGGGCTCGGCAAGAAGCTGGACACGTACTTCTCGACGCCGGAGACGGCGGGCCCGGAGTTCGTCGGCAGCTACGGCGGGGTCATCCACGAGATGACCGAGGCGCGTGACGTGCGGATGGGCCAGTACGGGCACAGCAACCAGGTCGCCCACCACGCCACGTACATGTACAACGCGGCCTCGCAGCCGTACAAGACGCAGGAGAAGGTCCGCGAGGTGCTGGGCCGCCTGTACGTCGGCAGCGAGATCGGGCAGGGCATCCACGGCGACGAGGACAACGGCGAGCAGTCGGCCTGGTACCTCTTCTCCGCGCTCGGCTTCTATCCGCTGGTGATGGGCAGCGGGGAGTACGCGATCGGCTCACCGCTCTTCAAGAAGGTCACCGTCCGGATGGACAACGGCCGCAAGCTGACCGTGAAGGCCCCGAAGAACAGCGACCGGAACATCTACGTGCAGGGCGTGAAGGTCAACGGCAAAAAGTGGACCTCCACCGCGCTCCCGCACGACGTGCTGGCCAAGGGCGGCACGCTGGAGTTCGACATGGGTCCGAAGCCGTCGGCCTGGGGTACGGGCAAGGACGCGGCACCGGTCTCCATCCAGCAGGACGACCGGGCCCCGGCGCCCAAGGGCGATGTGCTGAAGGGTGACGGCGCGCTGTTCGACAACACGTCGGCGACGTCGGCGGAGGTCACGTCGGTCGAGCTGCCGGTGGACTCGGCCACGAAGGGGGTCCAGTACACGCTGACGTCGGCGGCGGCGGACAAGGCCCCGAAGGGGTGGACGCTCCAGGGTTCGGCGGACGGCACGAAGTGGACGGACCTGGACCGCCGCTCCGGCCAGTCCTTCGCCTGGGACAAGCAGACCCGGGCCTTCTCGGTGGACCGGTCCGGCACGTACGCCACGTACCGGCTGGTGCTGACGGGTGCGGCGACGCTGGCGGAGGTGGAGCTGCTCTCCTGATCCGTGACTGACGCACGCAGGCGGCCGGTACCCCGAACGTACGGGGTGCCGGCCGTCGGCGTCCCAGGCGTCCGGGCGGCTCCGGCGCCCTTGGCGTCTCAGGCCTCCTGCAGGTTTTCGGGCAGGGCCACGTTGAGTGCGGCGACGACGGGCCGGCCGTGTTCGGTGCCGAGCCGGGAGACGGCCCCGGTGGCGAGCTGGAAGAGCCGTCCCTCGGCGGGGGTCAGTCCGAGGTAACGGGCGGTGAGCACGCGCAGGAAGTGCGAGTGGGCGACGAGCGCGATGTCCGCGCTCCCGATGCCCTCGGCGGCCGACCGGACGCCCGCGAGCACCTGGTCGGCGCGCTGCCCGACATCGGCGGGGCTCTCCCCGGGGTGTTCGTCGGAGCCGGGGTCGACGCCGTCGGTCCAGAGGTTCCAGAAGGGGCGGGTGCGGCGGATCGCCTGGGTGGTGATGCCCTCGTAGCCGCCGTAGTCCCATTCCCGCAGCTCG
The DNA here is from genome assembly GCF_042718795.1 of Streptomyces cyaneofuscatus. Lineage (GTDB taxonomy): Bacteria > Actinomycetota > Actinomycetes > Streptomycetales > Streptomycetaceae > Streptomyces > Streptomyces cyaneofuscatus_A. The sequence goes on from NZ_JBHXOX010000007.1 coordinate 144,442, forward strand.
GGGGTGACCCGGGGGGCGTGGAGAGCGGCCAGCTCGGCGGTGCGGCGGGCCCGGATCGAGGGGCTGACGAGGGTGAGCCCGATGTTCCGGTCGGCGAGCAGCGGCACGAGGGCGCGGGCCTGGCGCTCGCCGGTGGCGGTCAGGGGGAGGTCGGTCCAGCTCGTGTGCTGCCCGGAGCGGGACCATTCGGTCTCGCCGTGCCGGATGAGGATCAGCTCGCCCATGGTGGTCCGTTCACTCTCGGTACGGGTGGTGGTGGCGGGGGTGGAGCCACGTACCGTAAGTCCCTCACCTGGCCGACTTCCCGTGGGGGGACCTCATGTCCGACAACTTGCCGCCTCCGCCGCCCGAACAGCCGCAGCCGTCCCCGTCGCCGTGGGCGCCTCCCGCCGCGCCGCCGGGCAGGCAGCAGCGTACGGGGTTGATCGTGTCGCTCGCCGTGGGCGGGGGGCTGGTGGTGGCGGGGGCGCTGGTGGCGCTCGTCTACTCCCTGCTGGACTCGGCCTCGGACTCCATCGCGCTGCCGCCCGCGCGGTCGGACGCACCGTATTCCGACCCGTACGAGGAGGAGCCGTACGGAGACGGGCCGTACGAAGAGGGGCCGGTGGAGGAGGAGCCGGTGGAGGAGGAGCCCGAGCCTGTCGTGTCCGGGCCGGCCGCCGAGAAGGACGTCACCATCACCACGTGCGCGCGGGATTCGCTGATCGGCTGGCAGCACGCCGAGCTGACGATCGTGAACGGGAGCCGGAGCCCGGCGGGTTACGTCGTGTTCGTCGAGTTCCTGGATGCGAAGGGCGCGGTGCTGACCGACGGCATCGCGACCACCGACGACCTGGCCCCCGGCGCGTCGGTGAAGGTGAAGGCGCAGGGCGTCGGCGAGGTGCCGACGGGCACGAAGTGCCGCGTCAAGCAGGTGACACGGGACGCGATGTAGCGCTCCGGTGCCGTGTCCGGTGCCGCCGGTACGCGGAAAGGGCCGCAAGAGGCACCGACTCGCGCAACCCGCGGTGCGACAGGGGCGCTTCCGGCACATCACCCCGAAAAGACCACTGTCGAGCCGCTGCACAAAGCAGGTCACGAGGGTCGATAAAAACCTGTGACCCATCACCTTTCGCCCGGAAGGGGGTCGCGGCAAAATTGTCAGCTGTCGGAATTTTTCTCACTTATGCGAAGTTTCCTCCCCTCCCCTCCCCTCCCCTCCCCAAGACATCGGCTACAACCCGTGCGTTGATTTTCAGCCTAAATGGCCAGATTCGGTAAATAGAGCCTGAGCAGTTCCCATGGAAAGGTAATGACATGGCGTAATGAACATGTGAAGATCACTCGTTGGTGCAGACCGTCTACACCAGTAAGGGACTTCACATGTTGTCTAGCTTCAACAAGGGAACGCGACTCAGACCCGCGGACTCCGGCCAACCACTCCGCCCGCCCAAGCAGCGCCTGCGGCCTGTTGCCCTGGCGGTGACACTCCTGATGGCCGTGCAGGCGGGTGTGTTCGTCGAGGGCACCGGTGTGGCGATCGCGCTGGCGAAGGAGACCGAGGGGGCGAAGCCGCCGGTCAAGTCCGAGGACCTGGGCCCGGCAACTGCCGCTTCGGAGGCCGCTGCCCGGCTGAAGGCCAAGATCCAGAACCGCAGGATCGAGGTCACTGACGCTCGCTCGGAGACGTCGTCCACCTTCGTGAACGCCGACGGCACGGTCACGGCTGAGATGTACTCGGGCCCGATCCGCTTCAAGGGGGACGACGGCTCGTGGCACGACGTCGACCCGTCGCTGACCGTGTCCGCAGACGGTTCGATCAGTGCGAAAGGACATCCGCACGGGCTGACTCTCGCGGGCAGGAAGGCTGCTCCGAAGGCGTTGAGGGCCACCGGGGTGGCCAACGCATCTGCGGGCGTGCCGCTGGTGAAGGTGGAGGACCGCTCCGGCCGGCCCATGGAACTCGGCTGGTACGGGGCTCTGCCGACGCCCACCGTCGAAGGTGCCGAGGACACGGTTGCCCGGTACAAGAACGTGATGCCGGCGACGGACATGCTCATCGAGTCCACGCGGACCGGTTACGAGCAGTTCCTGGAGCTGAAGGACCGCTCCGCCGTCGACGCCAACGGCCAGGTTTCCTACAGCCTGCAGGCCAAGGGCCTGAAGGCCGAGGCGCACGACGACGGATCGGTCACCTTCACCGACTCGAAGGGCAAGGCCGCAGGGGTTCTGCCGTCGCCGGTGATGTGGGACGCCCGTGTCGACAAGAACTCCGGTGAGCACACCCGCACCGCGAAGGTCGGAGTGAAGGTCACCCAGGACGGTGACAGGATCACCCTCGTCCTGACGCCGGACGCAGGGTTCCTGGCCGACGAGAAGACCCGGTTCCCGGTCACGATCGATCCGTCGATCAACGTCGGAGCCAGCTTCGACACCTTCGTCCAGGAGGGATACACCACCGACCAGTCCACCTCCACCGACCTGAAGATCGGCAACAACGGGTCGAGTCAGGTCGCCCGTTCCCTCCTGTCCTTCCCGATGAAGAACATCACCGGGAAGCAGGTCACCGCCGCGAAGCTCAACCTGTTCGCGTACCACTCGTGGTCGTGCACGGCCAAGGGCTGGGACCTGTACAGCACGGGTGCCGCCTCGACGAGCACTCGGTGGACGGCCCAGCCGAGCTGGGGCACGAAGCACGCCACCAGCACACAGACCAAGGGCTTCTCCAGTTCGTGCAACGACGGCTGGGTCAATGTCGACGCGACGTCGCTGGCACAGGCCTGGGCTGCCAACGGCAACACCACCAACCACCTGGGACTGCGTGCCTCCGACGAGTCCGACCCCTATGGGTGGAAGCGGTTCAACTCGGGTAACGCCGCCAGCAACACCCCGTACCTTTCGGTGACGTACAACTCCGTTCCCGATGTCCCGACCCTGATATCCCCCGCGACCGCGGCCGCGACGAACGTCACCACACCCACGCTGTCGGCGAAGGCTCTGGACGGCGACGGTTCGCAGGTGAAGTTCGACTTCGAGGTCTGGACCTCCAACGGCACCTCAGCCCTGCGCACAGGCACCAGCGCATACGTGGCCTCAGGCGCGCAGGCGTCCTGGAAGCCGGCAGCCCTGCCGGTGGGCAGCTACAAGTGGCGTGCGCGTTCCTCCGACGCCACGGCGAACAGCGCCTACTCCCCGTTCCGCACCCTCACGGTCGATACCACCGCACCTGCCGCAACCGCGGTGTCCTCCACCGACTTCCCCGCCGGCCAATGGTCCGGTACGCCCGACGGCGACGGCAACTTCACCGGAACCTTCCGCTTCACCCCGCCCACCAGCGATGTGAGGGAAGTCCAGTGGAAGCTGGATTCGGGCGCCTGGCAGTCGGTGCCCACCACGGGCGCTGCCGTCACCACGAAGCCGGTCTTCCGGGCCGGTAAGCACACCGTGACCGCCCGGACCAAGGACGCGGCCGGCAATGTCTCGGCGGAGACGGGCTACACCTTCTCGGCAGGGTCCGGTGCGGCTCTGCTCACCCCCGGGGAAGGTGACCGCCCTGCTCGCCGTACCGAGCTGACCGGCCAGGGCAAGACGAGCGACACCGGGGTGAGCTACCAGTACCGCCGTGGCGAGACGGACACCTGGAAGAACGTTCCCGCCCAGGATGTGCGGCGTAAGGCGGGTGGCTCGGCGCTGCCGGCCTGGCCCGCGACGGTCACCGGCGGGAACGCCGAGGCGCTGATCTGGAACATCACCGACACCCTCGGCGAAGACGGTCCGGTGGACCTGCGCGCGGTGTTCACCGACGCCACCACCACCGACACGTCCCCGCCCACCACGATCACGGTGGACCGCAATGCCGGCGAGGCTCCCAGCGAGGATGTCGGCCCCGGCAGCGTGAACACGCTGACAGGAGACTTCGGTCTCTCCGCGACCGACGCCTCCGGCTTCGACCTGACCGCCACGCGTTCCTTCTCCTCCCGGCGGCCTGCCAACGGCTCTCAGCAGGAGGGGCAGGTGGCCATCTTCGGTCCGCAGTGGACCGCGGGAACCCTGGCCAAGCTCTCCGACAGCGACTGGGCGTACGTGCGCGCCACCTCGGCGACCTCGCTGGCCGTGGTGGACGTGGCAGGCACGGAGATCGGGTTCACCGCGACCACCGGTGGCGGATGGAAGCCGGAGACACGTGCGAACGGCCTGACGCTGACCGGTACGCCGGCGGGCTCCTTCACCCTGAAGGACACCGAGGGGTCCACTTCGGTGTTCACCAAGGTCGATCCGGCCGCAACCGCCTGGCAGTTGTCCCGGACCTTCCTTCCCACGGAGAACTCGACCACGACCGTGATCTCGGAGAAGGTCACCGTGGGCGGCAAGACCCTGGCCCGCCCCAAGTATGTGATCGCTCCGTCCTCGGCCGTGTCGGCACCCACGTGTGCGGCCACACCGTCGACCAAGGGCTGCCGGATCCTGGAGTACCAGTACGCCACCGCCACCACGGCGAGCGCCACTTCGCTGGGCACGGTCGCCGGGCAGGTCTCAGGGCTTCGTCTCTGGACCACCCTCCCGGGGGCGTCCACCTCCACCGCAACGGCTGTCTCCCAGTACGCGTACGACAGCCAGGGCCGACTGCGCGAGCAGTGGGACCCGCGCATCTCCCCCGCGCTCAAGACCGCGTACACGTACGACAGCGCCGGCCGCGTGCTGACCCAGACCCCTCCCGGCGAACTGCCGTGGACGTTCACGTACGGCAAGGCCGGTTCCAACGCGGTGGCCGGCGACGGCATGCTGCTGGCTCTCTCCCGTCCCACGCTGAAGGCCGGCACCAAGGACGAGCAGGACGGCGGCAAGGCGATCACCTCCCTCGTCTACGAAGTCCCGCTCTCGGGTGACAAGGCACCGAACGCGGTTTCGCCCAACCAGGCTGCCAAGTGGGGCCAGACGGACGCGCCGACGGACGCCACCGCGGTCTTCCCGGTCGACCAGGTTCCCGCCTCACACCTCGGAAGTGATCTGGCGGCCACCAACTACGGCAAGGCCACCATCACCTACACCAACGCCTCCGGGCGAGCGGTCAACACCGGACTGCCCGGCAGGCACCTGACCGTGACGCAGTACGACCGGTTCGGCAACACCGTCTTCGAACTGCCCGCCACCAACCTCGAGCTGGCCACCGGCAGCGAGGACTACCAGGTCAACGAGCAGAGCGAACTCGGCATCCTCGCCGACTCCCCGGCGGAACGCGCCCGCCAGCTCGGTACCGTCTCGGTGTACTCCGCCGACGGAATGCGCAAGCTGGAGGAGTACGGGCCCCTGCACCTGGTCACTCTGGCCAAGGCCCTCAACGGTGACGTGGACAGCCCCGCCCTTCCCGCCGGAGTCCAGGTGGCGGCCCGGGCTCACACCAACAACAAGTACGACGAAGGCCGTCCCACCGATGGCACTGCCACCGTGTCCGACCAGATCACCAGCACGACGGTCGGAGCGGCGATCGACGGTTACCCGACCGACGGAGACACCCGCAGCACAGCCATCGTCCACGACTGGGCGAAGGGACTGCAGACCGCCGTCGTGGTGGACCCCAGCGGTCTGAAGCTCAAGTCGGCCACGAGCTACGACGCCCAGGGCCGCACGGTCAGGACGACGGCACCGAAGTCCAACGGCGCGGACGCCGGCGCGACCGTTACGCGCTACTGGTCCGGCACCGGAACCGGTACGTGCGAGGGGCGCCCGGAATGGGCGGACCTGGTCTGCTCGACGGGTCCGGCCGGCCAGATCACCGGCGGCGGTTCGAACCCGAATGAACTGCCGACCAGCACCATCGAGTACGACCGGTGGGGCAACCCCGCCAAAATCACCGAGACCGCCAACGGTGTGACCCGCACGACCGTCCACGCCTCCGATGCCGCAGGGCGTGCGACGCAGACCCAGATCACCGGCGGCGTGGGCACGGCGGTGGCGCCCCAGACCACCACGTACGACCCCGCCAGCGGTGCCGTGGCCACGGCCTCCGACGGCACCAGCACCATCCGGCACACGATCGACCTGCTCGGCCGGGAGATCAGCTACGGCGACGGATCGGGCAACACCACCCGAACCGAGTACGACAACCGCGACCGCAAGATCCGGGTGCACGACTCGGCGCCGTCGACGGTCTCCTACGACTACGACGACCTCGGCGGTATGCCCACGCGCATCCACGATTCCGTGATGGGGACCATCGGCGACGTCACGGGTTTCTACGACTCCGACGGCCGCCTCTACAAGCAGAAGCTGCCGTGGAACATGGACGTCGAGTTCAACATCGACCCCACCGGCGCCGAAACCTCCCGCTACTGGCACTGGGAGTCCGGCTGGACCGTCCAGGGCGAAACCACCAGCCGGAGCATCCACGGCCAAATCGCCAACCGCACCACCTACACCGGCGGTGGCGCCTATCAGGAGCACACCTACGACGCGGCCGGCCGCCTCACTCGCGTGGACGACTCGCGGGCGGGCGTCACCACCCACCGGGCGTACACCTTCGACGACAACACCAACCGCACCGCTCTGACCACCACGGTCGATGACGTCGACGGAGGCACAGCGGACACGAAGACCGTCAACCACGGATACGACAGTGCGGACCGGCTGATCGGCACGGGCATCGCCTACGACGCCCTCGGCCGTACCACCTCCCAGGCCGGCGGGGCCCAGTACGCCTACTACGCCAACGACATGGTTCGCCAGAGCACGGCGAACTCCAAGCGCACGACCTGGAACCTGGACCCTGCTGGGCGCCTCGCTTCCTGGACCACGGAGGAACAGGCGGACAGCGGCACCTGGAGCAACTCCGCCACCCTGACCAACCACTACGGCAACGGCAGCGACAGCCCGGACTGGACCGCAGGAGACAACGGCGGCGTCAGCCGCAGCGTGAAGGACCTGACCGGCGATCTGATCGCCACCACCGGCGCGACCGGGGACGTCGTCCTGCAGCTGACCAACCTTCACGGAGACGTCGCCACGCAGATCCCGCTGGTCTCCGGCTCCACCCCGGTGGTCAATGCCTACGACGAGTACGGCAACCTGCTGCCCGGCACCGACCCCACCCGCTACGGCTGGCTCGGTGGCAAGCAGCGCTCCAGCGAAACTCCCAGCGGTGCGACGCTCATGGGCGTGCGCCTCTACGATCCCGCCATCGGGCGATTCCTGTCGGTGGACCCCGTACCGAACGGTAACGCCACCGCCTACGAGTACTGCGCAGCGGATCCCATCGGCTGCACCGACCTGACCGGTGCCTACAAGATCTCGCGGTGGAGTCCGTGGTACTCGCCGGTCTACTACGTGACCGTGAAATTCAATAGGAAGGAAACGAAGGCCATGGCGCTGGGCGGAGGGGTTGTCGGAACCTATCTGAGCGTCATCAAGGACAATCTCCCGAAGAGCTTCAAGCACGTCATATACGCCCTGCGAGCAGTGGCCTGGTATATCGCCAGTGTTTCGGCCATCGCCGTCGCCCGTGGTAGATGCACCAAGATATACGCCGGCGCGGTGAAAGCGACCGTGCTTGCCACGTGGAACGTCTACACGGTCAAGTGCTGAGAGAATTCATCGGGAGGGGAAAGATGGTGGACCTCAAGAACGGCAGGGTCCAGCCCCTAGGGGAAGCCGTGATGGCGATCCTCCTGGCCGCCCTCACCCTGTGGTTGGCCGTACGGGGAGAAGCCGTCCTCGCGGTCATCTTCGGGGTGGGAAGTGCGACGTACGTGGGAGACATCCTGCGTAGAGCCCGAAAGAGACGGCGCGCTTAACTCACATCCGATCACGGCAGGCCGGCTTCCTCATGAAGCCGGCCTGCTGTGGACGATCCGGCCCGGCCAGGGGGGCGGCAGGACCGCTCGCCCCACCGGAGGAGAGCGCCGCGCGGGCCCGACAGGCGCCGCTCAGCCATGATGTGACCGGATTCGCCCGAGCATCATGTGGAGATCGCGCGAAGCACGCTGGTAATTTGAGAGCCGCGATCCCGTGAGGTCGGGGGGAAGTCAGGGTTTGCGACCGCCGTACGGCAACCGGATCAAGCCCTCGTACGTCTGTAATACCTGCCTGCCTAAGCGCGCGCAGGGAGTACGGAGAGAGGCCGATCGTGACCCAGGCAGGGCAGGGAGCGCACGCTCAGGGAGGTGAGGGAGACCCCTCGGAGTCCCGTCCCTCGGCAAGCAGGCGTTCCCTCGGGCAGCGGCTCGTACCCGACGAGACGATGCAGCTCCGCGTACCCGAAGGCGGCATACCCACCGCCCCCTCCGGAGAGCCGTCGATACCCGGCGGAGGGCGGCGCGAGATATCCGACGACATCGCCGGCATACCCTCCGAACCGGATGAAGCCGGACGGGCCGCACCGACCGGCGACTCCCCGACGACCGCCTCCGGATCCCGCGCCTCCCGCCGCGCGGACACCAAAGCCGCCCTGCCCGGCCGGCCGGGTACCCGGCGCCGCCGTAAGGCGCCCGAGTCGGCGCCCGCCGCCCGCCTCACCGCCGCGGTCACCGCCGCCACCGCCGCCGTCGTCGCCGTGCTCGGCCCCTGGCTTCGCCGCGTGCGGCCGCACTACCCCCGGCCCGGCCGGACCGGCTGGAAGCGCTGGGTGCCCACCTGGCGGCAGGCCGGAGGCGCGGCCCTCGCCTCGTTCGGGCTCAGTGTCCTGACCCTGACCGTCGCCTACGCCGCCACCGACATCCCGGAAAACCTCAACTCCTACGCCACCCAGCAGGACACCGTCTACTTCTGGGCCGACGGAACCCCCATGGCCCGCGCCGGCTGGGTGCAGCGGCAGGAGATGGAGCTGGGCGACGTTCCCGAGGATGTGCGCTGGGCGGTGCTCGCCGCCGAGAACGAGAGCTTCTACAGCGACCCCGGCATCTCGGCCAAGGGTCTCACCCGCGCCATCCTGCGCACCTTCGGACAGGGCAGCACCCAGGGCGGCTCGACCATCACCCAGCAGTACGTCAAGAACGTCTACCTCAGCCAGGAGCAGACCTACAGCCGCAAGTTCACCGAGGCCATGATGGCGCTCAAGCTCGACAACAAGATGAGCAAGGACGAGATCCTGGAGGGGTACCTCAACACCAGCTGGTTCGGCCGCGGCACCTACGGCATCCAGCGCGCCGCCCAGGCGTACTACGGCAAGGACGTGAGCGAGCTCAACGCCAGCGAGGGCGCCTTCCTCGCCACCCTCCTCAAGGGCGCCGGACTGTACGATCCGACGCTCGGCGCGGCCAACCGCACGCGCGCGCAGGAGCGGTGGCGGTGGACGCTCGACCGGATGGTGAAGATCGGCAAGTTGTCGCCGCAGGAGCGCGCCGGCTACCGGACCTTCCCGGAGACGCTGGAGAGCAACCCGCTCTACAACACCGGTGAGCAGAGCGACTACCTGGTGGAACTCGCCACCCAGCACGCCAAGAAGGCGGCGGACATCTCCGACAAGGAATTCGACCGCGGCGGCTACCAGATCTACACGACGTTCGACAAGAAGCGCGTGGACCAGCTCACGAAGGCCGTCGGCGCGGCCCGCGACAAGGCCCGCAAGGACAACCCGAAGGCGGCGAAGCACGTCCACTACGGCGCCGCCTCCGTCGCCGTGGACGGACGGATCCTGGCCATCCACGGCGGGCCCGACCACCGTAAGCAGGGCTACAACGAGTCCAACGCGACCACTGTGCCCGCCGGCTCGGCGTTCCAGCCGTTCGTCTACGCCGCCGCCCTGGAACACGGCGTACGCAAGAGCCGGGACGGCGCCCCCGAGCCGGTGACGGGCGAGACGGTGTACGTAGGCGACGACAAGGTGCCCGTCACCACGCCGGAAGGGCCCTACTGGGACCGCGGCGGCCGCAAGGTCGCCGCGAAGAACGACGGCGGGCGGTCCTACGGGCAGATATCCCTGCACCGGGCCCTCGCCAACTCCGTCAACACCACCTTCATGCAGCTCGGCCTGGACACCGGACTGGACAAGGTCCGCGCCACCGCCCAGTCCGCCGGACTGCTGCGCTCCAGCCTCGGCGCCCAGGTCCCCGCACTGGCCGCCGGCAGCTCCACACCCAGCGCCATCCGGATGGCCAGCGGCTACACCACCTTCGCCGCCGAGGGCCGGCACACCGAGCCGTACACGATCCTCAAGGTCACCCGCAACGGCCACAAGGTCGCCACGGACACCCCGGACCCGCGCCGGGCCATGGACGCCGGCACCGCCGCCGAGGTGCAGTCCGCCCTGACGGACGCCTTCCGTACCGCCTATCCGGAGACCGCCGCGAAGGCCGGCGGCGAGGTCGCCGGAAAGCGGGGCACCACCGAGGGCGACACCGCCGCCTGGTACGTCGGCACCGAGAAGAAGGTCTCCACCGCGGTCGTCGTCTACCGCATCGACCTGGCCAAGAGCCTCGAACCCCTACCGCTGGAGGGACTGGGCGGCACGATCGCCGACAGCGTCCCCTACGGCATCTGGTCGGAAGCCCTGAGACCGCTCGGCTGACCACCGGCGCCGACCGGCACCGTCCACGCCCCCGAGAGATTGAGCCGCAGATGAACAAGCCGTCGGGCCGACGTCGCAAGGACCCCGCACCCCGCCGTCTCCCCGCCCACCCCCGAACGCTCGCCGTGGCGGCGGTCCTCGTCGTCGCCTCCACCCTCGGCGGTTACCTGGTCCTGTCCGGCACCGACGACACCACCCCGACCGCGTCCGCGACGAACCGCTCGGAGCGCCAGCCGCTGTCCGGGGCCTCGCGGGAACCGGCCTGGGACGGCAAGGTCGAGGTGATCGGCGACGGCTCGACCTCCTACACCGGCCCGCAGAAGGGACAGCTCAAGCCCCGGCCCCTCAAGCCCGGCGAGAAGCCGCCGCAGTTCGTGGTCTTCTCCTGGGACGGCGCCCTCCAGGGCGATGACGGGCTGTTCGCGCACTACCGGGAGATGGCCAACCGGCACGACGCCCACATGACCTTCTTCCTCACCGGCATCTACCTGCTGCCCAAGGGCAAGAAGGATCTGTACGACCCGCCGCAGCACTCCCGGGGCAGCGCGGCCATCAGCTTCCCCACCGACGAGCACGTCTACACCACCCTGGAGCAGCTCGCCGGGGCCTGGAAGGACGGCAACGAGATCGGCACCCACTTCAACGGGCACTTCTGCGGCCCGAAGGGCGGCGGCGACTGGAGCGTGCCGGAGTGGAAGAGCGAGATCGACCAGTTCTACGACTTCGTCGAGAAGTGGAAGACGAACACCGGCAGGACCGACCTCGACCCGCTGCCGTTCGACATACGCCGCGAGGTCACCGGCGGCCGGGCTCCTTGCCTCGAAGGCCAGGCCAACCTCCTCAAGGCCGCCAAGAGCTACAACTGGCGCTACGACGCCAGCTCCGCCGGTGACTTCCAGATATGGCCGCAGAAGAAGAACGGCATATGGGACTTCCCGCTCCAGATGCTCCCGTACGAGGGCGGCAAGTACCAGGGCCTGTCCATGGACTTCAACTTCCTCTACAACCAGTCCGACGGCAAGACCGACGGCGACCCGGCCATGCACCCGAAGTGGCAGCAGGAGACCCTGGACACCTACATAGCCGGGTTCAATCGCGTCTACTACGGCAGCCGCGCCCCGCTGTTCATCGGCAACCACTTCGAGGAGTGGAACGGCGGCATATACATGAAGGCCGTCGACCGGATGATAGAGACCGTGTGCACCAAGAAAGACGTCAAGTGCGTCTCCTTCAAGGAGCTCGCCGACTGGATGGACGTCCAGAAGCCCGCCACCCTGGAGCGGCTGCGCAGCCTGGACCCCGCCCAGTCCCCGGACTGGTCCACCGTCGTGAAGTGACCGGCCAACGGCCGTCAACCTCACGGGCGGTGACAGTCCGAAATCCTCCTTGCAACAGTCGCCCACCTCCTTCACACCAGCCGCACAAGGCATGCGAAGATGCCGCTTAGCTCGGCGGTCCCATGCCGGGAAAAGAGGGAAGAACGCCAGTGAAGTCAAGAAAACTGAAGCACACGCGACGCCGGGCGACGATACTCACGGCGGCCGCCACATCGGCCGTCGCGGGCGTCGCACTGCTGCCCAACTGGAACGCGGGCGCCTCCACGGCGGCCGAGCCCCAGGTCGACGCCAAGACCAAGGCCGCCTTCCAGAGTCTGGCCGACGCGGTCTTCACCGACCGCACCAACGCGCTGGTCGACCAGCCGCGCCACGGCGGCAAGAAGGCCCTCGCCGGACGCTTTTCGGGCAAGGTGGAGCTCTCCTCCGGCATCGGCCGCACCGAGGACGCCGCCCGGAAGCAGCTCGACGACCGCAGGAACCGGCTGGCGAGCAACGGCGAGAAGTACAGCGCCGGCAGCACCACGGTCACCCTGGACCGCACCGAGGTCAAGGGCCGCACCGCCGTCGTCGTGGTCACCGAGAACACCACCCTGACCTACGCGAAGGTCACCGGCGGCGAGCCGGGCACCACCGGTTTCCAGGCCCACCACGAACTGACCTTCAAGGCGGACAAGCAGGGCACCTGGAAGGTCACGAAGATCCGCGAGACCGGCGACGGCTACCTCGCGGTCAACCAGCTCGCCCAGCCGAAGACCACGACCGTGGCGGCCAAGACCACCACCACCACTCCGGCCGCGCCCCGCGCCGCCATCACGAAGCGCCCGACGGCCGTCCCCAAGAAGCTCACCGGCGGCGAGTACGACTACCAGGCGATGGCCGCGTACGCGGAGAAGTACTGGACGAACTACAACCCGGCCTACCCCAACTTCAACGGGGCCGGCGCGGGCGGCGACTGCACCAACTTCGTCAGCCAATCGCTCAAGGCCGGCGGCTGGAAGCACGTGCCCGGTTACGTCTACGACTACACGCGCTGGTTCGGCACCGCCGACATCCAGTCGCACTCCTTCGTCGGCGTCAACGAGTGGTCCTGGTTCGCGCAGAACTCCAAGCGCACCACCAGCCTTGCCAACGTCTACCAGATGGACGTCGGAGACGTCCTCCAGGTCGACTTCGACAAGGACGGGTCCAAGGACCACACCATGATCGTCACGTCGCGCCGCAACGGCGTGCCGTACCTGACGTACCACTCCACCAACACCCTGCGCCGTTCGGTGACGAGCATCATCTCGTCCTACCCGAACGCCGCGTACTACGCCTACCGCACCTGACGGTCGGCCACCCCCGAACCACAGCGCCCCTCGTCCGTGGACGAGGGGCGCTGTGGTGTCTCGGCCGGCCTTCTCACTCGGCCGCCGGTGCGCCTACTTGCGGATCAGGCTGCGGAGCACGTACTGCAGGATGCCGCCGTTGCGGTAGTAGTCCGCCTCGCCGGGGGTGTCGATGCGGACGACCGCGTCGAACTCCACACCGGTGTCGGTGGTGACCTTGACCGTGCGCGGGGTGGTGCCGTTGTTCAGCTCGGTGACGCCGGTGAAGGAGAAGGCCTCCTCGCCGGTGAGACCGAGGGTCTCGGCGTTCTGGCCCTCCGGGTACTGGAGCGGGAGGACGCCCATGCCGATGAGGTTCGAGCGGTGGATGCGCTCGTAGGACTCGGCGATGACGGCCTTGACGCCCAGGAGCGCGGTGCCCTTGGCGGCCCAGTCGCGGGACGAGCCGGAGCCGTACTCCTTGCCCGCGAGGATCGCGAGCGGGGTGCCGGCGGCCTGGTAGTTCTGCGAGGCGTCGTAGATGAACGACACCGGGCCGTCGGCCTGGGTGAAGTCGCGGGTGTAGCCGCCCTCGGTGCCCGGCGCGATCTGGTTGCGCAGGCGGATGTTGGCGAACGTGCCGCGGATCATGACCTCGTGGTTGCCACGGCGCGAGCCGTAGGAGTTGAAGTCACGGCGCTCGATGCCGTGCTCGTTAAGGTACTTGCCGGCCGGGGTGTCGGCCTTGATGGCACCGGCCGGGGAGATGTGGTCGGTGGTGACCGAGTCGCCGAGCTTGGCGAGGACGCGGGCGCCGGTGATGTCCTCGACCGGGGTCGTCTCCATCGTCATGCCCTCGAAGTACGGGGGCTTGCGCACGTAGGTGGACTCGGAGTCCCACTCGAAGGTGTTGCCGGTCGGGATCGGCAGCGCCTGCCACTGGGCGTCGCCCGCGAAGACGTCCTGGTAGGACTTGTTGAACATGTCCTCGCCGATGGCGTTCGCCACGACGTCGTTGACCTCGGCCTCGGTGGGCCAGATGTCGGTCAGGTGGACCGGCTTGCCGTCCTGGTCGACGCCGAGGGCGTCCTTGGTGATGTCGACCTTCATCGAGCCGGCGATCGCGTACGCGACGACCAGCGGCGGCGACGCCAGGTAGTTCATCTTGACGTCGGGGTTGATCCGGCCCTCGAAGTTACGGTTGCCGGAGAGCACCGAGGTGACCGCGAGGTCGTTCTCGTTGACCGCCTTGGAGACCTCGTCCGGCAGCGGGCCGGAGTTGCCGATGCAGGTGGTGCAGCCGTAGCCGACGAGGTTGAAGCCGACCTTGTCGAGGTACGGGGTCAGGCCCGCCTTGTCGAAGTAGTCGGTGACGACCTTCGAGCCCGGGGCGAGGGTGGTCTTGACCCACGGCTTGCGGGTCAGGCCCTTCTCGACCGCCTTCTTCGCCACGAGCGCGGCGGCGACCATGACGTACGGGTTCGAGGTGTTGGTGCAGGAGGTGATCGCGGCGACGGTGACGGCGCCGTGGTCGATCTCGTACGTCGAGCCGTCGGGGGCCGTGACGGTGGTCGGGTTCGACGGGATGCCGTTGGAGACGGCCGGGGCATCGGAGGCCGGGAAGGACTCCTTGCCCGCCTCGTCGACACCGGTGTCGGAGACGTAGTTGCGCACATCCGAGGCGAACTGCTGCGCGGCGTTGGCCAGGACGATGCGGTCCTGCGGGCGCTTCGGGCCGGCGATGGAGGGGACGACCGTGGAGAGGTCGAGCTCCAGCTTCTCGGAGAAGTCCGGCTCGGCGGCCGGGTCCAGCCAGAGGCCCTGCTCCTTGGCGTACGCCTCGACGAGGGCGACCTGCTGGGCGTCGCGGCCGGTCAGGCGCAGGTAGTTCAGCGTCTCGTCGTCGATCGGGAAGATCGCCGCGGTGGAGCCGAACTCCGGCGACATGTTGCCGATGGTGGCGCGGTTGGCCAGCGAGGTGGCGGCGACGCCCTCCCCGTAGAACTCGACGAACTTGCCGACGACGCCGTGCTTGCGCAGCATCTCGGTGATCGTCAGCACCAGGTCGGTGGCGGTGGTGCCGGGGGTCAGCTCCCCGGTCAGCTTGAAGCCGACGACGCGCGGGATGAGCATGGAGACCGGCTGGCCGAGCATCGCGGCCTCGGCCTCGATGCCGCCGACGCCCCAGCCGAGCACGCCGAGGCCGTTGACCATGGTGGTGTGCGAGTCGGTGCCGACGAGGGTGTCGGGGTACGCCTGACCGCCCCGGACCATGACGGTGCGCGCCAGGTGCTCGATGTTCACCTGGTGGACGATGCCGGTGCCCGGGGGGACGACCTTGAACTCGTCGAAGGCGGTCTGGCCCCAGCGCAGGAACTGGTAGCGCTCCTTGTTGCGGCCGTACTCCAGCTCGACGTTCTGGGCGAACGCGTCGTTGGTGCCGAACTTGTCGGCGATGACGGAGTGGTCGATGACCAGCTCGGCCGGGGCCAGCGGGTTGATCTTCGCCGGGTCGCCGCCGAGTTCCTTGACGGCCTCACGCATGGTGGCGAGGTCCACGACACAGGGCACGCCGGTGAAGTCCTGCATGATCACGCGGGCCGGCGTGAACTGGATCTCCTGGCTGGGCTGCGCCTGGGAGTCCCAGCCGCCGATGGCACGGATGTGGTCGGCGGTGATGTTCGCGCCGTCCTCGGTACGGAGCAGGTTCTCCAGCAGGACCTTCAGGCTGTACGGCAGGCGCGCGGAGCCCTCTACCTTGTCCAGCTTGAAGATCTCGTACGACTCGTCGCCCACGCGCAGCGTGCTGCGGGCGTCGAAGCTGTTCGCCGACACGACAGTCTCCTTCTTCGATGTGCGCGTCTGCCGCGCCGCGCCTCATTGGCAGCGGGCGCCGCGTTGTGCCGCCTACGGCCCCGACCATCCGCTAAGGTAAGGCTTAGTTAGGTATGCCTTACCGGGCGGCGGCTGCGGTGCGCCTCGGCAGATATCTCGATGTCGAGATAACTCTAGTACATAGCCGCCGCTCGGTCATGCCCAGGTGCCCTCTCCCGCTCCTACCCGCGCCCTCGTACGCGATGCCGGCGGTAGTAGGAGACCGTGACGGCCGCGGTCAGCGGGCCCCAGAGGAACAGCGGCTGATAGAGGATGCCGACGACCAGGTTCCCGGTGGCCGTCAGGTCTTCGTGCGGGTAGGCCCACCAGAGGGGGACGGTTGCCCAGATCAGGGTCAGACCCGCCGCGCCGAGGGCGGCGGGGACGACGGCGGCCAGGGGGCGGACCCTCCGCCCGCCGATCAGCGGGATCCAGCGCGGTACGACCTCGCCCCACGGGCGGACCAGCCCGAGGGTCAGGAGGGCGACCAACTCGCTGACCACACTGAGGGCCAGCATCCAGACCTTGTCGTCGACCGCCGTGAAGGGCTCGAAGCCCGCCTCCGTGTAGCCGGCGGGGTGACCGAGGACCAAGGCGATACGCCACAGCCCGCTCGGCAGGACCACCAGCGCGGTGAGGTGCGCGGCCACGACCGCCCAGCGGGGCGGGGGCGGTACGGAGGCGCTGGGGACTGCTTCCAAGGTCATGCGGCTCATCCTGGCCGCCGTGCCGGCGACGTTCATCAGCCCGTGCGGCGGACCTCATGAGCCTCCGGTACGAGGGGGACGCGGAGGGGTCGGCCGGGCGGCGGAGGCGCGGTCGTCCTCCGGCAGCCCGGGCAGCCCCGCGTCCCGGCAAGCGGTCCGGCCCCTCCGCAGGGTCGCGGAGGGGCCGGACGCGGTACAGCGGACGGGGGTTACGGCGTGTCGCGGACCGTGCCCTCGAAGGGCGGGCCCAGCGGCGCGTCGTCGCTGTCCGTGACCTCGAAGCGGACGTACTCGGCCGGCTCCTTCACCTGGTCACGGATGGTCGGGACGGTCAGGTCGGTGTACTTCCGGCCCGCCTCGACCTCCGTCCACAGCGTGTTGTAGTCGACCTGCGAGAGCGGGACAGCCGGGTTCGGGATCTTCTCCACGTGCTGGGAGAGCCATTCCTGGTCGACGTCGGCCGTGGAGAGCTCCGGGCGGCCGTCGGGGACGGGGACGAGCTGGGCCACGGTCCAGATCTCGACGTCCGCCTCCTCCGAGAGCGAGATCCGCCAGGTCAGCGGCTCCCCCTCGGTGACGTCGTCGGCCACCGGCTCGATGCTCACCTTCGGCATCGGGTCGTCGTTCTCGGCGATGACGCCACCGGCGTCCGCGCCGACGACCGTGCCGCGGACCGCCTTGACCGCGACCCCGTGGGTCTTGTCCCAGCCGTAGCGCTTGTTGCCCTCGACCTTCACCGTGACCTTGATCCCGGCGGTGCCGGGGCCGACCTCGACCAGCCGGCCGGTCGACCTGCCGGTCTTCGGGTCGTCGACGTACAGCCGGACCGCGCCCGCGTTCCTGCCGGTGGTGCGGACGGGCACCTGGTACGTACGGAAGCCGGAGTCGCCCTCCTTGACCGTGAGGCTGCCGATGTCGACGCGGGCGAGCGCGGCGGCCCTCACCGCGGGGGTGCCCGGCTTCCACGACCAGGCGTCCATCAGCCACGCCTTGCCGGAGGAGGACTTCGGGGTCAGCTCCAGGGAGGCGATCTTGGCGAGGTTCAGCTTGGCGCGGGTCGCGGCGGTCAGCGGGACGCGGACCTCCTGCGCCCAGTACGAGGCGGTGCGGTCGGTGCCGGGGAGGCCGTCGATCTTCACGCTGCCCAGCTTGGCCCGCTTGCCCGTGGCGTCCTTGACATGGACGTCGAAGCGGGTGCCGCGGGTGTTCGCCGGGACGGCGACACGGAGCGCGAGGCTCTGGGCGCCCTTGACCGAGACCGGCTTCTTCGGGGTGACGCGGGCGATGGTGCCCGGCTTCTTCCAGTCCAGGGCGACCGCGCGGCGGCCGGCCTCGTGCTCGGCGCGCCAGGAGGCGAAGTGCGGCGAGGAACCGGGGTCCTTCTCACCCATGCAGGCCGACCGGCCCGGGGCGATGGCGTCGCACAGCCTGGCGCCGCTGACCTTCGGTGAGCCCTGGGGGTTGTCGGGGAGGAAGGCCGCGCCGCGGTTGCCGCCGACCGCGTGGGTGAGCACCCGGGCGGGGTCGGCGGAGGGGGCGCGGCGGCCGGTGCCGTCGACGAGCTGGCGTACGCGGTCGTCGCCGCCGACGAACAGCCGTGCGGCGGCGGCGATGTAGGTCGCACCCGCCTTGTGCTGCTGGTTCGCGGAGAGCCGGCCGGCGGCGCCGGGCGAGCAGAGCGGGTCGCGCGCCTCGGGGTCGTGCCAGAAGTCGTCGTCGGCCGGGGCCTGGGCCTGGCCGGGCGTCCACTCGGTGTTGAAGTAGTTGTGGTTGGCGCCGATCATGTAGACCGAGCTGTGCAGGGCCTTGCCGCCGCTGACGCCTCGGGTGCCGTCCGTGAACACCTGGCCCTGGAGGTCGGAGACGTCACCGTCGCAGCCGGGCAGGATGGTCAGCGAGGGGACGTCCGGCACCGGGTTCTGGCCGAAGATGGTGGGGCCGATGTGGACCGTGCCGCGGATGTTCCAGCGAGCCTTGGACCGGTAGCCGTCCTGGGCGGCCGGCGGCTTGTACAGGCTGTCCATCACCGCGCGGTTGACGCCCTCGCCGCCGCGCGAGTGCCCGACGAGGAGCACCTTGGACAGGTCGGTCTTCGGGCCCTTGCGTACGGCGGCGGGCGCGGAGGAGGGCTTGGCGGCCCAGTCGGCCCAGCGGCCGAGGTGGTTGCGGATCAGCGAGGAGCGGGCCTGTGCGCCGCCGTCCTCGGCGTTCCAGTCCTGGCCGTTGATGCCGTTGGCGGAGATGGAGACGGTCACATACCCCTGCGAGGCCAGCAGCTTCTGGTCGCGCAGATAGCCCCGGTGGCTCGGGATCGGCTTGTAGCCCTTGGCACAGGGCCAGTCGCCGGAGACCTCGTCCTTCTTGCCGGGGACGTAGCAGGTGGCGTGGCGGCCGTGCAGGAAGAGGGCGACGGGACGCTTGCCGGGTGCCTTCTTCGGGGCGACGACGACACCGCGCATCTCGACCGGTGCGGGGAAGCCGGGGAGCTTGACGGAGGCGAGGCTGTACTCGCCGGTGGTGGTGGCGTACTTGCCGGCCTTGCCCGGGTCGACGGTGCCGGCGGGCAGCTTGGGCGGGAGTTTCGGGGCAGGCGGCTTGGCCTGGCGGCTCGCGCCCGCGTCCGCGTCCGGGGCCTCGTCGAGCCGGCGCCCGGCCGCCTCGACCGCGAGGTCGCCGAGGTCGGCGGTACGGACCTCGTCCATGGGGAGCCGGAAGGTCCGGCCGTCGTCCTGCGGTTCGGGTACGCCCAGGAGTTCGCCGTTCGCGCGGAACTCCACGCGGGCGTCGCCCATGGGGACCTGCTCGGGCGCGCGCCACTCCAGGTGGTTCTGCCCGGCCTCACCCGCGATGCGCCAGCCGGGCGGCAGCGCGTCGCCGGGCTGGGCCGGCGCGGTGGCGCCGGGTATCTCCGGCGGCACCGGGGCGGCGTACGCCCCCGTCGGCGCCACCCCCGCCACCGTCAGCACCGCTATCGCGGTGGCCCATGCTCTCCGGCCACGTATCAAAGCTCCTCCTCAACCCTGGTCGTGCGCACGTCCGTTCCGGCGGTCTGTACCGGTTCGAACGCGCTCTCGGAGATCGAGACGGGGAGGCGAACCTGTGGGTTGCCTCTGCGGGCGGAGTGATCGGCGAGACCTCTGTCGTCGTAGCCGGTCGGTGTAGTCACAGCCGGTCGGTGTTGTCATAGCCGGTCGATAAGGTCGTGCGCCGGGAATGTTCTGCGCGGCGGAGGGGTGGCGGAGTGAGGGTCACGGAGAGCGATCTACGGCTGGAGGACGGCCGCACGCTCCATGTGTACGACACCGGCGGCGACGGACTCGCGGTGTTCTGGCACCACGGCACGCCGAACACCGGCTCGCCGCCCGCGCCGCTCTTCGCCGCCGCCGAGAGGCTGTCCGTCCGCTGGGTGTCGTACGACCGTCCCGGCTACGGCGGTTCGTCCCCGCTCCCCGGCCGGGACGTCGCGTCGGCGGCAGCGGACGCGCGGGCGGTCGCCGACGCGCTCGGCATCGACCGGTTCGCCACCCTCGGCCACTCCGGCGGCGGCCCGCACGCACTGGCCTGCGGCGCCCTGCTGCCCGACCGGGTCCTCGCTGTGGTGACGGCTGCGGGACTCGCCCCGTACGGCGCCGAGGGGCTTGACTGGTTCGCGGGCATGGTGCCGTCCTCGGCCGCCTCGCTGCGGGCGGCCGCCCAAGGGCGTGCGGCGAAGGAGGCGTACGAGGCGGCCGCAGGCTACAGCCCGGAGATGTTCACGGACGCCGACCACGAGGCGCTGGCCGGTGACTGGTCCTGGTTCGACGAGGTGGTGGGGCCCGCTCTGGAGGCCGGGCCGGACGGCCTGATCACCGATGACCTGGCGTACGTCGCACCCTGGGGCTTCGACCCCGCACGGATCACCGCGCCCCTGCTCCTGCTCCACGGCGGCCAGGACCGGATAGCACCGGCCGCCCACAGCCGCTGGCTCGCGGAGCGCTGCCCGACGGCGGAGCTGCGGGTGCGCCCGGCGGACGGGCACATCTCCGTGCTCGGGGCGGGCGCGGAGGCATTGGAGTGGCTGGCGGCCCGGGCGGGCTGAGGTCGGGGACGGCCGGGGCGGGGGCGGCCGGGGCGGGGGCAGCCAGGGCCTCGTAGGGGCGGGCAGGCATATCCCCGCCGCTTCGGGATACCTGTGGGTTCTGACACAAGGAGACCCACATGGCGATCACCTTCCGTAAGAGCTTCCAGATCCTTCCCGGGGTGCGGCTCAACATCAACCGCCGCTCCTGGTCGGTCACCACCGGCGGCGGTCGCGGTCCGCGGCGCACGGTCAGCAGCACCGGCCGGCGCACCACGTCCATGGACCTGCCGGGCCCGTTCGGCTGGCGGAAGACGACCCGTAAGCGTCGGAGCTGAGCCGGGCCGCGCCCCCCGTACGGCCGATCGCCCCGCGCCTCACCGCCCCGTTCGGGGGACGATGGCGGCGCGGGGCGATCGTTGCACTCGCCTCACTCGAACAGCACACCCCCGCATCAGCCTCATCTCATATCTGAGATAACCTGCCGCCATGTCAGACGACTACCTCGCACGCATCGGCAAGCTCATCCGTGACGCCCGGCAGCACCGGGGCTGGACACAGACGCAGTTGGCCGAGGCACTCGGCACGAGCCAGAGCGCCGTCAACCGCATCGAGCGCGGCAACCAGAACATCAGTCTTGAGATGATCGCCCGCATCGGCGAAGCCCTCGACAGCGAGATCGTGTCGCTCGGCTACTCCGGTCCCATGCACCTGAGGGTCGTCGGCGGCCGCCGGCTCTCCGGCGCCATCGACGTCAAGACCAGCAAGAACGCCTGTGTCGCGCTGCTGTGCGCCTCGCTGCTCAACAAGGGCCGCACGGTCCTGCGCCGGGTCGCCAGGATCGAGGAGGTGTTCCGGCTCCTGGAGGTGCTGAACTCCATCGGGGTGCGCACCCGCTGGATCAACGACGGCGTGGACCTGGAGCTGGTGCCGCCCGCGCAGTTGGAGATGGAGGCGATCGACGCCGACGCCGCGCGCCGGACCCGCTCCATCATCATGTTCCTGGGCCCGCTGCTGCACCGGATGGAGCAGTTCACCCTGCCGTACGCGGGCGGCTGCGACCTGGGTACGCGCACGATCGAGCCGCACATGATCGCGCTGCGCCGGTTCGGCCTGGAGATCGCCGCCACGGAGGGGCTGTACCACGCACAGGTGGACCGCTCGGTCTCCCCCGGCCGGCCGATCGTGCTGACCGAGCGCGGCGACACCGTGACCGAGAACGCCCTGCTGGCCGCGGCACGCCACGACGGCACGACGGTCATCCGTAACGCCTCCTCCAACTACATGGTCCAGGACCTGTGCTTCTTCCTGGAGGCGCTGGGCGTACGGGTCGACGGCATCGGCACGACGACGCTCACCGTGCACGGGGTCCCGCAGATCGACGTGGACGTGGACTACTCCCCCTCCGAGGACCCGGTGGAGGCGATGAGCCTGCTGGCCGCCGCAGTGGTGACCGAGTCCGAACTCACCATCCGGCGGGTGCCGATCGAGTTCCTGGAGATCGAGCTCGCGGTCCTGGAGGAGATGGGCGTCGACTGCGACCGCACCCCGGAGTACGCGGCCGACAACACCCGCACCCGGCTGGTGGACCTGACGGTCCGGCCCTCCAAGCTGGAGGCGCCGATCGACAAGATCCACCCGATGCCGTTCCCCGGCCTCAACATCGACAACGTCCCGTTCTTCGCGGCCATCGCGGCCTCCGCGCACGGCCAGACCCTGATCCACGACTGGGTCTACGACAACCGCGCGATCTACCTCACCGACCTCAACCGCCTCGGCGGGCGCCTCCAACTCCTCGACCCGCACCGGGTCCTGGTCGAAGGCCCCACCCGCTGGCGCGCCGCCGAGATGATGTGCCCGCCCGCACTGCGGCCCGCCGTGGTGGTGCTGCTGGCGATGATGGCGGCCGAGGGCACCTCCGTACTGCGCAACGTCTATGTGATCAACCGGGGGTACGAGGAGCTGGCGGAGCGGCTCAACTCGGTGGGGGCGCAGATCGAGATCTTCCGGGACATTTGACACGACGATGCCGCCGCACCCCATCTGACCTGACATTTAGCGGGTCAGGGAGGGGTGGGGCGGCATGTCTGGGACTTCTCCGGGACTTTGGGCCTGCGGCGGGCTACGAGCCACGGGCCCAGCGGACCGGTCGCGGCTACGCGAAGATCGCGTCGATGGCGGCGCTTCCCCGTGCGCCGGCGCGGGGCAGGAAGTGGGAGTACTTCCGCAGCGTGAACCCGGGGTCGGAGTGCCCCAGCCAGCGTGCCAGGGAGACGACCGATTCGCCGGCCGCCAGCTCCGCGGAGGCGAAGAAGTGGCGCAGGGCGTGGAAGCCGTGTTCTCGGGACGGTTCCCACACGCGAGCACCATCGGTGCCCTCGTCCAGCGCGGCGATCACACCGGCCGTGGCCAGAGCGGGCTTCCACACGTGGGAGTTGAAGTAGTCCTGGCTGATGGCCTTCCGCTCGCGTCCCGTCACCAGGAGGCTGTGGGCCCTGGGCCGTCGGTGCTTGGCTTCCACCGGCCTCTCGGCAGGAGTCGGGTCGTCCCAGGGCAGCGTGACCGGGACCGGCGCGAACTGCTCCATGTGTTGCCGGATGGCCCGGGCCACGCTGGCCGGCAGTGGCCCGTCCTGAAAAGCACGGCTCAGTTCGAAGGTTCACGATGGTCCGCCGACGGAGTTGGCGGACCGTTTTCATGCCGTGGCCTGTAGATGGGCAGGTCGAGAGACCAAGCGTCGCTTCGGGCCGAGGGGTCCACTCCTCTGCTTATCACCTTCTGCCCGTCGGCCGTCACGGCGAAGAACGGCGGTGGTGCCCCGCTTCGGCCTCTTGGGGACAGCGGTACGGCACTTCGGCAACGGGAACTGCGCCGTGCGCGCAGCTGGGCCGCGTCTGTGAGCGCGCACCGGCTCGCAGTGGTGGCTCGAGAGTCAGCAGGCTTGCGGCCTTCGTGGCCGGTCGTGGTCGTAGTGTGCGATCTCCAGGAGCTGCCGCCAGGATTCGACATCGGGTCGGCGCCGCAGTAGGGCCCGGCGTTCGCGTTCCGTCATGCCGCCCCACAGCCCGAATTCCACGCGGTTGTCGAGCGCTTCGGCCAGCCACTCGGCGCGCACCGAGCAGCCCAAGCAAATCGCCTTGGCACGGTTCTGTGTGGCACTGTCCGCGAACAGTGCCTCCGGGTCGGTGTTACGGCAAGCCGCGTTCTCGCTCCACGATGTCCTTGCGTAGGTCACGTTCTTTCTCTCCCGGGGGCAGCTTCGGCGTGATGCGTAGTCGTCGGCGGATCGGGCGAAGAAACGCCCACGCCGTACCGCCAGGCACCCCCAGTACCCGGTCAGCGAACGTACATCCTCCGCGATCACCACTCGGGTGGTGATCGCAAGGGTGTGCCCCTACTCCTTTCAGCGATAGCTTCCGGCAGCAACAACCCCGCTACACCTCTGTGACAGATCGCTGTGGACCCTTCGCGAGAATCGCGATCAGCCGCAGCCGGCAGGTGAGGTGACCGACCAGCTTGAGGGTGACCCTCCACGGGGTCCGACTGTGCGCGACGGAGCCCGCCATCGCGGCGGCGGAAACTGTGGTCGCGGCGACCAGCGACATCGACCTGGCGACCAAGAACCGTGCGCGCTTCCAGCAACTCGCTGAGGCCGTGGTCGCCGCCCGGAATGTGTTCCTCGACGCCTGCCGGGAGGACCTCTCCCCCGCCCGCGGGCTGCGGCGGCTGGGTGCGGCGCCGCGATCTGCGGCGTGGCTGAACCCGCCGAGCACCGAAGGCTCGGACCTTCCGGCGCATCCACGACGGGGTGGCCCCGCCTCGTCGTCAGCCGAGCAACGCCGCGAGAGCGGCGAGGGCAGCGGTGACCGCGGCGGCGAGGGTGAGGACGGTGGCGAACGCGGCGGCGGCGCGGGTGAGGGCGGCGGGGTAGGTGGCGCCGTCCAGGCGGGCGAGTTTGGCCGCGCCGGCGGCGATCAGCAGCGCGATGACGGTGACCAGGACGATGGCGATGACGACGGTGGCGAGCACGGCGGACTCCTTGAACGTGGTGGGGTGCTGACGTGCTCGAAGGTCGCGAAAACGGTGTTCGCCGTGGGCCGCAGGGACGAAGATGAACAACGACGAACAGACAGGCACCCCCGGGGGCGGATCGATGGACGACGAAGGAAGCAGCCGCGTGTCGGCACTCGACGAACTGCGTGCGCGGCTGGAAGACGGACTGGCCAAGTCCGGGCTGACCAAGAGCCAACTGGGCACCAGGTCAGGGCGGAAGCGCACAGCTGTGTCGGAGGCGTTCTCGGCCGGGAAACCGGTCCCGTCCGCGGAGACGGTCGCAGGGATCGCCCGCGTCTTGAAGCTCCCGGTCGACGAACTGCTGGACCTCCGTCGGACGGCTGCTCAGGAGGCTGGGGCCCCACCGGCGGAGGGGCCGGGGCGGCCGGTCGGAGACTGGAATCCCCACGACCTGGAGGTCCACCCTGCGGGCCCTGGCGAGCCGGTGTCACGATCCGGCGGCGCCGCGCGGGCCGCGCACGGACTGCCCGGATACGTGCCGCGCGCACACGACCAGGTGCTCGCCGCCGCGGTGTCCGACGTGAGGGCCGGGCGCAGCAGGCTGGTACTGCTGGTGGGCAGCTCGTCGACGGGCAAGACCCGGGCGTGCTGGGAGGCCGTGCAGCCCCTCGCTGCTGAGTCGGGGTGGCGGCTGTGGCATCCGTTCCACCCGACCCGCGCGGAAGCCGCGCTGGAGGACCTGCACCAGGTCGCGCCCCGCACGGTCGTATGGCTTAACGAAGCCCAGCACTACCTGGGCGACCGCGAAGCCGGGGAACGGATCGCCGCCGCCCTCCACAATCTCCTCGTCGCACCGGAACGCGGGCCGGTCCTCGTGCTGGGGACGCTCTGGACCGAGTATGCGAAGGAGTACACGGCTCTGCCCGCGCCGGGTGGGCGGGATCCGTTCAGCCGGGTGCGGGAACTCCTCGCCGGCCGCACCCTGACCGTCCCCGAAATGTTCGACGGTCCTGCCCTTGCCGCAGCCACGAGGCTCGCGGAGGCGGGCGATGAACTCCTCACCGATGCCCTCACCCGCGCCCGCGATCACGGTCGCGTCACCCAGGACCTCGCGGGCGCCCCCGCTCTGCTGGACCGGTACAACAACGCAAGCCCAGGGGGGAAGGCCTTGCTGGAGGCGGCGATGGACGCGCGCCGCCTCGATGTCGGGCTGCACCTGCCCCAGGCGTTCCTCACCGACGCGGCCACCGACTACCTCAGCGACACCGACTACGACCACCTCGCCGACGACTGGGCCGAACAGGCCTACGCCGAAGTCGCCGAACCCGTCCACGGCAAACAAGCTCCCCTGCGCCACACCAACACCCGTCCCCCGCGAAACCCCGCCGTGCCAGCCCCCGCCGCCCGCTCTACTCCGTCCCTCGCGGGACCGCTGCTGCGTCTCGCCGACTACCTCGAACAGCACGGCCGCACCCACCGCCACCGCCTTTGCCCGCCCGCCTCCTTTTGGCACGCCGCCCACACCCACCTCACCGACCCCGACGATCTCAACACCCTCACCAGCGCAGCCTTCAAGCGTCACCGCCTTCGATGGGCCCGCCACCTCGGCCTACGCGCCGCCGCTCACGGCGCCAAAACCGACGTCCTGACCTCCCTGGCCGAATGGCGGGAGGATGCCGAGGACTGGGCGGGCGCCCTGACCCTGGCCCTCGAAGCCGCCGACCACGGCGACACCGGCACCCTAGGCCTCCTGGCCCGATGGCGGGAGGATGCAGGGGACCGGGCGGGGGCTGAGGCTCTGGGCCGTGAAGCCGCCGACCGCGGCGACGCCAACGTCCTGGCCGTCCTGGCAGTCCGGCGGGGGCTATTCGGGGACTGGGCGGGCGCCGAGCCCTTGGCCCGCGAAGCCGCCGACCACGGTGACCCCTTCGGCCTGACCGTCCTGGCCGTATCGCTGGCGAAGGACGGCGACCTGGCGGGCGCCGAGAACCTGGCCCGCGAAGCCGCTGAACTTGGCGACTCCTTACATCTGGTTGTTCGGGCCGTAGAGCTGGCGAAGGAGGGGAACCGGGCGGGTGCCAAGGCCCTAGTCCGCGAAGCCGCCGACCGCGGCGACCTCTTCGCCCAGGCTTTCCTGGCTGGATGGCTGGCGAAGGACGGGGACCTGGCGGGCGCCGAAACCATGATGCGGAAAGCCGCCGACCACCGCGACACCAGACACGTGGCTTTCGTGGCCCAATGGCTGGCGAAGGAGGGGGACCTGGCGGGTGCCAAGGCCATGGCCCGCGAAGCCGCCGACCGCGGTGAGCCCTTCGCCCTGACCGTCCTGGCCGAATGGCTGGCGGAGGCCGGGGACCTGGTGGGCGCCGAAACCATGATGCGGAAAGCCGCCGACCACGGTTACACCAGAGCCCTGGTCTTCGTCGTTCATTGGCTGGCGGAGGCCGGGGACCAGGTGGGCGCCGAAACCTTGGCCCGCGAAGCCGCCGACCGCGGCAACACCGACGCTCTGACGCGCCTGGCCGAATGGCTGGCGAGGGACGGGGACCTGGCGGGCGCCGAAACCATGATGCGGGAAGCCGCCGACCGTGGTAACACCGATGCCTTGGCTTTCCTGGCCGAATGGCGGGTGGAGGCAGGAGACCAGGTGGGCGCCGAGACTCTGGCCCTCGAAGCCGCCGACCGCGGGCTCGACGGCGACTCGCAAGTGCTCATTGATGTGTTGCGCGCGCTGGGACCCTGGGGTCTTGAGCCAGACGGAACAGCCACTCCCCCGTGGGAGTGACCCCGTCCTGTCGCCCAGCGGCCATCTGACGGACGGCAGAAGCCTCGCAGCGTCTCAGGCAAAGGTGGCGGTGTGGGGGTCGGCGGGGATCATGCCGATCCAGCGCAGCGTCGGGTCGCGGTGTAGCCCGAGGGCGAGGAGCCGGACGTCGACCGGCTCGTGGGTGAGCAGGGGGAAGTACATCGGGCGCACGCCCCGGTAGGGCTCGCAGACCTCCGAGGGCAGCTCGACAGCGTCCAGACCGTCCAACCCGCCGCGAGCAGGCCCTCCGCGAGATCGAGCAGACGGCGACGCGCCTACGCGAACACCTCCGCGGCATCGAAGGCGCCCTCAGCATCATCGCCGAACGGCGCAACCAGCTGGTCGGCCTTCAAGGACAGGCCGAAGCCCTGGCCTACACCCGCGGCAGGATCAGTGCCTACCTGGGCCAGATAGGCGTCGCTTCCGATAGCGGACACCTGCAGCGCCTGGAATCAGATGCCGCCGCCCGGCGGCTCGTCGACGGCCTCGAGGAGCAGCTCGACACCGAGACCATCGACGACAGACTCACTCACGGTCTCAGCTACCTCGGCGGCCAGATGACCGGCCACGCCCGCATCCTGAAACTCGAACACGGCGACCGTCTCATCCGTCTGGACCTCAAGAAGCTCACCGTAGTCGCCAACACGCTCGAGGGCATCACCGAACTGCTCCGCATCGGCAGCGGCAAGAACCACGGCGGCTACCACGTGGCCGCCCACCTCGCTCTCCACCAGTACTTCGTCGCCAACAGCCGGCCCGTCCCCCGCTTCCTCATGCTCGACCAGCCGGCCCAGCCCTATTACCCCTCCGACACGGCCAAGCAGCGCGGACGCCTGGAGGACACCACCCTGGACGAAGACCGCGTGACCGTCACCCGCCTCTTCGAACTCATGCATCAAGTCGTCAGGGAGCGTCTCCAACGCGGTGCCGGAACCCCTGGAGTGGGCCACCGCCCACCTGGCTGCCGTCGTACGCAACCGCGCCAACCGCGAGCGCCGCGACACCGAAGCCACACGGTGCCAGGCCGAGGACAAGGTCGCCAGGGCCAAGGCCGACCTGGAGAAGGCGCAGCACGAACTGCGCACGGTGAAGACCGGAACCTGCACCACGGCCCCCGGTCCCCCCGCCGCGTACGGGATCGGGCAGCGGCCGCAGCCGCCAGGAGTTCGCCGCCATCAGGTCCTGGGCGCGGGAGAACGGCCACCAGGTCGCCGACCAGGGCAAGGTGCCCAAGCGAGTCCAGGAGGCGTACGACGCCACCCACCCGGCCCCTTCCCGGAAGGGCGGCTGACCTCGTGGACACCGAACCGATAGTCCTGGATGGCTTCCTGGAGGAGGCCTCCGTGCCCGGCAACCAACCTGCACGGCAGCACGGCCCGGTTCCGTAAACACCGTCTCCCCCACCGACGAGCGCACCGACGAGCGCACCGACGAGATGGTGCTGCCGTGCGGGGTCACGTCCTCCACGACCTGGTCCCCGGCGACAAGCTCCGCGTCACCGGCCACCTCCACCTTCCCCGCACACCGGACGATCCGGTGTGGCTGGCCGTCAGCACACTCGCCGTACTGGAGACCGCGCCCCTTCTCACCGACCCGGGCGCCTTCACGGCGGTGCTGGAGCGGTACGGCCTCTACGTCTGCTGGTTCGACGCCGGCACCGACGCCGCGGACGTCTTCACCGAGACCGGCACCTGGGTCGGCACCGCGCCCGCACCGGATGAGATCGACGACCTCCTCCACGTGTTCGAGCAGCGCCAGTCCACCAGCGGCGAGTGACCCACCCACACCCGACCAACCCCAGCGCCGTGCCCCGACCGAGAGGACGCTGTTGGCGAATTCAGAAGTTGAGCCCGGTGTGAGTTGAAGCTCGCACCGGGCTCTCCTGTCCAGGCCAGTGCTGAGGTGCGAGGATGCGTAAGTGGTGACGGAAGCAGAGTGGGAGCGAGTTCAAGGTGAGCTGCGCTTCGGTCAGGTCTTCATGGGCACTGTCGTCCGGGTGCCCAGGCCGGGGGCGATTGGTGTCTTCGTGGACATTGGCCTCAGTGTCGGAGGGTTCGTCGACGTCGTGCTCTTGCCTCGTCGGCGAAGCGAAGACTGGCCTGTCGAGGGAACAGTGACCGAGTTCGAGGTCTGGTGGGTGCACAGCGGTCACCAGCAGATACGGCTGAAGCCCTCTGACCCGCGGTTCCTGTGCGAGGACTTCGCCGACTTCGTTGCCCGATACAGGCCCAATTGGCCATCCGACATCGGCAAAGCCGTAAGCGGTACTGGAGCCATCAATCCGTGAGCACTGCTCAGCCCTCACTCTGCTGAAGAGCCGCAAAGTGTGAGACGCGCGTGCGGGCATGGCTGGTACCGGAGAGCCAGGCGTCGATGCGGGCGAGGTTGATGGCGGCGCCCGTGAGTTGGTGCTGGAGGCTGGTCTTGGTCAGGCCGCGACAGCGGGACCTACGCATATCGCAACGTTGGACGCCTTGAGCAATGGTGCCCTCGACGCCGGCACGCATCTTGTAGCGCTCTTTCCACTCGTCGGTCTGCTGGAGAACACGAGTCTGCCGGAGGGTGTCGTACTCTGCGCGTGGCCGGAGCGTGATCTGTCGTCGCTGCGTTGTTGGTGTGCTCAGGCAGTCACGCCGGTGCGGGCAGGGGCGGCAGTCCAGGACCGAGAAGCCGACCCGGAGCACAGGCATCCGCCGCTGTGAGTTGTGAACGGCCCACGATCTACTGGTGCGACCATTCGGGCAGGTCACGCGCTCGTTTTCCCAACCTCCTTGACCCACCCGGCGACCGCCTCGTCGTCACGCTCCATGGCCCGCCGGGCGGGGACCTGGCAGGACCAGCCGTTACGCACCAGCAGTTTGCGCACACCCTGGATGGTGTAGGTGAGGTGGAACCGTCGGCCGATCACCGTCTTCACCCGGCTCAGGGTCCAGCGCTGATCCTCCCAGCCATGCGCGGCCGGCCCCTTGGCCAGCTCCCCCTCCAGCTGGGCGAACTGCCGCTCGCTCAGCCTCGGCAGCGACGCCGGCGCCTGCGACCGCAGTGCCCGCGGACCACCGCCCTCCCATATCTGCCGCCACCGCTGCACCGACCACACACTGACCCGCAAGTCTCTGGCGATGGCCGAACTCGACTCACCGCCGGCGAACCTCTCGCCCGCCTGAAGCCGTAACTCCTCGCGAAACCGCTGCCGTTCGGCGGTCAACCCGCCCCCTTGTGGATACCGCATACATCGGTGATACCCCAGCCGACAACCACTCGTCAGCCCCTACGACTCCACGAGTTCAACCTCAGTAGCACGCCACCCGGACCGAGACGCTCGGCCACGTAAGCCGTTCACCAAGTAGCGTCGAACCGCAACCGTTCAAAGGCATCCTTGAGCTTGGCCTCAGTTGCCGACGGGATCGAATCATCGTCGAAATGGTACAGGTCATGTTGAAACACAATCTCTTCTGCCTCAGCTCTTGAGAGGCGCGGCTCAAGCCTGAAGACATAGCCCTCAAGGCGCGGTTGGGTCGCATTCTCCATGCGTTGACGCGCCGCCTCTGTCGGGATGAGGTTCGCGAACAGCACACCTCGGTCGGCGCCAACGTCTTCCAGCTTGCCGATCAGCCCGTCGATGACACCGACGTCGACCCGTCGGCGACGCCACTTGCACTCGATCACAATCATGATCTCGTGCGGCCCGACGTTCGCTGTCACCAAAACATCTATCTGCCGCGGCTTCCTGCTGATCCGCCCCATGACGTTGGCGTTGTGCTCCACCCGCGCATCCGGGTACATGCGGCGCGCCTCTTCCGCAATCTGCTTTTCGAACCGCAGCCATTCGGCTTCTGCTTCTTGTCCCGTTGCATCTCGCACGGGCTGAAGGTACCCCGCCCCTCTGACAGGAACTGTTCAGATGAACACTTCCGCTCTGCCCGTCCACGCCCGCGCGGGCGGGAGTGCCCTCGATTTCCGCCGCGACAGCCGCCCGATCTGGCCGATCAAGGGCGGCTCGAGCACGGGCGGTGACCCGAGCGCACCGCCAGCCCCGTCCGGCGAGCAGGGCTCGCACCTGCCGAACACGGAACGAGACGCCCCGCCCGCACCGCCCACCGCGGACCCGGCCGACGAGCAGCAGCTCGTCACCGCGCAGCAGCAGGCGCCCGAGGCAGCCGAGCAGCGCGACCAATTGCAGGCAGCGCTCGAACCCGTGAACAAGGCGCTCAACCCCGACGGGGCCGAGGCCGGGCAGGACCCGGTCAAGCTCGCCGCTTACCGGGCCGCGGGCGAGCAGGGCCCCCGCGCCGACCGGCTGCTGAACAGCCACTCTTTCGTCCCGGCAATCTCCGAACTTGATCTGGCCGAGGAGACGGCACGCTCGGCGCTGCGAACAATGCTGCGGTTGAGGACGCCCCCACCTGTAACACGCGGCCCCGACCGGACCGCCGCGCGGCGGCGCCGAGCGCAACGACGCCCCGACGGGCGAGCGCCGGTCCGCTCCCCCGCGCGACGCCATCGCCGCCCGGTTCGGCGCCTGACCCCCTAAAGATCATTTCATTGGGAGTTCTGCGCACGCAGCCCTCGGCGATAGCCCGCTCCGTCAGCTCCTGTGCCTTCGCTCGCCGGGCTCGCGCGACAGGCCGCTCGTCCCCAGGTCGCGCGAGGGTCGACCGACACTGTCGGCTCACTGCCATCGGCGGCCGGGGAGTTGTCGTCGATCATCAGGACGATCCCACAAGGCATCATGAGCGCCGGTGCTCGACGAGCAGGTTCGCTCTCGTGGCGAAGGAGGCGGCCGACGAGCCCGTAGTGCCGTATAGAGCCGAAAGGCACCCGTCAGTAGTGGGATCCCTCTGGGACTTTTCTGGGACTTCCAGCTCCATCAACCGGCACGAGCGTGAAAGAACCGAAAGACCATTCACGCAGGTCAGCGACCATTGCGCACTCATCACGGCAGGTCACAGCGCTCGCTGGTCTCTTCCGCGACATTTGATGTGAGGATGCCGCCGCACCCCGTTCGGCCTGCTACTCAGCGGGTCAGGGAGGGGTGCGGCGGCCGGAGTGAGGGCTGTCGGGGCAGGCTGCCGTTCGCGCAGCCGCAGGGCTTCGACAGCGGTGGAGAAACCAACGTTGGCAAGGGCCACGGCCACGGGTAATCACCTCTCTGACCTGGCATTTCTTGCAAAGTCGTCTACGTTGACACGACCTCGTACACCTTGGCCGGTCTTTCCCCAGCCCGAAGGTCGCCACGAACACCGCGCCCCACGGGCCGATCGGCTCCACCCGCTCCATCGCCGCGCCGCCCCCGTTCTCAGTCCTGTTCCCCACTGCAGGCCGCGGAGGGCGGTCCGGTTACGCCCCCGGGGCAGGGCGCGGTCACGCCCCGGAGCGCGGTGCGGCCGAGGACGGTGTGGCCGGGGGGAGTCCGAGGGACACCTCGTACGGCGCGCTCGGTGAGGGTGACCTCGGCGGGGCACCGGGATCGCCGGGGCCACCCGGGCCGGCGGGAGAGTCGAGTACCCGGCCGACCTTCTCCCACCAGGTCTGCCGCACCCAGCCCACGACCGCCGGCGCCGCATCCTCCTTGCCGGCGAACTGGTGGTGGAGCGCGCCGCGGGTGTAGCCGGCCTCCGCGGCGACCCGGGTCAGGGAGAGTTCGGCGTACCCGTGGTGTGCCAGGCCGCGCGCCGCGGCCGCCAGCAGCGCGTCCCGGCTGTGCGCCCGGCGCTCGGCCTGCGTACGCCGTGCCGCCGCGCTGCCTGTCGCGGTGCCCGCCATCGCCGCTGCGCCGGCTGCTCCCGTCGCCGCTACCGCCGGCGTTTTACGGCAGCGTTGCGGAAGTGGATCTTCCGGACATGGCCGGTCCCCGACGGAATGCGCTCGGCATGGACATGCTGGGGCAGAATACGTGGCGTCGTGGACACGTACCGGCGCCGCGGCCCCCGTCCCGTCCCGCACCGGGCCGCGCGGCGCCACGGAGAGGGAGGCGTGGCATGGCTTTGTCGGCGGTGCCCTTATGGTTACGGCGACCCGGACTGCCGCGTGAACGGACCGCGGCGGGCTCGGGGTTGCAGCGGGCCAGGTCCTTCATGGTGCTGGCCACCCTGCTCTACCGGGTCAGCCATCTGGCGGTGGGCCTGGTCGCGGTCCTGCAGCACCAACGCGACCAGCCGGTACCGTACGCGCTGCTCGCGCTCGCCCTGGGGCTGAGCGCGCTCGTCCACGGCACGGCGCTGCGGCGCGGCTGGTTCGAGCGGCGGCACATCTGGGCGGACGTCCTGGTCAACGGGGTCGCGCTGCCGCTGACCCTGTACGCCTGGGGCGGCGCCGAGGACTCCGCCGCGCTCGGCTGGGCGATGCTGCTCGGCGGCTCGGGGTGCGCCACCGCCGCACTCGTCCTGGACCGGCTCCAGGTCATCGGCGTGGTCGTCCTCCTCGCCGCCACCCATCTGCTGGGCTACCGGCTGGTGGACGCCAGCACCGCGGTCGTCCTCGGTCACACCAACTCGCTGCTGTCCTCCGCCGCGATGGCCTGGGTCTTCTGGTGGTACCTGCGCCGCCAGGGCCGCCTGCTGGACGACGCCAACGCCCGCGCGCTGGCCGCCGAGGCGACCAGGGCCCGTTATGTCGAGCGGCTGGAACACCACCGGCTGCTGCACGACACCGTCCTCGCCACCCTGACCACCCTCGCCACCGGCGGGGTGGACGCCAACACCCCCCAGGTGCAGGAGCGTTGCGCCCGCGAGGCGGCGTATCTACGCCGGCTGATCGAACAGACCGCCGACGAGGTCCACCACCGGGGGATCGGCGAGGCCCTGGAGGAGGTGGTCGGTGCCGCGGAGAGCCTGCGGCTGCGGGTCACCGTCCGCTACCACGCCCTGCCCGAGGTGCCGCCGGAGGTCTCCGTCGCCCTCGCGGACGCGGTCCGGGAGGCGTTGAACAACGTGCACCGGCACGCGGGAACCGACCACGCCTACCTCACCGCCACCGGGGACCCCGAACGGCCCGGGGCCGTCGTGGTCACCGTCGTCGACCGGGGATGCGGATTCGATCCCGAGCGGTGCGAACCCGGCCTCGGGCTGCGCCGTTCGGTCTGCAAGCGGATGACCGCGGTGGGCGGCCGGGCCGAGCTGGACACCGAACCCGGCGAGGGCGTACGGGTGGAGCTGAGATGGCCCGGGTGATCACGCTCGCGCTGGTGGACGACGACCGGATGCTCACCGACGGCATGCGGGTCTGGCTGGGCGGGGTGCCGGGACTGCGGCTGGTGGCCACCGCGACCACCCCCGCGGAGCTGCTACGCCCGCCGGACCCGGAGCTGCCGTACGCCCCGCCCGACGTGGTCCTGCTCGACCTCCGGCTGGGCGACGGGTCCGACCCGGTCGACAACATCCGGCTGCTGCTGAGCTCCGGGAGCCGGGTGCTGGTGATCAGCACCGTCCCGGACCGGGTCCGGATCATCGAGTCGGTACGGGCCGGCGCGGACGGCTATCTGACCAAGGACAACGACCTGCCGACCCTGGTCGCCGCGATCGAGGACGTCGCCGCCGGCCGCGGCGCCCACTCCCCGGAACTCGCCTTCGCCTGCGCGCACGACGACAGCCCCACCCGCCCCCGGCTCTCGCCCCGGGAGCGGCAGATCCTGCTCGACTACGCGTCCGGGATGACGCTGAAGTCCGCCGCCCGGCGCGCCGGCATCACGGTGCACACGGCCAAGGACTACCTGGACCGGGTCAAGGCCAAATACCGGCAGGCGGGCCGGCCGGCGTACACGAAGATCGACCTGGCCCGGCTGGTGCGGGAGGACAGCCTGGACGGGCAGTGAGCCGGTGGTGGTGCCGGTTCCGGTGGTGGTGCCGGTTCCGGTGGTGGTGCCGGTTCCGGCGTTGGCGTCGGTTCCGGTTCCGGGCTACGTGGGCGAGGGGGGCGTGCAAGCCCCCCAAACGGATGGCTACAGAGTGCCTGTCCGTCGCTCCTATTGTCGGTCCCGGCTGTTCGGTGCACCGGG
Organism: Streptomyces cyaneofuscatus; assembly: GCF_042718795.1. Classification (GTDB taxonomy): domain Bacteria; phylum Actinomycetota; class Actinomycetes; order Streptomycetales; family Streptomycetaceae; genus Streptomyces; species Streptomyces cyaneofuscatus_A. The sequence continues at coordinate 180,014 of NZ_JBHXOX010000007.1, forward strand.
GCGACGGGAGGGCGAGCCGGTGTCCGGCCTCGCGCCGACGGTACGGGAGGCGCCCGCCCGCGGCGCCCCTGCCGCCCTGACGTCCCGCTGCTCTGTTCCGTCCGTACCGCCTGCTTCCTCCGCTTCGCTCCGCCCGGCGCCGCGCCCGCGCGTCCGCGGAACCGCACGGCCGATCGGGCCGAGCCCTCTCTTCCCCACCCCAGGAGAGACAGATGACGCAGCTCCACGTCCGCCCCGCCGCTGTCCCCGCTGTCCCCGCCGTCTCCGGCGGTGGTGAACCTCCGTCCGGGCAACCGGAGTTCGTCGGCCGGGAGGCCGAACGGGGGTATATCTCCGCCGCCCTGGTCGCCGCGCGGGCCGGCCGGGGCGGGGCGCTCTTCGTCACCGGCGAGCCCGGTGCGGGGCGGACCCGGCTCGCCGCCGTGGCGCTCGCCGCGGCCGGCCACGACCTGGCCACCGCGAGCGGCCGGGCCAGCACGGTCGGCTCGGTCGTCCCGTACCGCCCGCTGGTCGAGGCGCTGCTGTCGCTGGCCCGCGCCGGACTCCTGCCCGAGCAGGACGAACTCGGCGGCTACGGCCGGGTGTTGACTGGGCTGCTGACCGGTGCCCGGGGAGTCGGCGCCGGCTCCCCGCTGGCGGTCGCCGAGGCCGTACTGCGCTTGATCGCCGTCGTCGGACGGCGGCACGGGGCACTGCTGCTGGTCCTCGACGACCTGCACGACGCCGACCCCGGCACCCTGGCGGTGGTCGAGTACCTGCTGGACCACCTCGGGCAACTGCCCGCCGTCCTGCTGCTCACCGCCCGACGCGAGCCCTGCGTGGCGACCGAACTCGCCGCCCGGGCGCGGCAGCGCGGCGCCGCGGTCGTCCTGGACCTGGCCCCGCTCGACCTCGGCGAGGTGCGACGGCTGGTCGCCGCCGTACGCCGGATCCCCCCGGCCGAGGTCGACGCCGAAATGGCCCACCGGGTACGGGAGTACAGCGGCGGCATCCCGTTCGTCGCCGTCGAACTGCTCCAGCAGCCCGGTGGCGACGACGACCACCGACTCCGCCGGCCCCACCTCCACCATCACCACCACGGGAGACCGGCGGCGCCCGCCGCGGTCGCCGACAGCATCCGATGTCGCACCGCCCGGCTCGCCCCGCTCGGTACGGAGTTCCTGAGCGCGGCGGCACTCTGCGGCCCGCGCTTCCCGCTGCCGGTGCTGCACCGGGCGCTCGGCTGTACGGATGCCGAACTCACTGCGGTGGTACGGGCGGCGACCGCCGCCCACCTGATCGTGCCGGACGCCGACGACCCGCGGTGGTACGCCTTCCGGCACCCGCTGGTGGGCTACGCGCTGCTGGCCGATCTCGGACCGGGCAGCCGCGTCGGCCACGCCCGCCGGGTCGTCGCCGCCCTGGTGGCACTCCACCCGGAACTTCCCGGCGGCTGGGGCGTACTCGCTGCCGACCTCCACGCCCAGGCCGGCGACACCGCGCAGGCCGTCCGGCTGTACTGCGCCGCGGCGGAGCGCAGCGCGGGGGCGGAGCGAGGTGCGGGGGCTGACCGAGATGCGGCGGGTGAGGGTACGGAGGTCGGGGGCGGTACGGCGGGCGAGCGTACGACGGGGGTCGGGGGCGCGGTCGTCCTGCTGGACCGGGCGCACCGGCTGGCCGGTCCGGACACCCCGCCCGAGCTGCGGGCCACCGTACTGGCCCGGCTGCTGGACGCCACGGCCTGCGCGGCCCGCTTCCAACCGGTGGCAGCGCTGCTCACCGGCGAGGAGGCGCCGGCCGAGGACCTCCCCGCCTCGTCCCGGGCCGGGCTCCACGCCCGACTGGCCGAACTCTTCCTGCTCACCGGCCGGTTAGCGGCCACCGCCCGGCACCTCGACACCGCCCACTGGCTGCTCGGCGGTGAACCGGCCGACGCCGACACCGCTGCGGTCGACCTTGCCGCCGCGCACGCGCAGCTCCACCGGCTGGCGCCCGAGCGACTGCGGAGCGCCGCCGAACTCGCCGAACGCGCCCGGGCCGCCGCCCAGCGCGCCGAACTGCCCGCCCTCGCCTGCCGGGCACTGCTCCTCCTCGCCCGACTCGCCGAGGAACACGCCGAGTCGGGTGCCCGGGCGCGGCTGGAGGAGGCCCGTACGCTGGCCCGGGCCCACCGCCTCCCGGTGCTCCGGCTGGCCGCGGAGGCCGAGTTGGCCCGGCTCGCCGCGGACCGCGACGGCCATCTGCCCCCGCTCGAACACGCCCACCGGGAGGCGGTCCGCCGGGGCTTACCCCCGTTGGCACAGCGCCTCGGTCTGGCGCTGACCCTGGAGCAGATCCGGCGCGGCGAGTTCGCGGCCGCCGGGAAGCGGATCCGCGCGGCGACCGCCGAGGCCGAACGGCTCTGCCTGGCGGGGGCGCTGGCCGAGCTGCGGATGGCCGAGGCGGTGCGCCTGGCCCACCAGGGCCGCCGCCTGGAGCTGGAAGACACCCTGGAGCGGATGGAGTTGGCCCCTGACGCCGCCCCCGGCCTGCGCCAGGTGGCGTTCGGGCTGGCGCGCGCCGTCTGCTCACTGTTGGAGGAACGGCCGGGCGACGCCGAGCGGGAACTCGCCCAGGCTCTCGCCCTCGACGCGGAGAACCCCGCGACCGCCGATTTCGGCCGCTACGGACTGGCGGTGCTGCTCGGCGTGTTGGCCGGGCGGCTGGGCCGGCAACACCTGCCTGGCACCGCAGGCGCCGGCGGCACCCGCTGGAACCGTCAGTTCGCCGGGCTGGCGCACGCCGTACTGCTGGGCCGTGAAGGCCGCGCCGGAGAGGCGACCGCCGCGGCGGCGGCCGCGCTGGAGGCCGCCGCCGCCCACCCCGTCGCCCGCCACCTGGCGGTGCGCCTGGTCGCCTCGGCCGCGCACCGGGACGGCTGGGGTGCCCCGGTGGAGTGGCTGCGCGAGGCCGAGGAGTACTTCCACGGCGCCGGGCTGCGGGCCCCCGCCGGCGCCTGCCGCGCGCTGCTGCGCGGCATGGGGGCCACGGTCCGGCAGCGGCGCACCGGCACCGAGCAGGTGCCGCCGGTGCTGCGCCGGTTCGGGATCACCGCCCGGGAGTTCGAGGTCGCCAGGCTGCTCGCCGAGCGGGTCGCCAACAAGGACATCGCCGTTCTGTTGCACATCTCCCCACGCACCGTGGAGAAGCACGTGGCGAGCCTGCTTCAGAAGACCGGACACCCCGACCGCACGGCCTTCGCCACCGCCACCCGCACCACCCCAACCCTCGTCACGGGCACGGGTATAGGCATCAGCGCAGGGACCGGCAGTGGCACGGGTACGGGGACCGGTACGGTCCGGCTCACCCCGCCCGCCCGCCCGGCGGTCACCACCGCCGACGGCTGCTGACAGCCCACGCCCGGACCCAGGCCCCCCGGGGAGCCCGGACACCGGCTCGGGGTGCTGTGGTGCCGGCCGGTTCACGGGGAGGAGACCGGTGGGTGGGCGGAGGTCAGCCGGCGCGGGGTGGGCTGCTCCGCCGCCCCCGTGCCCGGCGCCGGCCCGGGTGCCGGGCCCGGCTTCGGCGGTGGGGTCAGGGTGACCACGCGGTCGAAGTGGCTGTCCAGGCCCTCGTCGCCGTGGTGCACCACCAGCAGCGCCCGCCCCTCGGTCCGCCCGCTCAGCGCCCGGAACACCACGTCCCGGCCGAGCTCGTCGAGGTTGGCGAACGGCTCGTCGGCGAGGTAGACGTCCGCGTCCTCGCTCAACAGCGCGCCCACCCCGACCCGTTGCCGCTGTCCGGAGGAGAGGTGCGAGGGGAGCCGGCCGGTCAGCCCGTCCAGGCCGAGCGCGGCCCGCAGCTCCTCGTCCGGCACCAACTCACCCACCGGCAGCGGCGGGAGGTTCACCGGCGCGGTCAGGCTCGCCACCCGCGGCGGGAGGACGACCGTACCGGCGTCCGGGGCGAGGGTCCCGGCGACGACGTGCAGCAGGGTGGTCTTCCCGCAGCCGTTGGGGCCGCGGAGCAGGACGCGCTCACCGGTGCCCAGGTCGAAGTCGGCGACCCGCACTTCCTTGGCGTCCGGCATTTCCTCGGTGTCCGGCACCTCCGCGGTGCCGTCGTAGCGGACCCGTACCTCGCGCAGCCGTACCGCGGGGCCCTCGTCGGCGTAGCCGGACCGGGGGGAGTCGCGCAGCGACCGGATCCGCCGCAGCACCGCGTTGCTCCGCCGGACCTGCGGAATCATGTTGATCAGGTCGAAGATCCCGGAGACCGCCCGCCACAGCGAGTTCACGAAGGCGAGGAAGCTGCCGAAGGACATCCGGCCGGTGAACACGAAGAACGCCCCGACCACCATCGACGCGGTGTCCGACAGGTTCATCACCAGGTCGCTGAGGGTCCGTTGCTTCAGCGACAGCCGGTAGTTGACGTAGGTGAGGTCCAGGAAGCCGCCCAGCGCCCGCCGGTTGACCGCCCGGGTGCCCGGCAGCAGCGCGGGCAGGCCGCGCAGCGCGTGGAAGGACTCCAGGGTGCGGGTGAGCCGGCTGACGTAGCCGGCCTCGGCCTCCCGCTCGGGCTCGGTGTTGTCCTCGATCCGCTTGGCCAGCCGGTTGCTCACGACCACCAGCGGCGGCACGATCACCAGCAGGATCAGGCTGGCCTGCCAGGACAGGTAGAGCAGCACACCGACGAAGACCAGCGAGGAGACCAGTGTCCGGCCGATCCGGATGCAGACGTCCATCGCGGGCAGTACGCCCTCGCTGACGTCGTTGTGGATCCGGCTGACGTACGAGGCGTTCCCGGGCCCGGTCAGCTTGCGGCTGTCCAGGCCGAGCGTACGGTCCAGCAGCTCGGTCTCCAGCGTCAGCATGAACGCGTTCTCGAAGCGCCTGCGCCACGCGGAGATCCAGAACGCCGCCAGGTTGAGGCTGATGCCGAGCACCAGGTAGCAGCCGCCGAGGAAGACGAAGCGGTGCAGGTCGGCGGTCATGATCGCCTGGTCGAACAGCGCCTTGAGCAACAGCGGGTGCAGCAGCGCCTCGATCCCGCCGGTGCTCGCCTCGGCGATGAGGATCGCCAGGAACCGCGGGCGGTGCCCGCGCAGGGTCTCCCACAGCTCCTTCACGGCGCCACCTCGTCCAGCAGGAAGTCGGGCCGACCGCCGTGGTTGACCCGGTGCAGCACCCGCAGCACCCCGGCCGAGCCGGTCAGGTAGTCGGTGGAGCAGCGCAGCAGCCCCTCGCCGGGGACGCCCAGCGGCACCGGACCGTCGTCCCCGCGTGGCACCCCGAAGCGTTCGGCCGGCTCGAAGAGGAAGACCGACCGTACGTAGTCGAGTTGGCGCAACGCGGTGTCCCGGTAGGCGCGGTCGCCGGTGAACTCGGCCGCATCCAGCAGCGCGTCGGCCACTCCGGTGAGCCCGAAGCAGTACGCCGGCAGCACCGAGAAGCGCACCTCCAGACCGCGCAGCACCTCCCGGGCGGCGTCCAGGTCGCCGTAGCGCAGCAGCACCTGCGCCACGCCCGCCGACCCCACCTCCACGTACGGCTCCATCGTGCCCTCGTGCTCGAACATCTTCCGGCCCTCGTCGTCCAGCTCCTTGAGCCGGCTCATCTCCCAGGCCAGCGCCTCCCGTCCGAGCCGCAGCCACTCCTCCTCGCCGGTCACCTGGTGCATCCGCAGCAGGAAGAGCGCCACCCCGGCCTGGCCGAAGCCCAGCCCGGTCAGCGGCTCCTCCCCGGTGAACTCGTTGCGCCAGTGGGCCAGTCCGTCCGAGCGCACCGCGCGCTCGCGCAGCGCCCGCGCGCACTCCCGGGCGGCGGCCAGGTCGCCCGGGTCCCGGCCGTGGTGGAAGAACCGGAGGTTGGTCACGCCCAGGCCGCTGAGGCCGTAGTAGAAGGTGTGGTCACCGACCGCGAGCGCCCGCCGGTTGGCGTGGCCGAGCAACTCCCCTGCTCGCGAGCCCAGTCCGAGATCGTCGGCCGCCCAGGCGATGCCCGCGAGACCGGCCATCAGCCCGTCCGGGTAGTCGCGTACGTCCAGGTCGGCGATCCGCTTGGCCAGCCAGTCGCGCCACCGCGGCCGTACCGGCACACCCGAGGCGTGCAGCGCCCGGAGCACCCCGCCCGCCCCGAAGCCCAGGCTCAGCGGGTTGGTGACGTGCGCGAACGGGTCCACCGGGAAGAGCGTGGCGCGCTCGGGGTCGGCCACCGCGGTGACGAACGCGGCCACCCCGGCCTCCGCCTCCACCAGCCGCGCCGGCTCCGGCAGCGCCGGGGGTGACGGCGCGACCGTCACCCGGTCGACCAGCTCCGAGCCGTCGCCCAGCTCCTCCAGTACGTCGGTGAGGGTGATCCGGTTCGCGGCCAGGTCCATGATCAGGGTGTGGATCCGCTCCGGCCAGCCCAGCGCGTCGACGAAGACCCGGTAGCTGTCCAGGATGTCCGTGCGCAGATAGGACATGGCGGCGATCGGGAAGACGAAGTACGCCATGGTGGTCGCCAGGCCGAACAGGTCGCCCTCGGGACCCGCCGCCCGGTAGTGGTGCCCGGAGAGGCTGAACCCCGGGGTGAACAGCTCAACCGGCTTCGCCAGCGCCGCGTCGTCGCCCGCCTCCGGGCCCGGCGCCTCGATCAGCCGGCACGCCTCCAGGTCGACGATGGTCACCTCGTGGGTGGTGGTGTCGATGAGCAGGTTCGCCGGGGTGAAGTCGCCCAGGATCACACCGTGTTCGTGGGCCGCGCGGATCGCCCGGGCCAGCGCGCGGAAGACGTCCACGAAGAGCCGCAGGAAGTCGCGCGACCGCTCGAGGTCGAAACCGGGCCGGGCCAGCGGGTTGTCGGCGAGCAGCACCGTACGGATGTCGGCGCCCTCTACGAACTCCTCCGCGATGTAGTGGTGTTCCCAGTGCTCGAAGTACGCGATCGGCCGCGGATAGGCCCCCACGTCGGCCAGCCGGTTCAGGAACATCCACTCCCGGGCCAGGATGTCCACCGCGTCGTGGCCCTGCCGCGGATTGGGGTTGGTGTGCGGGCGGGCCTCCTTCAGCACCACCTTGCGGTCCCCGTCCGCGGTGTCCTCGGCGGTGTAGACCCCACCGCTGTTGGAGAACTGGATCGCCCCGGTCACCCGGAAGCGGCCGCCCAGCAGCCCGTCGTCCTCCGGCTCCTCGGCCGGCTTCCAGTCGGCGAACGGCCACTCCACCCACCAGGGTTGGGCGTATCCGGGCTGCCGGTCGTCGGGCACCGGCCCGTCCGGACCCTCGATGTGCGCCACCGGCCGCCCGAGCACGTCCACCGCCCGGGAGTGCAGGAACTGGCCGTAGCGGAAGTACAGCGCCCGGCTGTCCCGGTAGCGCGTGTCGGACAGCACGTACGCGCCCTCGACGCCGTCCAGCAGCCGGGCCAGGTCGGCCAGACAGGACCGGAACTCCGCGTCGTCGCGCGGGTAGACGGTGACCAGCTTGCCGCCGCTGCCCCGGGACATGCCCTTGGAGTTGAGCATCTCGTACACGTTGAGGTCGAGCGCGATCTTGAAGTCGGCCTCCCGGTCGACCAGATGGCGGATCACCTCGTTCGCCACCCGGTACACGCTGCGGTGGTCCGCCGACACGTGGATCTTCCAGCCCTGCGCGGGCAGTTCGGGGTTGTGCCGGTGGCTCCACCAGATCCCGCTGCGGACGAAGCGCGCCCGGGTCCGCTCGTCGAACCCGGCGAGGAAGTGGTCCTCCCGCGGGTGGTAGTAGACGTCCAGCGGGTCGAAGAACAGGGTGTCGTTCCAGGCGAAGAGGAAGCGGTTGATCCAACGTTCGTCACGCATGTCAGCCTCTGTGGTCGTCGTCCGGGGGCCGCGGGTCGAAGCGGTGGCCGGCGGGGCACGGGCGAAGCGGTCCGGGCACGGGCAGTCGACGCCCGCGCCCGGACCGCCCGGGGATCAATTCGGCTTCGTGGTGCAGCAGGTGCTGCTGCTGCTGGTGAGGCTGACCGGGCCACGGGCCGAGGCCGAGGTGGACGGCTGCAGGGTCTGGAGCTTCAGCACACTCATCTGGATTCCTCCCGGAGTACGGATGGGGGCGGGGGTGGACACCCCCGGATCGCCGGCTGTGGCGGTCCGGGCGGAGACGCCCGTGCGGCTCCGCCCGGACCGCGCGCGATCAGTTCGGCTGGGTGGTGCAGCAGGTGCTGCTGCTGCTGGTGAGGCTCACGGGGCCGCGGTTCGCCGCCGAGGTGGACGGCTGCAGGGTCTGGAGCTTGAGCACACTCATGGGACTCCTCCTTTGGGGTACGGCTGCGGTGGGATCGCCGCCCGGGCGGGCGGCGATCCCGAGTCAACGCCCGGCGACCGCCCGCCACATGGGAGCTTCGCCCCCGTAATCCGGTCCCCCCAGCCCCACCCGGCCGCCTCTTCCCCACCCACGAATGTGGGTACCAACGACCCACCCGCCTCCGGCGGGCGGGTGCCCCATCCCGCCTTAGCGGTGGCGGCCGGCATCAAGGACATCGGCCGCAGCTTCACGAGGCGGTCAGCCGCCCGTGACCGCACCCGGCGGCCGACCACGGCGCAGCCCGGACGGCTGACCTGCCCCCGTTGCCCGGAGCGATGTGGTTCCCTGAAGACGATCGGGCAATGAGGGGGCATCGTATGGACGCACAGTTGGTGGCGCTCGCGGCGAGCGGCGCGAGCGCGCTCGTCGGCGCGATGGTGACGGATGCCTGGGCGCAGGCCCGGGGTCAGGCCGTCGGCCTGTGGCGTCGGCACCGTCCCGCCCAGGCGGAAGCGGTCGAAGCCGAACTGGTCTCCTCGCAGGCGGAGTTGGCTGCGGGCGCGGAGTCCGAGGAGCTGCTGCGGGCGCGTATGGAGGGCCGGTGGCAGGGGCGGCTGGAGCGGCTGTTGGAAGAGGCCGCGGAGTCCGGGAGGGTGGCGGCGGACCTCCGGGCCACGGCTGAGGTCATCTCCGGGCTGACCGCGTCCGGTGCGGGCTCCGTGGTGCAGAACGTTCGCGCGGGCCGGGACGCGTACACCGCCGCGCGGGATCTCCACGTCGGTGTCAGGGAGCGTGACGGGAGCCGGGACGCGTGAGTTCGTGGCGTACGGACCGCGCCACCTCCGCCTCTCCGAGGTCGGCGGCCTCGATCTCGGTGAGGAGGGCGCGCAGCGCCGACGCATGGGCGGGCGGATGGAGTTCGCCGGTGGTGTGCTCCAAGGCGACGACCTGAAACCGGAGTTCGAAGGCGGTGAAGTAGGTCGTCCGCTCGCTACGTGCCCAGACCTCGCTCGCGGAGCGGGCCAGGTCGAGGGCCTCGGCGTGGCGGCCCTGGGCGTCGCGCAGCCGGGACATCTCCAGCGCGCTGGTGAGCGTCAGATGGTGCTCCGTGCCGAGTGTGCTCAGCCGCTGTGCATGGAGTTCCGTGAGGAGCGTCTCTGCTTCCGCCAGGTGACCGAGCGCGAGAAGGACAGCTCCGAGGGCTCGCACGGAGAAGTGAGTGGACGGGTGTGTGAGGCCGAGCTTGCGACGCCGCAGTGCGAGAACCTCGCGCGCCTCTCCAAGGATGTCGGGGGCACGTCGCTGCCGCAGTCGTAGGCCGATCATGCCGTTGCGCGCGATGAGCGTGGCCGTGTGGTCCGCGCCGCGCGTTCTGGAGCGAACCTCGATCACCTTCCGGAAGAGCGGCTCCGCCTCTTCCAGTCGGCCGGTGTCGCGCAGGAGCATCGCGAGATTGGACTCGGTGACCAGGGTGAGCGCGTGCTCCGGGCCCAGGAGCCGGCGCCGGGCCTCCAGAGTTGTCCTGTGCTCAGCCTCCCCCTCACGGAAGCGGCCCGTGTAGGCGAGCGTGTAGGCGAGGTTGTTCCGGCTGCGGCTGACCTCGATATGGTCTCTGCCGAGGGTCCGTTCGCGTCCGGCCAGGACCTGCCGATGCAGGGCTATGGACTCCTCGCAGCGACCGAGGGCGCGAAGCGTGATCGCGTACCGGCTCTGGGTCTGGAGCGTGACGGCGTGATCCGGCCCGAGGACACGGGTGCAGGTTTCCGCGGTGTCGGCGAGGAGCCGCTCCGACTCCGTGTAGTGACCCTCCAGGCAGATGCGGTCCCCATACAGGGAACGGCTGGCGAGTGTGTCCGGATGCTCCGGGCCGAGCAGCGATTCCTGTACCTGACAGGTGGCTCGGATCTCGACGGTGGCCTCCGGACCCCGGCTGTCGAAGCCCAGGGCCCGCGCGTACGCGAAGCGGCAGAGCAAGGTCTCCCGGTCCTCCGGTCCCAGCAACCGGGCGGCGAGTTCGTAGGACGCCGTGGAGAGGGCCATCGAGCTCACGAACGAGCCGGCCTCCCGTAGCACCCCGGCCGCCGTCCGAGCACTGCCGAGCAGCCCCGGCAGCACCTCCGCCCCCTCCGGGCACCTCGCCAGCAGCCGCAGGCAGTGCGGCGCGACCAGCGTCCACCACGCCACCTCGCCCTCGACATCCTCCGCACCCGATGCCGCCTCCGCCAGCAGCGACGCCGCCAGCGACCAGACCTCCCCGTGTCCCTCGCCCGCCGCCGTCTGCGCCGCCACCGTCTCCGCGACGAGCCGGTGCAGCTTCACGCACGCGATGGTGCCCCGGTCGGACGGCACCAGGCGCTCCTCCACCAGGCCGAGGTCCACCAGGGCCTCCAGGGCGTCGTCCCTGCGCAGCGCGTCCGTGTCGGCCGGGAACAGCCGCGACCTCGCGAGGATGGCGGGATCGAGAGTCCGTAACGGGACCGGGGTCGACTCGTAGCAGGCCAGGATCTGCAGCAGGCGCCGGGCCTCCGGAAGGCCGCGGTCCTCGATGAGTTGCAGAGACCGTTCCCAGGTCGCCGTCACACGGACCTCCCCCGCGTTCTCCGAGTGCCGCACGCCGGCCGTGCGGCGGCCGGTCGCGTTGTCGAGCAGGGCGACGTTGACCCGCACCTGCGCGTCGTACTCCTCCACCGCGGAGGCCGCGAAGCCGGCCGTGTCCGCGAGGCCGGCCCGGCGGAACTGCCGGCGGCACTGGACCCCGAGGTACTTGCCCGCCATCTCGAGCGCCAGTGGCAGCCCACCCAGGGTGTCGGCCAGCCGGAGCGCGGTCTCCGAAAGCCCGTCACCCGTCGGCGGGTCGCCCTCGGGAGGGACCGGCCCAGCGTTGTCGGACGCGTGCTCCACCCCGGCGGTGCGCAGTTGGTCGAGGAGGATGTGAGCCGCCTGCGATGTGGGGAGCTCCCGCAGCGGATGCAGTGCGGCGCGCCGCCACAGGTCCGGGTTCCCGTCACGCGTGGTGACCAGGACGGCTCCGAGGGGGCTCTCCCTGAGCCAGCCGTTGCCGTCGGTCGGCAGTCCGTCCGGGGCGGCGAGCGAACCGGGATCGTCAGCCTCGTCGACGACCAGCAGCCACGGCCGGTCCTGCGCGTCCAGGCTCCGCCACAGCAGGTCCGGCGCGCTGAGCTCGCCCTCCCAGGCGGCCTGGACCAGCGCGGGCTCGACGCCGAGCTCGATCGCCAGTTGCCGCAGTCCGCTGTGGAGCGTGGTGGGGTCGGAGGCGGACACCCACCACACCTGACGGCCCTCCTTCGCCGCCCGCATCCCGACGCTCAGCGCCACGGTGGACTTTCCGCAGCCGCCGAGGCCGTGAAGCACGGACATACGGGTGTTCGGCGCGGACAGCTCAGCGCACAGAAGTCCGATCAATGCGTCCCGCCCGCGCACCTCGGTCGGCAGGCGTCCGTACGGAGGCCGCACCGAGAAGAGCCCCGGGCCACCGACTCGACGGAGCGGGCCGGCCGTGTAGACGTTGACGTCGCGCGCAGCGCCGTAGGAGTCCCGGCCGGAGCGGATGCTCTGGCCTGACCACTGCGCGTCGTCGAATCCCCGCTCGGCACTGTCCGGCATCTGGCGCCCTGTCACCTCGTCACCGCTGTCCTTGGAAGAACTATGACCGATGCGACCGGAGGTCCGCAGCAGAAAGGACTGCCGCACGCCCTACCGCACAGGGTCCCGTTCCAGTCCCGCAGCCGCCGCCGGCAGGTCATCCGACGCGGACCACGACGAGAGCTCTCACTCTGTGCGAACGCAAAGAGAAGAAAGCACGGTGGCGTTACTTCACCGAGGGACGGCGACCGTCAAATAAAATGCGGTTCCGAGGTTCTTTCCATCGGGGCGCCGCGGACTATTCCGCCCGTCCGTGCCGGAGCAGCGCGGCGCACAGAGCGCCCAGGCTCAGTACACAGAAAAGGGTTCGGAAGACATTGGCCGGCACCCAGACGGATTTGAAGTCGTCGACCACCGCGTGGAGGTCCTCGGCCGACGCCGGGTCGCCCAGCGCCGCCAGGTCCGCGTTGAGGGGAAGGTTGACCGCGACGGTGACGACGAGCACCAGCAGATAGCAGGCGGCCGCGACGGTCAGCGGCAGGGCCACCGTTCGGCGCTTGCGGCGGAAGGCCACGATCGCGGCGGCTGCCGTCAGAGCCAGCGTGGCCAGGAAGACCAGGCCGAACAGCGCGCTGCCGTCGATCGCCGCGTTGAACCGCCGCATGGCCGCCGCGTACGAGGCGTCGTCCAGCTCGGCGAGGCCCGGCATCACGGAGATGTCGTAGGCGAAGAACAGCCCGGCCATCAGCCCCGTGCAGAGCACCGAACCCACCAGTAACGGCACGGTGATCCGGTCGCGGGCGGGCCGATCACCTGCGGGCCGGGCCGGGCCCGACCAGTGCGGAGCGGCATGGGGAGGGTGGTGGCTCATGTCGCGGTCCTGTCGATCGGATGGACTCTCCCGGGCGGTGGCGTCGGGTGCACACGGCTGAAGAGAGCATGCGCATGGCGCCCGCGATCATCCCAGCAGGTTCAGGGCGCCCAGGTCCATATCTCACACGCTCACGCGCATACGAGAACGTCATCCCGGGCGGTCGGAGGGGGCAGCCGCCAGGCACTCCTCGAGGAACGCCAGGGCCCGCGCGTGGTAGAGCGGGGCGGCCAGTCCGAGGCTGAGGTTGTGCCCGGCCTCCGCCAGGCGTTCGACGACAGGGCGGCGCGTACCCGTGAAGCAGGCGGCCACGGCCCCCAGTTCGTCCCGGTCCAGGCACCACCAGCCCTCGTGCTCGCCGAAGGTGAGCCGGACGGGGCAGCGGACCCGGGCGGCGGCGGCCGGGAACCGGGCGGGCCACCGGGCCGTCTCCTCCTCCTCGGCGGCCGGGACCTCGCGGAGCAGGGCGCGGCTGGCCCGGAAGGTGCCGCCCGGGTAGAGGCGCAGCGGACCCCAGTTGAGCTCCCCGGCACCATCGCCCAGCGTGTCCGGGAAGTGCGCGGCGGCCGGTGCGTAGTGCCAGCCACAGCCGTTGAGGTCGAGCCCGAGCAGGCGGTCGGCGGGCGTCGTTCCGGGCCAGGGCTCTCCAGCCAGGTGCAGGGCCGTCTTGCCGCCGTCGGAGTGGCCGAGGAGGAAGAACCCGGCCCCGACGGGGTTCGGTTCGGCGTAGTCGGCGAGCGAGAGGCGCAGCAACCGCGCCTGTTCGGCGAGTGGCAGACCGCGCGGGAGGGTGGCGCGGGAGAGGCCGTAGCCGGGCCGTTCCACCGCGAGCACGGTATGGCCGAGGGCGGTGGCGAGCGCGAGCAGCGAGGTGTGCGGAGCGATCGGTCCGGCGAAGTAGCCGGGCGACATCGCCCGGCCGTGGACGGCGACGAGCACGGACCTGGGCGCCCCGGTGGCCGGTTCGCTCCGCCAGGCGCCGAGGCGGTGGGGGCCGTGCCCGAGCACGATCTGCTCGACGCCCGCGGGGACGGGGGTGGTCTGCGGGGCCGCCGGCTCCGTCGGCGCGGTGCTCACGCGGGCACGCCCTCGGCCTCGGCCTCGCCGACGGGACCGGCCGGGCGTTCGGGCCCGGTGGTCGCCGTGGTGCGTACGGGGGCGGGGTGCGGCAGGATCGAGAGCGCGTCGACGGTCAGCGGGACCACGCTGCGCCCGGCCGCCTCGGTGCTCACGGCCCGGTGGGCGTCGAACTCGGCCAGCCAGGCCTCCAGGCTCGGGGCGCGTAGGAGCGAGGTGCCGATGAGCAGGCCCCGGTACCCCTCTTCCAGCAGACCGGCGGCGGTGGCGGGGTCGCTCACCGCACTGGCGCTGACGGGGCAGAGGGTGCCAGCGGCCCGCACGGCGGGCAGCAGCGCCCGGCTGCGGTCCAGGTCCCCGGCGTCCCGTTCGCGGGCGGTGATGTCCTTGTTGTTGACCGCGACGACACAACCCTGCGGGTCGGGCAGGCCGACCGCCTCATCGGCGCGGGTGACCTCCACGAACGGGGTCAGCCCGTGCTCCTGGCACGCGCGGGCCAGGCCGTGCAGGGACTCGCGGGGCAGCAGGGCCGCGGTCAGCAGGACCGCCGAGACGCCTGAGCGGGCGGCGGCGGCGATCTGGTCGTGCCGGGTCACGAAGTCCTTGAGGAGGACCGGGACATCGACCCGGGCGGTCACCTCGTCCAGCATGGCGGCCGTCCCGCCGAACCACCGGCCGGTCACGACCGACACGCAGGGGGCCCCGGCCCGCTGGTAGGCGGCGGCGACGTCGCCGGGGGCGCGGCCCCGCAACAGGTCGGCGCCGTGCGCGTCGCGGGACTTCACTTCCATGATCACGGGGCGCTCCGCGCCGAGGAGCGCGGAGAGGAAGGACTGCGTCATCGGGCTTTCCTCACGGAGTGGCGGGGGTTGCTCGCGGAGTGGGGATGTTGCTCGTGGAATGGCGTGGCGTTGCTCACGTAGTGGCCGGCGTTGCTCACGTAGTGGCCGGCGTTGCTCATGGAGTTGGGAGCGGGAGTTCCGGTCCAGGCTCGGTCGAGCGCGGCGACCCGGGCGGGGTCGAGCGGGCCGCCGCCCAAGCGGGCGGCGTTGTCGATGTCGACGCCCCGGAATCCGGGGTGGGCCGCGAAGGCGTGGCCGGGGGCGTCGGCCTCGGTGAGGCCGCCGGCGAGGAGGAAGGGCAGGGGCAGTGCGGGCAGCAGGGGATCCAGCGCCTCGGCCGGCACCCGGTGGCCGGTGCTGCCGACCGCCCCGCCCCGGGTCGCCGCGTCGACGAGGAACAGGTCCACCCCGGCACGGGCGTACGCCGTCAGGAAGGGCCGCTCGACGCACGCCCCGTCGAGCACGTGTACCGCCTTGACCAGCACCGCCTCGGGGAGGGCCGCGCGCAGGGCGGTGACGGCGGCCGGCGGCTGGTAGGCGTGGAGCTGGATCCAGCGCACCCGGGCGGCGCGGGCGGCCGCCGCGATCCGTTCGGCGTCGTGCAGGAACGTGACGAGCACCGGCTCGGCCCGGCCCGACGCGCGGACGGCGTCGGCCAGTTCGGCCAGCCGAGCGCCGGTCAGGTCGCGGGCGCCGCTCTCCACCCCGTACCAGAGGCCGACGAGGTCGGCCCGTACGGCCACGGCGGCGGCCTCGTCGGGGGCGGTGGCGCCGCACACCTTGAGCAGCGGCCGTGGCCGCAGGGCCGGGGCGCTCATCCGCCCAGCCCCAGGGCCGAGGCGACGTGGTTGTACTGGATGTCGTTGGTGCCGGAGTAGAGGGTGCCCGCGACCGCGGCCCGTACCTCCTTCTCCAGGCCGACCTCGGTGAGGTAGCCCGCGCCGCCGAAGACCCGGACCGCGGAGAGGCTGGTGGCGAGGGCGGCCTCGCTGGCGAGGATCTTGGTGATGGCGAGGTCGGCGGTGACGTCCTCGCCCGCCGCGAGCCGCTCGGCGGTGTCGTAGAGCCACTTGGCGGCGGTCTCGGTGCGGATCTTCATGTCGACCACGCGGTGCGAGACCGCCTGGTAGTCGCCGATGGGGTGGCCGAAGGCCTTGCGTTCCCGGGCGTAGGCGACGGTGCGCTCCAGCCGGTGGCGCATCTCGCCGAGCTGGACGGTGAAGCCGAACAGGATCTCGCGCTTCATCACGTGGTCCAGGACGAGCAGTCCGCCGCCCACCCGGCCGAGCACCCGGTCGGCGGGTATCCGGCAGCCGTCGAGGTGGAGGGTGGACAGCGGGGCGGTCCGCAGGCCCATCTTGGCGGTGGTGCCGCCGACGGAGAGCCCGGGGGTGTCCCGGTCCACGAGAAAGGCGGTGGTGCCGAGGGGGCCGCCCTCCGGGCGCGTACGCGCGTAGACGACGAAGACGTCGGCGATGGGGCCGTTGCTGACGAACGCCTTGCCGCCGGTGAGGGTGAAGTGCGTGCCGTCGCGTTCGGCTCGGGTGGTCATCGCCATGGCGTCGGAGCCGCTGTCGGGTTCGGTGATGGCGTGCGCGCCGATCAGCTCGCCCGAGCAGATGCCGGGCAGGTAGCGCTCGCGCAGGGCGTCGCTGCCGAAGGCGGTGAGCGGTACGCCGGTGCTGGCCATCGAGGTGGTGGCGCAGAAGTTCAGACCGGACTCCCGGCAGGTCTCGCCGAGGGTCTCCAGGACGTGCAGCGTGGTGAGGAGGGACTGGTCCGCGCCTCCCCACTGCCGGGGGAAGGGCAGCCCGAGGACGCCGCTGCCGGCGAGGGACCGCCAGCGGTCCGGTTCGAACGCGGACCGGGCGTCCGCGTCGATGTGTCCTTCGCTCAGGATCTTGCCCCACTGGGCCATGCCGGCGCAGAGCGCCTGCTGGTCAGCGTCGCGGTTCCTCATGGCGGAGCCTTCCGTACGGGCCGTGCGGGTGGCCTCGGTCGATGACGGGCGGAGGGGTGACGGCGGTGTTTCGGTGTTCCGTCGTCGTCAGGTCGGCGGGCGCCCGTGGTTCAGGCGCCCGTCGGGTGGGCGGCTGGGCCGTCTAGTAGGCCGAGGAGACGTTCTCGTCCAGGCTGTGCACCTCGTCGCCGCGGAGCGCCGGGGCGAAGACGCAGACCAGGCGCAGGTCCTCGTGGGGTGAGGCGATCAGGAAGTGCGGGTCGTTGTTGTCGAGCGAGTAGAGGACGCCCGGCGTCAGCGGATGACTGGTGCCGTCGAGTTCCACCACCTCGCCGGAGCCCTCGATGCAGTAGCAGGTCTCCAGGTGGTTGCGGTACTCCAGGCGGGACTTGGTCCCGGCCCGCACCGTGGTGTCGGTGACGCTGTACCCCAGGCCGTCGGCGTCCAGGACGAATCTGCGGCTGAGTCCGTTGCCCCAGTCGACGGTCTTGACGGTCTCGATGTTACGGATGAGCACGGGTGTCCTCCTTCGGACGGGCGGTGGTGGGACGGCCGAGCGCGGCGACGAAGGAGCGGTAGCCCTCGACCGGGTCGGACCCGGCCTCCAGACCCCGTTCCAGCGCGGCCACTCCGGCGGAGCCGACGATCGCCGCGTCCGCGCCGCTGCGGGCGACGGAGGCGAGATCCCCGGCGGTGGACACCCCGAAGCCGACGGCTATCGGGGAGGCGGTGAGGTCGCGCAGGGAGCCGACGAACGGCGCCAGGCCGGCGTGGCCGCCGTCGGGCGTTCCGGCGCCGCTGCGCCCGTAGCGCGCGACCAGGTAGAGGTAGCCGGTGGCGTGGGCCGCCGCCTCGGCGACGGTGGCCGCGGAGCTGGCCGGGTAGCAGGTGGTGACCTCGGGCAGGCCCGCCGCGCGCAGCGCCTCGTGGTGGGCCTGCCGCAGCCGGGGCGGCAGGCCGTGGGCCAGCAGGGCGTCGGCGCCGCTGTCCGCGACGGCGCGGGCGTACTCGGTCGGCGGGGCGGTGCGCAGGCTGTGGCTCCAGTCGGCGAGCACCGCGATGCGCAGCCGCTTGAGGCCGGGCCGTACGGCGGCGACGAAGGCCAGGGTCTCGTCCAGTCCGACGCCCTGGGCCAGCGCCCGGTCGGCGGAGCGGCGCACGACGGGCCCGTCGGTGGGCGAGTCGGGGAAGGGGACGGCCAGTTCGAGGCAGTCGACGCCCGACTCGTCCAGGAGGGCGACGAGGTCGGTGAGGACGGGCAGCGGCGGGTCCCCCGCGTTCAGGAAGAACGCCAGGCCCAGCTCCTGGCGGGCGCGGGCTTCGGCGAAGAAGTCAGCGGGCACGGTCCGCCCCCTTCAGGCGCTCCAGCAGGTCGAGCGCCGCCCCGTCGTCAAGTGCGGCTCCCGCCTCGGCGACCGCCTTCGCCCAGTCGTCCCGGTGGCCGGACGCCAGGGTGAGCGCGGCCGCGTTGAGCTGGAGGGTGGCGCGCAGGGGGCCGCCCGCCCGGCCGGCGAGGACGGTACGGAAGTGGTCCGCGGCCGCGTCCCGGGAGACCGGGACGAGGTCGTCGAGCCTTCCGTCGGCGGGGACCAGGTCGCCCGCGCGGAGCGTCAGCGTGGTGCCGTCGGGGAGGTGGACCGTGTTGTCGCAGATGCTGAGGAGTTCGTCCGCGCCGAGCGGGTTGGTGACCAGCCACGTCGTCGGGGCGCCCGGGCGGGCGGCGACGGCCCGCAGGGCGGGCAGGAGCCCACCGCCGTCGGCCCCGCTGACCCCGGTGACCTGGGCGGCCACCGGGACCGCCGCGAGGAAGGGGCCGACGGTGTTGAGGAACCGGCCGAACACCCGCATCGGCGTGGGGACGGCCAGCAGGGCGAGCCGGGCCAGCTGTACCGGGTAGACGAACGGCCCGGTGAAGGCGATGCCGTGGGCGTCGAGCCGGCCGTACGTCTGGTCGAGGGAGGCGGCGAGCGGGACGCCCAGCCGGTCCAGGAGGTCGATGGAGCCGGTGCGCGCGGTGTGGGCGCGGGAGCCGGACTTGACGACCCGGACCCCGCAGGCGGCGGCGACCAGCGCGGAGGCCGTGGAGAGGTTGACGGTGGGCGGACCGCCGCCGGTGCCCACCACGTTGACGGTGCCGGGCCACGGCGTCGCGGGCCGCGCCGGGCGCCGCCGGTCCAGGGCGTCGAGCAGCGCGAGCAGGCCGTCGGGCTCGGGCAGGGCCGCGGTGAGCGAGGCGAGGAGCGCCAGCGCGTCACCGCGGTCCAGGGCGCCGTCGGCCAGCGCCTGCCACAGCGCGTCCCACTGGTCCGCGTCGGCCGGCGCGCGCCGGTCGACGATCGGGACGAGGGCCGGGTGCACGGCTCAGCCGCCCGTGGCGGCGGCGCTCCGGGAGCGCGCGATGTAGGCGTCGATGGCGTTGACGCTGCGGAAGTTGTCGGGGTCGAGGTCGGTGTCGCCGACGGCGAGCCGGAAGTGGTGCTCGACCCAGGCGATCAGCTTGAGGACGCCGAGGCTGTCGATCGCGCCGTCGGCCAGGAGGTCCAGGTCGTGCGGGAGCTGGGCGGGGGTGAGATCGGGCAGGAACTCCCGGACGATGTACTGGCTGATCTGGTCGGTGTTGCTCACGGGGTACTCCTTGGCGGGTTGCTCGTACGGGTGTCGGACACCGTCGGACCTGCGGACGGGGGGCGGCGGGGCGGAGCCGGTCAGGGAGCGGCGGCCGATACGGCACCGGCAGGGCGGGCCGCCGTCGCGAGCGCGCGGCGGTCCACCTTTCCGGTGCTGGTACGCGGCAGGGGCTCGCGTAGGGGGGTGAGGACACCCGGCACCCAGCCCCGGGCCAGCCGGGCGGTGCAGTGCCGTTTGAGGTCGAGGCTGGTGGCGGTGGAGGTGGCCGCCAGCCGGACGACGGCGACCAGGCGGCGGCCCTCGACCGGGTCGGGGACGGTGGTCACCCCGGCTTCCAGCACCTCGGGATGTTCCAGCAGCACCTGTTCGACCTCGCCGGTGTTGACGGCGACGCCCCGGATCTTGACCTGGTGGTCCAGCCGGCCGACGAGCCGGAGGGTGCCGTCGGCGTCCCTCTCGACCAGGTCCCCGGTGCGGAACCACCAGGCGCCCGCGCCGCCGTCCTGGGCAGGGGAAGGGGCAGGATCCGGGTCCGGGGCAGGGTCCGGGACAGGGTCCGGGACGAACTTCTCGGCGGCCCGGCGCGGATCGGCGTACCCGGTGCTCTGGAAAGGCGTGGAGACCTCCAGTTCGCCGCGTCCGGGCCCGGTCAGCAGACCGCCGTCGGGCTCCCGCAGCCGCAGGCGTACCCCCGGGAGGGCGCGGCCCAGCGGCATCGGGACGGGGGACGGCAGGCTCCGGTCGACCTCGTGGATCAGGCTGTCGTTGGTCTCCGTACAGCCGTAGATGTTGTGCAGCCGGGCCCCGGGGGCGAGTTCCGCGAGGTTGGCGAGCACCTGCTCGGGCAGCACGTCGCCGGTGAACGCCGCGTGCCGGACGGTCTCCAGCGGGCCGCCGCCCTCCGCGCGGGCCTGGGCGCAGACCAGGGCGTAGAAGAGGGGCACCGCCTGGACCACCTCGACCCGGTGGGTGCGCAGCAGGCGGAGCAGCCGGGGGCCGGCGGCCGCCGTCGGCGCGTCCACCAGGACCACCTGGCCGCCGTGGGCGAGGGTGGTCCAGACGTCGAGCAGGCAGAGGTCGAAGTTGAGCGGGGCGTAGTTGAGGACCGGGGTGGACCCGGTGATGCCGAAGGCTTCGGCGGCCCAGTCGGTGAAGGCGTCCACGGCCCGGTGCGGCAGCGGGACGGCCTTGGGGATGCCGGTGGAGCCGGAGGTGGTGAGGACGAGCGCGGTGCCCGGCGGCACCGCCGCCCCGGGGCGCTCGGTGCCGGTCGCCGTGACGGTCGCCCCGGTGAGCGCGTACCGGCAGCCCGCCTCCGCCATCACCGCCGCGAGGTGGTCGGGCGGCAGGGTGGGTGAGGGCAGCAGCGCGGGGCGGCCCGAGGCCAGGCAGGCGAGGACGGTGGCGATGGTGCCGGGCGACTTGTCGTCGAGCACGGCGACGGTGGCGCCGACGGGGACGTGCTCGGCGAGCCGGGCGCGGGCGGCGGCGGTCGCGTCGGCCAGTTCCCGGTAGCTGGTGGGGGCGCCGTTCCACCAGAGGGCGGGTGCGTGGGGGGTCTTCCCGGCCCAGCGGAGCACGGAGTCGGCTGTCCGGCCGTACCGATCGGTCCCGGTCGTCATCGGCCCGCTCCCGTCGCGGGGCCGAGGCGGAGCAGGCCGCCCTTGACGGCCGCGGCGCCCTGGGACCGTACGGTGAAGGCGACGGTGTCCCCGGCGGCGGAGGGCGTGAGGTCGAGGGTGGTCTCCTCGCCGGGCAGGACGGGGCGGGCGAAGCGGGCACCGACGGCCAGGACCCGGTCGGCGTCCCCGTCCGCGTAGCGCTCCGCGGCCTCCTCCACGGCGAGCGAGACGAGGCCCATGCCGTGGGCGATGACGTCGGCGAACCCGGCTTCCCGGGCGGCCCCGGGATCGAGGTGGACCGGGTTGAGGTCTCCGGCGGCGTGGCCGTAGTCGGCTATCCACTCCCGGTCGACGCGGAGGCCGCGGGTGATCGTGGCGCCCGGCGCCTCCTGACGGGGCGCGGTCGTGGGCCGGAGCGTGCCGTGCGGTTCGGCGGCCCGGATGCCGACGAGCAGGATGTGGGCGGTGAGCCGGGCCTGTTCGGCGCCGGTCGCCCGGTCGGTGAGCGTGGTGGTCAGGACGAGCCGGGTGCCCTTGGGCTCGACCCGTACGGCCTCCACTCCGGCGACGGCGTCGAGCGGGGTGCCGGGGAGCGGCGGGTGGTGCAGCTCGATCTCCTGGGCGAGGTGGACCAGGGAGTACGGGCCGTGCCCGGCGGCGAGGCCCGCGACAGTGCGTTCGGCGAGCGGGTGGGTGAGGACGAAGGCGGCGAGGGGGCCCGCACCGGCGCGGTCGGGCGCCGGCCGGCCCAGCGCCCGGCGGGTGACGGTGCGGTAGCGGCGGACGGCGTCCGCGTCGAGGAGCGGTGCGGCCGGGTCGAGTGCGGAGCCGGGCCGGTCCAGGAGCGGTGCGGCCGGGTCGAGAGCGGCGCCGGCCGGGTCGAGAAGCCGACCGGCCGGGTCGAGTGCGGAGCCGGGCGTTGTCGTCATGCGGGGGTCACCACCAGGCTGCTGTTGTGGCCGCCGAAGCCGAAGGAGTTGGTGAGCGCGGGGCCGGTGGGAATGGTCCGCGGGGTGCCGTGGACCACGTCGATCTCCATCTCGGGTTCCGTTCGTGTGTGGTTGGCGGTGGGCGGCACCGCACCGGCGTTCATCGAGAGCAGGGCCACCACGAGTTCGACGGCTCCGGCCGCTCCGATGAGGTGGCCGAGCACGCCCTTGCTGGCGGTGACCGGAGGGCCGTCGGGCCCGAACACCTTGGCGAGGGCGGCGGCTTCGGCACGGTCGTTGTGCACGGTGGCGGTGCCGTGGGCGTTGATGTGCGCGATGTCGGAGGGCGTCAGTCCGGCATCGGCGAGCGCTCCGGCCATGGCCTCGGCGGCATACGCCCCGTCGGGGTGCGGGGCCGAGAGGTGGTGGGCGTCGGAGGTGGCGGCGTACCCGGCGACCAGGCCGTGCGTCCGGGCGCCCCGGGCCCGTACGTCCGCCGCCCTCTCCAGCACCACGAAGGCGGCGCCCTCCCCCATCACGAAGCCGTCCCGGCTCTCGTCGAAGGGGCGGCACGCGGTGGCGGCCTCGGTACGGAGGGAGGCGGCGTTGAGGTTGCCGAACCCGGCGAGCGTGATCGGGGTGAGGGTCGCCTCGCAGCCCCCGGCGATCACGACATCGGCGCGGTGGTCGCGGAGCATCGCCGCGCCGAGACCGATGGCGTCGGCTCCGCTGGCGCAGGTGGTGGAGACGGTGATGGCCGGTCCGTGCCAGCCGAGTTGGAGGGCGATCTGGGCGGCGGCCGCGTTCGGCATCGTCATCAGGGGCATCAGCGGGCGGACGCCGCCGGGGCCCTTCGCGGCGAAGTTGACGGACTCGGCGTCGCTGGTGGCGCGCCCGCCGACGGCGTTGCCGACGACGATGGCGCAGCGGGCGGCAGGCGCCTGCGGCAGCCCGGCGTCGGCGTGGGCGGCGAGCGCGGCGGCGAGCCCGTAGCGGGCGAAGGGGTCCAGCCGCCGGGCGGCCTTGCTCGCCAGGGCCTCCTGCCAGGGCAGGCCGTGGCCGGTGAGCTCCGGCACCCGGCAGCCGA
The DNA here is from genome assembly GCF_042718795.1 of Streptomyces cyaneofuscatus. Classification (GTDB taxonomy): domain Bacteria; phylum Actinomycetota; class Actinomycetes; order Streptomycetales; family Streptomycetaceae; genus Streptomyces; species Streptomyces cyaneofuscatus_A. The sequence continues at coordinate 202,857 of NZ_JBHXOX010000007.1, forward strand.
TCCGGATGCGGTGGGCGGCGGTGTCGAAGTGGGTGAGGGCGACCGCGAGGGAGCGGCCCGCCGACACCGCGGTCCACAGGTCTTCGGTGGTGAGTCCGGCCGGGGTGACGGCGCCGATCCCGCTGATGGCGACGTCCGGCCGGGCGGAGCGTTCCGCTTCGGTGCGCATGGTCCGTGGGGTTCCTTCCCGTTCCGGTGGCCGGCCGTGGGCCGTGGAGGACGGCCGGGACGGCGCTGGCCGTCCCGGCTGTGAGCCGTACAGGCGGTGCCCGCCCCGGCCGTGGGCCGTACAAGCGGTGGCCGCCCCGGCCGTGGGCCGCGGAGGCCGTGAGCAGCGGAGGCCGTGGGCCGTACAAGCGGTGGCCGCCCCCGCGTGGGGTGCGCGGGCGGCGACGGGGCTCAGCCCGTCAGCAGGCCGCACTCCCCCGCGGCCTTGAGGAACGCCTCGGCGGCGAGGTCCACGTCCGCGTCCGTGTGCCGTGCGGTGACGGCGATCCGCAGCCGGGCCAGGTCGCGCGGGACCGCGGGGGTCACCACGGGCAGCCCGATCACGCCCAGTCGGCGGGCGGCGGTGGCCAGGTCGTACGCCGCCTCGTCGCTGCCCGCGATGAGCGGGACGACGGCGGTCTCGCTGTCGCCGGTCCGCAGGCCGCCCGCGGTCACCAGCTCGCGGAACCGGACACCGTGGCGCTGGGTCCGGGCGACACGTTCGGGTTCGGCGCGCAGCACGCGCAGCGCCTCCATGGCGGCGCCCGCCGAGGCGGGTGCGAGGGCGGCGGAGAAGAGGAACGGCCGTGCGGCGTAACGGAGGTGGCCGATCAGCTCGGCCGGTCCCGCGACCCAGCCGCCCATGGACGGGATGGCCTTGGACAGGGTGCCGAGCTTGACGTCCACCCGTACCCGGCGGTCGAAGTGCTCCTCGATGCCCAGGCCGGTGCGGCCGATGACGCCGAGGGCGTGGGCCTCGTCGGTCATCAGGAGCGCCTCGTGGGCGTCGCAGACCTCGCGCAGCCGGGGCAGCGGCGCGATGTCGCCGTCCATGGAGTAGACGCTGTCGACGATGACCAGCCGCACCCCGCCGGGGGCCGCGGCCTCCATGCGGCGGGCCAGGTGCTCGGTGTCGTTGTGCCGGAAGCGGACCACGGTGGCCCCGCTGAGGCGGCAGCCGTCGACGATGCTGGCGTGGGCGTACTTGTCGACGAAGACGGTGTCGCCGGGGCCGACCAGGGCGCCGATCGTGCCGACGTTGGCCGCGTAGCCGGAGCCGAAGACGATGGCCCGCTCGCGCTCGGCGACGGCGGCGACCTCGGCCTCCAGCTCCTCGTGGAGGGGGATCGACCCGGCCAGCGCGCGCACTCCGTGGTTGCCGGTGCCGTAGCGGCCGGCGGCGGCCTGGGCCGCCGCGACCACGCGCTCGTCGCCGGCCAGGCCCAGGTAGCTGTAGCCGGACATCATCAGCAGCCGCCGGCCGTCGAGGTCGACGTAGGCCGTGTCGCGCTCGGCGGTGTAGGGGACGAAGCTGTTGCGGCGCTCGGGCTCCCACTCCAGGGAGGCCACGCGGCGCTCCGTCGCCTCCAGTTTGTGCGTGATTCTCCCCCACGCTGCGGATGCCATCGGCCGTCCTCTCATTCGTGACCGCCATTGCACACAAGTGCAACGAATCTGACGCGCCCCGAATTCAACGGCCCGCTCGCAATCGAGGCGCAACACGGGAGCAAGATCAAACAGTCACCATTGGATTTGGCATGTGCCAGGAACTCCGATTCACCAAGCGTTAACTGATGCAACTTTATGGTGTAGTTGACACACCTAATTTTTGAACGAGAATGCTGTTTACTCAGCCGTGGAGAAGATTTGACCAAGCTCGTTCCGGACGACCGCAGGCCTCGCACGGGATCCTCACGTGCGCCACTCGGTCCATGAGTCACGTCCTGGGCCCTGCGCACGGAACCGCACGCACGTCAGAAAGTCGACTTCCGTCATCCATGCCGCCGAGGAAGTCGCCTCAACCTTTTCTTGGGGGGATCCACCGTGCTCATCAGGCTTGTCGGCCTTGTCTCCATCGAACATGAATCCGAAGCCCCGCGGGTACTGGCCAGTCATCAGGCCCAGATCGCCCTGGCCCGGCTCTGCGTGGAACGTCCGTCCGGCATAGGCCGGGAGCAACTCGCCGACACCATATGGCCGGACGGCCTGCCCAGCACCTGGGCCTCGGCGTTACGCAGCGTCGTCAGCCGCCTTCGGGCGCTCCTCTCGGAGGGAGAGGACGCCGAGCCCGCGGTGATCGCACGAGGCGGCCGCTATCTGCTGCGGCTGTCGAAGGACGCGCAGGTGGACGTCGAGCGTGCGGAGCAGGCCGCCTTCACCGCCGCCGTCGCCCACCGTGAGGGCGACCACAGCACCGCGCAACGGCTCGCGACCACCTCCGTGTCCCTGCTGCGGGGACCGTTCCTCGCCTCCCACGAGGGCGAGTGGGTGGAGTCCGTACGACGCCACCTCAAGGAGCTGCGGGTCTCGGCCCTGGAGACCGCGAGCAGTTCCTCGTCCGCGCTCGGCGACACCCACCACGCCCTGCGGTACGCGGAGGAGGCGGTGCGCCAGGCACCGTTCCGGGAGAGCGCCTACCGCTGCCAGATGACCGCGCACCGCCTGGCCGGCAACCGGGCCGAAGCCCTGCGGATATACCAGCAGTTGCGCGTCGTCCTCGCCGAGGAGCTGGGCTGCGACCCGAGTCCGGAGAGCGAGGCCGCCTACCTCGGCCTGCTCGACCGGACCCGGCTCCCGGTGGCCCCCGTCCGGGCGGAGCGGCAGGCGATGTCGACCCACCGCCGTGTACCGGCTCACATGATGGAGACACCGCTGTCGATGCTGACCACCTGCCCGGTCATGCAGTCCTGGTCGAGGAAGAGGGAGACGCTGCGGGCGACCTCCTCCACCGTGACGAACCGCGGAACGGGCGCCTTGCGCGCCATGTCGGAGACGATGCTCTCCGGTAGCTGATCGGTCATACCGGTGATCATGAATCCCGGTGACAGAGCGTTCACCGTGACCCCGCGTCGGCCGCACTCCGCCGCCAGCGCACGGGTCATCCCCATGACGCCGGCCTTGGAGGCGGAGTACGCGGTCTGCCCCGCCGTGGCGATGAGACCCGACGGCGAGACCACGTTGACGATCCGGCCCCAGCGCCTGCGCAGCATGGACGGCAGCGCCACCCGGCTGGTGTGGAACGAGCCCAGCAGGTTGGTACGGATGACCTCGTGCCAGTCGTCCGGGGACTGCATCGCCATCAGGGCGTCCTTGCGGACCGCCCCGTTGTTGACCACCACGTCGATGGGCCCGAGCGACTCCTCGACCTCCCGGTAGAGCCGCTGGGTCTCCTCCCAGGAGCCGACGTCCGCGCCGACGACGACCGAGTCGTTCGACAGTTTCCCGCTCACCGCCCGGGCCTGGCCGGCCGAGCTGCGGTAGTGGACGGCCACCCGGCAGCCCAGCGCGTCCAGTTCGACCGCCAGTGCCTGCCCGAGCCCGCCCGACGCGCCGGTGACCAGGGCCACCGGCGCGTCGGGCCGCTTGCCCGCTTGCTTCCCTCCGCTCACGCGGCGCCTCCCCAGCGCATCAGGACCGATCCCCAGGTCATCCCCGCCCCGAACCCGGCGAGCAGCACCAGCTCCCCGGTCTTGATCCGGTCCGCGTCCAGCGCCTCGGTGAGCGCCAGCGGGATGGAGGCCGACGCGGTGTTGCCGTACCGGTCCAGGTTGGTGATCAGGGACTCCGGGCGCAGACCCGAGTGCTGCACCACGGAGTTGATGATGCGGATGTTCGCCTGGTGCGGGATGACGTGATCCACCTCCGCCGGGGCGACCTTCGCGCTCTCCAGCGTCTCGCGCACGGTCCGCACCGTGTAGCGGACGGCGTTGAGGTAGATCTCGTTGCCCTTGATCCGGGCATAGTGGAGCCCCTGCGCGACCGTTTCCGGTGTTGTGGGCATCCGACTTCCGCCCGCCGGGACCTTGAGTGCATCTGCACACGATCCGTCCGCGCCCAGGTTCCAGGCCAGAACGGGATCTTCCGGACCCGGTACGAGCACCACCGCGGCCGCACCGTCGCCGACCAGGATGGAGAGGTCCCGGTCGGCGGGGTTGGCGGTCAGGGTGTGCGTGTCCGAGCCGATCAGCAGGATCGGACGGCGGTCCATGCGCAGCATGCCCATGGCCGCGACCAGCCCGTAGACGAAGCCCGCGCACTCGGAGTTGACGTCCATCGCCCCGCCGCCGATGCCCAGTTCATGGTGGACGAAGGCGGAGGTGGCGGGGGACGGCTGCTCGGGTGTGGCCGTGGCCACGATCAGATGGGCGATGTCGGCGCCGGTCAGCCCCGCCCTGGCCAGGGCGGCGCGGCCCGCGTCGGCGGCCAGGGAGGCGGTGGTCTGCCCCGGGTCGACGGCCCGCCGCTCATGGATCCCGCAGCGGCTGACCACCCAGTGCTCGTCGACCCCGAAGCGTGCCGCGAGTTCGGCGCTGGTGACGACCCGCTCGGGCAGGGCCTTGCCCCACCCGGCGATGGCGAATCCACTCATGGGTCCGCCTCAGGCCTCGGCCGGCTGCGGCGCCAGGTCGACCAGCTTCGCGTACACGTCCCGCATGGTCGTGCTGTCGTCCAGCTCCGCGAAGAGGGACTCGTCGGCGGGGATGTCGGGGTGCTCGTTCTGGAAGTTGTACAGCCACTCCATCAGGTCCAGCGAGTCCACACCCGGGATGTGCCGGATCGGCGCGTCGGGCGTCACCTCGGTGGCTCCGGAGACGGCGGCGAGCTGCTCCGAGAGAACCTCGACAGTCGGCAGTGCCATGATTGTTCCTCTCTCAACGCGACGGACGGTCGAGTCGGCATGCAAGCCGCTGCTCGCAATCGGACCGCAACAGGGCGGTCACACGCCGCTGTTGCGGGTGGATTGCACAGGTCCGCTTGGCTCCCTCTCAGCACGGTTCAGGACCGGACAGCCGTACGGCGCTCCAGCGCCCGGTCGGCAGAAGCTGCGAGGAGAGGGCGAGGATGGCGACGATTGCCTCCCACACCGCGGAGCCGGAGGTGGACGCAGTCCGCCACCACTACGAGGTGGGAAACGAGTTCTACCGTCTGCTGCTGGGCCCCAGCATGATGTACAGCGGGGGCTACTGGCAGGAGGGCGAGGGCCTGACCGAGGCCCTGGACCTGGCGCAGGAGCGCAAGCTCGACGCGTTCGCCGAGCTGGCCGACGCGGCGGGCAAGGGCCGGGTGCTGGACATCGGCTGCGGCTGGGGCACCCTGATGGACCGGCTGACGCGGAAGCACGGCGTACGCGAGGCGGTCGGTCTGACGCTGAGCCGCACCCAGGCCGACTTCATCGCGGGCCTGGACAACCCGGCCCTCACCACCCGGGTGGAGAGCTGGTCGGAGCACAGCGCCCCGGGCGCGTACGACGCCGCGTTCTGCGTCAACGCGCTGGAGCACTTCGTGCCCTCCAGCCTGTCGCCGAAGGAGCGCACCAAGCGCTACCGGTTCTTCTTCCAGCAGGTGCACGAGGCGCTCGTGCCGGACGGCCGGTTCGTCCTGCACACGATGACCGCCGAGGCCCAGCCGATCGGCCGGAAGATCCTGGCGGACCTGAAGTTCCTCCAGCGCTCCGAGTTCGCCGGGATGCACATCCCGCACCTGCACGAGCTGGCGGCCGCCGCCGAGGGCCTGTTCGAGGTGGTGGAGCTGGTCAACGAGCGTGAGGCCTTCGCCCGGGCCTGCCGGGCCTGGCTGGTGCTGCTCGCCGAGCGGCGCGCGGAGGCCGTGGCGCTGGAGAGCGAGGAGGTGGTGGCCCGCTTCGAGCGCTACCTGGACATCTTCGCGTACACGCTGGAGGACCGCTTCTTCAACAACTTCCGCCTCACGCTGGCCCGTAAGGGGTGACCGGGATGGCTCAGGAATCCCTGGACCCGGCCCGCGATCTGCGGGTGGCGGTGATCGGCAGCGGCTTCTCCGGGCTCGGCACCGCGATCCGGCTGACGCAGCAGGGCATCGACGACTTCCTGGTCTTCGAGCGGGCCGACGAGGTCGGCGGCACCTGGCGCGACAACACCTACCCGGGCTGCGCCTGTGACGTGATGTCGCACCTGTACTCCTTCTCCTTCGCGCCGAACCCGAAGTGGAAGAGCACCTTCGGCAAGCAGCGGGAGCTCCTGGACTACCTGCGTGACTGCGCCGACCGGTTCGGGGTGCGCTCGCGCATCCGCTTCCGGCACGAGCTGACCGAGGCGCGCTGGGACGACCTGCGCAAGCGGTGGCTGATCTCCACCACGGGCGGCGACTACACCGCGCGGGTCCTGGTCACCGGCACCGGCTACCTCAGCGAGCCGGCCATCCCCGGCATCCCCGGTCTCCCCGAGTTCCAGGGCGAGGTCTTCCACTCCTCGCGGTGGCGCCACGACCTGGACCTCACCGGCCGCCGGGTCGCCGTCATCGGCACCGGGGCGTCCGCCATCCAGTTCGTCCCCGCCATCCAGCCGGAGGTCGGCCGGCTCGACCTCTACCAGCGCACCCCGCCCTGGATCGGCCCGAAGAACGACAAGGCCAACAGCGCCCTCCAGACCAGGCTGCTGACCTCCGTCCCCGGCTACCAGCGCTTCCGCCGGAACTTCAACATGTGGGGCCGGGAGATCCTGGCCTTCGTGATGGCGCGTCCCGCCGTCGCCGGGAAGATGCAGAAGATGGCGTCCGACCACCTCGGCAAGAGCGTGCCGGACGAGGCGCTGCGGGCCAGGCTCACCCCGGACTACGTGATGGCCTGCAAGCGGCTGCTCTTCTCGAACACGTACTATCCCGCGATCCAGCAGCCCAACGTGGAGCTGGTCACCGACGGCATCGCCAAGGTCACCGCGGACGCGGTGGTCACGGCCGACGGCCGGGAGCGCCCGGTGGACACCATCGTGCTCGGGACGGGGTTCGAGGCGGTACGCCGCCCGATCGCGGAGCGCGTCTTCGGCCGGGACGGCGTCTGCCTCAAGGACGCCTGGAGCGAGGGCATGAGCGCGCTGCGCGGTACGGGCGTGGCCGGGTTCCCGAACCTGTTCATGCTGCTCGGGCCGAACACCACCCTGGGCCACTCGTCCCAGGTGATCATGATCGAGGCGCAGATCGCCTACCTCCTCGACGCCCTGACGACGATGGAGAAGCGCGGTCTGGCCGGCGTGGAGCCGCTGCCCGAGGCGCAGCGCGCCTACAACGACAAGCTCGACCGGCGGCTGGACGGCACCGTGTGGAACGCCGGCAACTGCCGTAGCTGGTACCTCGACGAGCATGGCCGCAACCCGTCCATCTGGCCGACCTACACCTGGCGTTTCCGGCGGGCCACCAGCCGCTTCGACCCCGCCGAGCACCTGCTGACCACCAGCGAGGACCTGCGGGCCGGCGTGCCCGCCGCTTCCTGACCGCCGTACGCGTGACCGACGAGACTTGGAGTCCTTCCTCGTGAACCTGCACACCCCTTCCCGAAGAGCAGTGCTCGGCACGGTCGGCGCCGCCGCCACGGTGATCGGCTGGAACGCCACCACCGGAAGCTGGGCCTTCGCCGCCGATCCCGCGCGCCGCCCCGGCGACCGCGTCGTGGCCGTGCCGCCGCTGGACGGCACGCTCACCACGGACACCAGCCAGTTCGGCTCCTACAGCCACGACTTCGGACGGCTGGTCAACGACACCGTGCCCTGGGCGGTCCTCACCCCCGGCTCGGTCCAGGACATCGCCAAGATGATCGGCTACGCACGGACCAACCGGCTGAAGCTCGCGGTCAACGGGCGCAGCGGCACCGGCGGCGACCTGGAGTCCCACTCCTGCTACGGCCAGGCCGCCGTACCGGGGGGCATATCGGTCAACGCCCGGGGCATGGCGCGCATCCTGTCGACCGGCGGCGACTCCATCACCGTGGAGGCCGGGGCGACCTGGGCGGAGATCACCGACCACCTGCTGCCCCGCGGCCGCACCCTGCCGGCCCTGCCCGACTACCTGCCGCTCTCGGTGGGCGGCACGATCAGCGTCGGCGGCATCGGCCTGACCATGGGCACCGAGGGCCTCATCGCGGACACCGTGACCGCGATGACCGTGGTGACCGGCACCGGCGAGGTGGTCACCACGTCCAGGACGCGGCGCTCCGACCTCTTCCGGGCCGCGCTGGCCGGCGGCGGCCAGGTCGGCGTCATCGTCAGCGTGACGCTGCGGACCGTGCCGTCAGCCGAACGGGCCACCGTCTTCAGCCTGTTCTACAGCGACGTCACGGCCTTCATGCAGGACTCGGAGATCCTGCTCGCCGACCGCCGCTTCCAGATGCAGGGCGGCGAGATGGTCCGCAAGCCGGACGACAGCGGCTGGCGTTACAAGATCGAGGCGGTCGCCACGTACTCCGGCGGGCGCGTCCCCAACCGGACACGGCTGCTGTCGGGCCTGAGGGATCTGCGTGCCGAGGCCCACATGGAGGACTACGCGCTGCGCGACTACCTCTTCCGGCTGGACGGCTACGAGGCCTTCCTCAAGGAGGCCGGTCACTGGTTCGAGGCGAAGCCGTGGCTCAGCCTCTTTCTGCCGCGCTCCTCGGCCGCCCGCTTCCTGCGCCTGGTGGAGAGCCAGCTCACCACGGAGAGCCTGGGCGCCGGGGTGCTGCTCACCTACCCGTACCCGACGTCCAAGATCACCGCGCCCATGGCGGTCCAGCCGAAGGACCGGACCGGCTACCTCTTCGACCTGCTGCGCTTCCCGAACCCGGGGACCGGCGACACCGAGATCGCGCGCATGGTCCAGCAGAACCGCTGGCTGTACGACCGGGCCGTGGAGCTGGGCGCCAAGCGCTACCTCGTCGGGGCGGTGCCTGACCTGACCGCTGCGGACTGGCGGCGCCACTTCGGCGGCAGCTACGGGGAGCTGTGCGACGCGAAGCGCCGCTTCGACCCCGGCAACGTCCTCACCCCCGGCCAGGGATTCTTCGGCTGACCGAGCACGGCCCCGGGCCGCTCCTACGGGAGCGGCCCCTTCCCGTTCATCCGCAGGAGGAGAAGCAGTTGAAGAAGTACGAGCTCGTCGACGAGGCATTGCTCGCCACCGGTCCGGACGCGGTCTGGGAGGCCCTGCTGGGCGAACTCGCGGGCCAGGCGCGGTGGTGGGTGCCGGACAACACCTTCGAGCCGGTGGCCGGCGCCCCGGACCGGGTCGGCGCGCTGACCCGGGTCACCGTCCACACCAAGGGCGTCGACAGGGGCGGCAAGAAGCTGCGGTTCACCGCGCGCACCACCGCCGTACAGCGGGCGGAACGGCTGGCGCTGGAGTACGTGGAGGGGGCGTTCCGCGGAACCGCGGAGTTCACGCTCACCCCGCTGGAGGGTGGCGGCACCCGGCTCGCGATGTCCTTCCGGGCCGTGCCGCAGGGCCAACTCGCCTTTCTGGCACGCCTGGTGGACGTCGGGGCGATGCACACCCGGGCCACCCGGGCGGCGTTCGGCAGGCTCGACCGGCTGCTGACCGCCACCGCTCCGGCCGCGCCTGCCGCGCCTGCCGCGTCCACGGCCCCCGCCGCTCCGGCCGCGCCCGCCGCTCCGGCCGCCGGGGGTTCGCGGTGACCGCGCCCGCCGCCGGGGAGGTCCTCCTCACCACCAAAGACGGCGGGCGGATCGCGGTCTCCGCGCTGCGCCCGCTGGAACACGGCGGCGGGGAGCTGCCCGTGGTCGTGCTGGCGCACGGCTGGGGCGGGAGCCGCCGGGTCTGGAGCCCGGTGACCGACCGGCTGCTGCGCGGCGGCTTCCCGGTGATCGCCTACGATCTGCGCGGCCACGGCGCCTCGACCGTGGGCTCCTTGGGAGTGAGCGCCGAGGCGATGACCGCCGACCTGGCGGCGGTCGTCGAGTACGCCGGCGGCGCGTCGATCGTCGTCGGCCACTCCGGGGGCGGGTTCGCGGCGCTCTCGCTGGCGGCCGCGTCCGGGCCGGGCGGCGGACCGGTGGGCCTGGTGCTGGCCGGCTCGGCCGCATACGACCAGGACACGCCGGAGAAGGAAGCCCGGATGATGGAGGCGCCGCTGTTCTCGTGGGCGCTGCGGCGGCCCGCGCTCGGGCGGCTGCTGCTCGGTCAGATGACGGGTACGGCGCTGGATCCGCGGCTCCGCGAGGTCAACCGCCAGGTGTTCGCGGGGACCTCGCCGGCGGTGCGGGCCGCCTGCTTCCGGTCCTCCCGGGGCATGGACCTGCGGGCGGCACTGGCCTCCGTCCGGGTGCCTGCCGCCGTCCTGGCCGGGGAGAAGGACAAGGTCATCCGGCCGGAGCTGGGCAGGGAGCTGGCCGCCGCGCTGCCGGACGCCGTGTTCACGCCGGTGCCCGGCGCCGGACACGTCCTGCCGCTGGAGAGCCCGGACGCGGTGGTCTCGGCGGTCCTCCGGGTGTACGGGGAGAGCGCCGGGCAGCCCCGGGGCGAGGGGACAGTGAAGCGGGCGGGCTCCCGGTGACGGGTGCCCCGCAGCGCCCGGTGCCCCGGGGCCGGGCCCGCAGGCGCGCGCCTGGCAGGCCCCCTTCCGGACCCGGCCCCGGGGTGCTCCGGGTGGGCATGCCCGGCAGGCGGCTCGCCGGGCACGCCCTCGGAACGCCGCAGGCGGGCACGCCCGGTCCGCGCCGCCCGGCACACGCCCTCGGGGTGCTCCGAGCGGGCGGCGCGCCGTGATCGGGCGCGTCCTCCCGGAAGGGGTCGCGCGGGCGGAGGCGTTCGACGACGCGCTGCCCCGCCTGCCCGACCCCCGGGAGCTCGCGCTGCTGCGTGGGCGGCCCGAGGCGACCGTGCGGCGGTTCGCCGCCGCACGAGCCTGTGCCCACCGGTGCCTGGGTCAACTCTCGGTGACGCCGGGTCCGTTGCTCCGTACCCCGGACGGCGGCCCGGCGTGGCCGTCCGGCGTCGTCGGGAGCATCACGCACTGCGCCGGGTACCGGGGTGCGGTGGCCGCGCGCGCGGACGTGTGGGCGGCGCTCGGCGTGGACGCCGAGCCGGCCCTGCCGCTGCCGCCGGGGGTGCTGGGCCTCGTGGCGACGGAACCGGAGCGGCGGATGGTGGCCGAGCTGTCCCGAGGGGTTCCCGAAGTCCCCTGGGACAGGCTGCTGTTCAGCGCGAAGGAATCGGTCTACAAGGCCTGGCACCCGGCCACGGGCCGCTGGATCGGGACCCGCGCCGTCGAGGTGGCGTTCACCGCCGACGGCCTGCTCACGGCCTCGGTGCGTCCTGAGCGCACCCAGCCGCCCCCGGCGGTCCGGCGGCCCGCCGCGACCGCGCCCGGCAGCGGCCTGCCGCGACCGGTGCGTGGCGCGTACCCCTACACGGGCCGCTGGCACGTCGGGGGCGGACTGCTGCTCACGGCCGTGGCCGTGCCCGGCACCGGGAGCGGCGCACGGGCACGGGACGCTCCGTCGCGGCCGACGGCGCGACTCAGCGCCTGAGCATCACGGTCCGGCCGTCGGAACCGGTGGCCGGGACCCCCTCCGAGCGTTTCCCCCGGCGGTACTCCTGAGGGCTGACGCCACGTTCGCGTTTGAACGCGGCACTCAGCGCGAACGGCCCCGAGTAGCCGACCTGTTCGGCGATCTTGGCGACCGACAGATCGGGGTCGCGCAGCAGGTCGGAGGCGAGGGTGAGCCGCCATCCGGTCAGGTAGGACATCGGCGGCTCGCCGACCAGCTCGGTGAAGTGGCGCGCCAGCTTCGCCCGGGAGACCTCCACGGCGAAGGCGAGCGAGGCGACCGTCCAGGGCTCGCCCGGCCGGTCGTGGAGCAGCATCAGCGCCCGGCCGACGACGGGGTCGCTCTGGGCCCGGAACCAGAGCGGCGCACCGGTGCCGGGCTCGACCAGCCAGGAGCGCAGCACATTGATCAGCAGCAGGTCGAGCAGCCGGTCCAGGACCACCTCCTGGCCGACGTCCTCCTGGTCCATCTCGGCGGCCAGCATGCCGATCAGCGGCGTCCGGGCGGCCGAGGCGGGCTGCACCAGCAGGGCGGGCAGACTGGCGAGCAGCCGGCGGCCGACCTCGTTGGGCGCCTGGTAGGTGCCGCTCAGCATCACCGTGGAGCCGGAGCGGTGGGGCTCGCCCCAGGTGCGGACGCCCAGCGACATCGTCTCCGTGACGTCCTCGCCGTCGGCGGTGCTGCACCGCTGTTCGGCGGCGACCGTGACGCCGGGCGGGGTGGCCGGGTCGTCGACGAGGGTGTACGGCTCGGGGCCGCGCAGGACCGCGACGTCCCCGGCGGCCAGCTTGACCGGCTCCCCGCCCTCGCGGAGCACCCACGCCGACCCGTGCAGCAGGGTGACCAGCGACAGCGGGGCGCGGTCCTCGATGCGCAGGCCCCACGGGGGGTTGAACACGGATTTCAGCAGAAAGGCCCCCCGTGCCTTGGGACTTCCCAGCAGGCCGCTGAACGCATCCACCACAGTCACCTCATACCGTTTCGCCATCGTGGCCCCGCGAGCCGGCACAGCTCCGGCCGCCGCCCTCGTACGGATCGCCGGCCCCCGCGCGGACCGGTCCCGGGAGCCCGGTCACGCTCCCGGGTCGTCCTGCCAACGGCCCGGACCCGGCGGCGGTTCCCGACGCTCCGCACGACACTTCCCGTCACCGGGCCCGGGCAACCGTCCGCCGCCGGGCCGCGTCCCCGAGCAGCGCGAGGGCTCCCAGGCAGGCGGCCGTGCGGACGGCGTTGGCCGTGCGCCAGGGCCGCTCGTAGGCGGTCCTGGCGGCGGTGGCCGCGGCCGATGTGGCCACGGGAGCGTTACGGAGGCGACGGTTCAGCGGCAGGCTGGCGCCGAGGGTCACCGCGATGCTGAGGCCGTAGAGCACCGCGGCGGCCCGGGCGCGCCGGGCGGCTTCGCCCCGCTCGGTGCGGCGGAGCCGACGGGCCGCGACCCCGGTGGCCACGAACACCCCGAGGAAGAGAGCCCCGAAGGAGGCGCTGTCGTCGAGGGCGTCGTTGGCCCGGCGCATCGTGCTGACGAACCGCTCGTCCTCGCGGCGTGCCAGCGCGGGCATCACACCGACGTCGAAGGCGAGGTACAGCCCGGCCATCAGACCGGTGCCGACGGTGGCCGCGAGGAGCGCGGGGTCGGGTCGGGGGGAGGTGGGGCTCATGGTGTCTCTCCGGTCGGTCGGGTCGGTCGGGTCGGTCGGTGGATCGGGCCGCCGGCTCCGGGCGGCCGCAGGTCCGGGCGGCAGCAGGTCCGGGCGGCAGCAGGTCCGGGCGGCCGCGGGTCCGGGGTCAGGTGGGTTCCAGCAGCCCGGTGACGGAGCGGCGGTAGGACTTCAGGAGCAGCGTGCGGCCGATCAGCCGCACCGGTCCCGGCATCACTCCGTCCGGGTCGGGGAGTCCGTCCAGCAGCCAGGGCGGCAGGATCCGCTTGACGGCGAAGGGCGCCGCTGCCAGGACCCGGCGTTCCAGGGCGGCGAAGACGTCGGGCGGCACCCGGGCGAAGACCGGGAAGGTCAGCTCCTCCTCCTCGTGCAGATGCTGGTGGAGGACGGAGTCGAACATCCCGGCGGGTCCGGCGAGCGCTTCGGCCCGGCCCGTTTCGAGCGCCCGGGTCACCCGGAGCATCGAGTCGTCCAGGGCCACGTGGTCCTGGACCATGCGGTGGGATCCGGCGGCTATCTGGGGCGCGTGCTCGATCAGCCCCGGCCAGAGGATCTCGTCCTCGGTGCGGTGGTGCCAGTCGACGATGGCCCGGAACTGCCGCCACCACTGCGCGACCGCGGGCAGGCCGGCCGATGTCAGCAGCGGTGCCGCGGCTACCAGGCGGCGGGAGTCGCGTCGCAGCGCGAGATGCGTCTGAGCGAATCCGCGGAGGTGGCGGGGCAACGCGTCCACCCCTCTGCCCTCCCACGCCGGCCCGTCCATCGCGTCCCTCTTTTCTCCGGGCGTTCCGGCGCTGTGCTGCCGGACCCCCGACTCGTCGGTATGTGGCGACACCCGGTCGGCAGGGTGGTCCGGGGACCGGCATTCCCGGTCCGCGGACCACCCTGCTCGGACAGGGGCGGTCAGGCGTTCCAGGCGCCGCCCGCCGCGGCCTCCTTGGCGTAGTCCGCGAAGTCCTTGGGCTCCCGCCCGAGCGCTTCGCGGACGCCGTGCACGATGCTGGCGTTGCGGCCGTCGACGATCAGGGTGAAGAGGTCGGCGAACTCCTCCGGCTCGCCCAACTGCCGCAGCGCCGAACGGTAGTCGTCGATGCCGACCGGGATGTAGGTGATGGTCCGGCCGGTGGCGGCGGACAGCTCGCGGGCCACGTCGTGGAAGCTCAGCAGCCGCGGTCCGGACAGTTCGTACGTCCTGCCGATGTGGCGGTCGTCGGTGAGCGCTGCGACCGCGACGTCGGCGATGTCGTCGGCGTCCACGAAGGGCTCGACGGCGTCACCGGTCGGCAGCGCCAGCTCGCCGGAGAGGACCGGGTCGAGGAAGAAGCTCTCGCTGAAGTTCTGGTTGAACCAGTTGCAGCGGACGACGGTCCAGTCGCAGCCGGACGCCTTGAGCGCGTCCTCGCTCGCGACCGCCCCTTCCTCACCCCGGCCGGAGAGCAGGACGAGGCGCTTGACGCCCCGCTCCACCGCGACGGCGGCGAACCGTCCGACGGCCTCCTTGGCGCCGGGGAACGCCAGGTCCGGGTAGTAGGTGACGTAGGCCGCGGAGACTCCGTCGAGAGCGGCCTCCCACGTGTTCTCGTCCTCCCAGACGAAGGGGGTCTCGCCGGAGCGCGAGCCGACGCGGGCGGGGCGGCCCAGGGTCTCCAGTCGTTCCACGACGCGCCGCCCGGTCTTGCCGGTGCCGCCGATGACGAGGATGGGCGCTGTGTTCTGTCCGTGAGTGCTCATGACTTCATTAAAGTCTCCGGAACTCAGACGGTGAATAGCTCATAGACTCAGTTTCATTCGCCATCGTCTCATTCTCCCGAAGCTTCACGTAGGTACGCGGTCGCCTCGGCGCCACATCGGCAGCCGCTCAACCGGTGACGGCCACCGCCACCAGGACGAAGGCGGCGAGGGCGAACAGGGTGCGCAGGGCGTGCAGGGCGTTCCAGCGGCCCTCGAACGCCGCACGGGCGCTCCGTTCGTCGCCCCGTCCCTTCGACGACTCCAGCGCGTTGTTCAGCGGGACGTTGCCGCCCGAGGTGATCAGATGGCCCACCAGCGCGCAGAGCGCCGCGGCGCCCACCAGGGTCGTGTCGCCACCGGCCCGGCCGTCCGGCGCGACGAAGAACGAGACCGCGGGGAACGCGAGCGATCCGAGGAAGAGGAACAGGAAGAGCGGACCGGGCACCTTCCGGTTCACCGTCCGCATGACGGAGGTGAACGACGCGTCGTCCACCTCTTTGAGAGCGGGCATGACACCCGACAGGAAAGAGAGCATGTACCCGGCGTACAGACCGGTACAGGCGAGGGCGAGGATCTCCAGAGCTTCCGGCATGGCGATCATCATCGCCGCCCGGGGCGCCCCTTCGCAGGCCATCTTTGAGACGAGCCGGGGGCACGCGGCCAATTCTCGGCCTCCGGCGACCCGCCGGTGGTGCATCCGCTCGGTGCCTGCCCTCGCCGACGGGGACGGCGGACCGGCGCACCCCGGCGGGCCCGGGCACCCCTTCGGCGTAACGCCACCGGCGCGGAGCGCGCACCGGGGCCACGTCCGCGCTGCGGGTCCGTCCGACCCGCCTTACTGTCGGTCCTGGAGCAGCCACGGACGGCTCCCGGGGCCCACCGGCACCACCGGCTCCCGGGGCCCACCGGCACCACCGGATGCCCGAGACCGCCACGACGAGGCCGCCGGGCCCACCGAAGCCCGGCGGCCGGCGCCAGACCCCCGCACAGGAACCCGTACAGGAGGAGCCCATGCCGGAGCTGTTCATCGGGGGCCGGTGGACCGCCGCCGCCGACGGGGGCACGCGCGAGATCCGCTGCCCGGCCGACGGCACCCTGGTCGCCACCGTCGACGAGGGCGGTCGCAAGGACGCCGAGGCCGCCGTCGCCGCCGCCCGGGCCGCCTTCGACGACGGGCCCTGGCCCGGTACGCCGGCGGCCGAGCGCGGGCGGCTGCTGCTGCGGGTGGCGGAGCTGCTGGAGCGGGACAAGGACGTCTTCGCGCGGGCCGAGTCGCTGGACACCGGCAAGCGGCTGGTCGAGAGCACGTACGACATGGCCGACATCGCGAACTGCTTCCGGTACTTCGGCAACCTCGTCGCCGCCGGGTCCACCGACCGGGTCGTCGACACCGGGCTCGCCGATGTGGACAGCCGGATCACGCACGAGCCCGTCGGGGTCTGCGCGCTCATCACCCCGTGGAACTATCCGCTGCTCCAGACCGCGTGGAAGGTCGCCCCGGCGCTCGCGGCGGGCAACACCTTCGTACTGAAACCCAGTGAGCTGACCCCGCACACCGCCGTCCTGCTCATGGGGCTGCTCGTCGAGGCCGAACTGCCGGAGGGGGTCGCCAACCTGGTGCTCGGGGCGGGCGCGGCCGTGGGCGCGCCGCTCACCGAGGACCCGCGGGTGGACATGGTGTCGTTCACCGGCGGTCTCGCCACCGGGCGGGCCATCATGGCGGCGGCCGCGCCCACCGTGAAGAAGGTCGCCCTGGAGCTGGGCGGCAAGAACCCGAACATCGTCTTCGCCGACGCCGACTTCGAGACCGCCGTCGACTACGGGCTGATGGCGGTCTTCCTCCACTCCGGCCAGGTCTGCTCGGCCGGGGCGCGGCTCCTCGTCCAGGACGAGCTGCACGACCGGTTCGTGGACGAGCTGGTGGCGCGGGCCCGCCGGATCAGACTCGGCGGCCCCTTCGACGAGGAGGCCCGGAGCGGCCCGCTGATCTCCGCCGCCCACCGCGACAAGGTCGAGGCGTACGTGGCCGAGGGCATCGCGGAGGGCGCCGTACTGCGCTGCGGGGGTGTGCGGCCCGACGATCCGGCGCTGGCGGACGGCTTCTACTACCCGCCGACCGTGCTGGACGCGTGCACGTCCTCCATGTCGGTGGTGCGGGACGAGTCGTTCGGGCCGGTGCTCACGGTGGAGCGGTTCCGGGACGAGGACGAGGCCGTACGGCTCGCCAACGGCACCGTGTACGGGCTGGCGGGCGCGGTCTGGACCCAGGATGCGGGGCGCGCCCACCGGGTGGCCTCGCGGTTGCGGGCGGGCACCGTGTGGATCAACGACTTCCACCCCTACGTACCGCAGGCGGAGTGGGGCGGTATGAAGCAGTCCGGCTTCGGCCGTGAGCTGGGACCGGCGGGGCTCGCGGAGTACCAGGAGGCCAAGCACATCTGGCGCAATGTCGCCGCGACCCCGCAGCGGTGGTTCGAATGAGCCGGGCCAGGGGATCCGAGGACCGGGTGGCGGACAGCGGCCACGACGACGCCGCGCTGGGTGAGCTGGGCTACAGACCCGAACTCAAGCGCACCCTCGGCAACTTCCACACCTTCGCCGCCGGGATCAGCTACATCTCGATCCTCACCGGCACCTTCCAGCTCTTCTACTTCGGCGTCAGCTTCGGCGGTCCGGCCTACTGGTGGTCCTGGCCGATGGTCTTCTGCGGGCAGTTGATGGTGGCCCTGTGCTTCTGCGAGCTGGCGGCCCGCTACCCGGTGGCCGGTTCGGTCTACAACTGGGCCAAGAAGATGGGCGGCCCGCATGTGGGGTGGCTCGGCGGCTGGATGATGATGACGGCCACCATGGTCACGCTCTCGGCGGTGGCGCTGGCGTACCAGATCACGCTGCCGCAGATCGACGGCTGGTTCCAGTTCGTGGGTGACGGCAGCGGAAAGAACGACCAGGCGGCCAACGCCGTGCTGCTCGGCTCCGTGCTGATCCTGTTCTCCACGCTGGTCAACGCGTTCGGCGTCAAGCTGATGGCCCGGATCAACTCCGCGGGCGTCTTCATCGAACTGGTCGCCGCCGTCGCCCTGATCATCTTCCTGGCCGCCCACATCACCCGGGGCCCCAGCACCGCGCTGACGGAGACGTACGGCCTCGGAAGCGGCCAGTCGCTGGGCTACTTCGGGGCGTTCCTCACCGCGTCGCTGGCCTCCGCCTACGTGATGTACGGCTTCGACACCGCGTCCTCGCTCGGCGAGGAGTCGCACAACCCGGGCCGCAACGCGCCCCGCGCCATCCTGCGGGCGCTCATCGCCTCGTTCCTGATCGGCGCGTTCATCCTGCTCTTCGCACTGCTCTCGGTGCCGGACCTGAAGGCCGAGGAGCTGTCCACCGGCGGACTTCAGTACGTGGTGCTGGCGACGCTCGGCGACACGATCGGGGAGATCTTCCTCTGGGCGGTGGTCGTCGCGATCACGGTCTGCGTGCTGGCCGTGCAGGCCGCCGGGATCCGGCTGATGTTCGCCATGGCCAGGGACAACAACCTGCCCGCCGGGTCGGTGCTCGCCCGGGTCAGCCCCCGGTTCAAGACGCCCGTGGTGCCCGCCGTGCTGATCGGCGTGGTGGGCGTCGTCATCCTGGTGGTCAACATCAACCAGCCGCAGATCTTCTCGGTGATCACCAGCATCGCGATCATCATGATCTACGTGGCCTATCTGCTGGTCACCGTGCCCATGCTGCTGCGCCGGCTGCGCGGCACGTGGGAGCCGCGTGAGGGCGCCTTCTCGCTGGGCCGTCTCGGGCTGCCGGTCAACATCCTCGCCGTGCTCTGGGGCACCGCGATGTCCCTCAACCTGGCCTGGCCGCGTGCCGAGGTCTACAACGCGACGGGCCCGCAGCACTGGTACCTGCGGTGGGGCGCCTTCCTCTTCATCGGCGTCGTCGCGCTGGGCGGCTTCGCCTACTACTGGTTCGTCCAGCGGCACCGTACGGGCGTGCTCGCCGAGCACCGCTCCGAGGGCGCGGAGCCCGCCGACCCCACCGCTCCCCCGCCCCCGCCGGCCGCCTGAATCCTGGAGATCCCGATGCCCGAAGAGAGCACTGCGCCCACGTACGACTACGTCGTGGTCGGCGGCGGTACGGCCGGTGCCGTCGTCGCCGCCCGGCTCACCGAGGACCCGGACGTCACCGTCTGCGTCCTGGAGGCCGGCCCCTCGGACGTCGGCGACGACAGCATCCTGCGGCTGGACCGGTGGATGGAGCTGCTGGAGTCCGGCTACGACTGGGACTATCCGGTGGAGCCGCAGGAGTACGGCAACAGCTTCATGCGGCACGCCCGCGCCAAGGTGCTCGGCGGCTGCTCCTCGCACAACTCGTGCATCGCCTTCTGGGCCCCGGCCGAGGACCTCGACGAGTGGGGCGCGCTGGGCTGCACCGGGTGGAGCGCGGCGGACTGCTTCCCGCTCTACCAGCGGCTGGAGACGAACGACGCGCCCGGCGACCACCACGGCCGGTCCGGCCCGGTCACCCTCCGGACGGTCCCGGCCGACGACCCGTGCGGTACGGCGCTGCTGGCGGCGTGCGCGGAGGCCGGGATCCCCACCACCCCGTTCAACACGGGCACCACCGTCGTCCGGGGCGCGCACTGGTTCCAGATCAACGCCCGCGAGGACGGGACCCGCTCCTCGGCCTCGGTCTCGTACCTCCATCCCGTCCTCGGGAAGCGGCCCAACCTGGAGCTGCGGACCGGGCTCCAGGCGAAGCGGCTGCTGTTCGACGGCGAGAACGGCGCGAACGGCAAGCGGTGCACCGGAGTGGAGTACCTGGAGCCCGACACCGTCCACAGCGGCCGGGTGCACGCCCGGCGCGAAGTGATCGTCGCCTGCGGGGCGATCGACTCACCCAAGCTGCTGATGCTCTCCGGCATCGGCCCGGCCGGCCATCTGCGGGAGACCGGGATCGAGGTCCGGGTGGACTCCCCCGGCGTCGGCTCGCACCTCCAGGACCATCCGGAGGGCGTGATCATGTGGGAGGCGAAGCAGCCCATGGTCACCGCCTCCACCCAGTGGTGGGAGATCGGCATCTTCGCCGACACGGAACCGGGCCTGGACCGGCCGGACCTGATGTTCCACTACGGCTCGGTGCCGTTCGACCTGAACACCTACCGGCGCGGCTACCCGACCTCGGAGAACGCGTTCTGCCTCACCCCGAACGTCACCCGGGCCCGCTCCCGGGGCACGGTCCGCCTCCGCACCCGGGACTTCCGGGACAAGCCCCGGGTCGATCCGCGCTACTTCACCGACGAGCACGACGTACGGGTGATGACGTACGGGCTCCGCCTCGCCCGGGAGATCGTGGCGAAGCCGCCGATGGCCGCCTGGGCGGGCACCGAGCTGGCCCCGGGACCGGGCGCGACCACGGACGAGGAGCTGTTCGCCTACATCCGCGAGACGCACAACACCGTCTACCACCCGGCGGGGACGGTGCGGATGGGCCCGGCCGGCGACCCGGACTCCCCGCTCGACCCGCAGTTGCGGGTCAAGGGGGTCACCGGGCTGCGGGTGGCCGACGCGTCGGTGATGCCGGTGCTCACCACGGCCAATCCGTGCATCACGACCATGATGATCGGCGAGAAGTGCGCCGATCTGATCAGGGAGCACCTCATCGAGGAGAGCTGAGCCGCTCCCGTCGAACGTCATTCGCACACTCGTACGAATAACGTTAGGCTCGTCCCATGTCCGTACACCTCCAGACCTCGCTCTTCGACCAGGGGGACGAGGTCGCCGTCCGCCCCCTGGCCGGGGTGCGCCGTGAGCATCTCGGCCACGGCGCCTGGATCGACGTCCTGCCGCAGTGGCTCCAGGGGGCCGACGCCCTGTTCGAGACGCTGGCACGCGACGTGGCCTGGCGTGCGGAGCAGCGGGTCATGTACGAGCGGGTGGTGGCGGTCCCGCGCCTGCTGGCCTTCTTCGGCGGCGGCGATCCCCTGCCGCACCCCGCGCTGGACGCGGCCCGTACGGCGCTGGGCGCGCACTACGCGGCCGAGCTCGGCGAGCCGTTCACCACGGCGGGGCTCTGCTACTACCGGGATGGCCGGGACGGGGTCGCCTGGCACGGTGACACGATCGGCCGAGGCTCCACCGAGGACACCATGGTGGCGATCCTCTCCGTGGGAGCCCCCCGGCACCTGGCGCTGCGGCCCCGCCGCCCGGGCCCCGTCCCCGTACGCCGGTCGCTCGGGCACGGCGACCTGATCGTCATGGGCGGCAGTTGCCAGCGCACCTGGGAGCACGCGATCCCCAAGACGGCCCGTGCGGCGGGGCCGCGGATCAGCGTCCAGTTCCGGCCCGACGGGGTGCGCTGACCTCACCTCCGACCTCACCGCCGGCCGCCCCGGCGGGTGCCGGATCGCGCCCCGATCGGCCGTGGCGCGGGCGTACCGCAGTTGTGCCCGCCGTGGCCAGGGCGGATTCTGAAGACCATGGACCAGGCCGGTGTGGCGCGGTGAGCGCGTCCGGAGCGGCGGATGCCGCCGACGACTTCCGTGGCCCCCTGGACATCGCCAGGGCGGCCACGGTGGTTCTGGACGGCCGGGACACGGTCGTCGGCTGGAGTCCCGCCGCCACCGAGCTGCTGGGCTTCGGCGCCCACGAGGCCGTCGGACGGCCCCTGAGCGCGTTCCTGTCGCCGCTGCCGGCCGAGGGGCCCCTCCCGGCCGCCTCGGACCGCCCCGGCCCCGGGTCCAGGCCCGACCCGCCGTCCGGCGCCAACGAGATCCGGCTCGCGCGTCACCGGGAGGGTCATGAGCTGCTGGTGGCGACGACGGTGTGCCCGCTCGCGGGCGGCGCGGGCGGGGCGGACGGGCCCGGCGCCGGCTCCCCGGGCCGGGTGCTGGTCGCGGCCGAGCTCGGGGCGCTGCGGCAGTGGGAGTCCCGGCTCGCCCTGCTCCAGGGGCTCGCCACCCAGTCGCCCGTCGGCCTCGCGATCTACGACACCGGTCTCCGGCTGACCTGGAGCAACACCGCCTACGAGCGGGAGATCGGCAAGCCGCTCGCCGAGTACCGGGGCATGCGGGCCGACGAGCTGTACTCCGGGGGCACCTTCGTCACCCCCGGGTACCCGAAGACGCTCGACGCCGTGATGCACCACGTGATCGAGACCGGCGAACCCGTCATGGACCTGCACTTCCAGGGGATTCCGCCGAGCGACCCCGGTACGGAGCACCTGTGGTCCTGCTCCTACTACCGGCTGCAGGACGCGAACGGGCACGTGTTCGGGGTCTGCGAGGACGCCTTCGACATCTCCGACCGCCAGCGCGCCCAGCAGCGCCTGGCCCTGCTGGTGGAGGTCGGCCGCCGGATCGGCACGGTCCTGGACGTGGTCACCACCGCCGAGGAGATCGCCGAGGTGACCGTGCCGGAGTTCGCCGCCGCCGTACGGGTCGACATCGCGCGGGTGACGGTGCTGAGCGGGGAGCTCCCGGCGACCGGGAGTTCGGCGGCCATGGACCTGCTGCGGGTCGGTGAGCACTCCGTGGACCCGGCGGCGGCGGACGCGGCGGAGCCGCTGTATCCGGGGGCGCCGGGGAGCCGGGCCGACCGCTATCCCCCGGTCACCTATCCGCCGGGCTCGCCGCAGGACCGCTCCCTGGCCTCCGGCGGTCTGGTGCTCCACGACAACGTCCTGGTCGTGCCGTTGCGCGTCGGCGGCAGCGTGCTGGGGCTCGTCACCTTCGTACGGAGTCCGCGCCCCGAGGTGTCGGAGCGGCCGCTCGCCCGCGGTCCCGCCAACACCTTCGACAACGGTGAGGTCGCCCTGGCGGACGAGCTGGCCGCCCGGGCGGCAGTCTGTATCGACAACGCCCGCCGCTTCACCCGTGAGCGCTCCGCCTCCCTCGCCCTCCAGCGCCAGTTGCTGCCCCACCACGTGCCGCCGCAGTCCGCGGTCGAGATCGCCTACCGCTATCTGCCGTCGGACGATGTGACGGGGGTCGGCGGCGACTGGTTCGACGTGATCCCGCTCTCCGGGACCCGGGTCGGCCTGGTGGTCGGGGACGTGGTCGGCCACGGCCTCCAGGCGGCCGCCACCATGGGCCGGCTCCGCACGAGCGTGCGCGCCTTCGCCCAGCTCGACATGGCCCCGGACGAGCTGCTGACCCGGCTGGACGACCTGGTGGGGCAGCCGCTGGACGAGCGGCCGGGCGCGCGGGACGGCGCGGCCTTCGACGCGTACGACGAACTGACGACGGGGGCGACCTGTCTGTACGCGGTGTACGACCCGGTCTCGCGGCGCTGCGTCATGGCGCGCGCCGGACATCTGCCGCCGGCGGTCGTGCACCCCGACGGGCGGGTCACGTTCCCTGACCTGCCGGCCGGGCCGCCGCTGGGGCTGGGGGGCCTGCCCTTCGAGTCCATGGAGATCGAGCTGCCGGTGGGGAGCCTGCTGGCGCTGTTCACGGACGGTCTGGTGGAGGCCCGCGACCACGACATCGACCAGGGGCTGGACGCGCTGGGCCGGGTGCTCGGGGGCCTGTCCGCCTCGCTGGAGGAGCTGTGCGACCGGGCCGTCTCCGAGCTGGTGCCGGACGCCACGACCGCCGACGACACCGCCCTCCTGCTGGCCAGGACGCGGCAGTTGGACGAGGGACGGGTCGCGGAGTGGGAGCTGCCGGCGGAGGCGGTGGCGGTGGGGCGGGCGCGCGAACTGGCCACCCGCCAACTGGACGCCTGGGGGCTGGCGGAGCTGTCCTTCGCCACCGAACTGGTCGTCAGCGAGCTGGTCACCAACGCGGTCCGGTACGGGGGCGGGCCGCTGCGGCTGCGCCTCATCCGGGACCGGACCCTGCTCTGCGAGGTCGCGGACACCGGCCACACCTCGCCGCATCTGCGCCACAGCGCGGAGGACGACGAGGGCGGGCGCGGGCTGTTCATCGTCGCCCAGCTCGTCCAGCGGTGGGGGACGCGCTACACCCCGGGCGGGAAGACCATCTGGACGGAACAGGCCTTTCCGCCGGTCGAGTTCGGCTGAATCCGATCGCTTCGACCGGTCCTCCTGAGCCACTTTGTTGACAACCTCAACATCTTTGGACTTAGGTGTGCCTTACCTAAGTCGACTGGGTGTCCGTGGTTCTGGTTCCGATGCCGAGAAAGGTGCTCATTCGATGAGTGCTGTTCCCTCCACCCGTACCGTCGCCCGCACGGGCCTCGCCCTCTTCTCCGCCGCCGCCCTGGCGCTCTCCCTCGCCTCCCCCGCCGCCGCGGCGACCGGGACCCGCACGATCACCGACGGCGGCACCACCTACAACCTGTCGCTGACCGCCCCGAACACGGCGACCGCCACCGGGCAGAACATCACGGTCTCCGGCAGCGGCTACAACCCCGGCCAGGGCGTCTACGTCAGCCTCTGCGTGGTGAACGGGGCACAGGGCGCCAACAAGCCCTCCCCGTGTCTCGGCGGCCAGGACGAGTCCGGCACGACCGGAGCGTCCCACTGGGTGTCCAGCCTCGGCGGCGGCCTTCCCAACACCTCGCCGTTCGGCGCCGGTGGCACCTTCAGCGTGCGGATACACGTCAAGGCCGACCTCGGCGGCGGCAACATCTGCGGCGACACCGTCGAGTGCGCCATCGTGACCCGCGCCGACCACACCGACACCAACGACCGCAAGTACGACGTCCACACGCCGATCGACTTCGTGTAGGACCCCGGTCCGTGCGGGACACCCCTCCCGCAGGACAGCACCACCCAGCCATCGGCCCGGCCCCGGCGTTCCTCGCCGGGGCCGGGTTCCCCGCGTCGTGACGAGGAATGACATGACACCCACCCCGGGCACCCCGCCGACCGGCCCCGGCAGACCCCGCAGACCCGGCCCGCGCCGCCTCTCCGCGGCCGCCGTCGCCGCCCTGCTCCTCGCCGCGGTCCCGGCGGGCGCGGCGACGGGCGCCGACGCCGCCACCCCGAAGAGCGCCACCGGCCCCGAGGGCCAGAAGCTCACCGTCTCCGCCACCACCGGGCTCGACCCGGCGGGCGAGAAGATCCGGGTCACCGGCGAGGGGTACGGGCAGAAGGGCGGCATCTACGTCGCGCTCTGCAAGGACAACGGGGCGAACCGGGTCCCCTCCCCCTGCCTCGGCGGCGCCGACATGAGCGGCGGTTCGAAGACCTCGCAGTGGATCGTGCCTCCGGGCGATCCGTACGAGGGTGAGCTCGCCCTGCCCTTCGGCGCCGGCGGCACCTTCGACGTGGAGATCGAGATCCGGTCCAAGGGCGACGGCCTGGACTGCGCCGACGTGCCGTGCTCCGTCGTCACCCGGGCCGACCACCGGTCGAGCGGCGACCGTACGCAGGACGTGCGCATACCCGTGACCTTCGCGGGCCAGGGACCCGGCGAACCGGGCGGCGAGGGTGTCGACGTACCCGCCGGGACCGTCTCCTACAAGCCCGTCGCCGACTTCACCTCGGCGGGCAAGCCGCTGGACCTGCTGCTGCACCCCGACTCGAAGAAGCTGTACGTCGGCGCGGACAACCTCCCCGACACGGCCGACGCCGACGAGCGCGGCCTGTACGTGCTGAACCCGGAGGACGGCAAGGCCGAGAGCTGGATCAGCCAGGCCCCCGGGCCGACCGGTGAGCCGCGCGCCTCGACGGCGGCACGGATCTCCGGCCCGCTGCCGGGCGACGGCGTGGTCTACAACTATCCGCTGCGGGGCGTCGGGAGCGCCAAGACGGGCGACAAGGCCGCCTCCGGCGTCTGGCTGGCCGGGTCGACGGTCACGGACATCGCGCCCGGTACGGCGGCGGGCACGGTGCTGGTCGCCCAGGGGGCGAAGCTCTCCGAGATCGTGACGGCGACCGGGACGGCCACCCGGAGCGTCACGGTGCCGGGCGGCAGCCGGTTCGCCGCCGACCACGCCCGGGGCGCGGTCTGGTTCAGCGATGTCGCGGCCGGGAAGCTGCACCGGGTCGATCTCGTCTCCTTCACGGTGTCGGACACCTTCGACCTGCCGGCCGCCGACGGCCTGGCCGGGTTCATCCAGGCCGATCCGGCGAGCGGTGCCGTGTGGGTGGGCGTCAACCGGTCCGTGCTGGTCTTCGACGCCGCCGGCAAGCTGGTGAAGACGCTCATCGGCAAGGACCTGGCCCGGGACGCCGCCTTCGACGCGGAGAGCGGCCGCGCCTTCGTCGTCCGGCAGGACGGCGGGGACCTCTCCGACCCGGCCAACGACAACAACGGCACGCTCACCGTCTACGACAGCGCGAAGTTCACCCCGGCGGCGAAGGACCTCTCGCTGCCCGGCAACCAGTCGCAGCTCGGCGCCGCCTCGCTCGCCGTCGTGCCCGGCGGGGCCACGGTCTTCGTGACCAGCCCCGCCGAGGGGAAGATCACCCGGCTCACCCGGCAGGTCTCGCCCCTGGTCACCCAGGCGCCCGCCGACCGCTCGGTGAAGGCCGGGGAGGAGGTGGCCCTCACCGCACGCGCGGAGGGCACCCCGGAGCCCTCGGTCCGCTGGCAGGTCAGCACCGACGGCTCGCAGACCTGGCGGGAGGTGGAGGGGGCCACCGAGCCCGTGCTGACGTTCACCGCGAAGAGCACCCAGGACGGCTACCGCTACCGCGCCGAGTTCCGCAACGACGTCGGCACCACGCGGACCGCGCCCGTCACGCTGACGGTCACCGAGGCGACCGGAGGCGGGGAGAACGGCGGCCAGAACGGCGGAGCCGTGGGCGGCGACAGCGGCGGTGACAGCAGTGGCGGCTCCGGTGACGCGTCAAGTGGTGCCAGCGGAACGGGCGGTGACGCTGCGACAGGTGGTTCCTCCGACGGCGGTAGCGGCGACGGCGGGTCCACCGCCGGCACCTCCGGCGGCACGTCCGGCTCCTCCGGTTCCGCCGGCTCATCGGCGGGCGGCGCAGGTTCGACGGTCGGCGGTGGCGTCGGGGGCTCTTCCGGTACGGAGACGACGTCCGGCGGCAGCCTCGCGGCGACCGGGCTCACTGTGATCTCGGTAACTCTCCTTGCGGCGGCGCTCCTTGGCGGCGGGCTGCTGCTCCACCGCCAGGCGAGGAGGCGCACGACCTCGCTCACCTGACCCCGTGGGCGCCCCCTTCCACCCCGGGTGGGCCGCCCACGGACCACGCACCCCCTGGCAGCGCAGGTCGCCGCCAGGGGGTGCGTACGTTCACTCCGGCGTGCGCCGGAGTGAACACCTCCGCGCAGGACCACCGTCGGCCCCGCCCCACAAGCGCTTGCCGACCTGTTGAGCCGTCAACTACCGCCCCCTGCTGGCGAGATCGGCGAGATACGCCGGATCGCGGGGCTCTGGACCGAGCCGCCTGAACTTCACGAGAACTCCAGCGAAATGGCACGTGTGTGGATATCGTGCACCGAGCGAGGGCGCATCCGTCAGTCCATGGGATCGGCGGATGCGTCGCGTTTGTGGGGGTGCGACTGTGACTGGGGGGTTCATGGGGCATGTCGAAATACCGGAAACTGACATATCCGGGCCGGTGGGGCTCCGGGGCGCGCCGCGTCCCCGCACCGCCGCCTCCCGGAATCGTACGGCGGCCCTGGAACAGCTGTGGAGGGCCCCGACAGCACCGCGCGATCCGGCCGAGCGGACTCCGGCCCGCCGGAAGCCGGTGCACCGCGCGTCGGTCGGTGCGCTGACCGACCTGCTGGCCCTGACCGGGCCGGCCTGGCTGCTGCTGCACCTGGGCGAGCAGCCCCGCCCGTGGCTGGCCGCCACGGTCGCCGGAGTGCTCTGGACCGGTTTACGCGGTGCGCGCGGGCGGTACGCCGACCCGGTGCGGGCCGAGCCGGGCGGCGCGTCCGGAGCCCTCGGGGACTGGCTGGTGCTGCTCGGGGTGCTGGCCGTCCTGCACGCGGCGGCGGGCGGCTCCGTGGACCCGGCGACGGCCGTCGTGGCCGTGGCGCCGGGGCTGCTGGTCGCCGCCGCCGTGGAGGGGCTGCGGCACTGGCCGCGGACCGGGCGGCGGGGACAACGGGCGGTGCGCCGGGTGCTGTTGGTGGGTGAGGCGGCGGGCCTGGAGCGCGCGGCCGAGCTGCTGGGCTCCCGTACGGACCACGCCTATCGGCTGGTGGCCGCGATCCCGGTGGGGCCCGGCCTGCCCGGGTTCGAGAACATGCAGGTGCCGGGGCGGCTCGCCTCGTCCCCGGCGGACGACGACGTGACGACGGTGCTCGGCGGGGCCTACGCCCACGACGCGGACCTGGTGCTGGTGGCTCCCGGGCCCGAGCTGACCGGGGACCGGCTGCGGCGGCTCGGCTGGGGGCTGCACGACGCGGGCGTCGCCCTGTGCGTGGTCTCCGAGCTCTCCGGCATCGCGGCCGCCCGGGTCCGCCCGGTGACGGCGGCGGGGCTCACCCTGCTGCACATCGCGCCGCCGCTGCGCGGGGGCCCGCAGGGGGTCCTCAAGGCCGCGCTGGACCGCGGCGGTGCCCTGTTCGGCCTGCTGGTGCTCGCCCCGCTGCTGCTCGCGGTGGCGCTGTGCGTGCGGCTCTCCTCGCGCGGTCCGGTCTTCCACCGGCAGGTCCGCCAGGGCCAGCACAACCGGCCCTTCACCATGTGGAAGTTCCGCACGATGGTGGCGGACGCGGAGGCGCGCAAGGCGCAGCTCACCGAGGCCAACGAGGTCGACGGGCCGCTCTTCAAGATGCGGCAGGACCCCCGGGTGACCTCCGTGGGGCGGACGCTGCGCCGGACGTCGATCGACGAACTCCCGCAGCTGTTCAATGTGCTGCTGGGTCAGATGTCCCTGGTGGGGCCCCGGCCCCCGCTGCCCGAGGAGGCGTCACGGTACGACGAGCGGGAGGGCCGCAGGCTGGCCGTGAAGCCGGGGCTGACCGGGCTGTGGCAGGTCAGCGGGCGCTCGGACCTGTCCTGGCAGGAGACCGTCTCGCTGGACCTCTGGTACGTCGACAACTGGTCGGTGGCCACGGACATGGGGCTCCTCGCCCGTACGGTGCGCGCCGTCGCCGACGGCCGCGGGGCCTACTGAGAACGGCGGGCGCGTCGATGCGAGGAACCCCGGTGCGCCACTGCGCTTCCGAAGCACGCAGTGGCGAACGGTCATGCGGTGGGGGCCAGTTGGCCGAGCCACCAGGCGTAGGTGCGGGCGATGCCGTCACGGAGCGGGATCTGCGGCGTGAAGCCGAGGGAGGTCAGGCGGGAGACGTCGAGGAGCTTGCGGGGGGTCCCGTCGGGCTTCGAGGTGTCCCAGCCGATCTTGCCCTGATAGCCCGTCACCTCGGCGATTGTCACGGCGAGTTCACGGATGGTGAGGTCCTCGCCGCAGCCGATGTTGACCGGCGCGTCACCGTCGTACGCCTCCAGCAGGCGCACGCAGGCGGCGGCCAGGTCGTCGACGTGGAGGAACTCGCGGCGCGGCGAGCCGGAGCCCCACAGGGTGACCTCCGGCGCCCCGTCGCGCTGCGCCTCGTGGAAGCGGCGGATCAGCGCGGGCAGGACGTGCGAGGTCTCCAGGTCGAAGTTGTCACCGGGCCCGTAGAGATTGGTGGGCATGGCGCTGATGTAGGAGGCGCCGTACTGCCGGCGGTAGGACTGGGTCTGGACGATGCCGGCGATCTTGGCCAGCGCGTACGCCTCGTTGGTGGGCTCCAGCTCCCCGGTGAGCAGCGACTCCTCGCGGATCGGCTGGGGCGCGAGCCGGGGGTAGATGCACGACGAGCCGAGGAAGAGCAGCCGCTCGGTCCCCGCCGCGTGCGCCCCGGCGATCACGCTGAGCTGGATGCGGAGGTTGTCCTCCAGGAACTGCACCGGGTAGCTGCTGTTGGCCATGATCCCGCCCACCTTGGCGGCGGCCAGCACCACGGCGTCCGGGCGGATGTCCCGCAGATACGTCTCGGTCCGCGCGGCGTCGCGCAGGTCGAGGAGGTCACGGCCGCGGGTGAGGACCTCGTGGCCGTCGTCGGCGAGGCGGCGGGCCACCGCCGAGCCGACGAGCCCGCGGTGCCCCGCGACGAATATGCGGGAGCCCGGGCGCAGTAGGGGACGGGCGGATTCCTGAGGTGGGACGGGGAGTTCGGTCGTCATGGCTCGGATTGTGCCAGCAGTAAGGGACTGCGGTGATGTTTTGCCGCAGAACGCTCCAATTCCGATATGTCGGTGACGTGTTCGTCGCACAGACGGACAGCAGAGAAGGGGGAATCGTGGCGAAGACCGCGCTCATCACGGGTGTGACCGGCCAGGACGGCTCGTACCTGGCGGAGTTGCTGCTCGACAAGGGGTACACGGTCCACGGCCTGATACGCCGCTCGTCGAGCTTCAACACCGAGCGGATCGACCACATCTACCAGGGCCCCGAGGAACCGGAGCGCTCCTTCGTCCTGCACCACGCGGACCTGACCGACGGTGTGGCACTGGTGAACCTGTTGCGCGACATCCAGCCCGACGAGGTCTACAACCTGGGCGCCCAGTCCCATGTGCGGGTCTCCTTCGACGCCCCGCTCTACACCGGTGACGTCACCGGACTCGGCACCATCCGGCTCCTTGAGGCGGTCCGGGCCAGCGGTATCCAGACCCGGATCTACCAGGCGTCGTCCTCCGAGATGTTCGGCGCCAGCCCGCCGCCGCAGAACGAGAAGACCCCCTTCCACCCGCGCAGCCCCTACAGCGTGGCGAAGGTCTACTCGTACTGGGCGACGGTCAACTACCGCGAGGCGTACGGCATGTTCGCCGTGAACGGGATCCTCTTCAACCACGAGTCGCCGCGCCGCGGGGAGACCTTCGTGACCCGGAAGATCACCCGGGGGGTGGCCCGGATCAAGGCCGGGCTCCAGGACCGGCTGCACCTGGGCAACCTGGACGCGGTCCGGGACTGGGGGTACGCGCCGGAGTACGTGGACGCCATGTGGCGGATGCTCCAGTGCGACACCCCGGACGACTACGTGGTGGCGACCGGCGAGGGGGTCAGCGTCCGGCAGTTCCTGGAGTTCGCCTTCGAGCACGCGGGCCTCGACTGGGCCGAGCATGTGCGCTACGACCCGAAATACGAACGCCCCAGCGAGGTCGACGCGTTGATCGGTGACGCCTCCAAGGCGGAGGAGCTGCTGGGCTGGAAGCCCGAGGTCAAGTCCCGCGAGCTGGCCCGGATCATGGTCGACGCGGACATCCGCCTGCTCTCGGACCAGCTCACCGGGGCCGCCGTGCGGGTGGACAGATGAGGGGACCGGGGCTCCGGGAACGTACCGGCGTCCTCACCGCCGTCCTCGCACTGGCCGCCGGGGTGCTCGCCCCGGTGGCCGCCGCGCCCCCGGCGGCCGCGCTGACCGCCCCGGTCGGCTTCACCGCCGACCATCTGCCCACCTACCAGACCAACGGGATCGTGTGGTCGCTGGCCGAGGCGAACGGGGTCGTCTACGCGGGCGGCACCTTCTCCACCGTCCGCCCGGCCGGTACGCCCTCCGGCGGCGCCTCGACGCCCGCCGTCAACTTCGCGGCGTTCAACGCGGCGACGGGGGCTCCGGCCGGCTGCTCGCTCTCCTTCACCCGGAGCAGCGGCACCGCCACCGTGCGGGCACTCGCCGTCTCGCCGGACAAGTCGACGCTGTACGTGGGGGGTTACTTCAACGCGGTCAACGGGAGCAGCGCCAACGGGCTGGTCGCCGTCGACACCGCCACCTGCACGCGGCGGGCGGGGTTCTCGCCGAACTTCTCGGCGACGGTCCGCGCGCTGGACGTGGCGGCGAACGGCACGGTCCACGCCGGCGGCGACTTCCAGTCGGTGAACGGGCAGATCCGGCGCTCCTTCGCTGCGGTGACCCCGGCCGGCGCGGTCACCGCGTGGAACCCGGACGCGGACGCCCCGGGACGGACGCTGCGGGTGACGCCGGACGGGCGGTCGGTGCTGATCGGCGGTGACTTCTTCACCGTGGGCGGGGCGGCCTCCCATGCCCTGGCGGTCACGAGCGCCACCACCGGCTCCCTGACCCGGGGCTATCCGGACAACTTCATCCCGTCCACCGCCGTCATCAAGGACATCGTCACGGACTCCGCATCCGGCGGCTGGTACGCGGCCGGTGAGGGCCGGGGCGGCAACTCCTTCGACGGCCGCCTCGCGATGAAGCTGGACGGCTTCGGCCAGCGCTGGCGGGACACCTGCCAGGGCGCGACCCAGGCGCTGCGCGTGTACAAGTCGGTGCTGTACGCGGCGAGCCACGTGCACGACTGCTCCACGATGGGCGGCTTCCCCAACCAGGCGCGCAAGCACCTCACCGCACAGAGCGTCGACGATCCGGCGCTGCTGGGCTGGCTGCCCGACACCAACGACGGGATCGGGGAGCCGGTCGGGCCGCGCGCGCTGACGATCTCCACCCGCGACGGCCGCGACTTCCTCTGGGTGGGCGGGGAGTTCACCACGGTCAACGGGGTGCGGCAGCAGGCGCTGACCCGGTTCGCCGACACCCCGGACACCGGGGCGCCGAGCGCGCCCGCCGCCAGTGTGTCAGCGCCGCGCGCAGGCGCGGTGCGGGTGAGCTGGCGGTCCTCGCTGGACCTGGACGACAGCCTGCTGACGTACCGGGTGTACCGGAACGGGGGTGCGGCGCCGGTCCACACCACGACCGGCTCGTCGCTCTTCTTCAGCCGTCCCCAACTGACTTTCACCGACAGCGATGTGACGGCAGGCCAGTCCTACTCCTACCGGATCACCGCGACCGACGGCGCCGGCAACACCAGCGCCCTCTCCCCCGCCGTCTCCGTGACCGCCGCCTCGTCCGCATCGCCGTACCAGGAGCGGGTGCGGGCCGACGGGGCGGATCTGTACTGGCGTTACGACGAGCCCGGCGGGGCGTTCGCGGCGGACGCGTCGGACAGCCGGAACGGCGGGGTGTACGTGAACACCCCCACGTACCGGGCCACACCCTCGGCCGTCGCCGGTTCGGCCGCGCTCGCGCTGAACGGCAGCGACGAGTACGTGTACAGCGACCGGCTGCACCGCTACGTCTCGCCCACCCCGTACTCCATCGAGACGTGGTTCCGTACGACATCGGCGAGCGGCGGGCAGATCGTCGGGTTCGGCAACAGGATCGGTACGGCGCAGGGCCATAGCAGCTCCGTCTCCGACAAGCTGCTCTACCTGACGGACAACGGCCGGCTCGCCTTCGGCGTCCAGGTAGGCAGCACCAGCAGCCGCCCCACGCTGACCAGTTCGGGCAGCTTCAACGACGGGCGGTGGCACCACGCCGTCGCGACCCAGGGGTCCGGCGGGATGACGCTGTACGCGGACGGGGTGCGGGTCGCCGCCAACACGACGGCGGGGAACCGCTCGTACAACGGGTACTGGCGGGTCGGCGGTGACGCGATGCACAACGCCTGGCCGAACCGGCCGTCCAGCACCTACTTCGCCGGTCAGGTCGACGAGACGGCGATCTACCCCTCGGCGCTGACCGCCGCCCAGGTCGCCGCCCACCACCAGTTGGCCCAGGCGCCCGCCCCGCCCGGTGACACCACGGTGAGCCTCCTGCCCACCGAGGACGCGTACGTCAACGGGGTGGCGGCCAACACGAACTACAACGACCAGCAGTTGGCCTCCCGGGGCTCCACGCCCTATCTGAGCTATCTGCGCTTCACCCTGCCCGCCGCCCCGGCCGGGCAGGTCCTCAAGGGGGCCCGGCTCCAGTTCCGTACGTCGTCGGATCCGACGGCGGGCTCCACCGACAGCCACACCGTGGTGCCGGTCACCGGCACCTGGACCGAGTCGGCGGTCACCTACACCTCCCGGCCGGCGCTCTCCGCGTCCGTGCTGGGGAGCATCACCGGCGCAACCGCCGTCTCCACCGACTACTCGGTGGAGCTCACCGCGCCGGCACTGGGCGGGGCCCTCGGCTCCGCCTACTCACTCGCCCTGACCAGCGGCGGGACGGACAGTCTGCGCATCTGGTCGAGCGAGGCAGGATCGGCGGCCGCCAGGCCGCAGCTCGTTCTCACCTTCGGAGCTGAATGATGAACGGAAGTACGGGGCAAAGAACCGGAGGACGTGGCCGTTTTCGGGCCGCTTCCGCCGCTCTCTGCCTGCTGGCCGGAGCCCTGACCGCCACGGCGGTCGGGAGTTCCCCGGCGGCGGCGCTGACCCCTCCGGTGGCCATCACCGCGGACGACCTCTCCACCTGGCAGACCAACGGCATCGTCTGGGCGATGGCAGCCGGCGACGGCGTCGTCTACGCGGGCGGCACCTTCTCCACCCTGCGGCCGCCCAAGGCGGCGGCCGGAACCGATGAGCAGCCCGCGGTGAACTTCGCCGCCTTCGACGCGGCGACCGGGGCGCCCACCGACTGCTCGCTGTCGTTCACGGTCTCCTCGGGGACCGCGACCGTACGCTCGCTGGCGCTCTCCCCCGACGGGGAGACGCTGTACGCGGGCGGCCAGTTCGGGGCGGTGAACGGCGTCGGGGTCAGCAACTTCGCCGCCATCGACACCGAGACCTGCACCGTCCGCAACAACTTCAAGATCGCCGTCTCGGCCACCGTGCGGGCGCTCGCCGTCACATCCGACACGGTCTACCTGGCCGGTGACTTCACCACCGTCGGAGGCCAGAGCCGGAGCCACTTCGCGGCCGTCTCCACCGCCGGAGCCTCGCTCCTGCCGTTCACGGCCAACGCCGACGAGGTGGCCCGGGCGATCGAGGTGACCCCGGACGGGCAGAACGTGCTGCTCGGCGGGGACTTCTTCCGGATCAACGGCACCACCACCCACGCGCTGGCCGTGGTGAACGCCACCACCGGGCAACTCACCAAGTCCTACCCCGGGTTCATCCACGAGAAGTCCACCGTGCAGGACATCACCACTGATGCCACCGGCTTCTACACCGCCAACGAGGGCAGCGGCGGCGGGGTCTTCGACGGCCGGATCGCGCTGAACCTGAGCGACTTCCAGCAGCGCTGGCGCGACACCTGCCTGGGCGCCACCCAGGCCGTGGCGGTCTACTCCGGGGTCCTCTACAGCGGCAGCCACGCCCACGACTGCGCGAGTATGGGCGCCTTCCCGGACCAGCCGCGCAAGCACCTGCTGGCCCAGTCGGTCGACGACCCGAAGCTGCTGCCCTGGTTCCCGGACACCAACGACGGCATCGGTGAGCCGGTCGGTCCGCGAGTCATGGCCCAGGCCGGCAAGGGCGACCGCCACTACCTGTGGGTCGGCGGCGAGTTCACCACCGTCAACAGCGCCCCCCAGCAGGGGCTGACCCGGTTCGCGGACGGCCCGGACACCGGGGCGCCCTGGGTGCCCAACGTCAGCCTGTCCACGCTGAATCCGGGGAAGATCGAGGTCAACTGGCAGACCAGCTTCGACACCGACGACGGTGAGCTGACCTACCGGATCTACAAGGACAACGCCGCCACCCCCATCCACACCACGACCGGCTACTCGGTCTTCTGGAACCGGCCGCAGCTCACCTGGACGGACACCGACGTCGTGCCGGGCGAGACCTACTCGTACCGGATCACCGCGAGCGACGGCATCAACACCAGCGCCAAGTCCCCGGCCCAGTCCGCCACCGTGACGACCACGACCGAGGCGTACCCCGCCCGGGTCAACTCCGACGGGGCCACCCTCTACTGGCGCTACGACGAGGGCACCTCAACCTTCGCGCACGACAGCAGCGGCGAGCTCAACAACGGCTTCCTGCGCAACGCCCCGGCCTACCGGCAGACCCCGGCGGCCGTCGCGGGCCCGTCCACCGCGATCGGCTTCAACGGGACCAACCAGTACGCCTACAGCAACCGGCAGCACCCCCAGCCGACCCGGTTCTCGGTGGAGACCTGGATCAGGACCACCACCACCCAGGGCGGGAAGATCATCGGGTTCGGGAACCTGAACCAGCAGAACAGCACCCGCCACGACAAGCACGTCTACATGCGCAACGACGGGCGCCTCGTGTTCGGCGTCAACAGCAGCGGGACACGCACGGTCACCACCTCGGCCGCCTACAACGACGGCCAGTGGCACCACGTCGTCGCCACCCAGGGCCCTCTGGGCCAGGGAATGTCGCTGTACGTCGACGGGCAACTGCGCGCGTCGAACATCCTGGTCTCCGGCAACGAGAACTACCCGGGCTACTGGCGGGTCGGCGGGGACAACCTGGCCGGCTGGCCCAACCGTCCCACCAGCAACTTCTTCGCCGGCCAGATCGACGAGACCGCCGTCTACCCGACCACGCTGACCGGTTCCCAGGTCAGCGCCCACTACGCCCTGAGGAACAGCTGATCCGATGAGGAATCCGTTCCTGGCCGGCGCCGCCGTCGTCATGACGGTGGCGGCGCTGGCCGCCTGCGGCTCGTCCGCGGACGGGAACGGTCCGGAGGCCGCGGGCGCCCAGCGCCCCGCGGCCTCCGGGCCCGCCGTCCCCGGCCCGTCCGCCACCACACCGACCGCTTCTGCCCCACCTGCCGCGCCCACGGCCCCTGCCACCGAGGAGCCGGTGGTCCCCGGACCGTCCGTCCCCGCCGCGACCGCCGAGGGTCCGAAGACCCCCTCCGACGAGATCACCCCGGCCACCGGGACCTTCACCAAGAAGCAGAAGGAGTATCTGGAGGACCGGGTGCCCAAGGGCATGGACCCGGCCGCCGTGCTCCAGACCGGCCAGGAGACCTGCGAGAAGCTGCGCTACCTGGTCAAGGTCGACCGGGACACCGCCGTGGGCGTCATCGCCACCCAGGAGATCCCTGACGCACCGGCCGCGGTGGCGGGGCTCTGCCCCCAGCACCAGGACCTGGTCGACGAGGCCGCGTACGCCTACGCGGACGGCACCCACACCGGGAAGACCGTGCGGCCCGGCGTCTACCGCTCCGCGTCGCCCACGACGAACTGCTCGTGGCAGATCGAGGGCGCGGGCGGCAAGGAGCTGGCCTCCGGCACCTCCGACACCGGGACGTCGCGGAAGATCACCATCCCGAAGTCCGCCCGTACGTTCACCTCCACAGGCTGCTACGCCTGGCTGGCCGAAGGAGCCAAGGGATGACCGCTGGTAAGACGAAGCTCCCGATAGCCGTGGCGATCCCCACGAAGAACGAGGGCCTGAACATCGCCGAGGCGGTGAAGTCGGTGCTCGGCCACTTCGAGGCGGTCGTCGTGGTGGACTCCCACAGCACCGACGACACGGTGAAGATCGCCGAGGAGTGCGGGGCCGAGGTGGTCACGTACACCTGGGACGGGGGCCACCCCCGGAAGAAGCAGTGGTGCCTGGAGAACGTCCGCACGGATCTGGACTGGATCCTGCTGCTGGACGGCGACGAGCGCCTCAGCCCCGGGCTGCTGGCCGAGCTGCGGGAGACCTTCCGGGATCCGGCGGCGCCCAAGCCGGCCGCGTACGACATCCCGCTCGGGTACTGGTTCTCGGGGAAGCGGCTGCGGCACGGATACACCATCCGCAAGCGGTCGTTGACCGACCGCACCCGCTCGTACTACCCGGAGGTCGGAGACCTGGACGCGCCGGGTATCGGGGAGGTGGAGGGCCACTACCAGCCGGTCGCCGCGACGGCGGGGACGTTGGAGAACCCCATCGAGCACCAGGACCTCGACCCCGTCACCGCCTGGTTCGAGCGGCACAACCGGTACTCCGACTGGGAGGCGTGGCTGGAGCACCACCCCCAGGTGAAGGAGCAGGTGCGCCAGGTCAAGTCACGCCAGGGGCAGTTGTTCCACAAGGCACCGTTCAAGCCGGTGGTGTCGTTCGCGTACATGTACCTCTACCGGCGGGGCTTCCTGGACGGCCGCGCCGGGTTCGACTTCGCGCTGGCGATGAGCTTCTACCGCTGGCAGATCGCCCTCAAGTCCCGCGAGAAGCCCGTACGTTGACCCGTGCGCCGCTCACCCTCGCCTCCGGCGGACCACGTCCTCGTAGGTCCGCCGGAGGGTGGCGGTGACGACCTCGATGGTGAACTGGTCGTTGACCAGGTCCCAGGCGGCCTTGCCCGCCTGCTCGGCGGCCTCCGGCTCCAGCAGCTCCAGGATCGCGTCGGCGACCTTGCGGGCGTTGGCCGCGTCCTCGCCGACCCGGCTGTCGATGACCCGGCCCGCCCCGGCCTCCGCCACATCGGGGGCCTGGCCGCAGGTGCGGGTGATGACGACGGGGGTGCCCACGGACATCGCCTCCAGGACCGAGACCGGGAACGGCTCCTCGATCGCCGGCAGCACGTACACATCGGCCTCGCGTCCGGCGGCGAGCACCTCGTCGTGCTCCAGCGGGCCCACATGGTCCAGGGAGCCCTCGACGCCCAGCTCCCGGGCGAGGGCGAGGGTGCCGGGGAGCGAGCCGGTGTCCGGGCCGGCCAGGACGAAGCGGGCGTCCGGGTGGCGGGCCAGGACGTGCGGCATCGCGGAGACGAAGTCCTCGGGCCGCTTGCGCTTCTGGATCCGGGCGAGGTAGAGCACGGTCGGCGGCCGGTCTGCGTCGCGGGCGGGCTTGCGCTCCTGCGGGCGGACGCCGTTGACCAGCCGTACGGTGCGGGTGAGCGGGACGGGGGCGGCGACGGCGTTCACATCGAGCCGCTCCATCTCGGTGAGGTGCAGGACGGCGTCCGCGCTGCGCAGCACCTTGCGCACCCCGAGCAGGTCGGTGAGCTGGGCGGCCTTCTTCTCGGTCGGGTCGATCATGCCGTGGGTCTGGACGACCAGGGGGGTGCGGGTCGCGAGCGCGAGGAGTGCGGCGGGCAGGGTCACCAGGTCCCGCATCAGATGGACGTGGACGAGGTCGGCGCCGCGCATCATGCGGCGTGCGGTGTTCAGCAGGGCGGCGGAGGTGATGCCGCTGACCTCGAACATCGGGAGCACGTGCCGGGCCTGGAAGAGGTGGACCGGAACTCCCTCGACATGACTGGGGAGTTCGCCGTCCGGGAAGCCGTCGCCGAGGGCCATGATGCGGGCGTCGTCCCCGGCGGCCCGCTGGACCTTGGACAGGTTGAGCGCCACCCGGGTCGGACCGCCGAAGGCGTGGTCCGGAGTGTGGAGTGTGACGACGTGCAGGATTTTCACCAGAGTTCCCCTCGACCATGGCCACTTGTTCACAGCCTAGCCATCGGCCCTCCCCAAGTGGGCTGATTCGTTAGAGTGTTCAGCGGTTCACTGATCTCTGGGGGGCGCATGACGTCGGTGCACACGTCGGCGCGAGGAGAGGCCGACGGCGCGGTCGGGCGGCCCACGTGGCCAGGGGCCCCCGACGGTGTCCTGGAGCCGGCCGAACGGCCGATCGCCTGGTCGATGCTGTCGCGGGCGCTCTCGGTGCCGCTCATCCTGGGTCTGGTCTGCTTCCTGCCCGCGGTGATCGCCGCGCAGCCCGGCAACGGCGTCCGGGACACCGCGTACTGGCTCCAACTGGTCCTGACCTGCTACGCGGGGGCCCGGCTGGCGACGATGATCCTCTCCACCCGGCGGCGGCTGCTCCAGGGCGTCTTCTGGATGTTCGTGTACATCGCGATGGGCGTGGCCCCCTTCGCCCAGGTGGTGATCGGGCAGACGCCGACGCCGATGGTGGGGCCGCGCCAGGATCTGATCACGGCCGTCGCGATGGTCCTGCTGGGGTGTGCCGCCTACGACCTGGGGGCGCTGCTGGCCTCCCGGCGCCCGCTGCGGCGGCGTACGCCCTCCGCGCGGACCACCGTGGGGCCCGCCGTGGCGCATCCGCTGCGGCTGCGGCTGCTGGTGGTGGTCGCGTTCGCGGCGAGCGCGTTCTACGTGCTGAAGCTGGGCGGGCCCGCGGTCTTCTTCTCCAGCCGCCAGGAGATCACCGAGACCGTCGCGGCGAGCGGGGTGGTCACGGAGGGGTCCAATGTGGGCTCGGCCTTCATCAAGGGCTTCGGCCAGGTCCCGGCGCTGCTGGCGCTGCTCCTGTACACCCGCCGTCTGGCGACCTCCTACCGGGCCCGGCGCACCCCGTCGACGGTGCTGGTCTGGGTGGCGCTGGGGGCGCTGAACCTGGTGGTGAACAACCCTATCTCCAACGCCCGTTACTGGTTCCTGACGGTGCTCATGGCGTTCGTGTTCACCGCGATGCCGAGCAGTGCGGCGGTCTACCGCACGGTGCTGGCGACGGGGGTGGTGGGGGCGCTGGTGGTGTTCCCGTACGCGGACAAGTTCCGCTACGACGACGAGGGGCAGCGGCCCGCGCAGTCGGCCTCGGTCTTCGAGCCGCTGGTGACCAAGGACTACGACCAGATGGTGATGTTCGCCAACACCATCTCCTGGGTCGACACCCGGGGCCATACCTACGGCCGCCAACTGACCGGCTCCGCCCTGTTCTTCGTTCCGCGCGCGGTGTGGAGCGGGAAGCCGGAGGACACCGGGGTCCGGGTCGGGCAGTGGATGGGGCTGCGGATGACCAATCTCTCGGCCCCGCTGTGGACCGAGTTCTGGGTCGACTTCGGGGCGACCGGGATGGCCGGCGGGATGGCGCTGATCGGGTACGCGGCGGCCCGTACCGACCGCCGGTACGCGCGGTCCGTCACCCGGGCGGGACCCGGCCCCGGCAGTGTGCTGGCCATCGCCGCGCCGCTGATCGCCGGGTACACCTTCATCCTGCTGCGCGGCCCGCTGCTCCAGGCGGCGGGGAAGCTGGCCATCGCCGCGCTGTGTCTGCTGCTGATCAGCACCTTCAGGGAGCAGCGGGCGAAGCGCCGACGGTGACGGACTCCTCCGGGGCCGGGCGGCGGCGCAGCCGGGCCACCCTGATCCAGGTGGCGGCGGCCTTGCAGAGCGAGCCGAGGAAGAGCCCCCAGGCGGCGCCCAGGACGCCCCCGACGACGTAACCGCCCGCGAGGAAGGCCACGGTGGTGAGCGAGAAGACCACCTGGATGGCGAGCGTGGTGCGCGGGTCCATCATCCGCAGGGCGAGCAGCCCGCAGGTGCCGACGGCCATAGCCGCGTACTGGCTGCCGGTCGCGGGCAGCAGGGCAGCGGCCACGGACCAGGTGTCGCCGAGGAGTTGGCGCCCCGCGCGGTCGGGGAGTAGGGCGAGGACGGCGGCCCAGAGTCCGGCGGTGGTGGCGAGCACGGCGGCGAGGGCGGCGGTGGCCCGGACCCGGCTCCGCTCGTCGGTGATGCGGCCGAGCAGCGGGGGGCCGAAGGAGGTGGCGGAGGTGAACAGCACGTTCAGCGGTCCGAACAGGGTGGTCGCCCCGCGCAGGGCGCCGACCAGGAGCGGGTTGCCGACGGCGCCGAGGCCGAGGACGGAGAGCTGGCTGGTGGCGTTGCCGACGCCGAACTCGACGGTGAACCGCTGCCCGAGGTGGCCGCGCCGGAGCATCGGCCGCAGCAGCAGCGGGGACCCGGCGGTGGCGCGGTGGAGCAGGGCGGCGGAGAGCAGGAGCGCGGGCAGGGCGGAGAGACCCCAGAGCGTGATCAGGCGGGCGGGAGACGCCCCGTACACCTGCGTCCCGAGCACGCCGAGGACGCACGCCAGCCGCAACAGGTCCGAGAGCAGGGCGAGATGGGGCTGCTGGAGGGTGGAGAACGCGTACCGTACGGCGTCCTGGCCGAGCACCACCGGCAGGACGAGGCCGAGCATCAGCAGCGCCCGTGCCGTGTCTCCGGGGACGAGGAGGCAGCCGGCGGCCAGGAGCGCGCCGAGCGCGGCGGCGGCGAGCACGGTGAAGGCGACGGCGGAGCGGCAGGCGCCGCGGGTCTCCTCCCCCGCCCCGCGCTTGAGGACCAGCGGCTGTCCGGTGTACGCGCCCGAGACGCCGAGCAGCACCGTGAAGACCAGGTAGACCGCGGAGAAGCGGGCGAAGTCGGCGACCGTGGAGAGCCGGGCGGCGGCAAGAAGCACCAGGATGTTGGTGAGCGCCGCCACGCCCTGGTCCGCGACCGAGCACAGGACGGCCGTGCGGGCTCTCACCGCCGCGCCGCCGGAAGCGTCAAGGAGCGCAGGCCGAGGGTCTCGGTGGGGTCGCCGGTGATCTCGGGCGCGTCCGGCTCGGCGGTGGGGGCGGGCCCGTCGCCGCCGTTGCGGCGGCGGGCGGACTTCGGCCGGCGCTCCGACCGGGTGAGCCGCCGCCGGCCCGGGTGGAGCAGGGCGCCGAGGACGGAGCCGCCGGAGGCGCCGATGATCTCGCGGATGCGCTCCAGGTCGCTGCGGTGCACCGCGCGCGGGTCGCAGACCACCATCACGCCCTCCACCCGGTCCACCAGGGCGACCGCGTCCGCGTAGGAGAGGACGGGCGGGGCGAGGACGATGACGACGCTGCCGGGCCGGTCGGCCTCGGCGACGATCCGGCCGACCGGGGTGGAGGTGAGGGCGCGCGGGACGTTGTCGACGGTGGTGCCGGGGATCAGGGCGAAGGCGCCGGAGCCGGGGACGTCCACGTTGGAGCGGCCGCCGGTGGGCCAGTTGCCGTCGCCCTCCTCGGCGGCCCAGCGCGGCGGGCGGACCTCGTGCGCGGCGGAACCCAGGGCGCGGGCGAGGGAGGGGGTGCGCAGGTCGGCCTCGACCAGGAGGACGTCGCGGCCCATCTCGGCGAAGGCGGCGGCCAGGTTGGCGGCGGCGGCCGCCGCCTCCTCGTTGTCGCCGCGCGGGGCGGTGACCAGCAGGCGGCGGCTCTCGGCGAAGGAGGGGTCGTAGGCGAGCCGGAAGGCGACGGCCCGGTACTCCTCTGCGAGCCGGGAGCCGCTGCGGCCGATGGCGAGGACCGACCCTGCGGCGCCGCGTTCGCGGGGCAGGGTGCCGAGCAGCGGGGCGCCGAGCGAGCGGACCAGCTCGCGGGTGGAGCGTACGGCGGGGTCGAAGACGAGCCGCACCCAGGAGAGCAGCAGCCCCAGCGCGAGGCCGACGACAGCGCCGAGGCCGAGCAGCAGCGGCAGGCCGGGGCCGGTGGGCGAGGTGGGGGCGACGGGCTTCTTGTTGAGGTAGCCGGGGGTGGTGTCCAGGGCCTTGAGCTCGGAGATCTTCCGGCTGAGCTCGGAGATGGAGACGAT
The DNA here is from genome assembly GCF_042718795.1 of Streptomyces cyaneofuscatus. Taxonomy (GTDB): domain Bacteria; phylum Actinomycetota; class Actinomycetes; order Streptomycetales; family Streptomycetaceae; genus Streptomyces; species Streptomyces cyaneofuscatus_A. Next base: position 245,670 of record NZ_JBHXOX010000007.1, read on the forward strand.
GATGTTGGCGCGGGCGCTGGTGACGTCGTCCTCCGCCCCCAGGCCGATCTGCTTCTCCAGCAGGTCGCGCTTCTCCTCCAGCGGGTCGAGCTGGGCCCGGTAGCCGTCGGAGATGTTCTCGATGGATTCCTCGGTGCGGGACTTTCGGTGGGCCAGATAGGCGTTGGCCAGGGCTTCGGCACGGGCCCGGGACTGCTCGGGGGTGGCGCCGGTGTAGGCGAAGCGGAGGGTGAGGGTGTTGGGCGGGTTGGTGACCTGGAGTCCGGTGAGCAGGTCGCGGGCGGCGACGTCGTCACCCTTCTTGAGCAGGGTGCCGGCCGCCAGGGTGCCGACGGTGTCGCTGACGGCGGTCTGGCGCTCGGAGCCGATGTTGATCCCCTTGTCGGCGGTGGCCCCGCTGGCGAAGGGGTCGGAGATGGCGGAGCGGACCAGCACCTCGGCGGTGGCGGTGTAGGTGTCCTCGCCGCTGAGCGCGAGGTAGCCGCCGCCGATCAGGCCGATGGCTACGCCGACCGCCAGCAGCGCTCGGTAGCGCAGGAGTTGGCGGAACTGGTCGCGCAGCAGCGCCGGTTCGTCCTGGTCGTCCGGGACACGGTTCACGGGGGTCATCGGCGGGGGCTCCCTTGTCCGTCCTGCAGGGCCTCGGCGAGGAGGTCGTCGAAGCGGGCGAGGCCCGCCTCCCGGCTCAGGTGGCGCTCGACGTAGCGCGGCCCCTCGGCCCCCAGCGCGTCGGCCGCGGCCGGGTCGGCGGCCAGCTTCCGTACGGTGGCGAGCAGGGCGGCCGGGTCCTCGGGGGCGACGAGCACCCCGGCGCCCGAGCGGCGCACCTCGTCGGCGGTGCCGCCCTCGTCGGCGACGGAGGCGATGACCGGGCGGCCGGAGACGAAGTACGAGGTGAGCTTGGAAGGGACGCTCATGTCGAGGACGGAGGCCCGCTGGGTCACCGCGAGGATGTCGGCGGCGGCGAGGACGTCGGTGAACTCCCCGGCCCCCGCGGGCTCCAGGAAGTCCACGTTGGGCAGCCCCTCGGCGCGGGCGCGCAGGGCGTCGCGCTGGTTGCCGTCGCCCATCAGGACGACCCGGACGTCCCTGGCGAGGCGGGCGGTGTCGATCAGGACCTCCAGGCCCTGCTTGAGGCCCATGTTGCCGGAGTGCAGCAGGACAGGGGTGGCGGGGTCCCAGCCGAGCCGGGCGCGGGTGGCGGCCCGGTCGGCGGTGGGGCCGTGCACATGGGTCCAGTTGGGGACGAGCCGGATGCGGCCGGGATCGACGCCGAGGGCGGTGACGCCGGGGACGAAGCTCTCGTGGATGACGCCGACGAGGGCGGCGCCGCTCAGCGCGTACCGCTCGGCCGCCGCGGCGACGGCCGCCGCCCTGCCTCCGCCCCGTATGCCGCTCTGCGCGGCGGCGGCGCCCATCAGGTCCTGGACGACGGGGACGTAGGGGACGCGGTGGCGGCGGGCGAGGCGGGCGCCGATCACCCCGCCGGCGAGGCTGGGCATCTGCGCGATCACGGCGTCCGGCCGTCCCGGCGGCGGCGCGAACAGCCCGGTGGCGAGGATGGACGCCTCGAACGCGGCTCGCTTCAGGGCCGTCTGACGGGGCGGCACATAGTGCCTGCGCCGGTGGACGCCGACGCCGCCGCGTATCTCCACCGTCCGCCACACGCTGCGGTACGCCTCGTCCAGCTCCCAGGACGGGTAGTGCGGCATCCCGGTGAGCGCCCGCACCCGGGCGCCGGACTCCGCCCAGTGCTCAGCGAGTTGAGTGGCGTACGGACCGATGCCCGTGACCTCTGGTGCGTAGTTCGTCGAGACCACCAGAAGGCGGCGGTTCAGAAACGGCCTGTGCCGTTCGGCATCGGACATCGGACGATCGCCTTCCCCCCACAACAGCCGCTGCCCCCTGCGGGAACAGCCCCTCACCGAGCTTATCCGTTCACGGCTTGCACAAGTGTTCTTCACAGTAAGGTCGTTGGAACATCACCGGATCACGTTGACCGTGGGGGGAGAGATACGGATGGTGCAGCACAGGGTGGGGTACGCACCCGGGGTGTACGACCTGTTCCATGTGGGTCACCTCAACATCCTGCGGCATGCCCGCAGTCAGTGCGACTACCTGGTCGCGGGGGTCGTCTCGGACGAGATGGCCGCCCTTGCCAAGGGCCACACGCCCGTCATCCCGTTGCGCGAACGGCTGGAGATCGTCCGCAGTGTGCGGTTCGTCGACGCCGCGTTCGTGGAGACCGTGCCGGACAAGGTCGAGACCTGGCAGCAGGTCCGGTTCGACGTGATCTTCAAGGGCGACGACTGGCGGGGCACGGAGAAGGGGAAGAAGCTGGAGCGCGACTTCGCCGAGGTCGGCGTGGAGGTCGTCTACTTCCCGTACACCGTGCACACGTCCAGCACCCAGTTGCGCCGGGCGCTGGACGTGCTGGTCAGCCGGGACGGAGCGCTCTCAGCTCCCTGAACCACTTGGTGAGGAAGGCCGCCAGGAAGAGCGTGTGGACCACCGCGAGCACGGCGTACCCGGCCCGGAAGGCCCCGGGTGCGCCGAGCAGCAGGAACACCAGGCAGAAGACTCCGTAGTCGGCGGGCAGCAGCGCGACCGCCCGCACCTGCGATACGGGAGCGGTGGCCAAAGCCGACGGCGCTGCGGCCACCGCCGCCTTGCCGAGCTTCTCGCGCAGCAGCCCCGCGCAGAAGGTCACCACGGCGGCCAGTTGGAAGCCCAGCGGCAGCAACAGCCAGGCGTCCGAGGGAAGTTCGCCGAAGCGGTAGAAGGAGATCAGCACGGCGGTGTGGACGAGCACCAGCTTGCCGCAGTCCACGACGTGGTCCAGCCACTCCCCGTCGGGCCCGCCCCGGCCGGTGAGCCGGGCGAGCTGGCCGTCGGCGGAGTCGAAGGCGAAGCCGATCGCGAGCGCCGCGTAGACCAGCAGCGCCAGTGTCCAGGACGGCTCCACGAGCGCGACCGCCGCGAGTGCGGCGTAGGTGAACAGTGCGCTGACCAGCGTCACTTGATTGGGCGTCAGTCCGGCCCGGTACGCGCCCGCCGCGAGGAACCGCCCGGCCGGGCGGTTCACGTACCGCGAGTAGAGCGAGACGCCCTTGGCGCTCTTCTGTGCGCCGCGCAGTTCGCGCAGCACTGTGCCCGTGCTTCCCATACGCCCCCCAGCGTCCGGCATTGCCCGCATCATGGCATGCGGACACCGGGGCCGGGGGGTGATTGGCCGGGCCGGAACAGTTCCGTGATCATGCCGGGCCGGGTCAAGGGGGCCAGGTCGGTCAGGCCGGGCCGGGTCAAGGGGGCCAGGTCGGTCAGGCCGGGCCGGGGGGCTGCCTGCCGTCGGTGAGCTGCTCGTCGAGTTCGTCGAAGAGCAGCTCCTCGTGCTGGACCTGTCCGGTGCGGTACGCGGAGCGGGCGACCAGGTGCGAGGCGACCGGGCCGGTCAGCATCTGGAAGAAGCCGATCAGCGCGAGGGTGGCGAGGTCCATGCCGGAGCGCAGCCGCAGGGCGACCCCGGCCAGCACCAGGAGCATGCCGAGGGTCTGGGGCTTGGTCGCGGCGTGGCTGCGGGAGAGGACGTCGGGCAGCCGGAGCATGCCGATCACCCCGAGCAGGCAGATCGCGGCGCCGAGGAGGACGAGCAGGGCCCCGGCCGTGTCGAGGATCTGGAGCCAGTCGTTCACTGCGGGCCCTCCTTGGTCTCGCCGGCGGCCGGTCCCGGGGCGCCCCGGGTCGGGACCGTGACGGCGGGCCGGTCGCGTACGGCGATGAAGCGGGCGATGCCCACCGAGCCGGTGAAGCCCAGGAAGGCGAGCACCAGCATGATCGGGAAGTAGAACGAGTCCAGCGCGACGGCGGACTTGGCGCCGAGGCCGGCGATGATCAGGGCGGCGATCACGTCCAGCGAGATCGCCCGGTCCAGCATGGAGGGGCCGCGCCAGATCCGGACCAGCAGCAGCAGACCGGCCGCCAGGACCAGGACCACGGCGGCGGTCAGCAGAATACGGTCGACCTGTTCGAGAACGCTCATGGTGCGGGCCTTCCGGCGGCGAGCTGCGGCGGTGGGGGCGGTTCGGCGACGCGGGCGATCTCGTCCCGGGTGCCGAAGGCCCGTACGGTCAGTTCCTCCAGCCGCCAGACCTGTTGCCGGGCGGCTTCGAGCTCCTCGGGCCGGTCCGCGTCCAGGACGTGCAGGAAGACGGTGGCGGTGGCCCGGCGCACCTCGATGACGGAGCCGCCCGGCACGTTGGAGACGGCCACCGCGACGGCGGCGAGCATCAGGTCGCCGCGGCAGCGCAGGGGCACGCCGATGACGGCGGCCCGGTGCGGTGTGGAGCTGAAGATCTGCCGGGTGACCCGCACGCCGGAGGTGTACATGTCGTAGAGCAGATACCCGGCGAGCCGGATGATGCCCCAGGGGTGGAGCCGGAGCCCGAGGTCGACCGGCGGCAGCGGGAAGGCCAGGCAGACGGCGCTCGCGACGACGACGCCGGTGATGATGTTGGCCAGGTTGAAGGTGGACCAGAGCAGCACCCAGATGAGGGTGAGCCAGGCGATCAGCGGCAGGTCCAGCACGCGTCCGCGTCTGCCGATCCGGCAGCTCATCGGCGGCAGGTCGGCGTCGCGGAACGAGAACCGCAGGAAACGGCTCACTTGCCCAGCACCTCCTCGATGTAGGGCGTGCGCTTCAGCAGTTCGGCGGCCGAGCGGTCGGTGAAGGCGGTGAGCGGCCCGGCGAACACCGTGAAGGACAGGGCCAGCGCGATGGTCGCGGCGGTCGCCGCCATCATGGGCCGGGGCAGCCGGCTGGTGGTGATGACCGACTTCTCCCGCAGTGTGGCCGCGACGGGTCCGCCGGCCGGCTGCCATACGGGCTCGATGCCCTCGTCACCGGTGCCGGGAACGCCGTCGGGACCCATGTCGGTGTCGTCGTCGCTGTCGTCCCCGGACTCCAGGACCGTGCCCGCCTCGGCCTGTCCGGGCGGGGCGGCCCGCCAGAACGCCAGGTTCCACACCTTGGCGGTGACGTACAGCGTCAGCAGGCTGGTGACCACCGAGCCCGCGACCAGGATCCAGGCCCAGGTGGAGCCGTCGGCGACGCCCGCCCGCATCAGGCCGAGCTTGCCGATGAAGCCGGAGAGCGGCGGGATGCCCGCCAGGTTCATCGCGGGGACGAAGAAGAGGAGGGCCAGTATCGGCGCGGCCTTGGCGAGTCCGCCGAGCCGGGTCAGCTCGGTGGTGCCGCCCCGGCGTTCGATCAGCCCGGCGACCAGGAACAGCGTGGTCTGGACGGTGATGTGGTGGACGACGTAGACGATGGCGCCGCCGTACGCCTCGCGGGTGGCGAGCCCGATCCCGAAGACCATGAAGCCGATATGGCTGATCAGGGTGAAGGAGAGCAGCCGTTTGAGGTCGGTCTGGGCGACCGCGCCGAGGATGCCGATGAGCATCGAGGCCAGGGCGACGGCCATCAGCAGGTCGCCGATCCGGTTGCCCGGGAAGAGCAGCGTCTCGGTCCGCATCATGCAGTAGACGCCGACCTTGGTGAGCAGTCCGGCGAAGACGGCGGTGACGGGCGCGGGCGCCGTCGGGTAGGAGTCGGGGAGCCAGGCGGCGACCGGGAAGACGGCGGCCTTGATGGCGAAGACGGTGATCAGCATCGCCTGGATCAGTGTCTGCACCCCGAGCGGGAGTCCGGGCAGCCGCTCGGCGAGCTGCGCGAAGTTGACGGTGCCGAGGGCCGCGTACGTCATGGCGATGGCGATGAGGAAGACCATCGACGAGAACAGGGAGATGATCACGTAGGTGGAGCCGGCCCGCATCCGGGGTCCGGTGCCGCCGAGGGTGAGCAGCACGAAGCTGGCCACCAGCATGATCTCGAAGCTGACGAAGAGGTTGACGAGGTCGCCCGCGAGGAAGGTGCAGGAGACCCCGGCGACGAGGATCAGATAGGCCGGGTGGAAGACCGCCAGCGGGGTCTCCTTGTCCCGGTCGGTCATGCCCTGGCCGAGGGAGTAGATCAGCACGCAGAGCGTGACGGCCGAGGAGACGGTGAGCATCAGCCCGGAGAGCCGGTCGGCGACCAGGGTGATGCCGAGCGGCGGGGCGAAGTCGCCGAGGTGGACGGAGAGCGGGCCCTGCCGGTCGGCGGCGATCATCAGGATGATCGAGAGCGCCAGGACGGCGGTGAGGACGGCGACGCTGATGAAGCGCTGGAAGCGCTGCATCCGGGTGCCGAAGGTGAGGCTGAGTCCGGTGGCGCAGAGCGGCAGGAGGACCGGCAGCGGGACGAGCGCGTTCATCCGGCGGCTCCTCTTTCGTCTCGGGGGTAGCGTTCGTCGGCCTTGGCGTCGCCGTCGCGTTCGTAGTCCTCGGGGTCGGCGCCGATGACGTCGTGCCAGAGGTCGCCGGAGGCGTCACGGCCGCGCGCCTGGCGGGCGCGGTCGTCGCGGAGCCGGTCGCGGAGCTTGCGGCGCTCCTCGCGGTAGCGGTCGCGCTCGTCCGGCGTCGGCGGTTCGTCGCCCGAGCGGAACTCCTCGCGCAACTGGGCGCGCTCGGAGAGCACTTCGGCGCGGAGCACGATGCGCCGGTCCTCCAGGTCGTCGTGCACCTCGTCGGTGCCGGTGATCTGGTGGCTGCGGTAGGCCATGGCGAGCAGGAACGCGGTGGTGCCGAGGGTGATGACGATGGCGGTCAGCGCGATGGCCTGCGGCAGCGGGTCGGTGACCCGGCGTAGGTCGACCCCGTAGAGGAGGGGTGCGGCGCCGGCGGTACCGGTCGAGGCGAGGATCAGCAGGTTGACGCCGTTGCTCAGGATGACGGCGCCGAGCAGGATGCGGGTCAGCGGGCGGGTCAGCATGAGGATGGCGCCGACGGCGCAGAGCACCACGGCCGTGACGAGGAGGGAGGCGCTGACGGTCATCGGGAGTTCCCTTCCGCCGTCGTGCTGTTGGAGGCGGTCAGGGCGCCGGCGGCCCGTTCGATCTGCCGGTCGATCTTGGCGCCGAGGGCCCGGACGATGTCCAGGACGACGCCGAGCACCAGCAGGTACACGCCGAAGTCGAACAGGATCGGCGTACTCATGTGGAAGTCGCCGAAGACCGGCAGGTGCCCGTAGTAGGTGAAGGCGTGCAGCACGGTGCCGTCGATCAGCCCGAGGAGCCCCACCGCGGTCGAGATGAACAGGCCGAGTCCGGTGAAGAGACCCGGTTGCAGGGGCGCGGCCTGGGCCAGTTCGAACCGGCCGCCGGCCAGATAGCGGGTGATGAGGGCGACTCCGGCGACGAGCCCCGCGACGAAGCCGCCGCCGGGCATGTTCTCGGCGCAGAACAGCAGGTAGACCGAGAGGATCAGGATCGGGTGGAAGAGCAGCCGGGCCACCACTTCGAAGACGATCGAGCGGTGCTCGGGGGCGAGCGTGGAGCCGGCGGCGAGCCAGCCGCGCTCGGGCGCCACCTCGTCGCCCTGCGGCAGCCGCGCGGTGTGCTGGGCCGCGATCGACCAGGCGGTACGGCCCTTGAGTTCGTCCGGGAGCATCGGCCCGTCGCTGCGCCGGTGCAGGTAGATGAGGCTGGTGACCCCGATGGCGGCGGCGGCCAGTACGGCGGACTCCCCCATGGTGTCCCAGGCGCGCAGGTCGACGAGGATCGTGGCGACGACGTCCTTGTACCCGTGGTCGGCGACCTCCTCGACCATGGCGGCGCCGGCGGGTTCGGCGGTCCGCGCGGCGGCGGCCACCCAGAGCGCGACGCCGATGGTGCCGGCCGCCAGGAGGGCCACCGGGATGCGGATCGCGCGCCGCCAGGGCGAGACGGTCTCCTCGAAGTGGACCGGCATCCGGCGCAGCACCAGAACGAAGACGATCATCGCGACGGTCTCGACGCAGAACTGGGTGAGCGCCAGGTCGGGCGCGCCCTGGACGACGAAGAGCAGGGCGGTGCCGTAACCGATCAGGCCGCTGAGGACGACCGCCTTCATCCGGCGGCGTACGGTCAGACAGAGCAGCGCGGCGACGCAGGTGAGGACGGCCACGCCGCCCTGGAGCTCGTTGTCCCAGATCCGGGGGGCCGGAGCGCCCTGCCAGGGCCGGTCGGTGACGAGCACGGCGAGCTGTCCGCCGGCCATGACGAGCAGCGTGGTCGCCAGGTAGACCGAGAGGGAACCGCGCTGGATGAAGCCGGTGACCTGGAGGGCGAGCCGTTCCTGACCCAGCAGCAGATGGCCGAAGACGCTGTCGGCGGTGGGCCAGGCGATCCGGCGGGAGACCTTGCTGACGGTGTCCCGCGCGAGGAAGAGGCCGGTACCGGCCGCCCAGGCGACGGCGGACAGGAGCAGCGCGATGCCGAACCCGTGCCAGAGCGCCAGGTGGTAGGGGTCGGCGGGGGCCGGATAGCTGTCGGCGTAGGCGCTGAACAGCCGGTCCGTCAGGCCGACGCCGGGGCCGAGCACCAGGCCGAGGACGGCGAGCAGGGCGGGCGGGGCGAGGAAGGCCCAGCCGACGCGGTGTACGGGGGTGTCGGGGACGCCGGGCTTACGGGCGAAGGCGCCCCAGACGAAGCGCAGGGTGTACGCGGTCGTCAGCGCCGAGCCCAGCACGACGACGGCCAGCGCCCAGCGGTCGGCGGCCGAGCCGTGCAGCAGCGCCTCGAACGCGGCCTCCTTGGCGGCGAAGCCGAGCAGCGGCGGCAGCGCGGCCATGGAGGCGGCGGCGAGGACGGCGACGGCGGCGACGTACGGCAGGGAGCGCCCCACTCCGGAGAGTTTCCGCAGGTCGCGGGTGCCGGCGGAGTGGTCGACGATGCCGGTCACGAGGAAGAGCGGCGCCTTGAAGAGGGCGTGGCCGAGGATCATCGCGACGGCGGCGAGGGCCGCGTCCCGGTTGCCGGTCCCGGCGAGCAGGGTGAGGAAGCCGAGCTGGCTGACGGTCCCGTAGGCGAGGACGAGCTTCAGGTCGTTGAGGCGCAGCGCGCGCCAGCCGCCGAGCAGCATGGTCGCGCCGCCGAGCACCAGGATGACGGGCTTCCAGACGGGTACGTCGGCGAAGGCCGGGGAGAGCCGGGCGACCAGGTAGACCCCGGCCTTGACCATCGCGGCGGCGTGCAGATAGGCGCTGACCGGGGTGGGCGCGGCCATGGCGTTCGGCAGCCACATGGAGAACGGCCAGATCGCGGACTTCGACAGCGCACCGGCCAGGATCAGCACGAGCGCGACGGAGATGGCGAGGGTCGTCTCCGGCGGGTCGGCGACGATCGCGGAGATCTGGTACGTACCGGCGGCCTGACCGACGATCAGGAAGCCGACCAGCATGGCGAGGCCGCCGAGCGTGGTGACCGTGAGCGCCTGGAGTGCGGAGCGCCTGCTGTGGCGGTGTTCGCTGCCGTGGCCGATCAGCAGGAAGGAGAAGACCGTGGTCAGCTCCCAGAAGACGTACAGCGTGATCAGGTCGTCGGCGAGGACCAGCGCGAGCATCGCCCCGGCGAAGGCGAGCAGGTTCCCGGCGAACCGGCCCAGTTGCGGGGTGTCGTCGCGGAAGTAGGAGGCGCAGTAGATCAGGACGAGGGCGCCGACCCCGGCGGCCATCAGGACCATCAGCTCGGAGAGCGCGTCCAGGCGGAGGCCGAGCGCGACGTCGTAGTCCGGGATCCACTGCCAGGACCAGGTGACGGCCTCACCGGAGGCGGCGGTGCTCCACTGCGTGAACGCCCAGACGGTGGCGGCGACGGGAGGCAGCGCCAGCACGAGGAAGGCGCGCCTGCCGAGCCGGTGGACCAGCGGGCCCGCGAAGGCGGCCAGCACGAAGTGGCCGATGATGAGCCCGATCACAGCGTGGCGTCCGGGTCGAGCGGCGAGACAACCGAGAGAGAGGGCACCAAATACAGATATATCGCCCCGGTCGATTCATCGGACCGGCACGCCGCGCGCACTCCGGCACGCTGAGGCCCGCGCCGGGCCCGAGGAGGCGTCAACTGGGGACGTAGGGGCCGCTGTGAACGCAGGTGAAGGTGTTCCATGTGGTGCCGCACCCGGAGAGCCTAACGCGACTCTCTTGACGAATTCTTTACGGGGGGTGGGTTGCGGGTTGACCGTTCGCGCATGCGGCATGACACCGGGCCACCGCACAGCTCGGGGCAGCGCGGCGATCCCGTCTCAGGGCAGCACGGCGATCCCTTCTCAGGGCAGCACGGCGATCCCGTCGATCTCGACCATCGCCTGCTCGTCCCAGAGCCGGGCCACTCCGATGACCGCCATCGCCGGGTAGTCGCGCCCGGCCAGCCGGCGCCAGATCCGGCCGAGTTCGGAGGCGTGGGAGCGGTAGTCGGCCACATCGGTGGCGTACACCGTGACGCGGGCCAGGTCGGCGGGGGCGCCGCCCGCCGCGTGCAGGGCGGTGAGCAGGTTGGTGAGGGCGGTGGCGAACTGTTCGGGCAGGGTGGCGCCGACCACCTTGCCGTCCGGGTCGAGCGCGGTCTGCCCGGCGAGGAAGACCAGATGGCCCCCGGTGGCGACGACGGCGTGCGAGAAGCCGGTGGGCGGGGAGAGTTCGGAGGGGTTGATCCGGTGGGACGGGCTCATACGGACGGCTCCTGGGTCTTCCGGGCGGCGGCGGTGACAGGCTGCTCGGCGGCGGCCGGCGGGGCGGTGGCCGGCTCCTCGGCGGCGGAGGCCGCGTACAGCTCCTTGGCGATGATGGCGCGCTGCACCTCGCTGGCGCCCTCGTAGATCCGGGGCGCGCGGACCTCGCGGTAGAGGTGTTCGAGCAGATGGCCGCGGCGCAGAGCACGCGCGCCGTGGAGTTGGACGGCGGTGTCGACGACGTACTGCGCGGTCTCGGTGGCGTACAGCTTGGCCATCGCCGCGCGGCGCGGCACACCGCTCTCCCCCGCGTCGTACGCGGCGGCCGCCGCGTACACCAGGAGGCGGGCGGCCTCGGTGCGGGTCGCCATCTCGGCGACCTGGTGGGAGACGGCCTGGAGGTCGCTCAGCGGGCCGCCGAACGCGGTGCGGCGGGCGGTGTGGGTGACGGTGGCGTCGAGAGCGGCGCGGGCCATCCCGACGGCGAAGGCACCGACGCTGGGCCGGAAGAGGTTGAGGGTGTCCATCGCGACCCGGAAGCCCCGGTCGGGTTCGCCGAGGACGTCGTCGGCGCTGACCGGTACGCCGTCGAACTCCAGGGTGCCGATGGGGTGCGGGGAGAGCATGTCGAGGGCCTGGCCGGTGAGTCCGGGGCGGTCGGCGGGGAGGAGGAAGGCGGTGATGCCGCGTGAGCCGGCGCCGGGGGTGGTGCGGGCGAAGACGGTGGCGAAGTCGGCCTCGGGGGCGTTGGAGATCCAGCACTTCTCGCCGGTGAGCCGCCAGCCGCCGGGGGTGGCTTCGGCGGCCAGGGACAGGGCCCCGGCGTCGGACCCGGCGCCCGGCTCGCTCAGCGCGAAGGCCGCGACGGTCCGGCCCGCCCGGACCCCGGGGAGCCAGCGCTCGCGCTGGGCGGGGGTGCCCGCCCGGACGATCGGCGTGGTGCCGAGGCCCTGGAGGGCGAGCGCGGTCTCGGCCTCGGTGCAGCCCCGGGCCAGGGACTCCCGCAGCAGGCACAGGTCCAGCGCGCCGGAGGAGAACATCCGCTCCAGCAGGCCCAGCTCGCCGAGGGCGGCCAGCAGCGGGCGGTTGACGCGCCCGGGCTCCCCCTTCTCCGCCAGCGGGCGCAGGTGCTGCTCGGCGAGGGTGCGCAGCTCCTCGCACCAGGCGGTCTGTGCCGGTTCGAGGGAGAATGCCGTCATGGCGGCGCCTCTCTGGTCGCGTCTCTGCTTCTGGTCGCGTCTCTGCTTCTTGTGGCTTCTCTGCTTTATCGCGTCTCTGCTTTATCGCGGACTGTTGACTACCGTCACCCGAACGATACGCTCCGAAGGCGACAAGGGGGCGATCCTTGATGGAGCCGAATTCCTCGCCGAACACGCCCACAGCCGCCGCCGACGCGTCCGTACGCGTCCCCGGTGCGCACACCGACACGTTCGCGCGCGACCATCTGCCACCGCCGGAGCAGTGGCCCGAGCTCCTCCTGGACGGTCCCGGGCCGCGTTACCCCGACCGGCTGAACTGCGGGTACGAGCTGCTGGACCGCACGGTGGAGGAGCGGGGCCCGGACCGTCCCGCGCTGCGCTCCGCCGACGGGGGCGTCTGGAGCTACGGCGAGCTGCGGGAGACGGTGGACCGCATCGCCCATGTGCTCACCGAGGACCTGGGGGTGGTGTCCGGGAACCGGGTGCTGCTGCGCGGGCCCACCACGCCCTGGCTGGCCGCGTGCTGGCTCGCCGTCATGAAGGCGGGCGCGGTGGCGGTGACCGTACTGGCGCAGGCGCGGGCGGGTGAGCTGGCCACCATCTGCTCGCTGGCCCGGGTGAGCCACGCACTGTGCGACGCGCGGTCGGCGGAGGATCTGGCCGAGGCGGACGTGGACGGGCTACGAACCACGTCGTACGGCGGCGACGGCCCCGGCGACCTCACCCATCTGGCGGCCGCGCACGCCGGCTCCGGCCCGTACCGGGCGGTCGACACGGCCGCCGACGAGGTCGCCCTCATCGCGTTCACCTCGGGGACCACCGGGCGCCCCAAGGGCTGTATGCACCTCCACCGGGACCTGCTCGCCATCGCCGACACCTTCTCCGCGCACGTGCTGCGGCCGCTCCCCGACGACGTGTTCGCGGGCAGCCCGCCGCTCGGCTTCACCTTCGGCCTCGGCGGCCTGCTGATCTTCCCGCTGCGCGCCGGGGCCTCCACGCTGCTGCTGGAGCAGGCGGGGCCGCACCATCTGCTGCCCGCGCTGGTACGCCACCGGGTCTCGGTGCTCTTCACCGCGCCGACCGCCTACCGCACGATGCTCGGCCAACTGGACGGCCACGACCTCTCGGCCCTGCGCCGCTGCGTGTCGGCCGGGGAGAACCTGCCCGCGGCGACCTGGCAGGCCTGGTTCGAGGCGACCGGGCTGCGCATCATCAACGGCATCGGGGCCACCGAGCTGCTGCACATCTTCATCTCCGCCGCCGACGACGCCATCCGCCCCGGCACCATCGGCGTCCCCGTGCCGGGCTGGCAGGCCCAGGTGGTCGACGAGCGCGGCGACGAGCTGCCCGACGGCGAGGCGGGGCTGCTCGCCGTCCGCGGACCGGTCGGCTGCCGCTACCTCGCCGATCCCCGGCAGACCGAGTACGTCCGGCACGGCTGGAACCTGACCGGCGACACCTTCGTCCGCGAACCGGACGGCTACTTCCGTTACGTGGCCCGCGCCGACGACATGATCATCTCCTCCGGCTACAACATCGCGGGCCCCGAGGTGGAGGACGCCCTGCTCCGCCATCCGGAGGTCGCGGAGGCGGCCGTGGTGGGCCGGCCGGACGAACTGCGCGGCGAGATCGTGGTGGCGCACGTGGTGCTGACGGAGGGCTCGGAGCAGACGGCCGACTCGCTGCGCGCCCATATGAAGGCCAACCTGGCCCCGCACAAATGTCCGCGCGTCTTCGTCTTCGAGCAGTCGCTGCCGCGCACCGCGACCGGCAAACTCCAGCGGTTCCTCCTCCGCGAGGACTCCCCCTAGAGTGATCACGTGGCCGAGCTGCGCACCCCCCGTTCCCTGATCATCACGCTCTACGGCGCCTACGGCCGTCCGGCGGACGGCTCACCCTTCGCCGTGGCCGAGCTGATCCGCCTGCTGCACGCCGTGGGCGTGGACGCCCCTTCCGTACGCTCCTGTGTCTCGCGGCTCAAGCGGCGCGGGCTGCTGGTCGCCGCGCGGGCGGCGGACGGCTCGGCCGGGTACGCCCTGTCGCCGGACGCCCGCCAGCTCCTCGACGACGGCGACGCGCGCATCTACGGCCGCCCCTCGCACCGGCTGGAGGACGGCTGGGTCCTCGCGGTCTTCTCCGTCCCCGAGGCCGAACGCGCCAAGCGCCACCTGCTCCGCTCCCGGCTGGCCCGCCTCGGCTTCGGCACGGCGGCCCCCGGGGTGTGGATCGCCCCCGCCGGCCTCTACGAGGAGACCCGGCACACCCTGGAGCGGCTCGAACTCGCGCCGTACGTCGACCTGTTCCGCGGCGACCACCTGGGCTTCGCGGCGACCCGCGCCTCGGTGGCCCGCTGGTGGGATCTGGACGCGGTGGCCCGGCTGCACCGGGACTTCCTGGACCTGCACGAACCGGTGCTCCGCGAGTGGGAGGCGACCGAGCGGACCGAGGAAGGCCCGCGGACCGAGGAGGGGTGCCCGCGCCCGCAGGAGGGCCCCCGCCCGCAGGAGGCCTACCGGGACTATCTGCTGGCACTGGACTCCTGGCGGCAACTCCCCTACGCCGACCCGGGGTTGCCGGAGGAGCTGCTGCCGAAGGGGTGGCCGGGCGGGCGCTCGGCGGAGGTGTTCGGCAAGCTGCACGACCGGCTGCGGGACGCGGGGGAACGGTTCGTGCGGGTCAGGGACTGATGCTGTCCCGGCACGACCGCGCCTCGATCTCGGCGGCGCTCGGCTTGTAGCTGCTGATCCAGGCCGGATCGTCCTTGATGAGTGTCGGCAGCGACGTCTCGACGTCCCTGATCCAACCGCTCGTGCCCACATGCTTCTTGAGCCAGGACGCCAGCCTGCGGCAGTCCGCGGTGTACCCCTTCGGCAGCCCGATGCCGTAGTGCTGCGGCGCTCCTATCGTCACGTCCGGCACCACGCGCAGCCCCTCCTTCTCGTACTGCCGGGCGAAGCCGTAGAGGATGGCCTGGTCGGTGGAGACGGCCTTCACCTGGCCGGCGACGAGCTGCTCGATGCAGTCCGACGCGTCGGTCAAGGTGACCGGCTCGGCGCCGACGGTCTCCTTGATGCCTTGCAGCGCTTCGACCGAGGTGGTGCCCTGCCAGGTGCAGATCTGGCTGCCCCGCAGATCGGCCAGCCGTTTGACGTCGGCGCTGTCCGGGCCGACGAGGAAGCCCTGCCGGGTCTTGAGGTAGGGCCCGACGAAGTCGATCTCATCCATCCGTTCGGCGGTGATGGAGAACGACGCGATCGTCATGTCGGCTTTGCGTTCGATGAGTTGGGTGACCCGGTCGCCCGATGAGACGTCGACGGGCTCGCTGAAGTCGACGTCGATCTCCTCCTCGATGTGCCGGAACACGAGGAAGTCCAGCCCGGAACGGTCGTAGTTCGCGGAGTAGGACAGGCCGGGCAGGTCGTTGTGCATCGCGACGGTGACGCGCCGCACGCCGAGGAACTCGCGCTCCGGCTCCTTCGAGGAGGAGCAGCCGGCGAAGCTCGCCAGCACGGCCAGTGCGGCGACGGTACCGAGCAGCCGGGCGGTCCGCGCCGGGCGCTGCGTCTTGGAGGTCGGAGCCACGGTGTCCTCTCAGTCGTGAAGTACGGCGTTCGCGACGGACAGGCTCATCCGACATCCTTTTTCGGTCAGCAGGGTGATCTCCACGTCGATCGCCCCTTGCAGTCCGCCCAGCGGGAACTCGACCTTCTGGCCGCTGCGCACATCGTCGACACGCGTACTGGTGTTCCCCAGCAGTTGAGCGGAGTAGCGGGTCTCGGGTGCGCAGAACTGGGCGGCCTTGGCGGCGTCCCGGATGGTGAGCGTCAGCCGCAGCCGTGCGCGGTCGGCCGGGCTGTCGACCACGAGCCGGAGCTGCGAGCCGTCGGTGACGGCGCGGCCGCTGATCTCGCTCCGGCCGGTGACGTCGACCTCTCCGTGGTCGGCCAGGTGGTCCATACCGACCGCGCCTGCGCAGGAGCACATCAAGGCCGCCGCCGACATCAGGACGCGCCAGGGCGCCCGGGTGCCGCGCGCCGGCAGGATCAGCCGGATCAGCGCCAGAGCGACCGCGGTGCCGAGCGCGAGACGGACCCAGAGGAACTGGCGTGCCGGTCCGTCGGGGGCCACGATCAGGGCGTAGGCGCCGACCAGGACGACCAGCAGGAACGGCGGCCAGTTCCAGACGCTCCAGCCTTTGGCCCGGTCGGTGAAGTCGGCGGAGTCCCCGAGGAACACGCTCAGGAACAGCTTGCCGACGAAGCCGATCGCCGGTGAGTTGGATCCATGGGTGGTGGTGTCGCCCGGCGCCGGTGGCTGGGCGGTCAACCTGCTTCGCCGCCGCCCGGCTCACGGTGGAAGGTGAAGGTCGCCGATTCGATCCGGCCGATCGCCGGGGAGTTGTTCCCGTACGAGGTCACGTGGGTCAGGTCGCCCGCGCGGTAGGCGCGGTCGGCGGCACTGATGGAGTGGGACAGGGACGGGGCGTCCAGTTCTCCGCCGTCGGCCAGCCAGGTGCCGATGGCGTTCTCCAGGATCTGCCGCTGCTCCTGGGAGAGTTGCTCGATGGCGCTGACCGCGTCGACGTCCTCCTCGGAGCGGTCCAGGTCGTCGTCGTGCCTGCGTAGCGCCGCGCCCAGCAGCCTCCGCCCTCCCTCCACCGCGCTGTCCGCCAGGCGGTCCCGCGCGGAGTCGACGACGGCTCCGGCCATGGCTGCTGCGGCGGTGCTCACGAACGGTGCGATGACAGCGGCGGCTGCCAGTAAGTCGGACATGCGCTCTCCCCCGAGTAGAGAACCAATTTTACTCGGATTCCCCTGCGACAGAAGTGACTTGGCAGCACTGGCCGGAGTTCGTCACTCCAAGGTGAGCCGGGGCTTCGGCCCGTCCGTGCGGCCCGTGGGCGGGGGCCGGCTGCCCGCGCCGTACGGGAGGGGCCAGGGCGCGCCCGGTCCGGTGTAGCCCTGTTCGGCCGCCGCGTGCAGGGTCCAGTGCGGGTCGTACAGGTGCGGACGTGCCAGGGCGCAGAGGTCGGCGCGGCCCGCCAGGAGCAGGGAGTTGACGTCGTCCCAGGAGGAGATGGCGCCGACCGCGATGACCGGGACGTCCACGGTGTTGCGGATCCGGTCGGCGTACGGGGTCTGGTACGAGCGGCCGAACTCGGGCCGCTCCTCGGGCACCACCTGGCCGGTGGAGACGTCGATGGCGTCGGCCCCGTGGGCGGCGAAGGCGCGGGCGATCTCGACGGCGTCCGCCGCGTCGGTGCCGCCCTCGGCCCAGTCGGTGGCGGAGATCCGGACGGTCATCGGGCGTTCCTGCGGCCAGACTTCGCGGACGGCGTCGAAGACTTCCAGGGGGAAGCGGAGGCGGGCGGCCAGGGATCCGCCGTAGCCGTCGGTGCGGTGGTTGGTGAGCGGGGAGAGAAAGCCCGAGAGCAAGTAGCCGTGGGCGCAGTGGAGTTCGAGGAGGTCGAAGCCGGCGGTGGCCGCGCGGTGGGCCGCCCGGACGAACTGCTCGCGTACGACGGCGAGTCCGGCGGTGTCCAGCTCCTGCGGGATCTGGTTGACGCCAGGGGCGTACGGGAGCGGGGAGGCGGCCGACACGGGCCAGTTGCCGGTCTCCAGGGGCTGGTCGATGCCCTCCCACATCAGCCGGGTGGAGCCTTTGCGGCCGGAGTGGCCGAGCTGGACGCCGATGGCCGCGCCGGGGGCCGAGGTGTGGACGAAGTCGGTGATCCGGCGCCAGGCGGTGGCCTGTTCACCGGTCCACAGGCCCGTGCAGCCGGGGGTGATACGGCCCTCGGGGCTGACGCAGACCATCTCGGTCATGGTGAGCCCGGCGCCGCCGAGCGCGCGGGCGCCGAGGTGGACGAGGTGGAAGTCGCCGGGGAGCCCGTCGGTGGCCGAGTACATGTCCATCGGGGAGACGACGACCCGGTTGCGCAGTTCGAGGCCGCGCAGCCGCAGCGGGGTGAACATCGGCGGGGTGGCGGGCGGGCAGCCGAACTCCTCCTCGACGGCGGCGGTGAACGTGGCGTCGCGCAGCCGCAGGTTGTCGTGGGTGACCCGGCGGCTGCGGGTGAGCAGGTTGAAGGCGAAGCGGCGGGGCGGCTGGTCGACATAGGTCGCCAGCTCCTCGAACCAGCGCAGACTGGCCGCCGCCGCCCGCTGGGTGGAGGCGACGACCGGGCGGCGCTCGGCCTCGTACGCCGTCAACGCGGAGGCCAGGTCCGGCTGTTCCTCGATGGAGGCGGCGAGCGCGAGGGCGTCCTCGACGGCGAGCTTGGTGCCGGAGCCGATGGAGAAGTGCGCGGTGTGGGCGGCGTCCCCGATGAGGACGGTGTTCCCGTGCGACCAGCGGGAGTTGGTGACCGTACGGAAGGTGAGCCAGTTGGACCGGTTGGCGCGCAGGGGCCTGCCGTCCAGGGCCTCGGTGAAGAACTTGGCGCAGCGGGCGGTGGATTCGCCCCCGTCGCAGGTGTCGAGTCCGGCGGCCCGCCACACCTCCTCGCGCATCTCGACGATGACGGTGGAGGCCTCGGTGGCGTACGGGTAGCCGTGGAGCTGCATGACGCCGTACGGGGTTTCGGCGATCTCGAAGCGGAAGGCGTCGAGCGCGAAGTCGGCGGCGAGCCAGATGTAGCGGTTGCGGTGCTCGGTGAGGGACGGGCCGAAGGCGTCCGCGTGTGCCTGGCGGGTCGTGCTGTGCACCCCGTCGGCGGCGATGACCAGGTCGTGGCCGGCGGCCAGCTCGGCGGCGGGCGGGGCCTCGGCGCGGAAGCGGAGGTCGATCCCGAGGGCGGTGCAGCGCTCGTGGAGGATCTCCAGGAGGCGGCGGCGGCCGAGGGCGGCGAAGCCGTGGCCGCCGGAGGTGTGGGTGCGGCCGCGGTGGACGATGTCGATGGTGTCCCAGCGGACGAACTCACGGCTCAGCGCGCGGTAGACCTCGGGGTCGGCGTGTTCGATGGAGCCGAGGGTCTCGTCGGAGAGGACGACGCCGAAGCCGAAGGTGTCGTCGGGGGCGTTGCGCTCGTACACGGTGATCTCGCGGGCCGGGTCGAGCCGCTTGAGGAGGGCGGCGGCGTAGAGGCCGCCGGGGCCGCCGCCGATGACCGCGACGCTCCGCACGGGGGTCGGCACGTGGCCGGGGACGGGCGTCCGTGCGGGGGAGCCGTCGCGCGTCACGGCTACCTCCCCCGCCACTTCGGCGGCCGCTTCTCGGTGAAGGCGGCGTGGAACTCCGCGTAGTCCTCGCCATGCATCAGGAGCGCCTGGGTGGTGGCGTCCAGCTCGACGGAGGCGGCGAGCGGCATGTCCAGCTCGGCGGTGAGCAGCGCCTTGGTCTGGGCGAGGGCGAGGGCGGGGCCGTCGGCGAGGCGGCGGGCCAGCTCGGCGGCGCGGACGTCGGCCTGCCCCTCGTCGGCCAGCTCGCTGATCAGCCCGATCCGCTCCGCCTCTGGGGCCCGGACGGCGTCCCCGAGCATGAGGAGCCGGGTGGCGTGGCCGAGGCCGACGACGCGGGGCAGGAGGTAGGCCGCGCCCATGTCGCCGCCGGAGAGGCCGACCCGGGTGAAGAGGAAGGCGAAGCGGGCGGAGGGGTCGGCGACCCGGAAGTCGGCGGCGAGGGCGAGGACGGCCCCGGCTCCGGCGGCCACCCCGTGGACGGCGGCGACGACCGGGAAGGGGCACTCGCGCAGGGCCCGTACGACCTGGCCGGTCATCCGGTTGAACTCCAGGATCGCGGCGGTGTCCATGGCGAGGGTGGCGCCGATGATCTCGTCCACGTCGCCGCCGGAGCAGAAGCCGCGCCCCTCGCCGGCGAGGACGAGGGCGCGCGCGGAGCGTTCCCGGGTCAGCTCGGCGAGGAGGTCGCGCAGATCGGCGTAGGCGCCGAAGGTCAGGGCGTTGAGTTTCTCGGGGCGGTCCAGCGTGACGGTCACCACACCGTCGTCCCGGGTGATCCGGAGATGACGCCACTCCTCCACCCGCCGGGCGGAGCTGGGAAACGAGCTCATGAAGGGCTTCCCTTCAGCATTCGGGCGGGTTGCCGGCCGTGCGCGGGTCGCGTTCCACCACCGAAGTTATCACCTGTACGTGACTGTCGTCACGAGGTCGCGATACGCCAGGCGTGAGACCGTTGTGGCGAAAGTCCTGTTTGCACCGGTCGACCGCCTCTATGGTCCGGGCCGTGCGGTTCGTAAGGTTGACCCCAGGAAGTCTCGATACGCGATGCCGATGAGTCGAGAGACCCCGATGAGTCGAGAAGTCCCGCTCCAAGGAAGTCCCGCTCCCGAACGGAACCCCGCCGTGCCGCCCGATGTCCCTGTTCCCGCCTCCTGGCGCATCGCCCTGCCGCATTCCACGGCAGCCGTGCCGATCGCCCGCGCTCTCGTCCGTACCGCCCTGTCGGACATCCACGCCCCGGCGGACAGCGACACCGCCGAGCTGCTCACCGCCGAACTGGTCGCGAACGCGGTCGAGCACACGGTGAGCAGCGAGCCGATCGAGCTGGTCGTGGAGCTGCTGCCCACCGGCTGCCAGGTCGAGGTGCACGACCACGACCCCGCTCCGCCCGGTGACCTGTCCCGGCCGCAGCCCGGTTACGAGGTCGACCCCTGGCAGGAGCACGGCCGCGGCCTGCTGCTGATCCGGACCCTCAGCTCCGCCTGCGGTCACCGCACGACGGAGCACGGCAAGGCCGTCTGGTTCACGCTTCCGGCGATACCGTCCCAGCCGGGTCCGTCCCCGGAGAGCTGATCAGCCGGGACCGCTTGCGCCCGTAGAACGTGTAGAGCAGCGATCCGGCGGCGAGGAAGACCGCGAACTGGAGCCAGGTCGTCCAGCCGGTCCCGTACATCAGATACAGGCAGAACACGACGCCGAGCACCGGGCTGACCGGATACAGCGGCACCCGGAAGGTGCGCTCCAGCTCCGGGTTGCGGCGGCGGAGCACCACGACGGCCACGTTGACCGCGACCATGGTGGCGAGCGTGCCGATGGTCGTCAGGTTGACGACGACGTCCAGCGAGGCGAAGGCGGCCGGGACGGCGAAGACGCAGGCCACGATCCAGGTGTTGGCGACCGGGGTGTGGGTCTTGGGCGAGACGCGCTCGAAGACGCGCGGGATCAGCCCGTCGCGGGACATCGACATCAGGATGCGGGTCTGCCCGTACATCACGGCGAGCACCACCGAGGCGATGGCGACGACCGCGCCGAAGGCGATGATGATGCCGCCCACCGAGGAGTCGGTGACCTGGTTGACGACCAGCGAGAGGGCGGCGGGCTTGTCGGAGACGGCGTCCGCACCGAGCGCGCCGATGGCCGAGAGCGCCACCGCGCAGTAGAGCAGCGTGACGACGCCGATGCAGATCAGGATGGCTACGGGGATGTTCCGGCGGGGGTTCTTGACCTCTTCGCCGGCGGTGGTGATCGCGTCGAAGCCGATGTACGAGAAGAACGCCAGCGAGGCACCGGCCGTGATCCCGCCGAGCCCGTGGCCCGCGAACGGCACGAGGTTGTCGTCCTGGTACGCGGTGAACGCGATCGCGCAGAACGCCAGCAGGATGCCGATCTTCAGGACCGCCATGGCGGCCGTCGCGTTCGCGCTCTCCCGGACGCCGCGCACCAGGAGGGTGGCGGCCATGGCGATCACGACGATCGCCGGGAGGTTGATCACGCCGCCGTCGCCGGGCCCCGCGGACACGGCAGCGGGGAGCTGCCAGCCGATCAGGCTGTTCAGCAGCTCGTTGACGTACTGGCTCCACCCCACCGCGACCGCGGAGACCGAGACGCCGTACTCCAGCATCAGGCACCAGCCGACGAGGAACGCCGTGCGCTCGCCGAGGGCCGCGTACGCGAAGGAGTACGAGCTCCCCGAGACCGGGATCGCGCTGCCCAGCTCCGCGAAGGAGAAGGCGGTGAAGATGCAGGTGATCGCGGCCAGGACGAACGAGATGACGACGGCGGGCCCGGCCTCGGCGACGGTGTCGGAGAGGCCGACGAAGATGCCGGTGCCGACGATGGCGCCGACGCCGAAGCAGACGAGCTGGAAGAGGCCCATCGTCCGCCGGAGGCCGTGGCCCTCCAGGTCGCCGCCGGATTCGGCGATGAGCTGGTCGGGGCTCTTGCGGCGCAGTCCGGGCCGGGCGAGGCCGGGACGCTTCGGGGTGCCGGGGGTCGGCAGGCCGGGGCTCATGCGGGACGTTCTCTTCTCTGGTGGTGCAGTGGGGGGACGGTCCCGTGTGCGCGTGGGCGGCGACACAGGTAAGGGGTTCGAGCGTGCGAGCCCGAACCCCACCAGAGGCGACATCGTAGCCACCACCGCGCATGTTCACCCAATCGGGCGAATGGTCATGCGAATCCCCCTCCGCAGGGGGCGGCTACTCCCCCGCCAGCGTCGCCACCAGCACGGCCTTGATCGTGTGCATCCGGTTCTCCGCCTGGTCGAAGACGACCGAGTGCGCCGACTCGAAGACCTCGTCGGTGACCTCCAGCTCGGTCAGACCGTGGGCGGCGTGGACGTCCCGGCCGACCTGGGTGCCGAGGTCGTGGAAGGCGGGCAGGCAGTGCAGGAACTTCACGTCCGGGTTGCCGGTGGCGCGCAGGACGTCCATCGTCACGGCGTACGGCGCGAGCGCGGCGATGCGCTCGTCCCAGACCTCCTTGGGCTCCCCCATCGAGACCCAGACGTCGGTGGCGACGAAGTCGGCGCCACGGACGCCCTCGGTGATGTCCGCGGTGAGCGTGACCTTCGCGCCGCTGATCGCCGCGAGCTTCTCGGCCTGCGTCACGACGGAGGGAGCCGGCCAGTACATCTCGGGGGCGACGATGCGGATGTCCAGGCCGAGCAGGGCGCCGGTGATCAGGTAGGAGTTTCCCATGTTGAAGCGGGCGTCACCGAGGTAGGCGAAGGCCAGCTCCGGGACGGGCTTGTCGCTGTGCTCCGTCATGGTCAGCACGTCGGCGAGCATCTGCGTGGGGTGCCAGTCGTCGGTGAGCCCGTTGAAGACGGGGACACCGCCGTACGCGGCCAGCTCCTCGACCACCTGCTGGCTGTCACCCCGGTACTCGATGCCGTCGAACATCCGGCCGAGCACCCGGGCGGTGTCCTTCACCGACTCCTTGTGGCCCATCTGGGAGCCCGAGGGGTCCAGGTAGGTGGTGGAGGCGCCCTGGTCGGCGGCGGCGACCTCGAACGCGCAGCGCGTCCGGGTCGAGGTCTTCTCGAAGATCAGCGCGATGTTCTTCCCGCGCAGCCGCTGGACCTCGGCACCCGCCTTCTTGGCCGCCTTCAGCTCACCGGCCAGCGCGACCAGGCCGAGGAGCTCCTCGGCGGTGAAGTCCAGCTCCTTGAGGAAGGGGCGGCCGGTGAGGTCGATGGCCATGGTGACGGCTCCAGGGGTCGTGCGGGATCGACGAACAGTGCTGGAAGTCTATACGACTACCTGCATTCCTATACAGCCCCCTGGGTCCGGAATTCGCCGGTCCCCTGTCTGATAAATGCCTGCACTACACAGGGTCCCGCACCACCGGACAGCTCATGCAGCGCGGTCCGCCCCTCCCCCGGCCCAGCTCGCTGCCCCGGATCTCGATGACCTCGATGCCCTGCTTGCGGAGATAGGTGTTGGTGGTCGCGTTCCGCTCGTACGCGATGACGACGCCCGGCTCGACCGCCAGGACGTTGCAGCCGTCGTCCCACTGCTCGCGCTCCGCAGCGTGCACGTCCTGGGTGGCGGTGAGCACCCGGATCGCGTCGAGGCCGAGCGCTGCGGCGATGGCCCGGTGCATGTGCTCGGGCGGGTGGTCGGTGACCTTCAGCTCGCGGGGACCGCTGCCCGGCTCGATCGTGTACGAGCGGAGCATGCCGAGCCCCGCGTACTGGGTGAACGTATCGCCGTCGACCATCGTCATCACCGTGTCCAGGTGCATGAACGCGCGGGCCTTCGGCATGTCGAGCGCCACGATCGTGCGGGCGGATCCGGCGTCGAAGAGGCCGCGGGCCAGCATCTCCACCGCCTGCGGGGTGGTGCGCTCGCTCATCCCGATCAGGACCGCCCCCTGCCCGATCACCAGGACGTCCCCGCCCTCGATCGTGGACGGGTAGTCGTCCTGCCCCTCCGACCAGTGGTGGAAGACGCCCGCCTCAGGGCCGGTGAAGAGGGGGTGGTGGCGGTAGATCGCCTCGAAGTGGACGGTCTCGCGCTGCCGGGCGGGCCAGCGCATCGCGTTGATGGAGACCCCGTCGTAGATCCAGGCGGAGGTGTCCCGGGTGAAGAGGTGGTTGGGCAGCGGGCCGAGCAGGAAGTCGTCGAGGTCCATCACATGGAAGCGGACGGAGGTCGGCTCGCTGTGCCGCTCCAGGAACTCGCGCTTGGTCATCCCGCCGACCAGCGCCTCCGCCAGCTCGGCCGAGGGCAGCTCCTCGAAGGCGGCGCGCAGGTGCTCGGTGGCGAGCGGCCCGTACTCCTTCTCGTCGAAGACCCGGTCGAGCACCAGCCGGCGCGCGACGGGGATGTCCAGGGACTCCTGGAGGAGGTCCCCGAAGAGGTGCACCTCCACACCCCGGTCCCGCAGGACGTCGGCGAACCCGTCGTGCTCCTGCCGGGCCCGGCGCACCCAGAGCACGTCGTCGAAGAGGAGCGCGTCCTTGTTGGAGGGGGTCAGCCGTTTCAGTTCCAGATCGGGGCGGTGCAGTATGACGCGGCGCAGCCGCCCGGCTTCGGAGTCGACATGGAATCCCATGCCTTCATCCTCACCGGGCGGAGCACCGTTCACCCCGCGAATCGCCCACGGTTCCGTCCGGTCTCAGAGCCGGGGGTCCACCGGCTCCGACTCCAGGGCCAGGACGGCGAAGACCGCCTCGTGGACCCGCCACAGCGGCTCGCCGTCCGCCAGCCGGTCCAGCGCCTCCAGGCCGAGCGCGTACTCCCGCAGCGCGAGCGAGCGCTTGTGGCCGAGGAAGCGGGAGCGCAGGCGCTCCAGGTTCTCCGGGCGGGTGTACTCGGGGCCGTAGATGATACGCAGATACTCCCGGCCGCGCACCTTGATGCCCGGCTGGACCAGGCGGCCCTTGGCGTCCCGGACGAGGGCGCCGAGCGGCTTGACGACCATGCCCTCGCCGCCGCGCCCGGTCATCTCCAGCCACCAGTCGGTGCCCGCGCGGACGGACGCCTCGTCGGCGGGGTCCACGACGAGCCGGCGGGTGACCTGGAGCAGCCCGGTCGGGTCGTGCTCGACGAGCCGGTCCAGCCAGGCGAGCTGCTCGTCGTGCGGGACGGCGGCGAGCGAGCGGCCCTGGACGGCGAGGATCTGGAACGGGGCGAGCCGCACCCCGTCCAGCCCTTCGGTCGTCCAGCAGTACCGCCGGTACGCCTCGGTGAACGCGGCCGCGTCCGTCGCCCGGCCCCGCTGCCGTACGGAGAGGTCGCCGACGTCGACACCACGGGCGGCGGCGCTCTCCAGCCCGGCGAGCGCGGACGGGAAGACCGCGCCGGAGGCCGCGCCGACGGCGGCGTACTGCGAGCGCAGCAGTCCGCCGGCCTTGAGCGACCACGGCATCAGCTCGGCGTCGAGCAGCACCCAGTCGGTGTCCCACTCCTCCCAGAGCCCGGCGGCGGTGACGGCGGTACGGAGCCGGCCGAGGACCTCTTCGGTCACGGCCCGGTCGTCGAGGAACGGGCGGCCGGTGCGGGTGTACAGCGCGCCGGTCGGGCCGTCCGTGCCGAACCGGGCGGTGGCGGCCTCCGCGTCCTTGCAGACGAGGGCGACGGCCCGGGAGCCCATGTGCTTCTCCTCGCACACCACCCGCTCCACGCCGTCCGCGCGGTACTGCGCGAACGCCTCGGCCGGGTGCTCCAGGAAGCCGTCCTCCCGGGAGGTGGCGGTGGGCGCCATGGTGGGCGGGAGGTAGGCGAGGAGCTGGGGGTCGACGGCGAACCGGCTCATCACTTCGAGCGCGGCCGCCGCGTTCTCCTCGCGCACGGCGACGCGGCCCATCTGCCGGGTCTCCACGACCCGGCGGCCCTGGACGTCGGCCAGGTCCAGCGGCCTGCCCTCCCGACCTCCGGGCGCCTCGGTGGTCAGCGGCCTGGTCGGCTCGTACCAGACCTTCTCGGCCGGTACGTCGACGAGTTCGCGCTCCGGCCAGCGCAGCGCGGTCATCTTCCCGCCGAAGACGACGCCGGTGTCCAGGCAGATGGTGTTGTTGATCCAGGAGGTGGTGGGCACCGGGGTGTGGCCGTAGACCACGGCGGCGCGGCCCCGGTACTCCTCGGCCCACGGGTAGCGCACGGGCAGACCGAACTCGTCGGTCTCGCCGGTGGTGTCCCCGTACAGCGCGTGCGAGCGGACCCGGCCGGAGGTGCGGCCGTGGTACTTCTCCGGCAGTCCGGCGTGGCAGACCACCAGGTTGCCACCGTCCAGCACGTAGTGGCTGACCAGCGAGTCGATGAACTCCCGCACCTGCTGCCGGAACTCGGGGTGCTCGGCGTCCTCGCGCTCCAACTGCTCGACGGTCTCGGCGAGGCCGTGGGTCTGCTGGACCTTGCGGCCCGCGAGATAGCGGCCGAGCTTGTTCTCGTGGTTACCGGGCACGCACAGCGCGTTGCCCGACGCGACCATGGACATGACGCGGCGCAGGACGCCCGGGCTGTCGGGGCCCCGGTCGACCAGGTCGCCGACGAAGACGGCCGTACGCCCTTCGGGGTGGGCGCCGTCCACGTAACCGAGCGTGCCGAGCAGGGTGTCCAGCTCGGAGCGGCAACCGTGGATGTCGCCGATGATGTCGAACGGGCCGGTGACGTGGCGCAGGTCGTTGTACCGGCGCTCCAGCACCACTTCGGCGCTCTCGGCCTCCTCCTCGGTGCGCAGGATGTGCACCTTGCGGAAGCCCTCGCGCTCCAGACCGCGCAGCGAGCGGCGCAGCTCGCGGC
Organism: Streptomyces cyaneofuscatus; assembly: GCF_042718795.1. GTDB lineage: Bacteria > Actinomycetota > Actinomycetes > Streptomycetales > Streptomycetaceae > Streptomyces > Streptomyces cyaneofuscatus_A. The sequence goes on from NZ_JBHXOX010000007.1 coordinate 272,376, forward strand.
GGTGGCGCTGGATGACATGACGGGGCATGGAGGCGCGGTCGGGGCGGTCGGCGTTGCGCCGGGCACAGACCTCCTCGGGGAGGTCCAGCACGATGGCGATGGGCAGTACGTCGTGCTCGCGGGCCAGCCGGACGAGCTGCTTGCGGCTCTCGGACTGGACGCTGGTGGCGTCGACGACGGTGAGCCGTCCGGCGGCGAGACGCTTGCCGGCGATGTAGTGGAGCACGTCGAAGGCGTCGCCGCTGGCGCTCTGGTCGTTCTCGTCGTCGGCGACGAGGCCCCGGCAGACGTCCGAGGAGACGATCTCGGTGGGCTTGAAGTGCTTGCGGGCGAAGGTGGACTTGCCCGATCCGCTGGCGCCGATGAGGACGACGAGGGAGAGGTCGGTCACGGGCAGGGTGCGGGCGGCGGTGCCGGTGGGGATGTCGGTGCTGGTTTCGGTGCTGGTGCTGTCGGTGTTGCTGTTGTCGTCGTTGGTCATGCGGCTTCCGCCTCCTTCTTCTTGTCGGTCTTCTTGTCGGTCTTCTTGTCGATGTCCGTGTCGGTCAGGGTAAAGACGGCGAGCTGGGTGGGCGGGCCGACCTCGGGGTCGTCCGGGCCGACGGGCAGCTGCGCGACGGTGTACCCGTGGCGCTCGGCCACCTTCCCGGCCCACTCCCGGAATTCGGCCCTCGTCCACTCGAAGCGGTGGTCCCCGTGGCGCACATGCCCGGCCGGGAGGCTCTCCCAGCGGACGTTGTACTCCACGTTCGGCGTGGTCACGAGGACCGTTCCCGGCCGCGCCGAGCCGAAGACCGCGTACTCCAGCGCGGGCAGCCGGTCCAGGTCCAGGTGCTCGACAACCTCGCTGAGCACGGCGGCGTCATACCCCTTGAGCCGCTTGTCCGTGTAGGTGAGGGAGCCCTGCTGGAGGGTGACCCGGCCCGCCTGGCGCTCCCCCATCCGGTCCAGCTTCAACCTCCGCGAGGCGATGGTGAGGGCGCGCATCGACACGTCGACACCGACGATCTCGGTGAAGCGCACGTCCTTGAGGAGCGCCTGCACCAACTGGCCCTGGCCGCAGCCCAGGTCGAGCACCCGCTGCGCACCGGCTGCACGCAGCGCTTCGAGGATCGCGGTGCGCCGGTGCTCGGCGAGCGGGACGGGCCTCTCCTCCGTGTCGGTGCTCTCGTCCACCGCGTTGTCGACACTGTCCACGTCCAGGTCGTCCGACTCCGCGAGCCGGACCAACTCCAGGGCCTGGTCCGCCTGGCGGGTCAGCCCCCAGCGGTGGGAGAGGTAGCGCCGGGTGATGAGGGGGCGCTCGGGGTGGTCGGCCAACCAGCCCTCACCGGCCCGCAGCAGCTTGTCCACCTCGTCGGGCGCGACCCAGTAGTGCTTGGCGTCGTCGAGGACCGGCAGCAGGATGTAGAGCTGGCGCAGGGCGTCGGCGAGCCGCAACTCCCCCTCCAGCACCAGGCGTACGTAACGCGAGACGCCCCACGCGGGGAACTGCTCGTCCAGCGCCACCTCCGCCACCTCGACCCGCTCCCAGCCGAGCGGCACGAACAGCTTGCGCACCAGCTCCGCACCGCCCCGGGCGGGGAGCGCGGGCACCTCGATCCGCAGCGGCAGAAGGGCCTCGGCCCGCTCGGGCAGGGCGCGGCAGACACCTCCCAGCGCGGATTTGAACACCGTGGCGAGGGCGACCGAGAGCAGCGAGGAGGCCGCGTAGGGGCGGTCGTTGACGTACTGCGCGAGCGCCGCGTCGGGCGCACCGCCCCGGCCCTTGCCCTTGCCGCGCCGCACCAGCGCCACCGGATCCACCTCCAGCAGGAGTGCGGCCGTGCAGCGCTCGGCGGACGCCTCGGGGTAGAAGACGTGTGCCGTGCCGTGCGAGGTGGAGAACGCCTGCGCCCGGTCGGGATGCTTGTGCAGCAGGAAGCCGAGGTCCGTGGCGGGGCGTTCAGGGGTGCCGGTCGTACTGATTGTCAGGAACACCTGTCCGAGTATGGTCCTCGCCTCCCGTCCCCCACCAGGCATTTTCGGTGCTCCCACCGCCGACTCCCGGCTCAGCGCTCCAGCAGCCCCGCCAACTCCTCGATCCGGTCCGGCCCCACCCGGCAGCAACCGCCGACGAGCCGCGCCCCGGCCCCCGTCCAGGCCCGCACCCGCCCCGGGTCGAAGGTGCTCGTCCCGGTCCACCCCCTCCCCTCGGCGTCCCAGCCCTCCCCGCTGTTCGGGTAGACCACGGCCGGCTTCCCCGTGACCTCCACCGCCACCCGCACCGCCTCCTCCGCGTCGGCCGGGTCGCAGCAGTTGACCCCGACGGCCACCACCGCCTCCCGCCCGGCTGCCACCGCGAAGGCCTCCTCCAACGGCTGCCCCGCCCGGGTCCGCCCGCCCGCCACGCTGTACGAGAGCCAGAGGGGCAGCCCGGTCTCCTCGGCGACCCGCACCACCGCCTCGGCCTCGTCCACGTCGGGCACCGTCTCCAGCGCCAGCACGTCGGGCCCCGCCTCGGCGAGCGCCGCCACCCGGGGGCGGTGAAAGCGCTCCAGCTCCCGGACGGTGAGCCCGTACCGCCCCCGGTACTCGCTGCCGTCCGCGAGCATCGCCCCGTACGGGCCGACCGACGCGGCGACCCAGATCTCCCGCCCGGGGTCGGCCCGGCGGGCCGCGTCGGCCGCCCGCCGGGCCAGCGCCACACTGCGGGCGAGGAGCGCCCCGGTCCGTTCCGGACCGATCCCGTGGCGCCCGAACCCTTCGAACGTGGCCTGGTAGCTGGCGGTGATGAGCACCTGCGCTCCGGCGCGCAGGTACGCCAGGTGGGCGGCCTCGACCTGCTCCGGCGCGTCGGCCAGCAGCCGGGCCGACCAGAGCGCGTCGGAGAGGTCGCACCCCTGTGCTTCCAACTGGTTGGAGAGGCCGCCGTCCAGCAGGACGGGCCCTTCCGCCAGCGCTTCGGCGAGCGTACGGCCGGAGTTCACGGCCATCTCCTCCTCGTACCCTCGTCGTCCGGTGTCCGGTGTGCGTTGCGAAAAGCGGGTCAGGTCAGCTGGGACTGGATCTGCGAGGAGATCAGTTCCAGGTGGTCCAGGTCGCCCAGGTCGAGGGCCTGGAGGTAGATCCGGGACGAGCCGATCGCCGCGTACCGGCCGATCTTGTCGACCACCTCGGCGGGCGAGCCGGCCAGCCCGTTGGCCTTCAGCTCCTCCACGTCCCGGCCGATGGCCGCCGCCCGCCGGGCCACCTCCGCGTCGTCCTTGCCGGTGCAGACGACCAGGGCGTTGGAGTACACCAGGTCGTCCGGGTCGCGCCCGAACGCCTTCGCCGCGGCCCTGACCCGGCCGAACTGCTTCTCGCTGTCCTCCAGCGAGGCGAAGGGGATGTTGAACTCGTCCGCGTACTGCGCGGCGAGGCGCGGGGTGCGGGTCGCGCCGTGGCCGCCGATCAGGACGGGCACCTTGGCCTGGGCCGGCTTCGGCAGCGCGGGTGAGTCGGTGAGCTGGTAATAGGTGCCGTCGTAGCTGAAGGTCTTTCCGACCTCCGTCGCCCACAGACCGGTGACGATCGCGAGCTGCTCCTCAAGCCGGCCGAACTTCTCCTTCGGGAACGGGATGCCGTAGGCCTTGTGCTCCTCCTCGAACCACCCTGCTCCCAGGCCCAGTTCGACCCGGCCGCCGGACATCTGGTCGACCTGGGCCACCTGGATGGCGAGCACGCCGGGCAGCCGGAACGTGCCCGCCGTCATCAGCGTGCCGAGCCGGATCCGCTTGGTCTCGCGGGCGAGGCCGGCCAGCGTGATCCAGGCGTCGGTCGGGCCGGGCAGGCCGTCGCCGGAGCCCATGCGGAGGTAGTGGTCGGAGCGGTAGAAGGCGTCGAAGCCGAGGTCCTCGGTGGCCTTGGCGACGGTGAGCAGGGTGTCGTAGTCGGCCCCTTGCTGGGGCTCGGTGAAGATTCGAAGATCCATGCACCCATCCTGCCCCTTCGGCGGCGCCTCTTCCTCAGGGCCCCGCCGCCGAGGGGGCGGGGCCCCGTATCCCGCCGTAGGGGCCGTCGCGCTCCCGCTCCCGCTCGGCCAGCCGTCTCAGCAGCCCGTGCACCCGGTCCAGCGACTCGTCGGCGGCGTCCATGGCCTCGATGCACTGCCAGTAGAGCCCGTCCTCCCCCGTGTCGCAGGCCACCGAGACCAGGGCGATCCCAGCCTCGCCGAGGAGCAGCGCCAGACCCGTCAGGGCCGCCCGCACATCGGCGATCTGGGAGAGCTGCGCCGCCCGGGTGCCCCGGGAGAGGACCGCCGGGTGGTCCGGCGCCGCGCATCCGCCGCCGATCTCACCGAGGGCCCGGGCCTCGCCCCGTAACTCCATCGGGCCGAACAGGGCCAGCCGGCTGCCGACCGTCCGCGCGAGGGCCTGGGCCTGCCAGGCCTCCGCCATCACGTCCAGCGCGCCCCGGCTCTCGGCCAGCGCCCGCCGCCCCGTCTCGATGAGACGCTCCGCTTCCATGTCTTTCCCCCGTCATCACGAAAACCCGCTTACCTCTTTCATTACCCACAGTGAGGTAGATGGCACCGTAAGGCCAGAGGAAATCGGAAATCTGTGGACACAAAATCGATTGTGGATAAGTCGATCACTCCGAAGAGTGACGATCCTGGGGTTCCGAGGGGCTCGGGACGGGGAAACGCTTCTCGTTCCGGTCCATCTTGGCCGCCAGCGCCCGCAGCGGATCGATGCCGAGCACCTCGCAGAACTGGAGGAGATAGGCGAGGACGTCGGCGACCTCGTCGGCCACGCGGTGGGCCGCTTCGGGCTCGTCCATGATCCGGGCGGACTGTTCGGGCGTCAGCCACTGGAAGATCTCGACCAGTTCGGAGGCCTCCACGCTGAGCGCGGCCACCAGATTCTTCGGGGTGTGGTACTGCTCCCAGTCCCGTGCCGCCGCGAACGCGGCCAGCCGTCGCTGGAGTTCTGCCACATCGAGTTCTGTCACGGCCCCAGGTCTACCACCGTCGCCCCGGACCACGTCGCCCGGGACCACGTCGCCCCGGACGCCGCCGCCCCGGACGCCCACGTGCGGAGCGGGCGTCCGGCGGCGAGGCCGACGAGGAGAGGCGGGGACGGAAGCGGGGAGGGAAGAGGAGGGAGGGGACTACGACTGGGCGAGCCCCGCCGGGGTGACCCCCTCGACCTCCATGCCCTCCGGAGCCAGCAGGAAGACGTTCCGGTCGACGCGGTGCATCCCGCTGCCGAGCCCGAAGACCACGCCACTGCTGAAGTCGAGGATGCGCTTGGCCACATCCGTCTCCGCCGCCGTCAGGTCGAGCAGCACCGGAACCTGGGCGACCAGGTACTCCGCCACCTCGCGGGCGTCCGCGAAGACCTGCACCCGCAGCACGACCAGGCGGCGCTGTTCGGCCACCCGCTCGTCCGGAACCGTGCGGTGGTCGATCCGGGACGGCCACTCGTCGCGGCCGCGCAGGGGTACGACCTGGGCGAGCCCCTCCCACTGTTCGTCGGTGGCGTCATATCTGTCGTACCTGTCGTACCTGCTCACAGGGCCACCCCGTCGTCAAGCCGGTCGAATTCGCGCCGGCTGCGCTCACTGTTCATCGGGCAATCCTCTCGTCCCTCACCCGTTCGGCGTACCAACGACACGGCGAAGGGCCTGATCGAGTCGCTCACACGGAACTCTCCCACCCCGCCTGAGCCGTCCCACCGCACCTGAGCCCTCACACCGTGATGACCTGGACGCCCGCATCGCCGAACCGGTCCTTCGCCTCCGCCGTGAGGTGCGCGTCGGTGACCAGCACATCGACCATCCCGAGGTCGCAGACCCGGGCGAAGGCCCGTTTGCCGATCTTCGAGGAGTCGGCGGCGACCACCACCCGCTGCGCCCGCTCGGCCAGGAGCCGGTTGACGCTGGCCTCGCCCTCGTGGTGGACGTAGGCGCCGCGTTCGATGTCGATGGCGTTTACGCCGAGGACGGCGACGTCGAGCGTGATCTCGTTCATCACGCCGACCGCCAGCGGGCCGGTCAGCTCGTACGACTGCGGCCGGGCCACACCGCCCGTGACGACCATCTTGATCTGCGGCCGGATCGCCAGCTCGCTCGCGATGTTCAGCGCGTTGGTCACGACGGTGAGCGTCGGCTGCCCGCCCGCCACCGTGGCCTCTCCGACGATGTCGGGGCGGACCGCGAGCGCGCGGGCCACCTCGGTCACCGTCGTACCGCCGGTCAGGCCGACCACCTCGCCGACGGCGACCAGATCGCAGACCGCGCGGCCGATGGCCTGCTTCTCGGGGGCGTGGCGGCCGGTCTTGTAGCGGAGCGCCAGCTCGTAGGAGACGCCGTGCGCGACCGCTCCGCCCCGGGTGCGGGTGAGCAGGTGCTGTTCGGCGAGCTGGTCCAGGTCGCGGCGGATGGTCGCGGCCGATACGGCGAGCGCGGCGGCCGCCTCCTCGACCTCCACCCTGCCGTGCTTGCCGACCAGTTCCAGCAGCGCGTCCCACCGGGCGTCCCTCGCCACGTACGTCTCCTTCACCGTCCGGTCCCGGGCTCCGCGCTTCCCGGGAACGCGGTCGCCGGCGGCCGGACCGCCGCAAGCGTCGCACAGGTGCCCGGCGCCCACCCAGTTCCGGGCCTGCGGCCTCGGGCCGCACCCGGCCGATGGTGCCGGACCGGGCGTGAGGGAGGATGGGCGGCAGGAGGCGGCCGACGCCCCTCCGCGCACCCGACACCCCCACGCCGGAGATCCTTCATGCACCTCGCACTGTCAGTCGCTGCCGAGGAGCCGACGGGCGGCATCGCGGGCTGGGCCACCGGGCTGGTCGAGACGCTCGGCGGGCCGGGCGCCGGCCTCGCCATCGCCCTGGAGAACCTGTTCCCGCCGCTGCCGAGCGAGGTCATCCTTCCGCTGACCGGGTTCGCCGCGTCGCAGGGCGTGCTGAGCCTGGCCTCCGCCCTGTTCTGGACGACGCTCGGCTCGGTCGTCGGCGCGCTGGCGCTGTACGGGCTCGGCGCCGTCTTCGGGCGGGAGCGGATGCACGCCCTCTGGGCCAAGCTGCCGCTGGTCAAGCCCGCGGACCTGGTGCGGACGGAGGAGTGGTTCGCGCGGCACGGCACCAAGGCGGTCCTGCTGGGCCGCATGGTGCCGGTCTTCCGGAGCCTGATCTCGGTGCCCGCGGGTGTGGAGCGGATGCCGCTGCCGGTGTTCATCGGGCTGACGACGGCGGGCAGCCTGGTGTGGAACACCGTGCTGGTGCTGGCGGGTTACTGGCTCGGCGACAGCTGGGACGTGGTCGGGACGTACGTCGGGCTCGTGTCCAAGGTCGTGCTCGGACTGGCCGCGTTGGCGCTGGCCTGGTGGGTCGTGAAGCGCGTCCGGAGCAGCAAGGAGTCCCGGCGCGGCGAGTGACGGGCGGCTGCGGCCCTTACGGCTCGTACGGTCCGTGAGGCCCGTACAGCCCGTGCGGCCCATACGGTCCGTGCGGCGCGTACAGCTCGTGCGGCTCGTGCGGCGCATAAGGAATCACCCTCCGGCACCGCTCGCCCGCCCCCGGGCGGTGTCCGGGGGCGGGAGTGCCGCTCGGCGGTGTCCGGGGCGCGGCCGACCGCTCAGGACTCCTCGAAGTAGGCGTCCAGGACGGCGTCCAGCTCGGCCGGCCACTCCTTGAGCTGCGCCCGGCTCTCCGCCTCGACCTCGGCGTTGAACCAGCGCCGGCTGGACAGGTGCACGGTCACGGTGAACCGGCGGCCGAAGCGGGCCGGGTTCATCTCCACCGCGCCGATCTCGGACCAGTCGAAGTCGGCCTCCTGGTCGTCCAGCGTGAACCGGACGCCTTCCCGGGCCACCCGGATCGAGCCGCGCCGGTCGCTGATCTCGAAGACCGGACCGTCCTCGGCCTCTTCCGCTTCGGCTTCCGCGTCGGACACTGCGTCGGCGTCGGCCTCGGTAACCTCCGCAACCGCTTCGTCGAGCTCCGGGGCGGTCTCCGGGTCCGTTTCCGGTGCGGCCTCCGATTCCGGTTCGGTCTTCCGGGTCGCGACAGGTGCCGCCAGGCCGGGGAGAGGGATGAACGCCGGGTCGGTGCCAGCGGCGAACTCGGGCTTCTTGTTCGAATCTATGCTCTGCTCCACGGCGGGCAGTATGGTCCACGAACCTGTACGTGACCAGTCGTCACCGTCTCCGGCGACCCGTTCCGGGCCCCCTCGCCTCCGCCGGTCCTCCACCTCGCGGGTGAACTCCCTCTCGCTGAAGGGGAGAAGCTCTACCCGAAGAAATCAAACTAAAGAGATAGCCTCACCTGATTTCGACGACACTCTCATCGGTGACATCCGCGTCGGCCGACCGGACGCGGACGAGCAGGACGTGCTGGAGGCCGCCCGGCTCGCCGGGGTGGACGAGATCGTGGCCCGGTTCGCCGGGGCGGCGGAGCGGATGGCGGAGGTGTTCGCCGGCTCCCCCGCGGTGCTCGCCTCGCTGCCGGGCCTGGCCGCCCACGGCTGGCGGGGGCCGGCCCGGGAGGTGCGGCTCCAGACCCGCCCGTGGGGGTTCGTCCCGGGCGAGGTGGCGCAGCCCGTACGGCTGTGGCACGCACCGGCGGACCAGGAGGTGCCGTTCCCGGCGGCGGAGGCGACCGCCGCGCTGTTCCCGGCGGCCCGGCTGACGGAGCAGGGCGCGCCGGACCACATCCCGAGCGAGGAGACGTTGGGGGAGCTGTTCGCGGAGTTGAGGGCCGCGAGCCTCTAGAGCACGCCCCGGCGCCACTCCCGTATCAGCAGATAGCCGAGGTACGCGCCGCCGATCGCCATGGTGTAGATCCCGACCGGCAGGTCCTCGAAGAGCGGCGACTGCTGGGCGCAGAGGTCGGCGGCGACCAGCAGCAGGCCGCCGGTGAGGCCCGAGAGGAGCAGGTGGGGGCCGGAGCCGCGGGTGAGGCGCTTGGCGATCTGCGGGGCCGTCAGGGCGATGAAGGCGATGGGGCCCGAGACGCTGACGGCGGCCGCCGAGAGGGCGATGGCGAGGACCACGGCGAGGGTCTTGGCCTTCCTCGGCTCGGAGCCGAGCCCTTCGGCGATGTCGTCGCCCATCTCGCCGATGTCGAGCCGCCGGGAGATCAGGGCGGTCAGCGGGGCGGCGGCGAGCAGGACCAGCCAGATGGTGGTGGCGTCGGTCCAGGAACGGGCGGTGAGGCTGCCGTTGACGTAGGCGGTGAGAACGGAGGCCTTGTCCCGCTCCAGGGCGTAGACGACGTACTGGGTGACGGCGGCGCCCATCGCGGCGACCCCGATACCGGCGATGACGAGCCGGGCGGGGTTGCGGAATCCGGTGCCGGTGGAGACGTACACGAGGGCCATCGCGAGGACCGCGCCGAGGAGCGCGCCGACGGCGACGGGGACGGTGTCGGGGAACATCAGCGCGCAGATCGCGGCGCCCGCGCCCGCTCCGGCGGAGAGGCCGATGACGTCGGGGCTGCCGAGCGGGTTCCGGGTGACGGACTGGAAGAGCGCGCCGGAGAGGCCGAGCGCGGCGCCGACCCCGATGGCGACGGTGAGGCGGGGGCCGCGCAGCCGGTTGAAGACGAAGCGGTCCTTGCCCTCGGCGTCCCCGAGGAGGGCCGCTGGCAGATCGGCGAGGTCGAGGCCGAGGCGCCCCCAGGTGAGGGTTGCCACGGCGGCCGCGAGGAGGAGGACGAGGAGCCCGGCGCCCGCGAGGAGGGAGGCGCGGCGCATCGGCAGCGCCACGGTGCGGCCGACGACCAGGTAGCCGCGGGGGGCCTTGACGGGCTTGCGGAGGGGTTCGGTGGTGACGGTCATGTGGTGCCCCGCATCCTGCGTACGGCGATGAGCAGCGCGGGTGCGCCGATGAAGGCGGTGACGACGCCGACCATGAGTTCGGTGGGCCGCATGACGACCCGGCCCACCACGTCAGCGAGGAGCAGCAGGCTCGGGCCCAGCAGCGCGGAGAAGAGGAGCTGGACCCGGAAGTCGACGCCGACCAGGGCCCGTACGACGTGGGGCACGGCGAGGCCGACGAAGGCGATCGGGCCGACGGCGGCGGTCGCGGCGGCGCTCAGCAGGGTGGCGGCGAGCAGCCCGCCGCCCCGGGTGCGCGCCGGGTGCGAGCCGAGGGCGACGGCGGTCGCGTCGCCGAGGGCCAGGGCGTTGAGGCCGGGGCCGAGGGCGAGGGCGAGCAGGAAGCCGACGACGGCGAAGGGCAGGACGGACCAGAACACGTCGAAGTCCCGGCCGCCGAGCGCTCCGACGACCCAGTAGCGGTAGCTGTCGAACACCTGCGGCTTGCTGAGCGTCACCGCCTGGATGAACGCCATGAGTACGGCGGTGAGCACCGCTCCGGCGAGCACCAGGCGCACCACGCTCGTGCCCGTACCGGCGGAGCCGATGACATGGACGAGCACCCCGGCGACCAGCGCACCGGGCAGCGCCCACCACATGGTGTCGGTGGCGCCCGACGCGCCGAACCAGGCGGTCGCGGCGACGATGCTCGCGGAGGCGCCCGCGTTGATGCCGAGGAGGCCCGGTTCGGCCAGCGGGTTGCGCGAGACGCCCTGCATGAGGGTGCCCGCGACCGCGAGGCAGAGCCCGGCGAGGACGCCGAGGGCGGTACGGGGGTAGCGGCTCTCGATGATCGCGGTGACGTTGTCGTCGGCGGTTCCGCCGACGACGCCGAGGACATCGCCGAACGAGGTGGAGCGGCTGCCGAACATGACGCTCGCGCAGAGCGCGACCGCCAGTGCGGCGACCGCCGCGAGCAGGAGGAACGCCGTCCGAGCGGCGCCGGCACGCGAGGTGCCGGCGCCGCTCGACGGTGCGACCGTGGTGGTTGCCATGGGAGTGCAGTGTGCCTGGTGGCCTGGGTGGTCCGGATACCCGGCCGGGGTTACTTGCCGGCCTTCTTGACGGCCTCGTCGATGATCGGCAGGTAGCGCTCGATCGTCCACGGCACGGTCAGCGGGTTGATGATCGAGGAGGCGGTGACGAAGGAGTTGTCGTTGCTCGCGACGACGGCGCCCTTCTTGATCGCGGGGATCGCGCCGTACAGCTTCTGGCCCTCGATCTCCTTGCGGTTCTTCGCGTCCGTGTAGAACGTGAAGACCAGGTCGCTGTCCTTCAGCTTCTCGGCGTTCTCCAGGCCGATGAGGGCCGAGTCGGTGCCGGGGGTCTCCTTGAAGCCGTTGACCACGGGGTCGACCTTCAGGCCGAGCGAGGAGACCATCTTGACGCGCTGCTCCTCGGGCTTGAAGACGCCGAGGGTGCCGGGGCCGGAGTTGTAGATGTAGGAGAAGGTGACGTCCTTGTAGTTCGGACGGGTGGCCGCGGCGTCGGCGAGCTGCTTCTCGATCTTCGTCTTGAGGCCGTCGGTGTCCTCGGTGCGGCCGAGCGCCTTGCCGATGATGTCGATCTGCTGGTCCCAGTCGGTGCTCCACGCCTGGTCCGGGTAGGCGACCGTGGGGGCGATGTCCTTGAGGACGTCGTACTGCTTCTGCGTGATGCCCGACCAGGGGGCGAGGATGACGTCCGGCTTCAGCTCGGTGATGGCCTCGAAGTCGATCTCCTCGCCGCCCGTGAACTGCTTGGGAAGCTTGTCGCCGGACTTCTTCACGGCCTCGTTGATCCACGGGAGGTAGCCGGACTTGTCGCTGCCCCACGGGTAGCTCTCGATGCCGACCGGGGTCTGGCCGAGGGCTATCGCGGTCTCGGCGGAGCCCTGGCCGAGGGTGACGATGCGCTCGGGCTTCTCGTCGATCTTCGCGGTACCGAGCGAGCTCTTGATCGAGACGGGGAAGGCGCCGCCGCTCCTGCCCGTGTCCTTCGCCGCGTCCTTGCCGCTGTCACCGTCCGAGGAGCAGCCGGCCAGGACGACGGCGAGGGCGACGGCGGTGGCCGAAGCGGCAAGGGTGTGACGACGCACGCGGGTGAAGCCGAGCATGGGTGTTCCTCATGGTTGGACGAGCGGGTGAGAGTTAGGCAAGCCTAAGCTAAACGTAACAGGGGTCTTCGCCAGGCCCCTTACCCACCCTCCCCGCCCACCTCACCTCGCCCAGCCGGGAGCCGGACGTCGGCGGACGGGGGCCGGGGGCCGGGGCGGGTCCAATCCCCTTGCCGTACGGCTCCGAATCACTGGTAGGAGCCCGTCCGGACTCCCGCCGGCAAGGCAGGTGGTACCCATGACCCGACCGCGATCACTGCTCACCCCCGACCTTCCGCCCCGCTGCGCGACGCCGGACCTCCCGGGGGCGCGTGTCCCGGCCGACCAGTCGGCGACCCGCCCTCCGGACGTGATCGTCAGCCCCGGCCGGCCGCGTCGAGCGCCAGCCACACCCGGTCGCGCGTCAGCGGCAGCTCGGTGAACCTGATCCCCGTCGCGTCGCGCAGCGCGTTGGCGAAGGCCGGGGCGACCGGGTTGAACGGGCTCTCGCTCATCGACTTCGCGCCCAGCGGGCCGATCGCGTCCGAGGTCTCCATGAAGTGCACCTCGGTGCGCGGCACATCGGCGTACTGCGGCACCCGGTAGCGACGGAACGCGGCCGTGGTCACCTCGCCGCGCTCGTCGAGCCGTACGTTCTCGAAGAGGGTCGCGCCGAGCGCCTGCGCCACGCCGCCCTCCACCTGGCCCCGGCACTGCATCGGGTTCATCACCTTGCCCGCGTCGGCGGCGTGCACGCTGCGCAGGATGCGGATCTCGCCCGTGCCCGGGTCCACGGCCAGCCGGAACCACTGGGCGTTGAACGCCACCGAACGCGGCGAACCGCCCCAGTGTCCGTCCGCCGACAGCTCGCGCCCGGATGCGCGGGCGGCCTGGAACAGCTCCTTGAGGCTGATCACGCGCCCGGCGCACTCCACCGCGTCCGCCGTGAGCCGGCACTCCCCCGGCCCCGAAGCTCCCAGATACCGGGCCGCGAATTCCAGCAGCTGTACGGCGAGGGCGTCGGCGGCCTTCATCACCGCCTTGCCCGCCACCACCGTCCCCGCCGAGCCGAAGGCGCCCGTGTCGTGCCGGACCACGTCCGTGTCCGACTGGCGGATCGCGATCCGGTCGACGGTCGTGGAGAGAGCGCCCGCGGTGATCTGTTTGTGGACGGTGGTCGTACCGTTGCCGAACTCGGCGGTGCCGACGGCGATGTCGTACGTTCCGTCGTGGAGCAGCTTCACCGTGGCGTCGGCGAAGTGGCCGCCGGGCGGTCCGGTGGCGATCATCGACATCCCGGTGCCCTGGCCGACGAGCCACCCCTCGGGGACGTCGTCGCCGGGCCCGGAACCGGCCGGGGAACCGGGCCCCTCCCCGTACTCCTCGATCGCGTTCCGTACGACCTGGAGGCACTGGTCGAGGCCGTAGCTGGCGATCTCCAGATCCTCCTCCTCGCCACCGGGGCTGACCATGTGCTCGCCGGGGCCGATGATGTTCAACTCCCGGAAGGCCAGGGGGTCGACGCCGGTACGCCGGGCCAGTTCGTCCATCACGGACTCGACCGCGAAGACGACCTGGCCGAGGCCGTAGCCGCGAAAGGCGCCCGCCGGAACGGAGTTGGTGTAGACGGAGTAGGCGTTCACCTTCTTGTGCGGGGCGCGGTAGACGGCCATCGACTCGCCGACGCTGTGGAACATCACGGCCGGGCCGTGGTTGCCGTACGCACCGGTGTTGGACACCACCCGGACCTGGAGCGCGGTGAGCGTGCCGTCCGACCGGGCGCCCGCGCGGACGCCGATGGTGAAGGGGTGGCGGGTGGTCGCCCCGTAGAACTGCTCGGCGCGGGTGTACTCCAGTTTGACCGGGCGGCGCAGGCGCATCACGGCGAGCGCCACGACGTCCTCGACGATCATCTCCTGCTTTCCGCCGAAGCCGCCGCCGACCCGGCCCGCCAGCACCCGTACCCGCTTCAACTCCAGGTCGAACAAGGCGCACAGGGCACGGCGGGTGAGGAAGGGGGTCTGGGTGCTGGAGCGTACGGTGAGCCGTTCCTCGCCGTCCTCCCCTCTCTCGTACCAGGCGACCGCGCCGTGTGTCTCCAGGCTGGCGTGCTGGACGCGCTGGGTGCGGAAGGTCTCCTCGTACACGACGTCGGCCGCCGCGAACCCCTCCTCCACCGAGCCGATCTCGCCGTGGACCTCACCGACGACATTGTTCTGCGGGCGGGCGATGCGCGACTCGGGTCCCTTGTCGTGGACGACCGGGGCGCCGGGGGCCATCGCCTCCTCCGGGTCGGTGACGTAGGGGAGTTGCTCGTACGTCACCTCGATGCGGCGGCATCCTTCCTCGGCCGCCGCCTCGCTGTCGGCGACCACGGCGGCGACGCGCTGGCCGATGTAGCGGACGGTGTCGTCGAGCAGCCGGGTGTCGTCGGGGTCCTCGGTGGGGTGCTCGTGGCGGGCGGTGGAGTAGAGGCGTTCCGGGGCGTCGTGGTGGGTGAGGACCAGGTGGACGCCGGGGACGCGCAGGGCGGCGGCCGTGTCGATGGCGAGGATGCGGGCGTGCGGGTGCGGGGAGCGCAGGAGCTTCATGTGGAGGAGGCCGGGGACGTCGAGGTCGAAGGTGTACCGCGCGGTGCCCGTCACCACCTGGGGCCCGGCCGGGGCGCCCAGGTTGCGGCCCACGGCCCGCCCGGCGTCCGGCTCCTCGGTGTGCCGTACGCCGCGCACCGCGTCCTCGATGGCCCGGTAGCCGGTGCAGCGGCAGATGTTGCCCTTGAACGCCCGGGGCAGGTCGGCCAGTTGTTCGTCGTCGAGAGCGGCGGTCGTCATCAGGTACCCGGCGGTGCAGAACCCGCACTGGAAGCCCTGCGCGTCCAGGAACTGCTGCTGTACGGGGTGGAGTTCACCGTCCTCGTCCGCCAGCCCCTCCACCGTGGTGACGGCCCGCCCTTCGGCCCGGACCGCCGGATAGAGGCAGCTGTGCACCGGCTCCCCGTCGACGTGGACCGTGCACGCGCCGCAGTCCCCGGCGTCGCAGCCCTTCTTCACGCCGAACCAGGCGCGCTCGCGGAGGTAGGTGCGCAGGCACTGGCCGGCGCGGGGCTCCTCCTCGTAGGGGCGGCCGTTGATGTGGATGCCGTAGCTCATGCCACTCCCTCGGACGTCAGTTGGCGGCGGATCTCCTCCGCGAAGCGCAGCGTCATGTGCCGCCGCCACGCGGGCAGTCCGTGGATGTCGTCGAACCAGTCGTCGGCGCCGATCGTGGCGTCGATGGTGGCGTGCAGGGTGTGCCGGTCCGGCGGCAGCGGGAACCAGTAGCGGAACGGCCGGACCGTCGCCGCGCTCACCGTCACGGCCAGCGACCCGTCGACCGGGTCCAGGACCCCGATGACCAGGGCCCCCGAGCGCCCGAGCCCGTACAGGGACGCCTGGCGGAACGCCGTACGGGAGGCCAGGGCGCGGGCGGGCAGGGTGACCGAGCGCAGGAGTTCGCCCTCGGCCAGGTCCCTGCGGCCGGCGCCGGTGACGAAGTCCGCGACCTTCACGCGGCGCAGCGAGCCGTCCTGGGCGCGGAGCAGGCAGGTGCCGTCCAGCGCGGCGGTGAGCGAGATCATCGGCCCGGCGGGCAGGGCGTTGCAGAGGTTGCCGCCGACGGTCGCCATGTTCCAGATCTTGAACGAGGCGAGGAAGGCCCGGCAGCACTGCTCGACGAGGGGAGCCGCCGGCGCGTGCCAGGTCTTCCCGAACCGGGAGAGTTGCGCGATCGTGCAGGTCGCCGCGAGCTCCAGCGAGCCGTCCGGCAGCTCACGCACCGGCTCCCAGCCCATCCGGCTCAGGTCCACCAGCCGGCGCAGACGCGGCTGCGGCTCGGAGAAGAGGTAGGTGCCCCCGCCGAGCCAGGCGTCGCCCGGCCGCCAGGGAGCGGGGCTGCGGCCGTCCCGCACATCGAGCACCGTGTTGAGGTCCATACCGGCCAGTGAAGCCGCAGGACAGGGGCCCGCACGACTGGTTCACCGTACGGAAATACACCAGGCCCCAGACGTAACACTGGAGGATCAACCAAGAGGTGTTTGCGTCGTCTGGGCTTGCATTTACGATGCAACGACTCGCCTTCGCCTCGTGAATGTGAGATGCCGGGTGCGGTGCCCGGCAGGCCCTAGGAGACCGCCCATGCACGTCGAAGACCTCCTCCGGCTGGAGTCCCTGGACCTCACCCTGCTCTGGGGCGGGCCGCCGCTCCTCGCGCGGGAGATCAGCGGGGTGACCGCGACCGATCTGGAGGACCCGGGGCGGTTCCTCCAGCGGGGCGAGATCGTGCTCAGCGGTCTGGTGTGGTGGAGCGCGGCGGACGAGGAGGGGACGGCGGACCGGTTCGTCGCGGCGCTGCGGGATGCCGGTGCGGCCGCGCTGCTGGCGGGCGAGGAGACGCACGGGACGGTGCCGGAGGTGCTGGTGGACGCCTGCCGCCGACACGGGATCGCACTGTTCTCCGTGCCGGTGCACACTTCTTTCCGGGCGATCACCGACACCGTGTACCTGCGGCAGTGGGGTGACCTCAGCCGCCGGCCGGCCGCCGCCCCCTACGCGCTGCCGGAGAACGTGCGGGGCGAGCTCAGCCGCCTCCTCGCGGACGGCGCGGACCCGGACACGCTGCTCACCCGGGCGGTCGACCGGCTGGGGACCCCGCCCTGTTACGTGCTCAGTGCCACCGGCCGCACGATCGCCCGTACGCCGGGCGCCCGGGTCCTCACGGCTCCCCGGGCGGCCGGGCGGCTGAAGGCCGCTCTGCGCGTGGATCCGGACGCGTCCCCGTACGGGCAGTGGTTCCTGCACCTGCCGGGGGAGGTGGACGTGCCGCCGCGGATGCTGCACGAGATAGCCGAGGTGTTCGCCCAGTACCGGCCGGGGATGCTGCGCCGCGAGGCCGCGGCGCGCGGTCCTGCCGAGGAGCTGCTGGCCCTGCTGGACACACCGGGTGCCGGAAGCGGTGTGGGGTCCGGGTCCCGTTCCGCGCCGCTTGGGGCGGTCCTGCGCGCCTGCGGTCTGCCGGATCACGGGCCGTACACGGTGATGGAGGTCTCCCTGGGGGCAGCGGGGGACGGTGCGGCGGAGGCGCTGGAGGAGGCGGTGCGCCATCTCGCGGGCCACCGGTCCGTGACGGGGAGACTGGCCGGGGGTCGGGCCGTGGCGGTGATCGCGACGGATTCCGGTTCACCGGAGGACGTGGTACCCGCCCTCAAGGAGCTGTGGCCCGCGCTGCGCACCTGCGACGAGACCGTGCTTCCGTACGGCGGAGTCAGCACCCCGGCCGCGACGCCGACCGAGCTGAACGGGGCGCTGGTGCAGGCCCGTTACGCACTGACGGCGGCGGAGCGGGCGGGCAGCGCGAACCTCACCGCGATCGACGACCTCACCACCCTGGACGCCCTGCTCGCGGGCGTCCCCACCGACGTACGGACGGCGTTCGGCATCCATGCCCTGGGCCCGCTCGCCGACGCCACGAACCCCTCCCACCGGATGCTCCTGGAGACCCTCGACACCTTCCTGGCGCACAACGGGTCCTGGGCACGGACGGCCGAGGCCCTGCATCTGCACGTCAACACCGTGCACTACCGCATCCAGCGGGTGGAACTGCTCACCGGCCGCGACCTGGCCCGGCTCGACCACAAACTGGACCTGAAGGCGGCCCTGCTCTGCCGCTGACCTCGGCGGGGTGGGGCAGCGCGGGGGATCAGGCGCGGTTCAGGGTGAGCGCGCTGCGCTGCTCCGGCTGCGGGCGGCTGGCCCAGAGGGTCCGTACGTGCTCCAGGTGGTGGCGCATCAGGGCCTGTGCCGCCTCGGCGTCCTGGGCGATCATCAGGTCGAGCAGCGTCACGTGCTCCTCGGCGGAGTCGACGAGGACCCCGGCCTCGTCGAGCTCGGTGAGACCGTACAGCCGGGACCGCTTGCGGAGGTCGCCGACGACCGAGACGAGGTGGCGGTTGCCGCCGAGGGCGAGCAGGTCGAGGTGGAAGCGGCGGTCGGCGTCGAGGTAGCCGATGAGGTCGTGCCCCCGGGCCGCCGCCACGATGGCCTCGGCTCCGGGCCGCAGGGCTTCGAGCTGCTCCCGGGTCGCCGTCCGGACGACCTTGCCGACGGTGGGCACCTCGATGAGCGTACGGATCTCCGTGTACTCGTCCAGGTCCCGCTCGGTCATCTCCGTCACCCGGAAGCCCTTGTTCCGTACGACCTCGACAAGCCCCTCGTGGGCGAGGTCCAGCATCGCCTCGCGCACCGGGGTGGGCGAGACGCCGAACTCGGCGGCGAGGGCGGGGGCCGAGTAGACGCCGCCGGGCTTGATCTCCCCGGCGATGAGCGCGGCGCGCAGGGCGTGGGCCACCTGGTCGCGCAGGTTCTCCGTGGGGGACACGAGTTTGCGCGACTGCAGGGTGGCCACGGCGTCCTCCGGGACTTCGGGGTTCTTCGGGTTTCTTTCGGTGCAATGTCACGTTACCCGACGGGAGTTCGGGACTCTTTACAACAGGAAGCCGTCCGGGAACGGGTCGCTCGGGTCGTGGTGGAACTGCGCGGTCCCGGTGATCCAGGCCCGCCCCGTGATCGTCGGGACGACCGCCGGCTCCCCCGCCACCCGGCACTCCTCCACGAGCCGGCCGGTGAACGACGTACCGAGGAAGGACTCGTTCACGAAGTCGCTGTGCAGGGGCAGTTCGCCCCGGGTGTGGAGCTGGGCCATGCGCGCGGAGGTGCCGGTGCCGCAGGGGGATCGGTCGAACCAGCCCGGGTGGATGGCCATGGCATGACGGGAGTGCGCGGCGGTCGAACCCGGGGCCAGGAGCTGGACGTGGTGGCAGCCGGTGATCGACGCGTCCTCGGGGTGGACGGGCGGTTCCGTGGCGTTGACAGCCGCCATCATGTCCAGCCCGGCCCGCAGGATGTCGTCCTTGCGCGCCCGGTCGAAGGGCAGGCCCAGGCGGTCGAGGGGAAGGATCGCGTAGAAGTTGCCGCCGTAGGCGAGGTCGTAGGTGACCGTGCCGTACCCGGGGACCTCGACCTGGCGGTCCAGAGCGGCGGTGAAGGACGGAACGTTACGCAGGGTCACGGCGGTGGCCGCGCCGCCCTCCACCCGGACCTCGGCGACGACCAGCCCGGCGGGGGTGTCCAACCGGACCGTGGTGACGGGTTCGGCGACGGTCACCATGCCGGTCTCCACGAGGACGGTGGCGACGCCGATGGTGCCGTGACCGCACATCGGCAGCAGCCCCGACACCTCGATGAACAGCACCCCCCAGTCGGCGTCGGGCCTGGTGGGCGGCTGGAGGATCGCCCCGCTCATCGCGGCGTGGCCACGCGGCTCGTACATCAGCCAGGTGCGGAGGTCGTCGAGGTGCTCCTGGAAGTAGATACGCCTCTCGCCCATGGTGGCCCCGGGTACGGTTCCGATGCCGCCGGTGACGACGCGGGTCGGCATGCCCTCGGTGTGGGACTCCACGGTGTGGATGGTGCGACGGCTGCGCACAGCTCTGCTCCTTCGGGGGAACTGGTGGGCGGGTGGTCTGCGCTGTCTCAGTCCAGGCCCTCGGCGAGCAGCTTCTCGGTCAACGCCCGCACCGTCGACTCGTCTTGAGGAGCGAGCGGGGTACGTGGCGGCCGACACGGCCCGCCGCTCCCCTCGGCCACCACGTCCTGGGACGCCTTGATCGCCTGGACGAACTCGGTCCGGGAGTCCCAGCGGAGCAGCGGGTGCAGCTTCCGGTACAGGGGTACGGCGGTGTCCAGGTCACCGGCGACCGCCGCGCGGTAGAGGGCGGTGCAGGAGCCGGGGAGCGCGTTGGGGAATCCGGCGATCCAGCCGACGGCCCCCGCCACGGCGAGCTCCAGCAGGACGTCGTCGGCACCGATCAACAGGTCGAGCCCCGGAGCCCGTTCGGCGATCTCCCAGGCCCGGCGCACATCGCCGGTGAACTCCTTCACGGCGACGATGTCCCCGGCCTCGTGGAGCTGTGCCAGCACGGCGGGGGTGAGGTCGACCCGGGTGTCGTACGGGTTGTTGTACGCCACCACGGGCAGCCCGGCACGGGCGACCTCGGCGTAGTGGGCGCGTACGGCGGCCTCGTCGGCCCGGTAGACGTTGGGCGGCAGCAGCAGTACGGAACCGGCCCCCGCCTGCGCCGCCTCATCGGCCCAACGCCGGGCCTCCGCACTGCCGTAGGCGGAGACGCCCGGCATCACCCGGGCCCCGTCGCCCGCCGCGTCGACGGCGGTCTCGACGACCCGGCGGCGCTCCTCGCCGGTGAGGGTCTGGTACTCGCCGAGGGACCCGTTGGGTACGACGCCGTCGCAGCCGGCGTCGATGAGCGAGCGGACGTGGTCGGCGAAGGCGTCGTGGTCGACGGAGAGGTCCGCGCGGAAGGGGAGGGTGGTGGCGACCATGACGCCGTGCCAGGGGTGGGTGTGGGGCATGGGCAACTCCTTTGATAGCAACCTGTGTTCGCGGTGGTGGGCGTCAGAGGGCTGAGGCCCCCGGGGTGGCCGTGGGACCGGCGTCGGCGGCCGGGCCGGAGTCCGCGAGGTCCCGGAGGGTGACGGGGCAGGAGAGCGGCCGGCGGGCCGGGACGAGCGGGGCGGAGCCGTCGCCGCCGGCCGCGAGGCAGGTGACGGCGGTCTCGCACATCCGGCCCTGGCACCAGCCCATCCCGGCCCGGGTCAGGAGTTTGGCGCTCCGCGCGTCCCGGGCGCCCAACTCGTGTGAGTGGCGCAGGTCGTGGGCGGTGACCTCCTCGCAGCGGCATACCTCGGTGTCCTCGGTGACCCACTGCGGCCAGTGGGCGCCCGGGCGGTGGACCGTCGCCATCAGGTCGGCGAAGCGGCGTCGGCGGGTGACGGCCCCGCGCGCTCGGGTGTCGCGCTCGCTTCCGTGGAAGGAGGCCACCGCACTCCGGGCGGCGGACCGGCCTTCCAGCAGGGCGAGTTCGACGCCCCCGACACCGGTCGGTTCACCGGCCGCCCACAACCCTCTGATGTCGGTGCGCTGTTGGCCGTCGACCTCGACGGCGGGTGTCCCGTCCGGTGCGGTGCGCAGGGCGCAGCCGAGGGCGACGGCGAGTTCGAGCTGCGGGACGAGGCCGTGGCCGACGGCGAGCGCGTCGCAGGCGATACGCACCTCGGTCCCGGGCACCGGCCGCCAGTCCTGGTCGAGGGTGGCGAGGGTGACCGCCTCGACCCGCTCCCTGCCGTGCGCCCGGACGACCGCACTGCGGGTGCGCAGCCTGATCCGGTACCGCAGGAGATCCGCCGCGAGCCGGGCCCCCTCCACCGCCTTCGCCGGGTTGCGGGCGAGCACGCCGTGGCGGGAGGCGTAGCCGGTGTACGAGGCGGCCTCGGCCAGGGCGGGGATGTCGGCGCCCGCCTCCGCGAGGGAGACGGCGACGGCGGGCAGGAGCGGTCCGCTGCCGGCCACGACGATGCGCCGGCCGGGCAGGACCCCGGAGTCCTTGAGGATCGCCTGCGCCCCGCCGGCGGCGACCACACCGGGCAGGGTCCAGCCGGGGAAGGGGAGTTGGCGCTCGTAGGCGCCGGTCGCCAGGAGGAGGAAGCGGGCTGTCGTGACCCGTATGCCGTCTGCGGGCGCGGGAGCGGGGGCGGTCGGGGCGCCGTCGACCGGGACGTGGCGGAGCGTCCAGCGCTCGGGGCCCGCCTCCGGGCTGTCGTCCCCTTCGGCTGCCGTCCAGACGTGGCGTCGCGGGAGGTGGGTGATCCTGCCGCCTCGCACGTGTGCCGCCAGGCGGGCGGACCATGCGGCGAACGTGGCCCGCCTGTGGCGGACGGGGTCGGCTCGCGAGGCGAGGCCGGGGGCGGCATGGCGGAAGAACTGACCGCCCGGGCGTTCCGATGCGTCGATCAGCACGACGCGCAGGCCGCCGTCGGCCGCGGTGACGGCGGCGGCCAGGCCTGCGGGCCCGGCGCCGATGACCGCCAGGTCGTAGGAGCCGGGTGTGCCGTAGGGGCCGGGCGCCGGGAGGGGGCCTCGCGCGGCGGGGCCTCCCGAGGCCGGAACTCTGCCCCTCCCCGTGCCGTCAGATGGCGAACTCGTCACGCCCGTGCCCTTCCTGCGAGGCGACCACATCACCCTCCGACACCCTTACCAGGCAGGCACGTTGGCCGGGTGCGCCGTTGACGGTGACCAGGCAGTCGAAGCAGACGCCCATACCGCAGAAGGCCCCGCGCGGCCGTCCGCCGCCGCGCGTGGTGCGCCAGGCGACGATGCCGTGGCCCCAGAGGGCGCCCGCGATGCTCTGTCCCTGCCGGGCGGCGAGGGCACGGCCGTCGAAGGCGAAGTGGACGAGCGGCGCGGCTTCGGCGGGCGGCGGTTCGGCTCGGTGGCGCATGGACGGCCTTCCCCTCTCTCGTACGCGAACTGGTGCAGGAGGCCCCGTGCGGGGACGGGCCTGCGTCAACTGCCCGGCAGCGCACCGGCGGCTTCCGTCAGCCGCCCTGGGTCGAACGGACCGACGTCGATCTCCGTTTCCCCGCCGGTCAGTTGCTGGGCGATGGCCAGACCCGTCGCCGGGGCGAGGCCGATCCCGGCGCCCTCATGGCCGCAGGCGTGGTGGAGGCCGGGCACGTACGGGTCGGGGCCGATGGCCGGCAGGTGGTCGGGCAGGTACGGGCGGAAGCCGCAGTAGACCCGGAGGATGCGCACCTGCGCGAGCACCGGGAAGAGCCCGGTCGCCCCTGCGGCCAGCCTGCGCACGGCCTCGGCGGAGATGCGGCGGTCGAACCCCACCCGTTCCCGGCTCGCGCCGATGAGGACGGGCCCGGCGGGTGTGCCCTCCACGACGGGCGAGGTCTGCAACTCCGCTTCCCCACTTGCCACATCGGCGGCGTACCCCGCCGCGTACACCTTGTGGCGGATCATTGCGGGAAGGGGTTCGGTGACGAGGACGAAGCCCCGTCGCGGCTGGACGGGGAGGTGGGAGCCCGCCAGCGCCGCGATCCGGTCGGCCCAGGTGCCCGCCGCGTTCACGACCGCTCCGGTCAGCAGTCGGCGGCGTGCGGTTCGCACCCCGCTCACCCGGCCTTCCGGGGTGGTCGTGACGGCCGTGACCTCCTCCCCCAGGAAGAGCCGCGCCCCCGCCCGCCCGGCTGCCTCCAGGAGGCGGGCGGCGGCCCGGGCGGGCTGCACCTGGGCGTCCTGCGGGTAGTGGAACCCTCCGGCGAGGCCGGGTGCGAGGTGGGGCTCCCGGTCGTGGAGACCGCCGGGGCCCACCTCTTCCACGGCGACCCCGGAACGAGCCTGCGACGCCGCGAACTCCCCTAACCGTGCGAGCTGTTCACCGTCCTCGGCGACGACGAGACCACCCTTGGCCTCGAACTCGATATCCGGGGGGAGGACTTGTGCGAGCTCGCTCCAGAGCCCGAGCGATGTCCGGGCCAACTCCAGCTCGGGACCGGGCTCCTTGTCCGAGACGAGGAGGTTGCCCTCACCCGAACCGCTCGTGCCGCCCGCGACCGGCCCCCGGTCGACGACGGCCACCGACAGACCGGCCTCAGCGGCGTAGTAGGCGCACGCGGCACCCACGACTCCGGCGCCGATCACGACGAGATCCACGGACTCTCCCTTGAGCACGGCAGTAACATGTCACATGACGCAGTGTCTGCCAAGACCCGCTCCCACCGGGGCGGGAGCGGGCCGTCGGCACCGAGCAGGGCTGGGTCAGAACTCCGCGGAGACCACGAGCCCCGACACCGCCTGTTCAGCGGCGACGGAGACGTAGTTCCACCCCGGAGTGGGGTTGTTCACGGTCACCGTCTCGGAGTTGCCGGGCTGGGCGGACCGGTGGGTGAAGTCGGTCTTCGACGGCCAGGAACCGGCCCGGTGGTACAGGTCGGCATTGCCCGTCCCGCCGTGGGTGCTGATGCGCAACTTCGTTGTCCCGGACGGCACATAGAGGGTGAGGTAGGCGTAGTCGCCGGCCCGGGCCGAGACTCCGTAGCGGGCGCAGTTGCGGTCGAGCCGGGTCCGCTCGGGGAGGGTGCACTCGGGCAGGTCGGGCGGATCGGTCGGGTCGGGCGGATCGGTCGGGTCCGTGGCCTCACCGCAGTCACCGGCGGCGCAGGCGGTGAGCCAGGCGTTCCAGCCGGCGTCGTAGCGGGTGCCGATGGTGGTCTTGAGGTGGGTGCGGGCCGCGTTCCAGTTCCCGGCGCGGTAGTGGCGCAGCACGGTGTCCAGATCCGCGCGGTGGGACTGGATCAGGTAGCGGACCGCGAGGTAGCCCCAGCGGTAGATCCGGGTGCTGTCGCTGTTGTCGTAGGTGGTGTCGAACAGGGCGCTCAGGGGGTAAGTGCGCTTGCCTGCCTCGGCGATGGCGGCGTCGTAGGTGAGTCGGCGATAGGAGTAGGAGACGTACTCCGCGAACCCTTCGACCCACCAGACGGTCGGGGTGGTCATGCCGTCGGCGAAGTCTCCGGCCATGGTGAAGCGGCCGTCGAGGTAGTGGGTGTACTCGTGGTTGAGGTTCCAGATCTGGAAGTCCGGCCTCAGCCACTCGGCCTCGTAGGCGATGAAGCGCGGCTGGTTGCCGACGGCGGACGGGTCGCCCTCCAGGTACATGCCGCCGTTGTTCGTGTCGATGCCGAACATGGCGCCCGCGTACGTCCCGTAGTCGTCACTGGAGTTGTAGACGACGACTTCGAGCCGGGCGTTGAGGTCACCGGCCACCGGCCCGTCGTCACGGGCGATGCCGTGGAAGTAGGCGTCCTGGCCGGCCAAGCTGGCGCAGGTGGAGGCGAGTTGGGCGGCGGACATCTCCTGGGCCCGGATGCGCAGGCTGCCGCTGCAGTCGTGCCGGACCGGCAGAGCGGCCCTGTCGAGGCGGCCGGGCAGGTCGCAGGTCGCGAAGTAGGCGCAGTTGGCCGCGTCGTAGTAGTTGGCCGCCTCGGCCAGGCCCACCCACAGGGGCGCGGTCACCCCGGTGATGGAGGTCCGGTCGAGAAGCCCCTTCACCTGCGGGCGCACCCCGGCGCGGAGCGCCTCGTACGACAGGAACCGGGCGAGTTCGCGGCCCGCGTTGGTGACGAGGAACGCGTGGTCGGTGCCGAGCAGGGCGAGGTTACGGGAGGCGAAGGAGTGGACCGTGTCGGCGGTGGACCGGTTCGCTGTGACGGCCGCGACGAACGCCGGGAGTTGGTGGCCCCGGAAGAGCACGGTGAAGGTGTTGTTGACAGCGGCCCGCATGTTCCACAGCGCGTTGTACGAGGTGTCGTAGCCGGCGAGCAGGCGGTTGACGACGGGGAGGTAGCGGGCGTTCTCCTGGGAGCTGTCGATGAGGACGACCGCTTCGGAGAGCGCCTCGCCGTTGGCGTCGGTGACGTCACGCGAGCGCGGGGAGGCGAAGAAGGCGTCGAGCCCGGACCGTATCGCGGTGGTGAGCGCCGGTCCGTACGGGCCGACGGCCGGCTCGTTGTACCACTGCACGTAGTACCCGGCCCGCAGGTAGAGCACCAACTGCGGTACGCCGGTGGTGCCGTTGCCCGGATAGGTGGCCGAGGCGTCGCGCAGCGCGGACGCCACCGTCACCATCTGCGCCTCCCGGAAGGCGAGGCGCGCGTTCTCGCCGGTGAGACCGAACAGCGTGTTGACGCACGCCGCGTCGGAGGCCTTGATCTGCTGGACCAGGGCGCTGCCGGTACGCGAGGTGAAGTCCGCCGGATCACAGGCGGCGGCAGGGGCGGAGCCGGGGCCCTCGGCACGCTCGTCGTAGTCCTGCTTGCGTGCGGCGTCGGACGCCGGGGCCGGACCCCGCTCGTCGACGGGCAGGGCCGAGGCACGTACGTGGTCGGGTTCGGGCGCACCGTCGGCGGCCGCCGGGGCCGTGGCATCCGCCGGGACCTGCGGGGACTGTGAGGATTGCGGGGACTGCGGAGCGGATGCGAACGACGGGGCGGCGAACGAGGTCGTACCCAGGCACATGCAGAGCGCCAACGCGGCTAAGGTCGCGGCGCGTCTGCGCATCGATGCTGGTCTCACCAGCGGCCTCCTCTTCAGGCTCACCCAGGACGGGTGTGGGGGGTGAGGGTGGGTGGGGATGGGGATGGCGGAGCGGGACCCTGCACATCCGCACGTTTGGCATGGACACGCAAGGTACTGTGCGACAGTACAATTTCACACAGCACTACATTTGAGAAGGCGCCCGGCGCGACTTTCAGCTCGGCGGGAGTACGACGATGGCCCCCGCTGAACGTGTCAGCGGGGGCCATCTCGTACCGGCGTCGGATCAGGCGCTCAGGTCGTCGCCCTTCACAGCGGCGACGAACGACGACCAGCCGGCGGCCGCGAACGTGAGAACCGGGCCGCGGGGGTTCTTGCTGTCTCGGACCGGGACGACGGGGGCGAAGTCGTCGGCGATCTCAAGGCACGCACCGCCGTCCTGGTTGCTATAGCTGCTCTTGCGCCAAGCCGCGGCGGTCAGGTCGATGGATCCCACGACAGCTCCTCCAACACGCGTAGAACGAAGATTCGCGACTCAGCCGGGGAAAGCGCCAGGTCACGTGTCGCATCGTACACACGCTGCACACGCTCAACTGCGGCGTTCTCCTCGATGAGGTCGCCTCCGTATCCGTTTTCCGTGTAGGCCACCGTACGAGCATCCGGCAGCCGAAGGAACCAGACATCCGTGCTCGACAAGCCGTGCAACCCGGCTTTCTGCGGCAGGACTTGAAGCGTCAGGTTCGGACGCTCGGACATCTCCACCAGGTGCTCCAGTTGCTTCCGCCACTCCCCTGCATCCCGCAGAGCCGTCCGCAAGGTCGCCTCCGACAGAATCGTCCGGAACGGCGGAGCCCCCTCCCCCGTCAGCAGGCTTCGCCGCCCCATCCGCGCCTCGACCTGCTGGTCCAGCGCTTCCCCCTTGAGCCCACCGGCCGCCAGCAGCTCCCGCGCGTACGCCGGTGTCTGCAACAACCCCGGCAGCACGCTCACCGCGAAGTGCCACAGGCTCACCGCGTCGGCCTCCAGCGCCATGTACCGCCGGTACCGCTCCTTGAACTGCGTCTTGTCGCTGACGGCCAGCTCCCAGAGGGCCAGCAGCAGCCCCGGCGTCCCGTAATGGACGTCCAGCGCCTGGACCACCTCCGGGCCGCCGACCGTCTCGCCCTTCTCCATCTTGCCGAACAGCGACCAATCCCAGCCCAGCCGTTCGCCAAGCTCCCGCAGACTGTGACCGCGTGCCGTGCGCAGGAGCCGTAGCTCCTCCGCGAAGCGTGCGCGTGGTTCCCTGCTGCGGCCCGTGACCGCTCGCCTCGTCGGCATCGCGTCCTCCGTGGAACGTGTGGAACGTGGATCTCCGGGCCGGGAAGCTGCACCGGAATGGGGCGGGACCGCACTCCCGGCCAGGCCATTCTCGTAATGAGTCCCTCACGCACGGTAGTTCAGTCCGGGTGGCCGGGGCGCCGGTTCCGTGCAACATCAGCCGAAGGAGGACGCCATGTCGTCCAAGCCGCCTCTCCCCCGACGTACGCCGCCGAGCGTCGCGTTCAACTCCGTTGCCGCCAAGGTGAAGGAAGCGATGGATGCGCGGGACGCGCTGGCCACCGCCCTCACCGGGGCCGGTATCCAGCTTCCGGCCATGGATGTCCGTACGCCGTGGGCCGATACCGTGCGCGAGGACGGGGAGGACGGCGAGAGCGGCCCGGACGCCGGGCCGGATGGCAAGGGCGCCACCTCGGAGCGCGCGGGTGAGATCCGTTACGCCCTCGTCCACCTCGGGGTCTGCTCCGCCCCCGTGGCCCACGCGTTGGCGGCCGCCATCACGAACGGGCCGGCCAGGTGACGGAGGGCGGTGGCCCCGGTGTCGGGGCGGCCGTCCATGACGCCGGGTGCGACCGGGTGGGGGTGGTGCTCGGCCACCGGGGCGCCCTCGTCCGGCTCGGCCCGCTCGGGGGCGGGCGCCCCTGGGAGGCGGACCCCGCGAACGTACGGCCGCTCAGCCGTGCCGAACAGCTGAGCGCCCAGCTCGCCGAGGTGAACGCCCGCAGCCGACAGCCGCGTTGACATCAGCCGCAGGACTCCCGCGTGGCCTGTCGGCGTTGACGGGCCGGGGAGCCGGGCGCTTCCCCGGGGAGGGCGCTGCCCTGTTCGAGCAGCCGTCGCTGCGAGAGGAGGTAGCCCAGCTCCGCCCTGCTGCGGCTGCCCAGCGCTTCGGAGACCTTGCGGATGTGGGTGGACACGGTGCGGGCGCTCATGCCCAGCCGCGACGCGATGGATTCGTCGGTGTGGCCGGTGACGACCATGCGGAGCACGGTCCTGCGGACGGAGCTGGTGAGCAGGTCGGGGCGGTGGCGTTCGACGGTGATGGTGACCGGCTCGGCGCGCTCCCACGCGTGGTCGAACATCTTGGCCAGGAACTCGACCACCCCGGGGTGGCGAAGCGCCAGCGCGGTGCTCTTGCGCTCCGCGGTACCCGGGATGAAGGCGACGGAGCGGTCGCAGATGATGACCCGCTCGAAAACCTCATCCACGGTACGGACCCGGGCGCCCTCGGCGAGGACCTGTTCGATGTAGGCGAGGGTGGGCGCGTGCGACCGGACGCTGTGCTGGTAGAGGGTGCGCTGCCGGACACCCTTCCGCAGCAGCGCGAGATCGCGGGGCAAGGCCTCGGCGAGGAGCGCGGGCGGGCGGCCGCCGCCGGGCTGCGCGGTCAGCAGCTCCTCCTTGCAGGACCCGACGGCCTTCCGCAGGGCCTCACCGATCACCTCTTCGCCGTTCAGGGACTCGAGGGGCGGCTCGGCCCGGCGCTGGGCCTTTCGGTAGACGGCCTCCGCGGCGAGAAAAGATGAATGCAAAACTTCCAGGGATTTCCGGCGCTCCTCTATGTCGCGCTCGACATGGCGCGCAAGCAGCGATTCGGCGATTCCCGGGGGGACGGGCACGTACACGTCCCGCCGGCCGGGCAGCGGCCTGAGCAGACCGGAGCGTACGAGGGACCCGGGCACATCACCGGATATCGTCCCCGCCTCCAGCGCCTCGCGGTAGCGCCGTAGCACCTCCTCGCTCAGGCGCACCTCGCTAAGTGATGCTTTGTCAGGTTCTGACGCCATCTGCTCATCCTTCGTGTTGCCGCAATTCGTGGTCGGGACGACAGGCAGGCTCGCACCGTCGCCTGAATATGCATAAGGATGGCCGTGACGCAAAAAATGCGCCCGAAAGAAAGCAAGAAAGATACCGCCTCCCGGGCTATCCACAGCAACTCGCCCGGGAAATTTTCACAAACGGGAAACACCCTCCGTGAAACATGGAAACAATCACATCGATAAGGTGATGGTATGTATCGGACCGTCAGCGCTGCGCATACTTGCTTTTCAGAGCGCACGCGCCACGCAAAACGGGCACGAAAAGACTCGGCCTGGGGCTGATGCACGAACGGCACAAACAGCGTCATTCGCTATTCGGCCGATTTCGCCTTGAAATTGACGGGGATCGTCTCATATTTTGAGACGATCGGCCTTCGCCCTGCCCCTCCCGCTCCGCCCCTCCCCGCCCCCTCAGTCCTGGGCGAGATCGTCCGGGGCCGACCTGGCCAGGTCGGCCAGGGTCGCGAGGGCCCGGGAGAGGGTCTCCTCGTCGGGCGAGGCGAGACCGAGCCGGATCGCGTGCGAGCCACGGTGCCGGCCGACGGAGAACGCGGCTGCCGGGGTGACCGCGATGCCGTGCCGCGCCGCGGCGGCCACGAAGGTGTCGGCGCGCCACGGACGCGGCAGCTCCCACCAGCGGTAGTACGACCCCGGCGCGCTACGGGTCACGAAGTCCCCGAGATGGCGCTGCGCGATCTCCTGCCGCTCCACGGCCTGCCGCTGCTTGGCCCGTACGAGCGTTTCCACGACGCCGTCCGCCTGCCACTGGGCCATCGCCTCCAGCGGGAAACCCATGGGCGTCCAGCCCCCCGAGCGCAGAGCGGCCGCGACCCCGCCCGACACGGCGGCGGGGGCCACCGCGAAGCCGAGGGAGAGCCCCGGGGACAGCCGCTTGGACAGGCTGTCGACGAGGACCGTCCGCTCGGGCGCACGTGACGCGAGGGGCGGCAGGTCGTCCCGGAGGAAGGCCCAGACGGCGTCCTCGATCGCATGGATCCCGCAGGTCAGCAGCACATCGGCCAGGCGGTCCAGCCGGTCTGCGGGCATGGTCAGCGACAGCGGATTGTGCAGGACGGGCTGGACGTAGACGGCGTGCAGCGGCCCGGCCCGGTGCGCCTCCTCCACCGCCTCGGGGATGAGCCCGGCCTCGTCCATGGCGAGCGGCACGAGGGTGACACCGAGCCGGGTGGCGATCGCCTTGAGCACCGGGTACGTCAGCTCCTCGACGCCCAGCCGTGCGCCCGGCCGGGTCACCGCCGCGACGACCGCCGAGATCGCCTGCCGGCCGCTCCCGGCGAACAGGATCCGCGCCGGATCGGGGCGCCAGCCGCCCCGTGCGAGGAGGTCCGCCGCCCCATCGCGGGCGGCGCGGGTACCGGCCGCGCCGACCGGGCGCAGCACCGGCTCCAGCCGGCCCGGGCTCAGCAGCTTCCCCAGACCGGCGGCGAGCAGCTCGGCCTGCTCGGGCACCACGGGGTAGTTCAGCTCCAAGTCGACCCGGCTGTCGGCGGGTTCGGACAGCGCGGGGACAGGGGCCGCCGCGCCTGAAGCGTCGCGCACGAAAGTTCCGCGCCCCACATGGCCCTCGGTGAAACCCCGGCGCGCGAGCTCCTGATAGACGCGGGTGGCCGTGGAATTGGCGATGCCGTACTGCCGGGCGAATTCCCTTTGGGTGGGCAGCCGTTCACCCGCCCTGAGCCGGCCCGCCCTGATCTCCGCGGCCACCGCGTCGGCGACGCTCCGGTAGTCCTTCACGGGCCTCACCTTCCGCACTCATCAGTCATCGCTCGTCAGCCATCGCTCATCACTCGTCGTTCATCGCTCGTCGACACGCCCAGTGGCATCGAAGCACATTATTGCACCGAGTTCAATATTCCGTATTGAACCGAGGAAAGAATTGACCTTACACTCGAATTGCTCCGAGACAGGACTCCTTCAGGAGCCCGTAAATACACGGAGCGGCAAAGGAACCGATCGGTCGACCGGCCGACCGGCCGAGGAACAGACCACGAACAGAAGGCGGCGCGCAGCAAATGGTTGAGCTGACCGGAGTACTGGGGGTCGCGATGGTCGCCCTGGGGATGGTGCTCACCCCCGGCCCGAACATGATCTATCTCGTCTCCCGGAGCATCACCCAGGGCCGGCGCGCCGGCGTGGTCTCCCTCGGCGGTGTCGCGGTGGGGTTCCTGGTCTACCTGCTGGCCACGAACCTCGGCCTGTCGGTGGTGTTCATAGCGGTACCCGAGCTGTACATCGCGGTGAAGCTGGCCGGGGCGGCGTACCTTGCCTACCTCGCCTGGACCGCCCTGAGGCCCGGGGGCGTCTCCGTCTTCGCCCCCCAGGAGATGCCGCACGACTCGCCGCGCAAGCTGTTCACGATGGGGCTGATGACGAACCTGCTCAACCCGAAGATCGCCATCATGTACCTCTCCCTCATCCCTCAGTTCATCAACCTGGACTCGGGACATGTGCTGTTCCAGGGGTTCGTGCTCGGCTCCGTCCAGATCGTGGTGGCCCTCACCATCAACCTGAGCATCGTCCTGGCCGCCGGATCCATCGCCGTGTTCCTCGCCCGCCGCCCGTCCTGGCTCAAGGTGCAGCGCTACATGATGGGAACGGCCCTCGCCCTGCTGGCCGTCTCGGTCGCGCTGGACACCTCGATGCCCGCCGGTTCGAGCTGATCCCGAAGAACCATCGCGGTGAGCTGTTCGGCGTGTTCCTGGAGGGAGCGGACGCCGACGTCGCCGCCGTTGAGGGCGTCGATGCCCTGGACGGCCGCGGCGAGTGCCTGGACGGTGGTCAGGCACGGGACGGAGCGGGC